>DASXUX010000109.1:0-305564 GCA_036504595.1 Planctomycetota bacterium | reverse complement strand
GGCTGTGCGGGAGCAGCGGCGCGAGGACGGGTTCGATGGTTGCGCGTGGGCGCTGCTGCACGGCTTTCCGAATTACGCGCGGTTCCGGCGCGGCTGCATGCTCGCTCACGCCGGGCAGACGCCGCGCGCGTTGGAAGAGGGAGTGCTGAGCCGCTACGGAAAGTACTTTGCCGTGGCATCGTCGCTGCGCTACCGGCACGCCGAATTGCAGGACGTTGGCAAGCGGGCGAAACGCGCGGGCAAGCCGTGCGCGGATTCGTGGGCAGAGGCGTTGCGCGAGCGGCCGGAATGGTTGAAGGAGATGCGCGAGCGGCTGGGGCTGTCGAAGGAACTCGAGCCGATGGCGGAGCAACTTGAGTTCCCGCCGCCGGACGAGCAAGCGGCGGCGTATCTGCGGCGAGTTGCGGAGATTGCGATCGAGTCGAAGGCGCGCGAGGAGAAGGAGCGCGCGGCCGGAGAACTGAAAAAGTCTGAGGACGCAGGCTAGACAGCCTGCGCCACAACACAGCCGGTACGAACGGAGAAGCTTTTGGGGCTTCGCGCAGAGATGGGCTGTCCGGAGGGCGGAATTTGCGGGAATTCGCAGGGATTTTTGCACCGCAAAGACGCAAAGGCGCGAAGAATGGGGAGGGTTCAGCGCTGAGTGCTGTGGGCTGAGGCGCGGGGCGGATGTGCACAGGAGGTGCAAAAAATTCCAGGGAAAAACAACAGCGAACCGCAAAGACGCGAAGGCGGGAAGAACGGCAGGAGGCGGGAGTGACGGCACGGTGAATTGGATGCAAGCCCGGCTGAAGCCGGCTGAGCGGACATAGAGGAGGCCGACCCCACCACCTGAAGGTGGTGGCAAGCAACGGCCCAGAAGCCGCCTGAAGGCGGCTGGAATTCCGGTGGCGCAAGGCGGCGACTGCACGACGGACGACGGGGCGAGCGAGACGCACGAGATACGCGCGGCGTGGCCCCCTCACCCCTAACCCCTCTCCCTCGCGGGGGAGAGGGGAACCGGAGCGCACGCTTGAGTTCGCTGCGGACGGACGCGGTGGAAACAGGTGTGGCACAGGGCGCGGCGAACACAAGCGTGGCACCGGCGGTACGTTTGCGGGGGATTTTTTGCTTGGTTTCGGGGGCGTGCTTGTTAGGGTATGTCCCTTCGGTCGGGGAATGGGAAAGGGAAAAAACACAATGGATTTGCTCGTCAAGCCGCATGGTCGTGAAAAAACGCTGAAGCCGCTGCTGCTCGAAGGCGCAGCTCTTGAGCAGGAACAGAAGAAAGCGCAGTCGCTGAACAAGATCAAGATGACTTCGCGCGAAACGGGCGACGCGATCATGCTCGGAATTGGCGCGTTCACGCCGCTCAGCGGGTTCATGGGCAGCAAGGATTGGAAGAACGTCTGCACGAGCATGACGCTGGCTGACGGGACGTTCTGGCCGATTCCAGTCACGCTATCGGCCAGCAAAGCCGACGCGGATTGGATCAAGGAAGGGCAGGAAGTTGCGCTGGTCGATGAAGAAACCGGCACCATCATGGCGACCATGAAGGTGACCGAGAAGTACGCGATCGACAAAGCGCTCGAGTGCAAAGAAGTTTTCAAGACCACCGACAAGGAACACCCCGGCATCGCGATGGTCCTGGCGCAGAAGGACGTGAACCTCGCCGGCCCGATCAAGGTGCTGAGCGAAAGCTACTTCCCGACGATGTTCGCCGGCGTGTACATGCGCCCGGCCGAGACGCGCAAGTATTTCGTCGAGAAAGGCTGGAAGACAGTCGCGGCGCTGCAGCTTCGCAACCCCATGCACCGCTCGCACGAATACCTCGCCAAGATCGCGCTGGAAGTGATGGACGGACTGTTCATCCACCAGCTCGTCGGCAAGCTGAAGCCCGGCGACATTCCGGCCGAAGTGCGCGTGAAGTGCATCGACGTGCTCGTGGAAAAGTACTTCGTCAAGAACACCTGTCTGCAGGGCGGCTACCCGCTGGACATGCGCTACGCCGGTCCGCGCGAAGCTCTGTTGCACGCCGTCTTCCGGCAGAACTATGGTTGCAGCCACTTGATCGTGGGCCGCGATCACGCCGGCGTCGGCAACTACTACGGGCCGTTCGACGCGCAGAAGATTTTCGACGAGATCCCGAAGGGCTCGATCGAGCTTCAGCCGCTGAAGATCGACTGGACGTTCTACTGTTCGAAGTGCCGCGGCATGGCTTCGATGCGCACCTGCCCTCACGGCAAGGAAGACCGCTTGATGCTGAGCGGGACGGTCTTGCGCAAGACGCTGTCGGAAGGCGGAGAAGTGTCGCCGGACTTCAGCCGGCCGGAAGTGCTGGCTCTTCTGAAGGAGTACTACGCGGCGCTGGATAACAAGGTGGAGATCAAGCTGCATCAGGCCGCGACGGGAGAGGTGGGGAAGAAGTAGAGGCTTGGGGCTTGGGGCTTCAGGCCGAAGTCGGGTCTGCCAAAGACGTTCGGTTGAAGAAAATGGCTGTTTTAGATGTTCAAAATGGAAAAAAGAGCAGAATAGTCCCAGAATATTGTTGCTTTTTGGCGATTCTGGGATAAAGGAAATTGAGAGTGCCCTTGGTCGCCGCCGAGGGCAAAAAGCCCAAAGCGGAGGAAAGGACCAATCCATGTACGTCATCACGATCGACACCGAGAACTGCGTTGGCTGCAATAAGTGCGTCGATGCATGCCCGAACACCGTCCTGGAAATGCAGGAAGAGAAGTGCGTGGCGACCAAGGCTGACGACTGCGTCGGCTGCAATAGCTGCGTCGAGGCTTGCGACGTGGAAGCCATCGAAGTCGAAGAGAAGTAGGAGTTTCGAAGTTAAGAGGAACCGTTGATCCCCGGCGGAATGCCGGGGATTTACTCTTTTTTAACGACTTCCAGTTCGACAATCAGGTTCCGCGCGCGCCAGACGAATGCGAAGTGTTTTTCCCATAGGTTGGGCGAACATCCATATATACAACGGCCTACAAGATCCCATAAGCCACCGCCGAAGGTGACCTCTACGCTGACGGTCTTGATGCGGTTCTTCGTATAGCTGTGCTTGCTTTCGGGATCAAAGAAGCTGAAACTGCGGCGCGCGAAATGGCGCATGTGGGTCGGGTCTTCCCACGAATTCAGGCTCGAAAAATGAGGCGTGACGATCTTGACTTTTGCACCGTTTCGGCTGACGCGGTGGATCTCGTTCATGACGCCGACCAGATCGAGCAGATGCTCCAGAACGTGCGAGCACACCACGGTGTCGAAACGGTCGCTTTCCAAAGGCCAGGGCAGTTTGTTGAGATCGTGAACGATATCGACACCGGCGCCGGGCAGCACGTCGATTCCCACCGCGCCGGGAGTTTTGGCCTGGCCGCAACCGATATCAAGAATCTCACTCATGGGACGCGATGATAGCAGCGGTTTTCAGTAACGCAATCCTCCTGGATTGCGCCGGGGCTCGCAATCCAGGAGGATTGCGTTACTTTCCTTGACGACACGCCTATTGGTCCCTAAACTGCATGGGCAGGTATCCTTAAAGGGCTAAGGTGTCCCCCGTGGGGCCCAGCTCAGTGGGGCGTCATTGTCTTTCGAAGGAGTTGGTGATCAGATGGCAACAGCGTATGCGACGACCTATAACCTGAAGTTGAGCTTTACCACGTGGGTTTGTCCGGAATGGACCGTTGCCGCGATCGTGGATGGCATGCAGACATATGGGTACGACGGCGTAGAACTTCGCGTTGGAAAAGGACATAAGCACGGCGTGGAACTCGATAGCCCGCCCGATTACCTGGGCGAAGTCCGTAAACAATTTGACGCCGCTAACCTTGCCGTCTCCTGCATCGCGACCTCATTCTCCTTTTCCAGCCCCGATGTGGTCGAACGCCAGAAGATGATCGCCAATGTGAAACAGTGCCTGCGTCTGGCGGAAGCCGTCGGCGCGCCCTACATTCGCGTCTTTGGCGGCGATGTTCCGCCCGGTCTGGAAGTCACGGGCGTCATCGACTACGTTGCCGAAGCGCTCGACGAATGCACAGAGTTCGCCGAAAAAGAAAAGATCCGCGCGATTACGCTGCTGGAGACCCACGGTTCATTCGCTCACTCCAAGTATCTCTCTGAAGTGCTCAGCCAAGTCTATTCCCCCAAGTTGGGCGTGCTCTGGGACGTCCTGCACCCGATCCGCGTCCTTGAATCTGTTGAAGACACCTACGATTCGATCTGCGAACACGTCAAGCACGTGCATGTCCACGATTGCGCCTTCAATGAAGACCGCACGCGGCTTGTGCCCTGCGAACTGGGCGAAGGCTTTGTGCCGCTGGCTCAAGTCACCGATCTGCTGAAGTCCGGCAACTTCCGCGGCTATCTCTCTCTGGAAGTGCTGCGCGAAAACGCGGACCCCGATGAACTGCTGCCGAAGTACGGCAAATTCCTCAGAGACCTGATCAAGCCGGCTCCACGCGAATAGGCCGTCTTCCAGAACTGGCGTCCAGGAGTCTGGCCGCCAAGAGAACTGGAGTCTAGGAATCCATGCGCATCCTGAGTGTCGCCTCGTTCCTTGCTGGCGTGGGAATCCTTTTGCTCGCCAGCGGTTGTGGCAATAGTGGCCCGCAGGGCGCCAATCCGCCACCTGAGAAGATCAGCTATCTGCCTGTTCCCGATGCGGCCCTGAAAGAAGGGCGCTTTGTTCTGCCCAACACAAGCTGCTCTCTCGAGATTCCCGGACCGACCTGGCGCTGGATGGTGCAGCAGGGCCGAGGAGACCGGTTTGCTGTTCAGAACACAGCCAGCAGCGCAATGATCAAGGTGATTTTATTGGGTCTCAAGAAGGATTTCGACAAAGACGCCGAAACTGATATCTGGGAAGGCACCCGCATCGAAGCCCTCAGTTCGGGCATCATTGCCAGCAATCCCAAATACACACCCAGCGATACGCCGCTGGCCGGCAAGAGCTGGCGGCTGACGTACGACGCCGAAGGCCAAGGCAAGAAGCTCATTGGCACCGAATACATTGTTTCTCCTGGGACGAAGGTGGTCACGTCTGCCAGCGTTGGCCACATCCTGCTCTGCATCCAGGGCTACAGCGCCGACGGTAATGACACCCCGATGTTCAAGAAGTTTGTGGAGTCCTTGAAGGTCGAAGCGTCAAATCCGCCAAGCACAAAAGCAGATCCTAAGGCGGAGCCGAAGAAAGACGTTGCACCCGAGAAAACGGAACCCGCCAAGCCCGGCGAAGTTCCAACGAAAGTGCCGTAGTGGTTGGCCGTCTGGTCGCCTGATAATTGGTTTGGTGGCCCCTACGTTGGTCTCCGCTGCAGGTGCCACAAAAACCAGACACCGGACCACCAGACTACCAGCCACCAAAAAGTTTGATTTGACTTGGCCGAACGGGTAAAGTGAAATCAGAGCGATGCGCGTTGGGGGGCTGGGTGTGCCCACGATTCACTCGAATCAAGCCAGCGGTTCCGGCCTTCATCTGCGCATGCCGCGCGTTGCTGGCTTTACTTTGCTCGAACCCATCCATGACGGCTCTTGTGGTTACATGTACCGCGCTCGTCAGGACCGCCTGGGGCGAATCGTCGCGCTCAAACTGCTCCCTGAATGGCCGCCGCCGACCGACTTGGCTTTAGAGCGCTTCAACCGCGCGGCTTACGTCAATGCCCAGACGCCCCACCCCAACCTGCTGACGCTCTACGACACCGGCACAAAAGACGGCTTTCATTACATCTCTCTGGAATTCGTCAACGGCCAGACGCTGCAGCAGCGCATGGGCGAAATCGGCGCCGCGGACGAACGCCTGGCGCTGCACATCGCCACAAACGTGCTTCGCGCGTTGGAAGCCCTGCACACCCGCGAGATCTGCCATCGCAATGTTAAGCCGAAGAACATCTTTCTTGAATCCTGCGGCAACGTGAAGCTGATCGGCACCGGCCTGTGCAGTTGCAAGACAGCGTTCTTTTCGCCGCATCTGGACGCCCGTCCCATTGGCACGCCACACTTCATGGCGCCCGAGATGATTCGCGGCTGTTTCGCTGATCCGCGCTCCGACCTTTATTCACTGGGCGTAACCTTGTACGTCATGGTGACCGGGCGCACACCGTTCGAGAAAGGCGCGCCGCTGGCCGTCATGTCCAGGCACCTGACGGACATGCCGTCGCCCGTTTCGCAGCTTCGCCCGGATCTTCCTGGAGACTTGGCGACTTTCATCGATACGCTGATGGCCCGCGAACCGGAGCAACGGTTCCAATCCGCCCGCGCAGCATTGCAGGTTGCCGAAGCCCTCGCCCAGCGCTCGACACCGTCTCCGCTCGCGCAGCCGCAGCACCCGTTGCCCGTTCCAGCCGCAGTGCCGCTTTCACGTGTGTTAGCAGGGTTCATCCGGAGCAAGACGGGGGTGGCGCTGATCGCGGCCTTCGCGACCTTGCTGCTGCTTGGCCTGATGATGCTTCTCGCCAGCCACTTCGCCGAGTCCCGGCGCGCACGGGTCGAGCCAGGTCCAAAGGCGGTCGAAGCGCCGTTGGAGCCCGCCGACCCAGCCGAGACTGCGGAATTCTCCAAGCTCCTGGACCAGGACGCCGTTTTTGCGCGCCGCCCGGAACTCGGTGCCGAAGGCTGGGCGGGCTTTCTGGCCAGGTTCCCCAAGGCGGGCGCCGCGCGCCGAAGCTTTGCGCGTCAGCGTTTGGAAACGTTCGTGGACGTCCAGAACAAGCGAGCGACCCCAGCCCGTCCGACCACGGATAATCCCGACTTTTGAATGTGCTTCCAAAACAAAATGCACGACAAGAATTTATATAAAAGCTCATGCTTTAGTTACTTCCGTGCGATATAAGACAGTGCGCGGTGATAGCATAGATCATTAAGAGGGGTTCCGCTGTGAGGGGCGTGTTCGCGGGAATGCACGTAGTTGTGTGGGCGGCTGTGGTCGCTTGTGTCGCGTCTGCGTCCGCCCAGGACGAAAGCGCCACCGCCGCACTGCCAGACCAGAAACAGCACCCTGCCGATACGTCTGCCCGAAGCCAATCTTCAGCTGCCGCCGTGGAACCAATCCCTCAGAAGAGCGAAACCGGCAAGCCAGAAGTCCATTTGGTCGGCATGCGCACGGATGTCGCCAAGCGCTACAAAGCGTACATCCCTGCCTTGCCCGTCGCCCCATTTACGGAATGGCGGAAGTGGTTTGTTGAACATGAGGACTCCGTGCACTGCTTTCTCGAATGGCGCAACGAGAAAGGCGAGTGGTTCCACGGCGAGATGCGCTCCAAACAGTTCGACCCGAACGCTCAGCATTACCTGGTCGGCGCGGGGGAGTTCCCGGGCACGGCCTTCGACGCGTATGGCATTTACATCATGCCAGGACGCATGTCGCGCAAGTCTGATCATCGCGGCCGGCCCATCGAGATCGTTCTGGACGAAGTGCTGAATTGCGACTACCGGGACGTCGAGCGCGAACTTCGAAAGTACGGATCGAAGGACGCGCACATGGGCCAGCCCGGAACCGGTGGCGATGGCAAGACGAATGTGGGCCTTGGCGGTCCCGCGTACAAGCCTTCACAGAATAGCAACACGATGGTTAAGTTCATTTTGCGCGCGTGCGGAGTGAACCACAAGAGCCCGGAGTGCGCGGTGGGCTGGGACTCCGAGCCGACCTTTCCTTTCTCCTCGAATGCTGATGCCCCAGCGCTGGATGTGCCCTAAACGCAGTTCACGTCTGCAACTGCTTGCCGAGACAGCTCTCGTAGACTTTAAAGGTTCCGCGGACGGGACATCGGCACGACTCCGGGCAGCCATCGCACAACTGTTTGATCTGCGCAGAGACTTCGCCTTCGCTCATTTTAACGTTGCAGAAGTACGTCGTTTCGCTACAGCGTCGCCAACCGGAGACGAGCAGGCTTTCGGCCACCCGGCAGCTTGGACTCAGTGCCAGGCGGAAGACCACGATACACTCAGACATAGAGCGCCTCCCGCCAGCCTTTCAACTGGCGCGGTCGTGGGGTCAAGCGTGAGGGGCGTTACAGGCGGGGCACTGCGGATTTTTGGATACAGCGAGGGAACTGCTGATTGAATACGGCAGAGAAGTTTAAGGTGTGTCTGTAAGGCCCCCCAACGCTTGCCCACTTTCGGTTTTCCCTTTCTAGCCCGCCAAACCTCGACGGGCTTCTTGCCTAGCGAGTCCTTTACAAGTGTCAGACCAGTTCACCGCCGCTGCCAAAAAATGCCAAGAACGCTGACAAATTCTGTCTACCGTTTCGGAGCTGTTTCACTCGTAAAAAGCCCGCGATAGCGCCATTAGGCGTAACGAGCAAAAAACCACGTCGTCTGCGCTGCGGAGCGCTCTGCATTCGCCTTCAGCTTGTCTAAGCTGCAGTCGATGTGCGTGCATAGAACAGGATTCGAGGAAACTGCGCTCGCGTATTTGTTTCACGCTTCACACCCGGCCTCTTGTTCTCGCGATGGAAGCGCTGTAAAGTCATACGCGTGAGCGCACCCACACCGACCCCTGCCGAACTCGCTGCCGCTTGCCAAACTGGCGATCGGCGCGCCGCCTCCAGGTTGATCAGCCTGCTGGAGTCTGGCGCTTCGGAGACTGCCGCCGCAGCTTCAGACGCCGTTTCCCATTTGCCGCTGCCTTCACAGACGATCGGCATCACTGGCCCACCCGGAGCGGGCAAGTCCAGCCTTGTCGATTACGCCGTGGGGCTTCTTCGTCAGCACCATGACAAAGTGGCCGTTCTGGCTATCGACCCGTCCAGTCCGTTCACGGGCGGCGCGCTGCTGGGCGATCGCATCCGCATGTCCAGCCTGCGCAACGATTCCGGCGTCTTCATCCGCTCCATGGGCAGCCGCGGCGCCGCCGGCGGCCTTGCCGCCGCCGCAAGTGATGCGCTACGCGTTCTTGCCGCAACCGGCTACTCAATTGTCTTTTTGGAAACCGTCGGCGCAGGACAGGCCGAAACCGAGGTCGTCAACCTGGCCGACACCGTTTGCGTCGTGCAGGTGCCGGGTCTGGGCGATGACGTCCAGCTCATGAAGATGGGCATGCTCGAAATCGCGGACATCTTCGTCGTCAACAAGGCCGACAAGCCTGAAGCGCAAGAATTGAAAATGCTGCTCGACAGCGCGCTTCAGAACAGTCCCGGAGAAGTCTGCCGCGCCATCCGCCAGCTTGGCCGGCAGTTCGCCGCCAGCTACACCGGCCCGCACTGGGTTCCGCCGGTCGAAATGCTTAGTTGCCTGCAGCGCACCGGCGGTGAAGCGCTGCTTGCATCCTGCGACCGCCATCGCCAGTTCCTCTCGCAACCGCAGCTTGCGTTGGCGCTCAAGCGCCACCGGTTAGCGCGCGAGATCGTCTGGCGCGCCGGCGGACGGTTCGAACAGCAGGTCAGCAGGCAGCTCGCCCCCGGGGCCAGTCTTTCCGGTCTACTTGAAGACTGCCTCTCCGGCACGTTGTCCCCCGCGCAAGCCGTGGCAAAGGTGCTGGGAGACAAAAGCTAGATCCGCGACACCGTTGGGCTAAATAGCCAACCCAGCACATCCTTCGCCGGAATTTCTTGCGCTTCCTGGCGATTTCAAAACTGCGAGCGTTTATACTTTCAGCAACGAAAGTGAGGGAATCGCACGGATGATCGAACCGGAGAAGTTCCAGCAGTGGATCGACAAGCACCACGGGCCAAAGGCCAGCGGCAAGCTGCGCCCGGACTTGGCCGCGCAGCCGCCCGAAACAATTTCCGGCTTGCCGGTGCAGCCAGTCTACTCACTGCTGGACGTGAAGCCGGCCACGCTCAACGACGAAGCCCTTCCCGGCCAGTCGCCGTTTACGCGCGGAATTCATCCCGGCATGTACCGCCACCGCCTCTGGACGGTGCGCCAGTACTCCGGCTTCGGTTCGGCCGCGGAGACCAACGCGCGCTGGAAGAAGCTGCTCGTCAGCGGCGGCACGGGACTGTCCACGGCGTTCGACCTGCCGACGCAGCTCGGACTCGATCCCGATGATCCGAGATCCCTCGGTGAAGTCGGCCGCGTCGGAGTTCCGGTGGCCAGCGTCGAAGACATGCATCGTCTCACCGAAGGCATCGACATCGGACGCGTCAGCATTTCGATGACGATCAACGCTCCGGCGCCCGTTCTCCTCGCGTTCCTGCAAGTGGTCGCCGAGGAACGTGGAGTGCCGCTGGACAAATTGCGCGGAACGGTTCAGAACGACATTCTTAAGGAATTCGCCGCGCGCAATAATTTCATTTTTCCACCCGCGCCCAGCATGGAACTGGCCGTTGATGTCATCGAGCACTGCGAAAAGGTGCTCACGGATTTCTATCCAATTTCAGTCAGCGGCTACCACATGCGCGAAGCCGGTTGCACCGCTCCGCAGGAAATCGCCTTTACGCTCGCCAGCGGCCTGGCCTATCTGGCGGCCGCACAGAAGCGCGGGATCAGCCCGGAAATCGTGGGACGCCAGCTTTCGTTCTTCTTCTGCGCAACTACCGAGCTGCTCGAAGAAGTCGCCAAGTTCCGCGCCGCGCGGCGTCTCTGGGCCAAATTGGTGCAGGAACGCTTCGGCGTCGCCGACGAAAAAGCGCGCCAGCTTCGCTTCCACTGTCAGACCGCCGGCAGTCTGCTCACCAGCCAACAGCCGGAGAACAATCTGGTCCGCGTCGCGATCCAGGCCTTGGCCGCCGTGCTCGGCGGCTGCCAGTCGTTGCACACCAATTCCTTCGACGAAGCGCTCGGCCTGCCGGGAGAACTTTCCGCGCAACTGGCCGTCGCGACGCAGAACATCCTGGCTTGCGAAAGCGGCATCGCCAACGTCGTCGATCCCTGCGGCGGCAGTTACGCCATCGAAGCCATGACCGACAAGCTGGAGACCGAAGCGCGTGCACTGCTAGCCGAGATCGATACCTTCGGCGGCGGCGTGCAAGCCGTGGCCGCCGGGTTCTATCAGCGCCGGATTGCCGACGCCGCGTTCCGTTACCAGCGCCAGGTTGAATCCGGCCAACGCAAGATCGTCGGCGTGAACATTTACACAGAAGGACACGACAGCGGCGACGCCTCGATCCAGACGCTGCGCCCCGAAATGGAACAGGAAGCGCGCCAGGCCGTGGCACAGGTCCGAGCCCGCCGCGATGCCGCCGCCGCCCAAGCCGCGCTGGCCGATGTCGAAGCCGCCGCGCGGCAGAATATCAACCGGATGCCCGCGATACTGAAGGCCGCTCGCGCCCGCTGCACTGTGGGCGAAATCTGCGGCGTGCTGCGCAAAGTCTACGGCGAGTTCCGGCCGAGTTAAACGTGGTGCCACTGGCTCAGCCGGCCGGGCGTTTGGCCGGCTTAGCCAGTGCGTTCGGTTGCCGGCACTGGCAAGCGCCGCGAAAAGCAGCGGCGCGTGCCAGTGGCACCAGTGGCACCAATAATGGAGAGGCGTTATGAATGTTGGTCATTCCACCTTCCCCCTCGCCCACCTCGCCATCGCGGTGAAAGAAATTTCCTCCGCGTCCGGCGTGTACCAGGCGCTCGGCTTCACGCTGGCCGAACCCGAAATCGTCGCCGCGCAGCATGTCCGCGCGCAACTTGCCACCAAAGGCGATCTGCACATCGAACTGCTCGAACCCTGTCCGGCCGGCACCGGTCCTATTGCCAAGTTCATCGAAAAACGCGGCCCGGGCCTGCACCACGTCGCGCTGCGCAGCACCGACCTGCAAGCCGACCTCGCCGCCCTGGAAAACTCCGGCATCAAGTTACTGCCCGGCTTCCCCGCCGATGGCCTCGGCGGCACCCGCGTGGCATTCCTCGACCCCAAGACGACCGGCGGCGCGCTGATTGAACTTGTCGGCGCCAAAACTCGGTAGCTGATCCAATAGCTTTCTTAAAGCCACCGACTTCTCGACTCCTCGACTTCTGGACTACTAGACTCTTTCCAGAAGTTGACACGCCGCCCTATTCGGCCGAAACTGTGCCAAGGCCAGTTCCAGGAGGTTTAACCATGCGCGTGTCCTTACTGCCAGCGCTCCTGTTGCTCGTTGCGGTACCGCCGCTCACCGCGGCTGAAGGCGATGCGGACGCACCGGGAAAGGAGCTGCGCGGTCTCCCTAAGATCAGCGCTCGCACAAAGATTTCGAAAGAGGCGGAGATAAACACTGTGGAAATCTCCCGCTGGGCGCATGAGTTGATCGCGACAAAAGAGAAAAGGGCAGACAAAGAACTAGAGCAGATCAAGAAAAAGGCTGCTGCAGCCGAGAAAGAACGCTTGGCGGATGAACAGGATCGCCGGCGCCGGCAAAGCCAGTACGAACAGAGCTGGGGCACATTGGGGCCGGGCTCCGGTCGCGAACGCTCCGGCGTCCTGCACATCAAGCTGGACTTCACCGTTCCGGAAATCGACGCGTATCGCCTGGCGATCGAAGCCTGCCATCACGTGCAGGGCGCCGCGGCGGCCATCGCCGAGAGTCTCTCCTCTCTGGATCGCGATGGCGACGGCAAGTTGGCCGGCGAGGAGTATAAAGATGCCGCCGCGGTCGTCGCCGCCACGCTGCCCATGTTCCAAAAACTGGATAGTGGAGAGAACGGCTACTTGACCGAAGAGAGCCTGTACGGCGCCAAGAACGCCCCTGCCACCCTCACCGCGGCCATGCGCGCTGGGCGGCCGTTGGCTTCCGCGGCCGGCTATCGCATCAAGCCTTTTGACAAGACGGGAAAAGGCGAACTGGATATCGACGAGCGCAAGGCGATGAGCATGGCGTTCGTGGAATTATCCGTGCGCATGGCCAAGGATGCCGAGTTCTATAAGGTGGTGATGGACAACTTGATCTCCGCTCGCGCACCGGTTGCCGAACGGTTTGCGGATGTCGAAGTCGCCCCCTGAAGCCCTGGCCAGACCTATGACGATTCTGTTCCCTGGCGACCGGCTGTGGAATCGCTTCCGCGTGGATCAAGTCATCGGCGGCGGCAGCGACGGTGCATGGCTGTCGGCCTTGCCCGAACACGCAACCGTTGGCGGTAAGTTCCTCCTCGTTTCGCTCGACCAAAGCACGCGACAGCCCGCCTCTGAACTCCTTGCATTGCTGGGCGCCGGCCAGCAGCAGTTGGCTCAAGACACCTCCGCCTATCCCCGAGTTACCCTGCCACTGCTGGGGCCTGTGGAATGGATCGGCAATCCGGCTCGCGACGGCTGCGCGATACTCGCGAGACCGTCCTGCGTTGATTTGGACGACCTGCTCCGCGGCGGCCCGCTGGCACCCGCTCAGGTTTTGCGGATGGTCGCGGCGCTGGCGGCCGGACTCGAGGAATTGACCAGCGTCGTCTTGCGCAACGATAGCCGTTCCACCCTGGCCGATCGTCTCTTCCGCGCGCTGACGCCCCTGCTGACTCCGGAAACCCTGGCCCTGCGCTCAAGCACCGCGCAACTGATCCTTCAGCCCACTCTGCAACGGCCGCTCGCGACACGCCCGCCCGCGTATGCGGACTTTTTGGCGCCGGAAGTGTACGGCGACGCCAGCCTCTCGCCTGCGTGCCTCGTTTTCGCCGCCGCGCGCATCGGAGTGCTGTTGCTTTCCAGATTCGAGAAAAATCCACGAAGCGCTGAAACCGCCTGGGCGGATCTGGCCGCATGGGCTTCCGGCAAGCGCGATCCGGCCCGGGATATTCTCGCCACGGCGGAACTCTCCGCGATCCCCGAGCCGCTGCGCGCTACGCTCGCCCGCTGCCTGCACCGCAAGCCCAGCCGCCGCGTTCCATCGTTGATGCGCCTTTCCGAACTGCTGAATGGAATGCTTCGTGAGCCGTGGGCTCGAGGCGGCCAGCGCTGCCCCGCTTGCGGATTCGAGACCGCTGCCGGCGCGCCCGCGGGCGGCTGCATCTGCTGTGGCCGTGAACCGGACCTGCCGCAGGAAACGGCGGGGGCCACGCGCCCGGCGGGCGAGCCGCAAGCTCGTCCACGGCGCGGCGACACGGCTACGCTTCTTAAGCCCGCGACGCAATCATCGGCCGTTCTGACGATTCCCGTGCCGCGGGGCATGACGCTCATTCCCGGCGGATCGTTCCTTTCCGGCGAAAGCCGCACGCCGCGCACACTGCGGGCTTTTGCCATCGACACCGTGCCGGTCAGCGAAGGGGACTACAAACAGTTTCTCGCCGCGACGGGAAAGAAACCGCGCAACGGCGGCCCGGGCTCGCTGGACGACGCGTCCGACAAGCATCCCGTCGCGCGCGTCTCATGGTATGAGGCCACTGAGTTCGCGGAGTTCTACGGCAAACGCCTGCCCACGATTTACGAATGGGAAAAAGCCGCGCGCGGCATCGATGGCCGCAAGTTCCCCTTTGGCAACGTTTTTCGCGCAAACACCGGCCGCCTGCGGATCAGCAGCGGGAAAAACAAGCCTCAGAGCACAACGCTGGTCGGCAGCTTTCCGGAAGGCGCCAGCCCCTATGGCGTGCTGGACATGGTCGGCAACGTGCTACAGTGGACGTCCAGCGCCCGGCGCGCAGGCGAACGTATTTTCCGCGCCGTGAAAGGCTCGTGTTACCTGGACGGCTCAGCGCAATTGGCGCGCTGCAGCGCCGTGCAGTATCTGCCGCCTGAATGCGCAGAAGCGCACATTGGCTTCCGCTGCGTGCAGGATTTGGAGTGAGGTGGCACGCATGTGACTGGCGCGTCTTTTCTGCGCCAGTCTCATGCGTGACTAGGAGAGCGAAATGGCTGCCCCAGAAGTCGTCGTCACCGGAATGGGCTGCGTTTCCCCGCACGGAAAAGGCGTCGCCGCGTTGTGGGACGGCCTGCTCGCGGGCCGCTCTGGGTTCTCGCCGCTGACTTTGTTTGACGCCTCAGTCTTCCGCAACCCGCTGGCCGGCGTAGTCTCTGGATATCCGCCGGTGGTGCCGGCGTCCCTGCCGGCCGGCACGGAGGCCGGCCCCACTCGCGCCATACGCATGCTTCAAGACGCCGCCGGCGAAGCGCTGGCCGATGCCCTCGGCCCAGACCCTCGCCACGCCGTTGAAGCCGACGCCGATCTGCGCAACGCCGCCATTGTCACCGGCACGAATTTCGGTGGAATGTCCGCCGCTGAAGTCGCACTCGTCGGCGGCCGAACCGATCCATCCAAAGGCAGTCTCGATGGCTATCTCTTTGGCACCGCAGCAAACATGCTGGCGCAGCGGTTCGGGATCCGTGGGCCGCAACTGAACCTGTCGCTGTCATGCGCGTCTGGCACCGCCGCAATCGGGTTGGCGTTCGACATGATCCGCTGCGGGCGGGCCGAAGCGGCGCTGGCCTGCGGCTACGACGAGCTTTCGCTATTCATCTACGCGGGGCTCTCGGCGCTGCGAGCGATCACGCCGGAGACGATTCGCCCTTTCGACAAGCGCCGCAAAGGCACGCTATTTTCCGAAGGCGCCGGCGTCTGGCTGCTCGAAAGCGCCGAACACGCCGCGCGGCGCAAAGCACACGTCTACGCGCGCGTCTGCGGCCGCTTCATGAACAACGACGCCTATCACATGACCGCGCCCGAGACGGAAGCGCGCGGCATTCAAGCGCTGATGCGCGGCGCTCTGGCCGACGCCGCCATCGAACCGGGCCGCATCGATCACCTGAACCTGCACGCCACCGGTACGCCGTACAACGATGCGATCGAAACGAAAGCCGCCTACGCCGTCTTCGGTGACCGCGCCGCGCAGATCCCCGTCGCCGCCGTAAAAAGTTCCATCGGCCATTGCATGGGCGCCGCGGGGATCATCGAGGCGACCGTCGCCGTGAAAACAATCTGCGAAGGAAAGATTCCGCCGGTCCTCGGTCTCGACCCCGCCGAACAAGACCCCGCGTGCAACTTGCGCGTGCCTACCGGCGCGCCGCTGGAAGGCTCCTTTAAGACTGTGCTGAAGACGTCCTACGGTTTCGGCGGAACCAACGCCGCGGTGGTATTACAGCGAGTCTAGAGTCTGGAAGTCTGGAGTCTGGAGTCCCAATGATGCCGACCGTTGCTGAAGTCCTGGACGATCCGGAAGCCAAGAAGCTCCTGCGCGGAACGCAGATCATTGTTGCAGCGCTGTGCATGGGCGTGATGACATTCACAATAGTTTCCGTCGTTGTGACGCAAACGATGCCGCCCGTGACAATGCTGCCCTTCTCCGGCTTCATGCTCTTGTTCGCTCTGGGTTTCGCGTTGATGGCGCAGATCGCCAGCGCCATCGTGACGCGCTTCACGCTTAAGGCACTCCGCCGACGGCTGGCTGCCTCTCCGAACGCAGTGCTCCAGCCATCGAATGCGATCGCTGGAGCACTGATGCTGCTGATGCCCATGGCCGGAAGTTTTGCCGGGCAGCAACCGCAGGGCTTTGACCCGTCATTCATGCAGCGCGCCGGGGACATTGCGCATCTGCTGGTCGGCTTTCGGACTCTCACCATCGTCACCGCCGCACTGCTGGAAGGCCCCGCCTTCCTGTCGCTGGTTTCATACATCATCGAGCGCCATCCGGGCTCGTTGATCCTGGCCGGACTGCTTTTCTGCGCGCTGCTGCTGAAGATCCCTACCCGCGACAAACTCGAGTCCGGGCTAACCGAACAACTGCGCCTCCTGGAAGAGGAACGCGGCATGACCTCGCAGCCGAATCGAGCAGTAAACTGGGAACGGTAGGTGGCACGCTTGTGATGAGTTGGCGCGGCGCACTTTCTCCAAATGACTCCCGCACGCACGAGTCCGCGCGAAACGGACCGCGCGAACACGTGCGTGCCACATGCCGCGCTTGATTCCTCGGTCTTTTCGGTTCTAATGTTTGCCGTTCAGGATCGCGAATCCGCATTCCGCAATCCGCAATCCGCAATCAAGGGAGCACAGAATGGCAGGCCATTCCCACTCTGCAAATATTGCCGTCCGCAAGGGCAAGCAAGACGCCGTCCGTGCACGGATGTTCGGCAAACTGTCCAAAGGCATCATGGTTGCCGCGCGAAAAGGGCCCGACCCGGACTCCAACTTCGGCCTGCGCCACGCCATCGACCTGGCGCGCGCCCAGTCCATGCCCAAGGAAAAGATCGACCACGCCGTCAAGAAAGGCGCCGGCCTGATCGAAGGCCAGAAGTTGACCGAACTCACCTATGAAGGCTTTGGCCCTGGCGGCGTCGCGATCATCGTCGAAACGCTGACCGACAACATCAACCGCACGCGCCCGGAAATTACGCGCATGTTCGAACTGGGCGGCGGCAAACTGGGCGCAGCCAACTCCGTCATGTGGATGTTCAAGCGGCGTGGCCTGATCACCGTCAAGACCGAGAAGATCGCCGAAGACAAACTCATGGAAGTGGTGCTCGACGCCGGCGCCGAAGACCTGAGCACTCAGGGCGACGTTTACGAGATCCTGACCAGCGTCGAGGCGTTCGAATCCGTGCGCAAGGCGCTTGCGGCCAAGGACATTCCGACCGAGATGGCTGAATTGCGTTTCCTTCCCGAGAATCCCACGGATGTGGACGTGGCCACGGCCAGGAAGATCCTGACGCTGGTCGATAATCTCGACGGCCACGACGACGTCAACGCCGTTCATCATTCGATGAACCTGACCGACGAGATCATCGCCGCGCTCAAGGAAGCCGAGTAGCCGCGAAATCGAGCGCTCAGGAACGTCCGATAACCTTAGGTTTTCGGCTCGAAATGCCGATAACAATTGAGCCCGCGTGAAGGGATGCGTGATTGCGGTAGTCTATTGTGCAGTGCCACGTTGTGGCTTGCCGAATGGACCCGAGTGCGTAAAATTGTTGGCTTTCCGCGGGGCAATGGCCACACAGTCTGGAAACCGTTGTGTCGATGAGCGTACGCGTTTCAACTTTGATCCGCCCTTTGGCCGGTGCACTGGCCCTGCTCGTGCTCCTGCTGGGCTCGGGCTGCCGGATGAACGAAGCCGTTTACCGGTCCGACGGCTCACGCATTATTTACATGCGTCCGCCGCTCCTGCGAGTAGTCGAGGAACTCGATGAACGCCACGCCGCGATCAGTTCCGTCGCCGCGCGCCTGAACGTGACCCTGATCGACACCGAAAAGAGCCGCGACTTCAACCTGATCGGCATCTACGCGGGCGACAAGAAGGGCAACATGCGCCTGCGCATCACCGCGACCGGTGGGCAGCTTGTCCTGGACATGGGCACGCATGATGAAATCGTGGACCTGTGGCTGCCGCGCAAGAACCGCTTCTTCCGAGGCAAAGTGCAGGATCTTCTGAACAACCAGTCGCAGCTCTCGCTGTTGGCCTTCGCCGGCGGAGCTAGCGATTTGTTTTTCCCGCGAGCGTGGACGGGTGCCGCCTTGGAGCGGCGCATTGCCTACACCAACGGCCGCGAGATCGTCAACGTCATCGAAAAGCCCAGCATCATTCGCCGGCGCTCCCGCCGCTTGACGATGGCGCCCGATACGCCCACCGTCGAGGCCGTCGAAGTCTATGACCGCTTTGGGCGCGAAGTGGGAACTATCGCCTACGCGGACTACCGCTTCCCCAACCCGGATGAGCAAGACGCACATGCAGAAGGCATCGGCGTTGTGTATCCGGGACGAGTGATCCTGATGCCGCACGACAGCGTGCACCGCCTGGACATGCAGATCGAAGAGGTGAACATCAATACGGAGATCGACACAGCCAAGTTCGTCGTGCCGGTTCCCGAGAACCAGAAGATCCTCGACCTCGGCACAGCGCTGAAGCGCAGCGGCAGCCTTTGGGAGTAACGGGAGAGCAGCCTCGACGCAGAGACGCAGAGCGCGCTGAGGTCGCAGAGCTTTCTTTAGGACTTTTCTTCTCGGCGCTCTCCGCGTCTCTGCGTTGAACAAGAACTCAAGGAACAGCGTTGGAACCATCGAACTGGCTAGAACGGCTTCTCGGACAATGGGGGCTTTACGTCGCCAAACACCGTCGCCGGGTTCTGGCCGGGATGTGCGTTTTTACGCTGCTGGCTCTGCCGCTGGCCTGGCGCGCGCTCTCGCACCTGGACGTCAATCTTTTCAACCAGGCGTCCGACTCGCTGGTCCGCTTCCGCCTGATGCGGCAGTTCGCCGATGATTTCGGCGGCGACATCCTGGCCGCGGTCGTCAGCATTCCCGACAAACACACCGACGCCGACGTCAAGGAGCTCAAAGCCTTCGGCGTGCTGTTGCGCGACGAGTTGGCGAAGCTCGGTCTGTCTGCCGAAGATGCGCAGCGGGTGCCCGGAAATCTTCAAGCTCAACTGCCGGCCGAAACGCCGTGGCTGCGGCAGGTCGAATGCCGCACTGGCCAGGGGATAGAACGAGCCGTAAAGAAGATCGTTCGCGACCGCCCCTTCGTGGTGCTCACGCCGGCCGATGTCGAGCAACTTAAGAAACTGTTCGAGCCCGCAGCCCTGAAGGAAAGCCTGGGGCGCGTCCGCTCCACCCTCGAAGACCTGCCGGCCAACTCCGCCGAAAGGATCAAGCTTCAGGAAGACCCCTTGGGCATCAGCGAGCTTGCCTCGAGCGCGCTGAAATCGCGCCTGGCGCGCCAGCAACAGGCCTTCGCAGCTAACGACCCGGATGGCTTTTTCCTTTCGCCGGACGGCACCACACTGGTGATCCTCGCTCGCGCCGTTCTTCCCGCCAACAAGCTAGACTTCAACCGAGTGCTCATGGCCGGCGCACAACGCGCTGAGAATCACGCGATCACGGCTTTCCGCGCGACAAATCCCACACTGACGACCGCATTGAAGGGCTCCACGTACGGACAGCTTGCGGATGGCCAGACGCTCGGCTCGCTGCAAGCGGGCTTCACGGGCCAGCCGGCGGTCTTCGTCGAAAACGAGATGAGTTTAAAGTTCGATATGGTGCTCAACACCGTTACCTCTCTGCTCGGTGTGCTCATCCTGTTCGCGATCGCCTTCCGCAGCCTGCTGCTGACGTGGGACGTGGCGTGGGCGATCTCGCTGGTGATCTTGTGGACGGTCGCGTTCGCCGGCCTGGCCAAAGGCAGCATCAGCCTGCTGGGCGCGGCATTCACCGCTGTGCCGGTCGGGCTCGGCACCGATTACATGATTCTGCAGTACAACACGTTTCATCGCCTGCGCAACGAGGAAGGCCTGAGCGTCGAGCAGGCAATGAGCCAGGCGCTGATGCGCTGTGGGCCGAGCATTCTGACGGCCGCCGCGATCACGGCCATTGCGTTCTTTGGAATGGGTTTCACGCATCTGACGGGGCTAGCGGAGTTCGGCACACTCGGCGGCGCCAGTGCGCTGTTAGGCTGCGCGATGATGCTCATCGTTTACCCGGCGGCGCTCTGCCGTAGTTCCCGGCGCAAAGTCAACGAAGCTCTGCCGCTGCTAATCCCGGCGTGGGGCCGCTTACTCGAACGCCGCAGTGTGAAAATCGCCAGCGTGCTCGCGACCGTCATTCTGGTTATTGCCGGAATCATCCTGGTGCGCACGGGAACGCCGGCCGGAGAAGAGACGGTCGCCGGTGTGAAATTCGATTCCGAACTCGGCAACCTGCGCTCTTTGAAAATTCAGGCCATTCCGCTTCGCGATCGAATTTTTTCGCGTTTCCATTTGGGCCTGACGGATTTGCGCGTCGTCGTGGCCGCGGCCGACGAGGCACGCGCGTTCGACGGCTGTGCGGAAGTCAACAGACGCTTGCGGCCGTTCATCGATAAGGGCGAGCTTTCCAGTAATGGCAGCGTGCTGGATTTTGTGCCTTCGGCTCAAGCGCAACAAGCGAGTCTGACGGCGCTGAAAACGTTTGATATCGAGGCGGCCACCAACACCTTCAAAGCCGCGGCGAACGAGTGCTTCGGTGAGCGCGGCCTGGTGTTCTTCAAGCCGTTCCTTAAACGCATGCAGGACTTCGGCCTGCTGACGCGCGAGAGCTCGCCGTTGACTCTGGCCGCGACGATGCAGGGGCCGCTCGGGACGATGCTGGCTCCATACGTGAAGTTGGACGAACAGAGCGGCCCACGCGCCGTACGGCTCGCCTCGATGTGGTTCCCGAAAAACACCGCCATGCCGCAGCAGTGGTACGAAAATGTGGTAAGCGCACTGGAAACCAATCCGCCGCCGGGGATCGAGATTCACGCAACCGCGGCGCGCATGGTCGGCTTCGAACTGAAGGAAAGCACGCTGCGCGACTGCACGTTCATCACGGCCGCCGTCGGCCTGTGCGTCGCGCTGTCTTTGGTTCTTGCGTTCCGCTCACTGGGAAGCTGCCTGCTGGCAAGCATTCCTCTGCTGTTGGCGTATGTCACGCTGTTGGCCGCGGTCCCGATCTCGCAAAAACTGGGCTGGGACTTTTCGCTGAACTTCGTAAATCTGATGGTCTTCCCGCTCCTGCTGGGCTCGGCAATCGATTACGGCGTGTACATGGTGTTCGAAGCGTCCTCGAAGCGGCGGCCCGGCAGCGCCGAATTGCTCAGCCACACCGGCCGCTCGGTCTTTTATTGCATGGGCACGACGCTGATCGGTTTCGGTTCATTCGTGACCAGCAGCTACACCGGGCTGGTCTCGCTGGGCGTCGCTTCACTGTGGGGCTACGCCGGGGCACTGTTTGGCGCGCTGGTCACCGTGCCTGCGATCCTGGGTCTGTTGTCCCGGCGAGAGGAAGTTGCCAATACAGACATGAAGAGAGACGCTGCTCCAGCCGTCCAGATGGCGGAGCAACAAGCACAACCGTGAGCAATGTCCGAAGGAGTCTTGGCCTTGATGCGCATCGTCTTAGCCCTTTTGCCACTGTTCACTGCGTTCTGTTGGAGCGCCGATTCCACGCCGGCGCCTGAAAAAGGCGAAACACTCGTCGCAGCCGCCGACGCCGAGAAGATTCTGGCCACGCTCCCTGCGTTCAAAGACAAGCGCCCCTTAAAAGCCCGCATTGAAACTGAGATCGACGACATGCTGGGCAAGCGAGTTGACAAGGGCGAGTTGCTTCTCGATCGACCGAGCCGCATTCTGCGGAAATTCAAGAAGTCCTCATGGCTGCTGAGCGGAACCAAGCTGCAGGAATACCTGATCCGAAAGAATATCGTGTACATAAAGGACTTTTCCAAAGCACCGAATACCCTCCGCTTACTGCAGGCAGCCTGCACCGGCGACTTCAAGGCGCTCGGGGAGATCTTCGACATCGCGACCTTCAAGAAAGAGACCGATGGAAAGATTGCCTACCGGTTCGTCCTCACTCGCAAGAGCGGCAGCAAGCTCGCCAGTTCGCTCTACAAACGCATTCAGGCGCGTGTGATGGAAGACGGGCTATTTTTCCATGAACTGGAGTACGATCCCGACCAGGGCGACAAGGTCGTCGAGCGCTACATGGATATCACAGCCGTCGAAAAGCTGACCGATGAGGATTTCTCGCTGGACCTGCCGGTGGATGTTCGGCGCGACGTGCAGATCGTGGAAACTCCGAAATAGTGTGACGGGTGACGGGTGTGATCGCCGCTTCACCGATCACGTGCCACGTCTGCCCGATTCACTTGCGCGCATCGCCGCGTCACGTGAAACTTGCGTCCGCAACTGACCCGATACTTTGGAGGAATACGTGGCCCAGAATCTTCTCACCGCCGATTACGCCCGCTCGTACCTGGACCGGCTCTGTGCGGTCCTCAAGTCCATCGATCCGCAGGAAGTCTCGCGGGTTGGCGCGCTGCTGTGCAACGCCCGCGCCGAAGGCCGGCAGGTCTTTATCTGCGGGAACGGCGGCAGTGCGGCGCTGGCCTCGCACATGGCCGTGGACTTGGGCAAAGGCGCGTCGCGCAACCGCGAGAAGCGTTTCCGCGTGATTTCGTTCACCGACAACGTGCCGTGGATGACGGCCTTGGCGAACGATATTTCTTATGACGACGTCTTCGTTGAGCAGCTCAAGAACTACGCACAGAAGGGCGACGTGCTGCTGGCGATCTCAAGCAGCGGAAATTCGAAGAATGTGCTGAAGGCCGTGCAGTATGCAAACGAAATCGGCTGCCGCACCGTCGGTATTTCAGGATTTGCCGGCGGAAAACTCAAACCCATGGTGACCGAACACGTGCTGGTCAAGGCTGAGCATATGGGCTTGATCGAGGACGGACAGATGGTTGTCGGCCACATTCTCGTTTATGCGTTCATGGACGTTGAAGGGGCCGGATAAGCGGAAAGTCCAGAGGTCCAGAAAGTCGAGAAGGAGGGGAGCTTATGTTTCGCCTCGCCTGCGCTGCACTCGCGTGCTGTATTTTCAGCTCAGCCGTCGGCGCTGAAAATGCGCGCTGGAAAAACGGGCCGCCGGAAACGCCGGACTATTTCCCCATCGCGGTTTGGCTGCAAGACGCCAAGAACGCGAAGAAATACCAGGACCTCGGCATCAATCTCTACATCGCGCTTTGGGAAGGACCGACCGAAACGCAGCTCCAAGCGCTGACTGCGGCCGGAATGCCCGTGGTTTGCTCCCAAAATGAAGTCGGACTGAAACACAAAGACGACAAGATCATCGTTGGCTGGATGCACGGGGATGAACCAGACAATGCGCAGTCCCTGGGCACAGGAAAAGGCTACGGTCCGCCGATCGTCCCACAGAAGATCATCGACGATTATAAAAAGATTCAGGCAGCCGATCCAACCCGCCCGGTTCTGTTGAATCTGGGCCAGGGCGTGGCGTGGGACGGCTGGCACGGACGCGGTGTTCGCACCAACAAGCCGGAAGACTACGCTGAATACGTTAAAGGCGGCGACATCGTTTCCTTCGACATCTACCCCGTCGCACACGATCACAAAGACGTTTCCGGCAATTTGTGGTTTGTTCCCAAGGGGGTCGAGCGGCTTCGGCAGTGGTCCAACGACCAGAAGAGCGTGTGGAACTGCATTGAGTGCACGCATATCGGCAGCGCGAAAATGGCGACGCCGCACGACGTCCGCGCCGAGGTGTGGATGTCGCTGATTGCGGGATCGAAGGGCCTCATCTACTTCAGTCACGAATTCAAGCCGAAGTTTATCGAGGCCGGGCTGCTGGCCTATCCCGAGATGGCCGCCGCCGTCAAAGCAATCAACACGCAGATCAAGGAGCTTGCGCCGGCACTGAACAGCCCGACATTGAAGGACGCGGCGGCGGCCAAGTCGTCCGTTGAAAGCGTGCCGGTCGCGTTTATATGCAAGCGCCTGCCTGGAGCGCTCTATCTATTTAGCGCAACTACGCGAAAGGGTGCTAGCAAAGTAACATTCACCATACCCGAGCTAAAGGACGCGCAAGCCGAGGTGTTTGGGGAAAATCGGAAAATAGATATTATAGGTGGCGCTTTCGCGGACGACTTCGGCGACTACGATGTTCGCTTGTATAAGATAGCTCTTCAAAAATAGGCAATAAAAAAGGGAGTCCTGATTCTTCTTTCTTTCATCTCGCGGACCTTTCCGGGGACCGCCGTGATGTGAAAGGTATTCAGTACTCCCAAAACTAGTTAACCACACTCGATCAACGTTACGCAAGGTTGAGGCGGATTTTTCCGCAAAGAAGCCCAATAAAAAAGGGAGTCCTGGTTTTCCTGTCAAAGTCTTGACTCGCGAGAGCCAAGGTGCCTTGAGAGGTATCCAGCACTCCCATCTTCAAATAACCATACTCCCAGATTGTACGCAATACCTTTACGAGGAAAGATAAAACAAAAAAGGGAGTCCTAATCGTCTCCTTCTTTTCGCTTCACCCTTTTGGGGTCTTTTGCGAATTCGGGTGACGCTCAGTACTCCCAAAATTACGAAACCACACGGACGGGCAGAGATCAAGCGGGAAACAAAAAAAGTTCTACTACTTTAGTGAGCGTCCTCGCCTTCCACAGTGACCCAACGCGCCAGCAGAAGAACCAGGCCCATAATCGCATAGCCTATCGCCCAGTGGACAGCCGCGTTGTGCGAAAGAACCGTGTCTCCTGGGGTCCACTGATATGAATGCATCAGGCCCAGCAGGGAAAAAAGCGCCGCGATGCCGCACCAGACGGAGGCGCGAATAAATTGCCGCTCGATGATGAATACCGTCACGGCCGACAGCAGCATGGCGGTAAAGATGAAGCCTTGTTCCAGCGCAAAGGCGCCGTGGATATGCGTATCGGAGAGCTTGACAAACTGTTCCATAAGCGCGCTCGATTGATCCTGAAAGCTCGGCCCGCCCGGCGCGCCCCAGCCGGCGGCGCGCAGCGTGTTCTTCGCCAGTAGAGCGCCCCAAGCCGCGATTCCGGGCAGCAGCCCCACCACAACCGCGGGAGCGTGCTTCGGGGGTACGGCCTGGAAGGCCTGCGCGGTGATGACCATGCCGATCCAGATCACAATGGCCATTCCCGCATCGATCGGCACCGCCCACGCGATATAGGCCAGCGTGCCCGTCAGACAGATGATCGTCATTCCGATGCCGTTCAGAATCGAATATCCGGCGCGCGAGCCGATCGCCTTCCATCCGGGGTGGCCGATGTAGATGGTCGTTGGAAAACACGAGCCAAACAGCGCGGCGGCAATGCTGCCGATGCCGTTCACCATCAACGAGGGCCGCGTGGGATAGCTGTCGCCGGCCGCTTCGGCGGATTCGATATTCTGCAGGGAGCCGATCATGTTGAATAGGCCCATCGGAATGATCACCGACAAGTACGTGCGCGCATAGTCGCCGCGCAGAGCCTCGATCAAATCCCCCAGCACCGGCACCGGATAGAAGAAACTGTGCGTCACCGCCGGCGGATGCGCTCGATCAACCAATCCCGTCTGCCACGCCAAAAAAGTCCCCAGCGCCACGGCAACCAGACCACCGGGAATTCCGCCGCGAAATTTCACACGGCCGAAGTAGATAAGCATCACAACCGACAGCGTCGTCAGGCCCACGATCGGATGTGCGAAGGTGCGGAACAAAAAGCCCAGCGCGATGAACGTCAGTGCGATGCCCGCCAGCGTTGAAAGCAGCGCGGCTCGCGGCGTGGCCTTGCGGATGCGTTCCGCGACGAACGCGCCGGCGCATTCGATCAGGCCGGAGCCCAGACAGGCGACCAATCCCGCGTGCCACGCGACGATCTCCGGATGCGGATGCCCGGCGGCCGAGGCGGCGATTTTCGCCGGCAGCATGATGAGAAACACGTGGCCGAAGAGCGAGACGGTGTTGATGCCGTAGGGCAACGCACAGATGTCGCGGCGTCCAGTCTTCAACGAAAGCTGCCGCGCCTGCCAGGCGTAATAGAAATTCCCGACCAGCAGGGAGACCGCGACGCCCGGCAGCACGCGGCCGTACAGGAGCGCCGCGGGAAATTGCAGCACATTCAGGCAGAGCGCATCGATGAGCAGAAGCTGAACGAAGTTGTCCAGCGCCAGCCCGAAGAAGCCGTCGATATCGCCGCGCACGAACCACGGCATGGGAGAAGACGAAGCCGTTGCCGGAGATGTCGCAGCAGTTGTAATTGGCATAATCGAATTAAAAATGAAAAGTTAAAAATTGAAAATCAAAAACGAAGGACGGCGAGAAGAATGAACCGGTTAGAAATCCCTACGAGTTTTAGTTTTTACTTTTTAATTTTTCATTCTCTCCAGTGCAGTTCCGCTCGCTGGATCAGCATGGAGCCAAACTCCGGCACGCGCTGGTGCGTTTTCGTATCCAGACAGACCAGCGAAAGCTGCGTCGCCTCTTCGTCTACGACGGCGCCCCAGGAGACGTCGCCGTTCAACGGTGGCGAGCCGACCACGCCGCCGATAATTCCGGCGACTTTTACGGCGTCGAGGCTTTCTTCAATGCCATCGTACTTGGACGCGTCTACGACGCCGCTTTCCTGCCGGACGATCAACGAGGGGCCATTTGCCGACGGGAAAAACGCCGCCTTCTGTTCCATCGCGCCAAACAGTTTTCCGGCGTTGTACCGCGTTAGCGGAGCGGGGTAGTGCGCATCGATCGTCAGGCTGTCGGCTGAGCACAGCACCTTCCCGATGGGGAGTGTCGCCGGCCGGCCGTAGATCCACTGGCCCTCCTCGCGCGTGATGGCACTTAAGAATCGGCGCACGCGCGGCTGGATGTAGCCGGTCGTGTTTTCCAGCGCCTGCAAACGCCACCCGGCGACCTGGCGGTCGTTGTCGTTGGCCAGCGTGGGGATGTCCGAGGCTCGCAGCCAGCGCAGCACATTTGCCGGCGGGCCCTGTTCTTCATCGCGCCTGCCGCCCCAGATGATGCCGCCCAGACAGACCAGGCGCGTTGCGCCGCTCTGTTGCAAGGCCTTGATCATCGCCTGCAACCGAGTCAGATTGTCACCGGGATAACCGAACATGCCGATTTTCATGCGTGAGGGTTCCTACCTATTCAGCCAGGGCAACGTGCCGCATCCGGAAGTTGTACTTGACCCAACAGCGGATGCAACCGGCAGGATCCTTGAAGATTGCGGATTGCGGATCTCGGATTGCGGATTGCAGGAATCAAGGGCGAGCATGCCCCCTCACCCCTAACCCCTCTCCCTCGCGGGGGAGAGGGGGACCGGAGCAACGGCACGGAGTGGCAGGCCAGATGCCTGCAGTACATACGAACGGCACGCAATCCAGGAGGATTGCGCCACATTATTGTCGCGGGGTTGAACGAACGATGCGGATGCGAATGCGGACTTCTTGCGGAGCTCCGCGCGTTTTTTCTTCGGATTTCTTTGCGCGCTTGAGATCTTCGTCTGCAGGAACTTTCGTCGTTGCCGCGGCCGCCGGCTGGCCTGGGGCTGGAGCAGCGTCCTTCTGGTCCTTCGCCAGACGATCGGCTGCATCGCGTTCGGCCGGGCGGCTTTCCGCTGGTGGAACAGGAGCTTCGGCCACCTGCAATTCCCGTATGCTGGCCAGCAGAGCCTGACGATTGGCTGCCGTCGTGACGATCTCGTATTCGATGGGTTCGGCAGCGTCAGCCCGGCGCAACTCCTTCTCAGACTCCGCGCGCTTTGCCGGCTCCGCGGGGCGGGCGCCGGGATCGGCCTGTGCGACAGCCTCAAGCCGCGCTCCGGAAGCTTCCATCAGCTTTCGCAGTTTCAGCACGGTCTGTTCTGGATCGCGTGCGGGAAGAATGATCGGCTGCGTCTCCGGCAGCGCCAGAGCCAGTGCAGCGATGTTTTTGTCCGCGTTGCCGCCGCCGGCTTTGGACGCTTCTTCTAGTTGCGCTTCAGCCTGCTTCTTCCCTTCGCCAAGCGACTTCGCTACAGCAGCGCGTTCTGGTGCCACGCCGCCCTCGGCCGCAGCCGGAAGATCCTTGGCCGGCTCCGCGCCCGCCTTGCCAGCCAGAGTGCGTTCGCGGGAACGGTCATTCTCGGCATCGCCGGTTGTCTTGCTTTTGACGGCTTTGGCGCCAAAGCCAGCATCCTGCGCGGGCTGTCCACCCGTCGCACCTGGAGCCATCGTGGCCGGCGCGGCGGCTGTTGCGGCAGGCGGAGCAGTGGGGGCGGGCGGAGCGAAGGGCCGCGGAGCTTCCAGTTTCTTCGCAGCATCAACGATTGGGCGGTCCTCATCGGCCCGTTCGCCGGCGGCAGATTTTAGCGCTCGTCGAGCGTTCGCGGCGGCATCCTTATATGCGCCGGGTTTGTCCGCAGCCTGCGCCAGATTCTGCTGCTGGAGCCTGCCGTCCGGAAGCACTGCAGGCTGTACGGGCTGGCCCGCCTGCGCTTCCGCCTTATGCTCTGGCTTTGCGGGCGGGACGCCACGTCCCTGCGCCAATCCAGCACCGCCCCCGCTGCGAGTTGGTGCGGCCGCATAGGGAGCTTCGACCGCATCATCTTTTGCCTTGTTGAGTTGCTCAACAGCGACGGCGGCGTCATTCTTGCGGAGCGTTCCCGCCCCGGCACCCGCGCCATCCGCGGCCCCGAGAGAGGGGGCTTTTCGTTTTTCGGCGAGACCATTGCCGGATTGCGCCTGTTGCTTCGCCGCGACAACGCCCGCCGGAGCCGCCGACGTTGGTTTTCCATCGTCGCCCGCAGGTGTGGCCGTGCCCTTCGTGGCCCGCTGCCGGTTTCCTGCCGGTCCCGGATCGGGCGCCGGCGCGGTGGCCATTTCCAGTGATTCTTTCGGAGCTTCGCGAACGATAGAACCTACAGCCTTGGGCGCGGATTCCCCAGCAACCGGGGTGTCGGACTTAGCTGTGCCGAGCCACTCTCGTTGCTCCGGTTTGTTCTCCGCAGGAGCATTGGTCACCGCTGGAGTCGAAGGTGGCTCAAGCGCCACAGGGGTGGAGTTGATGGCGAGCGACTGCAGTACGACGAAGGCGAGCAGACAAAGAAGGAGTGCCGCGGCCAGCCCGACAGCGATCGGCGCCCAGCGATAGCGCGGCTGAAAGCTGAGGCCGCTTGATCCTGCGCGTAGAATGCGTTCGGGCTTGGCTGGCGCGACTTTTTCGGCTTCGATCGATTTGCGAATGGCGGCGGCGAACGATGGCGGAGCTTTCATCTGCGGCAGATTGGATACGGCGGTGGAAGCGGAGCGCAATTGCGCCAATGTGTCGCGGCATTCCTGACAGGCCTGCAGATGCTGGTCCAGAGCCGAGCGCTCGGCGGCGTTGAGTTCGCCATCCAGGTATGCGCTCAATTCAGCCTGTTTCTCAGTACACCCGTCCATGGGCCACCCCGATCAATTACGGATTGCAGATTTCGGATTGCGGATTGAGGGCACCGACTTCGCGCCCGCTCGTCCGCTTCCGCCGCTCCCTTACGGTCGCGGTTCTGATCTACTGTGCCGCACCCAGCGGGCGCAAGTCCTTCAGGATGCGCGCCATCTCCAGCCGAGCCCGATGCAGCCGCGATTTAACGGCGGCACGACTGAGGTCCAGCGTGTCGCTAATCGCGTCGTAATCCATGCCTTCCACTTCGCGCAGCAACAGGATCGTCCGGTAATCGCCGTCGATCTGAGCCAGACCTTCCCGCACGCGCTCCCGAATCTGTTCCTGTTCCATCTCTCCCGCGGGGTCTTTGCTTCGCGGGTCCGCCACCACTTCGTTCAGGCCGCGTTCGCCATCCTCGTCCACGCCGGAGGCATCCAGCCGCAGCCCTTCGTGCGCCCTGCGGCGGACATGCTGGCGGCGCTGGGAGAGGGCGGTATTGACGGCGATCCGGAAAAGCCAGGTGTAGAATCGGCTGCCTTGCCGGAAGCTGTTCAATGAGCGGTACGCCTTCATGAACGTCTCCTGCGCCAGATCCTCCGCTTCTTCACCCGAACCGCACAAGCGCGTCAGCGTGTTGAACACGCGGTCCTGGTAGCGGGAGACGAGGATTTCAAAAGCGTCTCCATCTCCCGCAGCAGCACGAACAACCAAGTCTTCATCGCTGGCCGTCCCGGCACCCGCAACAGGAGTGTCGCGACTACCGGCTGCCGAGGGTTTAGACGCTGGAGTGCTCAAAGTGGATTCGCACTTTCCGTTAAGTTTCTAAATGCAGAACAGCCCGCTGCCACATAAACGTAACCGGTTTAGCGGCGGGGCTCAATGGCAAACACGGGCGTCGTTAAGACGCCCGCTGATTAGCCGATCTGCAACATTTTTTATTAGGGCAAAAAGGATAGTTTATTGGGAGCTGACAGTGGTTCCGGCGCCGTGTGCGGGCTCCGGCTGTGCGGGAACCGGTGCGGTTTCGATGCGTTCTTCCATGATCTTACCGGCTTTGAACGTAACGACTTGCTTGCTCGGCACCATGACCTCGGCCCCGGTGCGGGGATTACGCGCCTTGCGTGCTTTTCGCGTGCGGACCTCAAAAACGCCGAAGTTGCGCAATTCGATGCGTTTCTCCGAGGTGAGGATGTCAACGATACTGTCGAGTGTTAACTGCACTATCTGCTTGACCTTCTGCTGCTCAACGTTGGTCTTCTTGGCAATCTCAATCACCATATCATTCTTAGTCACTGCTGTTCTCCCATCATCCAGCACGCATTGCCGTCCGTTGGACTGACATGTCCCGGAGGCTCACGTAACCCCCCTGAGGTATTCGTGTTGGCAACTGTCTATCACTCCGGTTTTTGGTGTCAAGGAACAACTGAGGGGCACAGAGATTTTCCGCAAATTCGAAATCTCCGGCTGCGCTGTTGCAGACAGACCTGTGGCAGCTATATTGCTGACTCGTTCGTCCGTGCTGGATGCGGGTTCTGCATAAAGGGTTACCGCCACGGCTGGCAGCGACGCAGAAGTTGAACTATACCTTTCCGAGATCAGCAGATACAAACTGCTCACGATCGAGGAAGAGCGGGAGTTGGCTCACCGAATCGCTCAAGGCGACACGGAAGCACGCGACCGCATGATCCGCTCGAACCTGCGGCTCGTCGTGAGCATTGCCAAGAACTATAATGAACGCGGCATGTCTTTCCTCGACTTGATCGAGGAAGGGAATCTGGGCCTGTTGAAGGCGGTGGGGCGTTTTTCCCCAGACCAAGGCTGCAAGTTCTCGACATACGCCTCGTGGTGGATCAAACAAACCATCCGTCGGGCTCTCATTAACAAGGTTAAGTCCGTTCGCGTTCCCGCTTATATGATCGAGGTGCTCACCCGATGGAAACGGGCAACTTCCACATTGGCGCAGAAACTTGGGCGCGATCCCACGCCGGATGAGATCGGCAAAGTTCTAAAGCTTTCACCGAGCAAGATCGCGATTGTCCGGCAGGCGCTCAGCGCCTCTGCCCCCGTCGGCCGCAGCGGCGATGGCGAGGATGTCTTTGACCTTGATCTGCCCGGCCGGGTGGAACAAACTGGGTTGCCGGGGGAGTACGACCGCGAAGCGCTTCTTTCAGCGCTGGATTTGGCGCTGACCGAACGCGAGCGCAATATTATCGAATTGCGCTATGGGCTTTCGTCGAACGAGAACCTGGGAGAGACGGAACCCTGCACGCTCGAGAAGATTGGCGAGCGGATCGGTCTGACACGCGAACGTGTACGGCAGATTGAAAACCAGGCGCTTCGCAAGCTCCAGATCTTCCTGCAGCAGAAAGACGAGCGCGAAGAACGCGAACGGGAGGCGCGCCGGCAGGAGCGCAAAGAAGCCGAAGAGCATGGAAATCGGCCGGCCAAGCCCAAGCAGCGGTTGCCTCTAGCCACTCCGGAGAAGACACCCAAAAGGACATCCATTCGGGGCAAATCGGTCACGCGCCGTATCATCAATCCCAGCGGTTCGACGGTGCAGGCTAGCGATTCCAGCCCCGAAGCGTAGACGTCATTTCTCACCGCACCCCGGGCTTCCAACCCGTGCGCAGGGGCAAGACGCCCATAACACGCCGCAAGCAGTGAGAAATGCTCGCTAGTCAATTCTTCCTATTTTCGTTTGCATTGTGCAGCACGCTATGGTAGTAGTTTCCTTGACTTCGATAACACAGGCTCCAGGCTAGGCATGTAAGTCGTTTGGTCAACGGAGGTTGGCGTTTTTCTTCAAAAGGTGCACAGAAATACTTTTTTGCACCTTTTTGCGGCCCAGGTTTTGTATGCACCACGCGCAGTTCCCGGGAACGGCACGATGTGCTGCAAAAAACGCTAACTTGCCGCATCGTTGGCGCAGAGAGCGTCATTATGGCTATGTTGTCTAGTGATTCAGTCCGAACGCAGACGTTTGAGCGTCCGGGCACGCTCCTGCTTATAGGCGAGGAGTCCTCCCTCGGCCAAGTCACACACTGTCTTGAACAGCAACTGCACAATGTGTTGGTGATCGGTCCAGGGCAGAGCCCTTTGGTGATGGCCCGCAATGAAGAGGTGGATCTGGTCATCTGCCAAGTCTCGGTACGGGATCCATCCGGCTTCGAAATCTGCACAAAGATGCGAGCAGATCCAGTGTTGCACCTGATCCCTGTCATCCTGATGGGTGATCCGGTGGAGGCGCTGCAGGTCCGCGCGTTTGAATGCGGCGGCAGCGACTACATCGTCCAGCCGCTCAACTTCACGCTTCTAGCAGCCCGCGTCCGAGCGATTCTCAAGTACCGGCGCGCGGTCCAAGCCCTCCGCGCCGCGCACGCGCAGCTTGAGGACCGCGTGCGCCAGCGCACCGAGGAGCTGTCCCGCACCAACGTCAAGCTGCAAAGCGAAGTCGTCGAACGGCGCAAGGCGGAAGACGCTCTGCGCGAAGGCGGCGAGCGGATGAAGAAGTTGATCGAACACATGGACGCGCTGTATCTCTACGACAGCGACGGCCGCGTGGTGATGGTCAATGAAGCGGCTTGCGAGCAGCTCGGCTATTCGCGCGAGGAATTGTTGGGCCTGACATTGCGGGACATCGTCGCCGAGTTCAACCCTCAGGCGTTGGGGCATGTGTGGGCGCAGGTGGAACCTGGGCGAGCCGTGCTTCTGCAAGATGTCTATCTGCGCAAAGACCGCAGCAAGTTCCCGGTCGAAACGCGCAACGGTCTGCTGGAACTGGGCGGCCGAAAGCTGATGCTGTGTATCGCGCGGGATGTCACGGAGCGCCATCGCCAGGAAGCTGCGCTGCGCGAAAGCGAAGAGCGATATGCGCTGGCGGCAAAAGGCGCCAACGATGGGCTGTGGGATTGGAACCTGCGCGCGCAGGAAATCTACTTCTCGCCGCGCTGGAAAGCCATGATCGGCCGCACGCCGGACGAGATCGGCACCAGCCCCGACGAGTGGTTCAAGCGCGTGCATCCGGAGGATCTGGAGGCCTTGCGCGCGGAGATCGCAGCGCACCTGTCCGGCGACAGCGCCCATCTGGAAAAAGAGTACCGCATCCTGCACAAAGACGGCACGTACCGCTGGATGCTCAGCCGGGGCATGGCCGTTGTAGACTCCGGGAAGACCCCGTCGCGCATGGTCGGTTCGCAGACCGACATTACCTCGCGAAAAGCCGCTGAGCTGCAAGTGCGGCACGATGCGTTCTACGACATCCTGACCGGGCTGCCGAATCGCGCGCTGTTCATCGATCGCGTGAAGCAGGCGATGCAGCGCAGCGCGCGCGCAGCCGAGTCGCGCTTCGGCGTCGTGTTCCTGGCGATCAACCGATTCGACGTGGTGAACGACAGCCTGGGGCACAAGTTCGGCGACCGGCTGCTAATGGACATTTCGCATCGCTTGACTCAAGCGCTGCGGGCCGGCGACACGGTGGCCCGGCTGGGCGGTGCGGAGTTCGCGATCCTGCTGGAGCACACGGAGAGCAACCTGAGCGTCGAAGGCGAAGCCGCGCGCCTGCAGCAGGAACTGGTGCGCCAGTTCCTGATCGGTTCGCAGGAAGTTTTCATTCAATGCAGCATGGGCATTGTGTTGAACCATCCCAGCTACGGACACGCGGAAGAAATGCTGCGCGATGCCGACACGGCGATGCGCCGCGCCAAGGAGCTGGACAAGCGCTGCCTGGTTTTCCAGCCCGGCATGCACGCCAAAGCAGTTTCGGTACTCCAATTGGAAGGCGACCTGCGCCGGGCGCTGGAACGCCAGGAGTTCGTGCTGCACTACCAGCCGATCGTTGCGCTGGATACCGGCAAGCTCGTGGGCGTGGAAGCGCTGATCCGCTGGCAAAAACCGGGCGGCAAGCTGATTCCTCCGATGGAGTTCATCCCGCTGGCCGAAGAGAACCGGCTGATCATACCGTTGAGCTGGTGGGTGTTGCGCGAAGCATGCCGGCAGATGAACACCTGGAAGCGGAGCGGCGCGTGCAATGGGCTTTCATACGTCAACGTGAATCTCTCCAGCAAGATGTTCGTGCAGCCCAACCTGGTCGCGTTGGTCAGGAAGACGATCGAGGAAACGGGGCTCGCACCGGGCTCGCTAAAGCTGGAGCTCACCGAAAGCGTGTTGATGGAGTACGGCGAAGCGGTCTCGTCGGTGCTCCAACGCCTGAAGGATTTGCAGGTCCATCTGGTGCTCGACGATTTCGGCACGGGCTATTCGTCGCTCAGTTATCTGCACCGGTTCCCGATCGACGTGCTGAAGATCGACCGCTCGTTCGTCAGCGCGATGGACAAAGCCAACAGCAACACTGAGATCGTCCGCACGATCGTGTCCCTGGCTGAGAATCTGAAAATGGACTCCGTGGCCGAAGGCGTGGAAACAAAAGAGCAGCAAGATCTCTTGAAGACGCTCCGCTGCCGCCATGTCCAAGGCTTCCTGTATTCGAAACCGGTGCCTGCGGACCAGCTCACGCTGTTGCTGAAGGAACACCCGGCGTGGTGCCAGTAGTCAACCCCTACATCACCTTCACCTTCGGACGCAGACCGTACTTCTCGATCCGGCTGCGCAGCGTGTTGCGCGTGATGCCCAGCAGCTTGGCGGTCTGGAGTTGATTGCCGTTCAACTTCTCCAGCGCGCGGCCGATCAATAGGCGCTCCATGTCCTCGATCAACGCGGTCCGGCCGCTGCTCAACAGGCGTTCGACCAGCTTGTCCAGATCGTCCGCGCCATTTACAGGCGCAGCGATCACGGGCGGGTTGGCCGAAGTTGCCGGCGCGGCGTGGCCGCCTCCGCCCACGGCGCCCAGTTCGCTATGGGCACTGTCGGGGCCAAAATCCAGGTGATCGGTGTTGATAATGCTGCCGTTGCAGAGCACCAGAGCGCGACGGATCACGTTCTCAAGCTGCCGAATATTGCCCGGCCAGTCCTGGGTCTGCAAGGCGTCCAAAGCCGCCGGAGAGACATCCGTGGCTTCGCTGAGCAGCGCCTCACGGTGACGGTTCACGAAATAGCGTACCAATTCCGGAATGTCCTGGCGTCGTTCACGAAGCGACGGCAGCGTGATCTCCATCACGCGCAGCCGGTAGTACAAGTCCTCGCGAAATTTACCTTCCTTGACCAGCCGCTCCAGATTCTGGTGCGTCGCGGCGACGACGCGCACATCGACCTTGATCGTTTCGGACCCGCCAACGCGCTCAAACGTGCTGCTTTGCAGCACGCGCAGGATCTTGGCTTGCGTGGCGATACTCATATCGCCAACTTCATCCAGGAACAGCGTGCCTTCGTCGGCTTGTTCGAACTTGCCCAGCTTGCGGCTTTCAGCGCCGGTGAATGAGCCCTTCTCGTGCCCGAACAGTTCGCCTTCCAGCAACGTCTCTGGGATCGCCGCACAGTTGACCGCCAGGAACGCCTTCCCCGAACGCTTGGAATGTTGCCACAGCGCGCGAGCGATCAGCTCCTTTCCGGTCCCGGACTCGCCGCGGATCAGCACCGGAACTTCGCGCGGAGCGACCTGCCCGATCTTCTTGCAGACTTCGTGCATTGCCGGCGATTGGCCGATGATCCGGTCGGCTGCCGCGGCACGTTCGCCCGGCGTCTGCTTGCGTTCCAGCGGGTTTCCGGGGCTGGCCAAGACGCGTTTGTTCAAGCGCGCGTTATCCAGAGCACGCACCACAACGCCGTTGAGCACTTCGGTGTCGAACGGTTTCATCAGGTAGTCGTACGCGCCGTGCTTCATCGCCTCGATAGCCGTCTCGGTGGTGCCGTGAGCCGTCATCATGACGACCAGTTGGCGCGGGCGTTGCCGGCGAATGCTGCGCAGCAGTTCCAGGCCGTCGGCGCCAGGGATTTTGACGTCCAGCAGCACCAGGTCGGGATCTTCGCCGCGCAGAGCTTCGAAGCCGGCGTCAGGCGTCTGGACTGCGGTCACGCGGCGGTCGTCGTTGGACAAGAGCCGCGCGAGTGAGTAACAGACGCCCTCGTCGTCGTCGATGATCAGTATTCTTTGCATCTTCGTCCCGGCCTCCTTGCCCTTCGCTGCTCCGCCCCCTCACCCGACCGGCACGGAGGCCGGCGCTACCCCTCGCGGGGGAGAGGGGACCGGAGCGCCGCTCCCTTACGGTCGCGGTTCTGACTGCTTACTGCCGCTTCCTGCTGAAATGGCCGGCAGGGTGACCCGGAAGCACGCACCGCGGCCGAGATCCGGCAATGGCGAAATGACCTCCAGCTTCCCCTCGTGCGACTCCACCAGGCGCTTGACGATGGACAGCCCCAGACCCACGCCGCTTTTTTTCGTTGTCACGAACGGCTGGAACAGCTTGGCGCGAACCTGTTCGGAAATTCCGGGGCCGTCATCGCTCACTTGAAAGAACACTGCATCGGATTTGCCGTCACCGTTGCCGCGGCCCGTCGAGACGTTGATCCGCCCGCGCTTGTCCACGGCCTGAATCGCGTTGAGCACCAGGTTGTAGATGATCTGCGAAAGCTGGGTGCTGTCGCCGCGCACCAGCAGTTCGCCTTCGGGAACCTCGATGTTCAGCCGCGTGCCTTCGCTGGCCGAGGAGGCCAGCAGAAGCATCGATTCGTCCACGGTGGCATTCAGATCCAGCGCTTTGAATTGGACCGTGGCGGCCTGCGACCGCGCGCTGGCCAGAAAACCGTCAACGATGGTCTCCAGCCGTCCGATCTGCTTTTGGATCATCTCGGCGTCTTGCGCCGATTCTTCAGGAAGCTGCTGCGTTCTGCAGAGCGACGCAAATAGCATTTTGATGCTGGTGAGCGGATTGCGGATTTCGTGCGCCAGGCCCGCGGCCAGTTCGCCCAGCATCGAGCATTTTTCCGCGGCGCGGAGCTGCTCCTCGGCCGCCAGCATGCGCCGGTGCGCGCGCGCGTTTTCGATGGCCAGAGCCGCGGAGCGCGCCAGGCTGGTCAGCAGGCGTTCGTCATTCGAATCGAAGATACGGCCCTTCGCTCCGTAAACGCACAGGATCCCCAGGGGCTTGCCTTTGGAGATCAGTGGCACGGCCAGCAGGGAACTGACGCGGGGATCGATAAAGAAGTCCTTACCCTTGTTGGCCGCGTGGACGTTGGCGTAGATCGCCGCCTTGCCCCCGTCGATGACATTTCCGAGCAACGAACCGCCCAGCAGCACCGCGGGCTGCAGACGGTATTGATCGGACCCGCCGTAGCAAGCGGCCATTTCGAGCGCCGTCGTGTCCTCGCTGCTCAAGAAGACGGAGACCACTTCGGCGCGGCAGACGCGCGCGGTTTGTTCGACGGCCTGAGCCAGCACGGCTCGCAAATCCAGCGTGCTGTTAAGGCCCCGGCTGACCTCGCTGAGCAACTCCAGTTCATCGGCGCGCCGGCGGGTCTCCTCATAGAGCCGGGTGGTATGAATCACACGAGCGGAATGAGCCGCGAGGGACGAAAGCAGCGCTTCGTCCTCGGTCGTGAAATGATTGAGCCGCGTCGAATCGACAGAGATCACACCGATGACGCGTCCGCGGATCTTCAGCGGCACGGCCAGTTCGCTGCGCAGGTCTTCCTGCACGCGCACGTAACGGGGATCCTTGTGGACGTTGCCCAAACGCAGCGGCACGCCCGTTTCAGCGACCCACCCCGTGACGCCCTGACCGACCTTCAGCGCGGTGTTGAAGATGCGCTTGCTTTTGAAGCCTTCGGCGACTTCGACTCTCAGCGTGCCGGTTTCGCCGTCGATCAGCATCAGGCTTGCGGAGGTCGCGCGGGTGGTGCTGAAGGCGGCTTTCAGAATAAGCTGCAGGATTTCCTTGGGCGATTTGTCTTCGCCCATGGCTTCACTGATGGGCGCCAGCGAAACGACATCCACCTTCCGCGGCGTGGGTTCCGGCGGAGTGCGCTCCAAGGGCGCAGGGGAACGTGACGATGTCCGGAGCATGACATTCGGTGCCTCGGTGCTGGCTTCGGTCGGTACAAATGGCTTGCCAGAAGCGATATCTTTGGGCGACATAGGCAAAACCCAACAGGGGTGAGAGAGTCAAAACGAGCACGTGAGTCCATGTTCGCACAGAGTGGTCAAAAAGCAACAGGACTGGTGGCTGGGTGGACAGGTGACTGGTGTTTAAGACTGCGACTGGTGGCTGAAGTCGACCAGACGACCAGACCACCACTTTCCGGCCGGTACGGAGGCCGGCGCTACCTACCTAACTTTGCGGGCCGACTGAATTCTGGGGGCTGAAGAGGTGCTTGTTGCCCCACAGGTAGTCGATGGCAGACCAGAACGTCACGGCGGTGACCACCCACATCAGCGTGCGGGCCAGAGAGCTAACTTCCGAACGGGGGAGCGCGGACTGATACGAGACGTACTCTTCACCGAAGTGAATCGCCACGGCCAGCGTGATGAAAACCACGGTGCCCTGCGCTATGGCTTTAATCTTGCCGCTCGACCGCGCATGCACGAAGACGCCGCGTTCTACGCCAAAGGTGCGGATCACCGTGACCAGCAGATCGCGGTAGAACAAGATCATCACCATCCAGAGGGGAATCCACTTCCCGTGTGCGTGGCTGGCGAATGCGAAGTAGCAGCTCAAGCGAAACGTGGAGTCGGCGTAGGGGTCCAGCAGCTTGCCGAAGTTGCTGACCTGGTTGAGCTTCCGCGCGAGGTAACCATCGAGGACATCGGATAGTTCACTGAGCGAGGCAACGACCAGGCACGCCCACAGTCCTTGCTGCGACGTCAACATTCCGTCCAGAAAACCGTCGCGTCCCGAGCCAATAAACAGCGCCAGAAAAATGGGCGCAGAGCCCAATCGGAAAAGCGTCAGGATGTTCGGCCAAGACATTTGCATGATGAGTCTAGAGTCTGGAGTCTGGGAGTCTGGAGTCAACAGCAGAGGCTAAATCCGCAAGACTTCAGATTTTCAAAACGTCGAGCCTAGAGTCTGGAGTCTGCGAGTCTGGAGTCAACAGCAAAGCCCAAATCCGGCAAGAACTCTAGACTCCAGACTCCAGACTCTTAGACTCCAGACTTCAGATTTTCAAGGAGCTGGCTGATGATCGATATTCTAGAGGGACAAAAGCGCGAAATTCGCGTCGGCGAACATGGCATCGTGCGACTGGTGGACTGCATGCCGCGGCTGGTCGAGGCGGGCGAGAGCTTTGATCACGCCGTCTGCCAGGCCGCTCGTGTTTCGTACGGCAGCGATGCGAAGAAGGCCAGCGAGGCGACGAACCGCGGGCTGATCCGCTACCTGATGCGGCATCATCACGGCACACCGTTCGAAATGGTGGATGTGAAGTTCTACATGTCGCTGCCGATCTTTGTCGCGCGGCAGCTCATCCGCCACCGCACCGCTTCAATAAATGAATACTCCATGCGTTACAAGCAGCCCAAAGACCGGTTCTTTGTGCCGGACGTGCAGAACGTCCGCAAGCAGTCCAAGAACAACAAGCAGGGCTCCGAGGGAATGGTTGAGGTCGAAACCGCCGAGGCATTCATCAACTACACGCGCGAGTTCGCCGCAGAGGCGTTTGAGCAGTACCAGAAGCATGAGCAGGCGGGGATCGGGCGCGAAGTGGCGCGAATCAACCTGCCGCTTTCGACGTACACCGAATGGTATTGGGAGATCGACCTGCGCAATCTGCTGGGCTTTTTGGGCCTGCGCATGGACCCGCACGCGCAGAAGGAGATCCGCGATTTCGCTCAAGCCGCTCACGACCTGTGCGCGCCGCTGGCACCGTACACGTTCGAAGCGTTCGAAGATTTCCAGGTGGGCTGCATGAACCTGACGGCTCTGGAAGTGGAAGCCATTCGAGAGCACAAGCCGCTGGCCGAAAGGGCCACGGATCGCGAACGGGACGAATTTGCGGCGAAGGTGGAGCGGTTGGGGTTGCAGAAGCCGTAGCCGACGTTTCGGGCGCCCTTCCAGGGCTTACACTCGCGGGGGGCCGTTGCCCAGGGGTTGCGCTTCGCTCCACCCCTGGCTATTGACGTGTTGCCCCATTCGGGGCAAGTAACAACACGATGGAGGATTCATGCGAACTTTCTCGGTCTTTGTTCTTTCATTGATGGCTCTGGCGTTCGCGGCCAGCGCGGCGGAGGGCGACGCGGAGGTCTCGGCGTGGCTGGAGAAGTGGTACAAGGGGATCAAGGAGCTCAAGCCCAACCTGGGCTGCCGCGATCTGTTCGGCTTCGCTCTGAATGCGGCGGCGGCGAAGTGGCACCCGGAGCGCATCGACGAAGTGCTCGACCTGGCCACTCAAATGCAGGACCGCGAGCCCAAGAACCGCACTTACGGCAACTTCAAGTGGTACTGGAAAGACAAAGGCCCGGACGATCTGAATGCGGCCGAGTTTTGCATGCAGCAAGGCATCCTCATCTGGATGTTTCACAAGGACGGGCTATCGGCGGCTGGGCGCGAGAAACTGGACGAACTGATCCGCTTCGGGATGGAAGGGGTCAAGCGCCGCGGCGTGAAGCCGGGCTACACGAACATTTTTCTGATGCACGTTCAGAACCTGATCCTGATCGGCGAAAACACCGAACGTCCGGACGTTGCCAAAGAGGGTTATGCGGCGCTGGACGAGTGGCTGAACTACACCTGGAAAAATGGCATCCACGAATATGTCACGACGACCTACTATGGAACGGACCTGGATTGCCTCAATCTCACGGCGAAGTTCACGAAAAATGAACAGGCGAAGGCGAAAGTGCAGACGGCGCTGCGCTATCTCTGGACGGACATCGCTGCCAACTGGTTTGCGCCGTGCGAGCGCCTCGGCGGCGCGCACAGCCGCGATTATGACTATCTCACCGGCCACGGCATGTTGGATGTGCATCTGCGGCCGCTGGGACTCGTGAGCGGTTCGGCCAAGGACAACAACGTCTTCCGCACCTACGCCTATCTGGCGCCGCCGGCCGAACTGCTCACACAATTCGCCAAGGAACTGCCGCGCACGATCTGTCAGCGCTGGGGTGACAAGGCGTGGGAAACGTCCGTGCATTACATGGGCAAGAAAATGGCCGTCGGGTCGGCGGGCGCGTGCTATTGTCCCGAAGACAAATCGTTCACGATCAACTTTGCCGGCGGGCCGAAGATGGTGGTGATGAATTTCGTCATGGATGGCCGCGGCGATCCGTACGGCGTGAACAAAGCCGTCACCGGCGGCGGGCACATGAAGTCGCACCACCTCACGCCGTTCTTGACGAGCGTGCAGCGCGGCGCCGACGTACTGCTGATTGCGTCGGACAACACGGCGAAGAAGAAATCCGGCAACATCGATGTGGAGTTCGACAAGATGCTGGCGCATCTGGTGCTGCCTGCAGAACTGAAGGTTTGGTTTGGTGAGGAACTCGCAACCAAGCCGGCCGAGGGCAAGGAGACGTTGGTTCCAACAGGAAAACCGATCTTTCTGCAGTTTGAAGATGTTGCCGTCGGCCTGCGGCCCGTGATGGCCACTGATTGCAGCGGGAAAGAAGCGCCTCTGCACTGGATCAACGACGGCGTGAAGCAGAATGCAACGCGTTTGACGTGGGTGCTTTCGGAGAAAGCGCCGGAAGGCCGCGGGACGGTGGCGTTTTTTGTTCGCGCAGCGGAAGGCATCACCGATGAGAGTTTCGGCGCGTTCCGGAAGAGCTTCGGCGAGGTGCCGGTCCACGCGAAACCCGGTGCGGACATCCTTGAACTGAGCGCAGGGACGATGCAACTCGTCGTCAATCCGACGAAGAGCGAACGCAAAGTGCGCGACGGCGGAGAAGCGGCGGCGAGTTCGCCGGAATGTTTGCTGAATGTGAATGGGAAGGAAGTTGGGCGGGAAATATTGAAATCGGTTATTCCGTCCGTGAAATGAACAGCGCACGACTTCGACACAGGCACAGATGTAAATTCAGAATCCGCAAGCGTTCAATACGGATCACTCGCCCCGGCTTTAGCCATTCGTTTCTACAGATGTTCGTCCCAGCAGGGACGCTGTGAAAATAGCCCAGCCCAGTACTAAAGTGCTGGGTGGCTGAGCGGTCTTCTTGATGTGAGTCCGATAGGGACGGCTGAGCGCGTGGCCCGCTTGCGCCAGCCGTCCCTAACGGGACTGGGGTCAGAAGGGCGCCAGATACCCAGCACTGAAGTGCACTGAAGTGCTGGGCTAGATTCATCTGGTCCCTACGGGACAGACCAGCGAGAACCTTGCGAAGACATGTGTAGAAACTAATGGCTAAAGGGGGGCGCTAGTAGTAACTCTTGGGCGGAAAGGGGGAGTTTATGAGCACTCAACGGCGGTTCCCTATTGCGACGGTGCGCGTGCTGGCGGCGTGCGTGCTGCTGGTCGTGGCGACTTCGTGCGAAGACGACAGCGTGTCGTCGCGGGAGCCGGTGTTCGACCCGAAGCTTAGCCAGTTTGACGAGAAGCTGGCCGGAATATGGTACGATTTGGAGTTTCGGATTTTCGACACCCCGTTACTGCCTGCCATCTTTGAGATTACGCGCGATCCTCGCCCCGGCTGTCCGGGCGGATGCCGTCTGGATGAGAAGTCTTCACGGGCAGACGCCAAAGCATTCGAAGCGTTTTGTTCGGATGGCGCGGGGATGCGCTCGCTATGCCTGGAATTGGAGAAGCCGGAGAAGCGCTATGTTCTGGTCCCGTACACGCTGAAGGACAACACGTTTCTGGCGATGCGAAGGCTGGACGCGCAAGCGATCAAGCAAGAGATCAGTTCCGGCAAATTGAAGGGCAAAGAAGGCACCGTGCCGATGCTGACAGAGCCCCCGGAGAAGATCCGGGAGTGGATTCAGACGAAGGGCGAGGCGGCCACCAAGTCATGGCGAACTTACAGGCGTTACAACGTGGCTGACGTACCGGAGCTCGCAGCACTTTTCGGCGTGCGCACGGAAGATGAAGGCATCGCCGCCATGGCTCGCTTTCAAGGCAAAGACGTGGGGGAGCTTCGGAAGGATTTTCATCCGGACGCCGAGAATAAAGACCAGCCCAAACCGTTGGTTCAGTTAAAGGGGCTCAGCGCGTTTATGCTCGGGCAGATGTGCCTCTACATCCCTGAAGCGGAGGCCAAGGCGTGCGAACTTTACCCCGGCGCCAATCGAACCACGCGATTTTTGTTGCTGCTCTCGCTGTCGTTGCGGGAGCCAGGCCAGCAGCCTTCACAGGCATGGCAAAAGACGGTGCTGGGGGCTTTGGAGGAGAACGACAAAGCGCTCCGCGGCATGGCCGCGGTGGGGCTCCTCAACGCGGGACAGAACGTGGCGCGCGCGGTAAACACGCTGCTGGATCTGGCCGATGCCGGCGTGGCGCCGGACGAAGTGCCGCTGGAGCTTGCGGACCTGAGTTCGCGCGAGAAGATCCACGAGTACATCATCAGCCGAGTAGCAGAGGCGCTGACAAACGAGAAAGTTGCCGACGAAGTTGGCGCGGCTGTTGGCCGGGCCGGCGCGAAAGGCGCGCCGGTGCTGCAGAACCTGCTGAAGGAACTGCAGCAGGCGGTCGCCGCGACGCCCGACTCCGCGGAAGCCGTTATCCAAAGACGAAAAGCTGCGGCCAGTGCTCTGGGACGCCTTGGGCCAGCCGCTGCGGCGGCCTTGCCGCAACTGAAGGAGCTTGCGGAGAAAGACCCCGACGCGAAGGTTCGCGAGGCGGCGAAGGAGGCGGTCAAGCGCATCAGCGGGAAGTAGGGTGGCCGACGGAGTGCTTACAAGATTGCGGATGCTGACGGCGCCCCTACTTTGACGCGGGTGGGATTCTCGAAGATCGATGTGTGACTGAGAAGGCTGCATAGGTGCAGATTTGGACAGGTATACGTTCCGTGTGAGGAGATGAAGTTTACCGTCGGTCGCCCCGTTCGGAGCTTTCATTCATCTTTAGGCGACGCGCCTTCCAGGGGTTCCGCTTCGTTTCGTCCCTTCCAATTAACCACTGCCATGGCCACCTAGGTGAGCATCCTTGGTCCTGGCAAAGAAGTTTTGCCGTTTCACCTGTCACGCTTGACGCGCCATCCTGTGTGGCTAAGCTTGTTAAAACTTAGAATAACAAGAGGAAAGACATGAAACCCACTGTCGCTCTGACCTTCAGCCTGGACGTCCAACGCCAGGTCATCAGCCCGGAACTGCGCGCCCAGATGCGTGATGCCTTCACACTGCTTTCGCCCGAAGCTGAAGGCAAGGTCACGCCGGAGCAGGCTGCCCAGCTTCTCCGCAATGCCGACGGCTGCATGACCGGTTGGGGCAGCCCGTGTTTGAGCGCCGAGGTGCTGGCCGGAGCGCCCCGGCTGCGCATCGTGGCGCATTCGGCCGGCAGCGTGAAAGCCTTCGTCAGCCCCGCGCTGTTCGAACGCGGAATCGTCGTGACCAGCGCCGCCGCGCAAATCGCCATCGATGTCGCGCACGCAACGCTCGCGCTGATCATCATCGGCCGCAAAAACATCATGGAACTGGCGCCGATCGTAAAGTCCGGCCAGTGGTCGAATCCCGAAGGCATTCACCGCAAAGCCGACGACCCGCGCGGCTGCACCGTCGGCGTCATCGCCGCCAGCCATGTTGGCCGCCACGTGCTGAAACTTCTGCCGCACTTCGACATCAAAGCACTCCTCTACGATCCCTTCGTCAGTGCAGAACAGGCTCGCGCATTGAACGCCGAAAAGGTGGAGCTCGACGAATTGTTCCAGCGCAGCGATGTGGTGAGCTGCCATGCGCCGAGCATTCCGGCGACGAAGCACATGGTCAACGCCCAGCGCCTCGCCATGATGAAAGACGGCGCGACGTTCATCAACACCGCGCGCGGTTCGTGCGTGGACGAACAGGCTCTGGTTCAGGAACTCAGCAAGAAACGCATCTGGGCGTTCCTGGACGTCACCGATCCCGAACCACCGCCGCCCGGCAGCCCGCTTTACACTTGCCCGAATTTGACGCTGACGCCGCACATCACCGGTTCCATTGGGCGAGCTCGACTTTACCTCGGCGCGCAAGCATTCCGCGAATTGCAGGCGTTCTTTGCAGGCAAGCCGGTGCAGTATCAGGTGCAACAAGAAATGCTGGAGCGGATGGGGTAAAAACCTTCGCGCGCCAAAGCATTAGCTATCGGCCGGAAACTGCACTCGTGCAGTTTTACAGAGAATTTACGAATCTTTTCGCGTCCAATCGCGTCTAACCACTTGTTGCCATCGGCCTGACAAGTTGAAGACGCTTTGCTGGGGTTGTTCTACAGGGCTGAAGCGGTGTTAATATATGTGGCCATAAGACTTTGGAAAGGCAGGAGAATCGCAAACGATGTGTCGACTGAATGCTCTTCTGGTTGTAGCGGCGCTGCTGCTGGGCTGCGCTCAAGCAGGTGAAAAAGGTGATCGCGACAAAGCGATGGCGTTCCTGACCGGCGCGGAAGCTCTGGTCACGGCCGGTGAAAACGCCAAAGCCGCGGATATGTGCAAGCGCGCCCTGGGCGAAGACTCCACCTGCCCGGCCGTCTATTTCAAGCTCGCGCAAATCCAGGAACAGTTGCGCCAGTCCAAGGACGCATTCAAAAACTACCAGACGGCCGCCGAACTGGCCAAGAAGGAGAAGGACAACGCCTTGGCCAGCAAAGCTCAAGCGGCCGCCGAAAAACTTGGCGGCGGAGCTGTCGCGTTGACCGCCGCCGACAACAAGCTGATCGACAAGCTCTTGCCGCTGGCCGATGAAGCGCTCGAAAACGAGCAACTCGAAACCGCGCGCTCGGCATACGCCTCCATCGTGGCGCTCAAACCCACACACGAAAAAGCCAAAGAAGGTCTCGACAAAGCAGAAAAAGCACTCGCCGCCCGCGGCGATCCGATCAAAGCGCGCCTTGCTGGAGCGATGCTGGCCGAAGTGTTCTATGACGTGGGCATCGGCAAATTCGATGACGCCACCAAGATGGCTCAGGACATTGTTTCCAAGCACGGAGGCACCGCCGCCGCGAAGGAAGCCGAGCAGCTTCTGGCCAACAATTTCGCCCCGCCCAAGAACATCGACGCGCAGGTCGCCGAAGCCAAGAAGCAACTGAAGGAGCAGGCCGCCAAGGCAAAGAAAGCCACCGCGACCAAGCCGCCGCCGTCCTCCGGCAGCGTCTCCACTGCGCCGGTCGTCGTGCAAGCGCCGGCCGTGGATGTCGATGCCATCGAGAAAACCGCGACCGAAGACGCGAAGAAAGTCGCCAAGGCCGGTCTGGTGCAAGCCTTGAAGGACACCTTCGCCAAGGGCAAGGAGTTCTACAAAAACGCCACGCCCGGTTCGGAAGGCAACCAGAAGAACGTCGCCAGCGCGCTCGAGGAGTTCATTCGCTGCGAACAGCTTTTCTTGCGTATCGATGCGGAAAAACTGATTACGCCGGAGGTCAGCACGCTCGAAAAACAGGCGTCCATGCTCCGTTACGCCTGTATGAAGATGACTATTCTTTCGCACTAGAATGGGTGTTGGTGTTGGGTGAGTGGTACTTGGTGAGTGGTATTTGGCGAATCGTGCTGGGTGGGTGATGGAAAGGGGAGTTATGCGTACGGTTAACTGCTTCGTGCTGGTCTTGGCGATTGCGTGCTCGTTCGTGGCAGCCGAGGACCGCATTGTCGCCGCGGCAATGGCTCAAGCTGCAGCCAAACTTGCCGGCGACGGGAAAAGCGAGAAAGCGCGCGACATCTGCTTCAAGGCCCTCGCGAACGACGAGAACTGTCCCGAAGCGCTCTATGAACTTGGCAAGATCTATGAAAAAGACGGCAGCCTGGTGGCCGCTGCCGATTTCTTTGTTCGAGCCAGCCGCGAGCTGGCCCGGCAGGAAGCTGCCACGCCCGCATTTGCCTCAAAACGTTCCGACGCCGACGCGCGGATCAAGCGGCTGAATCCTTACGCTGCGCGTCTTTCTTCGTTGATGACGGACTACGCGCAAGAATTGGCGGCGGCGACCAAGAAATCGAGCGACAGCTTTACGATGGAATCGGTGACCGACCGGGTGACCTCGTTGAATCTGGCCGATTACGTTCCGCCGGAAAAGATGCCGCCGACCCACAAGCCGGAGCCGAAGGCGACGGCTAGCACGCCAAAGCGCAGCGTTGACGATGAGGACGGTCCCGTGCCCTACCGGCGCACGCCGAAGAAGGAGGTCGTGAACAATGTGCCGCTAGATGTCGAACGGGCGCTGAAAGCCGACGGCTGGGACAAGATCACCGGCACATGGAAGAAGGTAAAGGAGAAAGGTTACGAGGTGGCTGACGGAAAGCTCGAAGCCACGAAGACCAGCGGCGCCATGCAGGTGATCGTCGGCAAGGGTGCGGGCAAAGTCAAAGTGATGGTCCGCAACACCAAAGACTCGGAGTATTCTTCGTCGTACTATGGCACCGGCTTTGGCTTCCTTGTAGACGGCGGCAACGCCAAGATGTACACCCCGACGAACTCGTACTTCTCCTCTTCAACCAACGCGTATCGCCCTTCGCTCGAGCGTTCCATTTCGCTCACGGGCGACAAGTGCCAGATCGTGATCCAGATCATCGAAGGCGCGTCGGGCGCGTCGGCTCTGGAGATGACCGTCAATGGCAAGCGCGAACATCGCTCCAACTACAAGTTGCAGAAAGAAGGCTCGTTCGTGATCGAAGTCGATGGCTCCGCCACCATCGAAGTGCCCATGGCCAAAGGGAACTAGCGTAAGTCTGGAGTCTGGAGCCCCTTCACCCGTCACTCGTCACCCCGTCCGGCCCTTACTTTGCTTCGCATTCGCGTCGCGAAAGGGGGCCTGCTATGCAGTCGCCATTGGGAATATTGTGCTCGAAGCGTTGCGGATTTGTTTTACATCTCATCGTGCTCTTATCTGTCGTGTTCGTTTCAGACGCCATAGCTGCTGTGGGAAACAAGCTCGTCTCGCGAGCCGCCACGGACAACGGGGTCATCGGCAACGGCGACAGTTCGGCGCCGGACATGACTCCCGACGGACGCTTTATCGTTTTTGAAACCGTCGCGACAAATTTGCTCTCCTCCCCCACCACCGGACATCAGGTTTTCCTGCGCGACATGCAGTCGCAGACGATCGAGTTGATTTCAATGAACACCTCCGGAGCTCCTGGCAATGGTATCTCCTACCAGGCGCACGTTTCCAGCGATGGCCGCTACGTGACCTTTACCAGCACCTCGACCGATCTGGTGCCCAACGATACCAACGCCTTCGACGATATTTTTCTGCGCGACCGCGTCGCCGGCACCACGACTCGCATCTCTGTCCCCGCCGGCGGCGGACAAGGCAACGGGCCGAGTTACCAGTCGCGTATCACGGGCGATGGCCGCTTCGTGCTCTTTGAAAGCCAGGCCAGCAACCTGGTCCCCGGCGACACCAATGGCATGTCCGACGGCTTCGTCGTCGATCGCACCAACGGCACCATCGAGCGCGTCACGCTGACCAGCGCCGGCGCTCAGATTACGGGCACGGCCGGCGGCCGTAACGAACCGACATCCATCACGGACGACGGAAATCTGATTACCTTTACGGTCGATTCGACCACGCTCGGTGTCGTCCCCGGCGCGACCAATGGCGTTCAGGACGTCTTCATTCGCAACCGTTCGGCCGGGACCACAACGCTGCTCTCGGCCACGTCAACCGGCCAGGAAGGCAACGGTAACAGCACCTTCGGCAGCCTTTCACGCGACGGCAGCACGGCCGTCTTCACCAGCTTCGCGACCAATTTCACCGCCGGCACCAGTGCGGACTTCGCCAATATCTACATGGTCCGGCTGGGAACCGGCGCGCTCACACGCATCACCAACGGCAACGGCGACTGCGCACAGGCCACCGCGTCGGCGACCGGGCACTTCGTTGCCTTCGGCAGCGCCGCGTCAAACCTGGTTTCAGACGACACCAACGGCGTAAGCGATCAGTTCATCTACGATTCCAGCGACGGCAGCATCGCCATGATTTCGCGAGCGGCCGACGGCACGCCCGGAAACGGACCCAGCGGCAGTCAGCAGATCTCCGGCTCGGCCGTCTTCAAAGGCGAGGCGCACGTTTCCTCGGATGGACGCTTCATCGCCTACGACAGCCGCGCATCGAACCTCGTCCCTGGCGACACCAACGCCGCTCAGGATATTTTCCAGTGCGATCGAGCGCCGGCCGTGGTGGCGCATGCCGGCGGCGATCAAGTAGTCATGGAAGGCACTCAGGTGAAGATGGACGGCAGCACTTCCACGGGCCTCAACCTGACGTATGCATGGACACAACTTTCTGGGCCGGCCATCGCCGACGGCCAGGGCGCAAGCACGGCTACCTTCACCTTCACCGCGCCGACCATCTCGCAAACGACCGTGCTTCAGATTCAGCTCGTCGTGACCTCCTCGACCGGCGACAGCAACTTCGACAACGCCAACATTACCGTGACTCCATCGGGCAGCACCGGCGGCGGCACCGGTGGAGGTACCGGCGGTGGCACGGGCGGAGGAGGCAACAACGGCGGCGGCAACAATGGCGGACAGATCACGGCCGGCCTGGACTCCGACGGCGACGGCGTGCCCGACTACATCGAGGTCGAAAACGGAACCAATCCGTTCGATCCGAACAGTTTCCCTATCTCTCCCTGGCCGGTGAATAAGCCGGCTCTGCCAATGACACTCAGCAAGATGCAGGCGAAGCTCAACTTCAAGAAACAACAAAGCGATAGCCTGACGCTCATGGTTACGTTGAACGCGCCCGCGGGATTCACGCCCGCGAACCTCTCACTGGGCTTCTATGTTGCAAAGTCGATCAAGACCTATGCGTTCAACTCAAAAGGTCAGGCCACCGGTGCAAAATTCAGCTTCAAGAAGCCCGCAAGAGGTAAATCCTTCGCCGGCGGACCCGTCAAGCTGACTCTGCAACTGAAGAACGCATCCCTGGCCGGCGGCTTGGGTGTGGCGAATGCCACCAAGACCGGCACAATGGTCGTCCCGGTGATCGTCGGAATGCTGCAGCAGGCGTACGTCCTGGATGTGAACGCGAAGCTTTCCGCCAAACAGAACACCGGCGCCACGCTGAAAGCGCCGTAGTCGAGGTGTGCCACGGGCAGCCTCTGTTTGCTTTTGGCTGCCCGTGCGGCCGGCGGCGCAGTGCAATCAGGACCGCGACCGTCAAGGAGCGGCCGGCCCAGCGGGCCGGGCTGTACGCGACGAAGGATCTATCCCCTCTTGCTCTTCGCCTTCTTCGCCGCTCGCAGGCTGGGTTTCGCCTTTGGCTTCGGCTTTGGTTTGGGCTTGGGATTCGGTTTCCGCTTTGGCTGTGCGCGGGGTGCGAGCTTCGCGCTTAAAGCGGTCGCCGTCTTCGCCGCCGGCCCCAGGGTTGCCGACGCTCCTTCGCCATCCAGCGGGAATTTCTCAAGCAACGCGTAAAGATCGTCGAGCGTAACTTCGGCGACGCGAGCCAGCATCTCCTCGGTCGTGAGCAACTCGCGGCGCATGGACCACTGGTGCATGAGCTGCCGGAAACGGTTGAAGGGTGTCTCCGCGTGGAACACCAGCGACGTGCGCGCGCGGTTCTTCGCCCGCTGTAACTCCTCCTCCTGAATTCCCTTCTTCAGCTTGCCCGCTTCAGTGCGAAGAATGGACATCACCTTTCCATAGTGAGCCGGGTCGCAGGACACGTGAGCGGCAATCAGCCCCGTGTCGCTGAAGCCCCAATAGGACGCCTCGGCGTCTTCCGCCAACCCAGTGTGCCGCAGCGACCAGTAAATCCGTGAGTTCATGTCGTCGCCAAGAACATTGGCCAGCAGCATCGCCGCCAGGCTGCGTCGATCGGCGATCGCCAGCGCCGGCCACAACAACACCGTGTGTTGCCGCACCAGATCTTTTCGCACGACCGTCTTCGTTCCGCTTTGGAAATCCGGCGGCTGCGGAGCGTTATCGATGCGCGGCCCGCTGCGGCTGCCCCAGAGCTGTTCGACTTGGCTCAGCAAAGCGGCTTCATCGACCTTGCCGCAAGCGACCAGCGTTATGTTGGATGGAACATAACGCCGCTGGAAATACTGGTGCATCTCGTCACGCGTCAGGCGGCCAATCGAATCCTGAGAACCCAGAATGTTGCTGGCCAGGCGACCCCCATGAAAGGCGATCTTCATGGCCTCTTCGAAGGCGACGTGCTCGGGCATGTCCCGGTAACGCGCGATCTCTTCAAGAATGACTTTCTTCTCTGTGTTGAACTCGCTTTCTGAAAGCTTCGGCGCCAGCATGTCGCTGAGCAGGTCCATGGCCCGCGGCGTCTGATCATTCAGTACCCACGCGTAATAGCAGGTCTCTTCCCATCCGGTATAGGCGTTGTAGCGCGCGCCCATTTCGTCAAATTCACGGTTGATATCCAGCCAAGTGCGTTTCGCCGTGCCTTTGAACAGCATGTGCTCCAGAAAGTGCGACACCCCGTCGTACCGCTGCTCTTCATAGCGCGCGCCGGTTTGCACCAGAAAGCCCAGAGCCGTCGAGACCGTGTGCGGCATGAATTCGATCGCGACCGTCAAACCGTTATGCAGCTTGTGTACGCTGAAGTGCGAAGGCATTTCAGACCCCCTCAATACGATTGCGGATTTGGGATGGCGGATTGCGGATTGAACAGCCTTGCGGTTCGCATGAAGCTCTTGCCTCAACGCTGCGGTTCCGTCTCCTCGCGCCGCTGTTTCTTCCCGTCTCCCCGTCTCCCCGTCCAGCGCGCCGGTTACCGGCGCACCATCCGGTCCCACCCATTCGGGCGAACTGCCGTCAGTATAGTGCTCTTTCTTGAAGATTGGCACCGTTGTTTTCAAGGAGTCGATCAGGAACCGGCAGGCCTCGAAAGCCGCCGCGCGGTGCGCGCTGCTGACGGCGATGCACACGCTCACTTCGCCCACTTCGAGCCGCCCCAGACGGTGCACGATGCAGACGCGGCAAAGAGCGAATCTCCGCTGCGCGTCAGCGGCAAGCTCGCGCAGTCCCTGCCGTGCCAGGAACTCATGCGCCTCGTACTCCAGAAATTGAACCGTTTTCCCCAAGTGGCATTCGCGCGTCACGCCGGTGAACGTGACGATGGCTCCGGCCGCGCGGTCCTCCGCGCGGGATTCGACCTGCGCCGGCAAGATGGGCTCGTGAGTCAGTTGAACATCGATCGGATCGCCCGCGCAGTCCGGCATAGCCTCACCCGCCGCCAAATGGCGGCATCAGGTCAATCGTGTCATGATCGCGCACGACCGCATCCGCGCCAACGATCTGGTTATTAACCGCGAAATGCAGCAGCGGCGCCAGCCGCGCCGCTGACGGATATTTTTCCGCAAATGCCGCACGCACGTCCGCCACGCGCGCCTCCGCGCCCGGCAGAGACAGCGTTTCGCCGGCGCAGCTCGTTTTTTCGCGAAGCAAAGCGTGATAGCGGAGATTCAGGCAAGGCATCGGTGCTCTAATCTAGCCATGGAGGACACAGCGAACAACAGGGTATAGGGTTCAGGATCAAGAAACGACATTAGGAGCCTTCCCTGAACCCTGAACCCCGAACCCTGAACCCTAGTCCGTTATGCGCGCGCGAGGGCGTCCCGCACAGCCTTCATGTCGCGTGGCTCGGGCGTCTTTTCCTGCACCTGCACGAACGCTACCTTGCCGGCCTTGTCCACGATGATTGTCCCGCGCTGGCTGATGAATGGCACTTTGGGGTGCTCCATGCCGTACTTCTTGGATACCTCCAGCATCGGGTCGGCCAGCAGGTCGTGCCCAATCTTCCGTTCAGCCTTAAACGCTTTGTGGCTCCAAGTGCTGTCGCGGCTGATGCCCACAACCACGCGATCCGGGCCGTAGAGACTGCGGTCCTGGCTGATCGCGCAGTTCTCCTTTTCACACGTGGGACTCCAGTCCAGCGGATACCAGAGCAGCACAACGGTTTTGCCGCGCTGAGCCGCTAGACTCCACTCTTTGTCATCCTGAGTTTTCAGGACAAAATCCGGAGCCGCCTCGCCAACCTTCACTAACGCCATAAATCCTCCTCCTTGGGGTTTCGTTACACGGTGCTATATGTCGTCACGTTGGGCGAAGATTCCGCCCCCGTCATCAATTGGCGTAGTCTAGCGAGCGGGCGGGGTGCCGGTCAAGACCTTGCTTTGTCTTGACGACGCATCTTAGTGCATCGGTTAGCGCTTCGGAGGAGGGAAGGAACGCGATTGGCAAGCGTCCGCTGTCGCGCAGGAGCGGTCGCGCCCTTGGCGTTGCCGAACAGCATTGTTTGCACAGCCGGTCGATGTTGCGTTTGCACTGTCCCAATAACGTGCCACAGTTCCCACAGTAAATGATGATCATGAACACCCTCCGATTGTTGGCCTTGCCTCTCAAACACCGGACCGTTTGCCAAAAGGCCCCATTTCGGAAAATCGGAAGTTAAGTGTCCCTGTATGCTCGCCCGTTCTTAAAACGTTGGCAATTCTGCACGAGAAGCATGGCAAATCGCCACGTGCGGTTCGGTGTCAGTGTCCTGAAACCCACTCCGGGAATGTTTTCCCGGCCCAAGCGTGCACTACATTCTTGTACTTCAACGGCGTTCAGGCATGATGTCGCCAGAATCAACAATCCGTTAAGGATGCCGCTGTGATTCCTGACGCCAATATCCACCTTGATCCCGCAGGTGAACCATCGCGATTCGGCGACATCGTCTCGCTCATCGTTGAAGACGTGCAGCGCGGCCATTACATTAAGGAGCACACTGAAGCCCTAAAAAGTTACGGCCCGCTCGCGACTCCTCGGTTAATCGAATTGCTTGCTCAAGCCGATGATGCGCGCAAACAGATCATTCTGTACGCGCTTCAGCACGGTTGGACGGATCAGGCACGCCAGCACGTCGCCGACCTGCTGAAGCACGACAGCGAACCTTTGCGCAACATGGCCGCGATGCTGCTCGCCAAGAACTGCGGCATGCTCGCGCTGGCCCATGAGTGCGAGCCGCTTATTGACGACTCCCAGCCCGCCGTTGCCGCGTGGGCGCTGGAACATGCCGAATGCGAGCGCCCTGACCTTGAGCGCATGCGGAGCTGCATCGAGCGCCCGGAGCTTTGGGATGCACTCTGGAAATATCTTCCGCGGTACTACGCGCCAGAACTGACGCCCGCCACACTGCGCATCTCACGCGAAGGCAGTCATGAGGCGGCGTTGGGCGCGATCGTCAGCCTGATCCACCAGAACGCGCGGAGCGATGAAACGCGCCAGAGCGTTGCCGAGTTGCTCCGGCACGAAACGCCGCACGTGCGCGACCTTGCCGCCGAATACCTGACGTGGCACGGCGCCCCCGCACAGCTTGCGGCGATCGACGCCGCTCTCGCCGCCGAAACTGAAACGTGGGCCGCCGCGTCGCTGCGTGCCGCGCGCGAGGCCATCCTGCGGCGCGACAGCAGGACGAGCGCTCCATTGCAGGCGGAGCCGACGGGGGGACGGGGAGACGGGGGGACGGGGGGAAAGGGCGAGGCTGAGACATTCGCAGCTTATGCGCATGCTGAGCCGTTCGAGCCGCACTTTGCGTATCGCGGGCAAAATCCGCCGCAGGAGTTCATCGAGCAGCGTTGCGCGCGGATGAAATTGCAGGCCCGGCTGTTTGGCGTTCCGACGGATCTGTTCAGCCCGAATTGCGAGCACTCCGGATCATTCAACGCTCCGCAGGCAACGCGCTTCGTGCCACCGCTGCGCCATTTCTTCGATCCAACGCGCACGTCGTACGGCCGCGACATGGAAGACTCACCCGATGGCTTCGGCGGCATGTTCCACGTCGGCGATGACGTGCAGTGGAATCGCGATCATCGCACCGTCGTCTCAATCGCTGACGGAATGGTGCGGCAGGTAAGTTGCACGCCAACGTGGGGCTGTCTGGTCGCTATTGAGCATGTTACCGGCGCGGAGGCCGGCGCTACTGGCGGTGAATTCTTCTGTTCGCTCTATGCGCACCTAAGTCCCTTCGTCTGCGTTGTGCCCGGCCAGATTGTCACGGCCGGACAGAAGATCGGCGCCATCGGCCGCAGCTTCACGTGGGAAAACGGCGGCTACGCCGCGCACGTGCATTTCGCCATCCATAAAGGACCATATTGGCAGACGCCCCGCCCCGGCAGCATCCTCGACGTGCGCTGGCAAGGCACGCGCTATCGCGGGAAAGTCCTTCAATCCGACGCAAAGCAGACCGTGCTTGAGATTCACACGGCAAAAGGTCCATACGCGGTGTGGAAGCCCTCGACGTGGATTTGCGGCTACGTCTCAAAGCAAACCTGGGAACAAGATGAACACGGGTGGGTGGAGCCGCAGAGGTTCCTGTCGGCACCTGTGAGTGGTGGAGTGGTAGAGTGGTGAGTGGTTCGTGGCTTATGGGACCAGAACTTCAACGGACCACGGACCACGGACTACTTCAAGAGCGTTTTCATTTTGTCCGGCAACCCGTCTGGCCCCGCCGCCGGGCCGGCGCCCGAAACCTTCGTGCCGTCGTCATAGACCACCAGCACGCCCACGCTCTTGATATCCACGGCGCGCTGATGTTCACCCACGGCGACCAGTCGCAGGCCTTCCAGTCCGGTGATCTGGTGCGAACCGGCCGTCACCGCCGGGCAGCTCTGTTCGGTGGGATTGGCGGCATCGGCCTTGAAGCCGTCATACTGAAAAACGCCGACGGCACCGGGCGCGATCATCTCCTGCCCATTGGCGTTCTTGAAATAGACGGCGACATTCATGATGCGCTTGCCGGCTTCTTTGTTGTTGTAGAGTTGGAAATAAGCGATCGCGAACTTGCTCTTCGCGATCGTCATCTTGAGAACCTCGACCTCGGGGCTCTTCTCGTCCACTTCAGGATACGGTCCGACGAACTTCTTCACTTTGGCCTTGGGAGCATCTCCTTCCGCGGTACCTGCTTCCCCATCCTTCTTCTCCGCGCCTTTGGCGGGCGCGGCGACGTCATCGTCGTCTTTGTCCTTGGCTTTCTTGCCTTGAGATTTCAGCGCCGATTGCGCGCTGACGTTGAACTTCGCCGCCAGATCGGCCTTCTGCTGCGCTTCCTTGGCCAGGCGCTTCTTCTCCTCCGCGTCCAGCTCGCGCTTCTTCTTCTCCTCGGGGTCTTCGCTGGCGGCAACGGCCTTGGTCTTTGGCTTGGGCTTCTCCTCCGGCTTCGTCATCTGCTTCACTTCGAGATCGGACAGGCGCCTGCGCACGTCCATTTCCATGTCGCTGAGTTTGTTCGCCTCGGAGCCTTCTGCGAAGCCTTTGGCTTTTGAAATGACTTCGCGCGCGTTGTTGTACTCCAGCATCGCCATCTCGATCTCGCCCATCGTTTCCTTTGAACGCGCTGCGGAGATGCATCGCTCCGCCTCTTCGATTTCCTTTGCAGCGCTGGGCGGCGGCGGCGGCGTGCTTCCGCAACCCGTCAGGACCGACAGGCCGATGACAGTAAGAACCAGTGCGCTGCGCCATCCGCTCATGAAAGGCTCCTTCTATTGTCGCAGAAACCAAGGCCGCCGCACCCTGGCCCTGGAACGTTCTCAACAGTACGCGCTTCCGCTAAGTTGACAACGCGCAAAACCTCGCTTTCTGGCAGGGAAAATCGTCCATGCCGCCGCCTCGAACAGAAAATCGCAAACAAACGCGGCATGAACGTCCTGGCTCGCGCCAACAACGCGCCTTTCCGACGGCTCCTGACGTTGCTGTTGTTACTCCGTTGTAAACAAGGCTTTGTAACCTGACAGTTCCAATGGCTAAATGACCATATTAGTATCACTAATGCTACTATAACGCTCTGTATTCATATTTCTATTATTTCGGTCTTGTCATTTCACCAATGCGCGTTATGAATCGGGCGGTTCACAACTATCAGTGCGGAATCGGCCTTCCGGGTTGCATCGCTTGCCGGTTTCGTTCGCTAACCCGATGCGACCCGCTTGCACATGGTCAGAAAGGGCTCAACCATGTCGATCAATGTGGATGATCTCGTTGCACGAGATCCGGGACAGAAGGAATTCCGCCAGGCCGTTGGCGAAGTCGTCGAAAGCGTTTCGGACTTCGTCGCCAAGAACAAGCAGTACGCCAAAGCCAAGATCCTCGAACGGATCGTCGAACCCGAACGCATGCTGCAGTTCCGCGTCGCGTGGCAGGACGACAACGGCGAAGTGCACGTCAACCGCGGCTACCGCATTCAGTTCAACAGCGCCATCGGTCCCTACAAGGGCGGCCTGCGCTTCCATCCGTCGGTCACGCTGAGCATCATCAAGTTCCTCGGCTTCGAACAGATCTTCAAGAACGCTCTAACCACCCTGCCGATGGGCGGCGCCAAGGGCGGCACCGACTTCGACCCGAAGGGCAAGAGCGACGCCGAAGTGATGCGCTTCTGCCAGAGCTTCATGAACGAACTGTTCCGGCATATCGGACCGGAAACGGACGTCCCGGCCGGCGACATCGGCGTGGGCGGCCGCGAAATCGGCTTCCTGTATGGCCAGTACAAGAAACTCCGCAATGAGTTCACCGGCGTGCTGACCGGCAAGGGCCTCAACTGGGGCGGTTCATTGATTCGTCCAGAAGCCACCGGCTACGGCGCGGTTTATTTCGCCGAAGAAATGCTCAAGACCCGCGGCGAAAGCATGAAGGGCAAGGTCTGCCTGGTCTCCGGTTCCGGCAACGTCGCGCAGTACACCGTCGAAAAGCTGAACCAGCTCGGCGCCAAGGCCGTGACGCTCTCCGATTCGGCCGGCATGATCTACGATCCGGCTGGCATCGACGCGAAGAAACTTGAATTTATCCTGGAGCTTAAGAACGTTCGCCGTGGCCGCATCAAGGAATACGCCGACAAGTTCAACTGCACCTACAAGCCTGTCGCTGACGGCGCCTCCAGCAATCCGCTCTGGGACATCAAGGCCGATTGCGCCTTCCCCAGCGCCACGCAGAATGAAATCAACGGCAAGGACGCCCAGAACCTCGTCAAAAATGGCGTCAAACTGGTCGCCGAAGGCGCCAACATGCCGACGACCCCCGACGGCGTGGACATCTTCCTGGAACATAAGATCCTCTACGGTCCGGGCAAAGCGGCCAACGCCGGCGGCGTGGCAACCAGCGGCCTGGAAATGTCGCAGAACGGCATGAAACTGGCCTGGCCCCGCGAGGAAGTCGATAAGCGCCTGCATGAAATCATGATCGCGATCCACAAGCAGTGCGTGACCTACGGCCAGGACGGCAAGTTCTGCAACTACGTCAAGGGCGCCAACATCGCCGGCTTCAAGAAAGTCGCCGACGCGATGCTGGATCAGGGAATCGTGTAATCTGTGGCACGCTTGTGTTCGCGCGTTCGTTTGCGCGAACTCAAGCGTGCAGTTCACGCTCCCATAGCACGCATGAGACCGCGCCAAACGAACGGCGCGATCACATGCGTGCCTCCGCATTCATTCGTAATCCCATGCGTCGTGCCGATAATCACCACCGGGACTATTTTCTGAGGTGAAAGCATGTCGTTCGACAAGGCGCATCTAAGCACAGGACTGACCGGCCTCGACCGCGTTCTGCAAGGACTGCGTCCAGGCGACAACGTGGTCTGGCAGGTCGATACGATCGACGACTACGTCCCATTTGTGCGGCCGTACTGCGCGTGGGCGATCGCAAAGGGCAAGCGGCTGATTTATTTCCGCTACGCCAAGCATCCGCCGTTGATTCAGGAAAACGAACACGTCGAAGTCCACCACCTGCATCCCGAAGAAGGCTTCGAGAATTTCATTACTCAAACTTACAACGTAATCGAGAACGTGGGCCAGGGCGCGTGCTATGTTTTTGACGCGCTCTCTGAATTGTCCATCGACCAGTACAGCGACCGCATGCTCGGCAACTTCTACATGGTCATCTGCCCGCATCTGTTTGCTCTGCAAACCGTGGCGTATTACGCCCTGCTGAAGAACTATCATTCGTTCCACGCAGCTTCGCCCATCGCCGAAACAACGCAGATCCTCATCGATGTCTACCGCTGCCAAGGCAAGCTCTACGTCCATCCGCACAAAGTTAAAGACCGGTACTCCCCGTCGATGCACATGCTCCACGTCTGGGAAGGCAACGACTTCGTTCCACTGACCGAAAGCAACGTGATCTCCGAGGTGCTCACGACCGCGCCGTGGTCCGGCCTTGATCTGGCCAGTGTCCGGCCTGGTAGCTGGAATCGGCTGTTCCTGCAGGCCGAAGAAACTCTCGCCTTGTTCAAGCGGGGCGATTTGCCGCAGGCGCGCGTGGATGAGATGTTCAAGAGTTCGCTGCGCGCGGCCGTCACGCAGGAACCAAATCTGTTGGCAATCTGCGAAAAGTATCTGACGCTTTCCGAAGTCATCGACATCAAGAAACGCATGGTCAGTTCCGGCCTGATCGGCGGGAAATCGGTGGGCATGCTGCTGGCGCGAGCGATCCTGCGCAAGACCGCCCCGCGCTGGAACGAGTTGCTCGAACCGCACGACTCGTTCTTCGTCGGCTCCGAAGTCTTCTACACGTTCCTGGTGCACAATCACTGCTGGCGCCTGCGCCGCAAACAGAAGAATCCGGACACGTTTCTGGAAGGCGCCGACGAAGCGCGCCAGCGCATCCTCATGGGAACCTTCCCCGAATTCATGAAGGATCGCTTCCAGTCGGTGCTCGATTACTTCGGCCTCTCGCCGATCATCGTGCGTTCCAGCAGCCTGTTGGAAGACAATTTCGGCAACGCTTTCGCCGGCAAATACGAGAGCGTCTTCTGCGCCAACCAAGGCCCGAAGCACATCCGCCTCGAACAGTTGCTCGCCGCCGTGCGCACGATCTACGCCAGCAGCATGAGCGAAGAAGCGTTGACCTACCGCGCCGAACGCGGCGTGCTCGACCGCGACGAACAGATGGCTCTGCTGATTCAGCGCGTCTCCGGCGTGCAGTACGGCAGCCTGTTCTTCCCGCAGGCCGCCGGCGTGGGTTTTTCGTTCAACCCGTACGTGTGGAGCCGCAACATCGACCCGAAGGCCGGCATGCTGCGCATCGTTTTCGGCCTGGGCACGCGCGCCGTCGATCGAGCCGATGACGATTACACGCGGGTGGTGGCGCTCAACGCACCCGCCCGGCGGCCGGAAGCGGACTTCGACAAAGTGCGCCGGTACGCTCAGCGCCGCGTGGACGTGCTGGATCTCGAAACCAACTCGCTCGATTCGCGCGACTTCGTGGACGTCGCGCGCCGCTGCCGCGGCCTGCCGCTGGAAGTCTTCGCCTCCCGCGATGAAGAAATGGCCCGCATGGCCGAGGAACGGCACCTCGAAGACTTCTTCCCGTGGGTTCCGACGTTCGATGGCCTGCTGACGGAGACCCCTTTCGCGAGCGACATGCGCGAGATGCTTCAGATTCTGCATGAAGCCTACGGCTGTCCGGTGGACATCGAATTCGCGCTGAACTTCATGAAAGACGGCCGCTACCGCATCAACCTGCTGCAGTGCCGTCCCCTGCAGATCCGCGGCCAGGGCACCGTTCCGCCGCCGGTCAATGCAATAGCGCGACAGGATCTGGTGATGGAAGCTCACGGCGCCGTGATCGGTCCGAGCCGCATCATGACGCTCGACCGCTTGATCTACATCGTTCCCTCGGCGTACTCCAAGCTGCCGGATAAAGATCGCTATGACCTGGCGCGCATTATCGGCCAGATCACGCCGCAAGGCCGCGGACTCAAGCAGATGCTGCTCGGCCCCGGCCGCTGGGGCACCAGCACCGTCGCGCTCGGCGTTCCCGTCTCATTCCGTGAGATCCGCGCCGTCTCTGTCCTCTGCGAAATTGTCGCCATGCGCGACGACCTGGTGCCCGATGTTTCGCTCGGCACGCACTTCTTCAGCGATCTGATCGAGACGGACATTCTCTACGTCGCCCTGTTCCCCGATCATCGCGACAACTATCTGAATAACGAGTACTTCGAACGCTCGCAGAACATGCTCGAACGCATGCTCCCGGGCGCCGGCCGCTGGGCCAGCGTCATCCGCGTTTTCGACGCGAAAGAAGCCTCGCGTGCGGGAACGCTGAAGCTCTATGCCGATACGATCAATCAAAAATTGATGTGTTACGTCGAGAAGTAGTCTGGAGCCTGGAATCTCGAGTCTGGAATCTACACCCTTAGGCTCTCGTAGATCGTCCGCAGCGCTTTCCCCTGCGGCGGATTGACCATGGCGATGTACGAGATTGTTCCGGACAGCCACGCGTCAAAGTTCGGACGCTCTTCGCGATTCTGCGCGGCGAGGCCCTCCCTCTTGGCGCGATGCAGGATCGCGCGGATGCGGCGGGCCAGTTTGCGCGGCACGCCGGGGCGCTGATTCACCACGATGCCCGTCACCGACTGCGCCACGTTGCGGCGTTGCACGCGCGTCTTCTCTTCGTTGACGGCGAAGCCCTCGTCCTGAGCGATATGGCGGATGCGCGCGAGTACATAGCCGGTTTTCGCGGCGGGTTCGCCTTTGGCCGACAACGTCAGATCGTCGGCGTACCGCGAGTAGTTCCAGCCGAGTTTCGCTGCGATCGCCGAGAGGCGCGCATCCATTCGAGACGCGATCAGGTTCGACAACGCCGGACTGGTGCAGGCGCCTTGCGGAAGCGCGCGCGGGCCGGTCGCGACGTGGTACGTCTTCCCATCGAACTCGACTTTTCGCCGTGGCGCTTCGGTGCAGAGCAACGCCAGGATCGTTGCCGCGGCCGGCGAGTAACCCAGTCCCTGAAAGATGCCACGCACGCGCGGGAACGTAATGGTTGGGAAAAAGTCTTTCAGGTCTGAATTCACGACGACATCTTGAGCGACATGCGGAACCGCGTTGGTCAGCGTGCTGTGTTTGACAATGAAGCCGTGCGCCGCCGGATGCATTTTCGTGCGATCAAGAATGTTGCGCAGAATCCATTCCTGGCAGTGCGCGAGATCCTTGTGCGGCGCGGAAAGCGTGCGGACTTTACCGTTTCGCTTGGGCACCTGGAAACAGACGTAATGCGTGACGCTTGCGGCTTCGGAATGAAACGCCAGCCAGCGCAGGCGCTTGATCGAAATGCCGAAGGCTTGCGCCAAGTCCTGCGGGTGAGCGAGCACGGGCAGGCCGGCCTGCTGAAGCTTCTCAACGTTCGCGCGCCGGTCGGCAAGTCCATGCGAGACGCCGCGACCAAGGAAGATGATATCGGTGGCTTTGCGCTCCGCAATTTGCTCGGCGCGCTTGCGTTTTCGTTCGGCGGCTTCGGCTTTCTTCTGCTTTTTTAGTTCATCGCGGTCCTGCTTCGCGCGCTCAACGGCCAAGCCGGCTTCATGTTCGGCGCGAACGAGATCCGGGCGGACCTTCTCCATCTCCTCGCCGACTTTGTGGATTTCGACGAGATCCTCGGGCGTGATGAAGCCGTCCGTTACCATCGCCCGATCGATGACCATCGTGCGCTTGTCGCTCGCCGGCGGAATCAGGTCGCGGCGGCCAAACCACGGGTTGGACCACGTCGGCCGGCCGAGTTTACCCATCTCCTTCTTGACGTCGCCGCGTGTGATCGGCGCGAAGGGACTGTCGCCGGAGTCCGTGGGCTTCGCCGGCGTAACAACAATCACCGGCCGTTGCGACGGCGACACGGGACGAGCGCCCGGCCGGATCGCGGGGCCTTGATTCGGACGCGAAGGCGTTTGCGGACGCACGACCGGCCGCGGTGGGCTCTGCGGATTCCCGAAGACGACTTCAAGCAGCCAGTCGAAAAGACCCATTTAACCTAACCCCCGACCCCTTCCATACGAGGGAAGGGGAGAACGGAGAAGCGGCTGAGACGCCCGCACTATAAAGAGAAGGGAAGAGCGTTCGGCCATCTGACTTCTTGCCCTGGACCAAGGACGTTCACCAAGGTGGTCACGCCTACTGGTGTTGGGCAAACCCTCGGGTTGTTCGTGGTCAATCACACCAGTAGGCGTGACCACCAAACGAACAACGGCCTTGGGGTCGCATGTACGAGCCGATCGCAACCGCGGCGGAACGCCGCAGCATGATGGTCTCAGAGACCGAAACGCTCCTCCCCTATTCCTCCTCTATCGTCCCCTCACCCCGCGTTCGCCTGGCGCTGCCAGGCTCACGTCGGCCCTCTCCCTCAAGGGGAGAGGGTTCAACTGCGCGCCCAGCGCGTCAGCCGTTCGTACCAGTCCGCAGCCTCTGCGTTTTCGCCGCGCAACGCGACGGCGCGTAACGCAAGCAGATGCCGGCACGGGCCTTTGCGGATGCCGAACTGATAGTGATGCGAGCAGATGCACTTAGCTCGCTTGATGTTTTTGTCGGCATCCACGATCGCCTCGACGTCCTTTCCCTCCACCGTGCCGGTGATCAGCATCGCGCCGTTCGGCACGTCTTGCCGGGACGTTACTTTCACTTTCCCGCTCAGCAGGATGTCCTTCGACGCGGCCAGTTCTTTGTTTTCCGGCGCGAACATCACGGCATCTTCGCCTTCTATCCGAGGCAGCGCCTGGCGCCAGCGGAAGACGTCGGCGGACAGATCACGAATGATCTGCCCGGAGTGCGCCATGTAATTCAACGTTGCGGCGGTCACGGTTGGGCTGGCCACGGCTTTTTGCTGAAGTTCCTTGAACGTCGCATGTCCGCGCTCCTTTAAGAAGCGTGCGAGATCGTACACCAGGCGCCGCGGAAATTCCGTCGGCGGCGCGAGCAGTTCGAGCGCCGAGCCTTTCGTCCAGTCGTTCGTCGTCCACCCGGACAGGCCAAGCGTCAGACGCATTTCGCCCATCACGGCCACCCAGAAACTCGGCAGGCCGGTCCCGAGCAGATACACATCGACGCGTTCGATCAGCGGCAGCGCGCGAGCCAGCGAGAGCAGACGCTGCTTGCCCCAGACGCGAATCGGTTCGCCGGACGGGCCCTGGTAGCGTGTGTCTTGCGAGACGATGCGCTGCTCCCACGGTTCGAGCACCACCACCGGCGGCTTGTCGAGAAGCAGTTCAAAGCGCAACGCCCGCGGACTCTGGTGGGCTTTGTGCCGGCGCAAAAAGACCAGTGTGTTGTAGAAGGCTTCGCGCGAAAGCGATACGCGCCGCATCGGCAGGCCCATCGCGGCCTGAAGCTGGAAGAACCCGCGCAGCCAGCCGTCGGGAACGTCGATTTTTTCCTCGCGATAATCCGCGCTGCCCTTCGTCGCGACTTCGAACCCATGCGGATCAACGCGCAGGCGCGTTTCGCGATACGTGCGCAACGACTGGAAGTGGTCGAACAGATCCCACGAGTAATCCACGTTCGTGGTGCCAGTCTTCACGCTGTCGCAGTGGCCGAAACCGCCGTCGCGTTGAACGGTCAGACAGCCATAGCTGGATTCGTCGGCCGAGAAACACTCAAAGAAGACGACGTCGTCGGCTACGGTGACGATGGGGTCGCACGGCATCAGCAGCCGCCAAAGCTCCGGGTCATTCGCGCGCAAGTAGTCGGCGTACTTCTGCCGCGCGGTCCAGTATTTCTTCCGGTTCTTCTCGAACTGCTTCTCCAGGTCGGGCGCAACGGGCTGCTCCCGCATCCGCAGAATTTCGTCTTTCGCGTGTTCATAAGCCTGCGCGCGAAATTCCGTTTGCCGCTTCCGTTCGGATTTCTTCCACTCCTCATAGGCGCTTTTGTCACGCGGCTTGTAGCGCAGATCGCTGATGACCACGTCGTGCAGCGCCGAAATCGCTTCACGGAAGCGCAGCGGTTTGAGCAGCGGCGCGTCGAACGACACCTGGTCGCGCGAAAGATTCGGCATCAGGTTCAGCAAAGCTGATTTTCCGTCTTGCTGCAGTCCGCTGCGGCCCAAATAGGAAAAGTTGAGGTTCATGCTTGAACCTCCGCTTCGATCAGCAATTCCGGAACTTTGCTCTGCACCAACGGCGTCAACTGTGGGTTCGCCTCGACGGCTCCGACCAGCGCCGCCAGGCCCGCGCGCGCTTCAGGACCGCGCACCGAACGCAGCGCGATGGAGAGAATCGGCAGCAACGCCTCAGCTTTTGCCGGATCCTGGCGAATGGCTTCACCCAGTTGCCGCACCGCTTTGATTTTCTGCCGGCCGCCGCGATGAATGGCCAGCAGCACCGAACACCACAGCGGCGCGAGCGCATCGGCCGAGAAACCCGGCCCCTTGGCGACAGGAGTTGTCGCACGGCGCTCCAGATGGTTGATGATGCTCAGCCGCAAATCGTCGAAGGGCGTTTCGAGCAGGCGCGCCCAAAGCTCTGCGTCGTTGTAGGCCTGTGGAGCAGGCTGTCCAGCCTGCTTGGGCTGCACTACAACAATGGCAGGCTGGACAGCCTGCCCCACCAGCCACGTCCACGCGTGCCCCCGTGCGGCGGGCTGCAGGCTGTCGAAAAAGCGCAGAACCAGATCGCGGTCATAGGAATCGCGCGCGATGACCGTCAACGCCCACTGAGCCAGTTCGCCCGCGAGGGACGCGCAACGCGTGTCGGCCACGGCCGCGACTTTGGCGCGTTCTTCAGGGGTTGAAATCGTTCGTTGCTTTAGAAGATTCAGGCCAAGGCGAGCCACAGGGGCCTGCCGCGCGCACGCCATCTCGACGCACTGCGCCAGGTCGATCCGATCCGGACTGACGTGCTTCGCGAACGCCTGGCAGACCAGGTCGAGTGCCGTCAGATTCCGGGTCTTCAGCAGCCGCAGCCAGTCCGTAATCGGCAGCTTGTCCACGGCGGCGGTCTGGAGTATTTCGGCGCCGAACTGCTGCACTTCTTCGTCCGCGTGATCGAGCAAACCCGCGATCGCATCGATTTCGAGAGACGCAAGCCGCTCCTTGTGTTCGCGCCGCAGAAGCTGCATCGACCACAGTCGCACCAGACGCGATTCGGCGTTTTGCACAAGCTGCAGCAGCGAGCTCATCGCTTCCGGCTGCTGCCAAAGTTTCAACATGAACGGCGCCGGAAGCAGTTCGCCCAGCGTGCGCCCCGGCGGAAGTGCTGCGCTCGTCGCGGTGAAGTGCAGCGCTTCTCCGTAGCAGGCGTGCAGCAGCGACCAGCTATCCATGATGTTCTGCGTCTTCAGCAAATCGTCATCGCGGTATGCGCGCAACGCGCGCGACACGGCCGGAACGAATTCTTTCGGCCGCGCAAACGCCAAGCGCCTGAAATACCGCCACACGCGACGGCGCAGGTAATAGCGCGTGTGATAGGAGAACAGCCTGCCGCCCTTACGCGCTCGACGTACTTGCGCCTGCGCCTGGACGCGCGCGGCCGCGGGGTTGGTATCTTTGCGAACGCCGGGCAAGCTGTCGCGCGGGGCCGAAACGTGCTCGTAGAGAACGGAGTGTCGCACCAGCGTGTCGAAGGCCACCATGAACGCCGCCATGAGTTCATCGTCGTTGTGCGCTTCAGCGTGCTTAAACAAACGCTTGACGACTGGCTGGTGTCCAGGGCGGTTAAGCGGATGGCTGAGGTATTCGAGTATCTGCGCGCGCGCCCACGGCCGCGGGTCTTTCTTCCAGCGTTCGGTAAACCCGGCAAGCGCGCCGGCGGCGGCAACCTCGCGCAGTTCGGTCACGAAACGACCGTCCTGCGCGCCGAAGAGTTCTTCGGCCAGAATTAACGAATGGCCTGTGCCCGTGCCCTGCGCCATCGTGTGCTCCGCTGACGGAATAAGCGGCTTATAGCGCGAGAACGAAGTTTGTGAAGCTCGAAAATGCCGGAGTTGATCCGTTGTCTGTGGTCCGTTGTCAGTTGTCAGTTGTCAGTTGTCAGTTGTCAGTTGGAACCCGCAACACGGGACGAATGACAACTGACCACGGACAACGGACAACGGACAACTAACGTTCTATCGCGGCCTGCCGTTGCTGGGCTTTCCGGATCGGCTTCATCTCGAACTTCTCACGGCGGTCGAAGCGGTAGATTCCGTTCTGCTCCTGATAGACGTCGGTCAGTTGCGTGTAGCAGTAGCCGAACACGCGCGGGTTATCGAGCAGCACGGCGCAGAGTTTCGCAAAGCGCTCGTAGAATTCGGCCAGCGACTTCGGCCGCTCGCCATAGCCCCACGAAGCTTCGCCGGGCTTTGCGTCGGGGTTCCACCAGATGCCGCCGAATTCGCTGACGAAATAGGGCTGGCCGCGATACGGAATGGAAACCGGCTTCTCGGACGTGCCGTTCACAAACGGTTTGCCGTTAGCCAGACCCGCGTGCGTTACGCGGAATTTTTCGGGGTTCTGTTCGTAATCGTGCGAATCGTACACGTCGGCTTCGACGATGCGGTGCGAATAGCCGGAGGTATCGAGCACCGGGCGCGTGCAATCCATGGCTTTGGTCGCCAGGAACATGCCGCGCGTCGCATCGTCCAGCACCAGAATGCGATCATTGTTCGGCTGCCAGGTTTCATTGAGCGGACACCAGCCAATGAGCGCCGGGTGCGAATAGTCGCGCTCGATTTCCTCCAGCCACTGCGTGATGTAACTGGGACTCTGCTGCTGGCGGTCGTATTCCGGCGTGAAGTCGGCGCAGCCCCAGTCGGGAAATTCGCCCCAGACCAGATAACCCATCTTGTCCGCGTAATACAGGAAGCGCTCCTCGAACACTTTCTGATGCAGGCGCGCGCCATTGAAACCGGCGGCCAGAGACAGTTCGATGTCGCGCTTGAGGGCATCGTCGGTCGGCGCGGTAAGAATGCCGTCGGGGTAGAAGCCTTGATCGAGCACCAGCCGCTGAAAAATCGTCTTCCCGTTGATCTTGATCGCGGGATTCTCGATCGTGACAGAACGCAGGCCGGCGTAACTCTGCACGCGGTCCACGATCTTGCCGCTGCTGTCGAGAAGCTCGACCGCAAGATCGTAAAGATGCGGATTAGCCGGTTCCCAAAGCTTGCGTCGCGCAGACGAGATGTCCAGGATCAGCACCGGCGAAAAATCGGCGATCGCGCATTCAGCCGCACAGACGGATCCGGCCGAATCGCTCAACACGGCGCGCAGCCGCAGACCGGCGGCACTGCTCTCGCGGCCCGTCGGCGTGAATGGGCGGACTTCCCCGAGCGGCTGCTGTAGGATGAAGCGGCTGCCTGCTATGTCCGGCGTAATGCGCGGACGCTTCAAGTACGTTGCCGCCACGGGTTCCAACCAGACGGTCTGCCAGATGCCGGTGGTGCGCGTGTACAGGCAGCCGTGATTGGCGTAGAGCGCCGACTGTTTTCCTTTGGGCTGAGGCAAACGCGCGTTGTCGCGGGCGCGAACGACGATCACCGCCGTCGAGCCCGCTTCGGCGACGCCGGTCAAATCGCACGCGAAGGGCGTAAATCCGCCGCGATGCCGGCCAACTTCCTTTCCATTGACCCACACGGTGGCGTCGTAATCGACCGCCTGAAAATGCAGCAGCACGCTGCGGCCGGACCACTCTTTTGGAATGTCCACTTCGCGCCGGTACCACACGGCATTCAGGAAATCCGTGTTGCCGATGCCGGACAAGGGGGACTCCGGACAAAACGGCACCGTAATAGAGGCGCTTAGCGCTCGATTCATCAGCCCGCGTTCAAAGCCGCTGTCACCTGCGTCGATCTCAAACTCCCACTGCCCGTTCAAGCACAGCCAATCGGCGCGTACGCACTGCGGGCGGGGATATTCCGGCCGAGGAATCGGCATCAGTCCTCCTCACCACACACCAAGTACCAATCACCACTCACCAACATTCAGTTGCCTGTTTCAAGACGGCGCCATAGACGTTCGTCGAGGCGGGGCACGCGCCGGAAGCGTTCCTGGGCCTGGCGGATGTCGTAGGCGACACGGCGGTACGTGATCGTGAGTTTCTCTGTATCGTAGATTGCATAGCAGCCCAGCGGGTTGCCGTCGCGCGGCTGGCCGACCGATCCAATGTTGACGATGGTCTTCACGCCCGGTTTGAGCGCGCAGGTCATCTCGGGAAAATCGCTGGGCTTGAACCAAACGAAGTCCGACGCGACGATTCCCGGCCGGTGCGTGTGGCCGCAGAAGCACAGCCATTCCACGGCCTGGAAAAGTTCCTGAGCTTTCTGCGTGCTGCCAAAGCCCATGTCGGCAAAGTCGCCTTCTTCCACGTACTCCATCAATGGATCGCGCGGCGAGGCGTGCACGTACAGCACTAGATCCTCTATGCGCCGCGGGGTGAGGTTGCCCAACCATTGCCAGCGGTTGCGCGTGCCGGGCAGACTGTACCAGCGCGGCAGCAGCACGGAGCGCTGCCATTCGACGGCTTCGCGCGCAAAGCGGTTGAAGCCGACCGCGACGCTCATGAACAGCGCGGTGTCATGATTTCCGGCCAGTGTCCAGGTGCAGCGCTGCCGCACGGTGTCCACGCACTGCTCAGGCTCCGGTCCATATCCGCAGACATCACCCAGGCAGACGATATCGTCCACTTTCTGGCTTTCGCAGTCGGCCAATGCCGCTTCGAGCGCGACCAGATTGGCGTGGATGTCGGAGATGATGGCGCGGCGCATACAAATTAAAAATTAAAAACTAAAAATTAAAAATCGACTCATCGCATGCGGCCTTCACGGCCTTCATCCGCGGCTTGACGTCAATTTTGAATTCTTAATTTCGAATTTTTGATTTCCCCTAATCTGTTGCGCGGCGCCGGCGAAAACGGCCCGAAACTTTGCCGCTCGCCGCCCCTTCGCTTCCCAACAGCGTCTTCACGTCCACTTGCCGGACCAATTCAGCGATGGCGCGAGCCACCAGCGCCGGACTCGGCGCCTCGCCCGAGTCAGGCTCATGCCCCAAATGCGGCAGCACAGCCACGACCTTGCTGCCGCTGATACGCTCGATCTCTGCCTTGTTGCTGGCGACGAGGGGCGCGTCGGCGTTGCTGGCCGCGTTCATGATGATACCGGCCACGCGCATTTTGGAGCGCTCAATTTCGCGAATCGTGAGCAGCGTATGGTTGATCGTTCCCAGGCCGGCTCGGCAGACGACCAGCACGGGGAAGCCGACCTGCGCCGCGAAATCGACAACCAGCGTCTTTTCATCCAGGGGAACGAGCACCCCGCCAATGCCTTCCACGATGACCACCGGGTGGCGCACGCAGAGATGCGCCAGAATCGAACGAGCCAGATTCATGTCGGGCTCGATGCCTTCCCGCGCCGCCGCAATCGTCGGTGCCAGCGGCAAGGCAAAGCGCAACGGGCAGATCTTTTCGATCGGTTCGGCCCCGCCGCAGGCTTCATGCAGCGCCACCGCGTCGCCCCAACTGCCGCCGACTTCTCCGGTCGCCACAGGCTTAAAGCCGATGGCGTCAATGGCGAGTTCGCGCAGGATTCGCAGGATAGCGCAGGTCACCAGCGTCTTGCCGACGCAAGTATCCGTGCCGGTTACGAAGAGTCCTTGAGTAACGGGCATCTCGCCTCCGGAAGAAGTCTGAAGTCTGGAGTCTTGAGTCTGGAGTCTTGAGTCTTGAGTCAAAAGCTTACCGCAGAGGACGCGGAAAGCGCAGAAAATAGTTGCATAGAATTATCTCTGTGCCCCCTGTGGCGAGCCCTTGACTCCAGACTCCAGACTCTCGACTCAAGACTCAACCGCAACATCAGCGGCGATAGCAACCTTCGCGGCCTTCGCGGGTTTCTTGGCCCGCAGTGCATCTGCTTTCAACCCGATCAAGGACTGGAAGCTGCTGTAATCGCTGTCGTTTCTGATAGGAAGCCGCACGCAGCGGCTGCCCGCTTGCAGTTTGCTGCGAGCGATGCGGCGTTTGAGGTCGGAGGAGAGGGGAGCGGTCTTCAGGAATGTGTCCATGTCCTTGCCGAGCGCAACGGTAGCTTCAAACGAGTTGGGGAGCAGATGCAGAGTGCAGAGAGTGTTCTTGGTCCCAAGCAGATAGCGCACTGCCCAGCCCCAGCTTGTGCCGTAGTAATAGAGGCCGCTGGTGGAGCCGGTGACCGTCGCCAGGAAACGCTCGACTTCGCCGTAGCGTTTTCGGCCCAGCGGGTCGAGCAGGCTGACCAGTCGCGCGCGCGTCGGTTTGGGATCCTTCTTGGCAAAAGGATGACTTGAGCCGTTCTTGGAAGGTTTGCCACTGGCGCTAACCACGAAAGCGTCCTCCTGATTGACGTCGAACCGCCGCCTGCAAAATAAGGTTCCCGAGTCACACGACCTGCAAGCGCATAGTATTATAGCCACGCGCCCTGTTCTTTCAAAGGCAGGAGCGATTAGAGTTTGCCAAATCTGACGGCCGGTCTAAAAGTCTAAAAGTCCAGAAGTCCAGAAGTCCAGAAGTCCAGAAGTCGGCGGACGGCGGCTGTCTAGGGATGTGCTGCACATTACAGACCATTGACGTCTAGCCGCCTCGACCACTGGACTTCTTTTCGAAAGGTCTTTATGTCGGAATTCCCTTCGCTCGCCAGCTTTAAGCCCTCAGCCGGGAAACGTTTCTTCATCGGTTTTGACTCGGACGGTTGCGTTTTCGATACCATGGAGACCAAGCATAAAGAGTGTTTCGCGCCAGTGACCATCTGGAAGTGGGATTTGCAGGCTGTCAGCCGCTACGCGCGCGAATGCCATGAGTTCGTCAACCTGTATTCGAAATATCGCGGCATCAACCGCTTCCCCGCCGTGGTGCGCACGCTGGAACTGCTGGCGCAGCGCCCGCAAGCTCGCGCGCGAGGCTATAAACTTCCGGAACTACGGCCGCTAAAAGAGTGGATCGCGACTGAAAAGGCGTTGGGCAACTCCACTCTGAAAGCCTGCGTCGCGCGCACGGCTGACCCGGAGCTGAAGCGGACGCTGGAGTGGTCGGAAGCGATCAACGCGCGCGTCGAAGAAATGGTCTACGGCGTGCCGCCGTTTCCGGGCGTGCGGGAGTTCCTCGAGGCCGTTCACCGCGACTGCGACATGATTGTCGTCAGCGCCACGCCAACCGAAGCGCTCAATCGGGAGTGGCGCGAGCACGAGATCGAGAAGTACGTTCACCTTATCTGCGGCCAGGAACTGGGCAGCAAAGAGGAACATCTGCGCGGAACGTGCGCCGGGCGGTATGCGGCGGCGAACATTCTGGTCGTGGGCGATGCGTTTGGCGATTACAGGGCCGCGCGCGCGAATGGCGCTCTGTTCTTCCCGATCCTGCCCGGAAACGAAGAAGCAAGTTGGGCGCGCCTTCTGAAGGAAGCCTGGCCGCGCTTGACGGCTGGGACGTATGCCGGGGAATATCAGGAAGCGCTGATCCGGGAGATGGACCGGATATTGCCGGAGAAGCCGCCGTTCGAAACTCAGGCTTGAGGCTTGAGTCCTGAGGCTTGAGGTCAACAACTGCTTACCGCAGAGGAAGGGAAAGGTCTCAGGGAATGCTTTACAATTTCCGTTCCTGAACCCTGGACCCTGGACCCTGAAGTTAGAGCATCGTCATCGCCAATTCGCGTGTTTTCACGACGGTGAAGACGTCGAAGATGCCGAGGGTTTTGAAAATCTGTTCGACGGACGGCCGGAGTCCGACGATTACGAATTTGCCGTCGTTCTGTTCGATCTCGGACAGCGCGCCGATCAGCACGCCCGCGCCGGCGCTGGACATGTAGCTGACGTCTGTCATGTCCAGAATCACGCGGAATCCGCGGCCTTCAAAGGTCTCGGTGAGCGTCTCCTGCAGGATTTCGAACGTATGCGCGTCGAGATCGCCGACAAGCCGGATATAGGTTGCCGACCGGGCGTGCAGGGGCTCTGTTGTAATCGCCAGTTGTTCCGCAGGCATCCGCAAACTGCTCCAAGTTGTCTCAATCAAGGTGCTGACGAACAGCAGTCCGGTCTTATATACCCCAGCGCGTGCGATGCAAGTCCCTGGCGGGCACGAAACGGCGAAACTCGAAATTCGAAATTCGAAGGAAACAGAAAAGAGGAAAACAGCGAAACAGCAACCGAGTAGTGCGCCTCGGTTAGCTGTTTGGTGCTTAGCGTTTTTCCCTTTCTTTCGGATTTCGAGTTTCGGATTTTGGATTTTTCCGTAAATTGCTTCATCTTGTCTCTCTGAGTAACGATAGCAGAAGAGACGGACCAAAAACCGGAAACTAGAAACCAGAAACGTCTGTTCCTCTGTGTTCTCTGTGACCTCTGTGGCAAAAAGGAACGTTGTCATGCCTCAATTCTTGAAGACTGACGAAATCCGCAGGCGCTGGATCGAATTCTTTGTCCAGCATGGGCACAAACCTGTCGCCTCGGATTCCCTGGTGCCGCAGAACGATCCGAGCGTGCTCTTCACTGGCGCTGGAATGAACCAGTTCAAAGAGAACTTCATGGGCCGCGCGAAGCTCGATCATCCGCAGCAGCGCGCGGTGACCGTGCAGAAATGCATTCGCACGGGAGACATCGACAACGTCGGCCGCACGCCCAATCATCACACGTTCTTTGAAATGCTCGGCAATTTCTCCTTCGGCGATTACTTCAAGAAGGAAGCGGTCGAGTGGGCCTGGCAGTTCTGCACTGATCCGGTGCGCGGCCTGGGGTTGGAGAAGGACCGATTAAGCGTCACCATCTTCGGCGGCGATCCGAAACTAGGCATTGAAAAAGACACCGAAGCGCAAAAGTGGTGGCAGACTTATGCGCCGGAACTGAAGAACGCGGACGGTTCGTGGCGCATCTATGAATACGGCGAACACGACAATTTCTGGCCGGCGGATGCGCCGTCGCTGGGACCGAACGGCCCGTGCGGCCCGTGCAGCGAGATTTACTACGACACGAAACCCGAACAGGGCACGCCCGAACCGGTCGCCAACAGCAAAGACTCGACGCGCTACGTCGAAATCTGGAATCTGGTGTTTACGCAGTTCAACCGGCTGGAAGGCGGCAAGCTGGAGCCGCTTTCGCAGAAGAACATCGATACCGGCGCAGGCCTGGAACGCATGGCTCGCGTGATGCAGGGCAAGAGCACCAACTTTGAAACGGATCACCTATTCCCGATCGTGCAGGAAGTCGCGCGCATCGCCGGCAAGACGTACGAGGCGAAATCCGAAGACGGACGGCGCATGCGGCGGATCACCGACCACACGCGCGCGGGCGTGTTCTGCATCGCTGACGGCGTGACGCCGAAAAACGAAGGCCGCAACTATGTTGTGCGGCGCTTGCTGCGCCGGGCGCTCCTCGACGGCCGCGAACTGGGCATCACCGAGCCGTTCCTGGGCAAAGTGGCGCGCGTGGTGATTCAGTGCATGCACGCGGGATATCCGGAACTGACGCCGCGGGCGGACACGCTGGTGCGGCACATTGAGGAAGAGGAACGTTCGTTCGACAGAACGCTCGCGCAGGGGCGGGAGATTCTGGATCTGCAGCTTCAGTCGCTGACGTACGAGGTGTTGCAGCGCGACCGCAAGCACCCAATATCCGGAGTGCTTCCGCTGGCGGCGCGGTATCTTCACGAGGGTCTTCGTGTAGTCGAGTTACCAGACGGCATGCTTGGCTTCACCGCTGGTTCGCACCTGCTCGTCCCAGGAAGCAACATCGCTGAGGAGACGTGCCAAGATCAGCGAATGATTGACGACGCAAACTCCGAGTGGGCGGCAAACAAATCAAAGTTGTCGGCGATCCCACATAGCGAACTGGCGCTGCGCGGAAGAATTGCGTTCCGGCTGTGGGATACGTTTGGGTTTCCGCTGGAGCTCACAACTGAGTTGGCCGAAGGTCTGGGCCTGAGCGTCGATAGAGCTGGTTTCGAGAAAGAACTCGCGGAAGCGCAGAAGCGCAGTCAAGCAGGGTCGGCGATGGCGAAGGAGATTTTTGCCGGCGGACCTGTGGCGGAACTGAAGAAGCGTTTTGCGGGGTGGCAGACGGCGTTCAAGGGTTACGAAACGCTGAGCGTGAAGGCGAAGGTGCTGGCGATTATTCAGGGCGAGGCGCTTGTCGAGGCGGCTCAGCCCGGCGGTGACGCGGTGGTGTTGCTCGATCAGACGCCCTTCTACGGAGAGAGCGGCGGACAGGTCGGCGATAAGGGCGAACTTGCGCAGGCTGACAGCCTGCGCCACGAAGTGCTTGACGCGCAGAAGCAGGAAGGGCTGGTGCTGCATCGCGTGAAGCTGGCGGGAGCGTTGAAGGTCGGCGAGAGCGTCGAGGCGACGGTCGATCCGAAGCTGCGCTTGCCCACGCTGAAGAATCACTCGGCGTCGCATCTGCTGCAGTCGGCGCTGCGGGAGATTTTGGGCAAGCATGTGGAGCAGCGCGGGTCGCTGGTCGGGCCGAATCGGCTGCGCTTCGACTTCACGCATTTCGAGCAACCGTCAGCGGAACAGCTAGCGGCGATCGAAGCGCGCGTGAACGAAATGGTCGTCGCAGACTTCCCGGTGGACGTTCAGGAGCTGTCGATCGCCGAAGCCAAGGCCAAAGGCGCGATGGCGCTCTTTGGCGAAAAGTACGGCGAGCGCGTGCGCGTGGTCTCGATGGGGCCGTCGATGGAACTCTGCGGCGGGACGCACTGCCAGCGCACGGGGCAGATCGGCTACTTCCGCATCGTGTCGGAAAGCGCTATTGCCGCGGGCGTGCGGCGCATCGAGGCGCTGACGGGACTGAACGCGGTAGCCGATGCGCGGAAGAGCGAAGAGCTGCTGGCCAAGCTCGCCAGCATGCTGAAGACTCACAAGGGCGGCGTGGTCGAACGCGTCGAATCGCTGCAAGAAGAAGCGGCGAATCTGGGACGCGAACTGGAAGCTCAAAAGAAGAAAGCGGCCAGCGCAGCGGCGGGCGAGTTGCTTAGCGGCGTGAAGGAAGTGTCGGGCATCAAATTGCTGGCCACGCAAGTGCCTGACGCGGACGCCAGCGCGCTGCGGACCATGCTCGACGGCATCCGCAAGCAGTTCAAGGAAGGCGCAGTGGTGCTGGGCGGCAGCAAGGACGGGAAGGTCGCGCTGCTGGTCAGTTTCACGCCCGACGTGGTGAAGCGCGGCGGGCACGCCGGGAATTTGCTGAAAGAACTGGCTCCGAAAGTGGGCGGAAAAGGCGGCGGAAAGCCCGAGATGGCTCAAGGCGGCGGCACGCAGGCGGAGAAATTACCGGAGGCATTGGGCAGCGTTGGTGAAATGCTGGGGAAAATGGTGAAATAGATAGGGGAAGCGTAGCCGTCCGCGCGAGTAACCCCTCCCCCGGCCCCTCCCCGAAACGGGGAGGGGAGAACAGCAAGCAGTGCCGAGACGAGGAAACGTTTTGACGCAAAAAGGGCGGGTGAACACTGAGTTCGACAGGTTGGGTTCCAACGCTGGTAAAGTGGCAGAGGGAGGCCGCAGTGTCGGAGCAGAAGAAGACTTCGGCGGACCAACACCGAGTTACCAACATCATTATCGGGCAGAAGATCACTACCGCGAAGAAGGAACTGGCAAGGCAATTACGTGCGGAGATGACGCCGGAAGAACGCATGCTTTGGGCGCAGCTACGGAGACGGCAACTGGATGATCTCCACTTTCGCCGCCAGCAGATCATCGGTGGTTTCATCGTAGATTTCTACTGCCATGAAGTAGGATTGGTCCTCGAAATAGACGGTTGCGTCCACGAGACGCAGGTGGAGTATGATGCCCAACGCGACGAGTACATGGAGGCACTTGGCCTGATCGTGTTGCGCATTCAAAATAGCGAAATTCGGCGGAACACGCCGGGAGTTCTTCAGCACATTTCGGAGATCGCGGCCTCCCAGACGCGCCGGCCCACGTACGGAAGCGCGGGGCGGAAAACGGTTCTCGGTTCCCCAGTGCCGAGTGCAGATTTCGCCGGCACAGGAGACCGCCGCTCAGATTGCACAACTTCGGAAAGTGAATGCTGTTCTCCCCTCCCCGCTTCGGGGAGGGGCCGGGGGAGGGGTTCCCGCGGCAACGATGACCGCCTCGGTGAAAAGCTATGAGCGATGCGCACGCCTCTCCCAAGAACTCCGACCAGCCTCAAGACCAGCAGTCGGTGATTGAAAACGCGGGCACGGTGGGCTTCTGGACCATCGCGAGCCGGGTTCTGGGTCTCTACCGATTCCGTTTGATGGCGCAGATCTTCGGCGCGACGGGGGTGGCCGACGCGTTCAATTTCGCGTTCGTGTTTCCCAATCTCACGCGGCGGCTGTTTGGCGAAGGCGCCCTTTCCAGCGCGTTTGTGCCAGTCTTCTCGGGACAGCTCGCCAAAGGAGAGAAGGAGGCTGCCAATCGCACGGCCTCGGTGCTGCTTTGCCGTCTGTTCTACTGGCTCAGCCTGGGCTGCATTGTAGTGATTGCGCTGGCCGCCGGCGCGCGGCTGGCTTTGCCGTGGGCGCTGAGCACGTTCCCAACGCTCTTCACTCGGTGGGCCACTGGGGATCTTCTGCTGGAGATCCAGCTTATCCAGTGGCTGCTGCCGTATCTGGTGTTCATTAATCTTTCCGCGGTGTTGATGGGGATTTTGAATTCGCTGGGGCATTTCCGTATCCCAGCCTTTGCGCCGGTGCTGCTGAACATCTTCATGATTGCCGCGTGCTGGATGGTGAAGGGCACGTCACAGCCCAGCCAGGCGATCTGGTACGTCGCGTATGCCGTGCTGGCTGGCGGCGTAGCACAGCTTCTGATCCAGGTTCCACCGGCGCTTGCGCGCGGCTTTCGCTATCATCCCACGGCCAGCCCATCCGATCCGGGCTATCAGGAAGTGATGGCCAACTTCAAGCCGGTGGTGCTGCTGGTGGCGGTGTTCCAGATCAACGTGATGCTCGACAATATCATCGCTCAGATTTTCATTCCTGAGAGCGGCCCCGTGACGTACCTGAACATGGGCACGAGCATCTACCAGTTGCCGTTCTCGATTATCGCTCTGGCCCTGGGCACGGCAGCGCTGCCACTGCTATCGGCGTACTGGGCGCAGCAGCGCACGCAGGACTTCGTGAAAACGCTGCTCACGGGTATTCGCCTCAACATTTTCCTCGCGATTCCGTGCACGGTCGGCATCGTGCTGCTGGCGGTCGATATCGTGCGCCTGCTTTACGGCACGGGCCGTTTTCTCGAAAACAACGCAGAGCCCGTTTACCGCACGGCGGGCGTGGCGATCTACTCGACGCTGGGCCTGGTGTTCTTCAGCGTCAACGCGATGCTCGCACGCGGCCTTTACGCCATGAAAGACATGCGCACGCCCACGTCCACCTCGGCGTGGTCGGTGGCGATCAACCTGGCTTTCAACCTGATTTTCGTCGTCGGCTGGCCGGCGTTGGCGCGGGTGCTTGACCCGTATCGCATGACGTCGCCGTCCGATCCGAGCACCGCTCATTACGTGATTGAAGTGCTGTGCGCGCCGGCGTCGCTGAAGGAGAGCGGCATCGCATTGGCCAGCACTATCAGCAACGGCTGGCAGACGTGGATGCTGTGGAAAGTTGTTCGCCAGCGACTGGAAGAACGTTCCGTGCAGGCACCGCGCGTGGAGCGTATGCTGGGGCGCTTGCTGAGCGCGGCGGCGATTTCAGTCATTGCCGGCTACATCGGCTATCGCCAGTTCGCGGGCAAGCCGGAGTGGGAAGGCTTCTGGGCGTTCTTCGGCGCGGCGCTGGGCGCGATCGTCCCGTTCTGGCTGCTGGGCAAGCAGTATTTTATTGCACAGTTGAAGGACGCTCCGCAGGAGGACGCCCGTTACCGTTATGGTGTGCGTGAGGAATTTTGGAGCGACGAACTGAAATTTGAGTACGCGCTCTACAGCACGGCCATGGCCAGCGCGATCATGGGGTTTTTGGTCTGGGCCGTGCGCGATAGCTTGCCGCCGGAAGGAAATTTTATCGCGGTGCTGCAGCGCGCGATCGTGCCGGTGGTCGCGGGTGTTCTAGTGTATCAGAGCGCTGCGAGTGGAATGATGTCGCGAGAGTATGAAGAAGTTTGGGCGGCGCTGACGAGGAAGTTCAGGCGCAAGTGAGCCGAGCAAACGGATGGAATTACGCGATTGCAGGAGCGTGATCAGTCGCGCTGGCAATCCTGTTGAGTATCCCGTCGAGATCAAACGGCTTGGCGATCCAGTGCTGAATGCCGAGTTCGGCCGCGACCAATTCGGCGCGCGTGTCGGCCGTCATCAACAGCACTGCACATTCCGGCTGTAACTGGCGCAGTTCACACACGAACTCGCGAGCGCTCATGCCGGGCATGCGCAAGTCCATGATCACCAAATCCTGAGGTAATTTCTCCAAAACACACAGTGCCGCTTCCCGGCTGTTCACCGCGCGGACCCCGTGACCGTTGCACGCCAGGGCGAGCACAAGTGAATCAGCGGTGTCGCAATCGTCTTCAACAATGAGAATGCGCCCGGCGGGTGCCGTACAATAGTTGCTCACTTCGTTTGAACTTAGGGCGTTGCAGTCCACGCTCATCTTCTTCCTCGCATCATAAATACTCACCTCGGGATCGGACAGAGTGGGCAAAAGCAAGCAAAAGGCCAGCGGAGGCTGAGTACCGAGGCGCTAAAGATTTTCGAGGATTTCTCGGGCCTTCTTGGGAGGCCGAGGTTTGAACAGAGCAGGATCGGGCGGGTGAGCCGGGTCGGGTTCCACAAGCACGAATGGGGTTTCGTCGCGAAAAAGTTCATCCGAACGTTTGATCACGCTGTCTTTCAACACTGGCGACTTCAGCAGCAGCGGCACTTCCACCAGCAGCGGCGTTCCGGGAGCGTCAAAGAAACGCGCCTTCAAATCCCACTCGAAAACGCGGTCGATCCGGCGCCCGCCCGCATTGCCCAGGTACCAGGAGGCATCGTTCGGATTCATGTTTTTGGCCAGCACGAGCAGACTGCGGTCTCCGACTTTCGGGCTGACCTCCGCGTAGAACTGCGCGACACTCAGCGCCCGTTCATGAATGGGCCGCACGACCGCCTCGACGCCGATCGCCAGGAGCAATGCGATGACGCTCAGCCGAAGCGCCGCCGAAAGCCGCTGGCCCGCCTTCAGGAAGGATGCTGCGGTAAAGGCGGCCAACAGCATGGCGACGCCGAGACAGACGCATGAGATCACTTCCGCATTCTGACCGCCGATTCCGCGCAGCCACCAGATGCTTGAGGCGCAGCCGCCCAGCAGCAGCACGCCGGCGGCTCGCAGCGCATTGACGAGCGGCGATGTGCCCGGCGAACCTTCGGCGCTCAGGAACGTCTGATCGATGTACAAGGCGATCCAGAGCGACAGGTGCGGGAACAAGGGCACCATGTAGAGCGGGCGCTTGCTGATGGAAATCCCGATGATGAGGAATGAGATCCCCAAGGCGCAGGTCAGCATTTTGGCGCTGTCGCTAAGATTCGAGAGCCCCTGCCGCGCGCGCGAAACCGTCCACCAGATCGCGAAGGGGACGAGCACGACGGCTGGCGCGAAGATCTGCGGCAGTAGTTTGATGTAGCGCCAGAAGGGCAGATAACTCTGGTGGTCGGTCTTGCCGACAAAACGGTCCAGATTCTGCACTGAGAAAAACGAGCCTGCATCGTGCCCTTTTAGCGTGACGACCGTTACCCAGGTCAGCCCGAGCGCCAGCGAAAGCGGCACGCCCCACCACAAGCCGGCTCGCAGCAGCACTGCGATTCGCCGCGTCCAGAACAGATAAGCAAGAAGCGGCACCGCGGAGAAAATCCCGACGAGAAACGGACCTTTGGTCAGACATGCCAGTCCGAGGCAGAGATAGAATCCAAGCAGCGCCCCAAACGGTCGCACACCCGATTCAATCCGCTTGAGCGCAACATAAAAGAGTACCCAGGACCACAGCAAAAACGCCGTGAGCGTCATATCGACGACCAGTTCGCGCGCCGTGTTGTGGAACTGGTACGACGTCATCAGAATAATGGCGCTCAGGAATCCAGCGCGCCCGTTGAACAGCATGCGGCCGAACAGGTAAGTGCCGATCACCGCCGCCCAGCCCATCAGCAGCGGAACGAAACGGAACGCCAGATCGAGCCGCAAGCCCACGCGATTGGCGACAGTGCCTGCGATGACCAGCAGCCAGTGAAAGAACGCGGGCTTTTCCAGATGCTGATCGGTGTTGTAAACTGGCACGAACATATCGCCGCCGTTCATCATGTTGCGCGCGGCAACGGCATACCGCGGCTCATCGGGGCTGACGATCTGCTGAATATGGAGATTCCACGCCGTCACCACGAAATAGAGGACGGTTAACGCGATGATCGCGTGGCTTGCCTTGGCTTTGGGTCCTAAGAACAACTCGGTCACTCGTGTTTCCTCGACGGTTTGGCGGAGTCTAACCGCGAAGACTCAAAGGCGCAAAGAAGGACAGGGTTCAGGGGGTCGGAGTTCAGGGGTCAGGGGCGGATTATGTCACCTTCCCTGCACCCTGAACCTGCTGTTCCTTGCGCCTTCGCATCTTTGCGGTTGGAAAAGCGCTTTTCATGGAACGGAAATGCGGGTAACCAGTAGTCTTCCTGGAGTGGGCCCCCAGCGCAGGCGTCCAGAGCCTGCAAACTAAAAGGAGAGAATATGCAAGGTCACGAAGACGTGCTCATCGGCACGATGGTTCCCGGCGGAAAACCCGATTACCTGCAGCAGGTCGTAGGCTTGGGATTTGAGAGCTACGAGTTCAACTGGTGGAAGTACATCGGCGACGTCGATCTCAAGAAGATCGCTGATGAGGACAAGAAGATTCTCGACAAGTCCGGCAACGGCGCGGTCGTGAGCTGTCTCGGCCTGTACGGCAACCCGCTCATCGATAAGCAGACCGCCAAGGACTGGGTGCGGGCGGTCGACGCGTGCAAATCGTTCGGCTGCGATCTGGTGACGGGTTTCGCCGGCCGCGTCGTGGACAAGCCGATTCCCGAATCGATCGACACGTTTAAGAAGGTGTTCGGCCCGATCGTCAAGCGCGCTGAAGACAAAGGCGTACGCATCGCGTTCGAAAATTGCGACATGGGCGGCACGTGGGAACACGGGGATTGGAATATCGCGCACGCTCCCGCCGCGTGGGAGATGATCTTCGAAGCCATCCCCAGCCCGAACCTGGGTCTGGAATGGGAACCCTGCCACCAGATGAACAGCCTGATCGATCCGCTCCCGCAACTCCGCAAATGGGTCCACAAAGTCTTCCATCTCCACGGAAAGGACGCGACCGTTCTGTGGGACGTCGTGCGCCAGTGCGGCATCCGCGGCGGCAAGCAGTACGTCTATCACCGCACGCCGGGCTTTGGCGATACGAACTGGACCGACATCATCAGCATCCTGCGCATGGGCAAGTTCAATGGCGCGATCGACATTGAAGGCTGGCACGATCCGGTCTACCGCGAGAAGCTCGAAATGACCGGCCAGGTCCACGCGCTGAAGTACCTGCAGAACTGCCGCGGCGGGGAGTACGTGGAGAACCCGAAGCAGTAACGGCAGGGTGCAGGGGTCGGGGTGCCACTGCTGGCTTGAGTGCGCTTTAGCGCACTTTCCAGCAGTGGCCTCAGAACCGACCGTGAGGGAGCGGCGCTCGAGTCCCCCTCTATCCCGCGAGGGAGAGGGGTTAGGGATGAGGGGGAACCGCCATGCTGCAAGTTGTATCGCGCATCGGGGGTAACCGTTGACCTGCCTAATCGGCCGTGGTAACAGGAGAAGAGGCTGGAGGGACTGGAATGCCCAAGGTCTTCGAAAAGAACGGGTTTAGGTTCCTGTTCTACAGCAACGAGCATCGCCCGATCCACGTTCACGTGCGATACGGCAGCGGTGAAGCCGTCTTCAACGTTGAAGACGGGGTCGAGCTGCGCGAATCGCAGAATATGAAGGTGAGTGAGCTTTCACGAGCTCAAAAGCTCGCTGTCGAACACCGGCAGTTGATACTGGAGAAATGGCATGAGCACCTTGGTTGATACTGTGAAATCCGCCCGATACAAACAGGGGCATATTGTCGTGGCGATGGAGAGCGGAGTCGAAATACGGTTTCCTGTGGCAAAGAATCCGCGTTTGTCTCATGGCACTCATGTGCAACTGAACCACATCGAGGTCTCGCCGTATGGCCTGCATTGGCCTGATCTGGACGAGGATCTGTCCTTTCGCGGCCTGCTGCAGGGCGACTACGGACAAGCGCAAACTTGCGAAACAAAAGTGAAACGGGCGTTGCGCTGAGCCAGTACGTGTGCCAACGCAGCCGGATGGAACGCGCGTGTCCCACCCGCGAGGGAGAGGGGTTAGGGGTGAGGGGGAACCGCCATGCTGCGAGTTGCATGCTGCCGCATTATTCTTGTCACGTTCACTTCGCTCCAACTCGTTGCCGAAGAACCGCAGCTCAATCTCGCCGCCAACCCCGGCTTTGAAGAGGCTGGCAAAGATGTGCCTGTACCTTGGTCGGGCGATCCGAAGACGTTTAGCCGCGATGAGGCCGTCGCACGTTCGGGCAAGGCGTCGCTTCACTACAAGAACGACGATGCAAAAGCGTACCGGTTGTGCTCGCAGAACGTGCCGCTTCAACCCGGGCGCAAGTACAAGTTCAGCGCTTGGGTGAAGACGAAAGAGATCGCCGGCAAGGATTCCGGCGCGACGATCTGCATGGAATGGAGCGACAAGAACGGCAAGTGGATGGGCGGCGCGTATCCGAGCGGCGTCAAAGGCACGAGCGACTGGACGAAAATCGACGCGATGACGCGCATTCCGCTGGAAGCCGGCGGCGGATCGATCAAATGCTACGTCCGGCAAGGGATGACAGGCGAGGCTTGGTTTGACGATGTCGAAGTCTCGCGCATCACCGATCCGCCCATGAAAACGGTGCTGCTCTCGCCGATGTACCGCGGGCGCATCACGAAGGACGGGCCGGACACGATCCGCGTTCGCGCGCGGCTGAATCTTTCCGATCACGACCTGAAGATCGACGACGTGAAGCTCACGGGTGAGCTTCAGGACTCCGCTGGCAAGAAGATCCCGGTAACCGCGGCAAATCTGCGCGATGGGCAGCCTGCGGATCTCGAACTGTGCGCCATCGATCTAGCTCCCGGAAAGTACACGTTTATCGCAACGCTCACCAGCCGTGATGGCAAGATCCTGCAGACTACGCGCCACGACATCGAGCGCGCCGCCGCTGACTTTAAGCCGCGCGCATACATCGATGCTCATAAGCGCCTGATTTTCGACGGCAAGCCGTTCTTCCCGCTCGGCATGTACTTCAGCAAGATCGACGAGGAAGACCTGAAGGTTTACGCCGACAGCAAATTCAACTGCATGATGCCCTACGGCGCGCCCAACAAGGCGCAAATGGATTTGGCGCAGAGCCGCGGGATGAAGGTCATCTATTCGATCAAGGATCTGTACTTCGGCTCGACGCATTGCCCGCAGACCGTGAAGAGCCCCGCCGATGAGGAAACGACAATCCGCTCGATTGTGCGGGAGCATCGTGAGCATCCGGCGTTGCTGGCGTGGTATCTGAACGACGAACTGCCGCAGTCTTACATGCAACGGCTGGAGACGCATCAAAAATGGGTTGAGGAAGAAGACCCGCAGCATCCCACGTGGGCGGTGCTGTTCCAGGTGCGCGAAGTCGGCGACTACGTTCGCAGCTTCGATGTGATCGGCAGCGATCCGTACCCGATCGGCCGGCAGCCGGCGTCCTTGGCGGCGGAGTGGACGATTCAGACGCGCGAGCAGACCGAGAACGCTCGGCCGCTGTGGCAGGTTCCGCAAGCTCACAACTGGGGCAATTACGAACCAGCCGACAAGAAGAAAGGCCACACGCCAACCTATGCCGAGAAACGCAGCATGGCGTGGCAGTGCATCTGCGAAGGCGCGACGGGGCTGATTTTCTATTCGTGGTTCGATGTGAAGCGCAATCCCGATGTGCCGTTCGAAACGCAGTGGCAGGACTTGAAGAAGATCGCGGCGGAGATCGATCGAGCGACGCCGGCGCTTTTGTCTGTGGAAGCCGTGCCCGCCGTTTCCACCAAGTGTTCGCCCGAAGCACCACAGTGGCTGCACACACTCACGCGCAAGCACGACGGCAAGCTCTATGTCTTCGCGGTGAACAACGGAGACGCCGAAGGCGAAGCGAGTTTCAACGTCGGCCAGAAAATCAGGTCGGTGAAAGTCTGGGGCGAAGATCGCGAGATCAAGGCGGACGGGGAAAGCTTCCGGGACAAGTTCGGGAAGCTCGATGTGCGCATCTACGAGATTGAGTGACGGCAACTTCTCACCACAGAGGACACGGAGGACACAGAGGAAAAACACGGTTCTGTGTCCTCTGTGGCGATCCATTAGAGCAGCATCTTGGCCGGATGTTCCAACAGTTCCTTCAGTGTCGCCATGAACTTCGCGCCGACGACGCCGTCGATCACGCGATGGTCGCAGGACAAACTCAGGTTCATCATCTTGCCGGCAACGATCTGGCCCGCGGCGTTCACAACGGGTTTGGCTTTGATCGCGCCGACGGCGAGGATCGCGGATTCGGGCGGGTTGATGATCGCGAAGAAGTGATCGACGCCGAACATTCCGAGGTTGCTGATCGTGAAGCCGGAGCCGACCATGTCGTCGGCCTTAAGCTGCTTGTCGCGCGTGCGGCGAGCGAGCTCTTTCACGCCGGCGGAGATGGCGCTGAGGTTCATCCGTTCCACGTTTTTCAGCACGGGCACGTAGAGGCCCTCTTCGGTCGCGACGGCAATGGCGATGCTCACCGAACCATAGCGGCGGAGCGTCGTCTGGTTAAACGCGGCGTTCACGTTCGGATGCTGCGCAAGCGCGACGGCGGCGACCTTGATGATCAGATCATTGATGCTGATCTTTTTTGAGTCGTCGGTGATCTGCGCGTTGAGGTCCTCGCGGAATTGCAGAGCCTTTTCCATCGCGACTTCGGCATACAAATACCAGTGCGGGATCGTCTGTTTGCTCTGCGTCAAGCGGCGAGCGATCGTCTGGCGCACGTTGCTGAGCGGCACGTCCGCGTCCCCGCCAGAGAGCGGCGGCAAACCAACAGGCGCGGGAGCGCCAAATGCGGGCGCAGCGGTTCCCGGGCGCGCTTTCGCCAGATCGCGTTCGATGATGCGACCGCCGGGGCCGCTGGGCTGAACGGTGCTCAGATCGATGCCGCGTTCGGCGGCGATTTTTCGCGCGAGCGGGCTGGCTTTCACATGGCCACCGGGCGCTGGCTGCGGGCCGGGAGTTTGAGCTTCGTTGCGCGGAGCTTGTTCAGCGGCCGGTGCGGGTGCGGCGACAGCGGGAACTGTTTGCGGTGCGGCGGGCTTCTTCGGTGTCGCGGGCGCGGCGGCACCGGCACGGAGGCCGGCGCTACCGGCGAGGAGCGCGGAAATGTCTTCGCCGGGCTCGCCGATGACGGCGACGAGCGCATCGACGGGAACCGTCTGGCCGGCCTGCACAATGATCTTCAGCAGCGTGCCGTCTTCGAAGGATTCGAGCGGCATGGCGGCTTTGTCGGTTTCCACTTCGGCGAGCGTGTCGCCACTGGACACCTTCTCGCCTTCCTTTTTCAGCCAGCGGTTAACAGTGCCCGTTTCCATCGTGGGCGAAAGCTTGCCCAAGCGTACTTCAGTAGCCATTCCCCCTCCTGCGAAAACCTATGCGTACAATACCTCGCGCGCAGCCTTCACCACTCGCTCCACGCTTGGAAGCACCGCTAACTCCAGCTTCGTGCTATAGGGCATCGGCACGTCCAGGGACGCGACACGAGCGATCGGGGCGTCGAGTTCGTCGAAACACTCTTTGTAGATGCTCTCGGCGATCTGCGCGCCGGCGCCGAACCAGTACCAGGTTTCCTCGACAATAACGACGCGGTGCGTCTTGCTGGCGCTCTGCGCAATCGTGTTGATGTCGAACGGCCGCAGCGTGCGCGGGTCGATCACCTCCGCCTGGATGTTGTGTTCTTTGGCCAGCACATCCGCCGCGGCGGTGGCCGTGTGGCGCTGTTTGGAAAGCGCGACGATCGTCACGTCTGTGCCGGGGCGGACGATTTCGGCCTGCCCGAACGGGATGAGCAGTTCACCGTCGGGCACTTCGAACTTTTTCCCGTAAAGCGCTTCGCTTTCGATGAAGACGACGGGATCCTCGTCGCGGATCGCTGTTTTCAGCAGGCCCTTCGCATCGGCTCCGGTGGCGGGAAGGGCGACCTTCAGCCCCGGAAAATGCGCGAAGATTCCCTCGAGCGATTGCGAATGCTGCGCGCCGAGGCCCTGCACCGCTCCGCCGGGGCCGCGGATGACCATGGGAACTTTGAACTGGCCGCCGGACATGTAAAGCGTCTTCGATGCATTCGAAATGATCTGGTCGAAGGCCACGAGCGAGAAGTTCCAGGTCATCACTTCGATCACGGGCTTGAGGCCCGACATGGCCGAACCGACGCCGATGCCAACGAAGCCGTTTTCGGTAATGGGCGTGTCGATGACGCGCTTGGGGCCAAAGCGCTCCAGCAGTCCTTTGGAAACTTTGTACGCGCCCTGGTACTCAGCGACTTCCTCACCCATGAGAAAAACGCGCTCGTCCCGCTCCATTTCCTCGGCCAGCGCATCGTGAAGTGCTTCGCGGTATTCCATGACAGGCATGATGAGAGATTCCCGATGGGCGGCGGAGTGAGTTCAGGGCAGTTCTATGCGGGGCAGCAGGTCCGGTCCCCACGGCCGAGCATAAACGTTCTGGGTGAGTTCGCTGAGTTCGGGCTCGGGACTGGCCGCAGCGACCTCGACCGCCTTGCGAGCTTCAGCTTTGGCGGTCTTGTCCATTTCCTCGAGATCGGGTTCGGAAACGCCACGCTTGAGCAGCGCCGATTTGACCAGCAGAATCGGATCCTGATGCTTGAACTGTTCGACCTCCGCCGGCGTTCGATACAGCGCCGGATCGGACATGGAATGCCCGCGATATCGATAGGTCTTGGCTTCGATCAGGCAAGGCGTGTTGTGCTTGCGCGCCAGATCGACGGCCGCCGCGACTTTCGCCCGAACGTCAAACAGATCCATCCCGTTGCAGACCGTTCCGGGGAAGTTGTACGCCGCCGCGCGCAGGTAGAAGTCCTTGATCGCGCTGGAGCGCTCAACGGACGTGCCCATGCCGTAACGATTGTTCTCGACGATGAAGATGATCGGCAATCGCCACAAGCCGGCCATGTTCATGGCCTCGTGCACCGCCCCCTGCTGAGCGGCTCCGTCACCGAAGAAGCACAGCGTGACCCCGCCATTTTGTTGATATTTCTGCGCGAACGCCGCGCCGGTGGCCACCGGGACATGGCTGCCGACGATTCCATTTCCGCCCAGCAGACCGGCCTCGGCACTGAAAAAGTGCATGGAGCCGCCCTTGCCTTTGCACAGCCCGGTGCTTTTGCCAAAAAGCTCCGACATCAGCACATCATCGGGAATTCCGAGCGCCAGCGCGTGTCCGTGATCCCGGTAGCCGGTGAGCACCTTGTCGCCGTGACGCAGCACTGAAAGCGCGCCGACCGCGACCGCTTCCTGGCCGATATAAAGATGGCAGAATCCGACAATGGCGCCCTTTTGATATTGCTGAAATGCTGCTTCTTCAAAACGCCGGATCCGAAGCATTTTCTGGTAAAGCGCCGTCAATTCGCCGACGGGGATTGCCGCCGGCTCGGCGTGCGGCGGTTTCAATGCCGGCTCGGCACTCATTTCATGGCTCCCACTTTCAAGAATCGCGTGCATGCTGCTTCTCCGCGCCTCGACATATAATAGCAAAAGCCTGCCGAAAGCATCCCGATACCCCGGAATTCTTGCGCCTTACGAACCGCGCAAAAATTGTTGTACCGCCAAATGCAGCCCATTCAAGGGGGACCGGCACTCATAACTCAGCACTAGACTTTGAGTTTCTCCATTACTTTCTTCATGTCGTCCCAGACGGCCATGCGGTTTTCGTTTGTGTATGCGCGCAGCAGGAAAGCGGGATGGAAGGTCGGCATGAGCGGAATGCCTTTGTACGCGTACCAGTGCCCGCGCAGACGCGTGATGCCTTGCGTGGTTTGCAGCAGCCGCTGCGCCGCGGGTGCGCCGAGCGCCACGATGACTTTCGGAGAAATCAGTTCGAGCTGTTGCGACAGATACGTCCAGCAGGCTTCGGCTTCGTCGGGCAGAGGCGTGCGATTTCCGGGCGGGCGGCATTTGACGACGTTGCAGATGTAGACTTCCTCGCGCGCCAGTTTCATCGCGGCGATGATCTTGTTGAGCAACTGGCCAGCGGCGCCGACAAACGGAATGCCCTGCCGGTCTTCGTCCGCTCCCGGGCCTTCACCGACAAAGACGAGCTTCGCCTGCCGGTTCCCGCAGCCAAACACGACCTTCGTCCGGCCGGAGTGCAAGGGACACTTGGTACAGGCCAGCGCCGCGGCCTCAAGCTGGTTCCAGCGCTGTTCCTTGTCAGCACTAAGCGGTTCGCTCACGGACGTCGCAACAAGTACCGCGGGCGTCTCTGCCGGAGCGGCGGGCGCACTCTGCGTCGCGGCTGAGGCGGGCTTCGGGGCGTCTGCCGATTTTTCGCTGGCGCTCGGCTGCCGCGGGGCAAGGGCCACGGCGCGCACACTCTCCACGCCCATGGCCTGCTCAAAACGCAAGCGTGCCACCAGCGCCTGCCGCAGCGCCGAACCGGTGAGAGGCGGATTGTCTTCGAGAGCGGCCATTACTTCTCCTGCTGTACCTGGCTGGGCGGCACGCGCTGATAGACCGGCCGCGGCCGTCCCCATTCGTTGCGGCTAAGACAGATCAGAGTCGCCAGCCATATCAGCCACAAGGCCAGAACGATCCAGGGGAGTATTGAACGCGGCGGCATATGATCTGGCTCGGACATTTCGAAGAAGCTAAGCGCGGATGCGCGGCGCGTCAAAGAACAACGTCGCAACGCAATCGCCGCATCACCCGTCCCTCGTCCCTCGTCACTCGTCACACGCTATTTCGGTTTCGCGACTTCGGTCGGGCGGTTTTGCGCGTCGTCGGGGAAGAAGAACTCCACCGGCAGCGTCGTTTCTTTGCCCTCCACGACCTGGACGACGAGGCTCTTTGAGAGCGTCTTTCGGAACCACTCGTCTTCCTTCACGTGTGTCTTGTGCTGAAAAAGCTCGCGATAGATGTCGTCGTAGATCTCCATCAGGGGGATCGCACCGGCTGGGCGGCGTTCTTCCACCAGCGCGAAGGCCCAGCTTTCTCCCAACGGGAAAATTTTGCTGATCTCGCCCGCTTTCAGTTCGCGGACCGCATCGGCGAGCTTTGGATTGTAGCTGTCCGGATCGATGTAGGTGTCTTTGCCGTTGATGACGATCAGGCCGCCGCGAGACTTGGATTCCTCATCGTTCGAACGCTGCCGGGCGATTTCGTCAAAGCGGCCGCCGCCACTGACGATGTCTTCGCGCAGCCGCGTCGCATCTTCGAACGCCTTCTGGTTTGCCTTTTGCCGGCCGGTCAGCGGATCCGTGACAAAGCGGTCGATACGGATCAGCCGCACCTTGACGCCAGCCTTGCGCTGATAGCGCTCGACGTTTTGCTCGTAACGGCGCGTCACTTCCGGCCGCGTCGGAAAATCCAGAAACATCGCGAACTGGCCGCGGAAGTTGTCGAGCAGCATGTTTTCGCGGATGCGCTTCTGCACTTCGGCCATGGTGAAATTCTTGCCGCCGAGCAGTCCGTCTTTGCGCAGGCGTTCAACCGTCTCGCCCAGCCGCTTTTCGTAGGCGCGTTCATCGATCTGGAACTTCGCCTTGTCCTTCTTGACGTCTTGCAGCATCAGGCGCTCGCGGACCACGCGGCGGAGCGCATCGCGGAACGGCGGAATATATAATTCGTCGAATTGCTTGCGCGTGGCGTCGTTCCACTGGCCGGAATCCTCCTGCGCCTTCTTCCAGGCCAGCAGGCGCATGACGATCTCCTCCATGCGCTCTTCGATCTGCCGTTTGCTCACGGACTCGGTGTTGATCTTGCAGACGACCTCGTCCGAAAGGTCAAACGCCTTCGGCGGCTCATCGCCGCACCAAGCCGACGCGACCAGGGCTGCGCCGCAAAATAGAATGAACGCCCGCATGTTGGACATGAATGGCCGGTTCCGATGTTCCTGTGCCCGCGGAGTAAGACGGCTGGCGCTTGATCGCCCTTCAGAATAACGGCAGGCACACTGCGAGGCTACGCCAGAACTGCATGCCCTTCGACTCGTTCTTCTCATTCATCGCCTTCTGCGCATCACAGAGCTTCTGATTGCTCTGGCACGACTTGACCTGAAGATCGCCCCGTTTTCCATTGCCGCTCGCTGTCTCGCGCGAGTTTTTTAATTTTCGTAAACGTTCAGTCCGGCACAGAAGAACAGCGTTCAACACAGAGTCACAGAGGACGCGGAGTTTCACAGAGTTTCTTTTGATTCTATTCTTTCTCTGTGCCCCTCTGTGTTCTCTGTGACTCTGTGGTGAAAGCAGTTAAGGACCGCTCGCACAAGACGGGCATACGACCAACTGGGGACTGAACCGTTGCGAATGTTTCATTTTGAATTTTGAATTTCGTCCCCCGCTCCTCTCGGCTAGTTTATGGTTATGAATGCGCCGCTTAATCCTCCTCCACCTTCGACTCAACCGGACCCCATCGAAGCCGTCAAGGAAGCTCTGGCCAAACTGCCCGAAAACGCTTCGCCGGGAATCAGCTTCATCGCTGCGCTGAAAAATGCCTGGAACAGCACGCGCGCAACGGCGGCGGAGATCAATCGAGCGCAAGGCGGACGCGCCGCGGGGCAGCTTCTTTCGGACACCGCCGACCGCCTGCTCGAAATGATCCTGGCCTTCGCCACGCGGCGAGCGGATATCGCGGATACTCCGCCGGGCGTGCCCGCCGTGCAGAACCCCGATCCCTGCCGCGGGGTCGCGCTGCTGGCGATGGGCAGCTTTGGCCGCCGCGAAATGGCGCCGTATTCGGACATAGACCTGCTGCTGCTGCACGATTCGCAACTGACGGAGCGCCGGCTCGAATCGATCGTGGGCAATCTGCTGCGCCCACTGTGGGATGCCGGCTGGCAGGTCGGACACGCTGTGCGTTCGGCCGCGCAATGCATCCAGGCGATGGAAGACGCCGCCGCCGGCGACAGCGCTCTGGAAACGGCCACCGCCGTTCTGGAGGCGCGCTTCATTACGGGCGATCGCGAGCTCGCCGATTCGTTCTACAACCAGGAGGTGCCGGATTTCTTCAAGCGGCGCGGCCGGATATTCGTTGATGCGAAGTTCGAAGAATCGCTGCGGCGCTGGCAGGGCCACTCCGTTTATCGCACGCAGCCGAATGTAAAAGATAGCCCTGGCGCGCTGCGCGATTTCCAGCTTGCTCTGTGGATCGATCGCGCCAGCCAGCTTTCCGGCCACTTGCCGCGGCTCAACAACCGTCCGCTCGTTTCGGATGCGGCGATCGAGGAGGCTCGCGCCGGTTATGAGCGCCTGCTGACCTTCCGCAACTCCCTGCACAGCCTTTGCCGCCGCAAACAGGACGTGCTGGACTTTGCCATGCAGCAGGCGGTCGCCGAAGACCTGCAGTACGAACCGCAGGGCGATCTGAAAGGCTATGAGCAGCTTCTGCGCGATTACTACCGCGCCGCGACAGCCGTGCACCGCTTGGCTCACACCGTCACGCGCCGCTACCTGGAAGAACGCGCAGTGGCCTCGCGCGACATTGAAAAACTGCGCCGGCGCGCGGTCGATGATGATTTTACGCGCATCGGCGATTACCTGTACTCGACGCGCGGCGAGCTGTTTCAGCAGGCCGATTGGATTGAACCGGCGTTTCGAGCGTACTTGCACGCCGCTCGCCTGAACATTTCTGTCAGCCAGGACGTCGCCGAAGCCATTCGGAAGCGCTTGCCGGAGACCAATGACGCTCTGCGCAGCCACGTGGAAGTGCGGCAGTATTTCGCGTCGCTGATGCGCTCGCGCGACAACGTGGCCGAAGCGCTGCGCTCGATGCGCGACATCGGCCTGTTGGGCGCGTACTTGCCGGAATTCAGCGAGATTGAAGGCTTGGTCATCAGCGACGTATTCCACGACTACACCGTGGACGAACACACGCTGACGGTCGTCGAATCCGTGGACCGGCTGTATCAATCCGTCGAAACGCACGATCAGTTCCGCCGCGGGATTCTGGAAAATCTGCCGCGCCCGCATCTGCTGAGGTGGGCGTGCCTGCTGCATGACCTGGGCAAGTGCCGCGGAGCGGCGGGCCACAGCGAACGCGGTGCGCTGATGCTGCCGCAGATCGGCGACCGGTGCGGACTGAGCGCCGCCGACGTGCGCACGCTGATTTTCCTCGTGCAGAAACACCTGACGCTTTCCGAAGTCAGCCAGCGGCGCGACACGAGCGACCCCAAACTGCTGCAAGAGATGGCTCAGCAGGTCGGCACGAAGGAGCGCCTCGATCTCCTCTATCTGTTGACGTATTGCGACTCGATTGCCGTTGGACATGGCGCGTATCCGATGTGGAAGGACGCACTGCTGGCCGAACTCTATAAAGGAGTGCTGCAGTTCATCCCCGCGACGGGCAGTGATGAGGTCACGGCGGTTGAGGCGTCCGAGACAGCCGAGAAAACCGAACCGCCTTCCGATGACCCGGGCGCTCTGGAAGCGCGGCTGCTGGCAAACGAAAAAGACGAACTGGGGCGCGCACTGGCAATCGAACACTGCCGGCGCGTTCCGCCGCGGTATTTGGTGGAAGTCAGCATTGAGGAAGCGCTGTTCCATCTGGAACTGCTCAAGCGCATGCACGGCAGCGGCAAGGAATCGGTCGCGGCGGTGCGCGGCAGCGGCGACCTGGTGGACATCTGGGTCGTGTCGAGCGACCGGCCGAAGCGTTTCTCGCAGATCTGCGGCGCGTTTTTGGGTTCCGGCGTCAGCGTCATCTCGGCGATTGCCTACACGCGCCAGGACGGCGTGATCATCGATCATTTTCGCGTCGCGCCGGGACTGGACTACGGCCGGCCCGACGTGGACTTCTGGGAGAAAGTCGCTCGGACGATTGAAGACAGCCTCGAAGGCACCGCCGGGTTCCTGGCCAAAATCGACGCCGCGCGGCGGCGCATTCCGCGCACGCCGCTGGTCAGCATGCGTATCGATCCGCAGATCCGCGTCGATAACAAACTCTCCGACCGCTACACGGTCGTGGACGTGATCTGCGGCGATCGCATCGGCTTGCTGTACGGCCTGAGCCGCGCGCTGGCGGATTTGAGCTGCGACATTCATTTCGCGAAGATTACGACCAATCAGGGCCTCGTGACCGACGTCTTCTACATTTCGGAAGTCGGCGGCGGACAAGTCACCGACCCGGAGAAAATGCTGAATGTCCGGCGGTTGCTCAAAGCTGTGGCGGCGGACTTCCAGGAATCGCACCGTTAGGCTGAAATTTGAAATTTGCATTTTTCAATGGCCAATTTGCAATGCTGTTGGTGCCCGAATGATTGAAAATTGAGAATTGCAAATTTCAAATTGCAGATTGATGGACCTTATGTCGAAGCCCGCGCGTCATTTGGCCAGCAGTTCCGCCAACTTCAATCTCGCCTTTCCCCAACTCTCGGGATCGTCGTTCCATTTTCCGGCGGCCGGGCAAACGCTATCGACGATCGGCGCAATTTCCGCCTCTTTACCTTTTTGTTTTGCGAGCCAGAGATATTCGTAATCCTGAGCGCCGCGCCGGAGCGACTTCATCGCGAAGCTGGCGACCGGCCCGTGAATGCCGATGTCTTCGCCCGGATAGAACAGCAAACCGTCGCCGTTGATGCGGATGGAATCGTTCACCGGGTAGCCTTTCTTGCGCGCTTCGTCGAAGTTCAGCGGGTCGCGCCACAGGTCGGTGATGTACAGGCGCGGATCTTCATTGATGTCCTTGAAACTCATGTCGGGCACCCAGCGCTTGCCTTCCTTGTGCTTGCGATTCTGCCGGTCCACCCAGTAGCACACGTCCCAGAACTGCCAGCCGCCCAGGTTCATCTTCCAGTTCATCCACACGATGGACCGGCCGCCGAAGCCCGGAGCGTCCACGTACGGCCCGGCGCCGTAACCGGCGTTGACCGCCCACACCGTGTCGCCGCGCGCTAAAACTTTCGGGATGTCTTCGACGCTCGTTTCCGAGAAGATGTTCACGTCGCCGCCGTCGTATTTCTGCCACTGCGGAGTGGCAATGAACGTGTTGAAGACTTTGCCGGCCGCTTCGTGAGCCCACTTGCAGCGCTTCTTCGATTCGGCGAAGTCCTGGTCGGAATGCGGTTCGTCCCAGATGTAGCCGAACATCAGACCGGTGAATTTCTTCGACTGATAAACATCCAGATTTCGCTTGGCGCTCGCCTTGAACGCGTCCTCCTTGTCGCCTTCTGGTGGCATGTTGATGACGTTCTGGCCCGCCCCCTTCCCCACGCGTTCAGTGAAGCCGCTGCCATCGTAATACTTCGCGTAGCGCTGGCCGACTTCCTTGGCCACGTCCCCGGCCGAGGGATGGAAATTCAGCCGGTGCTGATGCGCCATCTGGAAGTACTTGTCCTCCAAAATCAGGAACGGCTTGGAATCGATGTCATTGATGCGGTGCGCCCACTTCAGATTTTCCGGCCCCGTGTACAGGTAGCTGCGGAAATGCGTTTCGATCGGAAGCGTGAAGTCCCACACCGTCAGCGCGACTTTGACGTCGCCGAGCGCCACGTCGCCCGCCTTCACCTTGAATGTTCCCGTGTACGAACCGGCCGCGGCGTTTTCGGGCACGTAAATGTCCACCCACACGGGCTGATTGCGCGCAGCCCAAACAGGAAACGGCGCGCCGAAGCGGTCGGCGTTGAAGGGCACCATCTGCGTGGGGTGCTCGCCGGTCGTGCAACCGGGGAACCAATCTTTCTGCGCGCCGCCCGCTCGCGAACTAATGGTGACGTTTAGATAATGCTCCACGAACAGTTCGATGTTGCCGAGCGGGATTTCAGCGTTGCCCTGACCTTTGAGCGCTTCGGGCGTCACCGTCACGCCGGCCAGATCATCGTTGCTGGATTTCACGACAATCTGAAACGCGACGTACTCGTTCTTGGCGCTGCCCAGCGTGACTGTTTTGCTGGCCGCATCCCAGACGAGGTTCTTGTCCTGCGGCGCGTCGCCCGGCTTCACCTTGACCGAATCATCCGCGCACCACACAACGGGCGCTTCGCCGCTCAGTGCCACTGAGCCAAACAGAAACAGCGCTGCGAGGAGTTTTCTCATTTGGGGAACCTTTCGGCGGAAAACACTAGCTGACCTTCTATACACGGCCCGCGGCGCCAAGGCGGCGCAAAAAGGCAGCCAGAAAGGCAGAAAGGCAGAAGGGGAGAACGGGAGAAACAACGGCGTCATCCTTCCCATTCTTCCCATCCGTTCCGGTCATTCCGTACATCCCATGCATCCCGTCCATCCGATCGTTCACACCCCACACCTCCCCTCCACCGCGTCCTGCGCGTCCTCCGCGGTGCTCTGTTTCCAGCCTCAATTTTGCGTTTTGAATTTTTAATTTTTAATTGCTGTTACCCCGCCGCCGCTTCAGCGCCCTTCCCTCCTTCATAGACCTCTTGCCAAACCCTCCGCGTGATCTCTGTAAAAAATTGCACGTGGCGCGCACGCACCTGAGCGCAAGCCGCCCGCACTCGCGCCTCCTCCTCTTTTTTCTCAGCCTCGCTTCCGTCTTCCGCCGTGGTAGCGCCGGCCTCCGTGCCGGCCGTGGTAGCGCCGGCCTCCGTGCCGGCCGTGGTAGCGCCGGCCTCCGTGCCGGCCGTTTCGCGCCCGTTTTCCTCCGCGAGCACCTCCTCAATCGCGACCAGTTCCAACTGCTGCGGCGCGAGCCTGTAGTAAAACAGGCACGCCCGATAGAACCGCAAGTAATTCGGAAACCCAAACCCCAGCGCCCAAACCCCGCGGTGAAATTGCGGCCCCTTCCGCTCTTTCTTGATCTCCGCGTAAACACTCGCGACCGTTGCCTTTTCTTTAAGTCCGTCCTCCGCCTCCTCTGCGTCCTCCGCGGTTCGCTTTTTCTGAAATCTCTCCCTCACCGCGGCCTTCATCTTCTCCTTCACCTTCTCGACTCGAATCGCATCCACCAGTTCATGCGCGCTCAACCCCGTCGCCTCGCGGCTCAGCCGCGTCAACTGCGCCCGAGCGATCCCGAGCGAAAAACAAACCTGCGGCAGCGGATCCCAGAACACCGTGTGATAAATGTTCGGCTTGGCCTTCTCCTGCTCCATCTCGTAGCGCAGCAGTTTCATCACCACGTCGATGAATTCCTCCAGCCGCATCGCCCGGCCCGCCGGCGACATCACCCGCTCGTTCTCCGGAAAAATCCCGGTCATCGACTGCCACAGCGGCGGCGGCGGCTCCGGCTCTTCGTCCGGCACTGCCTTGCAGCACGGCGAATCTTCGATCGCCTTCAGCCGCTGATACTCCAGTTCCTCCTTCTCCTCTTTCGTGAGCTCCCGACCTTCATCTTCTTCTTCCTGCTCCGTTTTCAGAGGCAACTCCATCGCTCGCTGAGTCGCCCACAGCCGCTGCAGCCCACCCGACAACATCGTCCTCCCCGGATCCAACAAATCCTCCGGCTCCAGCCCCAACATCCTCACCAGTTCCGGATTCCGCCTCCGTTCCGTCGTTCCTGTGCCACGGGCAGCCTCTGTTAGCTGTTGGCTGCCCGTGCCTTCATCCATAGTGCAGGGTGCCACGCTTGTGTTCGCCGCGTCCTTTTGCGGCGAACTCAAGCGTGCCCCTCGGTCCCCCTCTCCCCCGCGAGGGAGAGGGGTTAGGGGTGAGGGGGCGCCAATATCCCGCGTAGCACTCTCGCCTCCATTCGTGCTACCGCACTCGCCTCCGCCATTCTGCATTCTGCTCTCTGAATTCTGAATTCCCATGCTCCCACCCTCCACATACATCGCAGACCATTCCACCCGTCACGCCACGTAAGCACACAACGGCTCCGTCACGTTCTGGCGTCCTTGGAAAATTGTGGATCGGTCCTGCGATATCGAGCTCGCCCCGGTTTCCCTCGCCAGCGTCTAATCAACGCCAGTCCGAGATCAATATGTTTCGGAACGACCTCTACCCTGCTATATACCATATATAAGACCAAATATCCACTTAATTTCGTACATTAATTCAGGGCCCCTGTCACGCCGGAATCAGTGTTCCAGCACTCTCCGCGTTCGATTCTGCCCAATCGGCTGCAGCCCGTTGCGCACCGCAATCTCACTCGTGATCGCCTCGAAGTAGCGGATGTAGAACTCGCTGAGCTCGTAGCGGTGCCGAAGCGAAATGTTCTGCGCGAAACGGATTTCGAACCGCAAGTTCTCTTCTCCAACAACACTAACGAGGAGAAGTTCGTTCCGCAGCACTGCTGAGATTCCGTTGAAACCGGCCTCCTTGGATTTTACCGCTTCCTCTGGCGAAAGCCGCTTCTGAAGCTCTTCCGTATCTTCCTTGCTAAGACTAGGTGAGAACGCTGCACGCAAGTATCCAACAGAAACGAACTCACGTCGCGCTGCAAATGGAAGGCCGCCCGCAGCCGTGGCCAGGACAACAAGGATCAGGCCCAACAGTGAGTACCTGCGCTTGGCGACAAGAAATGCCGAACCCATCAGAAACGCACCGGTCATCGCCACGATAATCGCCGCAACGCCAGTTCCTGGGGGTGGCGCAACATCTAAGCATGCGCTTGAACCAGTGCTGGAATATCCGAACGCACACGCGAATAGGCAAGCATGAGTTCGGACTTCTGCCGCACGCCAGACCGGGGCGCAAAACAAAAGGAGAAGGCCGCAAGCAACCATCAGCACGGCCAGAAACGTGCGAGTTGCGGATTCCGACTCCTTGATTATGCCTTGCCCCATTTCATGAATCCCCGTAGCACGCGTAGCATCTCACGCACGTACATGCTGAGCAATCGGCAAACCTCGAATGCGCCGCCTCACCTTTGCTCCCTCTCGGTCGCGGTTCTGATGCACCATATTTCATCCGATTCACCCGTCACCCGTCACACGCCACACGCCACACGCCACGAGCGCGAAGCACGGGCAGCCAACAGCAAACAGAGGCTGCTCGTGGCACACACAGAGCGCCCTCTTGCCGTTTCGTGAAGTGGCTGCATACTGCGCTTATATAAAGGAGGGGGAAAAACTCATGCAGCACGATTTGCAGAAACTAATGGCGGCGGCGAAGGCTCACGGGCAGGAGCATCTCTTCGCGTTTTATGCTGAACTGAGCGCCGAGAGCAAAGCGAAGTTGCTCGACCAGATTGCGAGCCTTGATTTTGATCTGATCGACCGGTTGGTGGCGGAGTTCGTTAAGGGCGGAGCGGCACCAACGACAGGGACGCTTGAGCCCGCGCCGGTGATCGCTCTGCCGAAAGCGCCGGCTGAGAAGCAGGCTGAAGCGCAAGCTCGCGCGACGGGCGATGAACTGTTCCGCAAAAATCGCGTCGCGTGCTTCCTGGTCGCGGGCGGACAGGGCACGCGGCTGGGACTGCACGGGCCGAAGGGCGCGTTCGTCATCGGGCCGATCAGCCATCGCACGCTGTTCCAGCTTCACGCGGAGAAGATCATCGCTCTGCGGCGGCGCTACAACGCGACGGTGCCGTGGCTGATCATGACCTCCGACGCGAACGACGCGGAGACGCGCGAATTCTTTGTGCAGCACAACTGGTTTGGGATGGGGGAGGCGAGCGTCCGCATTTTCAAGCAGGGCAACATGCCGGCGGTGAGCCGCGATGGCAAGATCCTGATGCAGGCCAAGGACGAGATTGCGCTCTCGCCGAATGGGCATGGGGGCTCGATAAAAGCGCTATATGATTCCGGCTCCGTGGCTTGGCTGAAGTCGATGGGAATCGACACGCTGTTCTATTTTCAAGTCGATAATGTGCTCACGAAAATCGGCGATCCGACGTTCCTCGGCTATCACGCGCAAGCAACGTCGCAGATGTCCAGCAAGGCCTGCCGCAAGCGGGACTGGAAGGAGAAAGTCGGCGTCTTTGGCCTGAAGGACGGCCGGCTGGCGGTGATCGAATATTCCGATTTGCCGGAAAACATCGCCAAAGAGACGGACGCGAACGGAAACCTAAAATGGTGGGCCGGCAGCATCGCGATCCACGTTCTGGACATTGGCTTCATCGAAAAACTCAACCACGGCGGTTTCCAGCTTCCGTATCACAAAGCAGAGAAGGCCGTGCCATGCATCGCAGCCGACGGGCAGCCGGCGAAGCTCAAGCCCGGCGAGAAGAATGGCATCAAGTTTGAGACTTTCGTGTTTGACGCGTTGTCGCAAGCGGATCGCACCGTCACCGTGGAGACGGCGCGGGAGGAGGACTTCAGCCCGGTGAAGAACGCCGACGGCGAAGATTCGCCGGCAACGTCGAAGCGCGACCTGATGGAACTTTACGCGCGCTGGCTGACCACAGCCGGAACGCGCGTGCCCCGCAAAGCGGACGGAAGCCTCGACTGTCGCATCGAGATCAGACCGCTGACGAGCTTGCAAGGAGAGAATCTGAAAGGACGCGCACCGGCGGTGATTCGGGCGGGGGAGGACGTGCTTATGTAGGTGGCACGCTTGTGTTCGCGCGTAAGTTTGCGCGAACTCAGGTGGCACGTTTGTGTTCGCGCGGAAGTTCGCGCGAACTCAGGTGGCACGCTTGCGTTCGCGCGGAAGTTTGCGCGAACTCAAGCGTGCGGTGGCCCTGCACGCACGAGACTGGCGCAAGAGGCCGCGCCAGTCACGTGCGTGCCACCCGGCATGAATATTTTGCCGGCGCTGCGTCTTATAGGGTAGAGAAGGGCCAGCGTTTTGCACGCTTGCCCGGCGGGCTAGACGACGATGACAGCGATAAACATGATCGACCAACACATCCTTCAGGTTGCGCGCGCGCACTTCGCACGCCGGCGGGAGAAACTCCGCGCCATCACCACCCCGCAGACTCTGGCCGCACGGCAGGCGGAAATACGCGAGACGTGTGGGCTGATTCTCGGTTCGCAGCCCGAGCGCACGCCGCTTGAAACTCGCTCGATCCACACGCTTGAACGCGACGGCTATTCCGTTGAGGCGCTGACCTATCAGAGCCGGCCGGGAATCATCACCACCGCCAACCTGTACCTGCCGCAAGGCCAGCCGGCGTCCTGTCCGGGCATGTTGTGCATGCCTGGGCCGTGGCCCGAAGGGAAGGCTCACCCGGATTGCCAGCGCACCGGCCAACTTCTGGCTCGGCGTGGAATCGCGGCGCTGGTGCTCGATCTGGTCGGACAGGGCGAGCGCCTTGAGTTTTATGACGCGACGCTGCGCAGATCGTGGCTGGGCCGAGCGGTTGAAGACGAACATGCTCATCTTGGAAATTTGATGCTCCTGACGGGTCATTCGATCCGCGCCTGGATGGTGTGGGACGCGATGCGCGCGCTGGACCTGCTGGTCTCGCATGCTCACGCCGACCCCAACCGTTTGGGCGCCGCGGGAGCGTCCGGCGGCTTGATGCGGCTGCTCTGCGCGCTGGAACCGCGGCTGAGCTGCGCGGCCGTTGCGATCGACGCGGTGGACAGTGAAACGCTGGGCGGGGAGATCCAGCAGACGCTGTGCAACGCGATCCCGCGCGGCTTGAACGCGCTGGACTTCCTGGTGCCGCTGGCGCCCAGGCCACTGCTGCTGGTGTACGCGACGGGCGAACGGCCGCACACGCGAGTGGAAAGCAATCTTTCGGAGTTGCGGCACTGGTTCGCTTTGCTGGGCAAACCCGACAACGTTTCGGCCATTGTCGCGGAAAGCCAGGCGCCGGGATTCCCGAAAGATGCCCGCCGCAGAATGCTGGATCACTTCGCGCAAAGTTTCGGCATGAGCAACGAAATGGTGCGCGAGCCCGAGACGCCGCCGGAGCCGGCGGAGCTGCTCTATGCCACCGAGACCGGCCAGGTCAGCAACTCGCTGAATGCCACGAGCGTTTTCAGCCTTCACAAGCAGCTCGCGCGCGAAATGCCGCCGCAGGTTCCAGCGCCGAAGGACGCGGCGAGCGCGGCAGAACTGCAGCACCAGTTGCGGGCGAAGTTCACACCGTTCCTGCATCTGCCGCCGGCGGCCGGAGCGGTCAAGCCGCATGTGGAAAGCCACTCGTCCGGCTGGGGCTTCATGGCGGAAAAAGGCCGGCTGGTGCTCGACGATTGGCTGTACGTGCCCTACAGCTTCTACACGCTCGCGGGCGCTCGCGCCGGTCTGCCGACGGTGCTGGCGCTGCATGAACGCGGCATCGCAGGCATTTCGAATCTGGATTCCTGGATGGCCGCGTTTGCCGGAGCCGGCGTAAACCTGATGGCCATCGATGTCGCCGGCGTCGGCGAGACGCGGCTGCAACCGTCCATCGAGACGCGCGTGCATCATGCGAATGAGGATGGCCAGTCGAATTACGAAGCGCTGCTGCGCGGGCCGGAATCTCAGTGCGCGCGCCGCGCCCTGAATGCGGGGCTGAGCCTCTTCGGCCTGCGTGTCTTCAGCGTGCTGCGAACGCTGGCGTGGCTGCGCACGCGGGAGGAAGTGCGCGCGGAAGCGACCAGCGTCGTGGGCGTGGGCCGCGGCGGTCTGTGGGGCATCTACGCGGCGGCGCTGGACGGAACAATCGCACGCGCGGTCGCGGTGCGGTCTCTGGCCACGTACAAATCGCTCGTCGAACACCGGCGGCACAACCACCACTTCAGCCTGTATCTTCCCGGCTGTCTGCGGCAATTCGATCTGCCGCACGTGGCCGCATGCATTGCGCCGCGGCCGCTGACGCTGATCAATCCGGTCAACCAGCGCAAGGATCGCTGCCCGGCGCAAGCCGTGGCGGAGTGCTATGGCCTGACCAGCGGAATGTACGCGGCGCTCAGTTCAGCCGCCGGTTTTCGGATTTTGCAGACGGATAGCGCGCCGGAGACGCTGGCCGCGGTCATCCGTGCGGTCAGCGGGTCGTAACGGCAGGGTTCGGGGTTCACGACGCGGTGTAGTTAAGACCACGACCTGAACCCGGAGGGGAATCGTGAACAGACTGATTCTATTGTGTTCTGCATTGCTGGCCGTTTGCGCTCTGAACGCCGCCGAACCCATCGCGGCGTTCACGCCGAACGCGCGCATCCTCTTTCAAGGCGATTCGATCACGGACGGCAATCGCGGGCGCAGCCCGGACCCGAACCACATTCTGGGGCATGGGTATGCGTTCATCATTGCCGCGAAGTACGGCGCTGCGTTTCCAGACTTGAAGCTCGACTTCATGAACCGCGGCGTGAGCGGCAACACGGTGCTCGACCTGGAGAAGCGCTGGCAGAAGGACACGCTCGATCTGAAGCCCGACATCCTGAGCATCCTGATCGGTGTGAACGACAACGGCCGGAACATCCCCTTCGATCAGTACGAGCAGGTGTACGACAAGCTGCTCACCGATGCCAAGGCCGCGAATCCGAAGATCAAGTTCGTGCTGGGCGAACCCTTCGTAAAGCCGAGCGGCACGCTAAACGAAGGCATCAAGAAGCGGCAGGAGATCGTCGCGAAGCTCGCGCAAAAACACGGCGCCGCGCTGATCCATTTCCAGAAGATTTTCGATGAAGCCGCGAAAAAAGCGCCGGCTGATTACTGGGTCTGGGACAACGTTCATCCGACCTATCGCGGCCACCAGCTTATGGCCGACGAGTGGGAACGGGTGGTAAGGGAGCTCTGGAAATAACGTCATGATGAATGGCGTGCAACGGCTTGTATGGGAGCAAAGGAATGGCGCAGTCGAGTTCGATAGCTGCAGACAAGACGTGTGATGAAACGACTTTGTTGCGCGAGCTAACTGTCTGCGCGGCCGTTTTTCTTTCTTGTGTGTTTGCACTTTGGCTAGCACCTTTCCTGCTTGGGCGAAACGATGCTCCTATTTCCGTTTGCATCGCTCTGATTTTTCTTGGCGTGATTGTGCGGATTGTCCTCTTCTGTTGGATTTTGGTCAGAATCAACCGCGCCTACCTGCCGGCGCGCTTCAGCGCCCTAAGGCTACTACTCTGCATCTGTGCGATCATAGGCCCTGCGTTTTTGCCGACAGTGGGCAGCCGATTTCTCGATGGCTACAGCACGTTTGTAAGAGGCAAGAATCTAGAGGTTTTGGACCGCTGGCTTGGGGAAATCAACGAGCAATACAAGAACAAGGAGCTACCGGTTCTCGCAGGTGAGCTTCCTCGAGGTTCGGTACCTAAAGCAGTCGGTAACATGTGGAACAACCAAGCACGATATTACTTGATAGCACCGCGCACCGACTCAGGCTTAGCTGGGGTTCACATCGATTTTGGCGGAAAGTACATCATTTTGGGAGATTATGAAGACATCGCAGGAGCGCGGAAGCTTCAGCCGACGATTTTCGTCGGGACACGCATGTAGTAGCAGCATGTCGTCATATTTCGCGCTTCGGCCGTCTCACTTCCCCGCTGCCGGTGAGCGCCTCGCGGGCCGCTTTGCCGCGTTCCTTCATCCAGGCGGGCAGTTGGGACTGTCCGGGCTTGAGCATTTCCGGGTGAAGCGCGAGTTCAACCAGAAGCTGCACGGTCGAACGGAAATCGTCTACGGCAATGTTTTCGGGGCCGATGCTCAGCTTGCCGTTGGCTTCGGCCTGATTGTGATAGTTGCCCAGCGGCATCGCCAGGCCCGACGCACGCCAGCCGAAGCTGCAGTACGCCGTGGCTTCGCACGTGCCGCCGTCCATCAGCTTGCGCTGGAATTTGAAGCCTGGGATTTTCTTGGCGGCGCTCGCGGCGGCCTGGCACAGCGCTGCCGTCAGGCCTGGATCAAAAATGCTGGCCTTGTCGCCGACGCGCACGACCACGCCGTCGCCTTGAGCGGCAATCGGTCCGGCCTTCGAGGTTTCGATCGAGATCACCAGCGCATTCTTGGGCAGAACCTTATGCCGGATGGCTTCGAGCGTTCCAAAAAAGCCGACTTCTTCCGCCCGCGTGAACAAAGCCCAGACCTGCACGCCCTTCGGCTTGCGGCGCGCGAGTTCATCCAGGAGGCACAACATCGTCGCGCAGCCGAGCTGATCATCGCAGCCGCGCGCGACGATCTTGCCGGCACGGAGGCCGGCACCACCGTTGCATTTCTCGATGGAAAAGGCCGGAAAGGCCCACATCGCAAAGCCGCCTTCGGGCGCGACGCCGGATTTGATTTTCGCTCTCGCGCCGACCAGCCGGCCCTTCTCTTCGCGGATGCTGACCAGTTCGCCCGCGCCAACAGCGCACGGCTTGCCGGGCGCAAAGAACTCGACCCATTCGCCGCGATGCGTGTGCCCTTTCCCCACCCAACCCTTGAACGTCAGTTCGACGTGGCCGGCAGGGACGCCGGCCCCACCGCGGCCCGTCGCCTTCTCAATCCAGAATCCAGGATGGTCCATGTGCGCCACGAACACGAGCGGTGTGGCACGGGCAGGCTGCCGCGCGTCCTTTTGCGCGGCAGATTGCCCGTGACTTCCGCCATACTTCACCAGCAGATTGCCCGACGGATCGGCAGAGAACGCAAGCGCCGACCGCTCCTCCGCGAAGTGCCGCACAAACGCCGCCGGGCACTCCTCTTTGCAGGCCGCGGTGGGCTGCAGCAGCAGGCCTTGAGCAATAGCAAGCCAGCGAGAAGTCGGGTCCACGATGGGTCTCCGCTACTTCGACAGCACCACTTCGTCGAGCGTTTCGCCGCGATAAGTCACGCAGGACAGCTTCACGCTTGCGCCATCGACGTCAACCACGACGGCGAGCAGGTCCGGTTCGTCGGTGACGCGTTCAACGCCCGTGACGCCATTGTGATACCAGTACAGAGGTTTGTTGCCGGAGTCGTTCTTGGCCTCGGCTTGTTCTTCCTTATCGCGCTCGCCGTTGTCTTTGCTTTCCGTTCCCAGCGGATTGAGATGTGTGACCTTGAAGCCTTCGGGCAGCGGCTGACCGCGGTATGTGTTGGGCTCCTTATGGTAGAACACGTCCTCTTTGAGCGCTTCATCTTTGCGCATCGCGGGCGCAATCCCGGCGCCCGCGCCTGCGGAAATGACGTACGCCACTCCGTTGCGCATCGTTCGGTAATAGCCGTGATCGTGGCCGGAGAACACCGCGCGCGCGCCGTATTTTTCCAGCAGAGCCGCCGCGCCGACGCTCTTGTTCGGAACGTTCCCCTTGTGCCCGACGGTATAGAAGGGCATGTGGTTGAAAGCAAAGATGTGCTTCTTCTCGGCTGCACCCTTCTTCAGTTCCTCCTCCAACCATTTCAGGCTCTCGCCCTCCGTGTATTGCCACGGCAGCGCGATGAAGAGCGCGTTGCGAAACGTGAAACTGTAGTATTCGCGATCCAGATTATAGAAACGTTTGAAATTGTTCTCTCCGCCGGTCGAAACATCGTGATTCCCGGCCGCCGGCCACCACGGGCGAAGCTTCATGTCCGCGCCAGCGGTCTTGGCGAAGTGCTCCCAATAGCCTGGCCCTTTTTTGCCGCCGCCGGTGCGAACCATGTCGCCAGTCGTCAGCATGAAGTCAGGCTTGATCTCGCTGGTGATCTTGGTCAGGAGCAGCGCAAAGGGCGGCTCATTCTTGCTGTCGCCCACGACCGCAAACCGGTACTTGTCCGTCTGCGTCCGCTGCTCCAACTGCTGCATCAGTGGTTTGGGATCGTAGGGACCGAGGCCTTCCGGAAGCGGCTTTGCTTTATTATTGGCGAGAACGAAAAAGGCGACCACGCCCGCGAGCACGACGGGAGTAACGATTGCTGCTATTCGGCGACCGCGCATTATTCCTCCAAGGAGATAACCGCAAGCAAGACGTGCATGCAGGATACGCCTTCACACGCGGAGATGCAAATCTGGGAGGTGAAACTTCCTACCGCAGAGGACGCGGAGGACGCAGAGGATTTTAGTTTTGGATTGAGCACCGTTGTGCGCTTTTCTCTTTCCACGCAGGGGCACTGAACTAAGCTCTAGCCCTATGAAGAACATCTTTTATCTGATTTGTACTGCACTGCTGATGAATTTGGCGTATGCCGCCGAAGACTGTGGCCTCGTGGATTCCCTTGCGTTTGGCGATGCGCAGTCGGAACAGCGGCATGCGCTTTCGTCCGATCACAGCGAGACGATCAAAGGAGGTCTGGGTGACCCCGCGCGGCGGCTGTTGCCGCTCGATAAGCCGGAATGGCAGGGCGGACGCCTCAGCTTTGAAATGAAAGTCGATCCGGAGAAGCCGAACTACTTTACAGTGCGGCTGTGGGGCGATGACATCTCGCAGAACAAATTGATTTTGTATTGCGAAGGAAAGCAGATCGGTTACCGGCACCTCGGCGACATCGATCTGCTGGATCACGGTTCCGACGCGCCGCTGTGCAACGGGCGCTTTTTCTATAACACGACTCCGCTTCCACTGGAGATGACGCGCGGCAAGACGCAACTCAAACTCGAGATCCGCAGCACGGGGCGAATCTGGGGCTACGGCACGAACTTCGAACAGTATCAGAAAACCATGACCGAACCCACACGCGGAATCTACGCGGCGTACGTTCACACAAATGGCTGCTTCGTTCCTCCAGCAACAGAGAAGCAGGGCGCCGCGCCCGCTGATCCGCCGATTCGCAGGGAGCCCGGCCCCGAAATGCTCGACGCCGTGAAGAAGCGCGTCAACGGCGAGGTTGAAAAGCTGCTGGCGTCCAAGAGGCCGCTCAACCAGATGCAGGTGCATTTGCTCGCGCGCGCGTATCACACGAAATCCACGCCGGCGTTCCAAAACCCGAAAGCTGTCGAGCGCGTCATCGAAGCCTGCGACGCGCTCTACGCCGCGTACCGCAAAGATCCTAAGCTGGCTCAGTCCGACCCCGCAACACCGAACCCCGACTGGTTCGGCCTGGGCCTGGCCGCAGATGCCGTGCGGCTGGTGGCGGCGAAACTTGGGGCTGCGCTGGATCAGCCGATCGAGGGCGCAGCGACGCGCAAAGCCGCGTGGTCCGAAATGTTTCAGGCCAGCCGCGATTGGCATCGCCGGCACCGCCGGCTGTACACCAACCAGTCGATGATCATCGATCTGAACATCTATCGCGCCAACCGCGCCGTGGCGTCGATCGACCCTCCGCACGCTCTGCCCGAACGCGACATGCTGCGCTACTTGTACGAATCGATCGGCCTGCAGCCTTGGCTGGGCAGCGAGACGGACAAAGGCCCGGAGAAGCCCGTCGGAGAAAACTATCTGCAACTGACCGCAAAGGGACTCACGCGCGAATTGGGTTTCGTCGGCTACTACGGCGAAGTGCTCGACTGGGTGACACAGATTTACGATGCCACGCGCGAACCCGCTCAAAGGGTAGCGCCGGCGTCCCTGCCGGCCGGCACGGAGGCCGGCGCTACCCTGCTTGGAGACGCGGCGATCAAGGCGCAGCTTGAGAAGATCGCGCGAGCGCGAGCCGTGTTCCGCTATCCCGCGCTGGACGATGAAGGCAACCGGGCGATGCGCATTGAGACCGTCGTCGGGTGGCGCGACGTTCATTTCCCCGGCGACGTCTGCTACGGCGAGCGGGCCACGTGGGATGCGTCAACATTGTATACGGCCGCGGCAACGCTGGACGCGGACTCCGTCGGCTACGCGCAGCAGATGCTCGCGGACAACCAGTTCTTTGCTCTGCTACGAAACCAATTGAAAGAAACGGGGCTGCGCTCCACCGCGGGGATGCTGGGCATACCGGAGCAGTACGAAACGATCCGAGCGCAGCCGCCGAGCGCCAAAAAGTTGCCCATGTCCGGAAGCGACTTTGTCTTCAGCGACGAAGAAGACGGCGTAGTGGCGATCAAGAATGCGGATGAGATTCTGTACGCGTCGCTCTACTGGCGCGCCCGGTATGGTGTGAACTTCCTGGCGCGCGTGCATCATCTGTTGCCGGCGTTCAGTCGCATTGCCGTTGTGCGCGAAGAGGCCGTGTTCGAAAAGAGCGCGCAAACGTACACGCGGCCGGATTGGACGAACATGGGCTTCGGCAACGGCGGACATCGTTATCCGATGGAACTGCACTCAGCTCTCGCGGGAGAAAAGTTGCCGATCGCGAAAATTCCAGACGGCATCAGATTCAAGCCCGGCGACGAGAGTGTTTTCGCGGGCAAGGCGGAGTTCTACACGCTGGCGTACGGCAAATACCTGATCGGTATGAACTGCTCAAAAGAAAAGACGTTTGATCTGACGGTCCCCAAAGACTGCGCGAAAGCATTGGACTTAGTCACGCGCAAAGAAATGGCAGCCGGCACCGTTTTGAAACTCGCGCCACAAACGACGGCGGTATTGGTGCCGGCGAAGTAGCAGGCGCAATACTGTCCGGCCCCTTCAGGACGACGAAATGATGGGGCGATGGAACCCAGGGCGGCGCTCACTTCGTGAGCTTGCCCTGGGCTTTCATAGGTAGGCCTTTCAGGCCAAACGGTTTCCACGTCGGGTACCGATTGCCGGCGAGGCGAGGGCGTACGACTAACGGACTGATAACGGACAACGGACAACGGACAACGGACCACTCCACCACTCCACCACTCCACCACTCCACCACTCACCACTCACCACTCCACCACTCACCACTCCACCACTCACCACTCACCAAGTACCACTCACCAAGTACCAAGTACCACCCCTCAATTACTGCTGTCTTTGGCGAGTTCGGAGGAGAGCAACTGGAGGAACTGGCCGAACTGGGCGAGATTGCGCTTGTCGATTTCGACGAGCATTTCGTGCGCGCGCAAAATCAGGCGGCGGCGCTGTTCCGGAGGCTGATTTTTTTCGGCAAGAATGGTCGTCTCGAGCTGCGTCAGGTCGCAGGCGCCGCGCAGCTTGATGAAGCGGTCGGCGCCGAGCATCATGAGCAGTTCCTGGATTTCCGGCGGCACGTTCACGGCCGAAATCTGGCCCGCGCCATTCTCCGCACTGCCTGATGCTGAAGCCGCGCCATCGGCATACGCAGGTTTTTCGGCGGACGGTGCAGCCGAGTTCGCCAGCGGCGAAGCAAACTCACTGGCCAGTTCCGCGGCGGCCACGCCGGGGCTGAGCGGTTGCATGTCTGCTTGATTTTGAACAACCGGCGCATCGACTTGCAGTGAGGTGTGGATTCCGACCATCACGCCCACAAACGTGCTGTCCATCCCCTGACAGCGTTCCAGGTCGAAGACGAAGCGGCGGAAACCGGCGCTGCGCTGCGCATCGGCAAAATCGGCCAGGGCCTGAGCGGTGTGCATGTTGCCATGGCCGACGACGCGAATCACCACCAGGTCCGACCCACGCGCAACGGCGATGTAGTCTCTCGCAACGACGGAATCATGCCGCCGCGAACTGGAATGGCGCGACTGAAGTTCGCCGGAATTGGCGGCACTGGGATCACTGGGCATGGGCATTTCTTGTAAGCGCCTGTTAAACCCAAACATTACAACTCGCTCCGCAGCACCGGCAAATTGCACGTTTTTCACAGCGAGCGCAATTCGCCTGCCAACCGGCTGGTGTGGCACGGGCAGGCTGCCGGAGCGGCTTTTGCTCCGGCAGATTGCCCGTGAGGATGCGCCGGATTGCACGGGCAATCCGAGCCGCCAAAAGCAGCGGCTCGGCCTGCCCGTGCCACATTACATCTCCTGCGGCGCGGCCACGCCCAACATTCCCAAACCTTGCGCCAGCAGTCCGCGAACCGCATCGACGAGCGCCAAGCGAGCTTCTCTCTGGCCGGGCGGCGAGTCAATCACACGATGCTTGTTGAGGAAATTGCCAAAGGAGCTGGCAAGGTCCAGCAGGTACGTTGCGATTAACGACGGCTCGTAATCCTGCGCCGCTTGCCGCACAACTCTGGGGTACCCTTCCAACGCTTTGGCGAGCGCCGTTTCTTCGGGCTCGGTCAGCGTGTCCAGCGGTGCATTCAGCCAGCTTCCTGGCACCGCGCCCGACTTGCGCAGAATGCTGCACGCTCGCGCGTGCGCATATTGCAGATATGGGCCGGTGTCGCCGTTCGGATCGGTCGCCTGATTCCAATCGAAGACGAAGTTGCTGGCGCGGCGGCGAGCCTGCACCCAGAAGATGATCGCCCCGACACCGACGGCTTCAGCAACGCGGCCGGCTTTGTCCTCGGCCAGTTCCGGATTCTTTTGGCGCACGATGTCGCGGACTTTGGCCACCATGCGGTCCAGCAATTCGTTGAGCGGCACCATGCGTCCGCCGCGCGTGGTCATCGCCAGAACGGTGTCGCCTTCCTTGATCTGCATCAGGCCAAAGGAAACGTGAACGCAGTCTTTGGACCACACGTTCCCCATCTTCGTCACAGCCTTAAAGAGCATCTGGAAGTGGCCGCTTTGGCGCACGTCCACAACGTACAGGCATTTCTCGAAGTCGTAGGTTTTCTTCCGATAGAGAACCGCGGCCAGATCGCGCGTGCCGTAGATCGTCGCCTCGTCGCTCTTGCGCAGGATAAACGGCGGCTTGGGATCTTTGCCGGGCTTGGGCGGAGCGTCATCCATCGGGATGACGAGCGCTCCCTCGCTTTCGACCGCAATGCGCTTCGCGGTCAGGTCCGCCAGCAGCGGCTTGAGCATCGGTTCGTAGAAGCCTTCGCCGGCGTCGGAGTCGAACTTGACGCCGAGGCGATCGTAGGATTTCTGCAGGTACGTAAGCGTCTCGCGGCGGAAGCGTTCCCACAGCGCCTTCAGTTCGGCGTCGCCATCTTCAAGCTTCTTGAACAGCGCGCGAGCCTGCGTGTCGCGAGCGTCCGCTTCGCGTTTGACTTCATCAAGACGCGATTTGATCCGCTCGCGCTCCTCCGGATTGCTGACAACTTCGCGATTCTGCAGCTCAGTTTCGAGCATCACGACTTCTTTGGCGGCGCTGTTGATCTCGATATATAGATCGCAGAGGTAGTCGAGGCCGCGTTCAGAAAGCTGTTTTTCGCGCTCGACCGGGTCAGCACGCTGCCACGCCAGGAACTGAAAACCGCACTGCACGCCCCAGTCGCCAAGGTGATTCACGCCAACGACCTTGTACCCGAGCGCTCGATAGATGCGCACCAGCGACGCGCCGATGATGGTGCTCATCAGGTGGCCGACGTGGAAGGGCTTGGCGATGTTCGGCGCCGAGTAGTCGATGACAATCGTCTTGCCCTCGCCAACCTTCGTCGAACCGTACGCGCCTTTGGCGTCCTCAATCATCTTGACGATGGAAGCACAGAGCACGCCGGGCTTCAGGCGGATATTCAGGAACGGACCGGCCGCTTCGGCTTTGTCGAGAATCGCGGTCAGGCTTGCGTCGGTCTGCAACGTCGCTGCAAGCTGCGCGGCAGCCGCGGGCGGCGCGAGCTTGTTCGACTTGGCGTACTGGAAGCACGGAAAGGCGTAGTCGCCCATCTCCGGCTTCGGCGGCCGGCCAAGCTGCTTGCCGACATCGCCAGCCGGCAGAACGGTGGCCGCTGCCAGCGAATGGATGAGAGTATTGAGTGCGCTGTGGTGTTCGTTGCCTGTTTCCATATCAAATTTTATAGCAGAGACGCAAATGGAAGCAACGGACGGGAACGGCAGGACGGGGGGACGGGGCGACGGGGAGACGGGGAGAAACAACGACGCGAATCCGCACCTTTGCCGTAAGGGAGCGGCGGGACGATCAGAACCGCGACCGTAAGGGAGCGGCCGAACAGCGCCAAAGGCGCGACAACGAGCGCCGGACAATCCTCGCGGCACGCGAGGATTTGGGACTCCCTGAACCCCGAACCCTGAACCCCGAACCCTGAACCCTGAACCCCGCTTTTGCGTTCATCTGCGGCTCCACTTTCGCCGAATTCATTGGCGCGCACGCACTCCCGAATTAGCATGTGCGGCGTCGAACATAACATGCATCAGCAGTTGGCCGCAGAAGTGCAGTTCTCTGCGCCTCTGCGTCTCTGCGGTGAAGGAGCGGCAACGATGGCCAAGATCGGCGTGATTCACTACAACTTCCCGGGATTCACCTTCCAGCAGTTTCTCAAATTCTGCGCGGACACTGGCTACCAGTACGTCGAACTGCAATTGCCAGACGTTTGTGACGAGAGTTTCAAAGACGCGGAGCAAAAGGCGGGGGCGTTGCGCAAGGAGTTGGCCAGCTACGGCCTGAAAACCTCTGCGTTGGCGGCGCAGAATGATTTTGTGCAGCTTGAAGAAAGCGCCGTCCGGCATCAGGTCGAACGCATGAAACGCGTAGCCCAGCTCACCAAAATCCTGGATGAGGACGCGGTCATTCGAAGCGAAGGCGGCCAGCCGAAAGACAGCGTTCCAATGGAGAAACTGCTGCCGGCGATGGAGGGCTGCTTCTCGCGCTGCGTCGATTTCGCCGACAAACTGGGCGTCAATATCGCCATCGACAACCATGGCCTGATCACCAACGACGGCGAAATGCTGCTGGCGCTGCTGAGGAAGCTCAACCACAAGCGCATCGGCACCAACCTGGACACGATGAACTATCGCTGGTACGGGCACGACGTTGCGACCTGCAATCATTTTTACGATGTGCTCGCCCCCTACCTCATGCACACGCACTTCAAGGACGGCACCGGCAGCCGCAAAGAGTACAAAGGCGCGGCGCTCGGCGACGGCGAGATCGACCTGAAGCACATGCTGAACTGCCTCAAGCGCGTCGGCTACAAAGGCGTCTACTGCGCCGAATACGAAGGCCCCGAAACCGCCGGCGGCGTAGGGTATGCGAAGTGCTGCGGGTGGCTGAAGGACAATGCATAATTCAAAATTAGAAACGAAAAAAGGTGGCTTGGAGGGAACATGAAATCAGCGACAACGTTTGCGGAAGCGGACGCGCTCCAGGATCTCGGGAAGTTCGATGGTGCGGCCAGCCGCGCGTACTACTCGCTCTACCAGGCGCTGGTGCCGCATTTCGAGAAGTGGTACGGAAAGCCGTCGAAACTGGACCCGAGAGCTGATCACTGGACGCACGATATGATCCGCAATAATTGTGCACGTCTGGTAGGCGGCGACGGGTACAGAGTGGTTGTAATGGCTTTCAATCTACGTATAATTGCTGACTATCGGATGAAGATGTGCGTTGCCAAACGCGAACTGGACGCAGTGATGACCGAGATTCCAGCCGTGCTGAACAAGTTAGGGGTAAAAGTATGAAGCAGAATCAACTTGCGCTCGATTACCAGCGCCTCGTTCGCAAGAGATTTCCGACCGCATTCGTGGTTTCGGGTCTGCCCGCGCCCGAAGGCGCGACGGTTCTTGACGTGCTCAATCTCCCGGATGGGGAGAAAGAAACATTCTACGAATTCTATTTCGACGTCGTCGTTCCTGAAGCCGAGGCCGCCGGGCTCCGTTCCGCGGTGCTTATTGCTCACGATGCCACCACGACCGCTAAGAGCTTTCCCGAGTTCGCCAACCTGAAGGCAGCGAGCAGCGCGGCAAACTGACGATCCATCGTCGCTTACTTCAGCATGCGCTCAATGAAGCTTTCCGTCACAGTCTGCGCTTCGGGCGGATACGTGTGGTCCTTGCGGTGGTTAAACCAGCCGATGTTCTGCGGCACGCCTAGAAGTTTGTAGACCGGCAGCGCGGCCTCTATATAGGCCCAGCTCTTGTCATTGTCGGCGGATTCACCGGCCAGAAGCAAAAATCCGCGTGGGGCGATTAACGAAATGAGCTGATGGTGATCGAGCGCAAGGTGGGGCGGGCCTCCGTGCCCGTCGGCGGGCAGGGACGCCCGCCCCACCTCTTTGATCTGCTTGCCCAGGTACCAGACCGCGTCCCAGTTGCTGAAGGGCAGGCCGATTCCACCTTCGCTGAAGACGGCGACCTTGAAACGTTCGTCGAAGGCCGCGCTGTACAGCGTCTCCTTCGCGCCCAGCGAATGGCCGAAGCAGCCGAAGCGGCTCTTGTCCACGTTCGACAGCGTCTCCAGGTAATCGGCGGCGCGAATGCCGTCGTAGAGCATGCGCAGCATGCCGGTCCAGTCGGAATGGCGCGCCTGCAAGTTGGCCACGTGCGTTTTGTAGTCGGCGCCATCGGCAAAAATGAAACAGCGCGGGCAGAGCACGACATAGCCGCGCTTGACGAGCTGCGGACCATGCAGGCGTTCGGCGCGTTCGCATTCAATGCCGGCCGGTTCCTTGGCGTGCGATTTCACCGTCGGGTGAAAGACGACCATCGCCGGAAAGCCGGCCTTTGGCGCGGGCGTTTTGGGCGTGAGCAAATAGCCATCGGTCATCACGCCTTCCTCGATCTGATACGTGACGTGCTGCCGAGTGAATTCGGGCAGGTCTTCGGTCGCAAGAACCTGCGCATTCAGCGGCGCTTTTGTTTTCGGAAGAGGGCCAAGGACTTTCTCCCAGGCCGCGCGGAGTTTCTCGCGCTGAGTTGCCCATGCGGCGGCATCATCCGCAACGAGCGGCGAAAGCTTCGGCATGTCTCTGGGCAGCGGAACTGGCGGGCGCTGCAAATCCACAACGCCGTTTTCCTGCGCCAGCGACATCCCGGTCAGCAGCAGTAGCAGTCCGGCAGCGTAGGCGATTGTCATAATGCGCTTGAGCGTATCGCTGCCGAAGGTCTCGGCAACCGCCGATGGGCGCAGATTGTAGGACATTTTGCCAAATTGTCCTCCTTCGAGCGACGAAGCGACGGACAATTTTGGCAAAATGTCCTACAAAAATGCGTCAATTAAACGGGTAATTCGTTCGTCAGGACATGAGTGGGACTTGTAAAGCGAGACGGTAGCGCAAGAATCATCCGATTGCGGATTGCGGAATGCGGATTGACCACGATGCATAGAGCACTTTCTCGCAGTTTTGTGTTTTCGCTGGCGATAGGCATCGCCGTGCTGAGCGGCGGCGCGCGGGCCGAAGGTGTGTGGGCTCTGCGGGATTTCACCTGCCGGCACAAGCTGGTCGTGGACAATCTGCCGGGCAACCCGAAGGTCTGCTACGCGCGCTTTTCCACGGCGGGAGCGCTGCGGCCGGACGCGTACGACATTCGCGTGACAGACGGCGTCGGCAATGTGGTGAATTATGAAATCTTGAATCTCGGGCCCGGCGACCAGTGCGAGATTCTGTTTGATGCTCCCGGTTGCAAGCTGAACTCCGTCTACTACGTCTACTTCGGGTGGCCGAAGGCTCCCGCGCCCAAGAGCTGGAAGGCGGAAGCCGGCGTCGTGCTTCAGGTCAAAAAGAAAGGCGAAGGCGACGGCAACAGTTGGGCGTCGTTCCAGAAGATGATGGTCGCTTCGACGACGGTGATTGGCCGCACGCTCCGCGGCAAGATTTTCGACGGCTACGACCCGATCGGACCGACGGAGAACATCGTCACCTACTACCGCGCGTTCTTCCCGGTGGACAAGGCCGGCACGTACCACTTCGCAACGAATTCAAAGGATGCGTCGTTCCTGCTCATTAATGGAAAGCTGATCGCCGAGTACCCCGGCGTGCACAACGCGGACGCTCACCGCGGGCAAAAGAGCGGCACGATCGACCTTCCGCCGGGAAACCATAAGCTTGAGTACTACCACATGAACACCGGCGGCGACATGATGACCTGCGTGGCCTGGCAGCGGCCGGCGGATAAGTTCTGCGTGCTGATGGAAGACAACGCCTTCCTGCCGATTGCGCGGGCCAAGACGCTCGCGATGGAGCGCAACGATGGCAAGCCCGCGCTCGATTTCATCGCCACCGGACGCGACCATCTGGTCGTCAACGGGCATTACATCGTACGGACGGTGTTCGAGTGCAGTTCGCCATTTACGGGGGACGTAAAGTGGGACTTCGGCGATGGCAGCTTCGCGGAAGAAAAGAAGGACAAGCCCGAACTCGTCCACGCGCACGGCTATCTGCTGCCCGGAACCTATACGGTCACGCTTTCGCCCGCCGGAAACGGCCCGCCGCCGATCAAGCAGACGGTGGTTGTCGGCCCGGTGTACTGGCAGCGCGAAGAGTGGGACGACAAGCGCTGGGGCGAGTACCGCACGGGGATCATGAAGCGGCTGGAAGAAGGCAGCGTCAAGGCGGCCGAAACCACCGTGCTGATCGCTTACGCGGTCGCGTTGATGGACAAGCGGCTGCTGGAACTTGGCAGCGGCGTTGCCTGGAAGCAGGTCAAAGAGTTTACTCCGGCGGACCACACGAAAGTGTTCTACGCGCTCGGACACCGGCTGCAGACGGAGCTGAAGGACTATGCGGGCGCGGACCGGGCGTTTCAGGAAGTCATCAACAGCAAGGATGCCGACCCGGCGATCAAGGACCAATCCAAGCTGCACCGCGCGGGGTTGCTGATCCACATGCTGGGCAAGAACCAGGAAGGCTTGGCCATTCTCAAGAATCTCGAGGACAAGCTGCTGGTGCAGCCCAATGAGCCGATTCTCAAACGCATCTACATGGCCGACGCGTGCGCGGGAATGGGCATGCGCGACGAAGCCGCCAAACGCTACGACGAACTCCGCCCGGTCGTGAATCTGGCCGACCGGCACTACGCAACCGGGCGCATGAGCCGCTTGCTGGCGATTACCGAGTACATCAAGCGCGGCGACTGCGAAGCGGCGTTGCGCGAGCTTCAGAACATCGAGTGGGAAACGCCGAAGGAACGCGTTTCGGACGAGACCGGCATGCTGCGGGTTGAAGCGTATCTGACGCAGAAGGACTATGAACTTGCCGCCATTCTGCTGCGCCGCTTGATCAACTACAACCCCAACAGCGCTCGAATGCCCGAGATGCTCTACGGCCTGGTCAAAGCCTTCCAGGGCCTGAACCGCCAGGACCAGGTCGAAGAAGTCTATGCAAAGCTGAAGAAGGAACACCCCTATGCCGCCGAGACCGCTCTAGCCGCGCTGATGCTGAAGAAGTAGCGCTGGCCCTTCCGTTCGGGAGTGCAGAGATAATTAGTAGGGTGTCACCAGAATGCCTGACGCACGTGTTGAAAGCAGAACCCTTCACTTCTCCTCAACATGGAATTTGTGCATGACGCGGTGAACGACCGGCGTCAGCAGCACGCCCATTACACTGATAAACACCAGTCCGCTGAAGATCGCGTAGGCGGACGCAAACAGTTTCGCGGCCGTTGTGCGCAGTTCTCCGACGGGTCCCATTCCGGTCAAGATCATTGACGCGTTCAGTAGGGCGTCGATCCACTCAAACCCAGCAATAAAGTGGTATCCCAAGGTTCCGATTGTCAGTGCCAGAGCCACCAATACTGCGGCGATTCCACCAAAGAACAATAGACGCCGCACGAACCGGTGCGGCGGGATCACCTTCTGGTGTCGGTGTTCAAGCATAGGACTCCAATTCCCTTTCTGATATGTTTTAGCTCCTCCGTCCCAAACATCGATATGAAACCCCGCGAAAATCGACGTGATCGCCGGGTTCCGGCTGTCGAAAAAGTTGAACCAGCCTGCGCGCGTGGGACAATTGTTATAGAGGGAGCTTGGTGAGCATCTCGTGAAGTCATTTGTTATGAGGCAGATTCGCAACACGTGGGCGCCGTTTCGCAAAGTTGTGATCTTTGTGACGGGTTCGATCCTGCTGCTAGCCGGCTTCGCCATGATCGTCCTTCCGGGGCCAGCACTGATCGTCATTCCCGCTGCGCTGGCCCTTTTGGCCATAGAGTTCGCTTGGGCGCGCAGGCTGTTGAAAAGCTCCAAAGAATGGCTCACTCGAGCCGGCGAGAGGATGCGCAAGGCGGTACACTGTCGGGAGCCCGAGGCGCCTGAAACATCAGAAACCGTAAAAACAAGACCAGACGAAGAACCTGAAGAACGATGAAGGAGCCTGTCCTTGACTCCAGACTCAAAGACTCCAGACTCCAGACTCCAGACCCCAGACCCCAGACTCCAGGCTCCAGACTTCCGTTTCCAAGATTTCTATTGAATAAATTCCCGCCCTTATTATATTCCCTATCGGACAAGTAGGGATTGGATGTGAAGATCTCGCAGAAATCCGAATATGCCTTCCGAGCCATGCTGGAACTGGCCCTGCGCCTCGACCAGACGCAGACCGTTCGCACCGCAGAGATCGCACGGAGTCAGCGAATTCCGGTGAAGTTCCTTGAGCTGATTTTAGTGGACTTGCGCCGAGCCGGTCTCATTATCAGTCAGCGCGGACCTGAGGGCGGACATCGTCTGGCGCGCAACGCGAAGAGCGTCACGGTCGGTGAAATCTGGCGCGCGATCGAGGGCGCCATCATTGAGCGGCCGATGGCAGAATTGCCGCGCGGGTATGCAGATCCGTTCCACACCGTCTGGCGCGCTGTGGATAAAGCGGTGGCTTCTGTTGTGGACGGGGTCACGCTGGAGGAGATCAAGCACGCGGCTGAAAGCCGACAGAAGGTAGCCGACTACGACATCTAGGCTGGCCGGCTGGATGAAATTGAGCGCAGGAGTTGTTCTTAGTTTTGTAGTTGTCGGTTGCTGTCAGGGTTTGGGACTTCGAGTCCAAAAGGAGGACAATCGCATGGCTCACATTTATGAAGACAACTCGTTGAGTATCGGGAACACGCCGCTGGTGCGCATCAACCGCATCACCAAAGGCGCGCGTGCTACTGTCTTGGCTAAGATCGAGGGCCGCAATCCGTCATACTCCGTCAAATGCCGCATCGGCGCCGCGATGATCTGGGCCGCCGAAAAACAAGGCAAACTCAAGCCCGGCGCCAGCAACGTCACCGTCGTCGAACCCACCTCCGGCAATACCGGCATCGCGCTGGCTTATGTCTGCGCCGCGCGCGGCTACCCGCTCATCCTGACGATGCCGGAGACCATGTCGCTGGAGCGGCGCCGCATGCTTCGAGCTTTTGGAGCCGAATTGGTGCTGACGGAGGGCGCAAAAGGCATGAAGGGCGCGATCACAAAGGCGGAAGAAATTCTCGCCAGCGACCCGGCGACGCATTACATCCCGCAGCAATTTCAGAACCCCGCGAATCCGGAGATCCACTTCAAGACAACCGGCCCGGAGATTTGGAACGATACGGACGGCAAGGTAGACATTTTCGTTTCCGGCGTTGGCACCGGAGGCACGATCACCGGCGTCTCACGCTATATCAAAGGCGAGAAGAAGAAGGCCGGGTTCCGTTCGGCGGCCGTGGAACCCACCGGCTCTCCAGTGCTGACGCAGATCCGCAACAACCAGCCGATTCAAGGCGGCCCGCATAAGATTCAGGGCCTCGGCGCCGGCTTTAAGCCCGACGTGCTGGACCTGAGCGTGGTGGATGACATCCTCCAAGTCACCAACGAAGAATCCATCGAAATGGCCAAGCGCCTCCATAAGGAGGAAGGCATCACCTGCGGAATTTCTTCCGGTGCGGCGATGGCCGCGGCCGTGAAGACGGCTCAGCAGGCTGAAAACGAAGGCAAGCTGATCGTCGTGATGCTGCCCGATGCCGGTGAACGCTACCTGTCGAGCGTACTGTTCCAAGACATTTCGGCCTGAGAACACGTAGCCCTGTTTCGAAACCAACCTGGCGCCGGCGGAGGGCGGCGCTGTGGAGGAGAGTGTGCCTATGGATTCGCACGCGCGCAGCGTGGCCAAAGCCGTAAGCTGGCGGATCATCGCCACCTTTGTTACGACGGCGCTCGTGTTCGGGGTGTCGTATGTGCTGGTGAATAACGACAAGATGAAATTCGCGGCCATCGTCGGCGGCGCCGATGCCGTGATCAAGTTCGGCGCGTACTTTATCCACGAACGCGTTTGGGAGCGCATCCGTTACGGCCGCCCGAAGCAGGCGGAGTACGAGATTTGAGGACTGGCGAGTGATCGTCTGGGACCGTCGGTGATTTGGATGTGGTCGTTTGGTGTTTGGTGAATCGCATTGGGTGAACTCGCGCTACCGCTCACCAAGTGCCACTCACCAATTACCAAGTACCATTTGAAGATTTGGCCTATAATCCGTCTATCTCTCTGAGCCTTACGGAAGTGTAATGCGCAGACGGTGTAAGTCTGCATTCAGAGAGGGAGGTGAAAGCATGTCCTTTGTCAAGCTGTTGCTCGCGACCGTTGCCGCGAGCATAGTGCTGAGCGGTTGCGGAGGCGGATCGCCCGCCGCGAGCGGCGGCGCTCCATCCGAAGTGCGCCTGGGCTATTTCGCGAACGTGACGCACGCGCCCGCCGTGCTCGGAGTTGCACAAGGACGCTTTCAGAAAGCGCTCGGCCCGGTCGAACTGAAGCCCGCGACCTTCAACGCCGGACCTTCCATTATTGAAGCGATTTTTGCGGGCTCGCTGGACATCGCCTACATCGGGCCGGGGCCGGCCATCAACGGACACGTAAAGAGCGAAGGCAAAGCTGTGCGCATCATCAGCGGTTGCGCGGCCAACGGCGTGGCCATCGTCGCCCGCAAAGACAGCGGCATTGCCAAGCTCTCCGACCTGGCCGGCAAGAAAATCGCAACGCCGCAGTTTGGAAATACGCAGGATCTTTCGGCCAAGCACTACATTTTGACAGAGCTTAAAGCCAGGCTGCGCAGCGACGGCGGCGACACCGAGATCCTCAACATTGCCAACGCCGAACAGCTCAGCCTCTTCAAGTCCGGCCAGCTCGATGCCGTCTGGTCGCCTGAACCCTGGGGCGCGCGCGCGATCCATGAAGCCGGCGGCGTGCTGATCGACGAGGAGAAAAATCTGTGGCCCGGCAAGAACTTCACCGTTGCCGTGGTGCTGGTCTCGACCAAGTTCCTCGCGAAATATCCCGATACGGTGGAGGCGTTCCTGCGCGCCCACGTTGAGTCCATCGATTGGATCAACGCCAATCGAGCCGAAGCAGCCACGCTCGTGAATGACGAGATCAAGAAGATCACCAAGGCTTCCTTAAAAGACTCCGTCCTTACGGATGCCTTTGCGCGCCTGCAGTTCTCGACGGATCCGTTCCCGGAGACGATCCGGACTTTTGCAGACTGGTCCTATCAGCTTAAGATCGTCAAGACTCAGCCGGATCTTACGGGCCTTCTGGATCAGAAGCTCCTGCAGAAGGTTTTGTCCGGTCGCAGCAAGGAGGCCGCCCCGAAATGAGCGTTTCTGTCGCATCCGAAGCTGTGCCGGCGGTCCACAAAGTGAGCCTGCGCGGCGTTACGAAGAGCTTCACCAGCGGCGATGGCAAACGCAGCAAGGTATTTGCCGCCGTGCAGGATGTGACGCTGGACGTGAAGGAAGGCGAGTTCCTCACGCTGGTCGGTCCCAGCGGATGCGGCAAAACGACGCTCCTCAACATTATCGCCGGCTTTGAGAAGCCAGATTCCGGAGAAGTGCTTTTCGAAGGCAAGCCGATTACCGGCGCTAGCCCGGATCGCCTCGTTATTTTTCAGGACCACGGGCTGTTTCCCTGGCTGACGGTGCAGCGCAACGTGGAGTTCGGGCTGCGCGTTCTGGGATTGGAACGCAAGGAGCGCCGGGAGCGAGCCATTCACTATCTGAAGATGGTCCATCTTGAAAAATTCCGCCGCAGCTATCCGCTTCAGCTTTCCGGCGGGATGAAGCAGCGTGCCGCGCTCGCGCGTGCTCTGGCCGTCGAACCACGCATGCTGCTGATGGACGAGCCTTTCGCGGCGCTCGACCCGCGCACACGCGACATTCTCCACGACGAACTTCAGCGCTTGTGGATGCAGACGAAAAAAACGATTATCTTTGTCACCCACTCGGTGGAAGAGGCGCTGCGCTTGAGCGACCGGATCGTCATGTTGGCCAGCCAGCCCGGCCGCATCCGGCGCATGCTGAATGTGCCGCTCCCGCACCCGCGCGATTTCCTTGATCCCGCGCTCGCGGAACTGCGCATGACCATTTTGGCTGAGCTGGAAGACGAACTGAATAAGCTCATCAAGACCGAAGGCGACGACGATTGGCGCCTGGATGAAGGCAAGGTCAGTGTGCGCACGCGCCTGGGAATGGTGTTGGGGCTGGGCGACGGAATCTGAAGGACGGAGTTTTGCCACAGAGGTCACAGAGGCACAGAGAACACCGAGATGATTGATTCAACCTCCCCTGCACTGCGACGCTTGCGGTTCTGTTTCTCCGCGTCTCCGCGTCTTCGCGTCTTCGCGTCTTCTATTTCCCCCCGTCCCCCCGTCTCCCCGTCCCCCAATCTGTTTCTTCTGGGCTGCGGCTATTGCGGAGAAAGATGATGGCCCCAGTTCAGAAGAAGCTCCTGTCCGCCGCAGCCCTGGTCCTGGTCTGGTGCATGGTCTGGGAGATCGCGTTCCTGCTTTCGGGCAAAGAAGCATGGGAGTTCACGCCACCGGACCGCGTCTTCACGGCGTTGTGGAACGGGCTGCTCGATCTGACAATCGTGCGCGGACTGGCCGTCAGCCTTGCGCGCGTCGGCTATGGCTTTGCGATGTCACTCTTTCTGGGCGTTGGGATCGGCTTGCTTCTGGTCGCGAGCAAATGGTTTAACTGGCTCTGCGGACCGCTGGTGCTGGGCGTGCAGTCGCTGCCGAGCATCTGCTGGCTCCCGGTTGCCATTTTGCGCTTCGGCATCGGAGAAACGGCGATTCTTTTCGTTGTCATCATGGGCTCCGTGGGCTCGATTGCGATGGCGACGCGTGATGGACTGCGTCAGGTGCCGGCAAGTTATCAGCGTGTCGCGAGCACGTTCGGCACCAACATGTCGCAACGCTTAATGTGGGTCTCCATTCCCGCCGCGCTGCCCACCTTCGTCTCAGGACTCAAACAAGGCTGGTCCTTTGCGTGGCGATCATTGCTCGCCGGCGAACTGCTCTACAAAATGGCCGGCCGTTACAGCATGGGCAGCCTGCTCAGTGAAGCGCGCGAGAATACCGATTACCCCAGCATGTTTGCCGTGATGATCCTGCTGGTCTGCGTCAGCGTGCTCGTGGACAAAGTCTTCTTCAGCCGCCTGGAAGAACGCGTCCGCGCCCGCTGGGGTCTCGCGGCACGCTGAACGTGAAGTGGCACGGGCAGCCTCTGTTAGCTGTTGGCTGCCCGTGCTTTCGCGACAGTGACGGGTGCTTTGGATTCTGATGCAAGCCTTTCCACCATTCCACCCGTCACTCGTTACCCGTCACAGGGGAAATAGCATGCGTCTGGCAATAACTGGCGTACTCGCAGCCGCGACGTTGTGTGCTTCCGCCGCTGAGATGGAATTCCTGACAGTCTCCAAAGACAACACCTCTTTCGTCGGCGCCACTTCCGGCGCCAAGTTCATTCCCTGGGGCTTCAACTACGACCGCGACTACAAAATGCGGCTGATCGAAGAGTACTGGACGAACGAGTGGCAGACCGTTGAGGAAGACTTCAGTGAGATGAAGAGTCTCGGCGCCAACGTCGTCCGCATTCACCCTCAATTCACGAAATTCATGGACGCCGCCGACAAGCCCAACGCAAAATCGCTTGAGCAACTCGACCGACTGCTTGCGCTTGCCGAGAAGACCGGCCTCTATCTGGATATCACCGGCTTGGCTTGTTTCCGCAAGGCCGACGTCCCGCGCTGGTACAACGACGCCACCGAAGAGCAGCGCTGGGCCGCGCAGGCCTGCTTCTGGGAAGCCATCGCGCAGCGCTGCGCCAAGTCCCCGGCCGTCTTTTTCTATGATCTGATGAATGAGCCCATCGTGCCCGGAGGCAAGCGCAAGCCGGGCGAGTGGCTTGGGGGCGAGCTGGGCGGCTTCAGCTACGTGCAGTTCATTTCGCTGGATCAGGCCGGCCGCGAGCGTCCACAGATCGCGCGGCAATGGATCGCCAAACTGGTCAGCGCCATCCGCAAGCATGACCCGAAGCACCTGATCAGCGTCGGGCTATTGCCAAACGGCGCGCTTTCCGGCTTTCCGGCCAAGGAGGTCGCACCAGAAGTCGACTTCATCTGTGTGCACGTTTATCCGGATGGCAAGAAACCCGACGAAGCGATGAAGACGGTGGAATCCTTCGCCGCCGGCAAGCCGCTCATCATCGAGGAAACTTTTCCGATGCAGTGCAGCGCCGAGCAGCTTGGACAGTTCATCCATGATTCCTCGAAGCACGCCGCAGGATGGATCGGTTTCTACTGGGGCAAGAGTCCTGAGCAACTCCGCCAGTCGAAAGACATCGGCGATGCCATCGTGCTCTCATGGCTCGAACTTTTCCAGAAAGCCAACCCAAACCGAGCCACGCAAAAATAGCGCATGGGGTATAGGGTATGAGGAAGAAATTGAAGATGAGCATGAGGGAGATAAACGTGCGCCTTGCATTATTTCTGACGCTTTGCGCGGCAACGCGAATCGGCGCCGCGGATTTCGACATCAAAGCTGCCGCGGAATTCGCCAAAATCGTGCCGACTGATGCTTCGGTGCAGAAGCTCGCGAGCGGCATGAAGTTTATCGAAGGTCCAGTTTGGATCGCCGACGGAAACTACCTCGTCTTCAGCGATATCCCCGGAGACGAGCTCAAAAAGTGGGATGGCCAGACGCTCACGACCTTCCGCAAGCCCAGCCACGGCGCGAACGGCAACACGCTCGACCTTCAAGGCCGGTTGATCACCTGCGAGCATCAATCGCGTCGTGTTACGCGAACGGAAAAGGATGGCACGATCACGATCCTCGCCGAAACGTTCAATGGGAAGAAACTGAACTCGCCCAACGACGCAATCGTCAAGTCCGACGGCAGCATCTGGTTCACGGACCCGCCATACGGACTGCCCGGCGGGAAAGGAAAAGAGCAGCCGCTCAATTTCGTCTTCCGTCTGAATCCAGAAACGAAAGAGCTTAAGGCCGTCGCCGACGATTTCGATATGCCCAACGGCTTGTGCTTCTCGCCGGACGAAAAGAAACTCTACATTGCAGACTCCGGCAAGCCCGTCCATATTCGCGTCTTCGACGTGAACGCCGACGGCACGCTCGCCAACGGAAAAGTTTTCTGCAAGATCGACAAAGGCTTGCCCGATGGCATCCGCTGCGACTCCGCGGGGCGGATTTTCTCATCCGCCGGAGAGGGCGTGCAGATTTTCAGCCCCGACGGCGCTCTCATCGGCAAGATTCTCGTTCCGGAATCGCCTGCGAATCTCTGTTTCGGTGGAGCCGGCCGCAAGACGCTCTTTATGACCGCGCGGACTTCGCTCTACTCGATCCAGCTCTCCGTAGCGGGCCTGCAGAGATGATCCGACGACGCAATCAGCGTCTCCGGTGAGCCTTCAGCTTCTCGCTCAGCTTCGCGATCTCCAGATCCAGTGCCGCGCCGTCGGCGGGAACGGGGCGCGCAAAGTACGCGAAATCAGCCATTTGCAATCGATCGATGGCATCTAGCGCATCAATATCGCTGTAAGAGCCGTACCGCGCTCGAACGACCTTTCGCCCGCGAACGTGGATCAACCCCTCGCCATCCGGCCCCTTGATTTTCAACAGGCCGTCCTTGCCGCCCACCATACGCAGCGTCGTGTCGAGTCCCAGGTCGTGCAGCCGTCCTTCCAGAGTCGGCTTCGGGCCGGACGACGTGTCTTCTTCTTCATCGTCGTTCCTGCGCTGTATCCGTGAGACTGTCCTCGCGCGGGTTATAGGCTTCAGGAAGTCCGCCGATCCCTTCCGGTCGCGGTTCGGCTCGGACGGTTGGGCCTCAGAGGGCGGAGCATTCCGGTGTTCCGCGTCCGCGGGACTCCTCTCGGAGTCGGCCACTGCTTCCACACGCCTCGGCGTTTCGACATCCTTTGTGCTGGTTTCCGATCGCGCTGCCGTCTCCACATCCTTGGCCACCTGAGGGCTGGCCGGCGGAGCTTTCGAGCCAATGGCGGCGCCAGCTTGAAAAACGTCTCCAATCGATGGCCCTGTGGCCTCCTCAAACCAGGGGCGCGGAACAACGACCGTCTTCTTGGCGATCGCAGCGGCCGTCTGGGCAGATGGTTTTTCCGGCAGTGGCTTGGCCGCCGGTTGCAGCAGTTGCTGCGCCTGCTGCTCAGCCGCCACGATCCCTCGCAGGCAGACCAGCGCCAGCCGCGCGATCTCCGCATCCTTGTCCTTGCGCGCGCGCTCCAGCGCCGCCGCCGCGCTCGGATCCGCGTAGAAGGGAGCCAGCGCCTTGAGCGCGGCGAGGATGACCGCGCGCGAGCGGCGTGGTTCACCGGGGCCGCAGAGCGTCACCGCCGGAGGAATCACGCCCGCATTCGCCACGCTGCTCAACGTTTCCAGCAGCGCGACGACCAGCGCGCCGTCCGCGTCCGGAAGCGTTGCAGCGTGTTCCAGTTCAGCCAGAAGCAATTCCTGCCCGTTCGGATCCCGAAGGCGCGCCAGTGCGCCCATCCATAGCCGCTGTCGCTGCGGGTTCTGGTCCTGCTGCAGGACGGTGCTCAGCGTCTGGACCGCCGGGGCGCCATCTTTGGACATGACCATCGCCAGCGCGTAGTCGCGCACGCTTTCGTCCTGATGCCGCAGCAACGCCTGCATCTGCGCCCACAGCGCCGTCTCGTCGCCAACGATGTCGGCCAGCTTGAGCATGCGCAGCGCGGTCGGTCCGTTCTCCTCCCGGCCAAGTTCTGTATAGAAAAGCTGCGAGGCGTGCGGATGAATCTCCTTCAGCAGCGAAGCCATTCGTTCCGCCGGCGCGCCGGCCAGCGTGCGGAGCTGCGCGATGACGGGGGCCCACGCCGGGGGCCCCAAAGCCTTGATAAACTGAAGCGCGGTCTCGGCCTGCTCACCTCCGTTCAGCAGGTCTGCGGGCAGGCTGGCAGCGAACTCTGTTTTCGAGAGTTGTTCCCGCGCCAGCCGCGCGATGTTGGCGCCTTCATCCTTGAGCGCCGAGCGCGACGTGGTTTCGAGGCCGACGATCCAGTCGAGGTGCTCGCGCGCGCGCTGGAAATTCCCGAGCTTGTAGTGGCGCACGCAGCGGCCGGACAGATGGTCCAGCAGCAGCTTCATGACCTCATCGCACGTTTCGTGCGAACAGGCGGTGAGCAGGGAGTCTTCGAGCGTGCGGACGGCAAGTGACGACTGCTCCAGCGCACGTTCAGCCAGAAAAGAGAGGCGTTGGACGGCTTTGACGCGTTCGTGTTTCGTCGGTGTTTTCAGCGCGCCGGCAACGTGCGAGGCAAGTTGTTCGGCTTGCGTATCCATTCCGGCGACACAGAGTTCATCGAGAATGTCCGTGATTTGCGCGTACATCAGCTCGTCGATCAGCGCGCCGGGCGACAGGCACAGAATCCCACCGAGGCGCTCCGCCGCCGACCCGCCTTGCAGAGCGGCATGGGCGTTGGCGAGCCACTCCGGCAGCAGCGTGAGCGTTTCAGTATCGAGTTTCTTGGCGACGGAAAGAATGTCCTCGGCGTGAGTCTGGTAGGGCGCGACCAGTTCGGCGATCAAGCCGCTCACGCTCTTCACCGCCTCGTCGTCCGGCCTGAAGCCTTGCTTCCGCAGTGTCATCGCCAGGTCCAGTGCGTGTTGCAGCAGAGGACCGTCACGGGAAGGTACCGTCATCAGGCTGGCGCGCGCGTCGGAACATGCATCTTTGACACGGGGAGAAGCCGTGTGCAGCATGTTGTCGAGCATGCTCTCATTTTTTTCGATGAGCTGATCGGCGAGTTCCGAACGAAGCTGCGCCTTGGCCTCCGAATCGCCGACCTTGTCGATCACCGCCAGAGTGGCATTGACCAACTCGCCCAAATTCTTCTGCGCGACGGCGTGATGAGCCAGAACGGGGCTGTCGCCAGAGACAATCTTCTCTTCGCCCCGCAAGCGGGCATAGCGCAACCGGTCCACCTGAATGTGAAGAATGCCCTGCTCGCGCAGGAACTCGTTGATTTTCGTGCTTTCGACATCCGGTATTTTGCGCCGAGCCATCAGGTGCAAAAAAGGCCCCAGTTCTTCGCGCGCCAGGCTCTTCTCGAACATCAGCGAGCCCACGCCGGAAGCATGGAAGAACTTCTCCAGTTGTTCCAGGTGGCCGCGCAGCCAGTTGGGCGTCTCGACGCGCTCGCTATTGATCAGCAACCGCGTCTCGGCGACGCCGAACTTGAAGGGGCCGATGGCTTGCATCACGTCTGTGAGCGCCTTCAGGCAGCTTTCCAGCGCGCGCTCGAATTGCTTGGTGCCTTCGGAATAAAGGAGCGCTTGCGTCAGGCCGCCGCGAAAATGCTGGACCGCCTGGGCGCACAACGCGCTCGTTGCGGCATCCAGAGTACTGGTAGAGCCAACATTGATGGCCGCCGACTCTGATGCGAGGGGTGTGGCTTTTTCCGCGCCTGATTCCATGATGCGAGATCATAAACCGGTTTATTCGCGGAGTAAATAGAGTAGGGGCCGATAGTCTCGAGTCTGTATCCATTGCTGCGCCGCGTGCGACACCGCGCTCTCGATAGTTCGTTCTGGACTTCCACTCCATACTCAAACGCGCTAACTTCTTCCGGCCCTGCAACAGCTTTGAGAAAGGACGACATGCCCGACGTGGCCGCACCCGAAGATTTTGCCGACTGGAATGAGCAGATGATCCAGCGCTACGACCCGGCGGTGTTCGCGCATCATCCCAGCGGCGCCGTGCGCTGGGTTGAAAACAAGCGCACGCGCACGGTTCTGCGAAAACTGGCCGCACAGCGGGGTGATAAGATCCTCGACGTTGGCTGTGGCTGCGGGCATATCCTGGCGCAAGTGGAATGCGCCGAAAGGCATGCCCTCGACCTCTCCAAATTCATGATTGGCCTGGCCCGCGAACGCCTCGGCGCGAAGGCCACCGTTGTGCAAGGCGATGCGGAGAAGCTGCCGTTCGCCGACGCGTCGTTTGATCGCGTCATTGCCTCGTCGTTGCTGGCACACGTGCTGCATCCCGACGCCGTCGTTGATGAACTTCGCCGCGTAGTGAAGCCTGGCGGAAGAGTGATCATTTCTGTCTGCCTCGAAGAAAATGTCGAGCGCGGACTTCAGTGGACGCGAACCTTGCGCTTGAACAAGCTGTTCTTCGGCAAGAGCGACAAGCCGCAGGCCTACAGCGTGGACTATCATCTGCACCACTTCACGCTGCCGCGCTTGCGTGAAACCGTCGGCAGCAAGCTGAAGGAATTGTCGCTCACGCACGTGCCTTTCGTCTTTCCAGTGCATGCGATAGCCTTGTACGAACGAATTCAGGATTAGAAAGGTAGTTCTCTGCGCGCCTCTGCGGTGAAAAATGACAGACGAAATCGAGTACGAATTCGGCATCGCAATCCCCGGCCGCATCAAGCCGCAGACAGAGTGGGCGCGCACGGCCATCAAGCATCTTCCGCCGCCGGGGCCGCTGGATTGGAATTCCATTTTTGGGCGAAGCGCGCCCGTCGTGCTTGAACTGGGCTGCGGAAATGGGCGCTACACGCTAATGAGCGCCATTCAACGGCCCGAACTGAATCACATCGGCGTGGATGTCCTGCCCGCGGTCATTCGCTACGCGACCCGCCGCGCAAACCAGCGAGGACTGCACAACGTCCGCTTCGCCGTGAAGGACGCGGAAACGTTCATGCGCTTGTATGTGGGCGCGAGCAGCCTGGCTGAAATTCACGTTTACCACCCGCAGCCTTTTCACGATGCGCGCGATAAACGCCGCCGCTTGATCACGCCGCGTTTCCTCGCCGATGTTCACCGTGCTTTGGCTCCGCAGGGCATGTTTGTCGTTCAGACCGACAGCGCTGCGTACTGGGCCTACATGAAACGCGTGCTGCCGGCATTCTTCGAACTGCATGAACAGCGTGGTCCGTGGCCTGACGCTCCCGAAGGCCGCAGCCGCCGCGAAATTGTCGCGCAGCAACGCGGCTTGCCTGTTTTTCGTGCCTTTGGCGCTCGCCGCGACCTGAGCGCTGAAGCCATCGCGGAGTTGCTACGCGCACTGCCATTGCCCACTTTTCGCAGCCACCGTCCGCCCGGCCCGCGCACGAAGCAGACGGGGAGACGGGGGGACGGGGAGACGGGGCGAAACAGCGAGGCGGAGACGCGCGAGCGAGGAACTGGCGGTTGAAAAGCGCGGAATGTGGACTGAGAATGAGCGAAGTGATATAGGAGCAATCATGTCAGACGACCACCATCACGCAGAAGATACGCACGAACCCACCGTTGCCGAGACTGAACACGGCGCGGGCACTCATGACGTCTCGCATGACGATCACGACGCTCATACGGAACACGGCGAGCACGGACAGCACTGGGGCGACTACAATACGAAGCCGCCGGGTCCGACAAACCTTCCGCCGCTGAACGCAGTGCACCTGCTGGCACTCGGCCTCGCGCTGGGCTCGCTGCTGACGGCGGCTGCGCTGTTCAGCTTGAATCTGCGAATCGATGAAGGCGGCCACGGGACCGAACACGCGAAGACTCACGGGGCGGAGCACTCCGAACAAAAGTAAGCGTACAACGTTCACCTCTTCCCCGCCCCCAACTCCGGCAATTCGTCGCTGGCAGGAATTTCACCCCGGACCATGCGCCCCGCAGCGCCGGCCAGTTTCAGATAATGATCGTTGGGCAGGCCTTCATACGTCACAAAGGTTGATTCGCCGACGGGCGGGTTGTTGGTGCATTTGAAAATCGCGGTGCCTTCGTCCACTTCATCAAACATCGCTTGATAAAGCATCGTGGCGCCGGCTTTCTTGGCTTGCACGCACTGCGTCCATTCGAGTTTTCCGCCCAAGCGCGGGATCTGATTGAGCTTGGCGTTGGGCATCATGTTGTGCCAACTGAAACCGGGAAAGACGACCGGCAGGTAGTCCTTCTTGTTCTCCTTGCACCAAGCGATGTCCGGCGCCATGTTCTTAGCGGCGAAGTCCGCGGCCTGCGCGGGCGTGCCGAAGCGGCCCACCGTCCAGGGACTGACGATGTCGGCCTTCAGAATCAACTCGTGAAGCATCTTGTCATTCACGGCGTCGCGCGTCAGGGTGCGCCAGTAGGTGGGCACGCCAAGCATGACGGTGCAACCGCCGTACTTGGGATCGCTCTTGAAAAATGAAACGAGCTCCATGCCTTCGGAGAGCGTGTACTTGCGTTTGTCGCTGAAACCGAAACCCCACAGCGCGACGACCGGCTTGCCATTGTGCTGCTGATAGGCGGGATCCTTGGTGATTTCCATGTTATCGACCAGGGCCTTCCAGTCGTCCATCAGTTGATTCATCTGGCCAAGGTTCATGCCGGAGAGATCGTACATGACTGCGTACGTGCGCCCGAACGTGTTGGCTCCTTCGCGGCAGTGGCTCAACACCGTGGTGAATTGGCGCAAGCCTGACGGGTGGAAAACTTCGCCGGCGAAACGCTGAACGAAAACGCCGTCGATGCCGTAATCGCGCATCCATTTGAAGTGCCGCACGACCGTCTTCTTGTTGAACGCGCTGTAGACTTCCGCGGCCTTGCCATCCGCCAGCTTGAATGCCGTGGCGTAACGTTCGTCGGGATCCAGTTCGCTGACGTCTGGCCAAAGATCGATCTTGCAGCTTCCCGGCTTAAAGCCGTCTTTGCCGTTCCAGTGATACCAACCGCGCCCGCAGCCATCGCCTTCCGCCGCGAACCAACCTTGATAACCGCACATGATCTTGCCGGTCAGCGTTGAGCGATCCACGCCGCGCTCGCTGACGCCCTTATAGGGAGACATGCATTGCTGAATGACCTGCTGTCGCGTCAGCTTTTCGCCCGCTGCGGCCACCGAGCAGGCGAGTGCCAGAACAGCAACTACTAACGGCCGTCTGATCGTCTGCACGTATCCTCCTTGCTTGCTGCCGACCACATATTGCGGCTTCGCCGCCTCTTCGCCGCTCCCTTACGGTCGCGGTTCTGATTACCCCACCGCTTTCATCGTTGCACTGATCACCACGGCCGTGTACTGGACCAGTTCCTCAATCGCGATGCGTTCGTCAACCATGTGAGCCATGGACGGGTCGCCCGGGCCGAAGGCAATCGCGGGAATGCCGGCCCAGATGAGCTGTTTGCAGAGAGTCGCTCCGCCGATGCCCATCAGCTTGGGCGTTTTGCCGGTAATCTCTTCGATGCCCTTCAGCAGCGCTTGCGTGACGGGTTGATCGGGCTTCACTTCCGACGGCGCCAGTTCGGAGGTTTTTTCCACGGCGACTCGCACGCCGCGTTTGAAGGCGATCTTCTCGGCGATTCCGCGCAACTCCTGCGCGATGCCATCGGCCGTCTGCCCTGGCAGGAAGCGCAGATTGTAGACCACCGTCGCTTTTCCCGGAACGATGTTGTGTGCGATGCCCGCTTCGGAGAGGGTGGCGACACAGGTGGTAGGCGTGAGCAGCGGATGCTTGCGCCGGCTTCCGGCGGGCAGCCATTTTTCGGTGCGAACGATCATTTCGGCCAGAGCGTTGAGCGCCGAAATACCTTGTTCAGGCGTGCTGGAATGGGCCTGCTTGCCAAGGAACGTAATCTTCACGTTCACCAGACCCTTTTCGGCAATTTCGACCGCCTGCAGGTTGCTGGAAAAATCCGGCACGAAAGCCATGTCGGCCGCGACCTTCTTTTCTTTCAGCAACCATTCCATGCCGTGGGTGGAACCGTGTTCTTCGTCGGCGATGGCGCCCAACAGCAGCGTGCCTTTGAAGTCGCCTTCGACCGTCTTCAGGTAATCGGCCGCGGCCAGCAGTCCGGCGAGCGAGCCCTTGTTGTCGGTTGAACCCCGTCCCCACACCCAGCCGTCTTTCACCGTGCCGGAAAACGGCGGTACGCTCCAGCCTTCGCCCGCTGGCACGACATCTGAATGCGCCGGGATGAACAAACACGGGCTGTTTCCGCTGCCGATCCGCCCCACAAGACTCGTGCGATTGTCGCCCGGATCGAATAGGTCGAAGGAAATGCTGCGTTCCGAACAGAATCGGCCAACGTACTCCGCAACGATCTTCTCATTTCCAGGCGGATTGGTCGTATCGAGCTGAATCAATTCACACAGCAGCTTTGTCACCAATTCGCGCCGCGCCTCGGCAGCAGCCAGAATCGTTTCACGCGTCATGACTATGTAACCCTCCAAGAAACTTCCGGTCAGATTCTAGCAAGCGAGCGCGGCACTTGGAAGCTGGTAGTTGGTACTTGGTCAGTGGTGACTTGGTGAGTTTTCGAGCGATTCAACCTCGCTATAGCTCTTTGCTCTTGGAAGCAACGACCAAATTCCGCTTGCGCAGCCAAGAGCCAAGAGCGAAGAGCCAAGAGCAAATCGCCGCGCGGCCCCGCACTCAGCACTTCTTCCTACGCCTACGGCTGTTTCGGCGGCGCGGCGCTGCCGCGTTCAACCAAGTGGGGGGAAAGAACGGTGCTGGTGACCGGGCGGCCGGAGATCATGTCGAGGACCATTTGCACAGCGGTGCTGCCGATCTTGCGGGAGGGCTGTCGCATCGTGGTCAGCGGCGGTTCCATCGCGGCGCAGACTTCAATGTCGTCGTATCCGATAATCGAAATATCATCCGGCACTCGCACGCCGCGGTCTTGCATGCCTTTCAGCAAGCCGATGGCTGTGTAATCGGAGAAAGTGGTGACGGCGGTAAAGCGGGCGGGATGCGCTGAAATCAACTCAGCGTACTGGCGAGCGCCGCGGGAATAGCCCGTGCCGCGATAGGTCGCCGCGGGATACGTGACGGCGTAGGGTTCCAGCCCCGCCGCGCGCATGGCCTGTTCGTATCCCTGGTAGCGTTCCAGAGCATCACGGTTCAGGCCGGTGCGATCCGGATCCAGGTAGTGATCGTGCGTGAAGTGTGCGATGCGCTTGTGCCCCATCTCGATGAGGTAACGCGTGCCCAGCTCGCCGGCCTTCAGGTCGCTGGTCATCACCACGGGAAGTTCAGGGATGAGCTTCCGATAAATCTGGACGACAGGAAGTCCATCGGCGTAAAGAGCCTTTATTTGCTGGGCGTGCGTGCCGCCAGTCTTCTCGGGTGCAACCGCGACAATCAAGCCTTCGACCTTCCGGTCCAGGCAGCGTTGGAGATGCTTGGCCTGATCGTCGGCCGTCGTGCCGCCATAGTAAATCAGCAGGGAATAATCAAGATTCTCGATGACTTCCTCGATGCCTTTGGTGGTCTCCAACGCATAGACGAAGTGTTCTTCGCGGCTGAGCAGGCTGACCAGGTAGGATTTCTGTTTGATAAAGCTCTGCGCCAAAATGTTGCGCTCATAGCCCAGTTCGCCGGCAATCTGCTTGATCCGCTGGCGGGTGTCGTCGCTCAGCGCGATCGTCGAGGGTTTCCCGGAGAGCGCCGCAGAGACGGCGGAACGCGAAACGCCCGCCCGTTGAGCGACCTCTTTCATCGTTATTCGTCTGCTGATTGGCATAAGAGGAATGAGTATATGCCGCTTCGAAAAATGGCAAAGACAATTAGGTGGAAATCTGCACAAGTGCAGGAGCAAACTCTGTCAAGAAGTGAGCAGAATATGATTGACCTACGTCATGGGAACGTGCTGCAAGCGTTGAGGCACAGAAAACCCAGAGAGCACGGAAAAGGAGTAGAATAAGAAGAACCTCTGCGACCTCTGCGTTCTCTGTGCCTTTGTGTTGAAGGCTGTTCCCTCGTTTTTTGCTTTTGCGTTTTTGCGCCAGACTCTTAGCTTCGTGGGCATGACAGACCACGTTCCTGATACTCCTTTGATCCCGCCGGAAAACGCGGGCGAAAAGACTTCATCCCCGGCTGCTCCCGCACCGGCCGCTCACGACGCGCCGACGCCCGATGAAATCCTGTTTGAAGGCTCCGTCTCGCCGTGGATGGGGCTGAAAAGTTATTGTGTCAGCGGCTTGCTGGTTCTGCTTGGATTGGCCGCCGCCGTTTATGGCGGGGTGAACTCGAACACCGTTGTTTTGATCATTGGTGTTGCGTTGCTCATCGCGAGCTCCTTGATGGCCGCTTATGTCGTGCTGCGCATCCGCTGCCAACGCTACAAGATCACCCGCAAGCTGATCGAACGCGAGCAGGGATTGGTGGTGAAGAGTGTCGATTCGCTGGACCTCGGCCGCGTAAAGGACATCAAACTCAGGCAGGGGCTGAGCGACCGGATTCTGAACATCGGCACCATTGAAATCTTCTCCAGCGACAAGACGGATCCAATCCTGTTCATCGAGTCCATTCCGAACCCACGCCCACTCTACGAGAAAATGCGCGACGCGATCATCGAGATCGACCGAAAGCGCGGCGTGATACCCATGACCTAACGAATTCAGAGTTCAGAACGCAGAATTCAGAATTACGGCTGACGCGGGCACGGGATTTCGGTCTTCTCAGAAATCTGCGTTCATCAGTGGCTCACTTCCACCAATTTTGCGTTTTGCGTTTTGAATTTTGAATTACAGTATAGGTGCGGGCGCGTTGATGGCGCCCGAACCCTGAAACCCGAGCCTTGGACCCTGAACCCTGCCATCATGACTCTCTACCGAATTGAAGTTGGCCTGCGTGATGAACTCCCCGACCCCGCCGCCGTGTCGCTCGCGTCCGAAATGCAGCACATCGGGCTGGCGGCGCCGGAGCGCATTCGCACCGCTCGGCTGTACTGGATCGATGGGGACTTTGGCCGCGAGCAGGCGCAGCAGCTTGCGCGAAAGCTGTTCTCCGACGCCGTGGTCGAACGCGCGGCGGTCAACGAAGCCTTGTACGACGATGTCGGGGCGCGGCTGGTCGAAGTCGTGCGCAAGCCGGGCGTCATGGATCCCGTCGTGGCCAGCATCCGCCAGGCGCTTTCCGACCTCAAGTTCAGCGCCGGACATATCGCCACTGGGCGCAAGTATCTCCTGTATTACAAGCCCGGCACCAGCCCGGCGATCGGCGCACCGGCCAGCGACAAGCGCGCGGCCGACGAAGCGCTGCTGTTCCTGGGCCGGAAGATTCTGGCCAACGAATGCATTGAGGAAATTCATATCGACAAGCCCGCGCCTGTGCACGCGCCGGCGGGCCAGGCGGTGTTCAAGCTTCAAAGCGTGCCGCTGGCGGGCAAGGACGAGCCGGAGTTGCTGGAGATCAGCAAGCGCGGGTGTCTGTCGCTGACGGCCGAGGAAATGCGCTCGATCCAGCGCTACTTTGGCGACCTCAAGCGTGATCCGACGGACATCGAGCTTGAAACCATCGCTCAGACCTGGTCCGAACACTGCCGCCACAAGACGCTGCGCGGGGCGGTCGATTTCAACGGGCCTAAAGGCCGCAAGCAGTATCGCAGTCTCCTGAAGGAGACGATCGTCCGCGCGACAGAGACGATCGGCCATCGCGGGTGCCTGTCGGTTTTCAAAGACAACGCCGGCGTCATCGCGTTTGACGATAAGTGGGCGCTGACGTTCAAGGTCGAAACGCACAACCATCCCAGCGCGATCGAGCCCTACGGCGGCGCGGGAACCGGCATCGGCGGCGTCATCCGCGACACAATGGGAACGGGGATGGGCGCCAAGCCCATCGCCAACACCGACGTCTTCTGCTTCGGAATGCCGGACTCCGATCCGGCGCGCCTGCCGGCCGGCACGCTTCATCCGCGGCGAGTGATGACGGGCGTGGTGGCGGGCGTGCGCGATTACGGCAACCGGATGGGGATTCCAACGGTGAACGGCGCGGTCCATTTCGATCCGCGTTACGTCGGCAACCCGCTGGTTTTCTGCGGCTCGGTCGGCCTGATTCCGCGCGACAAGATTGCCAAGCATACTCATCCTGGCGATCTGGTCGTGGTGCTGGGCGGCCGCACGGGACGCGATGGCATCCACGGCGCGACGTTCAGCAGCATCGAACTGTCGCAGGATTCCGAGATGGTATCCAGCGGCGCGGTGCAGATCGGCAACGCGATCGAAGAGAAGAAGGTTTTGGATGTATTGCTGCAGGCGCGCGATGCGGAGCTTTACACCTGCGTCACGGACTGCGGCGCAGGCGGGCTGTCATCGGCAGTGGGCGAGATGGGCGAAGAAATCGGCGCGACGGTCGATCTGGAAAAAGTTCCGCTGAAGTACGCCGGCCTGACCTACACGGAAATCTGGATCAGCGAAGCGCAGGAGCGGATGGTCGTTTCGGTTCCAACCGACAAGTGGCCGGCGTTCCGCACTCTGTGCGAGGCTGAAGACGTCGAAGCGACCATCATCGGCGTATTCGGCAGCGCGAACATGTCTCGCGACGCGATCTTGACGCTCAAGTACAGCGGCACCGTTGTCGCCGAACTGTCGATGGCGTTCCTGCACAATGGACTGCCGGGCGTCGTGCGCCAAGCTGCGTGGACCGCGCCGCAGGCCTCGGCCGCCGATATGTCCACGTTGGATGTTGTCATCAGCATGCAGCAGGCGACGGGGCTGGATTTGAGGACGATCGCCAAAGCGCGCTCGCAGCCGGCGCTGATGTACGGCCCGCTTCTGCGGAAGATGCTCGCGCACCCGACCATCGCCAGCAAACAGTGGATCGTGCGGCAGTACGACCACGAAGTTCAAGGCCGGACGGCGATCAAGCCGCTGGTCGGCGCGCAGGATGACGGCCCCGGCGATGCCGCCGTGCTCACCCCGGTGCTCGGTTCGCCAAAGGCGTTCGCGGTGGCATGCGGACTTTGCCCGCAATTCGCCGACCGCGATCCGAAGGAGATGGCGCGCCTGGCGGTGGATGAGTGCATGCGCAACCTGGTGGCCGTCGGCGGCGATCCGGAAAACACATTTATTCTGGACAATTTCGCATGGGGCAACACCTCGAAGCCGGCCCAACTCGGGTCGCTGGTCCTGGCATGCGAAGGCGCGTGCGAAGCGGCCATCGCGTACGGCATTCCGTTCATCAGCGGCAAGGACTCGCTCAATAATGAGTATTCCGTCTATGGCGAGGGCGATTCGGGCCCGCGCACGATCGCGATTCCCGGCACGTTGCTGATTTCAGGGATTGCGCTCGTTGAAAACGTCCGCCGCTGCGTGACGGCGGATCTGAAGAAGGCGAGCAACCTGTTGTACATCGTGGGGATCACGCGCGACGAACTGGCCGGCAGCCACTTGAACCTGCTGACCTCAACATCCGTGCATGTGGGCAATCTGCCGACGGTTGATCTGAAGCTCGGCAGTTCTCTTTACCGGGCGATGCACAAGGCCATCGAGCGCCAGACCGTCAGAGCTTGCCACGACCTGAGCGAGGGCGGGCTGGCGGTCGCCGCGGCGGAAATGGCGTTTGCCGGCGGCTTGGGCGCAAAGATCGAACTGACGAAAATTCCGGTGCCGCGAACGCTCTCGCCGCACGCCGTGCTGTTCAGCGAAAGCCCGTCGCGATTCATCGTCGAAGTTCCGCCGGAGTTGCGCGCCGACTTTGAGTCTATCTTCGCCGGCCTGCCGCACGCGTGCGTGGGCCAGGTCACTGAACAGCCCGTGCTGCAGTGCGTGGGCCCTGATCGCGAGCTGTGGATCGACGAACCCATCGATGCGCTGAAGAAAGAATGGCAGAGCGCGTTCTGATGTGGCGCAATCCTCCTGGATTGCGAAACGTAACCGACGCAATCCGGGAGGATTGCGCTACTTACTTCGGCGCGACGAACTGGCCGGAGGCCTGCCGCACAGCCTTGAGCAGGTGCGCGGGCGGGTCTTTCTGGATCACCTCGATGTAGCTTTCACCCTTCAGACGCTCGAAAAGCTCCTTCTTTCGCTGCTTGAGGGCCTCGGCGTAGGCCAGCGCTTCCGCGCGTTCCGCGGCGTCTTCGAACGTCTGCATTTTCATGGGCCGGTATGCGACGCGCTGGATCAGAACGTACCAGTCGCCGGCATCGATTGGATCTGAAATGCCCCCATCCTTCAGCATCTCAGCAATCTTCTCTTCTATGGGGAAGTTGCCGGTTGGCAGATCGGTCTTGCCGTCGCGGGTCATCAGTCCGCCTTGAGCGGCAAATTCTGGATCTTCCGTGATGCGTGCGGCAACTTCGGCGAAGTCTCCGCCGGCAACGATCTTATCGTGGACCATTTTCGCGGCGTCGAGCGCCACGGCGGCGCTGCTGAATTTAGCCTTGGCCACGCGGATGCGCCGCAAGCGCCACGCCTCCTCCTGCTTGAACATCTCCGGATGTTTTTCGTAATAAGAACGCGCCGCCGCCGCGGAGCGCGAGGTCGCGCCCACCTCCAGCGCGAGAACATCGCGGCGGAACAATTCGCGAGGAAGCGCGGCCTCCCATTGCTCCAGGGTCTGGCCGCGGCGTTTGAGCGCCGCGCGCAACTCGTCTTCACCACCGGCGGCCGCAACCATTTCTTTGCGCAGGCGCCGCACATAGTCGGCTTCTTCGCGCTTGAAGAACTCGACGGCTTTGTCCGGGCCAATCGCCGCGCCGGCGCGAGCGATGTAGTAGTTGCGAATGTCGCGGCGGCGCTGATCGGCGCGCTGGTCCATGATCTTGTCTTGAGTGGCCGTTTCGAGCGCTTCGGTCCAAGCCATGCGAATGGCAGGTTCGAGGTTCGCGGCCGAAAGTTCTCCGCGCCGGATTTTGTCCTGAATCAGCACGTAGCTGTCGGAGAAATGCATTTCCACGTCGCGGATGCTGACCGTTTGAGTGTTCACACGAATGGCGGGGGCGTTGGAGGTCTGGGCATCGGGCGTGGCAGCGTGGAGGGTGCCGCAAAGCAGCACAGCGCATAGGATGACTCTAAGCTCCTGGCTCTTAGAAGTTGTTTCGAAACCGTCCCGTAGGGACCGAATGAGAATGGCCCAGCACTTCAGTGCTGGGTCCGCGAGGCGCACTCTTTTCGCGAAAGTCCCGTAGGGACGGTTGACGATGTTTTGAAACAGTCTCTTAGCTCGTGGCTCGTGAATCCTGCATTTCGGCGTTCTGGCCCAGCACGCGCGAGACGGCAGTCGTGTGGCCGCCCCGGAGGGGCATAACAAGCCAGCCCAGGGCAAGCTCGCGGAGCGAGCGCCGCCCTGGGTCTGTGCCGCCGAAGTTTCGACGCCCTGAAAGGGCAGAACAAGAGCGTCGGGCTTGTCGTGCCCTTTCAGGGCGCCGGATGCACAGGGGACCGTTGCACCCAGGGCGGCGCGCCGCTGCGCGGCACTTGCCTTGGGCTGACATGTGCGGCCCCTTCGGGGCGAAAACGGAGTGAGGAGCGGTCTCATTTTGCGGAGGCGTCTCATTTCGGTTCGGGTGTCGGGGCCTTCGTTGGCGGTTTGACGTTTCTCCCGTTCGGCGGCAGCGGTTCGGGGTTGAGGAGAAGTTCCAGCGATTCCATCGGCGTGATGAGCTCACTGCTGACCGAGAGCTTCTCCTGCAAACGCAGGGGCAGGTTGGGCACGCGGTCGAGCATAGTCTGGCCTTGCTGGCGTGCGCCAAGCGTGCCCGGCAGGCCCACGGATGCCAGATCGGCCAGCGACGCGGCTTTTTCCAGCCCCGGACCGGCCACCCAAACGCGCGCGAGATGCTGGCGCGCCTGCTCCAGTTCAATCAAGTCGTTAATCTTGTCCGTACCAAACAGCGCGCGCCGGCCAAGGCTGGTGAGTTGCGGCCAGGGGAATTTGGCGCTTGCGGCGCAGAGCCGCCCACTGACCCGCAGCGGCAGTCGCGTTTCGGTTTCACGCAAGAACGCCTGCTGTTCGGCCGCGGGCCACTGCTGCAGCACCAGGCGCTGGCGCGAAGATTCAGGAATCGCGGCGGGAAAGATAACCAGGTCGTCGGCGAAGGTCTCATCCGCAAGGTTGATCTTCAGGTTCTTAAGCTGAAGATCCAAACCGGCACAGGCGTTTCGGCCGACCAGCAGCAGCGGATCAATGGATGCGAAGCCGTGCGTGATCGTGACGGTGGGTTCCGCTGAGGCAAAGTCCAGACGGTTCGTGTCGAAGGCGAACGCTTTGGCCAGGTACGTCTGCAGCATCAAAGCGAAGCCGTTCAACGGCTGTGTGGACTCCTCCAACGCCAACTCGCGCGTAAGCTCCGGCAGATTCACCGCCTCGGCGCCAGATGCTTTCAAGAACGCGCCGAAAAACTTCGGGCCCAGGCGCAAATACGGCTTGGCCCAAGGTGCGGTAGCGCCGGCCTCCGTGCCGGCCGTGGCAGGCGGAGGCGCCAGGATCGCGAAGGGCGCGAGCTGCAACTTGACCGCGCCTTCCCACGTGTGGCGCTCCAACCCGGTGAAGTTCACGCCGCTCAGCGTGCCTTGCGCGCCGACTTTCCCCGTGCTGGCCAGAGCGTAGCCGTTCTTGGCGACACCACCCACGATCTGGCTGACGTCGGCGTCGAGCAGTTTCAGCCGCGTGTTGAACGCAACAGGCTTGATCTGCAGGCGGCCTTGCAGGGGAGCAACACCTGTCTTCCCCAGGTCAAAATCGCTGTCGAAGAGCTCCAACTTGCCATTGTAGAAACTCGTCGTCAGCGACTTCACGTTAAGGTGCAGAGCCTTGAAGCTCAGGCTTTTCGCGTCGAATGGCTTCAATGTCAGCTCGCCGATATTGGCTTCGGGTGCAGTCATCCCACCGGTAAAGACGAGGTGTTCCAGGTCCGCGACGCGCCGTTCTGAACCGGGTTTGGGCGCGGCGGCGCCTGTGACGGCGTTAATCAGAACGTCACCGGCGGATAGCCAGGCCGCGGGGTTAAAGGAGGTGCTGAAGGCCAGGTCAGCGCTCAGATTCAGCGGCAGCCCCGGGGCTTTGCACGCTTGAGCGAGCGTGAGCTTTGGGTTGGTGGAGTCGGCACGCAACACGGGCGCGGTGACGGTTTGCTTAAGGGCCGCCGGCCCCGTTCCCTGTTGCATCGTTAGCGCAAAACCATCACAACTGAAGTTGCGCGGGGTGATACGAAGTTTGCCCCCGAGTTGCAGACTGACGCGTTCAGCATCTGTAATTCCGGCGGCCATCTGTGCGCCAGACGCTTCGCCTTTGATCTCCAAAATGTCCGATTCGGTATTCAGCCCTTTCAGGCGGGGGTCTTCGGCCTCGAGTTTCAAGTCTCGAACCAGCGCGGCGGTGTTGGGTTCGATCAGCGCGCGCAGGCTGATCAGGCTGCCTTTGTACGAGGCGGTCAAGTCCTTGGCCGTGCCGCTCAGTTTCAGCGCTGGCGGCGTGCGTGGGAAGATGCTGGCGAGGAAGGCGAGTTCTGCCGCCGGGGCACTGACGTTCCCCTGCAATTTGTCAGTGGCCGGGTCGATCCGGCATGCAGTGATCACGCATGGCAGCGGTCCGCCGCGCACGACCAATTCGGCCAATTGTGCGGGCTCGCCTTGCAGCAACCGCAGATCCTTGACGTCCACCGTGAGCGGGGTGCTCTCGAACTTTAGTTGCCCGATCTCGGCGCCGTGCGTGTGCGTGTAGTGGCCGGGAGTCAGCTTGAGTTTGCAGGTCTGGCCGGCCGGCTTGTCGAAGGTGTACTTCAGCGCCGGCAGCGCGAGAGCAATGTGCGCCTTGTCCAGATCGGCTTCCTCCATGTAGATCGTCAAGGTGCCGTCGTTCGGGTTTACGGTCACGCCTGTGCGCAGAGCCCAGTCGTGATCAAAAGAAAGCGTGGCCTTGCCGTACTGTGCGGGATCGCCAAGATGCGGCCAGAGCGCCGGCCAGCCGAGTTTGCAGGTGAGGTCGTTGCGGAACGCTCCAACCAGTTGCCAAGCGCGTTCGTTGGCGTTGGTCCGCTGGAACTTCACGCCCGCCGCTCTCCAGATGTCGCGGGGCTGCCAGTCTCCGCGCAGCATGGCAGCCAGGAACTCCGGCTGCTTGCGCTCCTTGGTGTACGTGCGCCGGGCCCATTCCATGAAGGCGCTGCTGTCGATCTGAAGCGACTCCACCGCCAGTTGCTCGCCCAAATGGTCCAGCAACACCGCTGGGCCGCCTTCGTCCAGCAGTCCGCCAAACTGTTCCACCACCGTGGCCGGCGCGTCCACCGGAAGCAGCCGCGTGGACAGATCGCGGGCACGCAGGAGCGAGCCGCTGGCGTCCAGGTGCAGCAGGAATGAGATGGGGGATTTTTCGGACTGTCGGAAAACGAATTTCTTCAGGTCAACGACGTCTTTCTTGCGGTCGAAGACAGCTTCCACCGTCAGAGCGCCGCAGAACGGGTATTCGTCCGGCAGCCATTTCAACGAGCGCGCCAGCGCGAACGCCGGCGGATCGACTTGCCCCGCCATCTGGATGGATGCCGCGCAATCGGTCCAGGTCTGATTCGCCAGCCTGGGCAGGTTGCAGAGCTTGAAGACATCCAGATCCTGGACCTTCAGTTCAAAGGCGCCCACGCTGCCTTCGATCTTGAACTTTTCGAGGTTCAGATTCTCAGTGTCGGGCTCCTCTTTGTTTTCGGCCAGGCGATGCGAGTAAGTTCCTTTGATCTGGGCATTCACCGCTTCTTCCCGCCAGCCCCAGAGTGCCGGAGCGGCCGCGCCAGCAAACTGCAGCGGCAGCCTGGCATCGAGTTGTTTGCCTCGAATGTTGAAGTCGAAGTCTACTTTGGTCGGCCGCGGGCTCTTGGGGTCGAGCGGACGCACGACCATCAGTTTTCCGGATTGCTCCAGTTCACCCTGCAGCACGGATTGCTGATAGCGTTTCAGCCAGTTGCCTCCGCCGGGTTGCGCGTCCAGTCTCTTCAGATAGCCCTCGATGTACGGCTGGAAGCGCTGGCGCAGGGTGACGACATCCGAGCGGATGCCCGGAAGCGGCTGGTCCTTTTCGCGGTCGTGCGCGGCGAGCACGGCGGTAAGCGTTTCGGTCTTGTCGTCGCGGCCGCAGGCGGCATCGAGATGGACGAACATGGGCTTGCCTTGCGTGGAAATGAATTCAAGGATCACCGAAAGGTAGGGTTTTTCGTTGGTGGCCTTTGAAGTCGTCAACGAGCGATCGAAATCAAGCACGGTCCGCAGTTGCACTGGAGCAGGGTCGTGGGGACCGGCGGCCGGCACAGGATCCCATTGCCGGCTGGCGGTTCCCACGGCGGCCAGGCTGACGATATCGTGTTTGCCAACCAGCGTGACCTTCAGGTCGAAGATTTCTTCAATGGGCTGGGTGAAACCGAAGAGCCCAAGGATCGGTGCGAATTCGTTCCAGAACTCGCGGCCTTTCAACTGCAACTTGAACTGTGCCTGCGCCTCCAGTTCGCCGCTATGATCCAGTCCCTTGATAACGCCTTCGACCTCGCTTGACGCCACGGCGGACGGAGCCCGCAGGCTGAACTTCTCGATCTTCAGTTCCTTCACTCCGCCGGCCGAGTCTGGCTGGGCGCTGGCGTGGAAATCGAAGTTCAGTGGCAGAGGCTGCCGCTTGAACTTCTTAGGATCGTTAGGATCGTTGGGATCGGGCACCATCACATAGGCATCATCGGGGTTGAGATCCATGCTGGCGTCGATCTTCCAGCTTCCATTCACTTCGCGCAGGAGCTTGGCTTTGCCCTGCAGCCGTCCGCCCAGGCGGCCGTCCAGGCCCAGGCGTTTGCCGACGTCGGTGCCGAGGAAGCGTTCGAGGACGCAGTCGAAATCGACGATGTAGGCGCTGACACCGCCGGGATTCAGCCGGCCGCTGGCTCCGAAATTGAGATGGTTCGTCGCCGGATTGGACAGATCCGCAGCGCTGCGCAGTCGAATATTCATGTCGTGCGGCAGGTAGCCGTTGCCATTGTCCTGTAGTTTCAGGCTGAAGTTAAGGCCCATGGGAATGTTGCCCAGCGGTGGGCGGCCGGGTTCCATGATGGAGATCAGGCTTTCGCTGCGGATGCCGTCGCCCTGACTTTCAACGTCAACATGGCTGGGGTCTTTGATTTTGATGGCAATCTGGCCGGTAATGGGCTTTCCAAGCACGACCTTGAAGTCGGTGTTGGGTGGCGCCCAGGCGTAGCCGAGATGTTCAAACAAGCGCGCCAGGTCGAACCGCGTCATCTTTACCTGCAGGTCGTCGGAGGAAATCTTGCTCATGTTCACGTAGCTTGCGGCATCAAGTACGGACAGGTGGCCGCTGACGCTCAAGGTCCCGGTTCCGGCGGGCGCGATGAACTGCATCGCGCAGTTTTCGATGGCGAGCGGCTGGCCCAGGCCATCCTGCGACAGGTTCAGGTTGATGCCTTCAAGGCTCGTGTCGCCGGTCTTAGTGAATTCATCGCGCAGGCGGACTTTGCCGTCTTTCACGCTGAGTGTGCAGGCCAGGTGTTTCAGGCCTAGGTAAGCGGGACCGCTGCGCTGCGCGTACTTGCGCAAGATGTCCTGAATATTCAGGGCGCCGTCCGTGCGGGAGCGTTCGATGTACACCGAAGGATTGTTCACGACGATCTGCAAGCCCCGGTACTCCCGGAACCAACTGCGCACCAGCGGCCAGATCTGCACGCGAACGCTCAGGCTGGGGATTTCGACGAAAGGACTGGAACTGCCGGCAAACGTGTCGCGTTCTTTGATGCGCAGGTTCTTGACGGTGGCCACGCCCTCAAGAAGCTTGACCTGCACGCTGTCGATGTCGGTCTCGGACATGTCGCGGAGCAGATAGGCGCTGACCGCTTTGACGATGTGATTCTTCAGCGCTTTTTCGTCAAGGATGACGAGAGTCAAAACGCTATACGCGAGCAGAATCAGCACGGCCAGGCTGGCGGTGCACCAGGACATCCGGCGGAACCAACGCCGATTCCACAGGCGGCGGAGCAGCGGTGGCGGCTTGACTTCCTCGCTGATCAAACGAAGCCGTTCGCCGCCGAGGGCGATTTCCTGGCCAGGTATGAGCGTGATCGGTCCGCTGAGCGGTTGGCCGTTGACGGTGATTGAACCGGTAACGGATGTGCCGGACGAAGCGCTGGCGTCGGCCGGACGGATCAGAACTTTGTCCGAATCGGTGCGCAGGTAGGCGTGGACAGGAAGGATGCCGTCGCCGCGGATGCAGAGTTGGCATGCGGCATCGCTGCCCATCCTGCTTTCGCCGGACGGCACCGCAAAAGAACCCTGTGACCCCACGAACACGAAGCGCAGCATATGCCAGTGTATCTATGCCATCCGGGGCTGTCGTCACGCCGTTACATTCAAACCTGCTGCTTCAACACAGGCCACTTACTTTAACGTCTTGCCTGCAGGCTGCAAACAGACTGCGCAGGCCGGGCTTGCACGAGGTGCTGATTATTAGTAGAGACGGAGCGAGGCGGGAATCCTTCAGGGAACGCGGTGGAAGGCGAGGTTCATCGCGATTAGATGAAGTGCAGGACATTCCTGCTCCATCCCCTATAATCTTTTCTCTGTGTCCTCCGTGTCCTCTGTGGTGGGACGTTTTTGATGCCTCAAGACTCGCTCAATTTCGACATCATCGTCATCGGCGCTGGCCACGCGGGCTGCGAGGCGGCGTTGGCGGCGGCGCGGATGGGCTGCAAAACGCTGCTGGCGACGATTTCGCTGGAAGCGGTCGCTCAGATGTCCTGCAATCCGGCCGTCGGCGGCACGGCAAAGGGCATCGTGGTGCGCGAAATCGACGCGCTCGGCGGCGCGCAAGGGTTGATCACCGATCGCAGCGGCATCCAGTTCCGCATGTTAAACCGTTCGCGCGGCCCCGCGGTGCAGTCACCGCGCGCTCAGTGTGACAAACGCCTTTACGCGGTCCTCATGAAGCAGTATCTGGAGCGGCAGCCGAACCTGACGCTGCGGCAGGAGATGGTGGAAGAACTGCTGATTGCTGATTGCGGATTGCGGATTGCGGATTCTGCGAACGCGGAGCACCTCTATGCCGAGCGTCTGAAGATGTTGCGCGACGGGATCGCGCCGGCGGAGCTGACAGTTGCGGCGCCGGCGGAGGGAAGTCTGCGGGTCGTTGGCATTCGGGCGGGGAGCGGGCTGACGTATACGGCTTGCGCGGTGGTCGTGACGACGGGAACATTTCTGCGCGGGCTGATTCACCAGGGGACACAGCAGACGCGCGGCGGACGGTTGGGCGAAGTGGCGGCGATGCGTTTGTCCGGATCGCTGGAGGCGCTCGGGTTTGAGCTCTCGCGGCTGAAGACAGGCACTCCGCCGCGGCTGAACGGCAGCACGATCAACTTCAAGGGTCTGGAAGAACAGTGGGGCGACGATCCGCCGCCGGCGATGAGCTACCGCACGGCAAAAATCGAGCGCCCCAGCCGTTGCTGCTATCTCACCCGCACCACGGAGGCGACCCACAAGGCGATCCGTGACAATCTCCATCGCGCGCCGCTTTTTACGGGGCAGATCAAGTCGCGCGGGCCGCGCTACTGTCCGTCGGTCGAAGACAAGGTGGTGCGGTTTCCGGAAAAAGACAGCCATCAGATTTTTCTTGAGCCTGAAGGGATGGAGACCGAGGAGTTCTACGTCAACGGCCTCTCGACCAGTTTGCCGCCGGAAGTGCAGATCGAGATGGTGCGGTCAGTGCCGGGTTGCGAAGAGGCAAGCATTCTGCGTTTCGGCTACGCGATCGAATACGACATGGTTCCGCCGCACCAGATCACGCCGACGTATCAGACGCGGCGCGTGCAGGGGCTTTATCTGGCCGGACAGATCAACGGCACCAGCGGCTACGAGGAGGCGGCGGGACAGGGAATCATGGCCGGCATCAATGCGGCTCTGGCTGTGAAAACCGGCGGGCGAGAGAGCTTTATTCTCGGGCGCAACGAAGCGTATCTCGGGATTATGGCCGATGACCTCGTCACGAAACAGATCACTGAGCCCTATCGCCTGTTTACGTCCCGCAGCGAGTACCGCTTGCTGCTACGGCAGGACAATGCGGACCGGCGCCTGGGCGCTCACGCGCGCCGCCTGGGACTGCTGGATGCAACGACGTTGGCAGCATTCGCTCAAAAGCAGGGGCAGATCGATGCGTTGCGGCGGCATTTACAGACTCAGCGCCGGCCGGGCGAGCAGAAGACGCTGTGGGAACTGCTGCGCCAGCCGGAGATGTCGCTGGAACAGCTGGGGTTCGGGGTTCAGGGTCCGGGGGCCAGTGGCAGTAGGCAGGAGGCAGCGGCAGTAGGCAGGAGCGACGGGGAGATATCGCTCCTTGTTGCAGAAGCGCTGCAGATCGAAGCGAAATACGAAGGATATTTGAAGCGGCAGATCGATCAGGTTGAGCGGCTGAAGGAACTTGAGGACAAGGCGATTCCAGTGGGTGTCGATTTCAAGGCTGTCAGCGGACTGGGACGCGAGGCCGTCGAGAAGCTGACGCGGCACCGACCGCGCACGTTCGGGCAGGCCTCACGGCTGGATGGAGTTACGCCGGCGGAGCTGTCGTTGCTGGCTGTTTACCTGCAGGCGGCAGCCGGTTCCGCCTCGGTCAACACGGGCGAATTCGAACCGCAAAGGCGCAAAGGCGCAAAGGACTGATCCTGACCAGAAGTGCTTCTTCGCGCCTTTGCGTCTTTGCGGTTCAAAACCCACCCCCGATCCTGTTTGCGACTCAGCACTGAGCACTTTCAACTCAGCACTCCTCAGTGCTGAGACTGCCGTTTGAACGCCGGCCGAGTTGCGGTATATTGTTAGGGCGGGCTATTGAACGGGGAGGAGGTGCTCGTTGGCGGAACAATCGTTATGCGTGAAGGATTTGATGCGCAGTTCGGTGATCACGATTTCCAGCGAAGCGGGCCTGGACCGCGCGCTCCTGATTATGAGCCGGAATCGCATTCGCCATTTGCCGGTGGTGGAAGACGAGCACAAGATGATCGGGATCATCAGCGATCGCGACCTGCGTCTTTCGATGAAAGAGATGGAGCAGGGACCCGGCACTGCGCCGAAGGGCTACTACCTTCCCGCGCTAACCAAAGTCAAGAGCATCATGATGAAGGATGTCGTTACTACTCGCCCAGATGTGCCCCTGGCCGAAGCCGTGGGAATGATGAGCGACCGCAAGATCGGCGCGCTGCCCGTCGTTGAAGATGGCAAACTGGTGGGCATCGTAACTGAAACCGACGCGCTCCGCCTGCTTGCTAAAATGCTCAAAGAGAAAGGAATCTGACCAAGGTCTCCATGCCGCATACGAAAAGCACACCGTCCGCCTCAAAACAGCCGGACACGAACGCCGAAGTACCGTCCACACCCGAGCCGCAATCTGAGTTGCCGGTCGGCGAAGAACCGCTGGCGCGAACCTTTGCCGAGCTGAAACTTTCGCCCGCCGTGCTCGAGTGCGTTGCGCGCGCGCAATTCCTTACCCCGACGCCCATCCAGGCCCAGTTCATCCCGAAGGCGCTCAGCGGCAGAGACGTCATGGGACAGGCCAAGACAGGCACCGGCAAGACGGCGGCGTTCCTGCTGCCGATTTTCGAGCAGATCAAGTCCGGCGAGGCCAGTTGTCAGGCGCTGATCCTGGCGCCCACGCGCGAACTGGCGCTGCAAATTCATGGCGAGATCAAACGCCTGGGTGCGGAGCTTGGGTTCTCGTCTGTAACGCTTTACGGCGGCGCGTCTTATGAGCCGCAGATTGAGGCACTACATCGCGGCGTGGACATCGTCGTCGGCACGCCCGGCCGTCTGATGGATCACATGCGTTCGCAGCGCCTGGATCTTTCGCGCGTAAAGATCGCGGTGCTCGACGAAGCCGACCGCATGCTGGATTTGGGCTTCCGCAAAGACATCGAGTACATCCTTCGGCACTGTCCGGCTGAGCGCCAAACCCTGCTGCTTTCGGCGACGATCCCGGATGACATCAAGCGCTTGGCGCAACGGTTCATGCACGAGCCGCTCAACGTCTGGACATCGCCGGAGAGCTTGACGGTCGATGAGGTCGAACAGCAATTCTTTGTTTGCGAACGCGATCAGAAGCTGCCGATTCTGCTGAAACTGCTGGACGTCGAAAAGCCAAAGCTCGCGATCATTTTTTGCGGCACGAAGATGGGCGCCAAACGTCTCGCCGAACGGCTCAAGCGCCTGTACATCAGCGCGCGCGAAATCCACGGTGACTTGCAGCAAAGCCGGCGCGAGAGCATCATGAACCGGTTTCGCACCGGAAAAGTGCGCCTGCTGATTGCCACGGATGTGGCCAGCCGCGGGATCGACGTTCAGAACATCACGCACATCATCAATTACGATATTCCGTACAAAATCGAGGACTACGTCCACCGGATCGGCCGAACCGGCCGGGTGGGCAAATCCGGGAAGGCCTTCACCTTCGTCACGCGTGAAGAGGGTTCCTACCTGACCGAAATCGAGTTGTTGATCAACAAAGAAATCAAGCGCACACACTATGAGGATCTGACCAGCAAATGGTGGCCGCATCCGCCGTCAGCCCCCGACCCTGATTTCGAGCCCGATACGGAAGCGCCGGCGCTGGTTCAGCCGCGTGAGTCTTCCGGCAAGCGTCGCGGCCGTGGGCGTGAGCGGGAGCGTCCCCGGCGCTCCGAAACGAGCGAACCGCCGGTGCTGGTGAGCGCGCCGGATGTTCAGGCAGTATTCCCAGAAGGGGCTGGGGCGCCGGCAGTTGCAGCGGCGGGGACCGAGGGAGCGTCCGCAGGAGCGAGTGAGCCCAAGAGCCGTTCAAGAAACCACCGCCGAAAAGGCCCACGCACCACCATCGTCTGCGGCAGGTGTGGAATTCAGGCCACGGTGCCTTTCGTTCCGACGCCCGGACGGCCGGTGTACTGCGAGGCGTGCTACCAGGCACTGAAAGCGGAAGAAGCAAAAGCGCCCTCCGGGGAACCCGCAGCGCCGTCGGGAGAAACCGGGTCGGGCGAAGTCTAAGCCGGTTAGCCAAACAGCCAAGTCTTGCACTTGTTAGTTTCACGCATTATGTGCTCCCACGTGAAAATCTTTGATTTTTAATTTGCATAAAGTATCGAAAAAGTGCGAAGATTAGAGTTGAAATCGATAGAAACCACGCACCAGTGCAGGAAATATAGAAGGGAAGCTCTCATGTCGGACGCAACAGGGGACAAGACGGTCACGTGTGTGGATTGCGGCGCGCAGTTCACTTTTACCGCTCGAGACCAGCAATTTTATCAAGAGCGCGGCTATCAAGCGCCGCGCCGCTGCAAGACCTGTCGCGACAAACGAAAATCCTCGGGCTCGGGAAACTTCGCGTCCGGCGCGCCGAGCGGCAATCGGGCGCAGACTCCTCCCGGCGGCATGGCGACCCGAGGCTCTGGCGATGCGGCAGGACAAGGTCCGGCGCATTCGCAATTTAAGGTTCAATGCAGTGGTTGTGGTACTGAAACGACCGTTCCGTTCAAGCCCGACCCCAACCGTCCCGTCTACTGCCGGACCTGTTACTTGAACCGTCGCAAGACCGGCAACGGGTAATTTCTGACATTCGGATTTCTGGGACAAATAAAAAAAGGGCCGCACGCGCGGTCCTTTCTTATTTAACCTTGAATCAGACGCCGGCTATTCGAGTTCCAGATCGCCGACGTGCACGTATGCGGGGGACTTCACCGGTCGTTGGTGAACTGAGCTGAGCGGTGCACTGGCTGCGGCTGAAGGCAGCGGGAGCGGTTCGTCTAGCCTGATGCGGTTGTACGCATTGGGGCAAGCGATCTCGCGGCTGGGGGCGTCGAAGACGCGCTGTTCGCCAACCTGATCGTAATCGCCCGACTCCTGGTTCTTGCAGCCGCACAGGAGCACCAAGCCGAAGACACACATCCCAAGAAAAACCGAGGCGAACTTGCGCATGTTAAGAGCCCTCACGCGATACTTCCACACCATTAAAATACCTTTCCACCGGAACGATAGCCACAGGAAAATACATAAATTCGGCGTGCGCAAGATCAGTCTGAGTGAAGAGCTGGTAAGAAGCGCCGGGAAACACCCGGTTTGCTTTTGTCGCGTCGCAGAGGTATTATCAGCGTCATGAAGTACACCACGCCCTCACCCACGGAGTCTCCCCGGCCGCGCCGAACGTTCACGCGCGGCCGCGCGGTTGCCTGAGCACTCCGCTTTCATTTCCGCGATCTTTGGATAAACTTTCAGCCCTTTGCGTGGCGCGCGGCGTCATGCTTAGCTGCTGAGTAATGAGTGCTGAGTGCCGAGTCACGGCATCGGCTCGCAATACTCAGCACTCAGTACACAGCACTCAGCACTTCAGGAAGGACGTTATGTCAGCCAGCGAATCCCCAAAATCTGAGACGACAGGCTCCGATTTTCCTCCACAGTACGATCCAAAAAGCTTTGAAGACCGCATCTACGCAAGCTGGGAAGGCGCTGGCGTCTTCCATAGCGAACCCAACCCGGGCGCTAAGCCCTACACGGTCATGATCCCGCCGCCGAATGTGACCGGCGTCCTGCACATCGGCCACGCGCTGAACAACACGCTGCAAGATATCCTCGTGCGCTGGCGGCGCATGCAGGGCATGGAGACGCTTTGGCTGCCCGGCACCGATCACGCCGGCATCGCCACGCAAAACGTGGTCGAGAAGCAAATCTCCAAGGCCGAGAAGAAGAACCGCTACCAGATCGGCCGCGCCGAACTGATCAAACGCATCTGGGCATGGAAAGAACAGTCGGGCGGCACGATCCTCAAGCAGCTTCGCAAACTCGGCGCCTCCTGCGATTGGCAGCGCACGCGCTTCACGATGGATGCCGGCCTGTCCAAAGCCGTGCGGCAAGCGTTCGTGAAACTCCACAATGACGGGCTGATCTACCGCGGCAAGTACCTGGTGAACTGGTGCCCGCGCTGCCGCACGACGCTCAGCGACGACGAAGTGGAACACGCGGACGTGAAGGCCAAGATTTACGAAATCCACTATCCGCTGAGCGAGGTAGCGCGGGCGTCCCTGCCCGCCGGCATGATGCAGGCCTCCTTTCCGGCCGGCACGGAGGCCGGCGCTACCCCCGAAGGCGGGCACGGAGGCCCGCCCCACTTGACGGTGGCCACCACGCGCCCGGAAACCATGCTCGGCGACACGGCCGTGGCCGTGCATCCGGACGACGAGCGCTACAAGGACTACGTGGGCCGCTTCGTGGACCTGCCGCTCACCGGCCGCAAGATTCCGGTGATCGCAGATTCGGCCCTGGAGCGCGGTTTCGGCACGGGCTGCTTGAAAGTGACGCCGGCTCACGATCCGGTGGACTATCAGATCGGCCTGCGCCACAAGCTGCCGGTGATCAACATCTTCACCGAAAGCGCGCTGCTGAATAATCACGTGCCCGAACCCTACAGGGGGTTGGATCGCGTGAAGGCGCGCGAGAAGGTGCTCGAAGACCTGAAGGCGCAAGGGCTGCTGGGCGAGGTGAAAGATTATTCCCACAGTGTCGGCCACTGCTATCGCTGCCACACGGCCATTGAGCCCTACCTGACGGCGCAGTGGTTCGTGAAGATGAAGCCGCTCAGCGAACTGGCGAAGAAAGCCACCGCTGAAGGCCGCGTGTCGTTCCATCCGGAACGCTGGACGAAAGTGTACCTGAAGTGGTTCGACGATGTGCGCGATTGGCCGATCTCGCGGCAGATCTGGTGGGGCCACCAGATTCCCGTGTGGTACGACTTGGACGAGAACAAAGGCCGCATCACAATGATCGATGCCGGTCCGAACGAGCCGTACGACATCGAAAAGGACGGCAAGCGCTATCGTTATCTCATTGGCGAAGACGCCACGCCCATCGTGACGCTGGAAGACCCGGAGACGCTGCCGCAGTATCAGGGCAAGCAGCTCCTGCGCGATCCCGACGTGCTCGACACGTGGTTTTCGAGTGCGCTCTGGCCGTTCTCGACGCTCGGCTGGCCGGAACAGACCAAAGACGTGCAGTACTACTATCCGACCAGCACGCTCGTCACCGCGCGCGGCATCATCTACTTCTGGGTGGCGCGCATGGTGATGATGGGCGAGACGATGCTGGGCCGCGAGCCGTTCCGGGACGTGTACATCCACGGCACGGTGCTCGACGAACAAGGCCGCATCATGAGCAAGTCGCTGGGCAACGGCATCGACCCGCTTGATGTGATCGCCCAGTACGGCGCCGACGCGCTGCGCTTTACTCTGGCCACCATGTGTACCGAAGGCCAGGATCTGAAGGTGAGCATGAAGCGCTTCGAGATGGGCCGCAACTTCTCGAACAAAGTCTGGAACGCCGCGCGGTACGTCCTGACGACGATGCCGGTGGGGCCGGCGTCCCTGCCGGCCGGCACGGAGGCCGGCCCCACCCTTCGCGACGAAGACCGCTGGATTCTCTCGCGCCTAAACAGCACGGTGCGCGATGTGACAGCGGCGCTCGACAACTTCGAGTTCGCTCGAGCCAGCAACACGCTCTACGACTTCTTCTGGAATGAGTTTTGCAGTTGGTATATCGAACTCAGCAAGCCGCGGCTGCTTGCTGTTCCCTCTCCCCTTGAGGGAGAGGGCCGAGCGAGCGACAGCGAGGCCGGGGTGAGGGGACTCGATCAGGCCGCGGCGAAGGCGGTGCTCTTGTACACGCTAGATCGTTCGCTCCGCCTACTGCATCCGTTTTGCCCGTTTGTCAGCGAAGCGCTTTGGCACGAATTGAACCAGCGTTCCGCCGGCAGTGAGAGAAATCTGGGCAAGCCCGAATATAAGTCCCCCGCCGCACGTCAGAACGGCGGGCAGTTCCTCGCCACCGCACGGTGGCCGCAAGCGGAAGTAGAACGCATCGATCCGGAATTGGAGCAGCAGTTCGCGAGTACTTTTGAAGCCGTGATCGCGATCCGAGCGGTCCGGCAGGAACTGATTGACAATTCGCCGAAAGAACGGAAGAAGGATGTTTCGGCCGCGCTGGCTCGCCCGCTGAAAGTGACGATCCGCACGGCCGATAAGGCCTTGGCCGGCCGCCTCTGCAGCCAGTCGCACATTCTGATGCAGATGGCGGAGATCGAGGAGCCGCAGATCCAATTGGCCGGCGCGGAGGCCGGCGCTACCATTCCGCCGCCTCAGCCCGCGGCGGCAACGGCGATCAAGGGCGGCACGATCTACGTGGAGTTGAGCGCGGATTTGGTGGAGGTCGAGAAGCTGCGGCTTGCGAAGGAAATCGCCAAGGCCGAACAGCATATCTCGAAAATTGCGGCGAAACTGAAGAACGAGAGCTTCGTGAAAAATGCGCCGCCCGAACTGGTCGATGAGGAACGGAAAAAGCTCGAGGAAGTGCAAAACCGGCTGGGCAGCCTGAAGGCGGCGCTGGCGGAACTGAAGTAACTTAGGGTTCGGGGTTCAGGGTTCAGGGAAAACTTCGTTTGCCCTCAATTAGCGAAAGGGAAGAATATGCGGAAGTGTTCGATTGCGATGCTGTCGTTGCTGGTCGTTGCGGTGCTGCTGCCGGTGAAACCCGCCTTTGCCGAGGGCGCCAAACAGCCGGTCTTTCTGCTGTGCCCGCACAACAAGAAGTACGATGCGTGGTCGCTGTATCTGAACGTCGATCCCAGCGATCCGAGCAAGGTTCAGTCGCTCGGCCTGGAGAAACTCGTCGGCGTCAACTCCCTAGACCTTGGCCCCAACGGGTATGAGCACTCCCTGGAAGCTCAGCAGGCCGCCAAAACCACGCGCGAACAGCTCGGCACGCTGCCGGTCGCGGAATTCGGTTCGCGCCAGATCAAGATCGAGAAAGACGACGCGCTGCACGTCGGAATAGCTCCGGCCACCGGGAACGCGTATCGCCTGATGATCAGCATGCGCTGCACCTCCGATCAGCGCTTCAACGTCGGCATGAACAAGGAAGCCGGCAAGCGCGAAATTCTGGTGAAGTACGATCCGGCCAAGAAAACCTGGGCCGCTTACGCCGACAAGATGAAGGACGCCGAAGGCGAAGATCTCGCAAAGGGCAACCCGCAGGTGACCGGAATTGACTTCGTCGTCACCGGCACCGGCATCTATCGCATCGTCGTCGTCTTCCCGGGCGGCGACGCCGCCGTGATCGTAGACGGCTGGCGCAGGCCAGAGTGAAAACATAGGGTTCAGGGTTTATGCGTCCGAGTTCGTGGTTAACGCATGCGAGATCCGGAACCACGAACGACGAATCCTTGAACAATTTGACACACGCGTGTTTCGAACTTGAAGTATAATACCGCTGTGCCGCAGGCAAATAGGTGTGCAACTATGGCCAGTTCAATGAGAAAGACGCAGCCAATCCGGTTCGCCTTTGACTTCCGCAAGACGCTGCAAGCGGCGGCAGTCTTGGCGAAGTTAGAGCCGTGTGAGATCATCTCCCGAATGCGTCTGTTGAAGCTCTTGTATATCGCCGACCGCGACGCGTTGCGCGAGACAGGCAGTCCTATCACTGGCGACAAGCTCGCGGCGCTCCAAAACGGCCCGATCTTGAGCGGACTCTACGCGATCATCCGAGGCGAAACGCAGCGCAGCGCAGTTTTTGAGAAGTACTTCGCTGCGGTTGGCTATTACGTGAAGCTGCGCAAATCGCCTGGCTTGGGGGCGCTCAACCGCTGGGAAATCCGGAAGCTCAAGGCTATTTCAGAGCGCTTCAAGGGGACGGACGACTGGGCTCTGTCGGAAGTGTCGCACGGGTTTCCCGAGTGGCAAAAGAACAACCCTGGCCAGTCATCGAGACCTATTCCCGTCGAGGATGTTCTGGAGGCTGTTGGCATGGCAGATCGAGCGCAGAAGATCGCTGTCAGCGCTCAACGAGCGAAAGCGATCGCTGAACTCTGGAGTTAGCGAACGATGGTGGTACGGGAGGGGGACACTTTTCATGCGCCTCTGCCGCCTAATAATGAGCCGCACCTGTTCATCATCATCTCGGACCCGCGGCAGGACGATAGCGAGGTCGTGCTTGTGCCTCTAATGACAGTTGACGATGACGACGATTCGCAGGATTTGTCTTGCACACTCCAGGTTGGAGACCATCCTTTCGTACGACATCCGAGTTTCGTGAACTTTCGTTGCGCGAAGAAGCCATCCGTGGACATCATCCTCCAAAGAGGAAAACGGGGAAAACCAGTCCAGCCCGATCTGCTTGCGCGCATACGCGATGCAGCGGGCAAGAGTGACTTCCTGCCACTCGAGTGCAGGAATATTTTGGAACAGCAAGGCTTGGTCGATCCAGAATAGTCGGCCGACGCGCCAAACAGAAGGAACCGAGATGAGTCGATTGGCCGCTACCTTCGCACAGCTCAACGCGCAGAAACGCGCCGCGTTCATCCCGTTCCTCGTGGCCGGCTATCCGGACATCAAGACCAGCGCCGATCTGGTCAAAGCCAGCGCGCAGGCTGGTGCTGACATCATTGAAATCGGCGTCCCCTTCTCCGATCCGATCGCCGACGGGCCGGTGATCCAGGCCGCGTTCTCGCGAGCGCTGGACAAAGGCTTCCGCGTCGCGCAAGTCTTCGAGATGGTCAGAGCTCTGCGCAACGACGGAATCAAGACGCCGCTGGTCTTCATGATCAGCTACACGCTCGTCTTCAAGCGCTCCTTGGACGGCTTCCTGCAAGAATGCCAGCGCTGCGGCGTCGATGGCCTGATCATGCCCGATCTTCCTGCCGGATACGAAGGTGATGCCGCCGAACGTTGTGCCGCAGCGGGGATCGACCTGATCTTTCTGGTCGCTCCGACGACGCCTCCGGAACGCTGCAAGCTTATCGCGCAGCGATCGCGGGGCTTCATCTACTACATTTCAATCACCGGCATCACCGGCGCGCGCACCGCGCTGCCGGCCGATCTGGCGCAACGCGTCGCCTCGGTTCGAGCGCTGACGCGCACGCCCGTATGCGTCGGCTTTGGCATCTCTCAGCCCGAACAAGCCGCCGCTGTTCGCGCCGCCGGCGATGGCGTGATCGTGGGCAGCGCCTTGGTGAAGAAGGTCGATGAAGCCTTAGCGCAGAACCTCAGCGGAGCCGCGCTAGTCAAGCACGTCGTATCGCTGGTCGAGAATCTGGCGAAGGCGTGTCACTAAACCCATTCCAAACTCAAAATGCACGAGCGCGGCCAGCTACGGCGGTGTCTCTTCCTTATAGGGCGCAGCCAGCGGCGCGTTCCGATCAACTTCCCCGATGTACGGGAACCGGCCAGGCTCGCCATTTTCGGCCTTCTTGCGGATCGCCGGCCAGTACTTGTTAAAGAGTGGGTGAGGTTTGCGGCTCTTGGAGTAGTACCGCATCCACGTGTAGAACAGCCGATAGTAGTTGCTGCATTCGCCCTTCCAGTTCTGGCTGGTTGAGTCCCGCCGTTTGATCTCAAGGTATTGGTAAAAGGCTTCCGGCGCGCGTGGGTGTTCAGGACCCCAGCCGGTATCGCCCTTCGGACTGCACAGACCCTGGAGCTTGCCCGTCTGCAACGCGGCCTCCATGTATGCGACTCCATTCCCAGCCTTTGCCGGGTAGCCATAGCCACAGAAATCCTTGTACATCTCCAACGCATTGGGCTCGTCCAGACAGATGCTGCCGCGGAACCACGCCAGGGTCATGAAACTGTCGGCCAGCGGGCTCTCGCGTTGTTCGGCCGCGGGCAATTCCTGCATCTGTTTGACGATGTGTTCGCGCATCCATTTGTAGCCGCTGTCGCTGAGCAGGAAGCCGGTCAGGAACAGCGCCAGCAAAACCAGGGTGATCGTCAGCTTCCATTTCCAACTCATCCTGTCTTTAGGCATACCCGTCATCTCCTTGGGTAAACGAGCAACGTGCGGATGGTTAGACTACCGTAGAGCCCCGTGCGCGCAAATCATACGCCAGCGTTGTGGCATAGGCATCTTGCCCATGCTCACGGCCTGAAGGGCCGTTCCGCGTCACTGGGTTGACAACAATTGGCAACTCGCCGTCGTGCGTGCTCCCATCCTGCGCTTGAGGTCAAGAGTCAATAGCCCAAGGCCGAGACCGATCAGCCCGTCGCCGCCCTCACAATCTAACGCCCCGAGGTCGGAATCGTGTCATCGCCCGTCTTCACGCCTTCGCGTTCGCGCTTGGCATCAGGAACGCGCGGCGCGTCGGACGTGGACGGCGCCCAATCCGGCCGTACTTGAAGCACGTTCCGGATCCCGCGCCACTCCTCTGCGTCGTGAGCTTCGTTGCCGGTCAGTTCCACCAGCGTCTGGTGCGCCACCTTCTTGATCTTCGGATCGTCGTTCTGTTCCAGTTGTTCAATGAGGAACTCCAGCGCGCCCAGATCCTTCAGGTAGCGCAAGTTCTTCATGATGTCTTCTCGCCCCTGCCGGTAGCGCCGGAACGCGCTGACGATGTACGCCGGCGTCCGTTTATCGCGCAGCTTTCCGGCCAGAGCGTTCGCGGCCGTTTCACGCAGTTTGTCGTCGTGTTCGTCGAGGACCGCTTCGAGCAGCGCTGCCGAGGCGTCCTTCGTATTCGCCCGCAGTTCGCCCAGAGCGAACGCGGCGCAGATGCGGGTATCGGAATCGCTCGAATTGCGCAGTAGTTTCGTCAGAGGCTCGATGGCCGCGTTGTTTCCCAGGTACCCGAGCGCCGTCGCCACGCCGTCGAGCTTCTCCACGCGGCTGTTCAAGCGCCCAATCAGTTCCTTCGCCGTCTGTTCGTCGGCCAGAGCAACGATGGTCTTTGCCGCTTGCAGGCGCACCGGCTTGGAGCGGTCGGTGAGCATCAGCGAGATCGAGCGAACGGTCGCTTCATCCTTCTGGTTTTGCCGGCCCAGAGCATCGACGATTCCGGCGCGCACCCGCTCCCGCTCGTCCTCAATAGCTCCCATCAAGTACGGAAGGACGCGCTTGCCTTCGCGGGTGAGTTCGCGCATCATCGAATCGTATTCGCCGGGATCAGCGTTTTCGAAGACGTTGCGCGCGCGATCCACCATCATCTTCAGGAACTTCTGGTCCTTCTTGGAAAGTTCACTGACCTTGATCTGAATCTTCTTGATGTCCTCCGCCGGCCACGTACCCTTTTTGCCAGCCTCCTGAATCGCAATCATCGCCTCGGGGGAGTCATCAAAGCGGCAGTTGGGCGCCTGCGTCTTCTCGTTCGGGGTTATGGGCGGTTCGAGCAGTTTCAGAATAACGTCCATGGCGACGCCACTCGAAATCATCTCGTTTAATTCCTTGTTAGTGATGACCTGCGCAGCCGAAGCCCGGTCGCATAACCCGAGAATTGCCACGAGCAGCAGAAGCGGCAGAGCCTTGTATGCAGAATTCGCGCGCTGGTTCACGTGTTATCTCCCGTTTATGTAAACCCGTCTGCTCTAAAGACCTTCCCCACTGCCACCATCCTAACTTGGCTGGTGCATTAAGACGCGCTATCTTTCGCCATTTCTCAGCCAAAAGCAAACGAAATTGGCCCGCGCGTCCCCCTCCGTCCCGCCAGCCTCCGCCCTTCCCTCCAACCCGTCGTGCGGGCGTCCCGCCGCTGTCCACCCCTGCACCTCCGGACCCATTTCCCCCCGCGCCGCCGCCTACTTTTCGCTTGTGGGCGTGGCGGCAACCGGGGTCTTGGGCACTTCGACCTTCGCGGCTTCGGCGGCTTTAGATTCGATGCTCTTCGCCTCGGTCTTCGGCAGTTCCAGTTTCAAGCTGCCCCACTGGCCGTGCTGAGCCAGACTCTGCGCAGCTTCCAGCAGCCGCTCCTGCGCGCGAATTTTCATCTCACCTTTGCCAATCTGGATTCGCGCGCTGCGGCCCTCTGGCTTGATCAGCCGGGCCTTCAGGTTGTCGGCGAGCTGAAGCTGCAAGTAATCGCGAAGCTGGGCTTGAAGCGGCTTGTCCAGAACCGGGAACATGAGCTCGATGCGGCGTTCGAGGCTGCGCTGCATCCAGTCCGACGACGAGAGATAGTACTCCGGCTGACCGCCGTTCTGGAAGTAACAGACACGCGCATGCTCCAGGAAACGATCCACGATGCTGACGCAGCGGATATTCTCGCTCAGGCCGGGGATCCCGGGCTTGAGGCAGCAGACCGAACGCACGATCATTTCGATCTTCACGCCCAGGCGCGAGGCGCGATAGAGCTCGGCAATCAGCATCGGATCCTGAAGGTTGTTGATCTTGATGATCATGTGCCCGCCCTTGCCAGCCTGGGCGTGCTCGACCTCGCGGCGGATCAATTTCACCAGGCGATTGCGCAAGCCTGTCGGAGCGATTTCCACGTGGTGGAAGCTCGGGGGCCGTGAATACCCCGTGATAATGTTAAAGACGTTGGTGATGTCCTCACCGATCTCAGGGTTGACAGTAAAAAGTCCGAAATCATCGTACAGTCGCGCCGTGCGATCGTTGTAATTGCCGGTACCGAGATGAACATAGCGCCGAATGCGGGCGCCTTCCTTGCGCACGACCAGCGCGCACTTGCAGTGCGTCTTCAGGCCCACCAGCCCGTAGATGACGTGCGCGCCGGCATCCACCAGGTTCCGCGCCCACTGGATGTTCGCTTCCTCATCAAAGCGAGCCTTCAGTTCCATGAGCACGGCCACCTGCTTGCCGTTGTTCGCCGCCCGAACCAGGTCGTGAGCGATGGGGCTGCCGCTGCCGACACGATAGAGCGTCATTTTGATCGCCAATACCTTCGGATCGTCGGCAGCCTGGCGCACGAACTGCACGACGGGGTCGAAGCTCTCGTAGGGATGATGCACGAGAATGTCGCGCTCGCGAATCGCCGCGAAGACGTGGTCCGGAATCTGAAACTCCGGCGGCGGCTGCGGGACGAACGGCGGGTCTTTGAGCGCGGGAAGATCGACGGCGCTATAAAGCTGCATCAGGTCCGCGAAGGCGATGAAATCGTCCGTCGGATAGAGGTCCGACTCTTTCAGTTCCAGTTCGTCCGTCATGGTATCGAGCATGGTTTTGGGAAGCTTGCCATGATATTGCAGACGAACAGCGGCGCCGCGCCGGCGGCCTTGCAAGCCCTTTTCGATGGTCGTCATCAGATCGGCGGCGGTGTCTTCGTCGATCAGCATGTCGCTATCGCGCGTAAGCCGGATGGGGACGCAGCTTTTGATGCTATAGCCGTTGAACATCTCGTGGAGCTGCATCTGTACAACATCTTCAAGCAGGATGAAATCCTGCTTGCCGGCCGGCGACGGCAATTTGACGAAGCGCGGCACGACCGCGGTGGGAACATGGACGAAGCCGGTCGTGCTGAACGGAATAGCGCTGGTCTGCAGGGGCTGTAGCTGAACCACCAGGCAGAGTGTCTTGTTTGCCAGGTGCGGAAACGGATGGCCGGGATCGAGCGCCAGCGGCGTCATCACAGGAAAGAGCGTCTTGCGAAAATAGTCTTCCAAAAATACCTTCTGCTCGGCCGAGATTTGCTCGATCTTCAGCAGGCGGATCCCTTGGGCCTCCAGCAGCGGGCGAAGCTCCTCGCTGTAGCAGCGGTGTTGCAGCGCCGTCAATTCGTGAGCGCGCTTTGAGATCGCGTCCAGCGCCTGAACCGGAGTCAAGCCGTCCGGACCCGGCTCTTCGACACCAGCCGAAATCTGGTGCTTCAACCCGGCGACCCGGATCATGAAGAACTCGTCCAGATTCGAGCTGAATATGCCGAGGAACTTCAGGCGTTCCAGAAGCGGGACCTGCGCGTCGCGGGCTTCTTCCAGCACGCGCGCGTTGAACTCCAGCCAGCTCAGTTCGCGGCTGGTGAAGTGCTCGCTGCGCACTCCTTCGCTCTCAAGCTGCTTGATCAACGACTGCCTGCCGGATTTTTCGGTGTTCTTGGCCATAATTATCCCCAACGATCTGACGTTCATTATACCGCTGTGCCACGAGCGCCGAGTGGTGTAATGGTGGAGTGTACGCGGAGCAACTTCTATTTTGCATTGTGAATTTTGTGCTAATGTGTCGGAACTGCGTTGAAGCTATTTTGTCTGGGGGAATCGCATGAGCGCTGACAACCACGGCCGCATGTTGGAAGTCGCCGCACGACTGGACCGTTTGGTTCCCAAACGCGGGGCAAAACTGTGCGTTCGGTACAACCTCAAGCCGTTCGCCATCGTGCTGACCGGAAACAAACGTGGCTTTCTGCGTTTCGGCATCGAGTTGCTTAAAGCCGCGAACGCGCCAGTCTCGCAAATGCCGCTGCCAACAGCAGCGCGTCTCCAAACGGATCTTTCATATCTGAGCTTTGAAGGCCACCAGAGCATCACGTTTCTCGAGCGCATCGAAGCGGAGGACTTGGACTCGGCACTCTCGGGTCCGCTTCTGGACGAAGCGCAAGTTTCCGCCGCGGTCGCCGAACTGGAACGGCTGATCGACAAGGCGGGCGCGCGCGTCGCACTGGGCTCGGGATATACTCATGTCCCGCTTGCCGCGCACACGTTGCGCGCGACAAAGGCGGGATTCCTCTGCCTCGGCCTGGAAATGCTGCGCGCAGCATCCGCCCCGCTGTCCGAAAAGGTTTCCGACAGGCTGGACGTGGATCTCAGCTACCTGACGCCGGATGAGGGTTCGATCATCGAACTCCGCCGACGCGAAGATCTGGGCAAGCGTGAAGAGTTGCCCGATGAAAAGCGCGTGCCGTGGATCAGCGCGATTATTGCGGTCAGCGGCATCGTCATGTTCACGATTGCGGGCGCGTTGACGATCGTGGGATTGATCACCGTCATTGGTTGGATCATGCGCCGATTTTTCTAGTGAGTCATGGTGCGTACCAAGCCACTCCAAAATCGAAAATCCAAAATCCAAAATCGAGCCACGTGGTAAGCTATCAGGCATGACGCCTCTTCGCGAACTTGATCTGCCTTGGAAGGTGCTGCTGAGTTCCGTGCTGCTGGTGATGCTGTTTGGGTTCGCCGCAGCCGAACACCAAGTCTGGCATGTCGTCGCGACGGCAGATGGCAAGCCTGGCCTAAGTCTGAACGACATCACCTGCCGCTTTTACGGCGACCGTTCGTCCAGCGTGCTGAAGCGCGAGATTCTCGGCGGAATGAAGCGCTACTTCTCGAGCTTCGAGAACCCGCGCGAACTTACACCCGCGGATCAGGCGGACTTGCAGCAGGTGCTCGCTTGGTTGAACAGCGGCGCGCCGGAGTCAGGCTACTGGGATCCGCTGCTCCGAGAGAAACAACCCGCCGGCGTGTATACGATTCTTTCCAATCACGGCTGCTTCGGCTGCCATGCGCCCAACGCCACGTCCATCGGCAACAAGAAGGATTCGCCGCTGAACACGTATGCATCCATCCGGCGCTTCACGGAACCTGACAAAGGCATGGACACGGGGCGCTTGCTGTCGTTGAGCCACACACATCTCTTCGGCATGAGCATGCTCTTCCTCCTGCTGGGCGCGGCCATCGCGGCCACGCAGTGGCACACAGTTCTGCGCTGTGTCCTGGTTGCCAGCGGTCCGTTGGGAACACTGCTGACGGTGCTGGGTTGGTGGGGCGTCAAATGGGACGGTGCAGCGTATGCACCGGTGGTTTTCGCGGGCGGAGTAGTTATCGCCGCGGCTTTCCTGGTTTCGGTCGCGGCGGTGAGCGTCGATATGTGGCGGCGCCGCGAAATCAAGCTGTAGGTTGACGCCGACGCCAGGCGGGAAGAAACTATCGCTCTCGCCAGTTTGAGGAGAGTGCGGGTTGGCAGAACCGGTTCCAGAAAGTCAGCCGCCAGAGCCCAAGCCACGGGTGATTCCCGCAGCGCGTCAGCGCGCCGACACCCCTCTGTTGCCGCGGCCTCTGCCGTGGCCGCCGTGGAGCGGCCGGCAGGGCTCACGCAACGCCAGACTGGGCGTGGCAGCGGTGTGGATGGCCACGCTTCTGCTGGGGCTGGTCTGCAAACGTATCTCTGCAGGAACCTCCATAACCGGCTCCGCGCTGGAAAGCCTGGGCTTCACCCTTTCGCTGCACATGCCCTGGACACTCAGTGTGCTGTGGCTGCTCTACGGCGGCCACGGATACGCGCTGCTGCTGAGCTGCCTGTGCGGACTGCTGTTGCCCGACCACTTCAACGGACGCCAGTGGTTCAGCGAGCCCTTGGGAATCGTGGTCCTGACAGGTATTGTGGCGGGATTCCCGTTTGACACGCGGCTGCGTTCGCTGCCTGCCATTGCATTGTTTGGCTTGGGCTGTTCGTGCGCGGCGGCCGCAGGCTCGATGGGCATCGTCTATTTCGGCGGCGAAGAGGCGCTCACGCGCTGGGAGCCGCTGTGGCTTACGCAGTTGTTTCAGGACCTGTTCGTCACCGCTCCGCTGGCGTTCTTGGCCGGACCATACGTTGAGCAGACCAAAGCGAGATTCTTTGGAACACTTCCGGAGCGGCCGCCCACTGTGCGGCAGCAGTTCCTGGGCGTGCTGCTGGCGTTGGTGACTCTGCTCGCATTCTCGATCACCTGGACCGTCGCCGCCGACCTACCGATTCATCAGACGATCCGCCAATTCGTTACCGATCCTCAAGTGATTCACCGTCTCAACGAAGCGCAGCAATCCACCGCTCTGCGCAAAGCTGCCTTGGTGGCGATTCTGCTGGGCGCGGTTAGCGGCGGCGCCTCGCTGGTCATTCTGTTCATACGCAAGTATCGCGAGGACTTGCGCGAAGAGGTGCGACAAGGAACAGAAAGCCTGCGTCACAACCAGTTGCTGCTTCAGGCGCTGCAGCAGGTAAGCGAGGCCGCCAATCGCAGCCTTGACCCCGAGGTCGTCTTGCGGGACCTTGCGCAGACGCTCGCCCGCATGACCGGCGCCGCGCAGATCGCAATCTACACGCCCGATCCTTCCGACGCGGATATGCTGAAGTTGGTCGAAAGCGCTGCGATCCGCCCAGCGTTGTTTGAGCACCCGCAAAGGCTTTCGTTGCACAACTCGCTGGCCGGCCAGGCCTGCCGCACGGGTTCCATCGTCGAAACGCCGGAGAACCTGCCCGTCTATGTCGAAGACGAAGCGCTGCGGACGCAGTTCGCGGCGGCGAAACTGGAAGCGCTCCTGGCCATTCCCATCGTGGGCGAATATCGCACACTCGGCGTAGCAAGCATGATGTTCGATAGCCGTTACGCCCCCGAACCGGAAGACCATCGCCTGTTCCGCTTGATCGGCCGCACCATTGGCGCGGCACTGGAACGCGCGGAAACGCACGCCAAAGCCCGGCGCTATGCGGGCGATCTGGGCGGACTCTATCGTTTCAGTCAGCAACTGGCTGGCGAAAGCGATGAGCAAGCTCTGCTGGCAGTTGCCGTGCCGTCGGCGCGCCGGCTGCTGGGGGCGCAAACCGTCGCCATGTTTCTGGCGCCGAACACGCCAGGGCCGCCCGCCGCCGATTCGGCGACAAGCGCCGCGGTACGGCTCCACTGCGTGGCCTGCGACGGACCGGCCGACAAGCTGGGCATGATCCGAGCGCTTTCCATCCCGCTGAATGGCACCGGGCTCATTCCGGAAGCGGTGCGGGAGGTTCGCACCACCGGGGGCGGCATACGCAACCAAACCGAAAGTGCGCTGCTGTGCGACGGGTGGGCGGAGCGCAGCGCGTTGGTTTCGCCGCTGCCAACCGCTTCTCTGGAATACGGGGCGGTTGGCGCATTTGTCTGGACTTTCGACGCGCGAAGCCCGATCGGCTTGGAGGAAGCCGGACTGGCCGAGGAGATCACGCGGCAAATCGCGGCCGGCCTGCGGCGAGCGCGCCTGATCGAGAAAACGCGCCAGCAGGCGGCCGAACTGAAATTGCTGGAACAGATCGGCCGCTCGCTTTCCATGCGCCTGGCCATGTCCTACGCGCTGGAGCAGACGGTGCAGAACGTTCATAAGATCGTTTCGGCGCGCTGGGCGACGGTGCTGGTCAGCGATGCAGCCGAGCAGGTGCTGCGCGCGCGCGCGACCAACCTCCCGCAATCCGGCGCGCACGAGATGGTCCTGCCGTTGAATGGCAAGTCGCTGGCAGTCGCCTGTCTCAAGGAAGGCCGCACGCTCGTTTCCGCGGACGTGTTGAACGACCCGCGCTGCGATGTCCAGCTTGCTCGCGAGTTCGAGCTGGCCTCGGCCATCTGTGTGCCGCTCGGACCGCCCGGCCAGCGCTTCGGCGTGCTGATGGTGAACAACTCTACGGCCGGCGAGTTCCTGCCGGACGATGTGCGGCGCCTGGAGCAAGTCGGCCAGCTCGCCACGGCGGCCATTGAACGCGCAAAGCTCTACGAAGAGGCGTGCCAGCGCGCCGACGAACTGATTCTGCTCAATGAAGTTGGCCACCTCTTGGCTGAAAGTCCCGCGCTCGAAAGCACGCTGCAGCGCATTGCCGAACTGGTCTGCCGCAACTTCGCGCTGGACGGAGCCGGCTTCCTGATCTTGAACGAATCCCGCGACGCGCTCCTCAGCCGAGGCATCGCGGGCGAACACTCGCCGGCCGTAAAACAACTGCGCGTTCCCATCTCCGCCCGCGACGTGACCGCCCTGGCGTTCCGGCAGAATCAGCCGCTGGTCATCGACGATGCCCGCACCGACAAGCGCGTTCATCGTATGCTCCTGAAGCTGCTGCCGGGAGCACGCTGCGGCGCGGTGATCCCGTTGACCGCCGCCTCCGGAGCCCTGGGTATCCTGGGCATCTGGCATGCGCGCACGCGCGCACTGCAGCCGCGCGAAATCCAAGGCATGGCCGGCGTGGCGCGCCTGGCTGCGGCGGCCGTAGCCCGCGACGAACTGGGCCAGGCGTTGCACGCGTCGGAGAAGCGCCTGCAGCAAGTGGTGGACGGCTTGCACGCGATGATCGTCAGCATCGACCGGCATGGCAATGTGCTCAGCTTCAACGCCGCGGCCGAGCGCGTCAGCGGCCTCAGCCGAACCGAGGTGTTCGGCCGGCCGCTCGCGTCCATCGTCAATCCAAGTCTGGCTCAAAAGCTGAAGCTCGAACAATCCATCCTGCATGCCTTCACGGAGGAGGACTGCAGCAAGGAGCTGCTGCTGAACTGGGCCACGCCGAACGGCGGTGAACGCAAGATCCGCTGGAGTTCGAGCTTCCTGCGCGGGCCCGACGGCAAGCCGACCGGGATGGTCTGCCTGGGGATCGACATCACCGGCCAGATCCTGCTTGAGGCTCAGCTCTTGCAGGCGCAGAAGATGGAATCTGTCGGCGCGCTGGCCGGCGGTTTGGCGCATGACTTCAACAACCTGCTCGGCGGCATCATCGGCCAGTGCGCGCTGGCGCGGGCACAAAGCAGTGAACCGGGCGCGCATCTCGGCAAGATCGAGGCGGCCGCACAGCGCGGGGCCGATCTGACATCGAAGCTGCTCACCTTTGCGCGAAAGTCCGTCTTGCAGCCCCGGCCGGTTGATATCAGTGCTCTGATAAAGGAAACCTCCGAGCTTCTGGCCGGTTCGCTGCCGCGCGCCATCGAGGTGGCGACGAACGTCGCGGAATCGCTGCCGTGCGTGCATGGAGATGCGACCCAGTTGCAGCAGGTCCTGCTGAATCTCTGTGTGAATGCGCGCGACGCGATGCCGGAGGGTGGAACGCTGACGCTGAGCGCCAGTACCACGCTCTTCACCGGCAGCGCGGACTCCGAAGGCGCGCCAGTCATTACCGATATTCCGCCCGGCGTGCTGATCGAGATCAGCGATACCGGCACCGGCATGGCCGAAGACGTGCAGCAGCATCTGTTCGAACCCTTTTTCACCACGAAGGAGCCCGGCAAAGGCACGGGGCTGGGACTGTCCGTCGTCTTTGGCATCGTACGCAGCCACGGTGGGCAGATCGCCTGCCACAGTCAGCCTGGACAGGGCACGCGTTTCTCCATTCGCCTTCCTGGCACCAAGCCGTCCAGCAGCCTGGGCCGCCCGTTGAGCGGCGCGCCGGGCGAAAGCGACGCCAAGCTTCCATTGGTACAGCCCGGCACGACGGAGATTTCCGGGACGGAGACCGTCCTGCTGGTCGATGACGATTCCATCCTGCGCGACACCATGCGCCAGCTCCTCAGCAGCCTGGGCTACGATGTCCGCACCGCGTCGGGCGGCATTGAAATGCTCAAGCAACTCGATGTCGCGCCGCGGCTGAAGCCAGCGATTCTCCTCTTGGACGTGATCATGCCGGGTCTTTCCGGCCTGCCGCTTTTCCGCGAGTTCCGCAAGCGACACCCGGGCGTTCCAGTGATTCTCATTTCCGGCTACAGCGCCGATCAGACCGTCAGAGATTTGCTCGATGCCGGCGCGCTCGAGTTAGTGCAAAAACCGTTCACGCTCGAATGCCTGGCCGGGGCGATGCGCCGCGCGCTAACTACAGCGTCGGCAACGAAAGCCGAATCGTAAGCACACGCTCAACGGCCCGGAGCTTGCCGGTAGAATTCGCCAAGCGCCTCGCCGCGAGCTTTCAACGAATGCACCTGCTCCGCCCGCCGCCGCGCCGCGACACTCATCTCCGCCAGCCGCTCCGGATTCCTCAGCAGATCTTCAACGGCTCTCGCCCATCCGCGCGCATCGTCCGGAAGCTGGCGCAGCGCACACGCCGTGTCTTCCGCAAGCTCCCGCAGCCCCGGCCGGTCCGCGACAACGAGCGGAACACCGCAGGCCAGCAGTTCCGCGCCCGTTCGCGATGTGCCGTCGCTGCCCGTGTTGAAGAGCAGTCCGAGATGCAGCGTGGACAGCAGCGCCGCGAATTCAGCCGGTGAATGTTTCTGGAACTCGATCAGCTCGACCCGATCTTTCGGTAGTCCTTTTTCCGTATAGGCTGTCTGCCGCAGTTGCTCGCCCAGTTCTCCGCGTCCGATCAGCAGTCCGCGCCAATGCAGGTCTCTCGCAAGCTCGGCGAAGACATCCAATGCCGCGGCCTGCCCGCGATCCCGGCCATCATGCCCAAGTTTCCAGCGGCCCACCTGACCGATGCGAAAAATCAGCTCTTGGCTCTTAGCTCTTGGCTCTTGGCCGCGTGCCTCGCCAGGCCGAAAAACTTCCGTATCCACCGCCACCGGAATGTACTCGCACGCTGACGCTCCCGCGGAATTCAGCGTCTGCGCGTGCTCGCGCGACACGCACACGCAGCCATCCACTTGCGCGGCCAGGCGACTGAGGAGCAGGCGCGGCACGCTGATGGGATCGCGGTGCCACGTCCGCACCAGCCGCACGGCAAAAGTTCTTCCCAAGGCGGCAGCGGACAGAAGTTGATCGTTGCTGCGATGCACATGCAGCACGTCGATCGACAGCTCGCGCAGCAGCGCCCGCAACCGCCGCACGTCATGCGGCAAATGCAGCAGCCGCATCGCGCCGCGCCCGAACTTGAAGCCGCCCACACACGGCAACGCCTCCTGCTTGCACGCTTGCATCAAGCCCGAATCATCGCGCGTAGCGAGCATGGCCGTGTGGCCTGCCGCGAGCAGCGCCTTGACGTCGGTCATCGCCGCTGCCGCGGCGCCCGTCGGCCCGCGGCCGGAAATCAAGTGAAGAACCTTCAATGCATTAGCCCTCAACAATGGATGCGGAATCCCGAGTGAAGAATACGGCCTTATTCCGCATTCATCATTTGTTGTCACTCCGACATCACTCGCGCCAACTCCTCCGCGTTCGGCCGCATGCCGACCAGTCGCCGCAGCAGCGCAAGGACATCCCGCCCGGAACTCCCCGCGTCCAGTTCTGCCTGCATTTGCGCCAGCAACTCCGCATGTCTTCGCGTGAACGGCGCGCCCGGCTCGGGACTCCGTCCTTTGAGCAGCGCCTCCTCGCTGGCAGCGCTCAGTTCGTCGAGTCCTTCACCGCTGCGAGCCGAAACCGCGACCGCCTTGCACCCCAGCGCAAATTCCAGCCCCGCCGCCTCGTCGTGAATTCCCAAGTCGCGCTTGTTGAGCACGAGAATCATCGGGCTGCCGCTCCGGTCCCCCTCTCCCCCGCGAGGGAGAGGGGTTAGGGGTGAGGGGGCGCTAGTCTCGCATAATGGCCAGCAGCTCAGGTCCGGCGCCTGCGATCCATCTACCACCAGCAATCTCAGCGCCGCGCTTTCAGCCGCGCGCAGAGCGCGCTGCTGGCCTTCGCTCTCAAGCTCATCGCCGGTCTTCCGCAGGCCCGCCGTGTCTGTAAGCAGAAGACTCAGCCCGTGCAATTCGATCGGCGTGTCCAACCGGTCGAGCGTGGTGCCGGGAATTTCGCTGACAATGTGCCGCTCCGCGCGCGCCAGAGCGTTTGCCAGCGTTGACTTGCCCGCATTCACCGGGCCCAGAATCGCGACATGATGCTGCGCCAGCAATCGCCGCGCCGTCTGGCACTGCGGAATGGCGCGCGCAACCGCCGGCCTGATCGTCTCGGGCCAGTTCCGGTTGCTGGTCCTTAGCGCCATCGCCAGATCAAAACCGCAGCGCTCCCAGGCGCGTTGAAATTCCCGGAAGCCCAGCAGAAAATCCGCCTGCCGCGCGGTCGCCGCTTCCGGCAAGCGCAGCCGCGCCTCAATCGCAATCAGTGAGAGCTTGTTGTGCAGGTGCGCGCGTTCGAGCAGTTCCGTCGGCCGGCCGCGCTCGATGCCGGCGCTCACCAGCACTTCTTCGACGCCGGCCAGCACGCCCACGCCACCGTGGCAAGACAGCTCGATTTGCGGATTGCCGGTCTCGCTGCGGTCTTTCCCCACTGGCGCGACAACGACTTCGTCCACGATCGCGCCCGACGTGTCCACCAGCCGCCCGAAGAGCAGATCCTGCGCCACGGCCGCGTTGAATGGCTGCCTGGACGTGAAGCAGGGCGTCAGGCACGCGCTCACCGTTTCGCCATCAAGAACCAGTTTGGCGATCCCGCCCGTTCCCGCGCCGGTGACACGGATGAAGATCGGGCTATGCGTGTCGATCGCTGCGGGAATGATCATGAGCGACCCCGACGGTTCAGAAATTCCTGCCACGCCCAAACCAGACCGAGATGAACGACGTTTCGAGCGACCAACAACTTGCGCCCGAGAGCCCGCTTAAGTGATTGCACAAGAACCGGGTCTTCTGCTCCGCCACCAGTGAGCACCACTTTCGTTCCCGCGCCAAGCTGCTTCGCCTGCGCTCGCGCCAATTCAGTAATCATCGCGGCCTGGCCTTGTTGGACCCCCAGGCGGATCGCTTCTTCCGTGCTCCGGCCGATGAAGTTCTTCGAATCCAGCGGCGTCGCAGCACATTTCGGCAGTTGCGCCGTTTTCGTCGCGAGCGCCGCAAAACTCATCGACGCGCCGGGCAGAATCAGTCCGCCTTCGAAGCGCGGCGGCTTGTACTTCCGCGTTGGCCGCACTGCGTTGATGGTGACGGCCGTGCCCGCGTCGATCAGAACCGTACGTGAGCCGCGGTTGAGGCCAAACGCGCCTAGCGCACCAGCGATGCGGTCGTCGCCGACCTTGTTCGCGGGTCGAGGCACAATCACGATCGGAGCCGGAATGTCTTTGCGGAATCGAAATACCCGACAATGGCCGTTCAGTCCGGCCTCCAACGACTTGATGTACTTCGGTACAACGCCAGCCAGAACAACCGTCACGTTCTTGCTCAACAGTTTCCTCGCCTTAGCGGGAATCCGCTCGCCCGTGCGCCAACCGACCTTCACCGCCGGACCATTCATGGGCCACAGCACCAGCGTCGTATGCGTGTTGCCAACGTTCAGCGTCAGCACAAATGGCCGCGCATCACTCCTGCTCTGTCGAATCGGCTTCCTCACGCCCCGCTCCCTCGTCTTTCAACTCTGTAAAAAAGTGCACATGTGGTGATCCGCTGCCGCCACTCCCATCGCTCTCGGTCCTCAAGCCTCAAGCCTCAAGTCTAAAGTCTAGTCTGTCCAAACCTGCACCGTGCGTCGTAGCCTCTAATCCTCCGTCGTCGCTCTGCCTCTGTGCGCTTCAAAAGTCTGCAAAAAACTGCACACGTGCACAACACCGGCCCTGAAGAAGCTCTCATCAAAGAACGCCAGTAACCCTCCAAGACTATGACGCCTAAAACCCCATTTTATTGCATTATTTATTATATATTTTTTAGGGTAAGTCGTGACGCTTCCCGCCTAATGCAGCGCCTCGGGCCTCCGCTCCGGCACCGGCCCGACGATGAACATCCGGTACCACAACTCGAGCGATAATAGCGCGTACAGCCGCTCGCCGTGCTGAGCTTTCCCGCTCTGATGCCCCTCCCACAGCGGCTCCCAGTATCGCGGCTTGAAGAGTTTCTGTCGCACGAGCTCTGAGCCTTCAAAAATCTCCAGCGCCGTCTTCTTCAAAGGTCCACGGAACCAATCATCCAGCGGCACGCCAAAGCCGCGCTTGCGCGCCTTGATCACTTGGTCTGGAAGCACTCCTTTTGCCGCCCGCCGCAACAGCGGCTTGGTCACGCGCCCCGGCAACCGCGCTTCATCGGGCAGAGACAGCGCGAAGCTCACCAAGTCCACATCGAGAAACGGTGAGCGCACCTCCAGCCCGTGAGCCATCGACATGCGATCAACCTTATGCAGCACATCGCCGGGCAGATAAGTCTCCAAATCCGCTCGCTGCAACACGCCCGTGCTATCCTTTATTGCGGATTGCGGATTGCCGATTGCGAATTGGCCGCCAGTTCTTCCTGAAGACTGAACCTCCGCTTCGTCCTCAATTTTTAATTTTGAATTTTGAATTTTTAATTCCGTCTGTTTCGCCCCGTCTCCCCGTCCCCCCGTCTCCCCGTCCGTCTTCGCTGCCCTCAATAGCGCATTCTCCAAATACTCCCTTCCATCGCACCCGTCCGTCGCCTCGGCCATCGCCTCGCCGTACAGCGCCGCCTTCTGCTCCTCGCTGAAAAGCTGCATGGCTGCGAGGTACGGATGATGCCTGCTCTCTTCCATCAGCCGGCAACTCTCCAGCCAGCGCAAAATCCGGTCCCACCCTTGTCGCGATTGCCGCCCGCAACAGCCCGTCATCGCCAGCGCGAGTTTCCTCAGCAGTCCCGGAACTTTGCGATACGTGCGATACATCTTCATCCCGACGTAGCGTTCATACCCCGCAAACGTTTCGTCCCCGCCGTCGCCACTCAGCACAACGGTGGCGTGCGGCTTGGTTTTCTCCGCAAGCACAAACGTCGGCAAACAGGAGCTGTCGAAATACGGCTCATCGCAGTGCCACACAATCTGCGGCAGGAGCTTGAACACGTCCGCGGGAATTTCGAAATCCGTGTGCACCGATTGGCAAATACTTAGGCGCGCTGCGGTAGCGCGTGCTAGCGCGCGCTCATCGTATTCCTCTTGCTTGAAACCAGCGCAGAACGTTCGCGCACTTCCATTCAGCTCGGAGGTAACCAGCCCAGAATCGATTCCGCCGGACAGCCACGCCCCAAGCGGAACATCCGAGACAAGTCTGCGCGCTACGGTTGCCCGCAGTATTTCCCGTACTCCACGTCCCAAACTCGCAAGATCACGGGCATCAGCACTGATGAATATCTCTCGCAGCCAGGATTCGTGCTCGTTGCCGTACCACCACCGCCTGTACCCCACCTCCCCACCCTGCGCCGTCGCCACATGCCCCGGCGGCAACTTCTCCACGTCCTTGAACCCGCTCCGCGGCGGCGGCACGTAGCGGTACGTCAGCGCCTCGTGAATCGCCACCGGATCGATCTCGGGCTCCACACCCAGCGCAAAGAGCGCCTTCGGTTCGCTGGCGAACGCCAGAAATCCCTCGCGTTCCGCAAAGTACAGCGGCTTGACCCCCAGCGGGTCGCGCGCGAGGACCAGCTTGCGCTCCGTCGCATTCCAGAGCGCAAAGGCAAACATCCCGCGCAGCCGGCCGAGCATCTCCTCGCCCCACTGCTCGTACCCGTGCAGCAGGACTTCCGTATCGGACTGGCTCTTGAACGTGTGCCCACTCGCGCGAAGTTCTTCGCGCAACTCGCGGAAGTTGTAGATCTCGCCGTTGAAGACGACCCAGAGAGAGCCATCCTCGTTGCACATCGGTTGCTCGCCCGCCGGCGAAAGATCGATGACCTTCAATCGCTGAAAGCCGAGCGCAATATGTGTGTCGTTATAGAATCCGGAACTGTCCGGCCCGCGGTGAGCCACCCGCGCCGCCGCCGCCTTCACGCGAGCGGTATCCTCCGGCGCCAGCCCGTTCCACCGCAATAATCCGGCAAACCCGCACATGCGGCCTAATGTATCAGAAACACGTTATTGGCGAAATGTCAGCCGCGTGTATGCGTACCAGGGGAGTGCACGTCGCAGCGTGCCCTGCGCCACTGAATCACCAGCCGTCTTCAGACGGCTTCCGGGCCGTTGCTTGCCACCACCTTCAGGTGGTGGTGGGCGGCCTCTCGAATTTTCGATCAGCCGGCTTCAGCCGGGCTTGCGACTTATTGCGCTGCACGCAGCGACATGCACGCGTATCAGGGTGGACACAAGGATCGCAAACCCTCTATTCTATCTTCCCTCTGTGACCTCTGTGTTCTTCGTGCCTCTGTGTTGAAGTCGTGAATCCGTTTGCTCCCGCGCTCTCATCGCAACGACAACGGCCGCCAGCAGTCCGCCGATATCGATCCCCAGCGCCTTCATTCCCACGCGCGACGCCGAGTCCGAAAAGCATCCGCACTGAATGTCCAGCCCGCGCGCCATCGCCGTACCGACTGAAACCGTGAATGCCAAGAACAACATCAGCCCCAGCAGTGCCGACGCGCGCACCCACACGCCGAAAATCAGCATCACGCCGGCAAGGATCTCCCACCACGGCAGCACCACGGCGAGAATCTGGTTCGCTTGAGCCGGCAGCAGGCCGAAATTCGCGATCGCCTCCGCGAACTGCCACCCGCTCCGCACCTTCGTGATTCCCGCATAGAAGAGCACGCCGCCCAACGCCAGTCGCAGCAACAAGACAGGCATGTCCGCCGCACGATTTCTCGCGCTGCTGGCCACTTCTGTTGAAGCGTACACAGTTGCGTTCATGGCGCGCCAGCCTCCTTAGCGGGCACGGAGGCCCGCTCTACTGGCAAACCCGAATCGCGGTACGCCATCCAGCCGCCTTGCAGCACTTTCACGTTCCGGTGCCCCACCTCGCTCAGCAGCTTCGACACGCGATCGCCCGTCGGACATTGATCGCTTTCGCAGACCAGCACGACCGTCTCGGCCGCCAGCAGCATCGTGGCCAGATTCAGCCGCTCGTAATGCGTGATGAACTCCTCGGCCGGCGCATTCATCCCGCCCAACGGATGCGCGAGCTTGAACGACTCCTCCCGCCGCACATCCAGCAGAAGAATCGGCCGCCCCGCCTTCATCGCCGTTTGCAGCGCTTCCAGGCTGATGCGCGGCGCGCGCTCGGGTTGAGCGCCGGGACCGTCGCGAGCCAGCAGCGGCACGGGCCGTTCGCCCATGTAGTTCACGCACAGACCCAACGCAGTGGACGCCGCGACGATCATTGCCAATCGAGCGCAGTGTGTCCGCAAAGGAATCGCTGCATCGGCGGGAACGTTCATGGCCGCGGAGCCCTCTGCGGCGCTTTCTGCTCGCCGGGCGCGATCAGCGGCCCACGCTGAACCGCACGGTATGGCACTCTCAGCGGCGTCTCCTCGACATTGGTCTTGATCACAAATTCGCCCTGCGGCGGCTGCTCAAAAGAAGTTCCTTTCAGCCGGATAATAAGCGTGCACTGAACATCGTCGATGGGCTGGCTTTCGAACTCCACCTGATGCATGGCCGGTCCGGGCGACGCCAGATGCGACTCGGTCACGCTCTCGATCTGGATTCGCCCGGGCGTCAGACGTTTGATGACCGTGCTGAACGGCTCCACCACACCGTCGCTGCCGCGCGTCGCGATCAACTGCGGCGTCAGCGAGACGACATCGCCCGTGATCCGTGCGCTCACGTACAGCGCCAACGCCGGCACTTCCGGATGATCGGTCAGCACCGCGGCGCCTTCCGTAACGATGCCCGGCTTTTCGCCGCGCACCGTGCCCTGAATCTTATAGACCGATTTGTTCTTCCCCTCCACCGGCGCCCAGGTAAAGGAGAACTCCGGATGCACGGCGCTGATATTCTTGATTTCGAAAGGCTTTCCGTCGCAGCGCGTCAGAGTCGTCTCCAGGGTCTTCGCGCGGCCTTTGGCGACGAATTCGTAGTACAACGTCTGCGGCTCCAGGAAGAACACCTGAATCACTTTGCCCTTCACGAGAAATCCTGACGCGGGTTTCGCCGGCTCGTCGGTCACGACCGTCACCGTATAATTCTCCTGGCGTCGGCCGCTCTGTCCCACGAACGTCAATTTCAGCGGTTGGCTTTTCCCGGGCTCGATCTTCTTCTCCGGCATTTCGAGCTTCAAGCATCCACACGTGCCGCGCACTTCCAGAATGTTCATGAGCTGCGCGCCGGTGTTTTCGATCTGCACCGTCTGCTCTTTGCTCTGGCCAACTTTGACCTCGCCAAAATCGATATTGTCCGGGTTGATCTTCACCGCCGTGGGCGCAGTGGGCGGCGGTGGCGCTTGCGCGGCCTTCTGCGACTCGGGGTCCGGCTGCACCAGCGGCGTGATGGGCGTGGCCGTGACCGGGTTACGCCCGCCCCACATTGCATAGGCAGTGCAAAACCCCATAACCGCGGCCACACCGAGCCAACGCATATCGCTGCTCATGGAGATGGAGTATACTGCAAAGCAGTCTGGCGTCTAAGAGTCTGGAGTCTGGAGTCTGGAGTCTTTGCTACCGGACATCTTTCGTGTAGCCGTTGACTCCAGACTCCAGACTTTCCAGACTCCAAACTTCAGAGGAACACAAATGCGCGCATTATTACAACGAGTCAGTTCGGCATCCGTCACCGTGGATGGCAAGATCACCGGCCAGATCGGCCCCGGCCTGCTAGTGCTCTTGGGCATCCACAAACTCGACACGCCGACCGACGGCGAATGGATGATTCGCAAGATTCTCGCTATCCGCATCTTCGAGGACGACGCCGGCAAAATGGGTCGCTCGGTCGTGGACATTAGCGGCGGCCTGCTCGTCGTCTCACAATTCACGCTGTACGGCGAGATGCGCAAAGGTGCGCGCCCAGACTTCGGCGACAGCATGCCCGGCGCTCAAGCGAAGGACTTTTACGCGAACTGGGTCGCGAAGCTGAGGCAGTCCTGCGCGTTGAAGGTCGAAGAAGGAATCTTCGCCGCCATGATGAAGGTTGAGCTCGTCAACAACGGCCCCGTGACGATCATGCTGGATTCGCGGAAACCGGGACAAACAGAAAAGATCACTGATAACTGATCATTGATAACTGATCATTGTCCACTGATTACTCCACCGTCACGCTCTTCGCTAAATTCCTTGGCTTGTCCACATCGCAGCCGCGAGCGACGGCGATGTAGTACGCGAAGAGCTGAAGCGGAACGGCGGCGACGATCGAGTTCATGATGCCGTGGTCGTCGTGCACGCGCAGGACATCATCCACACGGTCGGCGATCGTCTCGTCGTCGTGGCTGGCGATGGCGATCACGTGCCCGCCGCGAGCCTTCACTTCCTGAATGTTGCTGATGATCTTGTCGTAGCGGCGGCCTTGCAGAGCCAGCACCACGACCGGCATTCTGTGATCGATCAGCGCGATGGGCCCGTGCTTCATCTCGGCCGCGTCGTAACCTTCCGCATGAATGTACGAGATTTCTTTCAACTTCAGCGCGCCTTCCAGAGCCAGCGGGAAACCTGTTCCTCGGCCGAGGAACAGCGCGTTGTTGGCGTCTTTGTATTTGCGAGCGACCTCCGCGACGAGCGCCTCGCGCCCGAGCACTTCTTCGACGCGGCCCGGAATCTGCAGCAGATCCTCGACGCGGCGCACGGCTTCGTTCGGCGCCAGCGTTCCGCGCACCAGGCCCAGGTGGATCGCCAGCACGTACAGCGCGGCAATCTGCCCCGTGAACGCCTTGGTGGACGCGACGCCGATTTCCGGCCCGACGTTCATGTAGATCACGCCGTCGCTTTCGCGCGCGATCGTGCTCCCCTGCACGTTGATCACTGACAGCGTCTTGCAGCCCCGTTCGCGAGCCAGCCGCACGGCGCCGAGTGTGTCGGCCGTTTCGCCCGACTGCGAGACGGCAATCACCAGGACACTGGGATCCAGGATCGGATCGCGATAACGGAAGTCGCTGCCGTATTCGACCGACACCGGAATGCGCGCCGTCCGCTCGATCATGTTCCGCGCAATCAGCCCGGCATGGAACGCGGTGCCCTGCGCCACGACGACGACGCGGCTGATCTGGCGAATCTGCTGCTCGGACAATGGCAGAGACTGCAGATTGAAAGCCGGTGGAATTGAATTCGGACCGCTGGCCACGCCGCGTTGAGCGACCAGATTGCTCGCCAAGCGCCGCAACGCGCCGGGCTGCTCGTGGATCTCTTTGAGCATGAAGTGTGGATAGCCGCCGCGCTCCGTGTCCTCGGCGCTCCAGTGGATCTCCGTCACCTTCGGCTCGATCTTGCGGCCGTTCTGCCGCAAATTCAACTTGCCCGGCCGCAGCGCGACGACCTGATCGTCTTCCAGATAAATGATGTGCCGCGTGTACGGCAGCAGCGGCATGGCATCGCTGGCCAGGAACATGCCGCCGTCGGTTGCGTTGACGCCGACCGCCAGCGGCGAACCGCGCCGCGCCCCGACCAGCAGGCCGGGGGTATCGAGCGAAATCACTGCAAATGCGAAGGTTCCTTCAATGCGCTGGATGGCTTTTTCGATCGCCTGAACCAGATCGCCCTGGTACAGCTTGCCGATCAGCACGGCGGCGACTTCCGTATCGGTCTCTGAGACAAACTTCGCGCCGCCGGCTTCCAGCTCTTTGCGCAAGGCCGCGTAGTTTTCGATGATTCCGTTATGAACCAGCGCAATGCGGCCGCTCATGTCGCAATGTGGATGCGCGTTGAGTTCGTTTGGCTTGCCGTGCGTCGCCCAGCGTGTGTGCCCGATGGCCGTGTGGGCCGCTTCCGGAAGCTGCGCGGCTTTCGTGGCGAGAGCTTCGACGCGACCCACCGCGCGGATGACGCTCAACCGGCTGTCTTCGATGAGCGCCATACCCGCCGAGTCGTATCCGCGATATTCCAGTTTGCGCAGTCCGTTCAGAACGATATCAGAGGCTTTCTTTGGGCCGGTGTATCCGACAATTCCGCACATGAATTAATTTTCCCCTGCCATAATGAAAAAAGAACATTGGGTGCTGAGTAGCCGCTAGTCATTGGTCAATGGTTATTGGCCATTGCCGCGAGCGCCTTTCGAGTACTTAATGACTAATGACCATGACAAATGACCTGTTAGTGTTTCAACACTCCCCGAACCTGTTCCGTATACTCGTCTACCAAAGCCTGTGCCGCTTCGGGCGTTTTGGCTTCGGCGATGATGCGCATCACCGGTTCGGTGTTGCTGGCCCTGAGGTGCACCCAGCGGTCATCCCAGTCCAGGCGCAAGCCGTCTTCCAGGTTGGCGCGAGCCGATTGCGCGCTCGCTTTCAGCTTGCGAATCACTTCCCGGCTTTGCGCCGCCGGGCATTCGATCTTGGTTTTCAACATACTGTATTGGGGCAGTGCGCCGGCCAACTGGCTGCAGCGTTTTCCGGAGCGCGCCATGTATTCGAGTATCAAACCCATCCCGACAATCGCGTCGCGCCCGTAATGCACGCGCGGGTCGATGACGCCGCCGTTGCCTTCACCGCCGATGATCGATTTGACCTCCTGCATGCGTTCGGCAACGTTGACTTCACCCACCGCGGTGCGAATCACTTCACACCCGGCTTCGTGAGCCACGTCCTCGCTCACGCGGCTGGTGGACATATTGATCACCACTTGCCGTCCCCGCGCGTTAGCGCGCGAAAGCACGTACTGCGCGGCCAGCGCCAAGGTCAGCTCTTCGCCGAGGAAGTCGCCGGTTTCAGACACCACGGCGATGCGGTCGGCATCCGGATCGGTCGCGAAGCCCACGTCCGCGCCGCGTTCGCGCGTGAAGCGGCACAGGTCCTGCAAGTTAATGAAGTTCGGCTCCGGCGTATGAGGGAACAGCCCGTCGGGCGTACAGTGAATCGGCTCAACCACGCAGCCCAAAGCGCGCAGCAACCGCAGCGAAACGCCCACGCCTGCGCCGTTACAGCAATCCAGCGCCACGCGGAAGCGTTTGGACTTGATCAGCGGCACATCCAGGATCGAGAGCACCTTGTCCACATGATGTGCTTCGGCATCGGAAATCACTTCAATCGTCTTCAGCCCGTCCCAAGGCTTGTGCAGGAAGTCACCCGAGTAGTAGATCGTCATCAGGTCGCGGCCTTCGTCAGCATTTAGATACACGCCGTCGGGCCGGAAGAATTTGAGCGCGTTCCATTCGACAGGGTTGTGGCTGGCGGAGATCACCACGCCGCCGTCGGCCTTGAGCGCCTCGATCATCAAGGTTGCGGTCGGCGTCGCCACCACGCCCACGTCGATGATCGAACAGCCGGTCGAGAGCAGCCCGCTGAAGACGGCGCATTTGACCATCTCGCCTGAAACCCGCGTGTCGCGGCCGACGACCACGCGCCCGGACTGCATGTAGGTTCCGAACGCAGCGCCAAAGCGCACCAGCAGTTCCGGCGTCAAGCTCCGGCCGACGATGCCGCGCACGCCCGAAATGGAGATCATCAAGTCGCTCATGTTCTGTCTGTTCATCGCCAACCTTTTTTCCTGTCCCTGCAGAGCCTTCGTCGAGTCCGCCGCCGGTGCCGCAGGCGAGCTCCCGGACGTTTCAAGCGTTGTCAGATTACGTGTTGGTCAAGCGGCGTGCCATTGTTTTTTTGAGTGTAGCATGTGTGGCACGGGCAGGCCATCGGCGAGGCCTCTTGCGCCGATGGATTGCCCGTGCGGCGCGTATCGGACTCACGGGCAATCGGGCGGAGCAAAGGGACGATCCGCCGGCCTGCCCGTGCCACACAGTCACGCGAGCCACATCAGTCTGCCTTGACAATCGGCGGAGCCAGGCGTTTTAGCTTGTATTGCACGCGCACCTCTTGATCGAGATGCTGCCCGCGGTATTCGTAATCAAGTTTCACTTCATAATCTTCAATCAAACTGTCGAGCATGCCGAGCGCCGAATCGAACACGGCCTTGGACTCATGCATCTTGAGCTTCTGCGGCTGGATGTGCACGGTTGTGGGGCCGGCCAATGCCGGAACGGCATAGCCTGTTGCCGACGCTGCAGGCAGGCGCCGCTCGAACGACGCGTTTGTTTTGCCCGTCTTTGACGAAAACGCGAAACCCGCGCGCAACGGGTGCAGCGCCTGGCCGGGGGCGGAGCTTGCTTCGGCCGGGTCCGTGCACAGCAGCAGCTCGCGATCGACGGTTTGGGCTTTCAATCCCAGGTCCTGTTCGACCAGCCGGGCCACCGTCTCGTTCAGGCGCTTGCGCCAGCCACCCGCGTTGCTCAGGTCTTTAATCCACTCGTTGTAGGACGCCGGCTTGCGGGACTCCACCGTGATCGCGCCGCTGGGGCTGAGCAGCACCGTCCAGGATGCGGTTTTCAGTGCGCCTTCGATAGTCCGGGCCACGGCGCGGTTCTTGTCCGGCAATGGCTTGATCTCGTCTTCCGCGCCGGGAAACAAGCGCATGGCTGGAAGAGTCAACCGCGGCGAATCGAAGCGCAGCGTGCCGCCGGCGCCGGCGGGCGAAACAGTCTTGATCTCAAGAATCAGGACCGCCGCGACTTCCGTCCGCCGCTCCTCGCGCGCGCCCGTTTCATCGGGCTGAACGACGCAGATCGTCTTCTGGTAGTCGAAGCGGAACAGATCGCCGGCTTTCCACGTGTAGACAAGCGGCGAAGCGGCCTGACCGCAGGCGCCGGCGTGCGCAACGAAAATCAAAACCGCGAGAACCCACAGCCGCATGCTATCTCCAAGGCAACAGGGTGAAGACGTGCGGCGAGGCCGATGCTTCACGGATTGTCGCAGCGCAATCCAAGACGATCGCGCTACATTTTCCCCGCTGGTTTCTCGATGCCGAGCTTCGCGACGCGGTAGCGTATCGCGCGGAAGGTCATGTTGAGCAGCTTGGCGGCTTCCGTCAGGCTCCAGTTCGTCCGCTCAAGCCCCTGGATGATATACGCGCGCTCCACATCCAGCAGATAGCGCTCCAAATCCATCCCTTCAGCCGGCAGACGCGGCTTGGACACCCCGACGCCATTGTCCACTAGATGCGGATTGGCCTGCACCGGCAGACGCCCCGACCCGCCCTGCGGCACTCGCGTGGCTGCGATGAGCGCCGTGCTGGAACGCGCTGAGATCCCGCTGCCCAGGAGCGGCCCGGCGAGATCTTCCAGGCGGATGCGATCGTGCCGCGCCAGGGCGACGGCGCGTTCGATGGTGTTCTCCAGTTCGCGCACGTTGCCCGGCCAGCTATAGCCGACCAGCTTGCCGATCACTGCTTCGTCAATGCCCTTGATCGGTTTGGCCATGCGTTTGGCAAAGCGAGCGAGGAAGTGTCCGGCCAGCAGCGGGATGTCTTCTTTGCGCGCGCGCAGCGGCGGCAATTCGATGGGGATGACGTTGAGGCGATAGAACAGATCCTCGCGGAATTGCCCATCGGAGACCATCTGCGCCAGGTTTCGGTTGGTGGCCGTAATGAAGCGCACGTCCACGTGCATGTCCTTTGAGCCGCCGACGGGCTTGAACGTGCGCGTTTCCAGAACGCGGAGCAGTTTGACCTGCGTCGGCTGCGAGAGTTCGCCAATTTCGTCCAGGAACAGTGTGCCGCGGTCGGCGCTTTCGAAAACACCTTTGCGGTCCGCGATCGCGTTGGTGAACGAGCCCTTCAAGTGCCCGAACAATTCCGACTCCAGCAGCGTCTCGGTAAACGCGCCGCAGTTGATCGCAACGAACGCCTGGTCGGCGCGCAGCGATGAATAATGGATGGCGCGCGCGACCAGTTCCTTTCCGGTCCCGCTTTCGCCGGTAATGAGGATGGTCGAGTCGGTGCGAGCGACGCGGTTGATCAGGCTGGTGATGGCGGACATCAGCGCCGTGTTGCTGATGATATCCAGGAACGGAACCGCCTGGTTCGGACCTTTCTTGTTGAAGGACAACCGTTCCAGCGCCCGCGCAACCGTCTGCCGCATCTCCTCCGTGTCGAAGGGCTTGGTCAGATGTGTGTACGCGCCCAACCGCATCGCCTCGACCGCCGTCTCAAACGTCCCGAATGCCGTCAGCACAATCGATGGGATCGACTGTGTTTCCTTCAACTTGCGCAGGAACGTCAGGCCGTCCATCTTTGGCATGCGCAGATCCTGAATCACCAGATCTACCGGATTCTGTGAGATCATCTCCAACGCCACGTTGCCGTCGTCGGTCGTGATCACCTCGTGGCCTTCGCCTTCCAGGATGATCGTCAGCAGGCGCTGGATCGATGTCTCGTCATCGAGTACGAGAATGCGCCGGCGCGGGCCCGGCGGGCTGGCAGTCGCGGGATTCATTGGGTTCGTCATGCGCTCTCTCTCATTCAGGCTGCCTTCGCTGCCAAATCGCTTCCGGCGATCCCGGTGGCACGCACGTGATTGGCGCCATCCGTTTGGCGCCCATCTCGTGCGTGCGGACGACCTAAGGCCGCACGCTTGAGTTCGCGCCATACGCCGGCGCGAACACAAGCGTGCCACTAGTATACCGTCACGGGCCGTGGGCCGCTAACCGTTGCACCGATGGCCAGATCCGACGGCAGCCAGACGCGGAACGTCGTGCCCTGCCCTGCGGTGCTTTCCACGGCGACCATGCCCTCATGTGCCTGCACGATTCGTTCGACAATCGCCAGCCCCAGCCCCGTGCCGGCGGGCTTGGTCGTGAAGAACGGCTCAAAAATCTGTTTGCTGACTTCATCCGGAATCCCCGGCCCGTTGTCGTGCAGTCCGATCAGCACGCCCGGCCGGTCCACGCGATCGCCCAATTCCTCGATCGTGAATGCGTTGCTGGAGCGGAGGCGCCCCGGGGTCATCGTGAACGTCAACGCCCCGTTCTTTCGACCGATCAAGGCCTGCAGCGAATTCATCCCCAGATTCAGAAAGAGCTGGCGCAGTTGCTCCGCATCGGCCGGAAACGCCGCCGGCGCCTGTCCGGTGACCGTGATGTTCACATCACGCGCATCGGGATTGGCCGCAAGCACCAGTTTAACGTCTGTCATCACGCGCGCGAGGTCGGTGGGAATCAGTCTCGGCGAGCGCATGCGGGCGAAACGCAGGAAGTCGGTGATGATCTGGTCCAGCCGGTCCGACTCGGAAAGCACAATGTCGATCAGCACTTTCTTGTTTTCGGGGATGTCGAGCGAACGGCCGATCTCCTGCACGGCGCCGCGGATCGACGCCAGCGGGTTGCGTATCTCGTGCGCGATGGTCGCAGAGATGTGCCCCATCGTTTCGATGCGCTGCCGGTGCTTGAGGAACTCCTCCATCTTCTTCTCGGCGGTGATGTCATCGACGGCGACGATCAAGCCGCGCGGCGAGGAGCCGTCGGACTCCGAGATGGGAATCAGCCGCACCGCAAAGGGCACAATGCTGCCATCCGGCCGCCGAAAATTGGTCTCGATGCGCTGCTGCTGGCTGGTGTGGAGGACTTCCCAACCCTGGCGCGCGATGCTCTCGGTCAAGCAATCAGACAACTTCGCGCGCAGCGACGCCGTTTGCAGCCCGGTCAGCCGCTCAAACTCGCGATTGCGATACAACACGCGCTGCTCTTGATCGAGCACCAGGATGCCCTCGCCGATCCCCTCGAGAATCTCGTGGTGCAGGATCCTGGCCAGCGCGATGCGCCGCGACAAGACTCCGGCCAGAATGGCGGTGAGAAAGAAGGCGCAGACCGGCAGCAGCATCAACTGCACGACTTCGAGCAGGCTGAGATTCCGGAAGCGCTGCACGGCGAGGTCGCCGACGAGGTCGCGGTAGCTTTGCGGCATGTGGCCGAGGGAGTAGAGCAGGCCGACGATGCTGAAGAACAGCGTGCTGACCGCGGCGGCAAGCAGCGCAACGTTCCATTTCAGGACAAAAGCCGCCGCGCAGATGGAGAAAAGATAGAGCACGACGAACTGGCTATCGGCCCCGCCCGTGTGCCAGATCAGGGCCGAAATCAGGGATACGTCCACGAAGATCTGAACGAAGGCCAGCTTGGGAGCCCAGCGCGGGTCTTTGCCGGAACGTTCCACGACCAGCCCGTACAAGACGGTGAGCGCGCAGACGATGATGGCCACAAGCCCGGCAGGCCGCAGGAAAAAGACGGGCTGCAAATCGCTGATGCGATGCGCGTGCCGGACCGTGACGAACTCCTGGACGATCAGCGCGGCCAGCGCCATCGTGGCCACAAGGAGTCGCAGGGCAATGAGAATCTGGTTGCCGCGGATGGTGCGCGTGTTGCGTTCTACAAAAGCATCGAGCACGTCCGGGTCCTCTCGCCTCTCGCCGCAACCAGCAAAAGTATCATCTCTAACGTCGTGCGCGCGGCTTAACCCGCGGCTGTTCGTAGTGCGGGCGCCCCACCCGCCTCGGAAAAGAGATGACCTCCCGAAGGCCGAAGCGGGCACGAGGCCCGCACCACACCGCCCGAGACTACTTCTTCTGCAAGGCTTCCTGAATCTTGAAGATTGGCAGGAAGACCGAAAGCACGATGCCGCCCACGATCATTCCCATGACACCGATCATCAGCGGTTCGATCAACGACGTCAGCGCCTCGACCGTCGCCTCGACCTGCTGGTCGTAAAACTCCGAGATCTTCTCGAGCAGTTGTTCCAGCGCGCCGGATTTTTCGCCGATCGCGATCATGCGCACCACCATGGGGGGAAAGACGGACGACTCTCCCAGCGGCTTGGCCAGATTCTCGCCTTGGCGGATCGACTCGCGCGCGTTGTTCACGGCTTCTTCGACCACGCGGTTTCCGGCGGTCGAAGCCACGATCTCCAGAGCGCCCAGAATCGGCACGCCGGAGCGGAGCAGCGTGGCGAATGTCTTGGAGAAGCGGGAAAGCGCGACCTTCTGCAGCAGTTGACCGAAAACCGGCATTCGCAGCATCATGCGGTCCCAGTTGTAGCCGCCGGCGTCGGTGGATTTGTACCACTTAATCATCATGATCACGCCGACGATGATGATCAGCGTTTGCGCCCAGTAGTTGGTCAGAACTCTCGAAATCCCCAGCACGATGACCGTCGGCAGCGGCAGATCGACGCGCAGAGCTTTGAAGATGTCCTGGAACTTGGGGATGATGAACACGAGCAGGAAGATGGTGATGCCCAAGATCATGACCAACGAGACCACTGGGTAGGTCATCGCGCCCTTGATCTCGCGCTTCAGCTTTTCGGTGCTCTCCATGTAGTCGGCCAAGCGGGCCAGAATCGTGTCCAACTGGCCGGATGCTTCGCCGGCTTTGATCATATTGATATAAATGCGCTCGAAGCACTTGGGGTGCTTGGCCAAGCCCTGGCTCAGGTCGCTTCCACCGCGGACGTCCTCGACAATCTGGCCCAGAGCGGCCTTGAAGCCCGGGTCCTCGGCCTGTTCCTGCAAGATGTTCAAGCATTCCAGCACGGGAATGCCGGCGCCGATCATGGTCGCGAACTGCCGCGTGAAGACGACCAGCATTTCGCCGGTCACCCGCGGCTGCACTGCGCCGAAGGATATGTTCCAGATGCTCTTCTTTTCGCCGGCCGCGCTGCCCGGGCCCTTGGTGGGTCCGCCGCCGCCGCTCTCCTCCGAAACCGACAGCACGGTGAGGTTCTGGCTCTTGAGATTGCTCAGAACCTCCTCGCGGCTGGTTCCATCGACCGTTTGCGTGACGCGTTTGCCTGCAGAGTCCCGAGCGACATATTTGAATTTCGCCATGAATCAAAGTCCCCTGTCATCCGAGCGCCCTAAGCGATTGCGCGCCGCGGACTGGCCCAACGGTCCGATCCCCCGGACTGTCCGGGAGTGACTGACAACATCCAAACGGGGCCTGTGAAGCTAGACCACGGCAGCCCCGCCAATCCATGCCTCTTTCCGCACCGGCCAAGCCAGTTCAGGCCGTATCATCCGGGCGGGCGGTGCCGATCGCTTCCGGCAGCGACGTGATTCCCGCCTTGACCTTTTCCATGCAGTCTTCGAAGAGCGTGCGCATTCCCGCCGTGCGCGCAGCGGCTTTCAACTGGTCGGCCGTGGCATGTTTGTTAATCAGCGACTTTAACTCGTCGGTATTCTTGAGCAGTTCGTGAATGCCGGTTCGGCCTTTATAGCCGGAGCCGCTGCACCGTGGACAACCGACAGTACGCATGATCCTCGTGATCGGCGCGTCATCCTTGGCGCGCTTCAGCAGCGCTATTTCTTCATCTTTGGGCGTGTCCTCCTGCTTGCAACTGCACATGCGCCGCAGCAGTCGTTGCGCACAGATGCAGACCAGACACGTCGAGATCATGAAGGGCTCGACGTCCATTTCCGTGAAGCGCGTGATCGTTGAGGGCGCATCGTTGGTATGCAGCGTGGAGAAGAGCACGTGGCCGGTGAGCGCGGCTTCAATGGCGATTTCAGCGGTTTCCTGGTCGCGGATTTCGCCCACCAGGATGATGTCCGGGTCTTGGCGCAGGTAGCAGCGCAGCGCCGCGGCGAAGGTCAGTCCAATCCCCTTCTGCATCTGCATCTGGTTCAGGCGCGGCAGCGTGTATTCGATCGGATCCTCGGCCGTCGAAATGTTCACTTCGGGCGAGTTGATCTCGTTGAGCGCCGCGTACAAAGTCATGGACTTGCCGGAGCCCGTTGGGCCACAGTGAAGCACCATGCCGTAAGGCACCTGGATCAGATCGCGGTAGAGCTTCAGGTTGTAGGAGGAGAAGCCCAACTTATCGAGCGGCAGACACGACTTGGTCTTGTCCAGGATACGAGCGCAAACCTTCTCGCCGAAGTTCATCGGCGCCGTGGAGACGCGCAAGTCCAAGTCGAATTTCGGATTGTACTTCTTGTAGACGATACGGCCGTCCTGCGGCAAGCGGCGCTCTGAAATGTTCAGATCGCTCATGATCTTGATGCGGCTGATCAGCGCGCGGTGAGAGGACTTGGGAAGCTGCAACTGATCTTTGAGGATGCCGTCGATGCGGTACCGCACATACACGCGGTCTTCGGCCGGTTCGATGTGAATGTCGCTGGCGCCCTGCAAGTACGCGTCTTCGACGATGCGGTTGCCCAGCTTGATGATCGGGCCGGAATTCTCGTCCTCCTGCTCCTCGACCGGAGCGCTGCCGAGGTCGGTGCCGTACTGCTGGTCGAGCGCGGCGGCGGTGGCCGCCATCTCGCTCTGCATGTCCACCGTCTTCTTGAAGGCCTTGTCGATGGCCTTCTTGATGGCGGTCTCGGTGGTCAGTACGGGGATGATTTCGCAGCCGGTGACAATCTTGACGTCGTCGAGGATCAACACGTCGAATGGATTGGCGATGGCCAGCGTCAGGAGCTTCCCCATTTTGGAGATCGGCAGCACCTGGTAGTTTTTGGCCTGTTCTTCGGTCAGGACTTCAAGAGCGTCGGGAAGGATCTCGATCTTGGCCAAGTTGATGGGATAGTAGCTCATCTCCTCGGCCACGGCCGTGATCAGCGTGTCTTCGTCGCAGAATTTCTTTTCGGCCAGAACCTGCGTCAGCGAGGAATTGTTCTTCTCGCATTCCGCCAGCGCCTCTTCGCGCTGGGCATCGGTAATCACCCCGCACTTGCTCAGAATGCCAGCCAGCTTCTTGTCAAACTTGGCCATAGGCTGACCCCTAACGAAACGACACCCACTGATCGCCTGGAGTATATACTACTCTGGCACGCACGGCCACTACTGAGTAGCGTGAATCTGCGCTGACCGGACAAACGTGGCGTGGCCTGCCCGTACCACAGTCGCACTACACATGTGCCTTCGGCACAACAACGCGGGCAGCCAACTGGCTGCCCGCGGAGTGAGTCGGCTGCGCAGAGAACGCTACTTCTTCTCCTCTGCCTTCTTCTCGTCGGCTTTCTTCTCTTCCTTCTTATCCTCTGCCTTTGGCTCTTCTTTCTTTGGTTCTTCTTTCTTCGGTTCTTCTTTCTTCTCGTCAGCCTTCTTTTCGTCCGCCTTCTTCTCGTCAGCTTTTTTCTCGTCGGCCTTCTCGGCAGGCTTCTCGCCGGCGGGCTTGGCCTTCCCGATGATGACCTTCGGCATTTCCGGTTCTGGCGTCGGGGCCTTAATCAGCCTAATCCCCGTTTCGCGCACTTTCTCCTTCAGACTGACCAAGCGGTTGTCCGAAGAGAGCGCATAGACGTGGGCTTCCTGCCCCGGCTTCGTCCACAAGTTGAAGTACGGCAGGAACTGCGTGAAGAAACCGCCTTCGACCTTCCACTGCACCTTGCCGTCGGCCTTGCTGACGACCGTCACGCCGCCGTAACCCGGCGCGTCTTTCAGTTTGTTCGTCCCCAAGTACACCAGGTCCGGTCCCACGCAAAGCGCGCCCGCGGCCGGAGCGGTCCAGGCTTCCGAATAGGATTCGGGGATTTCCGCCTGGCCCTTGACCGAGCGGGCCGGCTGAATCTGCAGCGCGTGGAAGATGCCGTTGGCGGTCATCGCATATACCATCGGCGTGATGGCTTCGTCGGCCATGATGTCGCCGACAGGGCTGATGCCGAGAGGGAAGGCCCATTTCTTCCGGAGCGTCAACCGGTCGAGGCAGTAGAAGTAGTTGTCGCTGGCCCCGCAATAGATGCTGTTGAGCACGCTGTTGGTCACGTTCGCGGCGGGCGGAGCGGTCACGGTAATGCTGGTGGTCGGGCTGCCGAGCATGTAGTACGGCTCACGTTCCTCGCCTTCGCGATTCGTAGCGTACACGTTGTGGTCGTCAGCGACGTAGTAGAGCGTGTTCTCCTTGACCACAATGTCGCTGGAAATGACGCCGCGGCTGCGGTGGGTCTTGTGCCAGGCCTGGAACAGATCGAACTCCGGCGCGCTGAAATCCTCGGTCTGGCGGTGCTTCACCAGGAATCCGAGACGCGCGCGGACAAACATGCAGTAAAGCCGCCCATCCCAACCGCCGACGAAAACGTTTTCAAGCTGCTTCCATTGCCGCGTGTATTCCTTCGGATAGGTCGGCGGGTCGATCACGATTGGCGAGCAGCTCATGACGAAGTTCGGCAGCAGCTTCCAGCGGATGTATCCCGCGTTGCGCTCGATGCCCACCAGATAGTTGTTCACGTTCACGACGACGTTATTGCGGGAGATCGCCGGCGCGTACCGGATGGCGTCGGTCAGCTCGCAGCGCCACTTCTCCACGCCATTGTCGCGGCGGACGCAGAGCAGATTGTGCTTGTCAGTTTCAAGCAGAACGATCTCATCGGAGACCCAGCCCTTGATCAACACGCCGTATTTGGCGGCGTCGATATGCGGCGAATACCATTCCAGGTCCAGATCCATCGCCGGCGGAACCGGCACGGCGCGAGCCGCTACTTCGGCGTCGATTTCGGCGGCAACGTTCCGTTCCCGCTTTTCCTTTTCGAGGAGCGCGGCCGGGGGCGTGAACAGTTCCGCCGTATTTTTCGGATCGGACTTGGGCTTGTCTTTATCTTTATCCGCCGGGTATGCTGCGAAGCTGATTACCAGCAATGCCAGCAGCGCTTTAGTCACATGACCGCTCATGACGTTTTATCATCCTCCCGGTTTCAGACGCATCAGCCGTTCTGGCCTGCGGCCTGCTGATTCTGCTTCAGCAGTTCGGACAAACTGACTTGCTGCCGCATTTCGTAAGCCTTCATTCGTTCGATCGCAGCCACGTCGCGCGCAATGGTCTGCGAGAGTTTAAAGACGTAGGGCTTGTTATCCATTCGCGCGCGCAGATCTTCCAGAATCCGCTCCCAGGAGCCTTCGTAGAGCTGTTCCTTTAAGTCCAGGAGCATCCGCTCGTAAGGCTCCAATCGCCCAATGAAAACATGCGGCGGCACGTCCAGATATGGATCGGTGCCGGACGCGCCGGTTCCCCCCTGGTTCACGGCCGCTCTCCGTTCCCGCTAAAGTAAGGAGCCGATTCTAGTAACATGCGCGGTCCTGTCAATCGATGGAAACTGTAAGCCTCGACAGTGTGGACCTCTTTTCGGGGGAAAGCCTTATCAAGAAACGTGTTTGGTGTCTGGTGTGTGGTGTCTGTTCGTCTGGAGGGCGCACAAACCCCGAGCACCAGACTACCAGGCTACCTACCAGACACCACTCACCACTCACCAATTTGCGTTTCCGGCTTCGCGCATTAACTTATGCACTCGTTGGCTCCTTTTAAGGATGAGATCGTCCATGGCAACGACGTATGAAACGGTTATCGGATTAGAAGTCCACGCGCAGATGCGAACCGAGTCGAAGATGTTTTGCGGCTGCGGAACTCAGTTTGGCCAGCCGCCCAACACGCAGGTCTGCCCGGTTTGCCTTGGGCTGCCCGGATCGCTGCCGGTTCCGAATGCGCTGGCGTTTGAATTCGCGTTAAAGGCGGCGCTGGCTCTGCACTGCGAAATCATCGGTTTTACGAAATTCGACCGTAAAAATTACTACTACCCCGATCTGCCGAAGAACTATCAGATCAGCCAGTACGACCTGCCGTTCTCCAAGAAAGGCTATCTCGATATCACGGTTGATGGCGTGGAGCGGCGGATTGGGATCACGCGCATTCACATGGAAGAGGACGCTGGCAAGCTGGTCCACGACGAACACGGCGGGGGCTCGGGCGTCGATTTGAACCGGGCCGGCACGCCGCTGCTGGAAATCGTCAGCGAGCCGGATCTGCGTTCGGCTGCCGAAGCTCGCGCGTATATGGAAGCCCTCGCGCATATTCTGGAATTTACCGGCGTCTGCGACTGCAACATGCAGGAAGGTTCGCTGCGCTGCGACGCGAATGTTTCGATCCGGCCTGTCGGTCAGAAAGAATTCAACACGCGGCGCGAAATCAAAAACATGAACTCATTCCGCTTCGTGGAAGCGGCCATCAACACGGAGGCTGCCGAACAGACGAAGATTTACGACAGCGGCGGGACCGTGCGCCAGGAAACGCGGCTGTTCAACGGCGAGACCGGCGAAATCCGGAGCATGCGCAGCAAAGAAGATGCTTCGGACTATCGCTACTTCCCCGAACCCGACCTTCCGCCCATTACCATTACCCCGGAGATGATCGCAATGATCAGTGCCAGCCAAGGTGAATTGCCCGAAGCACGCAAGAAGCGCTATGTGGAAGCATTCCAGCTTAGCGAATACGACGCCGGCGTGCTGACGGACAACAAGGCGATGGGCGACTACTTCGAAGCCGTTTTGAAGGTGGTGCCGGCCTCCGTGCCGGCCGGCAGGGACGCCGGCGCTACCCTCTCTCCAAAAACGGTCGCCAACTGGCTCACCGCCGATTTGCAGGGCATCTTAAAGGAGCGCAAGCTGACGATCGACACGTGCGGCCTGGAACCGGCGGCCGTCGCTGAGTTGATCGCTCTGGTGGAGACTGAGAAGAAGATCAACCGCGTCGCCGCCAAGGAAACCGTTTTCCCGAAGATGCTCGAAACCAAGAAGAGCGCTCTGGAGATCGCCAAGGCAGAGAACCTGATTATCGAGGCCGACGCCGGGCAGGTGGAGAAGGTCATCGACGACGTGCTGGCGAAATTCCCCAAGCTCGTGGCCGATTACGTCGGCGGCAAAGACGCCGTCGTGAACGCAATCTTCGGCAAGTGCATGGCGGAGTTCAAAGGCAAAGGAAATCCGGGGGTGCTCCGGCCGATGCTGGAGAAGAAGCTTCGCGCTTTGCGCAAGTGACGGGCGGCAGTGATTGAGGAATCGGAAGGAGGCCCCTAGGATGGAAATGACTCCTGGCTGCATGTTTTGCGCGCGACCAGCGCTATACCAGCAGGGCATCATTGGCACAGCCAAGGCCAAGAATGCGCATGAGGTTCATCGGACACTGGTTTATTCCTGCGAGTCCTGCAAGGCTGACCTCGAAGTCGCAGCCGCAGCAGTGATGCGCCGTAAGTGGATACTGTTAGCAGCGTGGGTTGTCCTTGTGGTTGGTCTTTTTCTGATCTCGCCGATCGTGCTTGACCTTATGCTTCTTCCCTCGCTGTTGTTTTTGTGGATAGCGCATGTCGCGTGGGGTTGGATGTTCAACCCGCCTATACTGAAGGATGCGCAAAAGAAGATTCAGTCCTCTGCTGATGGGCTGCAAATCAGCTTTGCGGAACTTGGTGGGCGCTGGCGCAAAATTGGTGTGCAGGGGCATAGCGCAAACTGTACGCGATGTGGAATATCGAAAGTAACGCACCAATTCCAAGCCATCGGGCAAAGCCAGACCGCTACAGAAGGAGTAATCGAGAAGAAGAACATTTACGCACAGATGAAGGTCGAAGCCCCTTTGTGCGAAATGTGTGCCGAAGGTCTTCGGCGATGCATGAACCACGCGCTTCTGCTCAAGGCGTGTGGGGCGCTGCTGATCGCGATGGGCGTCGTTGCTTACGGAGTTCGCGCGTTTGGAGGTTTTCAGGCGTCAACTTCCGGTGAATGGGCCTATGGGCTGCTTTTGATGAGCGTGCCGTTCGGAATTGTGGCATTGGTGGCTTTCGCGCTCATGTCAGTTGTTAGCTATTACACGATCGAGTATCCATGGATTGCGATGACTGAAGTAAGAGAATTGCTTGGCGCCGAGGGGTTCGATGCAAGCACCGTAAAGATTGCGGGGCGCCCGAGACGAATAGAAGCTCTGGTCGAGGCGGGAGCGACGAGCCACGCGGAGGCGATATGAAGAAGGCTAGACAGCGCACTAACGATTCAGACATGCTGCAGGAATACGACTTCACGAGTATGGTCCGCGGGAAGTACGCGGGCCGGATAGCGAAGCGCCCTCGTGTCTATCTCGTTCCCGACAAGCAGAAAGCAGCGGACGGGGCGAGTGTTTCGCGCGCGGTCCGAACCAAACTTCGGGAAATACGCGAGAAAGTGAGTGAACTGGAGCGGCTGTTGGCCAAGGACGAGTAGTGCGAGCGTCTCGCGCGCTTTAATGTGTCACAATCCAGTCTTCCTCACAAGAAGGCTCACCGCTGTCGTTTCTGTCTAGACAGTAGATGCCGCTCGATGTTTTTCATCTGTTCGGTCCAGCCGGCGGCGTTGGCTCGGAAGGCTTCGGGGCGGCGAGCGGCGGGGAGCTGGTCGAAGCCGGATTCGGTGACGGTCAGCAGCGTGCCTTTCTTTGTCTTCTTCAGAGTGAATTCAACGAGCGTGGACGTCTCGTTTGAATAATCGGCTTTGGGATCGATGGGGTAGGGATGCCAGGTGAACGAGAAACGCCGCTCGGACTGCAGTTGCTTCACCACAACCTCCCATTTGACGTGCTCGTAACCAGGATAGGTGATGCGCCCGCGCGAAATCTGGCCGGGCTCAAAGGGGCCGTCGATCGCCACACGGAACCACTTGCCAAACTCCCGATGATCCGTCAGCGCACGCCAAACCCTTGACGGCGGCGCTTTCAATTCGACGCGCTTCTCAACGCGGTCGATCTGGCGTGCGCCCGAGCAGAACGCGTCCAACTGGTCGAGCGTCATCGTCCAGCCCTGCTTGGCGCCTTTCGTCGCGTGCTCAATTTCAGGCGTCATGACGTGAAAAGTCTGTTGGGCATGAATTCGCGTCTGCTGCCCGCGCGCGTCGAACGTTACCGCTGTGGTGATCTGATCGGCCGGGCCGCTCGTGAACTCGCCGGTCCACACGAGCTTCTCCGGCGGGACAATTTCGCGGTACGTTCCCGTGAAGGGGAAGTTGGATCCGTCAGGCCCGCGCATCGACATGTTGAACTTGCCGCCGGGGCGAAAGTTCATCTTCTTGACGATTAACTGGAACGGCTTGGGCGCGAACCACTGCGCCAGTCGCTCAGGGTTGGTCCAAGCCTCGAAGACGCGCTCGCGCGGCGCATTGATGACGCGTTCGATCAGGAGTTCGAAGGCGGGATGCGTGGCGAGATGCTCGGCAAGGCGCGCCAACGTCTGCTTGCCGCCCTCGAGCGCGCCGAACTCTTTAATGACGAAGTTGCGTTCCTTCGGCGTGTCGAAAACGAGACGAATTGTCAGTTCCGTCTTGGCTCCTGACGCCTCAAGCGTCCACGTCGCGCGAAAATGTGTGCCCGGACCTCCCTTGCGGCCGCCGCCGTTGACGTAGACGATGCGCTTGGGCTTCACGACCTCCTTGAACACGGTCATATTCGGATACTCGGCGCCGTCGGGGCCGATCATCGTATGCCGCCAGAACCCGCCGGGCTTGATCGCGATTTCGTCCGTGACGGTCTTGAAGCCGATCGGCCCCCACCAGGACTCGAGTTGCTTGGGGTCCGTCAACGCCTCCCAGACGCGTTGCCGCGGGGCGTCCAGCAGGCGCGTGACGACGATCTCCCGAGCGGCAGACTTCTTTGCTTTGGCCATCCTCCTCGTCTCCTTTACTCGTTACAGAACGCATCGAGTCTTCTGCATGCAAGCGCGCCGACTATTGCGATGCTTGCCGCCGCGGACATTTTCTTCGGATGATCGCGTCCAAGCTCCAATCGCCTGCGCCGTGAACCGCGAAGAACAGAAAGATGAAACAGAACAGCACGGCGGGCTCGCCGTGATTCTGAATCGGCCAGAAACCGTTGGGCTGATGAAACTGGAAGTACGCGACGGCCATCTCGCCGGAAAGGATGAAGGCGACCGGTTGCGTGAGGAATCCCAGCAGGATGGCCGTTCCGCCGTAGAACTCCAGCACGCCGCCGATCCAATGCTGTGACAAGAACGCCGGGTGGCCGCCGAGTTGAGCGGGAATGCCGCCGAACCAATCGAAGAGTTTCATTCCGCCGACTTGCAGGAACAGCAGCCCCGTGACGACGCGCAGCAGAAAATGCGTGATCTGTCGGGCTCGATCCATGTTCATCGCGTTATCCTCCGGGGTCGTAGCGCGCCCACATTCTTTAGAGGTCACGAAAGCCCGCCTGGCGCGTGCATACACGTCACTGTCGGAATTCCCTCGGCAGCATTTGCCACGCCAATACTTGGATTATGGATGGGGACGATCCGGTTGCCGAACGGAACGGGTTTTCAATTTGGAAACGGGAGGAGGGAGGAATACGAAGCACTCCCTCACCCCTCCTCTCTCCTCGCGAGGAAGAAGGGAGAACGGCAGCGGGCGAGACGCCCGCACTACGGAACGAACTGGCAGGCTGGACAGCCTGCCCCACAACGGCGCGCAATCCGGAAGGATTGCGCCACTTTACGGGTGCGGTTCTGATTCAAGCAGCAGCGCGGCTTGCAGGAACACGGCGAGATCCGCTCCGTAGCCGCGATAGGCGCCCGGGTTGCCCCAATTCTGTTTGGCGTTGCCCCAATAGAAGGGCTGCGTGGCTTTTTGGAATTGGTCGGGTATCAGCGGGGCCAGATCGGCGCGGTTGCCAAGCCACGCCGTCGTCGCCATGCCGCAGGTGAAGAACGGAAAATGCAACGAGTGCCGGCTGCCGTAGGTCGCGTCGAGGATCCATGTCTTCTGATCCACCAGCGGGAGCAACGCGCCGAGGAACAGATTCATCAGGCGCAGCACGCGCGGGTCGCGGGAGTGGACGTACAGCCGGCTGGCAATCGTGAGCTGAAAATGCGTATAGTCCTTGTCGAAACCGGGTTCCTGTTCGGCTTCGGCCAGGTAGCCCGCGCCGTCCGATCCGTCTTCGCGCGTGGGCTTCTTCAGGTAGAAAAGGCCGTAGCCCTTCCAACGCTGCGGGTCGGGTTCCAGAGTGTGCTTGAACTGCGTCTCGAACAGGTCTTTGTATTTCTGGTCCCCGGTGGCTTTCCAGGCGAGGTTGAGCAGCTCGCATTCGCAGAGCTCTACGTTGCCGTTCGTCGTCCAGCCGTCGGTCGCCTTCCAGCCTTTGGCTTCGGGATTGGGCAAATCGCCGGTCTTGATCAGCTCCTTTACGTCGCCGACCAGCGCGTCCAGCCAGCGTTTGCGCGTGGCTTCGTCGAGCGACTCGCGCAATTCCAGGTACGTGTTGCCCAGCGCGAGCGTGAAGAAACCGGATTCGACGCTCGGCTTCTGTTTGAGCGTGAAATCCGCGTTGTACATGACGCTGATCGCGTGATCGAAGGTTTCAACAGAAACGCGGTGCAGCCATTCCTGGCGGGCCTTTCCCGTAGCGTCGAGTTTTTCGGCATGCTTCTGGCGATAGTTCCACAGCACAGCCGCCGCCGTCGCCGGACCGCCGCAGGCCCAGAGCGGGTCGCCGTTGGAGAGATGCCAAACGCCTTTCTCGTAATATTGCGTGTCTTTGTCGGACGTTTTCTCCGCCATCTCGGTCAAGCACTCGTCGATGAGCTTCGCGACGCTTTCGACGAAGGCGGGATCGGGGCGAATGGTTGTGGGTTCGGCGGCGGAAAGAAGGAAGGCGGTGGACAGCGCGACAAGAAAAATGACGGAATGTGTGCGTTTCATCATGAAGGGCCCCAGTCGTATGAGAAGGCAAACACTCAGGAGTAATACACCGGCGCGCGCTGGCGTTCTGAGCCGCGCTGGGTAGTCTGCAAAGATCTGTATCATCATTGGGTCACTCTGCAGAAGGAGAGAAGGTATGCCTACGAGCTTCAAGCTGGTCGGATTTGGATTGCTGCTGACGTTCATCGGTTTTTTCATAATTCAGAAAGACGTGCGTTTGCGAATCTGGGGCAAGCCGGCCAAGGCGGATGTGATGAATGCGTGGGCCAGAGTCAAAAACCAGAAAGTCGTGAACATCGAGCTGGCTTACCAGTTTGAAGATCCCAAAGGCGAAACAGTCAAAGGCGGCGCATTCGTCGCGCCGGAGTGGGCTCTGCCAGAAGGCGGCAAAGTGGATGTCGTGTATTTGCCCAACAAGCCCGAGACGAACCGGCTGGCCTCCGATCGCAGCAGCGGTGCGTACTGGGTCTTTGCCGGCGGAATCGTTCTGCTGATCGTGGGCGGCGTTTACTTCAACCGCGAAAGCGTCCTGGACGCTCACCGGGATACCGCGGAGGCGCTCGACGGCCCAAAAAGCCGGGCGGAGCGGATTATACGGAACGTGGTGGAGTGAGTGGAAGGCAGGACGGGGGGACGGGGGGACGGGGAGACGGGGAGAAACAGCGGAGGCGGGAGGCAGGAGCGGGAAAGGTGAAAAGCCACGACTTCAACACAGACACAGAGGTCACAGAGGGCACGGAGAACGGAAAGGGGAAGGAGAACGGATTAGTCTCACGCAGAAATGGGAGCGGGAGCCGGAGGAGTGGGCTCGGGCGAAGGCGAAAGGGACGCAGATTGAAGAGATTTGCGCGCGGTTCGACTGATCGGTGGTGCGTCCCCGTAGCTCCGTAGCTCGCGCGTCAGGACGAAGGCACGGGCGCGAAGCGGACTGGACGGGGCGAGGCAAACGGCCAAGAGAAACGCTCGTGCTTTCGATTTCATGCAAGCCAAGCCCCATCACCCCTAACCTCTGTCCCTCGCGGGGCGAGAGGGGAACCGGAGCGCGACGTTCCTCAACACTCAGCACTTAGAATTCCGCCTGCCCCGGCGCGCGCGGGTACGGGATCACATCGCGGATGTTGGCCATGCCCGTCACGTATTGAATGAGGCGCTCGAAGCCCAGGCCGAAGCCGCAGTGCGGGACGGTGCCGTATCTGCGCAGGTCGCGATACCACCAATATGAAGCCTTGTTCAGCTTCATCTCGTCCAGGCGTTTGTCGAGCATGTCGAGGCGTTCTTCGCGCTGCGAGCCGCCGATGATTTCACCGATGCCGGGGGCGAGGACGTCCATCGCGGCGACGGTTTTGCCGTCCTCATTCATGCGCATGTAGAAGGCTTTGATCTCCTTCGGATAGTGCATGACGATGACGGGGCGCTTAGCGTACTCTTCGGTCAAATAGCGCTCGTGTTCGGACTGCATGTCGCAGCCCCACTTCACGGGGAATTCGAATTTCTTGCCGGACTTTTCAAGCGCGGCAATCGCGTCGGTGTAGCTCATGCGCTCGAAGCTCTGGCTGACGACCTGCTCGGCGCGCGTGATGCATTCCTTGTCCACACGGTCGGCAAAGAATTTCATGTCATCGGGGCGTTCGGTGAGCAGCGCTTTCAAAACGTACTTCAGGAAGTCTTCGGCCAGATCGGCGTCGCCATTGATGTCGGCGAATGCGAGTTCGGGTTCGATCATCCAAAATTCGGCCAGGTGGCGAGCGGTGTTGCTGTTCTCGGCGCGGAACGTGGGCCCGAACGTGTACACGCGCGAAAGGGCCATGCAATACGTTTCAACGTTGAGCTGGCCCGAGACGGTCAGGAAGGCTTCCTTGCCGAAGAAGTCCTGCGTGAAATCCGTGCGGCCGTCGGGTGTGCGCGGGAGTTTGCTTGAATTGACCACGTCCAGCGTGGAGACACGGAACATCGCGCCGGCGCCTTCGCAGTCGCTGGCGGTGATGATCGGCGTGTGAACCCAGAAGAAGCCGTGTTCGTGGAAGTAGCGATGAATCGCCATCGCGAGGCAATGCCGCACGCGCGTGACGGCGCCGAACGAATTGGTTCGCGGGCGCAAGTGCGCGACTTGGCGGAGGTACTCGTAGCTGTGCTTCTTGGGCTGAATGGGGTATGTCTCGGGATCGTCCACGTAGCCGTGCACGGTCACGCTCTCGGCCTGGACTTCAAAGGCCTGGCCTTGGCCGAGCGACTTCACGAGTTTGCCGGTGACCGTGCAGGACGCGCCAGACGTGAGTTTGAGCACCTCGCTCTGATAGTTCGGCAGCGTGTTTGGCGCGACGACCTGGATCGGATCGAAGCAGGATCCGTCGTGCAGATGGATGAAGCTCACGCCCGCCTTGCTGTCCCGGCGCGTGCGCACCCAACCGCTAACGGTGACGGCGCTGTCCACCGGGACTTTGCCAGCCAGAATCTCTCGGACTTGAGTGTTCGCCATGTTTCTGAATCCCCATGCTTGAACTGCGTACGCGGGTATGGGGTATGGGGTATCGGGTGTGGCCTGCGATGAAAACCTTCACGATACCCGATACCCGAGACCCGATACCCGGCACTTCGCCGGACTCCAGACTCCAGACTCCAGACTCAAGACTCAAGACTAAATGTCCTCCAGCAAATGTCCCAGTTTCACTTTCTTTGTCATCAGGTATTTTTCGTTGTGAGAGACCGGTTCGATGATCAGCGGGACGCGTTCAATGACTTCCAGGCCGTAGCCGCCCAGACCTTTGATCTTGCGCGGGTTGTTGGTCAGCAGACGAATTTTGCGCACGCCGAGATCGACCAAAATCTGAGCGCCCAGACCATAGCGGCGCAAGTCCGGCTTGAACCCGAGTTCCGCGTTGGCTTCAACGGTGTCGTGGCCTTGCTCCTGAAGTTCATACGCGCGCAGCTTGTTGACCAGGCCGATGCCGCGGCCTTCCTGGCGCATGTAAACGATCACGCCCTTCTTTTCCTTGGCCACCAGAGCTTGCGCGGCGGCGAGCTGCTGGCCGCAATCGCAGCGCAGACTTCCCAGCACGTCGCCGGTGAGACATTCGCTGTGCACGCGCACCAAAATGGGGTCGGTCTGGATCACACCGGGCTGGATGTCGCCCATCGTCATCGCAAGGTGGTGCTCATCGCTCTCGCCCACTTTCGATACGTATGCGTAGAGCTTGAAGACGCCGTATTTCGTTGGCAGAGCAACTTCGGCGGCGCGCTCGATCAGTTTCTCGGTCGTGCGGCGGTATTCGATCAGGTCGCGCACGGAGACGATCTTCAGCTTGTGCTCGGCGCCGAACAGTTCGAGCTGGCTGAGGCGCGCCATTGTGCCGTCGTCGTTCATGATCTCGCAGATCGCGGCGGCCGGCGTGAGGCCCGCCAGGCGGCAAAGGTCCACGCTGCCTTCGGTCTGGCCGGCGCGTTCGAGCACTCCCCCACCCCGCGCTCGAAGCGGGAAAACGTGGCCGGGCTTGGCGAGATCTTCGGGACCGGACTTTGGGTTGACGGCCGTCAGGATAGTGTGCGCTCGATCGGCGGCGCTGATGCCAGTTGTTACGCCGGTGCGGGCTTCAATCGAAACGGTGAAGGCCGTGCCGAAGCGCGCAGTGTTGCAGGAGGCTTGGAGCGGGAGTTGAAGCTGGTCGCAGCGCTGTTCGGTCAAGGCCAGGCAGATGAGGCCGCGCGCGTGCTTGGCCATGAAGTTGATGGCCTGCGGCGTGATGTGCTGCGCCGCGATCACCAGGTCGCCTTCGTTCTCGCGGTCCTCATCATCGACGAGAATGATGAAGTGCCCCTTCTGCAATTCCTTGAGCGCGTCGGGAATCGAACAGAACGGCCCGTTGTCGTCCGGCCGCGGGTCGCCGGGCTTGAGCGCAGGAATCAAAAGACATCGCGAGGACACAGCTTTTCTTTTCATGCCAATATCATACACAGGGCGCGCGGAGATGCACGGGAAGGTGGAGTTCAGGGGTTCAGGGTCTAGTGCCTACTGTTTGCCTGCCTTGAACTGCTCCAGCACGAACTTGATTGGCTCCATTCCGGCGCCGCCGTGCCGGACTTCGCATTTCACGCCGGCCTCGTCGCAGGCCTTCTTGATCTCGTCGGCGTGCTTGGCGTGATGCAGATACTGGCCGAGGTCCGCTGGCGGCGCTGCGTTGCCGTTCTGGACGATGAAGATTGGCCCGTCGTCTTTGGTGATCCAGTGCAGCATGTCACATTCGGCCAGGACGGCCTTGCCGGCGTCGGTCTCCAGTTCGGCTTTGCTCTTGAAGTGATAGAAGCCGTAGGTCTCCTCCTCGCGCACCCACTCGGACTTGGGCTTGCCGAGAAACGCATCCCATTTCGTCAGATCATACGTCGCTTGCGTCGAGGTCAGCACGGCGCAACTGACGCGGCTGGATTCGCGCAGCACGGGGTCGGCGTTCTTTGCGTCGGCCAGGTCCTCGCGTGTGTCCAGCCACAACGACGTTCCGGCGCCTGCTGACCCGCCCCACGCCGCGAGGCGCGTCTTATCGACATTCCACTCGCCCGCTTTGGAGCGGATGAACTGAATCGCGCGCCCGGCATCGTGCAGAATGTCCTGAATCGGCGCGTGCGTCAGGAAGCGGTAGTTGATTGCCGCACAAGACACGCCCGCGCTCAGGAAGGGCTGAAGTTGATCGCGCTTGCGATAGCCGCTCTTGTCGCCGCCTCGAAAGCCGCCGCCGTGGATGAACACAATCACCGGCGACGGCGTGGCGCTCTCTGCTTTCCAGAAATCGAGCACATTTCGTTCATGCGGTCCGTATTTCACGTCGGGAAAAGTCGGCGCGGGACCGTCGAGGGCCGCGTTCTTCGTCTGGCCGCCGAAGAGTGCAGTCGCGAGGATGCAAGTCGCCAGTACCACACGGGATCGAACATTTGGCTTCATCACAACACTTTCTGGCTCTGCCCACATCGCAATCCAGGAGGATTGCGCTACTTGTCAAAAATAGTTCCCGACCACACGTTTGGCGTCGTCGGCTGCTCGCCCTTCCGGCTGCCGCTGCCTTTAATCACTTTGCGCGGCTCGGGTTTCTCGCCGCGTTCGAAGCGCCGCAACGCATCCGCGAGTTGCGCACGCAGTTCAGCGTTTTCGCGCACACCCAGTTGCTCCGCGCGGTCCAGCGCGTCCAGGCCGGCCTGGCACTGCCGAGCGTCCGATCGCAGGCCCGCACACGCTCGCGCCATGCCCAGATTTGCGCGACCCGATTCCTGTTCGAGCCCCAAGGCGCTGGTGAAGACGCGCAGCGCATCTTCCCATTGGCCCAGTTCAAGCAGCACTTCGCCGTAAAGATGCAGAATGGCCAGACTGTTGGGGCTGCAGCCAGCCGCCTCCTCCAGCAGTTTGCGCGCGGCGCCGAAACGCCCCAGCATCACGTTGCAGGAAGCCAGTTCTAGGTACGGGCGCGGCATGCGCGGGCCGCGGCGAATGGCTGCCTGAAGCGCCTGCATTCCCGCGGCGAACGTCTCGAACGCCGGCTGCTTCGAGAGATCATCGTCGGTGATGTTGGCCGAGTTCCGGCGGGCCTTGGACAAGGCAATCCGGAAGTTCTCATCCTCCAGCGACTGTTCTTTCAGGCGCACGCCCTGGTCGCAAAGTTGCGCGGCATTGATGTAGTTCTCGCGCTCATCGGGCAGCGGCGGAAGCTTCTTTTCAGCGCGAGCGGCATTTTCGGCCGCGCGGTTCTTTGAGCGCTCCTGCATGCTATCGAAGTAGTCTTCCAGCCGTGCCGCGCCCAAGCCGGCTCGGTCCGCGATGCCCAGATTATCGCCTTCATTCTTGTCGATCGACATCGCCCGTTCACGCGCCTGCCGATAGTGCGCCAGCGCATCTTCCGGATAGCCGGTTTCCTCTTCGGCCAGAGCCAGGGTGTAGAGGGCCAACGCAGCGATGAGCGGCTCGGTGTCGGCTTTCTTTGCCGCTTCATCGGCCCAAGGTTTCAGCAGCGAAAGCGCTTCGTGCGGCTGCCCGAGTGCGCAGAGGCCGATGGCCAGCGAAAGCCGGTTTTTGGGGTCTCCCGGCCACAAGCGGTAGGCATCCCGATAACGGGAGCAGGCTCTGGCGTTGTCGCCGGAGCGCTCCAGCAGCCCGCCCAGCGCGCGGCACACCAAGGCTTCTTTCTCGGCAGTCAAGCGGGGCGGCTCCGGCAACGGCTTGCCGGCGTCATCTTTTCCCGCGGGTTTTCGCGTGGCAAAGACCGCGGCGTCGAGCAGCATGCGGGCCTGGACCGACTTGCGGCGTTCGGCTGCGAATAGGCCGTAGTCCGCCAGGACGTACGGATCCTCGCGGCCGGCATGCAGAGCTTCACTGAACGCCTGCTCGGCAGTCTCATACAGCGCCGCTTGCTCGTCCAGAAGCTTGAGGTACGCCGGTCCGCCGCTCTTCAGCGCCGCGTGCACTTTCGGTCCGAGCGCCTTGGCCTCATTCCAGGCCTTGTTGGCGCGCTCGAGCTGCGCGGGCGCGTTGAGCGGCGCGTGTTGCTCGCACCAGGCGCTGGCAGCGAGCAACATCGCAGTGAAAAGCAAAGGGTTTCGAGCGTCAGACATGGCGGCAAAGGTTAATCGGCAAAGCGCGGTCTGCAATCGAAACTCCGCAGCGCGTGACGAGCGACGTGTGCCAAGTGGCGAGTATAATGATTGCAGGCAGCGCACTTCTGGCGCGATCTGCCGCTTGTGATATAAAACTCCGCACACGACGCGAGGTGCATAATGGCCTACACGTTAGAGGAAGAAAGAGGCAAGCCGACTCCGCCGCCACGGCGAACGCGGTGGATTTTCAAACTGCTCGGCCTGCTGCTGGTGCCGCTGGCTGGATGGATGGCGTGGTACAGCTACCGCGAAGGGCGCATACCGGACTGGTTGAATCCAGAGGAGCAGCGGCGCGCGAAGTCTGTGGCCAAGGGCGACCTCGGCCACGCCTACGATTGGATGCGCGCCAACCTTGAACAGCTTCGAGCCCGGATCAAAGGTCCGCCACCCGAAACCCCGCAGCAGGTGAAGGACCTGGTTTCCGAGTCGCGCGACAACGTTCAAGCTCCGCCGCCAAAGGAGGATAAACCGAAAACGCTCAGCGTCCTCGACGAAGCTCGCGAGGAATACCGCCGCGGCGAAGAGGCGTACGCCAAGAGCGACCCCAGCGGGTCCACCGATGAAGTGCAGGCGAATCTGCGTCTTGCCGAACCGCGTTTCGCGCACTGCCTGGAGTTGCTCGACAAAGCCGCCAAAGAGCAAGCCGACGCAAAAGAACGCGAAAAGCTGGAACAAAACGCTGCGCGCCGGCTTTACGACTGTCGCAAACGGATGGCGCTGCCGAGATGAGATGACGGCCCTAATTGCGAAGGCTGCGGCCGCCGGTTAACATTTCCGGCAGAAGAGCGGAGGGGGATGCTTGAGGGCCAAAGCCGAGGCAAGTTTTCAGGCCGCGCTTTCGCTGCGCAAGGCGCGCAACTTCAACAGCGCCGCCAGCCGGGCTTACTATGCGGTCTATCAGGCGATCGTCGCCGAACTCGAGGCGCAGAACTACCGGCCGGAGCAGATTGATCCAGTGATGGCCGAGAAAAAGGCGGAGCGAGATCCGACGGAAAACGAGCGACCGGAGAAGTGGCGGCATTCGGTAATCTGCGGCTACAAAGCCTTGGGCGAGGTTTTGCATTTGGGGTATCCGGAACGTGACGCGGTTAAGCGGGCGTGGATTCTGCGCGTGAAGGCGGATTACGAGCCGGATGACGTTAGCGACGAGCAACTCGGCAAAGTAATGGATAGGCTGCTCCACATTCTGCCAGACCTCGGAATCAGTGTTTAACGCTTTGGAGTGCTTGCGATGAAGATTGCTGAACTTGAGAAGCGTCTCGAGGAGATCATTCGGGAGTTCTACCCCACGGTCATCGTGCGACAGAACCTGCGGGTGCCCAATGACGGCAATGACCCGGTATTCGACGTCTTCTGCGTTCCCGATGTGAAGGATGGCGAGTTCATGGAATGGTCAATCGAGGAGTATTGGAAACTGGCTCAACAGCACAACCTTCCTGAGCTAGACATCATGCAGCATTGCATCAGCGCCACCCGGGAGCACTATCCCGAAATCTGGAAGGAGTACACGGCGCGGACAACACGTTCGAGGGGAACCGCTCGACCTGGCCGGCGCAAACCTGTTTCCCAGCCTGCTCCGCCGCAAAAGTCAAAAACCAGCCGGAGATGACCCGTCGGGTCAGCAGGAATTTGGCGAGAACACTTATTAGGAGGTTCCATTGCTCCGTTCTTTCATTTTCGCGTCGCTGGCCGCCGCATCGCTCCTCGCCGCTGACGCCGACTGGCCCCAGTTCCGCGGTCCGCACGGCTCCGGCATCAGCGCCGAAAAAGGCCTGCCGGTCACGTGGGGATCCGACAAAAACATCGCCTGGAAAATCGACGTGACGGGCGCGGGTGCGTCGAGTCCCATTATCGCCGGCGGCAGAATCTATCTGACCTCCTACACAGGCCATGCGATGCCGGGCCAGCGCGGCAGCAGCAGTGTAAGCGCCCTCAAGCGACATGTGCTCTGCCTGAACCTGGCTGATGGCAAGCTGCTGTGGGACAAAGAGGCCGAGACTGTTCAGCCGGAAGCACAGCGCGTGGCCGAACACGGCTATGCCAGCAGCACGCCGATTGTCGAAGGCGACCGGCTGTACGCCTTCTTTGGAATTTCCGGATTGTTCGCATTCGACCTGGAAGGCAAGCAGCTCTGGCACAGCCCCGCCGGCAGCAACACGCATCAGTGGGGAACGGCTGCCTCGCCCGTCATCTACAAGGATCTGGTCATCGTCAACGCCAGCGTCGAAAGCGACGCGCTGGTTGCCTTCAACAAAGAGACAGGCAAAGAAGTCTGGCGCGCGCCGGGGATCAGGCAGGCCTGGAACACGCCGGCGCTCGTCGATCTCCCCAATGGCAAAAGCGAACTGGCCGTGTGCATCGAAGGCAAAGTGCTCGGCTTCGATCCCGCCACCGGCAAGGAACTTTGGAGCGCCGGCGGAAACGGGGGCTACATGTGCCCCAGCCTTGTTGTGGCCAACGGCGCCGTTTACGCCCCGTGGGCGCATCGCACGATTGCCGTCAAAGCGGGCGGCAGCGGCGACGTCGGCAAGTCGCACGAAATCTGGAACATCTACAAATCGCAGCGCGGTTCAAACGTCTCGTCGGGCGTCTTTTTCGGAGGGAATCTCTACTTCGCCGCCGATGCCGAGCGCAGCCGCGATAGCGAATCCGTACTCTGCATGAACGGCCAGACCGCGGAGGTCATCGCGGAGCGCAAGCTGGACCCCGCGCCCGGCCGGATTTATTCCTCTCCGGTCATCGCTGACGGAAAGTTCTACGTCACCGCGCGCAATGGCAAAACGTACGTCCTGAGCGCCGACACGAAGTTGGAGCCCCTCGCCGTCAGCGACCTGTCCGACGGCACCGACTTCGATGCCAGCCCCGCCGTAGCTAAAGGCCGGCTTCTGATCCGCTCCGGAAAGAGGCTGTACTGCGTCGGAGAGAAGTAACCCATAACGCGATCCTCCCGGATTGCGGCAACTTTTTACAGGCGGAGGGCTCTATGCGCTATTCTGGATTGCTGGCCGGGCTGTCGGTGTTGGGGCTTTGCGTGCTGCTGGGCTGCGGAGGCGGCGCGCAATGGAAAGTGAGCGTCGAGAACAAGAACGCAGAGCCGTGTTCGGTCGCTGTCACCCTGGGTGCCGACAGCAACAGCAATGCAAATGTTGAAGCAAAGCCGGGGACGTCCCTTACGCTCATCGTCGGCAACAGTGACACCGTCGTGCAGACCATCAAAGTAACGCGCGGCGCCGACGTGCGAACGCTCACGCCCAAGACGCCCCTGGCCGTAGGCAAAGAGTGCTGGATCGTGATCTCGCCGGATGGAACGGTGACGGCAGCGACCACGAAATGAAGAAAGAGATTGGGGAGAGGTGACCAGATGGTCTGGAGGAGCTTAGAATGAGGACGCTCGGCGCCCTGTTCATTGCCTTGTTTCTTTCAACGCTCGCTTGTGCGGAGACTCGCGGCCCGCTGCCGCGGTATCAGTACGAGCTTTCCGATCCGGAAGACGACGTACCGATGGCCGGCAAGGTGCCTCAGTTGACCGATGCGGCGAAGCAGATGTGGGATTATCTCTATCCCGGCGTAGCCATTAACAAGCTGGATACCACGGGCGAGAAAAGTGAGGCCAAGAAGTTCAAGGCCTACAGGATCAGCGCGCGCGACGCGGTAGATAAGAAGTTCGACGTGGTCCTGACCGGCAGCGGAAAGCTGATCGTTCAGGATGAGCGAGCCGAAACGATCGAATCGCTGCCCGAGCCTGTGCGCAGCACCGCCACTCGGCGTTCGGCCGACACCGTGTGGACATCGGCGCGTTCCAGCGCGAAGCGCTCGTCCGGATCTTTAGGCATGACGCTTGTTCATGAACTCAAAGGAACGCTAAATGGAAAAGAGGTCCAAGCCGCGATCACGCAGGATGGGATCCTGGTGGCGACCGAGGGCATTCCTCGGGACAACGTCGCCGCGATTGAGTTTTCGGGCGGACTATGGCCCGAGCATATCAAGAGCCATGTCGAGAAGAGATTCCAGTTGCACGTCATGAGCCGTACGCCCACGGTGAACTGGGGCTTTGAGTGTTTTCCGGGCGAACTTAGCATGAGCGTGTGGCTGCATCGCATCGAACAGAACGCCGTTGGAAAAAAGGAAATGACGTCGAAGACGGCTTTGGAGCTTACGCTGAACGTTGAGGCCGGAAAAGTATACGATTGCTATGCCGTTGTCATTCCCAAGACGACGATGTGGAAGGCGGGATACGCAGAGAAAAAGGAGAAGAAGTAAGCTCTGGTTTAATGCTGCGCTTAATCGGGTATGGAAACGTACAGCCCTGAACGTTGCGCGATAACCGACTGGAGGAGGCCATGAGCAAATTGTTGAGTTGTGTGCTACTGCTAGGTGTGGTGTGTGTCGCTTGTGCGGAGGAGAAGACATGGCGAGATGCTTTCGCCGTGAATGAGCAGGATCTCGTCTCGAGCGGGAAGAGCACGTACTTCATTCTCGATCCCGGTTATCAGCTTGTCTTCGCCGGCGAAGACGACGGTAAAAAGACCGAATTGGTCGTCACTGTGACCAATGACACGAAGAAAATCGGGAACGTTGAGACCCGCGTGGTCGAGGAGCGCGAGACTGCCGACGGCAAGCTGGTGGAGGTCTCGCGGAACTACTTCGCGATGGATAAGACAACCAAAGACGTTTACTACTTCGGCGAAGACGTGGACATGTACAAGGACGGCAAAGTCCTCAATCACGAGGGTAGCTGGGTAGCCGGAACAAACGGCGCCAAGTACGGTCTGGCGGTTCCCGGCGAACCGAAGGTCGGCGACCGCTACATAATGGAGGTCGCACCCGGGGTCGCGATGGATCGCGCGGAAATCAAGAGCATCACGGAGGGGGTCAAAGTCCCGGCGGGCAAGTTCCAGAAATGCCTGAAGGTAAAGGAGACCTCGGCTCTGAACGCGAAGGAAAGCGGCCAGAAGTACTACGCCCCGGGCGTCGGTCTACTTCGTGACGGCGATCTCAAGCTCGTGAATTACGGCATGGCAAAGTAACGCAATCCTCCTGGGAGGCGTGCTCTGGCCACGATATTCGCTCTCTTCTGCTTCAATCCCAACCCCGGAGACGGATTTGTGGACATGGTGGAGTTTCGGTGCACGAGTCCGGGCGACCGTCAGTGGAAAGGCATGGATTTTTTGACGTGGATGACGTTAAATATGGCCAGAGGTTCCAAACCATGGCGACTGCGATAAAACCCGATAAACAAGAACTGACGATTCATCTTCGGCAAGTTGACGGCTGGTATGCCGCAACAGTCGATGAGGTTCCGGAAATCCAAACGCAAGGCCGAACGATTGAGGAAGCGTTGGACATGGTGCGCGACGCCTTCAACGAGTTGCAAGCCGCGGAAGAGGAAGAGGATTCCTGAGCGATAGAGGGGGCCGCATTGAAGCGTGCAGACCTGATGCGGCTGATTCACGATCACGGCTGTCAAATCGTTCGAGACACCGGCAAGCACACGATTGTCCACAATCCAGCAAATGGCCGCCGCTCAGTGGTTCCCCGGCACAAAGAAATCAACGAACACACCGCGCACGGAATTCTGAAGCAACTGGGAATCGAACAGTAGAAGGGAGTCAGGCAGCCAGAGGCCGGAAAAGCCGGAGATGGGTGCTCTGTCCACGAGTTTATTGCGTCACTGAACACAACAGCTTGCGTGTGCCCCAAGCGACTCATCTATATATGCGAGTAAATTTTTTTACAATTACATATTGACAACTTCGATAAACGCGATAACCTCCCTTCGCTCTTTGAAAACTTACCGGCTGTCGTGAAGTGCCCTCCGCAGCGAAGAACAGCTCATCGTCTTCGCACCTTCCCGTGGTCCTGTTTGTGTTCCAGATGGATCTGAGACACGTACCAGGACACGATCCGAGGCTGTGAGCCACGTGGCTCATATTGTACGGACCGAACGAGAGGCAATCTGCCTCTCGAAAACTCACATGGAGGGACGCACATGAAGTGGAAGTATAAGTACAGACGGCAGCCGGGCTGTCCAACGCCGAGGGAGTATCTGAGGTTTGCCGAAGAATGGGCAATCCGGGTTCAGCGACTTCTCTCGAACGGGGACGATTCGGTACCGAAGGGTGACGCTTCGCGGAATCTTGCTCTGATCGAGAGGTTGGCGAGAAGAGGAAAGAATGCGACGGCGGTGGAGGCCAGGGGGCTCGCGGGAAAGGTCGAACGTTTGATCGACTTAACCCGGACAGAGTTGACTGCAATCCTTAGCACTCGGAAACAGAACGCGGAGTGAGAACGCGTAGCCTCAAAGATCGACATTACGGGAGTTTGACGAATGATGGTTGAGTTCGGCCGGACGGTGAAACTCTTGCGGCAGACAATGGACCTAAGTTCGGGTGATCTCGCGCACGCAGCGGGGATCAGCCGACCGATGCTCAGTCTACTCGAAAGCGGGGCGCGACAGCCTTCGCTTTCTGTACTTCGTCGTGTAGCCGCTGCGCTTAACGTCCCGTCAGAGACTCTCGTTATCTTGGCTATGGATGATTCAACAAAGCTCAGTGCCACAGATTCGCGCGTAACAGATTTAGCCGAATCCATTCGGAAAATGATGGAGATGGAAAACCTGCTACGTTGCCAAATGGGGGGGAAGCGGACGGGTGAAGCCAAAGGATCTAACCCTGAATGAGCTCAGCAGCGGGATGGGGTTGGGCTCCGTCGAGGAACTCCTTTCGTTCGCTGCGACGATGGAATCCCACTTTAAGCCCCCGCGCAAGAGGCTCATAAAAGGTAAGTGGCGCGAGATTGACGCACTCTACCCCCGTCCCAAGAAGCTACTGCGCCGTTTGCACAGGTTCCTTCAAAGGCGATTCAGACCACACCCCGCTGTACACGGCGGTGCCATCGGACGTTCCTGCTTCTCAAGTGCGAGATGTCACTTGCGCAAGAGGTTCGTTGTAACGCGTGACGTCAGTAATTGTTATCCTTCGATCTGCACCGAGAACCTCTGTGCCTACTTGAGCAACATGGGCTTTGCAAAGGCTGTTGCTGAATTGTTGGCGCACTTGATGACGGTGCGCGGCCGCGTGCCTCAGGGATCGCCCATTAGTGCAGACGCGTTGAACCTCCTTTTGCAGGATGCCGACCAGGAGATCGCGTCAATCGCAGGCCGGCTTGGGCTGTCGTACAGCCGCACGTACGACGATATGATTCTCTCCGGAAATGATCCGCAGCAAAACGCATACGCGGCTAGTCTCCTTGAGAGTGTGATCGCTGCACACGGTTTGGAAGTTAACAAGAAGAAAGTCAAGAAGAACGGTTATCAACCGCACTCTCGCGAACAGCTTGTGCACGGACTAGTCGTGAACACTGGGATGGGCGTGCGGGTGAACAAGGAGTACCGAGAACGCGCACGCCTCAAGGCGGAGTCGTATGTTCGCGCGGCCCGCGTAGTCAGTGCGGATTCGATTAGAGGGGTTGCCAAGAAGCGGCAGATTGTCGTTGGGCACTTACAGCACTGCCGGCAAGCAGCATTCAGCCCAGCTCGTCACATCCACAGATGTGTCAAAACTGGTGATCGCTTAGTCGAACGGCGTTTGGCATCTTTGGGACTGGCTGCGCATCGTCTCAACTGGTGGTTGATGTCCGTCAAGAACAACAACCCAAGCCGAATAGCCGCCCTATGGACTCGCATTGAGCAGTGATAGTGTTTGGAAAATCGTGGAAAGAGCCGTCCATTCTGAACGGCCTTCTCTCGCCCACTCGGCAGCGCGTAACTGCGCTCCCCGGAATTCCACGCTCGCTCCTCGGTTGCGAATTATCAGTCCTGAGATATACTCATTATGTGAGTTTTTGAGGTGCTCGGCATTGATGCTTATGAAGTTTCCACCGCTGAAAGGTTCGCGTAGCCCGGTCTCACCGACCGGGCGGAGCACGCGACGCTCTCCTGAATGATGAATGATGAATGCGGAATGATGAATATGGCTGCGACGCCGTGGGAGGCAATGCCATAAACCTAATTCCGCATTCATCATTCCTCATTCATCATTTGTTTCATTCAGCATTCATCATTTTAAGGAAAAACCATGTCTGACCAGAAAATCGAACTGATCTACCCGGACGGCTCCAAGCACGAGTTCGCCGCCGGAACCACGGGGCTGCAGGTCGCGGCGTCGATCGGCAAGCGGTTGGCGGCGGATGCGGTCGGCGTGAAGGTCAACGGCGAGATGATGGACCTCAGCCGGCCGATCAACCAGTGCGGCACCTTTGCGGTGATCACGCCCAAGAGCCGCGATGGCAAGGTGAACCCGGACGCGCTGTGGCTCATCCGGCACACGGCCGAACACGTCATGACCGAAGCCATCTGCCGGCTTTGGCCGCAGACGAAGCTCGCCTACGGCCCGCCGGTGGACGACGGCTTCTATGGCGACATCGACCTGGATCACAAGATTTCCTTGGACGAGTTTCCCAAGATCGAAGCGGAGATGGCGAAGATCATCGCCGAGAACAAGCCGCTGACTCGCTACGAGATGTCCTTCGACGAAGGCCTGAAGAAGCTCGAAGCCGAGGGCAATCCGTACAAGCTGGATAACGCTCAGCACGCCAAGGGCGGCAACCTGTCGTTCTATGTGACAGGGCCCGTCGCCCCGAAGACGGCCGGCACGGAGGCCGGCGCTACCTACTTCGAAGACCTGTGCATGGGTCCGCATCTGCCCAGCACCGGGCGCATTACGGCCTTCAAGCTGACTGCAGTGGCCGGCGCGTATTTCCGCGGCGACGAAAGCCAAAAGCAGCTTCAGCGCATCTACGGCACGGCGTTTTATTCGAAGGAAGAACTTGAGCAGCACTTCGCGCGCATCGAAGAAGCCAAGCGCCGCGACCATCGCACCATCGGCAAGCAGATGGGCCTCTTCACCATGAGCCCGCTCGTCGGCCAAGGTTTGATTTTGTGGATGCCCAAGGGCGCGATCATTCGCACCGAGTTGCAGAACCTGATGCAGGGCGAGTTGTTCAAGCGCGGCTACGCGCCGGTCTTCACGCCGCACATCGGCAGCATTGAGCTCTACAAGATGTCCGGGCACTTCCCGTACTATAAGGACAGCCAGTACCCGACGATCAAGGGCGAGGGGCCGGAGGGCGAGCGCGAAGAGTATCTGCTCAAGCCCATGAACTGCCCGCATCACATCCAAATCTACGCGGCTGAACCGCACAGCTACCGCGATCTGCCGGTGCGGCTGGCGGAGTTCGGAACCGTCTACCGCTACGAACAGTCGGGCGAACTCAACGGCATGACGCGCGTGCGCGGGCTGACCCAGGACGACGCGCACCTTTTCTGCACGCCGGAACAGGTCGAGCAGGAATTCCAGAGCACCGTGCAACTTGTGCAGAGCATTTTCACCGCTCTAGGGCTGAGCGAATACCGCGTGCAGGTCAGCTTGCGCGACCCGAAGAGCGACAAGTACACCGGCGATCCGGCGAACTGGTCCAAGGCCGAAGAGACGCTCAAACGCGTCGCCAAGGATATGAACCTGCCGCACGAAGTGGTTCCGGGCGAAGCCGCCTTCTACGGACCCAAGCTGGACTTCATGGTGAAGGACTGCATCGGCCGCGAGTGGCAGCTTGGAACGGTGCAGCTCGATTACAACTTGCCGGAGCGCTTCAAGCTGGAATACATCGGTTCCGACAACAGCCGCCACCGGCCGGTGATGATCCACCGCGCGCCGTTCGGCAGCTTCGAGCGCTTCGTGGGCATTCTGATCGAACACTTCGCCGGCGCGTTCCCGCTGTGGCTATCACCGGTGCAGATGCGCGTGGCGAACATCACCGAATCGAGCATGGAAGCCGCTCGCAACGTGGCCGCGCAGTTCCGCACTGAAGGATTCCGCGTGGACGAAGACATCAGCGCGTCAGGGAATCTGAAACAGAAGGTCAAGGATTCGGAAGAAGCGAAGATTCCGTACCTGCTGGTGATCGGCGATCGCGAGGCCGCAGCCGGAACGGTGGCCGTGCGCGGACGGGGCCGCAAGGATCTGGGGACGATGCCGGTGGCGGAGTTCATCGCTAAGGCGAAGGCGGAGGTCGCGGGACGCAAGTAAGTGGTAGAATGGTGAGTGGTGACTGGTAGAGTGATAAGCATGAGCACATCGACACAGCGACGTCATACAGCGAGCGCCAAGCGCCCAAAGCATCGCGCTCTGCCACTGACCGCCGCGTATGTTCCCGCCCAAGAAGGTGGCTACACGGCGGAGATTCTTGAGGCGCTCAGCGTGTATTCGCAGGGGGAGACCTTCGACGAAGCGCGCGAGAACCTTTATGCGGTGGTGGAACTCATGCTGGAGGAAGCACCGCACCAGTTTGGACGTAGGCGCGCTTCGCCTCCACCCGGAGCCCTTTTGGAGAAACTGTTTGTCCTTCTGGCTGCATGAGGAAACCGCTGCGAGCTGCGGGAGCGCAGTAAATCCGCGCAGCTTTTATATAAAAAAAGTGTCATACTTTTATGTGCGCGGCATACACTAACAGAACGGTTTCTGTTTCAAGCAGTTGTGCACATGTGCAATTTTTTTCAGACGTGGCCTTCAGGTGGCTGAGCGAGTATAAGGAAGACTGCACGTGTGCGCTTTTGGACACGCGAGCAATTGAGTCGAAAATAACGAATTTCGCCGTCGCGGGGTGTTCCCGCTGACGGAGGAACGCGGGCATGGCACCCGCTTTCGGCTGCGGCAGGCTGGAGACCTGCGCACCGACCAACCCAAGGACGAAGGAGGAACAGGCCATTACAGAAAGACTGCGTATCAATGTTGAAATCCGGGCTAAGACTGTGCGAGTCATCGGACCGGACGGGGCTCAACTGGGCATCATGCTCGCCGATCAGGCCCGTATGAAAGCCACCGAACACGAAATGGACCTCGTCGAGGTCGCGCCCAAGGCGGAACCCCCCGTTTGCCGGATCATGGACTATGGCAAACATATCTACCACGAGCAGAAGAAGGAACAGAAGGCGCGCAAGAAGGCTCACGTGCACGACCTGAAGGAAGTGCGCTTGAGTTTCAAGATCGGCAAGCACGATCTGGAAATCAAAACGCAACACGCCAAAGAGTTCCTTGCGGAAGGTCATCGCGTCCAATTCACCATGATCTATAAAGGACGTGAGATCGCTCACCAGAGCCTCGGCGAACAGATTCTGAAAGGCGTCGTCGTCGTGCTGGCTGACGTCGCCAAGGTCGAGCGCCCTCCATTCCGTGAAGGCAAACGCGTCGGCTTGATCCTGGCGCCTAAGCAGGGCGCTGGCGAAAAAGCCCCCGAGAAGCCTGCGGAAAAGAGCAGCAAGACCAGCGCGGAACACACCAGCGCGCCCGCTCCGGCGGCAGCGCCTGCGCCTGTTCCGGCGGCCGCTCCCGTTCAACAACGGGTGTGAGTGCGCAACGCTTTTTGATGTACTAACGCTTACGCGCGCAGATCACGGCAGTGGTCTGCGTTGTCGCGTCTGCAGGTTGGGTGTTGAGGAAAGACCGATGCGTCGAGTCGTCGTGTGCTTTTTTGTCATTGCCGCCCTGCTCGCCCAAACCGGCTGCGGGGGGAAGAAGAAACGCGAAGTGCATGAGACCCAGAAGTTCTCCGAGGATTACCACGATAAGAAGTGACGGCGGTCTCGGTTGTCAGTTGTGAACAGCAGGCCCGCTTGATGCCATCCGCTACCCCTCACTGGTCGCCCGCCATGCGTAGCAAGATCGGCGGCCTGATCCTCAAGTGGCCGCGAACCGCCCTGGGCATTCTCGCCCTCGCGACCCTCGCCACCTACGCCTGCGTGCTTCTGGAACACCGCGAGCGCCTGGCTACGGACAGGCTGATCTGGCTGCCGTTCATCGCACGGCAGTTCGGAGCACTGCTGAACCTCTTTCTGATCGTCCTCCACGGCGGACTGCTGATCGCAACAGGGTTGGCGCCTTTGCGCTGGGTCTTGCAGCGGCGGAAACTCGCGCCCACGCTACTGCTTCCGCTCTGTCTGGTCTTCGCGGCTCTCGTCTCGTACATGGTCTTTTGGCCGTACGTCTTGAACTCGCGACTCGGCCACCTGGTCAGTCTCCTGGTGCTTGCGGTGTCCGTGCGCGAACTGTTCGTTGGGCGGAAAGCGTTCCGCGATCGCGAGGCCTGGGTGCCGGCGCTGCGCTGGTCCGATACGTGGCTGCCGCTGCTGTTGATGTTTCTAACGGCCAGCATGTACGTCTGCATGCTCACGGCCTTTCAGAATGAACCGCCAAATTATTTCGAGGCCGCGTGCAACCGGTTTATGCACCGGTTGCCGAGCGATCACATGATTCCCTGGATCTTCGCCAATCGCCTGTGGCGCGGCGAGGAGACGCGGATCATTTTTGAGGACTGGCTCAGCAGCGACCGGCCGCCCCTGCAGACCTGCCTCGTGCTTGTGCAACGTCCGGTTCGGCTTCTGGCGGGGGACAATTTCAGCCGCCAGTACCAGGTGCTGGCGACCCTCCTTCAGTGCATGTGGGTGCCAGCGGTCTGGTCGCTGTGCCGAGCCCTCTGCTTTTCGGTCCGCCGCTCGCTGATCGTGGTGTTGGCGTGCCTGAGCAGCGGATTCTTCTTCGTGAACTCCATTTTCGTCTGGCCGAAGTTGCTCGCGGCCTCCCTGCTTGTTTTTTCGATCGTCTTTCTGCTCCCCTCGCTGCTTCGGCGCAAACCCTTGACCGCCGGACGCGCGACCGCCGCAGCAACCGCCGCCATGCTGGCTTTTCTAGCGCATGGCGGAGCGGCCTTCACGATTTTGGCTCTGCTGCTGCTTGGAATTCCTCTCGCGCTGCGCTCGGTGAAGTCCGTCGCCATCGCGTCAGCCTTCGCGCTGCTGCTCTACGCGCCTTGGGCGATGTACCAGAAGTTCTACGCGCCGCCCGGCGACCGCCTGCTGAGGTGGCATCTGGCCGGCGTCGAGAATGACAAATCGCCGCGCACGTTCGGGCAAGTGTTGCGCGAACAATACATTTCGCTGACGCTGTCCCAATGGAAGGAAAACAAGCTCGCCAACTTGCGCCGGCTTTGCGATATGCCCGCAGCCTGGACGATTTCAGGCTTGCGCGAAAGCCAGTTTTTCGGCCTGTTCCCGGCGCTGGACGTCGTGTGCATCGGGTTGATTCTCGCCATTGCTGCCGCCTCGCGCCGTTGCCTTTCGACCCTGAGCCCTGGACCCCGAACCCTGAACCCTGCCGTCAACTGGTTGCTTACCATCGCCATCGGCAGCCTCGCAGTCTGGATCGTCCTGATGTTCGAGCCTGCCTCGACTATCAACCATCAGAATTCCTACGCCACGCTGCTGCTCCTGTTCGTGATCGGCGCAGGCGCACTCACGCGTCTGCCTACGTGGCTTTGCAGCTTGCTTCTGGCGCTGCATTTCGCGGTTTTCGCCGTGCTCTGGCTCTTCTCGACGCCCGCATGGCCGCTGGACCTGTGCATTCGACGCCTGAACGTTCCGATGGCGCTCTGTTCCTTGACACTGCTTATTTTCCTGTCGCACTTCTGCCTGAAAGGCTGGCGAAACTATTGCTGGAAAGCGCGATGAATCGAGTTCAGACCAGTAGTGGCACACATGGAAATATGCCTTAGTATCTTCGCATCATGTCCAACGACCCGCTCGATCAACCGGCGCACGCCGGCCTGATCCACGGCCTGCACGAACGCGGCGTGCTAAGCGCGCCGGCTCGCGCGGCCGGAATGGAATGGCTGCGCCGCCGCGTCGAGTGGCGCCGCTCGTTCTCGATCCTGCTGCTCGTCCTCGGCGTTCTCCTCGTGCTGGCTGGCATCCTCTGCTTCGTCGTCGGCAATTGGGAGAACCTCGGCCGCTTCGCGAAGCTTGGCGGCGTCGAGTTGCTCCTGGTTGCCGCCGCTGTGGGCGCCTGGCGAGTGGGCTTGGACAAAATCGGCGGAAAAGTCCTCCTGCTTGCCTCCTGCGTTCTGGTCGGCGCCATGCTGCTGCTGATCGGCACGATTTACCCGACGGGCGCTCCGGCCTGGCAACTCTTTGCTCTCTGGACCGTGCTGATTTTCGGCTGGGTGCTGGCGTCCAAGTGCAGCGGCGTGTGGGTCCTGTGGATGCTGCTGCTGAACATCACCGTCGCCTTGGTCATGGAAGCAAAGCTCTGGCAGTTCCTTCCACTCTTCGGCGACGCCGACAAAGTCGCACTGGTTTGCATCTCGCTGGCGGCGATCGACGCTCTGGCACTCGCCTGCCGCGAACGCGCTGTCATGCGCGGTGTGGCCTGGCTCAGCGGCCGGGAGTCACGCCACGTCCTGCTCGTCCCGATTCTGCTGGCCCTGTTCTTTCCCACCGAGTGGCTCGTCTTCGATTTCCGCGGCACCGGCAGCTTGAGCCTCGCCGCGGCCGGCCTGAACGCCGCAGCGCTCGCGGGCTGCTTGTTGATATACCGGAGCACGCTGCCCGACATCGCGGCGCTGGCGCTGGCAGCACTGAGCATCTGCGCGACAGTTGTCTCGTTGATCGGAAGAATCCTGTTCGAAGAACTTCACGGCGTGGACGATGCGCTGAAGTTCCTCGCATTCGCCCTGTTGATTCTGCTCGTCTTTGGCGCCGCGATCTTCTGGCTGAAACGCACACACAAAGCCATGGCGGAGGTTCTGCATGACTGAACCCACTCCGCCCACGAACGATGCCGCTCCTGTCGCTGAAACCGGTGCGCTCTCCGTGACGGTTCGCGCCGCGATGGAGCACCTCGAAACAAGAGGCTTGCTCACCGCCGATGACAAGGCGCGTGCTGCCGAAATCCTGCACCGCCGCACCTTTGAAGCCCAGACGGCGATCAAAGCGCTGACGGCCATCGGAGCATGGCTCTCCGCCGCAGCGTTCCTCGGATTCATCACCGCGCTGCTGCGGCCCGAACACGGCAGCGCCGTCATGGTCGGTCTCGGTTACTGCACCGGCGCGATCATGCTTCGGCGCGTGGTGCGACATGAGTTCTTCGTACAGGCCGCTCTTGCCCTGCTGCTGGCAGGGTACGGGGCGGTGATGTTCGGCGTAGCCGACAGCTACCGCTACGAACTGAGCCTCGAACGTTTCCGGGTTCTCAGCGCCGCAGCCGTCGCATTGGCCGCGATGCTGTACATTCTCTACGACTATCCCCTCCAGCGTTTTCTCGTGCCGCTGGTGGCGTCGTGTATCGTGCTCGGCGGAATCGATGACATCAGCTATCTCGAGAGGTCGCGGTTTAACCTCCTGCATGCACTAGCTTTCGTCGAGATGCTGGGAATGCTGTGCGTCTTCACGGTCTGGAGTCCCCGCCCCACTCTGCGGCCGCTGGGGTTCGCGCTCGCCATTGGCTTTGGCGCTGCGCTGGTCTCGATGTCGATTCGGGTTCCCTTCGTCTGGCACCCGCCTTCGGAGTTCGTCTTCTGGCCGTCGCAAGTCAGCCTTGCCATCGGCCTGCTCTGGCTGACGCACTGGGCCTCGCAACAGTCTCCACCAGGCCACGAACAGACGGCCACCGAACGCCGCCTGCTGCTGGCCAGCTACGTGGGCATTCTGATCCTCGCGCTGCTCTCCAATCCCGGAATCATGGCCGCGCTGCTGCTCTTGATCCTCGGTCACGCCGCCGCCGAACGCGCGCTCGTCGCCGCCGGCTTTGCTTTGCTGCTGATTTCGATCACGATTCTGTTCGCCAATCTCCAGATCAGGCTCACGGCCATGGCTGGAGTGCTCACCGCCACCGGCCTGCTGCTCCTTTGCGGCTGGTTCGTGCTGTGGCGCCTGGCTCCCGCACCAGCGCAGGAGGCCGCCCAATGAGAACACGCCTCTTCTGGTGCACGCTGGTGCTCATCCTGCTGGTGCTCAACGGCATCATCGCGTCGAAAGAAGGTCTGCTGCGATCCGGCCAGACCGTCACGATGCGGTTGAAGATCAGCACTGGTCCTCGTGGCCCAAGCCAGCTCACGCTCACCTATGACTTGACAGCGACACTGGTAAAGGTGCCTTCCATTCCCGGCCAAACCGGCGCGCTCGTCGTCACCTTGGATAAAGACAACGTTGCCAAGTTCGTGCGGTATCATGCAGGAGAGAAGCTCGCCGACGACGAGCACCTCCTCCGCTATCACGCAGAAAACGGCTGGACGAGAGTCGGGGTCGAGAGCTTCTCAATACCGGAAGGAAAGTCCAGCGCGTACAGTTCCGCTCAATACGCCGAATTCCGCGTCTCACCGAACGGCGACGCGATCCTGACCGGCTTACTCGGGCCTAAGTTCGAACCGTTGGGAAGCCAGTAGTCCGCCGCAGCTTCGCTAATCCCGCCATGCCGCCGTCGGTCCGATGCAGATCGCGACCACATACCACGCCAGCGATGAGCAGGCCACGCATTCCACCGCGATCACCAACTGCGCCTGCGTGAAGGTCGCCGATCCAATGCCGTAAATCCCCAGCAGCAGCGTTAACAGACCCAACCCGATGCAGATAGCTTTGCAGGTGGACTTGCGAGAGCAGAAGAGCGCTTCCCACTCGGACGACAACGACGCATTCGTCCGCGTCCCAAAGCTGAGCCGATGCGCGAAAAACCCCATCGTCGCCACTAAGGACGACATCAACACCGCCAACGTCAGCGCTACCGTCAACTCTGCTTGGTTGGTGGCGACCAGCGGCAGTTTGATCAGAAGCATCGCCAGCATGCCAGCCGCCGAAACGCCGCAGAAGACCCGAGCCATCCGTTTATCACGCTCGGTCGAGGTAAATTCGCGCGTCGCCAATTCTCTGAGGTTGAGCATCGCCACGCCTCCTTCAATGCCGACATGCGTTCTGATGGAACTAACCGGCAGCAGTAGCGTCCCGTCACGAAAATGTCAATCGCGAAGTTTGCGCCGCTGCTATTTTGAGGATATATTGTTGTTGCGGCTATCATGCCGCATCGGCCAACAGGTCTATTATGACCTAAGGAGCCACCATGCTGACGATGACCTTTCTGGGCGTCGGGTCCGCCTTCGCCAAACGTAACCTCAACTCCAACTGCCTTTTTGAGTATTGGGAGAAGGACTGGACCGGCCCCACGCCGACTCGCCCGCCGAACGATACACTCATGGTCGATTTCGGCGTCACCGGCCCGCAGGCGCTCTACCAGTTGAAGGACCAGCCGGGCTTCGAATACCTGCACACGCCGTTTGGCACCATCAACTATCCTGCAGTCCGTAAAGTCTTCATCACGCACCAGCACGCCGACCACATCGGCGGACTGGAAGAAATGGCGCTGCTCAACACCTTCGCTTTTCGCGATAAGAAAACCGGCAAGCCGCACAAAGCTGAGCTGATCAGCACGATCAACATCCTGGTGAATCTGTGGGACCATTCGCTGAAGGGCGGTCTGAACACGATCCAGAACCGCTATAATCTATTGCAGGACTACTTCTTTATCCGAGCGCTGATTCCCTGCCAGCCCGGCAAAAACACGTTTACGGTCGGCCCGTACGTGTTTGAGATATTCCCGACCGATCACATCCACATCGAACGCAAGTACGACTGGCCAAGCTATGGCCTTTACATCACCGACCCTGCCAGCGGCAACTCCGTTTTCTTCTCCGGTGACACGCGTTTCGATTATCCGGCATACGCGCACATGCTCGAAAGCGCCAGCCTTTGCTTTCACGATTGTCAGCTCTTCGATCAGCCCGAATCCGTCCACGCGACGCTGTCCGAATGCCTCAGCCTGCCCCCGGCGATCTGCAAGAAAACAATCCTTTATCATTTCGGCGACAACTTCGACGACCAAGCTCTCGCCCCGTCATTTCGCCCCTTCCGCGAACTGGCCCGCCCGCAGCAGCGCTATAAATTGTTCAGTGAAGCCGGGGCCTAAAAAACAGATGTTCCGGGTTCCGCAACCGTTCAGCCGCTACTGCTTGTTGAACGCGCGATCTTTCGCGAGCGATGCTCAACTGCTCTCAACACAAAGCCACAGAGAACACGGAGGAGCACAGAGAAATAATAGAGGTAAAAAACACTCTGTGACCTCTGTGTTCTCTGCGTCTCCGTGTTGAAGGCTGTTTCTTTTGCGCTGAACTGAACGGTTACCTGGTTTCTAATTTCTCGTTCGCGGACCTTAACCAGAAACCTGAACCCCGAACCCTGTCCGTGATAATGGTTGCGTGTTCGGCGCCCAACCTTCATAATTACAGTACCGGTTCTGAGACTCCAGACTCTCAGACCCCAGACTCCAGACTCTATTTCGGAGCAGCGCATGACCAACATCCCGGCCTCTGATCTCATCTGCTTCTGTTGCTCGAAATGCGGCACCACCTTAAGTGCGCTTCCTCAACAGGCCGGAACCACGTTCGCCTGCCCCGTGTGCCAGGCGCCGCAGACAGTGCCCACGCCGCTCCTGCCGCCAGCTCCGCAACCCGCGCCCGTTCCCGCGGCCGTCGCTTACACGCGAGCCGCTCCTGAACAGCACGCCAACCTGGAGATGCCCGCCGAAACCACGCTAGAGACACAGCCTGAGGCCGCGCCCGCGTACTACGCCGAACCTGCCCCAGCACCGTCGTCGGCCATTCCGGCCGCCGTGGAAATGCAGCCGCCCGCGCAAGAATCTGCTCCGTCCGCGCAGGTCGTCCAGACCGAAACCGCACCCGCATACCTGGCCGCGCAGAGCATGGACATCGCCGCCGACCCGGCGAGCGTTCAGCCGGAAGCCGCAGCGGAAGACGCGACCGCAGCCGCGCCTCCGCGGATGCCGCGCATGCCCTACCGCTCGCCCTTTGCCAAACCCGCGCCGAAGCCGCCGAAAAGCTCGCGCGGAGTCGTCGTGGGCGCATCGGCCTGCGTCGTTCTGGTCGTGCTCGGATTCGTCGGCGTTTCCATCCGCAACGGGATGGAGCGCCACCGCATCGAAGATGAAATCCAGGCGACGCTCAGCAACGCCGAAGTCGCTCTTTCCGAAGCCGATATTAACGCCGCGTACGAAAAAGCCATTGCTGCCGAGCGCGGCATCAAGAACAGCACGCAGCCGCTCACGCAGGAGAAAATGGAGCGCTGGGAGCAACAGATCAAGCGCTTCAACGATCTGAAGAGCGAAGTGGACCAGCTTGAAAGCACATTTGCCGCAGCCGAAAAAGACCCGCGCAGCACCCGCACCAGGCTCGAGGCCCGCAAGTCTCTGTATGCAGCGGCAAATCCCGACAACACCGCTCTGCGAGGCAAAGTCGATGCGCTTCTCACCCGCCTGACTGCCCTGGAGTTGCAGCGCAAAAAGAAAACCGTTGCCGACGAGATGGCCGCCGCCGAGAAGCTGTACACGGATGGAAAGATCGAGGACGCAGGCGCACGGGCCACGGCACTGTCCGGCTTCATTGCTGAAAAACCGCCACTGATGGACGCCGAAGTCGAACGCCGCATTGTCGTGCTGCAGAAACGCGCCGCGGACCTGGAGTCCGCCAAGAGCGAACGGATGAAGGCGCGCGGCGACAGTTATGCCGACGCCAAACAGAAGCTTCAGCGCCGCATCGGCGCGCTCGATGAAGCCAACGCCGACCTCAAGCCCCTCGTCGCGCGCCTCAATGATCTCAAACGCGAGTTGGAAGCTGAGGAGAAGCGCAGCCGCAAGCTTCCCCCAGCCGAAGCCGAAACGCTCCAACGAATCGCCATCATGCTCGCGAGCGTCGAGAAGACGGTCTCCGTCGGCAAACTGGACGGCGACACCATCGGCCTGACCCTGGATGGGAAGCCGGTGCGACTCGGGTTGTCGCGTACGGCCCTCAGCAAGAGCTATTTCCTGGAAGTCGGAGCCAACCGGTTCCTCATCGACATCGCCGATATCGTCGGCCGTCGCCCGCAGGGAGAAACGCCCGGCAAGCACGCCCGCCCGCTCCGTGTGTTGACGCATGCGCTCGCGCTGGGCGAAGCCATGCAGAAGGCCGGGGTGCTGTCCGACGAACTGTGGGATGCGCGCGATGAAGCGCCGCTGGTCTCCGCTCGCAGAGCCGGCGCCGACGGGGTCGAGTACATCTTCCTGGGCGACCGGCTGTACACCGGAAAGACCGCGTCGAAGACCTCAGGCGAAAAAGAGGTCGAGGCCGACTTCGCGAAGAAAGCCGAGGCGCTGGAGAAAGCCGTCGAGAGCGATAAGGAATCGGACGAAGACGTCCGCCGCGTCGTCGCCGTCGCCATCCACGCGGCCTACAAGAAGGCAGACTGGAACGATCACCTTCCCGGCGAATTCGTGCGGCAGGTCATTGCCGAAGGCTACGCCGAATCGAATCTGCCTGGTATCGACAAGCGCCTGAAGAAGGAGCTCGCCGATTACCGCGAAGCGTATGACAAGATCAGCAACGTCCATCCGCGCTTCAATGGCACCACGCCCGCCGGCGACGAAGCCGAAGAAATGCGGACGTACGAAGACCACTCCGTCTGGCGGATCTACGACAAAGCCGCCGATCTCACGACCTTTGCAATCAAGAATCCCGACGACGAAAAGGACTGCCTGTTTGTCCTCAATGATTTTCCCGGAAAGCTCGCCGCGTTCCCGGCCGACCCAAAGCCAAAAACGATCCGCATGACGCACCAGGCTGTCGGCGTGACCGCCACCTGCGACATGGCCACGGAGAAATTGACCTTTGATCGCGCGGTGTGGGATAAAGCTGTCCGGATGGAGATCTCAAATATAGACGATGCGTACCGCACCCGCAAAGGCTTCGGCCCGCCCGTCTGGCACCTGCCGCCGCACGTCCTGATTCTCACGCTGCTGGCCGATTCCCGCAGCCTCATCACGCCTTACGGCCGCGTTGACATTACCGACTTCAGCAAGATCGCCGAAGGTCCGCAGCGTGTTGCGGCGATGGAGAAATTCCTCGATCAGCTCGCCAAGGTGCTGCCGACCCCCGACTATATGCACCTGTATTTCCGCTACTTCTTCGAATACGCGCTCGACAGTCCGATTACGTCGCATCCATTCCTGCTGGGCTCCCGGGCCCACTCCGGCGATATTCATCAAACAACATACGAATCTCTGATGCGCCTGATGGCCGGCCGCTACTTCGGCGACTGCGACGATCTGGCCGAATTCTTCATGAATCTCACGCGCCGACAGGGAAAGCTCAGCTACGTCATGGGCCTGCCGCAGCACGCCGCCTGCGGATGGGTCGAGCACCCCACGAAGGAAGATCCCTACCGGTTCTTCGTCCTCGATACCGGACCGCCGCGCCAGTTCACGAACAAGTCGCTGGATGGCGTGATCGAAGCCGCATTCCGCGCGTACGACGACGAGAACACGATGCGCTTCGATCCCAAGAGCCTGCAGTTCCTGTTCCGCTTCAACGGCGAGCCCACCCGCACGCCGTACTATCTCTCCTCGCGCATGTACGTCGATCGGGAGTACGGCGAGGCGATGGAGCGCGTGCAGAGCTACTGGCATTTCCACTTCTACGCGCTGGGCATCGAAACGATGACCAAGATGATCGAAAAAGGCGACCGCGTGCCGGAGAACTGCACTGAACTGGCCGGCTTGTACGGCTGGGTGCACGAAGTCGAAGATTCCATCAAGTGGACCAACGAGGCCATCAAACAGCTCGCTCCCGACGAACGTCTATCCCGCATGAGCGAGCAGTTCCGCATCGCGCTGATGTGGCGCGAGGTCCACAACAACGAGAAATCGTATGACGCTCTAAAAGGACTGCGGACGGAGCTCAAAGAACTCCTCACAGATCCTCAGAGCATCAAGTATCTGAGCATGCGCATGCAGGTCGCGAACCTGCTCACGACGGTCGATAAGCCGTGGGAAGCGTGGGATCTGCTTCAGCCCGAAATGGAAATGTTCGCGGAGAAAGGCGCCTTCAAGATCGATCACGCCGGCGGGCTGACCACCACGTACAAGAAAATGCAGGACCTCATCCACGACGGCAAGAAACCGAACGATGCGGAAGTCACGTCGCTCAAACGCCTCGAACGCTTGCTCACCTGGTTCTACAGCACGACTTTGTTTGAAGCTGACGACGACTTCAACGACTTCATGCGCAAGTACGCTTCGCTCGGCCTGTTCTACGCTGGCAAGTATGGCCAGCAACGCTTCGTGGATGAACTGCTCAAGCCCGGCCCGTTCCCCGACCCGGCCGTCAAACGCAATCACATGCGTCGGAAGGACGGAGAGGAGGAAGACTGGAAGTGGATTCGCCTCGCTCTACCGTCGTACTCGATGGCGATCGGCGAGGCTCTCGATATGGACGATCCACCCGAAAAATGGCGCCGCGAAGAAGCCGTCAAGTTGACCGACGCGATGCTGAAAGCCGCCGAACACGCCCGGCAGTTCGGTTCGCTCTCGTCCGCCGAATACGGCATGATCGCATCGCGCCTCTTCGGAGACTTCCTGGCGAAGCCTCCACGGTGGACCGATGTGGATGATGTGTTCAAGCTCGCCCAAACGCGCAACTGGGCGCGCCTGACCACCGACGTGGCCGAAACGCTCGGCCGCAGCGCGCGATTCGTCACGCCGCAGGAATTCGTCGCGCAGTACCGCGTTTTCACCAAGTACATCAAGTCGCGCCCCTCGTACTTCACCGTCGTTTACGAAGCCTACAAGGTGGACGCATACGAGCACGCTCTTGCCGCCGCCAAAGTTGCGATCGAATGCAACCCCGGCGACGAAGACATGAAGCGCGAAGCCAAGTACTTGGAACAGCTCATTAAGAAGAAGCTGGAAAGCAAACCTGCGACGCCCCCAAAGACGACAAAGTAGCAGTTCCCTCTCCCCTCGCGGGAGAGGGCGGACACGAGCGGAGCGAGTGCGGGGTGAGGGGGCGGTTCACGCATCGTTATGTCCACGTAGCGCGAGCGCCGAAGCGCGCTTCTCCGGTTCCCCTCCCCCCGCGAGGGAGAGGGGTTAGGGGTGAGGGGGAGCTTCCGCGTCGCCATGTCCACCGAAATCGAGCACAAGTTCCTCGTTAATCCCAAACTCCTGCCGCGCCTGCCGAAAGGCCGGAAACTCATCCAGGGTTATCTCTGCGCCAAGCCGGTGATCCGCGCGCGCATCAGCACCGACAAGAACCGCCGCCGTGCTGCATTTCTGACGATCAAAGGCAAAGGCCTGCGCGTGCGAGCCGAATACGAATACCCGATTCCAGTGGCCGACGCCCGCCGCCTGCTGAAACTCTGCGGCTCGCGCGTCATCGAGAAGATCCGTTATGAATGGGACGGCTGGGAGATCGACCAGTTCCTCGGAAAGCACCGCGGCCTGTGGCTGGCTGAATATGAACTCCACTCCGCCCGCGCGAAACTTCCGATGCTGCCGGACTGGGTTGGCAAGGAAGTAACGAGCGACCCGAGATTCCATAATGTCAACATGGCGCGCGCAACGCTGACCAAACGCCAGCTTACACAGCTGATTTTCCGTTAGCCTGACCTCTGCCGTTCGTCAGTTCTCCTGCCTGTTGCTCTTCGGCACGATCGGCGACCTGAATTTGACCAAATTTGGCTGTTCGTTCAGCGGGCGGACGAGTCGGAAGCCGACGTTTTGAGCATCGGTGTGCCACCAGAAGCTCTGCGGGAGCTGCGGGTCGCGCCTGCTGAATTCCGGGTCGCTGGCGAAGCGCGCGGCCGAGCGAAGTTGCTCGGGCTTGTCTCGCCATGAGCCACCACGGACGACGTAGCGGTATTCGGCAGTCGTCGGCAGGATCACAGGGCAAAGTTTCTCCTTCAGAATCGTGTACGCGTCCTTCTGATGCAGGTCCATGCACCATTCCGCGACATTGCCGTGCATGTCGTATAAGCCCCACGCGTTCGGTTTCTTCTGCCCAACCAATTGAGTTTTGCCGTTGGAGTTCTCCGCCAGCCACGCGTATTCGCCGGCTTTCGCAGGATCATCGCCCCACGAATAAACCGTCTTGCCTCCCGCCCGGCACGCGTATTCCCATTCGGCCTCCGTTGGCAGACGGTATGTCTTCTGTGTCTTTGCCGAAAGCCAGCGGCAATATTCCAAGGCCGCGTGATGCGTGAAGCAAAACGCCGGCAGGCCTTTCGTCAGGTAGCAATCCGATCCATAGCCAATGATCATATCCGGGTATGGCGGAGTCGGGCGCGAGACTGCATCGGCCAGCTTCTCCGATTCGGGTTGCCCGTTCAGGTCGATCTTCGCGCGCTCTTTATCTTTGATATCGCGTTTTGAGGCGTAAATCCAATATTCCGGCCACGTCACTTCATACCTACCCATCCAGAAGGGGGCGATCTCAACCTCGTGCTGCACTTCCTCCGGTTTGCGGTCGGCTTCAGCTTCGGGGCTGCCCATGACGAACTTCCCCCCGGGAATCGGGACCATCTCGAACTCAACCTCAAATCCCGGAATCTTCTCTGTGTACGGCTGCATCTCGCTCTCTTCAGCCGAGAGCCCCGCGACAAGGCTGGCAACCGCAAACACGAGCGCGCAACGTACTAGGAACATAGTACCCCCTTGCCTGTAACCAGCGGTTAGATGGGCGGACGACTTGGCCTGTTCGCTATTACCGTTGGAGGGAAATAGAAGTCACATTCAACGCGCAATTCGGTCACGGCCAAGAGCCAAGAGCTAAAAGCTAAGAGCAAGCCGCTTATGCCCCCAGCGCGCGCACTACTTCCGCGTACTTTTCCAGAGCGTTGCTTCCTGCTGGAGTCAATTGATACGTCCCGCGCTCGATGCGCTCAAACCAGCCATAGAAATTCTTCTGCAGGATGCTTTGAGCCTTGCCGCTTTGAGCGGCCTGCGCAAGCTGCTTGACGCGCGTGGGGCCGCCACGCCCGAGATGCGAGGCCAGCCGCAGCGCCTCCTCGCGGTAGGCCGTGACGATCGGCCGGCGCGTGCAGCCGCCGACGTTGAAATTCGCTGACCGTCCGTCCAATTCCCGCAGCAACAGCGTCCGCTTGCGCACGTTCAGCCGCGGCTTATACGGAGCGGGCTCGGACCACACGTCCACATGCGCCGCCGCATTGCGTCCGCGCCGGAACCGCACGGTCAGCAATCCCAGGCCGAGCATCCGGCATAGTTTCAGCATGCCCCGCCAGCGCCGCCGCGCTCGCCCGCGCGGTTCCTCGACGGCAAGAAACACAGTTTCCGTCAACGCTTGGCGCTGGATGCCCTGAAGCACCAAGTCCAGGTTGAACACACGTTTCATCTCGGCGACGACAAGTTCGTCGCCGCGCCGCGCGACCAGATCGCAGCCGTGCACTTCCGCGCCCAGATCGAATCCCTGCGTCTCAAAGTATTCTTTGAGCGGCTCGTAGAGCTCCGTTTCGCGTTTTATCATGCAGTGATATTCGGCTCTTTGGTGAGGTGAGGCAAGCGATTCTCGCCAGCAAGGCGCACTGCGGACGTTGAGGTGGCAGCATAAAGGCTTTTGCCTTAACATAGACCCGTCGCACAGGACATGGGCCAGGCTTGAAGACTTCCGATTTCGATTTCCATCTTCCCGACCAACTGATCGCGCAGCAACCGCTCCCGGACCGCGACGCATCGCGCCTGCTGCTGCTCGATCGCTCATCGCGCTGCTGGCAGGATCGCTTCGTGCGCGAACTCCCCGATCTCCTTCGCTCCGGCGATTTGCTGGTCTTCAACGACACGCGCGTCATCCCTGCGCGGCTGCGCGGAGTGCGCGATGTCAGCGGCGGCAAGGTGGAGTTTCTCCTGCTCCCGCCGGAAGCCCGTGCTCACGCGGACGCCAACAGGCCAAGAGCTAAGAGCCAAGAGCCAAAAGCCGGCGAGGGCACGCTTGAGTCCGCGCAAAAAGACGCGCGGACACAAACGTGCCACCGCGTCCTGATGAAGTCCGGCGGCAAACTGAAGATCGGCGAGACCTTTACACTGACCGGCGGATGCCAGGTTTCGCTGCTGGAACGCTGCGGCGAAGCGGGCGATGTCGTCGCCTTCCACTGCGCGCCGGATCAGTTTGAGCACATCCTGCAGCAGCACGGCGAAGTCCCCCTGCCGCCGTACATTCAGCGCGCGCCCGGGCCATCGACGGAGTTCGACAAGACACGCTACCAGACGATCTACGCTCAGACGCCCGGCGCAGTCGCCGCGCCGACCGCCGGACTGCATTTCACCGAGGACTTGCTGGGAAGACTGAAAGCGCGCGGGGTTGAGCAGGCGTATCTGACGCTTCACGTCGGCCCCGGAACGTTCCGCCCCGTCAAAGCGGACGAGGTAGAAAAGCACTTTGTCGATCCGGAACCGTTCTACATTCCAGCAGAAACCGTCGCAGCCGTCGCGGCAGCGAAAGCGTCCGGCCGGCGCGTCATTCCCGTTGGCACCACCAGTCTGCGCGCGCTCGAAGGCGGCTTAGCACCGGCGCTGGAGAAAGGTATCACCTCTAGAGCGCTGTCGGGCGAGACCAACCTGTTTGTTTTCCCCCCCTATCGGTTTCGCGTCGCCAACGCGCTGCTGACGAACTTCCACCTGCCACGCTCAAGCCTGCTGATGCTGATTTGCGCCCTCGCCGCACCCGGCAGCACCGAGGGCATCGATTTCATCCATCGCGCCTACGAACACGCCGTCGCCAGCGAATACCGCTTCTACAGCTACGGCGACGCGTGCATGATCGTCTGATTGAGGAGTCCACGAGATTTGCCACAGAGGTCACAGAGAACTTCAAGAGACCTCTGCGTCCTCTGCGTCCTCCGCGTCCTCTGCGGTAAGACGTGAGGCGCTCGATCAGGAGATATCGACCCACTTCGAAAATGTCGCGGCCTTACCGATGTACCGCCCGTTTTCTTCGATCACCTTCCACACAACGGCCTGTTCGATCCGGAAGCGTCGTCCGCTGCTGGCAATTCGCACGCCTTTGTAGCTGTCGATAAAGCCATGCGCCTCGACTTCGGCCATCAAGCCTGCGCGCTCGTTCTGGTGCACAGGTTCAGCCGTCTGCCGCGATGGTATGCGCGTGAGTTCTTCCCAGGACATTTCCCAGAGCTTCAGCGCGGCCGCATTGCCGTAGCTCAGAATCGGGTCCGGTTCCGAGCCGTCCGAAACCAGCACGAAGGGCGCCTCAAACAGATCACGCGACTGCTCCGCAGCGTCACCGGTTCGCGGCATCAGTTCACGTCCCGTCCAGCGCTTGAAGCTGTTCAACACGCGCTGTGAATGGAGAATGATTTCCGCTCGTTCAAATGGCTGCATGCGTGCCCCGCCGTTCAATAAACCTTATAATACGCCAGCCTTGAGACGCAAAATCGAAGCAGGCACCCGGGACTCACGCACCACGTGCAGCAGGAGCTTCGGCGCGAGCGAAAAGATTGCTGAAAGAAGCCCTAGACAAAAATATAGCGTTGATTATGAATAACGGCCTAAATCTGTTGTTGCGGATGCGTGTCAGCCACCGGGTGGCCGTTTGGTCAGTTTGCGCTGTGGGCGCAGGCACGCTGAACGTTTTCGATAAGCGCGGGGTCGGATCCCCGTTTGGATCGCGCCAATTCGTTGTGGCTGCGAAAGTTTCGGAATAGCGTGTGAAGTAGGCGCAGGAGACGTGTAGACACTAAGTAAGCCACTCTCAAACAAGGGGGAACCGAAGACATGAGCGATCAGTTGCCGTCATACATTTCCGGCGCAACGCCCAACCCGGTCAGTAACCGGGCGCCTTGGTACAAGAATACCGCCCCGACCTACGCGGGCATCTTTTTGTGGTTCGTGTTCTGGAGCGGTGCCACGACCACACAACAGGGTTATCTTGGGGGCACGTTGTCCCAGGGAGTCGGGCTGGCGCTGATCAGCCTGGTTGTCTCGGCGTTCATCTGCCATTTCCTCTTCTACTTGGTGCCGGGCCTCTTGGGCCTAAAGACGGGGTTGCCGCTCTACATCGTCGGCACGTCAACCTTTGGCGCCACGGGCGGATTCATCATGCCCGGCTTCCTGATGGGCGTGCTCCAGTTCGGCTGGCTCGGTGTCAATACGTTTTTCTCCGCGCTGGCGTTGAGCGCGGTGATCCCTGTAGATGCGAGGATACTCATGGTCGTGTGGGGCATTCTGGCGGCGTTCGTCGGTCTCAAAGGCATTCAGTACGTCGCAAAGGTCGCCACTTACCTGCCATTGATTCCGCTGATCACGCTCATCGTGCTGTTCGCCAAGACCGCGGGCGGCCTTGCCACCTTCGACCCCGCGAAACTGAGTGAGGCTCAGCAGACCGTCGCAGCCGCCATCAAGGCCGCGAATCCAGACGCCGGTATGCCGCTGACCGCGTTGAACTCCATCGGCATCATTGCGGCGGTCCTGACCTATGTGGTCGGCTTCTTCGCTACGGCAGGCGCCGCGGGCGTGGACTTCGGTACCAACAGCCGCGACAAGAACGATGTGAGCATGGGCGGCCTGATCGGTATCGCGTTGGCCATCATCGTCACGGCCGGGCTTTCAATGCTTATCGTCGCTGGCGTCTATGGTTCCCCCGATCTCGCGAAGGTCGCCACGGACGCAGCCACAGCGGACAAAGATCCAAAGAAATGGGGCTTCATCCTCGACTCCTTCAACCTCATCCCGGTGGTGCTGGGTAAAGACGCGGCCAAATGGGTTATGTTCCTGCTCGCCGTTGCCGCTTTCCCGCCCGCCTGCTTCTCATCCTTCATCGCCGCTAACAGCTTTAAGACGACTCTGCCGAACGTGAACCCATTCGTCTCAGTCGGCATCGGAGCGGCGGTAAGCATCATTCTGGCGGTGACCGGTTACGCGGGACAGGTTATCCCGGTGTTCGTGATCATCGGCGCGTCCTTCGGACCGATCTGCGGCGCGATGATGGTCGATTACCTGCTCTGCGGCGGCACGTGGAATGGTCCCCGCGCCGGCTTCAACCCGGCTGGTTGGATTGCCTGGGCGCTTGGTTTTGTGGTTGGCATTCTGCCGAATCTCGGCGTGCCCGTTCCGGCAGCTCCAGTTGCTGCGTTCATTGTCGGCGCAGTGCTCTATTTCATCTGTGCGAAGATCGGCTTGCAGAGCCAGACGATTCCGATGCCCGGCAAGGCCGACGCTCAGAAGGAAACCGTTGCCGCATAGTCGTTGGCTGCACAAAAAAACTGTCCTCAAGAACCTCCGGCCTTTGGGCCGGAGTTTTTTTGTGACGCCCTTTATTAGCCGACGTGGGCGAATTCCGCCTTGACTGCCGCGCCGAGCACTACAAATTAAGAGTGTCATGGACCCGCTGCCGTTAATGCCGATCGATCCGCACGAGTTACCCGCACCGGCGGGTGAACTCTACCGCCGCCGCGTGCGCGCCTATTTTCTGCTCAGTCTTTGCGAAGATGTGGATGCCGAGCGCCGGGCGGAGATCTCGCGCGAATTGCTGACTCTGGGGCACGACGCTCTGGCCGCTCTCACGCATGCCGCCGCCGGACGCAATGAGCACACGTCGCTCATGGCGAAAGGGCTGATCCGCATGCTCGTGCCCGATGAAGTCGGCCGCCAGATTTACATTGGGCTGATCCGGGAAAAGCGCGACTATGCAGTCGAAAATGGCGCCGCGCTTCTCGCCCGCCTTCCCTATCCCAACCTGGCGGCGCAGCAAGTCCTGCACGACATCGACGTCCTGGCCCAGCGCGCCGGAGATTACATTTGCGAAAAGCTCAACCTGGCGCGTGAAGACGAGCGCAAAGCGGCGTACGAGCGCACGACGGAATTCATCAATTGCCTGGGTGAGTTTTGGCGCGAAGAGGGATTCCACGGCAGCGCCGACAGCTACTACAACGACCGCAACAGCTACCTTCCCGATGTGCTGGAGCGCCGCACGGGACTTCCGATCGCCCTTTCCGTCCTGTACCTCGCCATCGCACGCAGACTGCATCTGAAGGCCGACGGCGTGGGCCTGCCGGGGCACTTCATCGTTCGCGTATGTGTCACGAGCGATGGAGGCGAGCATTTCGTGCTGATCGACCCATTTAACGGTGCGCGTCCGCTGAACGTCGATGAATGCAGACAGCAAGTCGAAGCGTCGGGACAGACGTTCGTCGCTGAAGAGCACCTCAAAGCCACGCCGGCGCGCGACATCCTCGCCCGCATGTGCAACAACCTTCTCGCGCTCTTTGATCATCAAAAGAAGATGCTCGACGCAGAACGTATCGCCACGGTCTTGATGCATTTGCAGCCCAGAGATCCCGTTCCGCTGCTGATCAGGGCTGAACGTCGTTTGCGGCGAGGCGAGCGCAAGGGCGCGCGCTCCGATTTTGAGCACGTCAAGCGCCTGGACCCAAGCGGGCCCATTGGCCGGACCGCTGCCGAATTGCTGCGCCGCATGGAATACGACAATCCATTCCGATAGGTCACTGCTGGAATTGACCCGGCTACCACCCTTTTGCGGGTGCGGCGACTGTCGGCTTCGCGCGTGATTCCTCAGAACAATTTTCCGTTTCTGCGTTACCTTGCCTGCTGTAGAATGCACCAAACGTTAAGCCGAAGTTCGTGTCTGAGGTGGCCAATGAACGCCCGCTTTGCCGTCTTATTTTTGGCGCTGTTCACTTTGGCGTGCCCAGCCGAAGAGACGTGGGTTGGCGCAATGAAAGCTGTTCACGCTAAAGGCATCGCGCAGAAAGGCAGCGTCAGCCAGATCGGCGATTCCATTACGTACACGAAAGCCTTTCTCGCCGGATTGGCTTGGGAAAAACCGAAAGGAAACTGGGACACGTTGCTTGGCCGCATCGACCGCAAAGCCATGAACGAGCGCAAAGGCGTCGAACACTGCAATTACTCCGGTTGGACTGCCGCCGATGGTCTGAGCAAAATCAAGACTATCCTGTCTGCCGAAAAGCCGGAAATTGCCGTCATCATGTACGGCACGAATGATGTGAACAAAGGCGTGGCGCTTTCCGAATATCAAAAGAACATGGCCGCGCTGGTGGACGCCTGCCTGGATGCCGGTTGCGTGCCGATTCTCTCGACGATCCCGCCGATCTTGAGCAAGGACGCCAAGGTCGCCGAGTTCAACGTCGCGATCCAGAAACTCGCCAGCGAGAAGAAAATTCCCTGTACGGACTTTCACGCCGAAATCATCGCTCGCCAGCCTGGCACCGGTTGGAACGGCACCCTGCTCGGCAAGAACGACGTCCATCCCAGCGGCGGCAAGAATCTGGATTTCTCCGAGGAGAATTTGAAGGTCTGCGGCTATGCGCTGCGCAATTTCGTCGCGTGCAAAGCCATGCAGGAGGTTATTGAGAAGTGTTTTTGATCGGTACTTTGTACTTGGTGAGTGGTGCTTGGTACGGTGACCGCAAAATACCAAGTACCAAATACCGCTCACCCAGTACCAAATCAGGAGGCGTGAAGTGGAGAGACAACCCGCTATGCCCGGCGAAGAACTCAGGATCGAGAAAACCATCGTTGAAGGCAAGATTCCGCTGCTGCTGCTCACGGGCGCCATCAACGTGAACACTTTCGACAAATTGGAGTCGCACCTGCATGGCATCTTCGGCAGCGGCAACTACACGGTTCTGATCGACCTGGCAGGTGTCCGCTACGTCTCGTCGGCGGGCGCTGGAGTGCTCATGAATGCTTACATGCAGTGTCATGAACACGGCGGAAAGCTGGTTCTGGTCCGCATGCCCGAGAGCATTCACGACGTTCTGGATCTGCTCAACATTCATGATGTCATACCGTCGGCCGTGAATCTGGGTGAAGCGCTGAAATTGCTCAAGCCATAGCGGACTTTTCTCCACTTAATCGGAGTTCGAACATGCCCACGAACGGCAAGGTGAACGTGGGAATCATCGGCTCGGGGTTCGAGGCAGACATTCACGCGGCCTCCTTCCAGATGATCCCCGATGCTGCCCAGATCGTCGCCGTCGCATCCCCCACCGCCGGACACGCCGATGAACTGGCGCGAAAGTACGACATCCCCCGCGTGTATCGCGACTATCGCGAAATGCTTCGCCAGACCGACATCGACATGGTTACGATCACCGCGCCCAATCGCCTTCACGCGCAGATGACCTTTGACATCGCGGCAGCGGGAAAGCATGTCGTGTGCGAAAAACCGCTGTGCATGACGCTCGAAGAAGCCGACGCCATGATCGACGCTTGCCGCAAACACGGCGTGCTGCTGATGTATGCGGAGGAGCTTTTCTTCACGCCCAAGTACGTGAAGGCCAAGGAAATGTCCGACCAAGGCGCGTTCGGCAAAGTGTATCTGGTCAAGCAGAGCGAAAAACATTTCGGCCCGCATAGCCCGTGGTTCTGGGACGTGAACCTGTCCGGCGGCGGCGTGTTCATGGACATGGGCTGCCACGGCATCGCGTTCTGCAGTTGGTTTCTGGGCAGGCCGGCGTTGAAGAGCGTCTATTGTCAGATGGGCACGTACGTTCACGGTGAAAAAACGCGTGGCGAGGACAATTCGATCTGCATTCTTGAATTCGATGGCGGAGCTGTGGGAATGGTCGAAGACAGTTGGGCTCGCCGCGGCGGCATGGACGATTGCATCGAAGTCTACGGCGAAGGCGGCGTAACGTACGCCGATCTGCACATGGGCAACGCCATTCCCACCTACAGCGAGTATGGGTTCGGTTACGCCGTCGAGAAAGCTCCGACGACCAAAGGCTGGAGCTATCCCGTCTATGAAGAGCTGTGGAACTATGGCTTTCCACAGGAAATGCGTCACTTCGCCGGCGCAGTTCGCGGCAAAACCAAATTGGACGCCACCGGCGAAGACGGGCGCCTTGTCATGGAGGCCCTTTACGCTGGCTATGCGTCCGCCGGCAAGGGCCGCAAAGTTTCCCTGCCCTTTCACCCGAAAAATGTCGCACGGCCGATCGATCTTTGGCTCAATCCAGGATCGTCATGCATCTGAGGTCACCATCATGAATCATGATCTATCCTTTTCGCGCCGTCGCTTCCTGAAGGCCGCAGGGCTAGCCGCTACCGTGTCGGTGCTAGCGCCGCATGTGCTGGGAGGCGCCGGCCAGAAAGGGCCGAATGAGAAGCTGAACATCGCCGGCATCGGCTTGGGCGGACAAGGACAGTGGGATATTTCGCAACTTCAGAGCGAGAACATCGTCGCGCTCTGCGATGTGGACGAAAAGCACTCCGCTCCCGCCTCGAAGAAGTTCCCCAATGCAAAACGCTTCAAAGATTTCAGAAAGATGCTCGATGAGGACAAGAGCCTCGATGCCGTCGTTGTCGCCACGCCCGATCACGTTCACGCCGTCGCGAGCATGGCGGCGCTGAAAGCCGGCAAGCACGTCTACTGCGAAAAGCCGCTCACGCACACGATTCAGGAGGCTCGCGCGCTGACCAAAGCCGCGGCCGAGGCGAAGCTTGCCACGCAGATGGGCAACCAGGGAATGGCCTTTGAAGCCAACCGGCTCATAAAGGAGTGGCTTTGGGACGGCGCCATCGGCGGCGTGCGGGAGGTGCACGTTTGGTCAGATCGCCCGACGCACGCCGGTACCAAAAAGCTCTACTGGCCGCAGGGCATCGAACGCCCCAAGGAAACGGCGCCGGTTCCGGAGACGCTCGACTGGGATCTCTGGCTGGGTCCGGCTCCCGAACGTCCCTATAACCCGGCGTACATGCCATTCGTCTGGCGCGGCTGGTGGGACTTCGGCACCGGCGGCATCGGCGACATGGGCTCGCACAACATGGCGCCTGTTTTCTCAGCGTTGAAGCTCAGCGCGCCGACGTGCGTGGAATCGAGTTCCACGGCCGTCTTCCCCGATTCTCTGCCACTGGCCTGCGTCATTCATTTCCAGTTTCCCGCGCGCGGTGAAATGCCGCCGCTCGCGCTGCACTGGTACGATGGCGGCATCATGCCGCCACGTCCGCCGGGCCTGGAGGACGACCGCAAACTCTCGCGCGAAGACGGTGCGATACTGATCGGCGACAAAGGCGTGATGCTGATCGAAGGCTGGGGAGGCAGCAGCGTGCGGCTAATTCCAGAGGAGAAGATGAAGGCGTATAAGCGCCCCGAGAAAACGCTGCCCCGCTCGATCGGCCACCACGCTGAATGGGTAAAGGCCTGCAAAGAGGGCACGCCGACTGAATCCAGCTTTGCCTTCGCCGGCCCGTTGACGGAGACGCTATTGCTCGGGTTGATTTCCGTGCGTTTGGGCGGGCGAAAGCTGTACTGGGACAGCGCGAACATGAAAGTCACCAACGACAGCGAAGCCAACACTTACCTGCATTACGAGTACCGCAAGGGCTGGTCGCTGTAACGAACCTTCCAACAAGACGAAAACTGCGTCCCGAACTCCCCGTCTGTGACGTTAATCCTGCAGGATTTACCGTCAGCATGCGCTGTAAAAACGGATAGGATCGCGTGCAGCATCCGGAACGCACTCGCGTCATACTCACGCCGTGAACGCGCAGTGCCGTAGTTTGGAAGCTGACGGAGGGGCCGCTTGGAAACTGCCAGTCCAGCTATCGCCACCCCCGATCGCATCTCGCGCCGCTGGCACGTCGCCTTGATTCTTGCCACGCTGATGCTAACGGGGTTGGGCGCCTACATCGTCGGCCCGGTTCTCCGGCTGCCGCACGGCGCGCCTGTCGAAGTTCAGGCCGGTTGGGACGGCGATCAGTCACCCCCGAAAGATCCAGTCTTCTCCACGGCGGCGGGCGAAAGCGGCGCTGCCGTTCGCTCGGAAGCAGCTCGCGCAATCTTCTTGAAAGCAGAACAGAATTTCGCCAAGCCCACTGAGGCACAGCGTCTGTTCAAGCAGATCGTCTCGAACTATGCCGACACAGCCTGGGCCGAACGCGCCAAGCTCCGCCTTAGCGAAATTGCCGATGTTCGGGACGGGCCGAGCGAGCCGAAGGTCATCTTTGACAGGTTGCAGGAGCAGGTTCTTATCCTTACCGAGTGGGGCGAGTACACAGGCGCTGACGAACTGTGCCAGCAGTATCTCTCCAGCAAGCCGCCCAGCGATCTCGCGGCGAAGATTCCGGATCTCCGCGCCAGCATTCAGAAGGAAGCCGAACGCGAGTTGGCGCAGGCTGTTCAGGAAGCGGATCGGCTGACGTCGAAAAGCAAATTCACGCGGGCTCGCAGGCTGCTCAGCCAGGCGCAGAAGATCTTCACCGATGAACGCGCCACGACCCTGCTCAAGTCGCAACTCGCGGCCGTAGACCGCGCCGAGGAACAGGCCGCCGCCGCACAGCAGCGTGACGATCTCGCCAAAGCGATGCGTTCGCGCATCCGCGGGATCTGCGACACCTGCGTGCGCGGCGATTACGAACTGGCTTTGCGCCGCGCCGAGGCGCTGGCCGAAGAAGCCGGGAAGCTGGAGGCTGCCGACCAGGCGGCGTTGGCCAAGGCACTGCTCCTGACGATCAACACCGAACGCGACTTCCGGGAGAACTTGTTGCGCCGGATTGCGGACAACCCGCGCAAGGCCACCGGGCTGCAAATTACGCCAAAGATCCAAGGCACGATTGTCAGCGTGACACGCGAGAAGCTGGTCGTTGAGGTCAGCCGCGGCGCAACAACTGAAGTCGCCTGGAACTCTCTGCCGCCCGAAACGCTGCTGGCGCTGGGCACCCTCTATCAGCGTCGCCGCCGAGTCGCCGATCCGAGCGCTTCGGCCGAAGACAACTTCTCGATCGCCGTGCTCGCCGCCCACCGCCGCTTGTACAAGCAGATGGAGCAACAGATTTTTACCGCGCAGGCCGACAAGCCGGCGCTGGCCGAAAGCATTCAACAGTTGCGCAAAGTCGCCGACGCCAATTCACCCGAAGACGAGGGCAAAAACAAAAATGAGTGATGTCATCGCCGGGACGCAGCACAGCGCCGACAGAAATGCCGCGCCCGTCAAAGTGGATGTCGAAGCGACACTGGGCAGACTCTCCGCGGCAAGGCTGGTCATGCTGCGCGAGCTCTCCAAAGTGATCATCGGCCAGACCGAGGTGCTCAACCAGATTTTGGCCTCGATCTTCTCATCCGGCCACTGTTTGCTCGTCGGCGTCCCTGGGCTGGCGAAAACCATGATGGTCCGCTCGGTCGCACAGGTGCTTGCCTTGAACTTCAAGCGCATTCAGTTCACGCCCGACCTGATGCCGGCCGATATCACGGGCACGTACATCATTCAGCCCGGCCGCGAAGGAAAGCGCGAATTCCGGTTTGTGCACGGTCCCATTTTCGCCAACATCATTCTCGCCGACGAAATCAATCGCACCCCGCCGAAAACGCAAGCCGCTCTGCTGGAGGCCATGCAGGAGCGGCAGGTGACCGTCGGCAGCACGACCTATGACCTGCCCAAACCGTTCTTCGTCATCGCGACTCAAAACCCGATTGAGCAAGAGGGCACGTATCCGTTGCCCGAAGCGCAACTCGATCGCTTCATGTTCAACGTTCATGTCGGCTATCCGGCGCACCAGGAAGAGGTGGATATTTACCTGGCCACGTCAGCAACGCTCAGGCCCACGCTTCAGCCGCTTCTGACGGGCGAAGATATTCTCCTGATCCAGAGCGTCGTGCGCGAGATTGCAGTCACCCGCTACCATGCCGACTACGCCGCGCGGCTTGTCCGCGCGACGCGTCCGCAGGAATCGGAAGCGCCGGACTTCATCCGAAAGTGTGTCGAATGGGGCGCCGGCCCGCGCGCGGGACAGTACTTGCTCCTGGGCGCCAAAGCGATGGCTGCGATGGACCATCGCGTCAACATCTCGTGCCAGGATATCCGCTCGGTCGCCATTCCTGTGCTGCGTCACAGGCTCGGCCTGAACTTCCAAGCGCAAGCCGAAGGCTTGGACTCCGTGGCGATCATCCACAAATTGCTCGAAAGCATTCCGGAGCCCGAAGTGAAGAAACACCAGTAGCCGTTTTCCTCTCCCCTTTTTGGAGAGGGACGGGAGGCAGGAGCGAACGGGGCCCATGACCAAGCTGCACATTCCTCTGGTTCTTCTTGCGGTAACGCTGTGTGCGATTGCCGAAGAGGAAGTCGTCGATGACGGCATCAAGCCGCCGCGAAAGGCAGCGGTCGCGCCGGGCATCACCACACAGAACGTGCAGAGCAGCATCGAAAAAGGCGTCGCGTTCCTCAAGCAGCAGCAGACGTCCACAGGCGGTTGGACCTACGGCAACAGCTACGACACCGGCGCGACGGCGCTAGTACTGCTCAGTCTGATTACAGCCGGAGTACCCACAAACGATCCGGTCGTGCAGAAGGGCGCGACCTATATCGTGTCGCGCCCAAACGAAGTCACCTATTGCACCGCGCTGACAGCCATGGCGTTGGGGGCGATCGACCCGCAGAAATACAAAGTCAACATCCAGCAAGCCGCCGAATGGCTTATCTCGGCGCAGACCTCGACCGACATGTGGACCTATGGGAAGCAGAACATCGGTGGCGACGCGTCCAACACGCAGATCGCCGTGCTGGGTTTGTGGGAGGCGGAGAAGGCTGGTGCGAAAGTCCCGGACAAAACCTGGAAGCGCATCGAAAACTACTACACACGCAGTCAGAACGTCGATGGAGGCTGGGGCTACGGGCATGGCAGGGACACGTCGTATCTCAGCATGAGCGCTGCAGGTATCGCGAGTTTGTTCATCGTGCAGAACCGAATGTACAAGCCCAAGCGTTGCGGCGAATTCCTCACGGACAAGCGTCTCGCGGCGGGATTGAGCTGGCTGACCAATGGCGTGGGCGCGGGCAACGACAACGGCTGGAACAGCAACTACGCGTGGTACGCGGTGGAGCGCGCGGGCATTCTCTGCCGCCAGAAATACTTCGGCAACAGCGACTGGTACAAACTCGGCTGCGAAAAAATGCTAGGACAGCAGACCGCCAGCGGCTCGTTCGGCGGAGGCCAGAACGCCGATGCGGTGGAGACAGCCTTCGCGTTGCTCTTCATGGCGAAAGGAAAGAAGCCGCTGCTCGTCACGAAGCTGCATTGGGGCGCGCCTGACGCAAAACCTGCGGACGCCGACTGGAACTGCAATCTTTACGACGTTGACAATCTCGTGAAGCACATCGGCCAGGAACTCCAGACGCCCTATGACTGGCACTCGGTGCGGACCAGCGCGTCAGTCGAGGAACTGCGTTACTCGCCGGTGCTTTTCATCACTGGGCACAAAGCGCCAAAGTTCAGTGACGAGGAAATCGAAAAGCTGCGCGAGTACATGGAAAAAGGCGGCCTGATCTTCGCCGAGGCTTGCTGCGGCAGTGCGGAGTTCGACGCGGGCTTTCGCGCCGTCATCCCGCGTATATGCGCCAACGCCACGCTGGAACGTCTCCCACCGGAACATGCGGTGTACCGGACGCACTATCAACTCGGCCCCAACGCGCAGTTTCTGGAGGGCGCCAACTGGGGCTGCCGCACCTCCGTCATCTACTCTCCACGAGGGATTTCCTGCCGTTGGGACGGGCTTTGCCCTGGCGGATCCATGGGCATCAGCCGGGAACTGGCATTCCAGATCGGCACAAACGTCGTCTGCTTCGGAATGGGCGAGGAGCCGCTGAAGGACCGGCTCGAATCGATCGCTCCGGACCCCGTCCGAAAGGCCAAGAAAGCAGTTGAGGAGCCCGTAATCCGCGGCTCGCTGGTCTGGGCGCAAGTCCAGCACAAAGGCGACTGCAGCCCCGATCCCAACATGTGGCCCAAGCTGCTCGAATCCCTGCGCAGCAAGCTGAATCTCTCCGTCAACGCAGCGAAGCGGCCGATCCCGCTCAGCGATGCGTCACTGCGAAATTATCCGCTGCTCTACATGGTCGGGCACGATGCGTTTCGCTTGAGCAGTGAAGAGCGCGCGGGCTTGCAGAGGCATCTTGAAAACGGCGGCATGCTCCTGGCCGAAAGTTGTTGCGGCCGAAGAGAATTCGATCGCTCGTTTCGCGAGCTGATCGCGCAGGTTTTCCCGGATGGAAAACTAGAGCCCTTATCTGCCGACCATGCACTCCTGAAGACGCCGAACGACGTCCACGCCGTCACGTATCGCGACGCGCTACAGAAAGAATCGCCGGAACTTAAAACGCCGCGGCTGGAGATTTTGCGCTTGGCGGCTCCCGCAAATCCCTCTCCCCTTGAGGGAGAGGGCCGACGTGAGCTATTCGGCCGCGGCACCGCCGCCGAACGCGGGGTGAGGGGGACGGCCGCTGCGAAGCCGAGCCCCGCCAGCAAAGGCAGGATCGCGGCGATCTACTCGCAATATGCGCTGGGCTGTCCGATCGACGGCCATCCGTGCGGAGGCTGTCGCGGTTACAGTCCGGCGGACGCATTCAAGATTGTCAGCAACATTGTCATGCACGCGCTGTGCGGAACGGCGGAAATCGGCGGAGGCTCAGAACCGCCACCGTCAGCGAGCGGCGGCTTAGCCCCAGGGAAATAATGGCTAGCGTTGAAGCGTATCTGAAGCCTGAAGTCGTCCAGCAGATCGGCCGTCTGGACCTGAAGGCGCGTTTCATTGCGCAAGGGTTCATCACGGGCCTGCACGCGAGCCCGTATCACGGCTTCAGCGTTGAATTCTCCGAGCACCGCAAGTACGAGCCCGGCGACGAGTTCAACACCATCGACTGGTCGGTCTACGCGCGCACCGAACGCGTTTACGTGAAGAAGTTCCGCGCCGAGACGAACACGCAGTCGTACCTGGTCGTGGATACGAGCCCCTCGATGGGCTATTCCTACCGCGGGATCACGAAACTTGATTACGCCATCTGCCTCGCGGCTTCGCTGGGATATCTGATGATTCGCCAGCAGGATCCGGTAGGACTGGTGACCTTCGACAGCGCGATTCGCACCGCCATCCCGCCGCGCTGCAAACGCTCGCAACTGACGACCATCATTTCAGAACTCAGCAAGACGAGGCCGTCCGGCGTGACTGACATCGCGAATGCCATTCATCAAGTGGCGGAACTCGCGCGACGCCGCGGATTCATCATTATCTTTTCCGATTTCCTTGGCGAGATCGAGCCGATGATCGACGCGCTGCGGCATCTGGCGTTCCGCAAACACGACGTGATCGTGTTCCAGATTCTGGACGAAGCCGAAGTAAAGCTGCCGTTTGACGAGTTCACAAATTTTCAAGACCTCGAGACCGCCGAGACGCTGGCTGTGGACCCGAACGCGATCCGCGCGAGCTATCAGGCAGAGATCAATGAGTTCATTTCGACGTTGCGCGAGCGTTGTCTTCAGGCGCGCGTGGATTTTCAACAGCTCGATACGTCCATGGCGTTCGACAAGGCGTTGATGTCCTTCTTGGTGGCGCGGAAAGCACGGTTCTAGTGGGAAGCGCGATGGCAAAAGGCGTGACGAGTGACGAGTGTCGGGTGACGGGTGGAGCGGCTGTAACGTCCTGCTCTCTGTCACCGGCCACATCACACGCCACGCGCCACACGTCACCCGTCACAGCGGTGAGGTTGCCATGACCTTTGTAGTTCCGGCGATGTTGGGGTGGGCAGCGATGGCGGCGATACCCGTCATCATCCACCTGCTCTTTCGGCCCAAGCCGAAGAACGCGCCGTTTCCGACACTGCATTTCCTGCGCAAGTCCCTGAAGCGCAGCCGCTCCATTATGAAGATCAAGCATTGGCTGCTGATGCTCCTGCGTGTCGCCGCGGTTCTGCTGCTCGTGCTCATCGTCGCTCGGCCTAAAATCGTGCTGCGTGGGATGGGCGCGGGCGGGAAGGCGGAAAGTTCCGTCGCACTGCTGATCGATGATTCATTCCCGATGTCGTTTCGCCGCTCCGGCGATTCCCGCCTCCAGCAAGCGCAAGCAGCGGCGCACAAGATTCTCGATGCGTACCCGATCGCGACTGAGCTGGCGCTCTTTTCCGCATCGGGCGCGGAGCGCACCGACTTTCTGCTGACGCCACAAGCGATCCAGGCAGGCCTCGGCGCGCTCAAGCCCTCTCCTTACGCCGGTAACCTGTTCGATACGCTTGCGCAGGCGCTGGCCGCGCTGCATGCGCGTTCCCGACCGAACAAAGAACTTTTCGTCTTCACTGATTTCACGCGCAGAGCGTGGACGGGGACATTGCGCGAGCGCTGCCCGGACATTCCCGCCGACGTTCGCGTCTACCTGGTGGACGTGGGCAGCGAGGACGAGGAGAACCGCTTCATCCAGGAGATCAAACTGGCCCCGGCCCATCCGCGCGAGAACCAGCCGCTGGAGATCCTCGTGACGCTCGGCGGATTAACGGGCAGCGCCGACGCCACCGTTGCGCTGCAGCTTGACGGGCAAACGCGCGAAGAGCGCCACGTCACGACAGCGGCAGGTTCGATGCCGATTTGCCGGTTCGGCTTGCCGGGCTTGGCGCAGGGGCACCACTGCGGCAGCGTGATGCTTCGAGGCGCGGATACCATCGATGCCGACAACATACGGCACTTGTCGGTGAACGTGGAGCGGCATGCATCCGTGCTGGTTGTAAACGGCGATCCGTCCTCCGATCCTCGCAAGGACGAATGTCTTTACCTGCTGACGGCGCTCTCGCCGCCAGGCACGCGCTCCAGCGCCGTGGAAGTGACCCAGCTTGCCGCGACATCTTTGTCAGCATCGAACGCAATGGCGGGCGGGAGCGCCCGCCGCGCTTGGGAAGGAGACTTCGGCAGCTACGATCTCGTCATTCTCGCCAACACGGGCGGCCTGAGCACCGAGACGTGGGCGAGGCTGAAAAAGTACGTGGCGCTTGGCGGCGCGCTGGTTGTTTTCGGCGGATCAAGGGTGCGGACCGAAGGCTACGTGGATGGCGAGCTGCTTCCGCTGCAGATCACGGGCATTTCGGCAATGAGTTCTGGCGCGGCGCTGCAGATCGCGGATTTCAACCAGCCGATCGTCAGCGCGTTTTCCGGCGGGCGCAATGGCGATTTGATGAGCCCGCGGTTCAGCCAGTGGATACAGGGCCGTCCACGCGACGGCGCAGCCGTTCTGGCCACTTTCGAGAACGGAGACCCTGCGCTCGTTCGTTCCTCATGCGGGCGAGGCCAAGTGCTCTTCGCGGCATTCACATGCGATGCGGATTGGACGGACCTTCCGAAGCTGCCCTGCTATCTGCCACTCATTCATGAGATCGTCGGCTCGATGTGCGCGCGGCGAGCGGCGGACTATCACGTCGCGGTGCGAGAAGAATTGGTCCTGCCGCTGGGGCGCACCGAAAACCCCAAAGCGTCGCTGCAAGCCTGGCCCACCGGACAGGCTCACGATATTCCCGTGGATGTCGCCAGCGGCCAGTGCGTGCTGGCCGGTCTTGAGCAGCCCGGCAACTACCTCTTGACCTATCCGCCCGAAACGGCCACAGCGTCCACTGATTCTTCCACATCCGCCCACGCGACGCGCCTCGCTTTGTCGGTGAATCTGAATTCTGCGGCGTCCGTCCTGACACGATGTTCGCCGGGTGAGCTGCAGCAGGCTCTCGCGCCCTTGGATGTTGGGCTATTGGGTTCCGACCGAAAGCTTTCGGGACAATTGCGCGAGATTCGGGATGAAGGACGCGAAATCGCGCCGCTGCTGGCGTTGGTGCTGCTCGCCGTTTTGGCGGGTGAAGCTGTACTCGCAAACCGTTTCTACAGGTGAGGCATGCTGGCGCTAATTTTCGATCCGGTCATCTCGCTTCCGCTCGTCGCGCTCTTCGCGCTGAGCGCGCTGGGTCTTGCCGGGTGGAGTTATCTGGCGTTGACGAATCTCAGCTCAAAACGCTGGCGAGCGCTCCTGATCGGTCTGCGCGTGCTGGCCATTGCGATCGTGACCGTCATTCTGCTCGGCCCGGCGCGAGCGCGCAGCGAGAAGTTCGTCGAGAAAGCGCCGATAACATTCCTTCTGGACCGTTCGAAGAGCATGGAGATTCCAGACATGCGCGGCGGGGCAACACGGGCGACGGCGCTGCGCGAAACTCTGGCGCTAAATCGCAGTGCAATCGAGAAGCTCGCGGCCGCCTATCAGGTTTCCGCGATGGACTTCGGCGCGACGGCGGCCCCCGTCGAGATCGAGAAGCTTTGGTCAGAGGCTGCACGCGATGAGGCATTCCGTTTCCGCACGGATCTTGGCGGCGCGCTGAATTCCGCGGTCGCCGAGATGAAGGGCCGCACGAATGGCACGGTGATTTTGCTTACTGACGGCCGCAGCAACGGGCCGCGTGATCCGCTTGCGGCTGCAGCCTCCTTTAAGTCGCGGGGGATTTCGATCTACGCCGTGCCGCTGGGGCAGCAGACCGAAAGCGATGCGATCAAGGATGTCAAAGTCGTCAACGTGATCGCTCCGACACAGGCCCGGTTGAATACGACTGTGACGCTGGATGCGGAGCTTTCAGCGCTGGGCCTGAGCGGAAGAACGCTCAACGTCACACTGAAAGTGGACGGCAAGGCAGTCGGCAACAAGCAGTGCGTGCCGGCGCAGATGAAAGAGACGCTCCGGGTTGGCTTTCAGATGATGGCGACTCCGCTGGGGCAGCACGAGATTGCTGTGGACGTCGCTCCTATCCCCGGAGAAATCGACACGGACAACAACCACTTCACGACGCTGTTGCGCGTAGAGGATGAGCGCATGCGCGTCGTCTATCTCGAAGGCCGCCTGCGCTGGGAGTACCGCTACCTGCGCGATTTCTTGCGCGGATTGCGAATGGTGGACGCCGAATTCTACAACTGTTTCGACGACGGTCCGCTTCCGGATGAAGCCTTCACTCTCAGCGCCCGTTCGGTGGTGATCATCGGCGACATCGCGGCATCGCGCTTCAGTAAAGAGCAAATCGAGAAGCTCCAGAATGCCGTCGAAACCGGCGCGGGCCTGATCGTGCTGGGCGGGCTGAAGAACCTTGGACCTGGAGAATACGGCGCTACGCCGCTCGCCGAGCTTCTGCCGGTTGTCGTTGGGAAAAATGATACGCAGCTCGACGAATCCTTCAGATTGCGCCTCGCGCCGGACGCGCCAAATCACTACGCGATCCGGCTGGACGTCAGCGCCGAAAAGACCGCTGAAAGGTGGAACAAGCTCGCGCCTCTCGATGGACGCGTTTCGACTGGGCCTCTGAAACCCGCCGCGATGCCGCTGCTCATTGCTCAGCCACTTCCACCAACGAGCAGCGCGCCATCTACTCAACTACAGCAAACAGCACCGCGTACGATTCTGGCGGGACTCAACTACAGCAAAGGGCGCACGCTGGTTCTCACCGCGGATACCACGTGGAAGTGGGCCGTCGGCCCGGCGGACGAGCGGGAAACGTACCGCTGCTTCTGGCAGCAAGTCATTGGATGGCTGGGGCGCTGGGATGAGTTGCATGCGGCATCCTTCTTCCTCCGCCTGCCGCGATACCGTTTCCTGCGCGATGAAGCCGTGGAGATTGCCGCCGATCTTTCATCCGCGGGAAAACCACTGCCGGATTGCCCAGCATCGCTGCTGATTCGTTCACCGAGCGGGCGGGAAGAAAAGTTGCAGCCAGGGTTCTTCAGCGGAGCGTACCAGAGCGTTTACTACCCGAAGGAAAGTGGACGCTACTCTTTGCGCGGATTTGCAGAGACGAAGGACGGGAAGAAGCTGACGAGCGACGAAATGCAGTTCCTGGTCACGCTGCCCGACCCAGAACTGGATACGCCGCTGGCCAATCACGATCTGTTGAAACAAATCGCGGAGGCATCCGGTGGAAAGTTGGTCCCGCGCGAGGAGCTGCCGAAGTTGCTGGAACGGTTCGTCAGCGAAGACCGCAGCACAACGGTGCAGCGGACGCTTGCGCCGCAGCCGCTGTGGGACCGGCCGCTGACGCTGTTGCTTTTCTGCGGTCTGCTGACGTTGGAATGGACACTGCGAAGATACAAACGGCTGGTCTAGAGTCTGGGAGTCTGGAGTCATAATGGCGGAAGCGTTGCAGGATAAGGCGGAGTCAGCCGTCAGCCAAGAGCACGCCTATGCGCGGCAGGATCCGATTCGCACGCTGCTCGGCGCGGTGCGCTCGCGGGTGAAGGCGACCGACGTCGGCGCGCTGGGGCTGGTGTGCTTGGCCGGCGTCGCCTTGTATCTGTTTGCGGCGGCGGCTGGCGATCGGTTCCTGGTGCTCGACAAGAGCATTCGCTTCAAGCTCTTCTGGACGTTGCTCCTGCTGCTGGCCGCCAGCATTGCGACGCTCGTTTACTATGGAATGTGGCACGTCAGCGAACTGTACATCGCGCAACTGGTGCAGCGGCGCAATCCAGAACTCCACGACATGCTGATCGCGCAGGTTTCCGCAGATCAGGGGCAAGCCGTCGTGCATCCGGCGCTTTATGACGCGCTGCTCATCCGTCTGCAGGAATGCGCGCCGGGGATCCGCAGCAGCGGCGTCGTGCCGCGCAAGTGGCTGCTCCTGTCGGCGTACGTGCTGGCCGGCGTCACGTTTTTCTTTGTTTCGTCGGCGTCCATGTCGGAAGGAAGTTTCTGGACCTGCCTCAAGCGCGTGGTGATGCCCTGGCGCAGCATTCTTCCGCCAACCCGAACGCAGATTGTTGAAATCGCGCCGGGCAATGCTTCCGCCGAGGTGGGTACAAGCATTGAGGTCGTTGCGCGGACGCAGGGTGAGCGTCCCGCGGGCGCACACGTCGTCTTTTATCGTGACGGCGGCGCGTACCACACGCTGATGAAGGCCGACAAGCAAGAGCCCGCCGTAGCGGGGAGCAAAAGTGAACCTGAGGTCATCTGGCGTACGCGCTTGAGCTTCGCAGCGGGAGAACTGACGTACTACATGGTTGCCAACGATACGAAATCCGATCGTTTCACGCTGAAGGGGCTATCGCCGCCAGTCGTGGAAAGCATTACGGCAATCGTCCGCCATCCCGAGTACACGGGCCTTGAGGAAAAGGAATTCAGCGGCGGGCACGTGGACGCGCTTGGGGGCAGCGCCGTGCGCGTTCGCGCGATCATCAGCAAGCCGGTGCGGCAGGCGCGACTGCTGCTCACGTGGGGGCAGCAAGTTCCGATGCGCGTGCTTTCCGGCGTCGGAGGTAGCACCGGCGTCTCTGCCGGTGGGGCCAACGTCATTGAGGCCGGCTTCACGATCAAACGCAGCGGGTCGTACCGCATCGAACTAACGGATACGGACGGGCTGGCCTGCCGCGCGCCCGGCGACTATGACATTCGCGCGCGCGTTGACGGACCGCCGACGGTCGCCATTCTGGAGCCGGACCGCTACGTGGTGCTCAACCATGATGACCCGTTCCAAATTCTCGTCTCGGCGAAGGACGACTACGGGCTATCGTCGCTGACGCTCATCTATCACATTCGCAACGGCGGGGAGAAGCGCGTGTCGATGGGCCAGTTCCCATTCCGGCGCGACGTCCTCCGGCAGATGAGCTACAAGGTTGACGAACTCGGACTCCTTCCCGGAGACGAAGCGTATTACTACGTCGAAGCGCGCGACAGTTTGCAGCCAACGCCGCATGTGACGCTGACGGAACTCTACCGGCTGCGCATCAAGCCGAAACCATCTGTGAACAAAGGCGGCAAACGCGGACGGAAACTGAACGGTTTGAAGGAACGCCGGCGCGGGGAGCAATGCGAGGGAGACGGCGGCGGACAGCCAGGCGATGGGGATGGAGATGCAGACGGCGACGGTGATGGTGATGGAGACGGCGATGGCGATGGCGACGGGAACGGCAATGGATCAGGGAGTGGCGGGAGCAAGAACCCTCAATCCGGTCAACCGAATGGCGGGAGCGGCGGTGGTGGCGGTCCTGGCGGCAGAGGTGGATCGCCACGCAGCGGCGGTGGAGGTGAGTTGAAAGACCCGGTCGATACCTTCAACCCACCCAAGCCGGAAAACGCAGCAGCGAAGAAGACTGTTGGGCCGAGCGCGCCGACCACGAAGGTGACGAACGTCGAAACCAATCCGGAGCGCAAACCTGATGACAAGAACATGCGCGATCTGAAGCTGCGGCCACAGGATGCCGCGCAATTCGTGGATAAATTCCGCAAGCCTGACCAGCCGCACACGCCGAAAGCTGACCGCAAGGACGAAGATCCATCTGAAAAAGCCGCGACGAAGTTCGACCAGGACGTGCGGGATGGCACGGGCGCTCAGGCGGCCACCGTAAAGGAGAACAGCGCCGGTGTTCTTGAGCGCGCCGAAATCAAGGGGCTCATCCAGAATAATCGCGAGAAGGTCGAACCAGAGTACCGCGAACTGCTGGAAGAGTACTATAAGGCATTAGCGAAGTGATCCCATTTTGGATTTTTGATTTTGAATTGCGCATTAAGCAGAACCCGGCTCAGTCCGCAATCCGCAATCCGCAATCCGCAATCACTTGATGGGTCCTTTCGCGCTGCCTTTGCCTGAGCGGGCGGTATAGAGCACCTTCACCTCCTGGTAGTAGGTGCTTGAGCCAATCGAAATCGCGACGGGAATCTGCACACTTTTGCCGAGAACGGTCGCGTTCACGAGACCCTCGTCATCCAGCGCGTCGTGAAACGACGCCTGCGACATTGTGAAGAGGAAATCCACCAGGCCGCCGCCATCGGCGCGCAAGAGCCTGAAACTGCTGCCCGCGCCCACGCCCATTCCGTTCTTGCTCAAAACGAACACCGCTGATACCGCGTCCGTATCAGGGGCACTCGGATCGGTGCTGTCTGCGCCCGAAGCAAAACTATCTTCCGGAGCGGGCAGGCCACCAATATCAAGGCGGACTTTCGTGCTTAATGAAACAAATTCTTTAGGAAGCTGCACCCGTCCTTTGATGGAAATCCGATCACTATGGGTGAAGTTCATCCGCAGATCGAGTTTCGAGACCGTCATGGTCAGGGGCGGCTTGATTTCAAGCTGCAGTGTTTCAGTGAGATTCGGTGTCTGGAATCCAAACGGGCCGCCCTGGAACAAGGCCGTTGCGGTGACGGTGTAAAGCCCCGGCGAGGCATACGTGTGCAGCGCCTTGGTGCCTTCGGCGGTGGTGTCGGTGGTGCCATCGCCATAATCCCAAAAGAAGATCACGTTGCTGCCGTTGCTCTGGATCGAAAAGGTGACCTCGCTGCGGGCAAATGCGGGACTCGGCGTCGCCTGCAGCGGGCTTTGCAGCGTAAACACTTCATTGTCCAGAATGTGAACCGTTGCCGACTGATTGGAGCTCAAAGCGTAGTCCGGCGAAGAAAGCAACTGCAGCGCAACATCGCGCGTGGCGTCGAAGACGGTGTTATCGATGGGGACAACGACAATCTTGACGGACGCCGAACCGGCAGGAATCGTGACAGTGCCCGGCAAACGCTGGTAGTCGATGTCGGGCAGGGCATCGCTGTTCGAACTCACGTCGTATTTCACCAATAGGTCTTGCGCAGTGGAACCTGTGCGAGTGACGGTAAATTCGCCGTTTTTGGGGCCGGTCTCCGAAGCCCAGGGCATCGTTGCGAAGACGCGCACGGTTCCATCGACCGGCAGCAGATGCAAACGCACGTCGCCGGACGCGCCGTCGAAGCCGTCTACTGCGATGTAGTACGTCGTGCCAGCAACCGCGTCGAACTCCACACGGCTGGTGCTGATGCTGTAGAACGAATCTTCGTCGTTGTTGCTCGCCACTTCTACCAGATCCGCAAACGTCGTCCCTGTGTAGACGGCCAGGACGGTGTCGAAGGAACTATCCAAGGTCGAAATGGCGATGTGTGTGGAGGCGGCCGGAGTCCACTTCCACCAGAGCGACTTGCCGCCGAAGTTGCCGGCGTGCAGCGGCTCGCCCGGTTCTTTGGACGCGTTCTCGTTGGAACCACTCTGCGTATCGAAACTACTGATCTCCGTTGCGGCGCCGAAGTCGTCGTTCACCGGCGGGAACGCGAGCGAAAGGACGATGCTGCCGGTCGCGGCGCCAACTCCATCGACGGCGATATAGTAGGTGGTGCCTGAATTGACGAGCACGGGCAGCGTGTCCGTGGCGCCGCTGGCGACTTCGGTTAACTGGGTGACTGAACTCCCAGTGTAGACTGCCACAAGCGTGCTGAACGAGCTGCCGCTGGTGGACAGGCGCACCTTGCCGGAGGTAGGAGCGATCCAGGACCACCATACGGACGTTCCACCGGCGGTCTGCGCGTGGTTGGGTTCGCCAGCTTCTTTCGAGGCGCTGACGTTGATGCCGCTGACGCGGAAGGGCGTCCTGTTGATCGCGATGGCGGATACAAAATTGTCATTGGCGGGAGCAGAGGTGGCCGTCGTCAGCGCTTTGAAAACGTTCAATCGCCCGCCGGTGCGGCAGCGGCCCTCCAGGCCAGGGAGAGGATCGGTGCCCGCGTAGAGGCGGTTCATCAGTTGCAGGTAATTTTCCGCCGGGAACTGTGCCCGCAGCAACGCCAGGGCTCCACTGACGAACGGCGTGGACATGGACGTTCCGGACATGCTTACGTACGCGGTGTCGCTCGAATAATAAGTGGAGGTCACGTCCTCACCGGGCGCGGCGAGATCGACACTGTACAAGCCAAAGTTCGAGAAACTGCTCAATGCGTCGGCGCGATCGGTGCTGGCGACCGAGATGATATTGTCGGCATCGAAGGACGCGGGGAACGACGGAGAGTTGGCTGGCACGTCATTGTCGATCGACTCGTTTCCGGCGGCGACGACGAACAGGATTCCAGCGTTGCGCGTGGTGGTGATGGCGTCTTTCAGCGCCAGCAGCGGAGCTTCGATCGGCGAGTTCACGCCGTAGCTGTTGTTGATGATCTGGGCGCCGTGAGCGCGTGCGTAATCGATGGCTTTGACAATGCTGGAGATCGAGCCGGAACCGGAGTCATCAAAGGCTTTGCACGACATCAGCTTCACGCGCCACGCCACGCCGCAAACACCTTTGCCATTATTGCCGACAGCGCCGATGATGCCTGCCACGTGCGTGCCGTGGCCAAAGTCGTCGCGAACGTCGCCTGAATCGTTGATCGTGTTCACACCAAAAACATCGTCGATGATGCCATCGCCATCATCGTCCACGCCGTTGGCGGCAATTTCGCCGGGGTTGATCCACATGTTTGCGGCCAGATCTTCATGCGTATAGCGGATGCCCGTGTCCACCAAAGCGACAATCACGTCGGCCGCTGAAGTTCGCACGTTCCAGGCTTCCGGCGCGTGAATATCCGCACCCGCCAAGCCGCCGCCGGCACCGGTGTTGTGCAGCGCCCATTGCGTGTTGTTGAGGTACTGTGGATCGTTTGGATCGGCGGTGATGCGTGCTTCGTAATCGGGTTCGGCGTACTGCACCTGGCCGCTGGACATGTACTTGGCGATGACGTCCGACGGGACCGCTCCGGCAGGCAGCTTGACAACCTGGAGGTTCTGCATCGCGGCCGAACTCCATAGCGGCACGCAGCCAAGAGAGACATGCAAACCACCGATATCGGCGCCGGCCTTTGGTTTGACCAGGATGCGGTCCTGCCGAAAGCTGCCAGCACGATTGCGCGCAGCCCGATTTGGCTCACCCGCAACGGTGTGTAGAGCAGTGAGCGCGACGAGCAGAAGGCCAAGAAGATGACGCAGCATACGTTTCTCCGGGGGCGAACCAGAATGGTGCGCCGTTCTAATCCTGGACTTGGCAAAAGTCATCCGCACTTCCCGGATTTCAGGAAAGGCTGCTGGTGTATATGTGCCGTGGAGGCCCGCCGATGCCGCAGAAGGAAGTCTGGAGTCTAGGAGTCTGGAGTCTGGAGTCTCGGGCCAGCCGAATGCCGCGGCTATGCACCCTTACACTCCTTCTTTTTGCCGCACTGGCAACTTCGCGTGCGATGTCCGGTGAGACGAAGGGAGTTCTCGCTGAACTGCGGACGCGCGAAATGGCAAGCGTCGAGGAGATCATCTTTACCGTGCGCGGCGTACGGCAAGAACATTGGTATGCGAACTTTGGTTATCCCTCGCACAACCCACAGATCTACATGTGGGGGCCTCTCGGGGGAAGACTGTGCCGGTTGAATCTGCGAACGGGCCAAGCCACCGCGATGCTGGAAGACGCTAGCGGCGCAGTGCGCGACCCCTGCCTGAGCTACGACGCGAAGAAGGTTCTGTTCTCGTACCGAAAAGGCGGCACGCAGCACTATCATCTCTTTGAGATGAACCTTGATGGCAGCGGGCTGCGACAGCTTACCGACGGCGACTGCGACGACATCGAACCAATCTACTTGCCCGACGGCGATCTAATGTTCTGTTCTTCGCGCTGCAATCGCTGGGTCAATTGCTGGTTTACGCAAGTGGCTGTGATTCATCGCTGCGACGCCAATGGGCAGAACGTGCGCGAAATTTCGGCGAACATCGAACAGGACAACACACCGTGGATGCTGCCGGACGGCCGCGTCCTGTATATGCGCTGGGAATACGTCGATCGCAGCCGCGTGCAGTATCACCACCTATGGACGATCAATCCCGACGGCACCGGACAGATGGTCTATTTCGGAAACATGTACGGCGGCACCGTCATGCTGGACGCGAAGCCCATTCCCGGCACAAACAAAGTCGTCTCATCGTTTTCGCCAGGACACGGCAGGACTGAACACGAAGGCGTGATTACCGTCGTCGATCCGGAGATGGGGCCCGATGAGCGTTCGTGCGCGCGCCGAATCAGTCCTTCCGGACGGGACGAAGAGATGAACGGCAAGCACCGCGAGTTTGCCGAGGCCTGGCGCGATCCGTACGCCTTATCCGAAGACTGCTTTCTGGCCGCCAACGGCAAATCGATCTACGTCATGGACGGCAAAGGCCGTTATGAGCCGATCTACACGGTGCCCGAAAAGGATGGGGCGATCTGGGCGCACGAGCCTCGACCGATCATGCCGCGGCCGAAAGAACCCATCGTTGCCAATCGCACCGATTGGTCCCAGGCGACGGGCAAGCTGGTGCTCTCCGACATTACCATCGGCCGCAACATGCGCGGCGTGAAGAGCGGCGAGATCAAGAAGCTGCTGATCATGGAAAGCCTGCCGAAGCCTTTGAATTTCAGCGGCACGCAGGAACCGATCACGATCAACGGGACGTTCACCTTGCCGCGGATACTCGGCACCGTGCCTGTGGAGGCGGACGGTTCGGCCTATTTCGAGGTGCCGGCGCTCCGGCCGCTGTTTTTTATCGCACTGGACGAGAACGATCTGTCGGTGAAGCGCATGCAAAGCTTCGTCAGCGTCATGCCGGGCGAAACCACCGGCTGCGTCGGCTGCCACGAACAGCGCACGCGTACGCCGGAGTACCGCAAGCTGGAAGCCACCCGACGCGCGGCCAGCCGCATCGAACCGATCAAGGATGTGCCGCAGATCTTTGATTTTCCGCGCGACATCCAGCCGATTCTCGACAAGCACTGCACAGCCTGCCACAACTACGAGAAGTATGACGCGAGGCTGGTGCTCAGCGGTGAGCGCGGGCCGGTCTATTCGAACAGCTACGCAAACATTTTCGCGCGCAACCTGGTCGCGGAAGGCCGGGATGCCACCGGCAATCGACCACCCCGAGATATTGGTTCGACGGCGAGCCGGCTGCTGAAGTTCATGGACAAGAGCCACTACAACGCGGCGGTGACGCCACTCGAATTCAAAATAGTGCGGCTGTGGATCGAGGCCGGCGCGCATTATCCTGGAACGTATGCGTCGCTGGGAAGCGGCATGGTTTCGACCCATCGCAGCAAGGAATGCGAGGACGCTCTGTTCCGGCGCTGCAGCGGCTGCCATGTAAGAGAGACGGCGGAGAACAAAGGCTGGAGATTCGAATATCAGGACGATCACTTCTTCAATTTGTCCAAGCCGGAAAAATCGCTGCTGCTGCTCGCGCCTCTGACCAAGGAAGCAGGTGGATACGGATTGTGCCAGGAGCGGAAAATATGGGAACGCCGAGTGAATCCGAACGCGCCGCAAGCGAAAGTGCTCTTGAGCAAGGACGATCCCGACTACCGGCTCATGCTCGCGTGGATTCAAGCCACGGCGGCGAACCTGGACAAGATCAAGCGGTTCGACATGCCAGAATTCCGGCCCAATGAGCATTACGTGCGAGAAATGAAACGCTACGGCGCGCTGCCTACGAGTTTCGATGTGTCAAGAGATCCGATCAATGTGTATGAGACGGATGAGAAGTATTGGCGGTCGTTCTGGCACGCAGGAACAGAGAGCAACAGGCAGCAGCAATAGGCAGGACTACTGTCCCTCGTACTGCTTGGCGTTGCGCGGATCGTGGAACATGATTTCGGCGGGAATTTCTTTCAGGTCTTTCGCTCCTGGCGGCTTCCACTTCACATGCATGCTGGCGTTTCCGGCGTCTTCGCGGTACTGGATTTTGATCTCGTGATTGCCTGCTGAAAGATCGACATCGCCTTCGCTGTTCGCGCAAACTTTCTTTCCATCGATCAAAACGGTCACGTAATCGTCGGCTATGCCTTTGAAATGATACTGCCCTCCCTGCTCGATCTTGATCAGGCCACCGAAGCGAATGCCGAAATTGTCGGCAGGCACGCGCGGGTCGGGCGAACCGGCGCCCCAGTCGTGACTCAGCTTTGATTCCGGCTTCGAAAAAATCAGCTTCTCCCAGTTCTTTCCGTCGCGCACTTCCCAGTAGGAAGCCCACAGCATAGGTTGCAGGGGGTTGAGTTCCTTATCCAGTTCGGACATGCGCTGAGCAATCGAAGGCTCCAGACGTTTCAGTGCGCGCGTGGCGCCAAACTCCTTCCCAAAACCATCCAGCAGTTCGTGCGCCTCCTTCCATTTCTTCTCGCGCATGAGCGCCTCGACTTTGGCGAACGCGGCCTCCGCCAGTTCCTCGCGCTCCCACGCCGCAAGGCGTTCCCGCAGATGCCGTAGCTTTTCGGCGTTGGCGTTCGCTTTCGCGGCGTCATCCAAGAGAGCCGTGATTTTCTTGCTGGTGAAATCGGTGTTGCCGGAGACCGCCTGAGCCAGCGCGGCCAGGGCGAGCTTGAGAATGCTGTCGCCGTCAAGCCCCCTCACCCCTAACCCCTCTCCCTCGCGGGGGAGAGGGGAACCGAGGCCGGCCTTCGCCAGTTCCCACTGCGTGGTCGCGGTCAATTCGGCGATGGCAACTCGGATGGTTGCCGTTCCGCCACCGAGGTCCTTCGCCAAGCTCAAGATGCCGTCTTTCACAGACTGCACGGTCGTCTTGGTATCACCAAAAAGTTTGATGCTCTTTCCATCAGACTTCTTCAACTCCATGGGCGTTTTCGGGTCCAGCTTTGTAGCGCCGGCTACAATGGCTTTGGAAAATGCATCCATATCCTTGGCCAAGTCCACGTCGCGGTCGAGTGCGGACTTGAGCGCGCTCAACTTCGGATCCGACTTGGCCTGAGCGAGTCGGGAAAGCGCGGGCTGAACGGCGTTCTTCGCAAGGAGTCCGTATGCTTCCGCGACAGCCTCTTCGTAATCGCGGCGCGCTTCGGCCTCCTTCATCTTCGCGACGGCCTCAGCATCAACCTTCGGCGCTTCCTTGGCAGGTTCAGGCTTCTTAGGGTTCTTCTTCGGCTTGTTCTTGGGTGCGGGCGCCACAGGCGCGGTATCACCTTGGTCAGGCGGTTTTGCGGCGACGGTTGGGCCGTCATCGGCCGCTTCGCACGGTGAGAGGCGAAATCCTGGAATCGGCCGCTCCCACGTTCCTCCCGGAAGCTGCCAAGCCGCGCTTACGTGGTCGCCGCCGCCAGCCTCTTTGTGGAGCAATTCGATGTAGTACTTCTGGCCGGCTTTCAGCGCGATGGGCCGAGAGGTCTGTGCCGGATATTTATTCCAATCGCCGTTGTCGGCAAAATGCTGGCATTCGGCGATCTTCGACCTGTGCGCCGCATCGTCGCCTGTGCTGAGCCACAGTTCGCCCGCGTCATCGGCGCAGACTGCAAACACGTAGTTGCCATCCAGCGGCGGATGAACATAGCCGCGAATTCGCGCGCCGTAATTGTCGGCGACATCGACAGGCCCGGCGAAGTCCGGGCGCTTCTCGCGCCCACTGGGCTTGGACGGGAAATTGGGGCTGCGGGTCAGGTTCGCGACCTGATCTCCGCCGATATTGAGCCAGTACTCGCGCCACACAAAACCTTCCGGCCAGCCGTCGGCCGGAGCCTGCATCTCTGCAATCACTTTGGCGGCTTCTTTTCCCGCCGGAAATGAATCGTAGTTGGTCGCAACCATCTTCAGGCGGTTGCGCAGAGCGCTGGGATCCTCCGGGTGCTCCTTGCCATATTTCTTCGCCTCGTCAAGAAGCCGAAGCGCATATCCTGCGCGGAAAGTGTCAGAGGAGTTGCCGTCGTCGGGCGCAATTGCGCCGAGCAGTCCGCGCTTGGAGGCGGGATCGCTTTCAGGTTCGGTCTTCTTTGCAGGAGAGGAATCGTGCGCAGAAGACGTTTTCGGCAGCGGTATGCTTCCCTTCAAACCGTCTCCGTCGCGTGAAAGCGGGGAGCCCGTGGCGCGAGGAGTATCCGGAGCCACATTTGCCGGCGTCGGCTGAGTCTTTGCCTGAGCGGCTGCGTCACCGCCGGGTTTTCCGGTGCCCATCACAATCAACAGCACACCAGCGATCAGCAGCAGCCCGCCACCGGCCGCGCTGCCGATCAGAATCATCCGCTGCGAGTTTTTCGCGTCCGTCGCCGGCGGCATGGCTTGCGCATGAGCGGGGGATTCCCGAACGGTCGCGCGGCGCGTTGTGGAGGCGCTCGCCGACGCGGCTTCACCGGCGCGTGTGGCAGGGCGCAAGAGAACACGTGTAGCGCTGGCGCCTGAAAGGCGATTTTCCGCGGTAGCCGGACAAGTTGGAGAACCGGACGAAGGAGTCTTGCGTGCGGGCGCGCATTTGGCGCAGAAGACTTTGACGTCAGAGACAACGATAGCAGAGCCGGACTCGATGTCGGCGTCCGGCACGCGGCAGCCGCAGCCCTCGCAATACCGAATGACCATGCCTGTGACCTTAGCCCAGTTTGAAGTCTAGGTCTGTGAAGGATGGAAGTCCAGAGGGTAATGACCTGATGTCCAGGAGCCCAAGACTCGACTTCAGGAAGACCGTCGACTCCTGGACTGCCGTCTACTCCCACGCCTTGAGAACTGCGCGGCGCAGGCGGTTGGGGATCATGTCGCTGTCGCGCAGAGTGCGCGTTCTATGGGGCTTTCCCGCCATGCAGTCTTCGCAGACGGGCTCGATAGCAGAGCCCGATTCTCCTCGGACCAACGCCCCGCATTTCTTGCAGTATTGGATGACCATTGGGCGGCCCTCGCTTTCTACACGGCCCATGTTCTGAACCTGAGTTGTTCGAGAATCGCGCCCTGGGCACTTCCCGCTACAAAGGGTGACGCATTGTGCGGCAGAAATAATGCAGGAATTCGCGAGAGAAGCTATCATTTCAGAAGTGCTACGCTCCGCCAACCAGTTTGGCCAAGCCATACGCCGCGGCCGCCGCGATGCCGCCGATCAGCGTCGTCTGCAAACCGCTTCGAATCGGACTGGTGCCCGTGAAATGCCCTTTGATTCCACCGAAGACGGCCAGCGCCGCCAATGTCACGCCGACTGAAATAGCGAACGCGTGCTGCGCATGCTGCAGAAAAATATACGGCGCAAGCGGGATGAAACCGCCCGCGATATACGACAGTGCAATCGTCAACGCGCTGTTGCGCGCGCGCGTCGGCTCTGGCTTCTCCAAGCCCAGTTCGAAGCGCATCATGAAATCGATCCAGGCCTGCGGCCGCGCTTTGAGCGCCTGCACAATCGGTTCCGTCTCCTTTTCGCTCAGGCCGTATTCAATGAAAGCCTCGCGCACCTCCTGCATCTCGACCTCAGGCTTGTTGTCCACCTCCCACTGCTCGCGCGTGCGCTCGCTCTCGTAGTGCTCCGCATCCCCTCTGGTCGCTAGATAGCCGCCCAGCCCCATCGCGATCGAACCGGCGGCGATCTCCGCGACTCCAGCCGTTACGATGATGTGAGTCGCGTCGATGGCGCCGGCCAGGCCCGCGGCAAGCGCGAACGGCACGGTGAGCCCGTCGGACATGCCGATGACAATGTCGCGCACGGTTTCCGAGGCGGTGAAATGGTGTTCGACGTGAGTTGCGGTTGGCATGAACTCCCTCCGGTCCCTTACGATCGCGGTATTGATTGCTTTAGTTCGTCGGCATCGTCCCCGTCTTGTCGGTCTGATAGCCCCACTTCTTAAGCAGCTCCGGGCCGGACTGAAAATCGTCCTTGATCTTTGTGAGTTTCGCGCGCAACCGTTCGTCCAGTTCCTTCTGCACTGCGGCAGCTTGAGCGTCGCCACAGAGATTCTTCTGCTGATACGGATCGGCTTGGTTGTCGTAGAGCAGCCAGGGACCGTCCAGCGTGCGAACATACGTGTAGCGTTCGGTCCGAAGGCCGCGATATTCGCGTCCGCCGGCGGCGCGGGTCCATTCGCCAAACGGCGTGTAGCAGGCGATCAGCGCCGCGCCGTCGGTGGGCGCCGGTCCGCCTTTCAGATGTCCGGAGAAGTCCGTGCCCTCCACGCTCGCGGGAATGTCGATGCCGCACAGGCCCAGCAGCGTGGGCATGATGTCGGGCGTGGCGATGGGCGTCGCAATGACGCGCGCTTCTTTCGTCAGCTTGGACCAATGAATCACAAAGGGAACCAGAATCGCCTCATCGTACGGACGCTGCTTGCGCTTCTCGCCTTGCGAGCCCAGCATGTCGCCGTGGTCGGAAGTGAAGACGAAGATCGTGTCGTCTTCGATTTTGCATTCGCGCAGCGTTTCCCAAATCCAGCCCAGGCATTCGTCCAACGCCGAACAGTGCGCATAGTAGCCGGCGAGGTCCGCGCGAACTTTATCGCCGCCTTGCACGTTCGGGCGAAGCTCAAGAGCTTCCGGTTTGTACATCGCCCGGAATTTTTCGGGCGCGGTCTCGTAGGGATTGTGCGGCGGGCCCCACGACAAAAAGAGCGCGAACGGCTCCTTCCCGGCGTGCTCGCGAATGTAACTCTGCGCTTCGCGCGTTTGAGCGGCCGCGTCGTAGCCTTCCCAAACCAGCCTCGCGTTTTCGTCAGCGTAGTAGGGCGATTTGTTATAGCTGTGCGTGCATTCGAGGACCTTCCAGAAGTCGAAGCCTTGACGACGCTCGCGCGGAATGAAAGTGGAGCGGCCATGTCCATCGACGTGCCACTTGCCGATGTAGCCGGTGCTGTAGCCGGCTTTCGCGTAGGCCTGCGCGATCGAGACCGCCTTGTTGCTCAAGCACACGTCGTTGAGGAACACGCCGTGCGTGTGAGCGTACTGGCCGGTCAGCAGACTGCCGCGGTATGGCGAGCAGACCGGACAGGTCGAGACGGCATTGGCGAAACGAACGCTTTGCGTGGCGAGTTTGTCGAGGACCGGCGTGCGGACGTTCTTGTCCCCGGCAAACCCGGTCGCCTGCGCGCGCCACTGATCGGCGAAGACATAGACGAGGTTGGGCTTGCGCCCTTCGCCGGCTGAAAGGACGCAGGAAACAACCAGCAGTGAAAGCAAAAACGCGCGCATGAAGTCCCTCCATTAAATTGCAGACGGCCGCAACATCGCGGCCGTCCCGCATCGCTTCCAAGCCGCACGCACGAGACCGTCTCAAAAAGCCGAGACGGTCACGTGCGTGCCACCTTACTTCGACAACTCCGCGGCGGTCGCGTTGAAGAACTCCACGCACTTGCCGACGTTGTCGATCAGCGTCTGCCCGGTCGTGGATTCGTATTCGATCGAGAAAATGCCTTTGAAATTCTGGCGCTTGAGTTCCGCCAACTGGCCCTTGGCGTCGCTGTTGCCGGTGCCCCACGGCGCGTCCTGCTTGTTCGCAGCCAGATCCTTGAAGTGCAACGAGACGATGTGGCCTTCGAGCTTCTTGAGGCATTCGACCGGAACCAGGCCGGAGCGCACCCAGTGGCCGGTGTCGGCACACGCGCCGATGTTCTTGATCTCGGGCGTCAGTCCCGCCAGCACGGTCTGCGCGTCCCAGTAATGCGATGGCTTCGGGTGATTGTGCAGAGCGACCTTGATGCCGTACTCGACGCAGCGCTTTTCGACTTCCGGGAACGAGCTTTCCGGCGCTTCGGACGTGATGACTTCGATGCCCATCTTCTTGGCGAACTCGAAGTTGCCCTTGTCGGCGCCCGTCACGCCGAACGCGACGATCTTGATCCCGCCAGCATCGGCCAGCTTCTTCTTGACCTCGGTGATGTCCTCTTCGGTCATGCCCGCGCCCATGACTTTGCCTTTCGGCGAGTCTGGCTTGATCTTCTGGCCGCCGTAAATTTCCAGGTACTTCACGCCCTGCTTCTGAGCGATATCGACAGTCTCAAAGAAGCTCAGCGCCCGGAACGTGTAGCACTGATAGGCCAGCTTCCATCCCAGTTTCTCCGCCGCGGTTTCTTCCGCGCGAGTTGCACCGGCGAGCAGCGCCATTCCAAAGACGGTCACCAACAGCAAGCGTTTCATGGTCGTTCCCCTTTCATTGACTCGTATTGACGAGCGGCGCCACGCGCCGCGGTTTTGTTCGCTCTACATACACCGCGCGCGCAAACTGCGCCGGGCAAACATCTCACCGCAGAGGACGCGGAGGACGCAGAGAACATCCTCCCTGAGCCCTGGCCCCCGAACCCTGAACCCTATCTTTTGATTTCGTACTTCGTGCCTTTCTTAACGGCGGTGATCACACGCATCACTTCCACGGCTTCGTCGGTCGTAATCGGGAACGGCTTGCCTTCGCGCACCGCTTCGTACAACTTGATCCAGATCGTGTTGGGCATGTCGCACTTGGTGGACGGGGCGGCCTTGATCGTCTTCTCGATCCACGGCAGCGTTTCGGGCGTGCCGAAGTTCTCGTTCGGCGTGCCGGGATTGGCGCGGCGCGGCGGCAGCTTCGCTTCCGGATCGATGTAGCGCAGGCAGATGTCGTCGCCGGTCGCGTGCAGGCCGCCCTTGGTGCCGAGCACGATGTACTCGGGCTCCTTAATGGACGAGCCGCCGCTGATCTGCATATCGACCAGGCGGCCGTTTTTTCCGACGAGCACGATCTTCAGATGGTCTTCGGCATCGCCGACGCAGGCCACCGTCTTCAAGTCGCCGAAGATGCTCTTTACGGGCGATTCGAGCAGGCGCAGGGCGTGATCGACAATGTGCGGGCCCCAGTTGAGCAACTGGCCGCCATTGCATGAGATGAGCGTCTGCCAGTCATCGCGGCGCGCGTAGCCCATGCGGCGCAGCTTGACTTCAAAGATGTCGCCCAAAATTCCCGACGCCATGATTTCGCGAATGTGCTGATAGGTCGGCTCGAAACGGCGATTGTGCCGGAAGAAGATTTTGCCTTTGTTCTTGTCGGCGGCCGATTTCAGCTTCTTGGCTTCGGCGTAATCGAGGCAGATCGGTTTCTCAAGAAAAACATACTTCTTCGCCTTCAGCGCCAAGAGCGCGTGCGGCAGGTGTTCGGCGGAGCGCGTCGCGATATCGACCAGTTCCACGTCCGGGTCTGCGACGAGCTGCTCGATGCTCTCGTACGTCTTGCAGCCATACTTAGCCGCCATCTTCTCGCGCCGGTCGGCCAGAACATCGCAGGCCGCGACGATCTTGAACATGTTCTCCTTTCCTTCGAGCTCCTTGCAGTGCATTCCCCAGCCTGCCCGGCCGATTCCAACAATGCCAATGCGGATAGGTCCAGCGTTCGCCATCTCAAGTCTCTCCTTAGATCAATCTGGTGCCGCGCGAAATCGCGGCAACACGAAGAATCTGACTCGTTGCGAGCTCAACATCCAAACACGCGCGGAACTTTCCTTGACGCATATATGCTGCCACCGCTTGCCGCCCGCCGCAAGCGCCGCCTGTCAGTATCGCCGCCGCAAGCGAGCCCAAATCTCTGTAAAAAAGTGCACCTGTGGTGAATGCCGTCGGTCGCGCCTTTTCCGTTTGCAGACCGATGCCAGCCGCCAACGCGCGCAACTTCTGTAAAAAAGTGCACCTGTGAGGTCGGAGCGCCCTCTCCTTCTTTTTTCTCCCTCAACCCATCGCTTCACGCCTGTAAAAAAGTGCACGTGTGGTGATCGCTCACCCCCCGCTGTCGCCCTGAACCCCGACCCCCGAACCCTGCCGTCTTTTCTGTCCAAGACTGCACCGTGCGTCGTATCACGGGCATCCCTTGCCCGTGGGGCCTCTGTCTCTTTCCTGTAAAGAACTGCACATGTGCAGACCCTAACTGAACGGTCGTGAAACATCACCCAAATGCACAGGCAGAGTATCCCTCCTCTATCCCATAATATATGACGTTTCAGGCCCAAAAATGTTGCACTAATTTTGCACTTTATTAGCTAAATATATTAAACGGTTCTTAGTCGTCCGCAAGCTGCACCAGCCGACCGAACCCTGACCCCCGAACCCTGAACCCTGCTGTTATGTTACTGCTGGAAGATGAGTTCCCCCCAGTTCTTCGGCTCCATCTGCAGCTCAAAAACCACGTCGTCCACAATCCCCGTGTGCTGATTATTCCAGTACGTCCGCAGCCGCGTGCGCTGGCTGGCCTGATCGCCGTGCGTCACGCCGAAATCGCCGCGCAGACTCAAGCCGCCCGTGGGCTTCAGGTCCAGTGCGCTCAGCGGAATCGCAGCCTCAACCGTGTAGGCTTTGTCGCGCTTCTTCGCCGTAATCTTCGCGCCATCAACAATCGTCACGCTCTCCATCACGTACTCTTTGATCACGCCGGAACTGAACGTCTTCGGATGCTTCTCGGCGGCGCGCTTGCGATAGAGCACCGCCGTTTCCTTGCCTTTCAGACTTCCGATCGACAGCCGCAGATCGCCGAGCCCCGCTTCGCCGCGGTTCTTGTCCGCCTTCGCATCCGTGCCGAGCTGGAAATCAACCGTATCGCCGCGCACGTACATTTCTTCGGCGACTTCTGCTGAGTTGCCCCACGGCGTCGCGTCCCGAACATCCCACATCAGATACAAATTCTGATCGTCCCAGGCCGCGGCGGTTCGAACGGCCGCGTCTTCAGACTTGCTGAAGCTCGCGATCTCCAAGCCCTTCGTGTCCTGATCCCAGTTGCCGGTGAACGTCGCCGTCTTGTGAGCGATGTTCATGCGCTTGGTTCCGGCCACGGCCTGAAGCTGCTGTTCGCGCAGCGCATGCGCCTGCTTCACATCTTCGGCCGTGATCTGCAGCCGCTCGCCCTTCATCTCCTTTACCGTGTCCAGCCCGACCACCTGAGCGTTCCAGAAGCCAGTCTTCCCAGCCTGCACGTACAGGTTGCCGGTAGCGCCGGCCTCCGTGCCGGCTTTGACGTAGCAGCATGAGCCGCCAAAATCCTCGCCGCCCATGCCGGGCGGGCAGTTGTCGAGTATCGCGCCGGGCACCGCTTTTTCGGGGAATTGCATCTTCATCGGATCGCCCTGGAACAGGCGCGTGAGATAAAAGCCGCGGTCGGTGAGCAAATGCCATTCGCCGACGTTCGTCGCAATGACCCACACGTTGCCGATCGGATCAGGCAGTTTCGCCGCACCGCACGCGCCAAAACTTCCGCGCACCATTCCGATTTCCGGCGGGCAAGCGTTGTGCGATCCGTGCACGCCCGTGAAGTTGCTGGGATACTGCCAGAGCGTCTTGCCGCTGGCGATATCGACGCACGCAAACAGTCCATGGTTGACGTTGTACGGCCCGTCGTAGAGGTAAAAGCGATCATCGGGAGACCCAAGCCCCCACATGTCCTTCACCGGTCCCGGCGCGATCGGCACCGGCTTGCCCAAATCGTACTTCGGCGCGCCGCAAGCGGTGAAGCCCGTGCATTTGAATTGGTTCGAACCGGAGTACATCGTCAGGTTCGGCAGCATCGACATGTACCAACCGCTGAAGCGCAGCTCGCCATCCACCCCGCTGATTTCCTCAGGCTGGCGCTCGCCGTCGCCGTTCACGTCGGACCAGACCATCGTCTTTTTCGTCTTGGCTTTCTCGCCGTGAGCGTTCGTCGGCAGTTCTTTTCCATCGGCATCGGCATAGTAAATGACGGTCCGCAGCTTGTAGTCCGCGTCGCCGACACGCTCAAAAATATTCAGCGGCCCGACGTTGTAAGACCAGTTCCCCGCGACCGCGAGATACAGCTTTCCGTTCGACCCGACCGCGAACCGCGAATTCTCCATCCCCGTGCGCACAATCGTCCCCAAGCATGTGGAACGCCCCGTCTGAGAGTCCAGCTTCCACTCGCACCCCTGCCCCACCATGATGCTCGGATCAACCGGATTGATCGCCCCGCCCAAAGCCCCGTAGCTGCTCGGCCCAAAAAACTCTTTGATGAACTTGCCCGTCTTGCTGTCCCACACGCTCACGCGCTTGGGCGCCGTGTCGGCTTCCATCACCCACAGCTTGCCCTGCGAATCGATCGTGATGCCGGCCGGTTCCAGCATTCCGTCCGGCGTCCATTTACCGATCTTCGCGCGCCCGCCTTTGCGGCCGATCTCGGCGATCTGCTTTCCTTCTTTGTTGAAGACTTTGACCTGCTGGTCGGGGTCGCGGACGGAGACGTAGAGGTTGCCGTCTTTGTCTGTGGCGATGCCTTTGATGTTCTTCAGGCCGACAACCAGCGTCCCGCTCGACGCGCCGTTCGTTTGAAGGACGAGAACTTCGGACTCGCCAGATACGACGCAAAAAGTATTCTCCGTTCGGCGCGCCATCGACGTCGGCGCCGGAACGTTTAGCGTCCGTTCCAGCTTCCCCGTCTTGGCATCGACCACCATGATCGCGTTTTCCTTCGTGTAGCTTAGGAATAGCTTCCCGCCACACGCGAGCAGCCCATCCACTCGGTCCGGCTTCCCCTTCGGATCAGGCCACAAATTGCGCGGGAAAAGATCCGGCGAGTCCGTCCCGTCGAAGCACGCATAACTGCCGTCCTTCGCGTTCAACCGGTAAACATAATTCGTTCCGTTCGGGCCCCAGTTGACGGCGTACACGAACCCGCCATCGACCGCGACCAATTCCGCGCCGCACATCCCCTGGCGTTTGTTCTTCCACTTCACATTGCCATCCAGATCGCAGCACACCAGAGCCTGCCCCGCTTCCGCGCCGCTCCAACCCAGGTAAACGCTGTCCTGATCGGACGCGCACGCCACCGGCAGCCCATGATCGCCGCCCCAATTTTCCTTGCCGGTGACGCCATCCCACGGAGCGTTCCCGCCGTTGCAGGCCCAGCCTTTCAGGCGCAGACCGATGCCGGTGTGATAAATCGCGTTCCAGGTGTAATCGCCCGGTTCGACAGGCTCGCCCGGCTTGTTCCAGGACAAGTTCGTCAGTCCATCCCACTTCACTTCATGCTCGCCCTTGCTCATAAACGCGCAGTTCAAAAGCTGCCGCGCGACGGTGGGGCGGGCCTCCGTGCCCGCCTGATTTCCATCCTCGGCGGGCAGGGACGCCCGCCCTACTTTGCAGATATTCAGCGAAATGTATCCGTCCACCGGCATGTTGAACTTGATCGTCTTGAAACCGAGCAGCACCTTCTGCTTGATCAGCCCGTTCCAGTTCGCGACAAGCCGCCCGTTCTCAAGCTTCACCGGGAACTCGCGCGCATCGGCCAGTCGCACCGGCGCCGGCTCCACATTGCCTTTCGCTTCGCACGTCGCCGTGCCCCAACTCTGATTGGCCATGAACGTAAAGACGCGATCGGGCGTGATGCCGGCTTTGAAGATGTCCTTCACCGTCAGACGGCCTTTGGCCGGCGTGGTGAAATTCGGTTCCACCGTAAACGTAAATTTGTCGCCGGCTTTCAGCGGCTGGCCATCCTTGGTCAGCACCTTCCACGGAAACGCCATCTCCTGAACATAACCCTTGCCGTCGGCGTCAATCGTGAAGGCCTGCTGCACGCCATGCGTCGTCTTGGCGTCTTTGATCTCGCCGCCCTTGAAGTCCGTGCCGATTTGAACGAGGACCACATCCTTGCCATCACGTCCCTTCCAGCAGGTCATGTGATTGCCGAGCGCCTGCGGCGTGCCGGGAGAGGTGATGATGCGAAATTGCAGACAATCCGCCTGGAAGCCGTAATCGCCGGAGGTCTGGCCGGGATTGTTCAGCGGCGTGTCATCCGCCCAATGCGCCGCGACGTAGAGGTTCTGCGCGTCGTACATCAGATGAATCCACACGCCAAAGTTTTCGCGCTGCTCCTCTACGTTGTCGCACGCGAAAATTCCGCCGCTCAGGTCCCAGTCATCCAGCTTGCCATCAACCGTGACTTTCCCCGGCGCCGGCAGCGCCCGAATGCCAAGATTCTCCGTCGGCGTGGAAGCGCGGGTTGCGCTGGACGAAAGAAGAATGATCGCGGTTAAGGATGCTAACGCCTCGGTCTTCATGGTCAGTGCTCCAGTCTTCTTTTTGAAACCCTTCGCTTCACGCAGGCGCGACCAACATCGCCCCGCCGCTGTTTCTCCCCGTCACCCCGTCTCCCCGTCACCCCGTCTCCGCGTCCCCGCGTCCTGCTGTTCCTGCCTACTGCCGCTGCCTACTGCTTACTGACTTTCGCCTCCCCGCCCGCCACGCAGATGCTCTCCAATCGTATTTCCTGCTCCGCGTCGCCGGTCATGAGCGGCTCGATTTCAAGCGTGTGCTCAACCTTGTCGTCGAGGCCCGTCGCGATGACCTGAACCATGTGCGTGTTGCCGTTGCACTTTTTGGCGAGGTCGCCGGCGTCAAATTCCTGAAGCTTCTCCTTCTTGCCCCACGGCGTGTGTTCGACCACTTTGCCGTCGATATACACGCGGTATTTGCAGGACTTGGGCGTCGATTCGCCAAAGAACAGCACCATGCTGCCGCTGAATTTTGCGCTGAGTTTCTCCACCTGCTGCGGCACCGATTGCTTCTTGCCGTTCTCGACGACTTCCTTGCGATTGGACGCAATCGTCTCGTCGTCCAGCCAGCGCGACATCAGCATGTCGAAGAACGCGGAGACGAGGTTCGCTCGGCCAACGCGCCAGCCCGCCGGAAGATTGCCCAAGCTGGAAATGCGCACGCGCGCGTTCTTCATGTAGGTCGGCGCATACAGCATTTTTTCGGGCGCGGCGCAAACAACGCTTTTTTCGACGCCGCCCTGAAACGCCTGCCATGCGGCATCGGCGAAAAGAACGTAGCCGTCGTCGCAGGGATGCACGCCGTCAACCGGCCAGAGTTTTTCCGTCGTGGTCTCGCCGGCCTTCACGCGCTTCTGCGCCAGCTCGATGGCATCGCCCGCCGGAGCGTTGTAGGCCTTCGCAATCGCCAGATGCGCGTCGCGGCGCTTCATGCCGTCGAGCTTCCCCGAACTGACATTCCACAAGAACGGAAAGATGACCTGCACGCACGGCGCGTGAGCGTCCACGATGATGCGCCGCACGAGCGACTCATACGACGCGAGCGTCTCCGGATCGTTCGAATAAATGTCATCGTTGGCGGAGAAATCCAGGAAGACGAGGTCCGGCTTGTGGCGCAGAACTTCGCGCTCGAAACGAAAGACGCCAAGCTGCGAACCGGTTCCACCGATCGCCCCGTCCCAGAATTTGAAGCGCGCCTGCGGATAGGCTTGTTCGAGCCGCTGGCCGATCAATGCGCGGTACGACGTGAGCTGCGGATCGGACGCGTTCGCGCCCCACGTCAGCGATGCGCCGAAGAACACGACGTTCAGCCGCGCGCCGGACTTCGCGCGCTTATCGAAATCGGCGAAGCTGGGCGTACTCTCGGTGTTTTGCTCCGCGAAAGCAAACGAACTGAGAACGACGAGCAGACATGATGCGAGCACCACAGGCATTCCGGTCATCGAGTACCCTCCGCGATAGTTCCGGAGAGTATACGCACGCGCGCCCCAGGGGATACTGCCGGTTGCTCAATGATTCACCCGCCAGTGAAACATACGCGCAGGACGCAGACGTTTTAGAAGTTCCCCGTCTTTTCCGGGCCGGGCCCCGGCGGCATGACCGGCTCGTCTTCCATAATTCGCTGCGGCACTCCGATCGATAGCACCAGCGGCTTTGCATTTTCGGCTCCCCTGAACGCGGAGAGGATCTGAAAGCCTTTCCCCAGTTTCCTATACGTGAACGGGCCGTCGCCGAACGGATCGGGATGTTTGGCGAGCGCCTTTTCCACGGCCTTCGGGTCGTCGCCGGCGCACACGACTTCAGCGGCGGCCAGCAACATCAAGAAGGTCGTCTGCGTCTTGGTGGAGGCGAACCAGGTCCGGCAGCAGGGAGGAATGACCTCGCGCGCCAACGGGCTGGCGTTCTTCAACTGCTCCGATACTTCGCGCACGCCACGTTCGGCTGCTTTGCCCGAGCGCGACATGATATCCGCCAGTTTGTCATAGAGGCCCTCAAGCTCAACCTGCGCCTTCTCCAGCGCTGCCGCATCCTTCAGCAACGCCTGCAATGCGTCGCGGTTGCCGCCTTCGGCAGGCGTCGCCGACGCAAGCAGCTTGGCGCGCTCCTCCGGTGTGGCCGCGGCCAGCCGCGCACGGAAGTCACTGGCCAAAGGCTTCTCGCCTTTGCGCACGGCGTCCGCGACGGTGGCTCGCGGCGGCAAAGCCGCGGCGCGCTGGGACATTGCCGCCAGCAGGTCGCGAGGAACGATGGACTGCAAGCACACCGCGAGCGTCTCGACCGCCGCTCCAGTCATGGCCGTATCCACTAATGAACTGACGAGCAGCGGCGTAGAACCCGCGTGGCGAGCCATCGTCAAAGAATCGAAAATATAGTCCATGCCAAAGGTGTAGTGTTTCTGCGTGACTTCATACTGGGCCGCGATGATCACCAACCGGTTGAGCTGCCGCAGTCGGCCGAGGTGCGGCAGAGGCTGGTCGGCGTCAGGCTTTGAACGGAGGCCCCAGTCGCACGCCTGAATCGCAGTGCCTTCGCGGATGAGCGCGAGAATCGGCTGCATGTCGCGAACGAAGCTGGCGGTTTCCGGCGCCCACGGGCGGTCGTAGACCAGGTTCTGGCGCTCGCCAAAATCTTGGGGGAGCAACGCTGCCGCTTGCCAGTACTTCAGAGCAGCGTTCGGCGGGAAGACCGTTTCGGCGGCCGCGGCATAGGTCAGGGCTATTGCCAGCGCCAAAAGCCACGCTTTGCGGATCATGCACCCTCGATGACGCTGATAGCTAACTTTCTTTTGCCGCGTCTTCCAGCCGTTTCACAAACGCCGCATGCTCCGGACTGGCCAGGCCTTCGTTCAGCACCCCCAGTACGGTCTTCATGTCGTCCTTGAGTAGCGCCGCGGGGTCGAGCCACAGACCCGGAAAGACCTCACTGCGCAGCCGGCCATCGGAGCCAGGCTTCAATGTCTCGTAAACGCCTTCGCGCAGGACGAACCAATCCAGCGCGTCGTCGAGCACGCGACAGACGATATACTCCTTCACACCGTTGCGCCGATAGACGTTCATTTTCTTGTGCAAATCGCGGCTGGCACTGGATCCCGCAATCTCAACGATCAGTTCGGGAGCACCGTCAAGGTATGTCTCCGCGCTACGCGCCTGTCCGCCACTGTTTGGCAAGATGTACAGCATCAAGTCGGGCTGCGGTTCGTTATCGTCATCCAGGCGCACCGTTGCATCGAGTCCCTTCCTCACGCCTGGCGTCTGCAGCCGGTAGGTGTTCAACACCGTATCCAGGTTGGAATGGTAATCGCTATGCTCCAACGAAACCGGCGATGGCATACATACCTCCCCCTCGATCAGCTCGGCCTTCTTAATCTGCGGCATCGCCGCATAGCGCCGTTCGAACTCGGCTCGCGTGAGGTGGTCGCCATTCTCCAATTCTGGAATGCGCCGGCGCGAGCGCGGCTGCGGAACCGGCTGTGCTGGGTTGGTCGAAGTTGAAGTCGGGTTGGCCATAGCATTGGCTCCTCTGCCACCAATATCCCTCTTCCCAGCGCCCACGTCAACCTGCCCTCACAACGCGGGCCCGGCTTTCGCCAGGCCCGCTAGTACGACGATTAACACATTTCGTGCTACTTAATGCATCCGTATTCCTTCGCCGCCGCCAGGCCCAGCAGAGGCTGCGGGGGTTCCGGAACGTCCGGTCCCTTGTAGTATTCGTCCCAACCCTTGCGCGGCTCGCGCTTGAGCCACTTGTTGGTCTCGGGCAGGTTGGTGCACTTCATGTTCTTGGCGTCCCACTGCACGGTCTTGCCGGAACGCACCGCGAAGTTGCCGAGGTTGACCATCTCGGTCAGCGCCGCCGCGTATTCCCACGTCGCGCCGACGGCCGGGCCGCCCTTGCAGGCGTTGATCCATTCGCGCATGTGGCCCGGTGAACGCGGAATCTTCTTCTCGATCTTCGTCACGCCCGAATCCTTGTGCTTGCCTTCGGGAATGATGCGCGCATAGCCGCAGTAAAAGTCGTGCAGCAGCGTGCCCTTGTCGCCGACCAGGTACGCGTACGTTTCGTTCGGCAGCGTGCGCTCGGCTTCAAGTTCCACCGGGCGCGGCCGCTTCTTGTTCTTGTCGTCCTTGTCGCTGCCGGGGACGCCGTCGTGCCAGACGACTTTGATCGGCGGCATCGCGCCGCGCGCCGGGAACTGGTAGGTGAGCACGCACGATTTCGGAGCCGTCTCTTCGTGCTGATCGGAATTCTCGGCCTGAATGCTGGTCGGGTTGCGCAGATCCAGCGCCCAGAACGTGGCGTCCATGACGTGGCAACCGATGTCGCCCAACGCGCCGCAGCCGAAATCCCACCAGCCGCGCCAGCGGAAGGGACAGTAGGCGTCATGATACGGCCGTTCCTGAGCGACGTTCAGCCACAGATCCCAATCGAAACCGGCCGGAACCGGCTTGCCTTCCTTCGGACGATCGATGCCCTGCGGCCAGATCGGCCGGTTGGTGACGTAGTGCACTTCCGTCACGTTGCCGATCGCCCCGTCCCACACCCATTCGCACAGCAACCGCGCGCCTTCGTTCGCGTGGCCTTGAATGCCCATCAGCGTCGCAATTTTCTTCTCGCGAGCGATCTGGGCCAGGCGCCGAGCTTCCCAGACGCTGTGCGTCATCGGCTTCTGCGTGAAAACGTGCTTGCCGCGCATAGCCGCCGCACAGGACGCCGGGAAGTGCGTGTGGTCCGGCGTGCTGACGGTGACCGCGTCGATCTCTTTGTCCATTTCGTCGAGCATCTTGCGGAAATCTTTGTAGACCTTGGCTTCCGGATGGCCTTTCTTCTGCCCAGCAATATGTTTTTCTTCAACGTCGCACAGCGCCACGATGTTCGCGCCGCAGCCCGTCGCGTCGCCGATGTCGCTGCCGCCCTTGCCGCTGCACCCGATCGCCGCCAGGTTCACCTTGTCATTGGCGCCCCAGACCGGCTTGGTCAGCACCATCACGGTGCCGGCGGTCGCCGCCACGCCCGTAATGAATCCTCTACGTGAAATTCCCTGCTGCTTCATCTGTCTGAACCTCCTGGGCGCGGCACCGCCGCAAAACCGGCAGTGGCACACACGCGACTGGTTGCCTGCCTTGGCGCCTGGGCCAAGTTTCGTCTTCCGCATACACCGCGAAACGCGTCTTATTTTCCGTTTACTACCGGCTCCGCCTTCACCCCCAACGACCGCAACGCCAGCAGCATCTCCTCTGGCTTCTGATAGCGCTGCCGGGGGTCTTTCTCCAGCATACGGCAGAGCACGTAGCAGAACTCGGCGCTCAGATCCGGATTGTACACTCTGGGCGTGATTAAGCGCTGGTAAACGTGCGCTTTCAGGACATCCACTTCCTCGTCCGCTTCAAACGGTGGACGCCCCGTGGCCGCGTGGTAGATGGTTGCGCCCAGCGAATAAATATCCGCCCGGCAATCGACCTGCTCCTGCCCGCGAGCCACTTCGGGCGAAATATAATGCGGGGTGCCCACAGCCAACCCTTCCCACTTCATCTTCCCTTTCGGCACGCGCGCAAAGCCCAGATCCGAAAGCTTCACGTTGCCGTTTTTTTCTATGAGCAGGTTGTCCGGCTTGATGTCCTGATGCACGATCTTCTTCTCATTGAGCTGCCGCAGCGCCTGGCCGACCTGCCGCAAGATCCAGATGCATTGCGATTCCGGCAGCTTGCCGCGTTCCAGTATTTCGCCCAGCGGCGTTCCCACGACGTATTCAAAAACAATGTAGTACCGATCTTGTTCGTAACCCACATCCAGCGTGCGAACAATGTTCGGGTGGCTCAACTGCAGCCCGACTTCAGCCTCTTCACGGAACATCGTGATGAGGCTCTGATCGCCGGAATGATGAATATTGAGAACTTTCAGAGCGACGGGCTGCTTGTCATCGACCCGATGTGCCCGGTATACCGTCCCGACACTGCCGACGCCGACCTGGCTCTCCACCAGGTAGTGCCCGAACTTCGACATGGGTTTGAGCATTGATTGTTGCGAACTCCCCTCGATGGATGTCCTGCTTTATCTATCTACAACCCGGATTTCGGAAAACGCGAAAATTCCAAAAGGTTCAGCCCTTCCTGATGGGTGAGGGTGCCGTCGATCTAAATTGATCCGCGATTCGTCCGTTTGCAGATCAACCTAGACCGATGCCGGCTTCCGAGCACCCGTCAACGGCTGCAACGCGCTTTTCCGTCCGCCGTTCTCCCCCTTCCCTTCGAGGGAAGGGGGGCCGGGGGGTTAGGTTTGCGGAGCGCCGCAACTTCACCCAACACCACCGGAGTTCCCCTTCCAAACCTGCCCCGCGTGGCGTACAGTCCTTCCTGTTCCGCGGGGAAAGCAGCGTGGCTGAGATCGCGATTCAGGTCGAGAATCTCGCAAAAACGTTCGGCAGAGGCGGCCGGGCCGTCACCGCCCTCGACGGCGTCACTCTGAACGTGGCGCAGGGCGAAATTTACGGACTCCTCGGGCGCAACGGCGCCGGAAAAACGACCCTCGTCAAAATCCTCCTCGATATCGTCCGCCCCACGGCCGGCCAGGCGCGGCTCCGCGGTATCGATGCGCGGCGGCCCTCGGCGCGCGCCCGCATCGGCTATCTGCCCGAAGACCATCGTTTCCCGGACTATCGCACCGGCGAAGGCGTGCTCCATTACTACGCCGGCCTCTCGGCGATGAGCTCCGCGCAGCGCAAGACGCGAGTGCCCGAATTGTTGAAACTGACCGGGCTGTCGGACGCGGCCCACCGCAAGGTCCGCACGTACTCCAAAGGCATGAAGCAGCGCCTGGGCCTCGCGCAAGCGCTGGTTCACGATCCGCAGGTCGTCCTGCTCGACGAGCCCACCGACGGCGTCGATCCCGTCGGCCGCGCGCAGATCCGCGATGTCCTGCGGCAGCTCAAAGAGCGCGGCACCACGATCTTTCTCAACTCGCATCTGCTGAGCGAAGTGGAGCGCATTTGCGACAGGGCTGCAATTATTGAAAAAGGCCGGCTCGTCCGCGAAGGCACCCTCGCCGCGCTCACCAGCGGCGGAAGCGTCTATACGCTGAACACGTCCGCGCCGCTGGACGAGCAGACCCGCGCGGCGCTGCTGGAAATCGCACACTCCGTGACCGATAGCGACGGCGGCTATCAGCTCGACCTGCGCTGCGATGAAGACGTCGATCGCGTCGTGGACCTGCTGCGCGCACGGAAGATCGGCATTCGCGGCCTGACCAGCAAGCGGCTGTCGCTGGAAGAAGTTTTCCTGCAGGTCGTGGACACCCGCGCGGGGGAATCGGGATGAGCCAATTTCGCGCGATCCTCCTCGACTCGCTGTACGAATCGATCGACCGCAAGGCGCTGCTGGTGGTGCTGATCCTCTCGTCGCTCGCCGTCGCCTTCACGGCCGGAATTTCATTCGAGACGGAGCAGCTCGCGACGGTGCTGGAACGCCAGTGCGTCGGACTGGGCTCCATGACGCGCGGACACGGCTTCTGGTCGTTCTTCGGCACGCCGGTGGAGTGCAAGACCAGCGACATCAAGCCCGCCAGCGCCGCCGAAAACTGGCGCAGCGACGTCCTCGGCGGCTACGCGGTGACGCTCAATTTCAAAAACCAGGAAGAACTCGACCAGTTGGTGCGTAACTGGCGCACGTTCAAATCCATGACCGACGCGCGCGGCGGCCGCGAGCCCAATCATCCGCCCAGAGTCCCCGTGCCGGACGAGGTTGCCGTCTCGCCTGCCGAGCGCCTGCAGTTCCTCGACGTTCGTTTTCAGCGCATGGGCTATGCGCACGTCCAGTCGCGCATGCTGCAGGAAGCTCCGCCGATCTACCGCGTCGCGGTCCGCACCGACTATCCGCACGAACTGCTGGGCGCCTCCTACATCAAGCTGCTCTTTGGCGCAATCAGGTTTCCGTTGCTGCAGAGAAGCGTGGCCGAGTCGGTCGTGCAGATTCAACTGACCATGGCCAACACCTTCGCGGGCTTTATCGGCGTTCTCGTTGCCGTCCTGGTCTGCTCCGGCTTCGTGCCCAGCATGCTGCAGAAAGGAACGCTGGACCTGGTGCTCGCACGCCCGATCGGCCGCGGCCGGCTGCTGCTCTACAAATACGTCGGCGGTTTGTGGTTTGTGTTTCTGATGTCTAGCGTGCTCATCGGCGGCTGCTGGCTGGCGATGAGCCTGCGGACCGGCTACGCAAATCCCTGGTTCCTGGCAACAATCCTCACCATCACGGCGACGTTTGCAGTGATCCATTCCGTGTCGGTGCTGGTCGGCGTGCTGACGCGATCGGGAACCGTGGCCGCGCTCGTCGCCATTTTTGTCTGGGGCACCAGCAGCGTGTTGCTCGCCATCCGCAATGGATTGAAGCTGGCGTACATCGGCCAATCCATGCCGAACTGGCTGCGCTCCACGATCGACGTGCTCTACGATCTCGCGCCGAAGACGTTGGACTTGAACGCGCTGAACACGTCCTTCCTGGCGCGCTCGCATCTCTCGGAACAGGCCTTCCAGCGCGCGTTCGGCAATCACCTGCCCCAAGTCGATTGGGCCTGGTCGCTCGGCACCACCGCCGCGTTCACGGTCGTGATGCTGGCGCTGGCCGTATGGTTCTTCCGGCGCAAAGACTACTGACGGCGTTACTTCATCAACTTCAAGACCGCCGCGATCCCCGCCAGGTCGTTCTTGATCGTGGTCAGGTCGAGCTTGTTCACGCCCGAACCAGCAACGAGCGAGCTGACGTCGGAGTTCAGGGCCGAAACGATCTTCGGGTCCAAGCCCGCCGTCGCGACCACGGCAGTGTTGGCGGCCGTAATCGCCGCTTTTTCTTTGTCATCGATGATGCCGTCGAAAGCGGCATTATAAACACCGTATGCCAGGACGGTCGAGACCTCTATGGTGGGCGGCGTCCCCGTTCGCGCGGCGTCGCGCAGGTCGTCCTCAACATTTGTCACCAACTTGCTGAAGTTAGACTGCTTGTCCTTCAGCGTGTTCAAGTCCGTCACCAGCTTGGTGAGTGCGTTCTGCAAATCGACGCTCAGCGAACTGAACACGTGTCCGCCGCTGTCGATACCCGCCGCTTCCATTGTATTGAGCGTGCGACTGGCGAAGGGAGAGAACGTGACAAACGTGTCGGTCGTCTTGACGCGCTTGAAATCTTTCCCGGCCAGCGCCAGCCAGTCCTTCACCATGTCGGGAACGGTCTGAGCCTTGGTTGCCGCTGGCACAGCCCCCGCTCCGCAAAACAACACCACCGCAACGGCTACCGCGATTCTACGCATGATTACCCCTCCATTAAGTTTGAGATCAAAGTCTAGCGTCTTCTGCTCGGGAGCGGAAGGCCCGTTCAAGCTATGGCGAGTCCTGATCGAACAAGGTCAAGTTATCCACTACAGCCCCCTCGCTTCTTCGTATCAATGGATACTCGATCGCCGCGCGCGCCGGCGCGTTGTTGAGCGCCACGTCCCAGTGCGGATCCCATTTGCGCGTGAAAGCCTCAACCCCGATTCTCTCCAGTTCCTCAAACCGCGCCAGACACAACCTCGCCGCAGCATCGCTTCCTCCCGTACCATTTCTTTCCAAAACATACGCGTACTGCCGTCGGCTCAAGCCATAAGATAACGCCACTAGAGCGTCTATGACCGCCACCGCGGCCATCCGTTTCTCCGCAGAGCGAATAACCAGTTCTTCACGCCACGCGCAGCCCAACTGTTCTTGCCAAAGTGTGCCGAAGCTGGCATCCACCGCACTCAGCCGCAGCGCCGTATGCGCAAGACACGCCGTGCCGAACAACACCTTTGGAATACGCAGATTCCGCAGGATGAAAAGATTCAGATTCAGCACGACCTGCTTGTGCGCGAGAAAATCGAAGACGCTGCTGTTGAGCACCGCCAGAGCCGCCAGAGCCACCGCGTTCGGCCGCTCGCCGGGCCCAGCCTCGACCATCGCGCTGTTCGACACCAGTCCTCCGGGCGGCACCAGCGCGAACACGGTCTTGTGCGCCTCGCTGGCGTGAATCGCGCTGCGCCCCATCAGCCGATACCAGCGCAACTGCTCAAACAGATCCGACCGGTCGGCGCATTTTCCAAGATCCACCATGTATCTCGGACGCTGCTGCACGCGATAGTCAAAGCGCTCAATCGTCCCCTTCTCGTGAAGCGGAACTTGCCCGCGCGCCAGCAGCGTGCCGCCTAGCCTTGGCTCCCTGGGATCCTCCGCCGTCACCGAATCGGTCGCCACAAACCGGAACGCGTCCTTGGTTGCATTCAACGCCGCCGGGTTCGTCTGAAAACGAATGTGCCGCGCTAATTCACTGGAAGAAACCGGCGCCGAAACTCCCGCAATGTGACTCAGCAGTTCCACCTCATTCGTGTTCGACGCGCGGCCGATCGTCAGATGCGGCCCGCCCGACGAACGGACAAACTCCACCGTGTAATGGAGCGGCGCCGGCACTCGCTCATCCAGCCAACGCTCGTCCTCCAGATCGAAAGCCACTTCAAACGAATAGTCCCCTTGTTCGGCGTGTCGGACCTCGCAGCCCAACAGACAAAACTCCATCCCGAGAGAAATGTCGAACATGCGCTTGGAGTTTCGGAAGCCATAGCAGAAAAGAAGCCTGTTGCGCGTGAGATAAAGCTGCCGCACGCCAACCGCTCCCGCGTTGGCTCGAAATGCAGCGGGGATCAACACCCCCACCCTGCCCCTTTCACGCGCGACATGCAGCATGCGTTCAAGAAACACGCGGTATAGGTCCAGGTAGCGTCCGGCCAGATCGCCGCCCAGCATCAGCTTCTGGCTCGTATACAGCCGGTCGCAAGCCTTCTTGATTCCCTCTACCCGAAAAACATATTCATCATAGCTTTCACGGATCTGCTCCTGTTCGAGCAACCGGCGCTCCACCTTAAGGCGCTCCGCTTTCGTGTAACCATTGAGCACGGATAAATCATAGTAAGCAAAGAACTCCGCGCTCTTGGGCCGAATCGCATCCCACGGCGGGTTGCCTATGATGGCGTCAAACCCGCCGCGTTTGCCAGTGTTGCCATCAGGGAAGAACACGGCCGGAAAGGCAAGATCGTAGGAAAGCGCTGGAGCTTGCATGTCATCGTCCAGAAGCGCCGCTAGGTCCCGCGACCGCGGAGCCGACACGCCCAGCCCTTTGGAGACCATGCGAAGCAATCCTGCAGTCGCGTTCTCCGGCAGACGCCCCGCGGCAACATTCTCCAGCAGCGCATGGTAGGCGCCGTCGTCACAGCCACGCTCGCCCAGCATCACTCCGCCGGCCCACGCTGCCGCAAGCACCTTGAATGGAAGCAACGAATCCTTTTCAGGCTGCTTGATCGCTCGCGCAAAACAGTCGGTGAGCCGCTGCTGCAACGGCACTGAAACTTGCTCCTGCGTTCCCGGATACGTCAACAAGTCCGGGAAAGACGGTCCGGTCAGCGCGTCACCCAGCACCAGATGCTCCCGCAATCCCGCCGGGATCTCGCCTTCCGAACGCGATTCGAACGCCAGCGACATCCGCGCCAGTTCGACCGCCAGCGGGTTCTTGTCCACGCCATACAGGCACTGCTCCGCCACCAGCCGCCGGCACTGCGCGAGCCCCTTCTCGCGATCCAAAACGTCGATCTCGAATTCCAGCGCATCGCCGCAGCGGCAGCAGGCTTCGTACAGGCGCTCGCCCATAAAACGGCAGGCTTCGATCAGAAAGTGCCCGCTGCCCATCGCCGGGTCGAGCACCTTGATGCCAAGGATCGCGCGCGGGTCGGGCCGCGCATCCGAACTCCGCTCCGCAATTAGCGGCCCGATCGTTTCGCGCACAAGAAACCGGACCGGCAGGCTGGGCGTATAATAGCTGCCGCTCGTCTTTCGCCCCAAGCCCGTGCGCAGGTGAAACTGCCCGGCGGGAATGCGCTCGATCCATTCCACCTCGCCGCGCTTTTTCTTTTGATACTGCGCGCCCTGCGATTCCGGCACGACCAGTTCAAGCTTCTTGCGTCGCAGGCGGCACATCGCTTCCCCCGCGATTCCCGGCGCAAGCTCCAGCAGCCCTTCGTAGACGTGCCCAATATCCTCGACGCCGAGCGAGCCACGATTCTGCCGCGAAAGGCCCTCGCGCAGAGCCGAAACAGCCTTCGCGTTCCATTCAAGACGAAGCAGAAAACCACCCGCGCCAAACGGGCCGGCCGCTCGCTTCAGGCCGCTCTCGCTCCAAAGATCCGCCGCGTCAGTTTCTCCGCTTACCTTCACTCGCAGCAGAAGCTGGTAGACCAAGATCAGCGCATCGTGCCAAAGTTGCTTTGCGGCGCGCTGGTCAGTGTCGTGAGCACGAAGGCTGGGCCTGTTTGCAGGATCATCAAGGAGCGTCTGGATGAACTGCTCGATGGCCGACCGCGTTTGAGCGCGCAAGTGCTTGATCAGCCGGAGCCGCTCCGAGCGGTCACACTCCGGAAATTCTGAATTTGGATCCACGCCGCTGATCTTACGGACTTCCGAATCAGTCGCGACAAAAGAAAACGGCGTCTGACACGCCGTTTCCACTGCAAATGGAGTTTGGTTGCCCCGCCTGGATTCGAGCCAAGGCTTCCCTTGGCCAAATTTACCTCAGCGACGCAGGTCAAAGAGAAGGTGTGGGTTAGCGCCCTCCCTTGCACACGTGCGGTGTTTGGCATTCGTTCTTACATGAATTTGCGTGATTTTAGTGGACAACGCTCGACGCCACTCGTAGGCTCCCGTTAAAGCAACAAGAAAAGTGTCTATGTGACCTATCGCAGACTCACGGGGACAAAAGTTCCAGAGGAAGCTGCAAACGCAGACCGGCTTCTGCGCCAGGCGTGCCGACGTATGAATATCAGCAGACCGAAATAAGGCACCCTGGCGTCAATTTCCTATCGGGGGGGACACGCCAGTGGTAAAGCTCAATCGTATTTCCTTGGCACTCTTCGCGTTCGTTGTCGTGTGCGGCTCGGCAAAAGCTGTCGAAGTGCCGGCTGAGCGCGCTCAGGCCGCGGAAGTCCTGCGCTACTCGCAAAGCGATGTTCGCGTCGATTTCGACGATCGACTCGGCACGCCCGCGTACGTTCGCCGCTTGAGCGGCTTCCTGAGCGGCAAGGGTGGCGTCGGCCTGAGCGTCGCAAAAAACGCGGCTGCCGGACTGGATGCCGCCGATCCGCACTTGCCGGTAAAGGCATTCCTGAACCAGTATCATGATTTGTTTGGATTTGATGCAAGCAGCTTGAATGGCGCGGACCTCGATCGCGATTACGTCAATACTCACAATGGCGTACGCACGAGCGTATGGCAGCAGAAGTTCAACGGGCTACCGGTCTATGGAGCGCGGCTGCTGGCCAACGTGACGGCGCGTGGAGAACTGATCAGCATCGGGAGTCATTTTGTGCCGGATGTGGCCAATGCGGCGAATGCCACGCTGCCCAACTTTGCCGCTCTACAGGCCCAGCCGCCGCTTTCCGCCTCCGATGCGCTGAGAATCGCCCTGCGCCATCTGCTGAGCGCCCCCGGCGAAGTCAACGCTGGCGCCGCGGCCGGCCCGGAGCAGAAACAAACGCTGCGTGGCACGAGCATCCTGCAAGATGCTCAGGCGCAGTTGACCTGGTTTCCGCCTGCTCAGCAGCAGTTGAAGCTGGCATGGGATCTGATTTTTGTAGATAAGGCCAGTTCGGAGTTGTACCGCATCCTGGTTGATGTGCAGACCAGCAGCGTGATTGAGTCCCGCTGCCTGACCGATTACATCATGAGCAAGGCGATGGCCAAGCGCCTGACCGACGCCAATCCTCCTGCGCCCCCGGCGCCCTCAGATACGACCGCGCCCGTCACGCAGCCCGCGACGAGCGACGCCAGCCCATCCGTGGCGCCGAACACTCAGACCAGCACAGCCAATGCCGCGGCCACCTGCGCCTACCGAGTTTGGACGAGCGACAGCCCGTCGCCATTTACGCCGGGATGGTCAACCAGCAACACGGCGCAGCCCGCAGTCATCGCGCGCACGCTGGTCACGCTCGCGTCCCTGAACTCAACGGCCTCGCCGGACGGCTGGGTGGACACGACCTATAACGAAACCCGTGGAAACAACGTCGATGCTCACACCGATACCAATGGCGACAATATTCCCGATACACCTCGGCCCGTCGGGACGGGCAGTCCGCTAACCTTCGACTTCACGGTGGATCTGGCTCAGGCCCCCAGCACGTACCGGCCGGCGGCGGTCACCAGCCTGTTCTATTGGTGCAATTTCATGCACGACAAGCTTTACGACCTGGGCTTTACCGAAGCCGCCGGAAATTTTCAGAACAACAACTACGGACGCGGTGGACAGGGAAACGACGCGGTCCAGGCCGACGCACAGGATGGCAGCGGCACGAACAACGCGAATTTTTCGACGCCGCCGGACGGTTCAGCGGGCCGCATGCAGATGTTTCTCTGGACCTCCACATCGCCGAATCGAGATGGCGATTTCGACGCCCAGATTATCCTCCACGAATACACCCACGGCTTGAGCAACCGACTGGTCGGCGGCGGTGTCGGGATCAGTTCGCTGCAACCCCAAGGCATGGGCGAAGGCTGGAGCGACTTCTACTCGCTGGCACTCCTGGCCGACCCCGCTGACGACTTGCAGGGCACCTATCCCGTGGGCGCTTACGCGATCTACGGTCAGGTCTCCGACAATTACTACCGCGGCATCCGCCGGTATCCGTACGCGATCGAGCCCGGCGCGACCGTCACCACTGGGTCCAAGAACCCGCTGACGTTCGGCGACATAAAAATCAACGCCGAAGTCCACGACATGGGCGAAGTCTGGTGCGAGACACTGTGGGAAGTGCGCGCGAAAATCGTGGCCAAGCTGGGTTTCGACCCGGGCAATCAGGTCATGCTGCAGTTGGTCACCGATGGAATGAAACTCTCGCCTGCCAATCCCACGTTCCTGCAGGCGCGCGACGCCATCCTGCAGGCCGATCAAGTCAACAACAGCGGCGCAAATCAGAACGAGATATGGGTCGCCTTCGCCAAACGCGGCATGGGTTACAGCGCGCAGGCCGGCTCGGCAAGCTCCACCACCGGCGTGGTCGAAGCCTTCGACGTCCCCGGCGACTTGCGCATCACTCCGACCACCAGCCTCGTTTCGACCGGCCAGCCCGGCGGGCCGTTCTCGCCCGGTTCGCAGGTCTACACGCTGCAGAACACCGCCGCGACCTCAATCAACTGGACCGCCTCCGCAACGCAGACCTGGATCACGCTCTCGAGCACCAGCGGCACGCTGAGTTCGGGCGGCACCGTGAATGTGACCGTGTCCATCAACAGCAACGCCAACAGCCTGATCGACGGCAACTACACCGACACCATCACCTTCACCAATACGACGAACGGCAGCGGGAATCAGTCGCGCGGCGTTGCGCTGGGTGTTGCACGAAATTACACGATGGCCGCGGCAACGTTCAACTGGATCGATCCGGCCTCCCACACCAATCTGGGGCTAAGCGAAGACTCCGTCAGCTCGGTGCAGACGCTGCCGTTCACGTTCAACTTCTATGGACAGCCGTACACGCAGTTGTACGTGGGCGCTAACGGCCTGATCGGGTTCAACTCGACGGACATGTACATCTGGACCAACACCGATCTGCCGTCCAGCGCGACGCCCAACAACCAGATTTATCCCTGGTGGGACGACCTCTCCCCATCCTCCGGAGGCACCGTGAGAGTGGGCGTGAGCGGCACAGCGCCCAACCGCAAGTATGTCATTAGCTGGGTCAATGTGCCTTGGTACGGCGGCATCGATGGGTACACTTTCCAAGTCCTGCTTTGCGAAGGCAACGACACCATTGTCTTCCAATATCTGGATGTGAAGCCGACAGGCACCTACGGCGCGGGAAAGTCCGCCACCATCGGCATCGAAAACAGCTCCGGCCTGGTCTGCAAGAAGTACTCCTACAACGGCAGCACCCTGCTCTCAAACAACCAGGCGATTCAGTTCATCTGGGACAACACGCCGCCCTCGGTGACCGTCAACCAGGCCGCCACGCAAGCCGATCCCGTATGCTACGCGCCCGTGAACTTCACAGTCCTCTTCAGCGAACCGGTCTCCGACTTCGCGACGGGCGACGTGACCCTTGCCGGCACCGCCGGCGCCACCACGGCCGTGGTGACCGGCAGCGGCACGACCTACAACGTCGCTGTCAGCGGAATGACTCAGGCCGGCCTCATCACCGTCTCGGTGCCCGCCGGCGTGGCCCATGACGGAGCCGGGAACGCCAATCTGGCTTCGACCAGCACCGACCACACCGTCACCTACACTCTGCCGCCGACGCTGACTTGGACCGGCGGGAGCCTGACCAGCGACAACTGGTCGGATGATGCCAACTGGGGCGGGCAGCATTGCAGCGCCGGAGCCAATCTGGTCTTTGCCGGAACGCAGCGCCTGGCCGCGCTCAATGACCTGCCCGCCGCCACAACCTTCAGCTCGATTACCTTCAATGCTGGCGGGTTCTCGCTCAGCGGAGCGGCTATAAAACTCGCCGGGCCCGTGGCCAACACCGTCGGCTCCAATGCAATTCAACTTCCCCTCACAGCAGCCGTCCCGCTGAACATCAGCACCTCCACCGGAACCACTCTGCTGCTCGCTCAGACCTTGGACAATGGAGGTTTTGACCTGTCCTTCAGCAACGCCGGAACCTGCCGCGTTTCAGCGGCCGTCTCCGGAACCGGCGGACTGACGGCGAGCGGGACCGGGACCCTGACGATCGAAGCCGCCGCGACCTACACCGGCCCGACCTCCGTCAGTAGTCTCCTGCGAACGCAGTGCCTAAGCGCCCTTCAAAGCAGCTCCGCCGTCTCGATCGCCGCCGACGGCAGCATCGACATCTCCGACGGCGTCTCCTCCTTCTCTCAGACCCTGCGCGAACTGAGCGGCGCGGGCACCCTCACCAACACCGCCGCCGCCGGCGCAACCGTCACCGTGAGCACCGCCGCCAACCAGACCTTCTCCGGAGCAATCAGCGGCAATCTAGGCCTCACCAAGACCGGCTCCGCCATGCTCACCCTCTCCGGAACAAACACGTTCACCGGCCCAACCTCCGTCAACGCCGGAAATCTGCGCGTGACCGGCGCCCAACCCTCCTCCAACGTGACGGTCAGTTCCGGCGCATCCCTCAGCGGCGCCGGCACCCTCGGCGATGTCACCGTCAGCGGCACTCTGGCCCCGGGCGCGGCCTCCCCCGGCATCCTGCACACCGGAGTCCTGAACTTCACGTCCACCGGCGTGCTCACCGCCCGCATCAATGGCAAGATCGCCGGCACCTATGATCAACTCCAGACGGCCGGCTCCGTTAGCCTCAATAACTGCACCCTCTCGGCAACGCTGGGCTATACCCCGACGCTCGGCGATACGATCGCGCTGATAGCAAATGGCGGAACGGCACTCTCCGGGACGTTCGCCGGGATTCCCGAAGGAGGCACAACCAACCTCGGCGCCAAGCGTTTTACCGTCAGCTATGTCGGCGGAACCGGCCACGATGTCACACTGACTTATGCCGGAGCGCCCACCTTGATTTCGGATGACTTCGATCCCAACACCGACACCTCGATCTGGACAAGCAATGTCGGCGTCGCCAACACCAACTTCGTCGCCTCACCACCGCTGTCTTCCGGCAATTCCCTGTTCTTCGATGGATCGATCGTAAGACAGGCGACCACGATCCCGGTGAACGTCAGTGTCGGCGGCACCGTGCAGTTTTCGCTGATCTTCGGGAGCGGCACTTTTCCTGAAAACGCCGATCCCGGAGAAGATGTTGTCCTCGAGTACTCCATCGACGGCGGCACGACGTTCACGATCATCACGACCTGCCTGACGACCGCGTACAAGAGCTGGGGACAGGTCACTCTCGCCGTGCCGCCGGCCGCCCAGACCAGCTCGACCCAGTTCCGCTGGCGGCAGGTCACACACAGCGGAGCCGGGTACGATCATTGGGCGCTGGATAACGTGGTTGTCAGCAACCACGTCCCTCCGACCCTCAGCACGATTGCCGATCAGTATACGTCGGTCAACAGCCCCACGAGCGCGATACCCTTCACCGTCGGCAGCAGCAGCGTTCCCGCCTCAGACCTGACGCTGTCCGCCGGCTCCAGCAACACCTTGCACGTCCCCGTCGCCAACATCGTCTTCGGCGGAAGCGGCGCCAACCGCACGGTGATGATCACCCCCGCTCAAGACATGACCGGGCGCACCATGATCACCGTCAGTGTCAGCGACGGCACGGTTGCCAGCAGCACGTCGTTCGGCCTTTGGATTCAGAACACCAACGCGCGGAAAGTCGTCGTCTTCGATGATCCCTTATATGTGGATACCGGCAATACCGCGACCAGCGAGTCCGATACCGTGCAAGCCACACTGTCGGCGCTCGGCCACACGGTCTCCACGTTCACCGGGACCACCGACGCGGCCTGGAGCGCCGCGCTTGCAGGAAAGGACGTCGTCGTGGTGCCCGAACAGAAGCTGGGCACGCTTTCCAGCGCGCTCGATGCCGCGGCAACACTCGACCTGAAAAACTTCGTCTACAATGGCAAGTGCCTGATCGTCCACGCGGATTCATCGAGCCGGGCCACCGGCCTCGTCAATGCCGTAATGGGCTGGAGCGCGCTGACGCTGGTCGGTACCTCCGGAACGATCTCCAAGCAGCCCGCTGCCACCGGCACGGAGTTCGCCGACGATCCAGCGACGCTGGCCAACAACTCGCTCTACTACGCCGTCCTTCCCGCCAGCGGCGCCAACGCTCTGAACATGTACGGCACGTCTTCGACTTACCCCGGCGTGGCCGTGATTCCCTACGGCGCAGGGCTGATTACGTTCGTCGGGTGGAGCTGGACCAATGCCGTTCCAATGGGGACGCTCGACGGCGGCTGGGTCGATGTTTTCGACTCGGCGGTCCGAAACCAGAGTACGGCTCCCTACATCACCGATATGGCGAATCAGACGACCAATGTGGACGTTCCGACGGCAGCTATTCCGTTCTGGATCGGGTCCGCGTCCACCCCGGCCGACCAGTTGACGCTCACGGTCAGTTCCTCGAACACGCTGCTCATCCCCAACGCCAATGTCGTGCTGGGCGGGGCGGGCCCGGCACGCACGGTCACCGTCACGCCGGCCCCCGGGCGGACGGGCACCTCGACCATTACCGTGACGGTCACAGACCCGATGGCGCCGCCCGGCAAGCCCAACGCGGCCAGCGATACATTCGGGGTGACCGTGATGGGTCCGCCGCGAAAAGTCGTCGTTTTCGACGACCCGCTCTTCGTTCGCACCGGCGGCACAACGATCGATGAATCGGATACCGTGCAAGCCACGCTGAACTCACTGGCGCATACCGTCACGACCTTTACGGGAACCACGGGCGCATCCTGGAGCGCCGCGCTGACCGGAGAGGATGTCATTCTGATTCCGCCGCTGACGAATCCGCTCGGGTCTGTGATGGACGGCAGCGCCACTACTGCCCTGCAGAACTTCGTGGCAGGCGGAAAAACGCTGATCATTTATCCGGATTACAGCTCCGCACGGCACCTGCCCTTCCTGAGCTCGGTTTTCGGCTTCACCTGCGTGAGCGGCTCGATCAGTTCGCCCTATCCAAAGACGGCGGCAACGGCGGGGACGGAGTTCGCCGACGATTCGGCCACGCTGCCGTACAACACCTACGTCACCGGCCTGAACGTTTCGAGCATGTCCGGCGCGATGACCATGTACGGAACGACAACGGGCTCCGTCGTCACCTTGATGCGCTACGGTTCCGGCCTGGTGATCTTCCTCGGTTGGGACTGGAAGTATGCAGTTCCAATGGGGACCACGGACGGCGGCTGGAAGGGCGTTCTGGATTCGGCGGTCAGGCAAGATCCCTATCTGCCCGGCCCGGCCATTTCCAGTATTCTCGATCAATTCATGCGCGAAGACACGACCTCGCCGCCGATCTCCTTCACGATCAGTGATCCGGACACGCCACTGGACAATCTGGTCGTGACTGCGACCTCCACTAATACGACGCTTGTGCCAAACGCCAATCTCTTCCTGGGCGGCAGCGGCGCGAATCGGACGCTGACCATACAACCGGCCGCAAACCAGAACGGCAGCTCAACCATTTCCGTCAGTGTCACCGACGGCACATTCACCGCTTCGGTTGCCTTCCTGCTGAACGTACGCGAAGACAATACGGCTCCATATCTGAGCACGTTCTCGAGCCTGACCATCGCGGAAGACGCATCGACCGGGCCGATCGATTTCTTCGTGGACGATGTCGAGACTCCCAATTCGGCGCTGACGCTGACGGGCACTTCGTCCCTGACCACGCTGGTCCCTAACGCCAACATTGTCTTTTCCGGACCGGGAACCCACCGCACGGTCACCATCACCCCCGCGCCCAATCAATATGGCAGCACCACCATCACGATCACCGCTGCCGACGACGGCTCGCCGGATACAACGCCGCTGTCCACCGTGCGAACGTTTACTCTGACCGTCAGCAGCGACAATACGGCGCCCACACTCTCCGTCTATTCGAGCGTGAGCACCCCTGTCGGCGTTCCGGCCGGTCCGCTGCCCATTCGCCTTAACGATAAAGAAACGCCGCTGGACGCGCTGACGCTCACCGCGACGTCCAACAATTCGACTCTGCTTCCAGCTTCCGGAATCACGCTGGGCGGCAGCGGAGCCAACCGTTGGATTTCGCTGGCCCCTGCGGCCGGACAATCGGGAAGCGCCACCATTACCCTCACCGTAACCGACGATGGCTCCCCGGACGGCGGCGCTGGCCTGAGCACGTCCACCACGCTGCTGCTGACCGTCAACAGCTATAGCTACGACCTGGGACCCACCTTCCGCATTACCTCGCTCAGCACATCCGGCTCGGCAATTGTCGATCGAGCCGCCGTCACGGGAACAACACCTGGCGCGCTGGCTGTCTCGTCCACGCAGGTCTTCTCCACGGGCGCAACGGCAACCGGGCGATTCTCACGCAGCACGTTGGCTGGCGGCGCCAGTATCGGCCGGCTTGACGAAGGCCTGGTGAGCAACGTTCGCAACGGCCAGGTCTACAGCCTGGCGTTCAACGGCACGCCCATCGGGAGTACGGGCGGTTCGATCAATAACCTGATCGCCGTGGATGGCGCGACCGGCGCGCTGACGGGCACCGTCATCAATCTCTCCAGCACCATCAATGCGCCCAGCAGCGCCAATCCAGGCGTGTTCTCCGGCTATGATCGCATCGTGATCCACAATGGAACGCGCGTCTACAATATCGCGTTGACGTCGGGCACCGTGACCGATCTGGGCGCCATGAGCGTGCCCACGCACAACGCGGCCAAGCGTTGGGCGTACTGGGGTGTCGCGGAGTATTACGGCGGAGCGATCTATCTCGATTACGTTTACAGTTCGGCCTACATCTATCGCTCGCGGGTGCCGGACGGTTCCATGTACTTGATCACCAGCTTCACGAACTTGGGTGACATGGCGGCGTTCTCATTCTGCACGGCAAACAACCGCTGGTACTTCCAGCACTCCGGCGCGTCGCAGTTCGGCGGCACGACGGGCTCCGAAATTCTGGGTTACGCAACGGCCGCCTGGGACCAGCCCAACCAGTCTCCGCGGCTCGGACCGCTGCCATCGAGCGTCAGCATTCCGGAAAATACCGTCCTCGGGCCGGTCAGCTTCTTCGTCACCGACCCGGAAACGCCCAGCAACCTGATCGTCTGGGCGACCTCGTCCAACACGACGGTGATACCGAACTCCGGAATCGTCATCGCGGGAAGTGCCGGGACGCGCACGCTGACGGTCACCCCTGCCGCAAACCAACTCGGATCGGCAACCATCACCTTGTACGTCAGTGACGGAACGGCGAGCACCAGCAGCACAATGACTGTCACCGTGACCGATCCCAACACCGCCCCCACGCTCAGCACCATCAGCGATGTGCTGACGCCGGTCGGGATCACCGCCGGGCCCATCAGTTTCACGGTCACCGATGGCCAAACGCCGTCGGCGAACCTGACGATCACGGCCTGTTCCTCCAACACGCAGTTGATCCCGGATGAGAACATCGTTCTGGGCGGCGCCGGCACAGCGCGGACGATTTCGCTGACGCCAGCCAATGGACTGACCGGCAAGACCACGATCACGGTCACCGTCAACGACGATGGAGCTCCCGCGGTGCTGCCGCATTCGGCGTCCAAGACCTTCACCGTGTACGTCGGCCTGGGAGTCGTCTATATGCGCTCGACGTTCGGGCAGCCCTGGTCTGTGAGCACTAACGAGACCGCGATGGATCGTGTCTTTGGCGCCGGACGATGGCAGGATCTGCGTTACGAAACGGTCAATGTCGTCAGCTTGCTGTCGGACACGACGCGCTTCATCTTCATGGAAGGCGGCCAGACGACGGCCACTGAACTGAAGGCGTTCCTGGATGCCAATCTGCCGCGCCTCGAACAATGGATCCAGAACGGCGGCACCCTGCTGCTCCTGTCCGCTCCGCAGGAAGGCAGCAGTTTCGCGCTCGGATTCGACGCCGGTTTGATCTACCCCGACAACACCACCAGCGCGGCGGCGGTCGCCACCGCACATCCGATCTTTAATGGACCGTTCCTGCCCGCCAGCACAACACTGGCTGGGACCGTCGGTTATGGCAGCGTCAGCAGTACGAACTTTTCCGCCATCATGACGAACACAGTCACTGGACGCTCGGTCCTGGCTGAACGCACCTATGGCGCCGGCCGCATCGTGCTGGGTGGCCTGGCGGTGGATTCACTGCACACGCCGCAGCCCCACGCCGCCAATCTGCGCGCGAACACGATCGCCTATGCCGCAGCGCCGGTTCGCACATTCCAAATCTGCGGCTTGCCTGAGACCACGCATCCAGGCGCCACGGAGTCACTCTACGTTTCGGCGGTCGATCTGCTGGGCAACATCGATAGCACCTATCGAGGAACCGTGCATTTCACATCCTCCGATGCCGCCGCCATCCTGCCGGCCGACTATACCTTCACCGCGGCTGACAATGGCCAGCACGTCTTCGTGGCCAGCCTGATGACACTCGGTTCCCAGACGCTGACGGTCAGCGACATCGTCTCTACGCCGACGATCTCATGCACTCAGCACATCGTCGTTCTGCCCAATACTCGCCCGCAGTTGAGCGCCGTCAGCGTGACGTCGCCCATTCTAGAGGGCGACATTGCGTTGTTGACCGGCAAGATCGCCGATCCCGATGACGGCCAGTCCTTCACCCTGAGCGTGAACTGGGGCAATGGAACCCAGATCACAACGCTGCCGGCGGGGACCACGTATTTCAGTTTGCAGCGCCAGTATATCGACAATCTCACCACGACCATCGCGCTTACGCTCACCGATAGCGGAGGCAGTGCGACAACGGCAAACGTCGGCATTCAGGTCCAGAACGTGGCGCCAACGGCAGCCATTCAGGATGCCCCGGCCAGCAGCCCCGAAGGCAGTCTCATCCAAGTCAGCAGTCTATTTTACGATCCCGGAGTCGCGGACACATTCAGCTACTCCTGGACCGTAACCAAGAATGGAACTACGTATGGTGTGGGGACGTCGTCCGACTTCATATTCACACCAGACGACAATGGCACCTACGTCATTAACCTCGACGTGACAGACAAAGATGGCGGGGTCGGACACGCTGCAGCAAAAACAATCGCTGTATGGAATGTCGCTCCGTCGGCCGCGATCGTTGGCGCGCCGGCTAGCACGTCAGAAGGCATGCCGATCAGCTTGAGCAGTTCCGTCATCGATCCCGGCAGCGCCGATACCTTCAGCTATGCATGGCTTGCCAAAAAGAACGGCGTGAATTACGCCACCGGCGCCAGCGCGTCCTTCACCTTTACGCCGGACGACAATGGCAGCTACGCTGTGTTCTTGACGGTGCAGGACAAAGATGGCGCCGCCGCTCTGGCGCCCTCGGTGGAAATCACCGTGCTGAACGCCCGTCCCAGTGTCGCGATCGCCGGGGCCCCGGCGACGGCCAACGAAGGTGACTCGATTGCGCTGACCAGCATAGTCACCGATCCGGGAGTGAACGATGCGCTTGCGTACGAGTGGCTCGTGACTTGGAACGGGCTGGCATACAAGTGCGGCTCAAGCCCCGCGTTCAACTTCGTGGCCGTCGATGACGGCACTTATGTGGTAAGCCTGAGCGTGGTTGACAAGGATGGCAGCGTTGGAACAGCGACCCCGCGCACCGTGATCGTCTCGAACGTCGCGCCGGCCGTCGCCATTGTTGGCGCGCCAGGCAGCAGTCCGGAAGGCACGGCCATCCCGCTGACCAGCACGGTCAACGATCCCGGGACCGCGGATACCCTCACCTATTCATGGGTTGTGCTCAAGGATGGCCTGTCGTACGCCAATGGCGCGGGATCCAGCTTCACGTTTACCCCGGGTAATGCCGGCACGTATGTCGTGTCGCTGTCGGTGGACGACGGCGATGCTGGCCGGGGGACCGACACGCGCTCCATTGCGGTGACCAATGTGGCTCCGGTGTGCCTTATTACGGGCGCTCCCGCGTCGGCATCCGAAGGAACACCCATCGTACTGGGCAGCACGATCGTGCATCCAGGCACGGACACCGTGGCGAATTCCTGGCTGATCATGAAAGATGGCGTCAAGCAGGCCGCGTTCGCAGATACGGCCCAAGTGTCGTTTGTTCCTAACGACAACGGTTCCTACGTCGTTACGCTTACGGCTCAGGATAGCAACGGCGGCTATGCCACGAATCAAAAAACGATTCTGGTCGCGAACGCCGCGCCTGTCGTGACATTGACCGGCCGGCCTTCGACAGCGGTGCCCGAGGGCACTCCCATTACGGTCTCCAGCAGCGTGACCGATCCGGGCAAACTCGATAGTCGAGTGTATGCCTGGACCATCTCCAAGGACGGCGTTTTCTACGGGGACGGCAACGGGCCAGCCATCACATTCGTACCCAATGATAACGGCACCTATACGCTGGCGTTGACCGTGACTGACAAGGACGGCGGTTCCGGGACCGCTCAAACGGAGATCTCCGTATTCAATGTCATACCGAAAGTGACCATCATCGGATTGGCGAACGATCAGGTCCTCAGCGGGAAGCCTTTGGATTTGACATGCGCCGTTACGGACCCCGGTACCGCCGATACTTTCACTTACCTCTGGTCCGTCATGCGAAACGGCCAGCCGGTAGCCGCGGGCAACGCGCCGGCATTCAGCTTCACGCCGTCGGTTGAGGGAAAGTATCAGATCTCGCTGCTGGTGATAGACGACGATGGTGGATGCGGCTCCGACACGTTGAGCTGTTCAGTCGCGGCGCTGGGAATCCAGAGCGCGCCCACGGCCAGCCCCAATCCCGCCGTCACGCTGCAGACCGTGACATTTGCCTGCGCCGCAACGGAGAACGGAACGATCACGTGGAGCTGGGACTTTGGCGATGGAACGAAAGACGCCAGCAACCACAGCAGCGTCACGCACGCCTACGCCCAGGCAGGCACCTACACGGTGACCGTCACAGCCACCAACGCGAGCGGGGTCTCGTCGCAGATGCAGCTCGCGATGGTTGTCGGTCTGGCGGCGGAGCCAGGGGGGGCGGCAGTTGACACCGACGGTGACGGGGTGTCGGACGATCTTGAACAGGCGCTTGGAACGGACCCGCATGACCCGGCGTCCAGCCCCGCGACAAACACGACGCCGCTCAGCCTGACCGTGCAAAAGCCCTCAATCAAGCTGAACTTCGTGAAGTACAACAGCGACTCGATCGCGTTCTCGGCAGGCTTGCCCATTCCAGCCGGATTTAACCCGAACGGGCAAGCGCTGACCGTGGACATCGGGGGAGTGACCCAGGTCTTCACGCTCGACGCAAAAGGCAATGCGAAAGCCGGCTCAGGCGCGGCCAAACTGAAATTCAAGAAAAGTAAGAGTAGTGTTCCTGAGCAGGTGGCGCTGCTGAGCGTAAAATTGACAAAAAGCCAGTTCAGTGCGCGGCTGGAAGATGAGGGCCTGACGGCGGCTGCGCCCAGCGGCACCTGCCGCGTTACGTTCACGATTGTCTTCGAGCACCTGCTCTACCAGGTCGCTCAGACCATGAGTTACACGAACCTGAAGGGTACCTCTGGCACGGCGAAGTGAAACCCAGGCGAACGCCAGCATAGCATGAAGCGGCGGCTGGTTGCGCCGCCTCATCCGCGCCAGGCGCTGCTCATTTTCAAAGCCATGTTTCGGGTGCTTCTTCTGAAAGGGATTTTTCTAGAGAAAACGAGCAAGGCCAGCCATGATCGGCTGGCCTTCTTCTTTTGTCCCCCGCGATCCAGTCCCCTCTGACGGGGCTGGAGGATAAGCCGGAGGATAAGAAACGGGCTGAAGTCCAGAAAACCCGCTCTTCCAAGTTGGTTGCCCCGCCTGGATTCGAACCAAGATACCCAGAGTCAGAGTCTGGTGTCCTACCATTAGACGACAGGGCACCGCGGCTTGCGCAGCTTTGCACCGTGCAAGCACGATAACATTACACGCTGCTCTCGACAGTTTCAAGCGGGTTGACGACTTTCGGCGCGACTGCTCCGAAAATGTTGTGTGGCGCGGGCAGGCCGCGCCGCGCTCTGCGCATCGAAATCTTGCGCAGCCAAGAGCGAAGAGCCAGGAGCAAGTTTCAGCGCTCCCTTTCCGCTTCAGCATGCGTTGATTCGCGACGATTCAAGATGATGCGGTCGAATGCCGGCCGCCAGAGTCTCATGTGGCTAAAGAGATGCCATGGCGCATCCAAAGCATTGTTCACTCCTGGTCGTGCTGATACTTTCCCTGGCTCGCATTGCCGCGGCCGGCGAAAGCTCGCTCAAAAACGCGGCCGATGATTCCGCACCGGCACCCAGCAAGCAGGCTAAGGCGGACAAGCTGACTGGCCCGGTTGCGTCTGCTCCGGCCACGAAAACCTCCTCAACGAAGCCTAAGGCAACCAAGCCCGTGGCGACCTCCACGCCTGCGGCCAGCGTGCCCGCTCCGGCCGTGCAGTCCGTGCCCGATGAAGAGGCGCGCGCCGAAATCGTACCGCTTCCGCCGCTGAAGAAGGGGCGCGACGGCACCTTCATCGCAACCTCGCCGAAGACGGCCTTCACGTTGCCGGTCGCGCGCGGGCCATCGGCGCTTCAGGCAAAAGAGCCGGGGTACAATACGGTGCTCTCGGGCGTGCTGGATTTTGATATGGAACTGGGCGCGGCGCAGTCGCCGGTGCTGGTCCGCGGCACGCTGGTCATCGCCGAAGGAGTGACGGTTACGCTGAAGCCTGGTGCAATCGTGCATCTGAAGGCCGATCCGAATGCCGAAAAGCCCGCTCAGGCAGACAGCGCCGCCGCCGGCCTGCCCGACCCGACACAGAACGGCGCGATCTGGGTGTGGGGTTCGATGCAAGGGCAGGGCGTCACCGGAAACCCCGCTGAGATTCTCGGCCAGGACAAAGCGCCCGCCGCACTGCTCCTTTATGGAACTTCGCACAGCCGCGTCGAAGGCGTGCGCCTGAAGAACCTGAACGTTACGCAATCCGCCGGCGTATGGCAGTGGACCAACTGCGAACTGGTCAGCGTCGGCTACTACGCGCTGGCCGGTGGCGGCGGCCTGTTCACGCACTGCACGCTGCGGACCTGCGGCGGCATCTTCGCGACGTACAATCGTGCGCCGTGGTCGCTGCTGGCGCGTAAGAATGTTTTCGAGTCCTGCCGCGAAGGCATCGTGCTGGGCTCCAACCCCGGCGAAGCGCGTCTCTTGGTCGAGAAGAACAACTTCGTCAAAACGCGCGGCGCGCACATTCGAGCGATGCCGGTGACCGACGCGCGAACCGTGGCCACTCTGGCGTCGTCGCAGAAAGATGGCGAAGGCGCGAAATTGTCCTCCGCCGACGCTGCGCGCAAGGCCGCCGACAAGGAACTGGAGATCGGCGAAAACTGGTACGGCACGAACATTCTGGAAGACGTTGAGGCTCGTCTGGTCGACCGCCGCGTTGATCCGTCAGTCAGCACGCGCCTGAACACGCGCCCACCCGCCGAGCAACCCTACGCCAACATCGGCGCGGGCGCCCTCTCCACCGCGATTGCCGCCACATTGCGCGAGCAACAAAATGCCGTGCAGAAGATTCTGCAAGCTCACCCCGCGCCGGTATCGACAACGAATACGCCGCTGTCGAAGGGTCTTGGCGGCGGGAGCGAAGGCGCCGCGGCGGCCTCCGTGCCGGCCGGCAAAGACGCCGCCAAGGATGCCGCCGCGCCGGTGATGAGCCGCAGCACGAAGACAGGCAAAGGCAAGTAGTCCGTTGTCAGTCTTCCGTTGCGACGACTCACCAGTCACCCCTCCACCACTCACCAGATTTCAATTTGCATTTCTCGACCTTCAACCCAATCTATTTCTCTGCGTCCTCCGCGTCCTCCGCGCTGAGCCTTTTAGGAGTGACCTTCATGCTGAAGTTACAGAAGAACGCCAAGCTGCTTATGATTGGCGACTCGATTACGGACTGCGGGCGAGCCAAGCCGGTCGGCGAGGGTTTGTTCGACGCGCTGGGAAAAGGCTACGTGTGCCTGGTCGATGCGCTGCTGGGCACCGTCTACCCGCAGCTTGATATTCGCGTCATCAATCAGGGCACCAGCGGCAACACTGTCCGCGATCTGAAAACGCGCTGGCAGACCGACGTGCTGGACCTGAAGCCCGACTGGCTTTCGATCATGATCGGCACCAACGACGTGTGGCGGCAGTTCGACCTTCCGCGCCAGACCGAGTGCCACGTCTATCCGGAAGAATACGAAGCCACGCTGGACGAACTGGTCACGCGCACGCGCCAGACGCTGCGCGGTCTGGTGCTGATGACGCCGTTCTACATGGAACCCAATAAGAGCGACGCGATGCGCGCGCAGATGGACAACTACGGAGCCATCGTGAAGTCGCTCGCCAAAAAGCACGAAGCGATTTTCGTGGACACGCAGGCGGCCTTCGATCTGGTGCTCAAGAGCTACTACTCCGCGACGCTCGGCTGGGACCGCGTGCATCCGACCCAGACGGGGCACATGATCCTGGCACGGGCGTTTCTCAACTCAGTGGGATTTGAGTGGTAACGACAGGGTTCAGGGTTCGGGGTCCAGGGTTCAGGAGCGGCTGCGTGGGAGCGCCTGAGCCCTGAACAAAAGAACACGGACAGACACGGACGACGACAAGGCTATTCCTTCGCGGTGACTTTCAGCGGCCAGCAGACGACGCGGAAACCGACGTTGTAGACCGGTTGGGAGCGGCCACATCCGCCGATGTTCGTACCGCTGGCCAGTTAATAGATGCCCACCGTCACTGATCCGTCGCTGTTCGGAACCACCGCCGAAATTACGGCTGCGGTGTCTTCGAGCCAGGGTGGATATGGCCCAACTGCGACAGACTTCCCATAGCAGTAGCTATCCCGAAGCTCTTCAATCAACTCGTCATGCGTTTGGCCAGCCGCATCGTGGAACCAAGAGGCGGCACCCATTGAGATTCTTTCAAGGACGACGACAAGAAACTCTACTCCATTAGGGACCAGCGCCGATGCCTTACGAATGAATTCCTCATCTACGCGTCCTCGCAATGGTAGCTGGTGATCACGAAAGACGATGACGCAAGTTCGCGGTGGAAGATCAGCGAGTCTTATTTTGAAGTCATCCATTGAGCGAAAGAACTCGAATGACTTTGCCCCCGCTGATGCGTGAAACCGAATCAGCGCCAAGACTTCACCGTTCGCCTCTATCCATTGCTGGACAGTCGAACTGAACGTCAGGTCGTTGACGGAACCGTAAGCCATTGGATGCCTGAGCCAAGAGCCAAGAGCTAAGAGCTAAGAGCCGCCCGTTATTCCTTCACCGTGACTTTCATCGGCCGGCACACGACGCGGAAGCCAACGTTGTAAGCGGGCTGGCACGCGGGGTATTTCCAGCGCGAGGCGGAGCGGCAGAAGCGGAAGGTGTCGTTCCACGAGCCGCCGCGGACCACCTTGGCGCCTTGCAGCGACGTGTCATTGCGGCCATCGCCGTCCACGTAGGGGAACGGACGGTACTCGCTGCGCGTCCATTCGGCGACGTTGCCGACCATGTCGCAGAGGCCCCACGCGTTGGGCTTGTACTTGCCGCCGGCGACGGAGAACTGCGCGCCATCGCGGTAGCCGGCATCGACGCGGCCCCAACCCCAGCCACTAATGCTCGCGTCGGCCACGTTGCCGACGTCCTGCTGTTTTTCCCACGTCTCGCCAAAGGACCACGGCGTGGACGTTCCCGCTCGGCAGGCCCATTCCCATTGCGCTTCGGTGGGAAGGGTGCATTCGTAGTGCGTCTTCTGCGTGAGCCAGCGGCAGTAGGCCATGGCTTCGTTCCAACTAATGCGGATGACGGGCTGATCGGGCTGGTTGACCGGGTAGCCGCGCGTAAAGCGATCCTTGCCGCGGCCTTCGATGTAGGCGCTGTCGTGGACGGGATCGTACTGCGCGAACTGCTTGTTGGTGACTTCCAGCTTGCTGATGTAGAAGGGCTGATCGATGACTACTTCGGCTTCGGGGTATTCGTCCGGATAGCCGTTCACATCGCCCATCACGAATTTTCCGGCCGGTATCGGGATCATCGCCATCGGAATGCTTTCGCCGAGCGTCAGCGTGAGTTCGCTCAAGTTGGCTTTCTTCTGCAAGTCAACGGCTTGTTCGGCGGTGAGCGGCCAGCCATCAATCTTCGCCGGCGCGGGCTTGGCGGGCAGCGGCGCGGGCTGTTCGAAGGCGATGGCAGGCGGCTGCGGCAACGGGTCTTCGCTGTGATCGTCCACATTCGCAAACAGAGCTTTGTACTTTGCGCGACGAACAACTTGCTCGTCCTTTGGCGGCTGGTGGCTTTCGCGCCAGTTGCCGGCGTAGGGGACGTTGAAGTCGATCCACGTGTAGAGGCGGTCGCGTTCCTCCTGCGTGAGCGTGACGTTGTAGTGGTTCTTCTCGATCAACTGGATCAGCGGACTGGTGCTGGCGTGGAATTCCGCCGGCGCGGGCAAGTGGTAATCGGCTTCGTAGCCGGCTCGCCGAACGTATGGCGCGAGCGCGAGGTACGCGGGGCTGTAGTTGCCTTTGTAGTCGGGGCGGAGCGCTTTGGCGCGGAAGTCGGGGATTGGACCGGCCGGCACGGAGGCCGGCGCTACCTTTTGTCCGTTGTGGCAGCCGACGCAGCGATGGTCGAGGACGGGCTGAACTTCGTGTTCGAAGCCGAAGCCGCGCGCGGGGCCGTACCAAGGCTTAATCTCGGCGGGATTCTTCTTTCCGGCCATCGAATAATTCAGCGGCGGCGTCTGGCTTTGCCGTTCGTGACAGCCGACGCACGAAAGCACTTCGCCGGGCATCGCGGTAAACCAGCTTCGCATCACCTGCAGGCTTTTGCCGTCGGCGTCGAGCGGCTGCACGAAAATCGGCGTGTTCGCGGGCACTTTGAAAAACGCCGAGCCGTCCGGTTCGACGGGGACTGTGCCGAGGATCTGCTTGATGTCCCAGCCGCCTTCGTAGGTGCAGGCGTAGGTATCGCCGTTGCCGCCGAAGCGGTATTCGTGCGAACCGACACGCAGGGCTTTCACGGCGCCTTGCGAATAACCTTTCAGCCCGTTGCCGTGATAGATGTTCGCCATGTAGACGAAGGCGTCTTTGCTCTTCGGATCGACGCGCGTGGGAACGCTGGGCGGAGTGGGACGCGCTCGCAGCGGGATGGGTTCGGCGTAGTTTCCCATCAGCAGCGGCGTCATGTTGTCGAAGACGTCCACGAGGTAAATGCCCCACGGGCTTTGCTCGTCCATCTTGCAGTTGGCCAGGAAGTACTTGCCGGAGCCCTTATTGGTTTCCGGTTCGGCCAGCGGCTGCGGCCAGGCGAAGCGCGGCCACCATTCGGCGACGAGTCCGTCTTCGATGACGGCCTCCACTTTCTTGCCGCGGTCGCCAATGCGGCACACGACGCCGTCGGCTTCGTGCCGGCCTTTGGCGGTGTCGAAGACCACCAACTGGCCGACGCGCGAGACGCCGTGGTGGCCGGAGACGACGCAGGAAATTTGCGTGGGCTTGCCGGGGATTTGCCGCGGCCAGTAGGAAGCATTGGGCCAGTACGAATTGCTATGGGAGAACTCGGCCTGGTTCGAACCGTCGGGATTCATGGTGAAGAGCAGGCGCGTGAAGTAGTGCGGCGTGTCGGTGTACTCCCAGCGCGTGTAGAGCACCTGCCCGTTCTCCATCACGCAGGGGTTCCAGTCGTGGTCCTGGTCGAAGCACAGGCGGCGTTCGTTTTTGCCGTCGTCGTCGATCAGGTGCATGTTGCCGACGTACCACTCGCCCGTGCACGGCACGGCCTGTTCGCACGCGGTGGAGACGAACATGATCTTTCCGTTCGGCATGCGGCACACGTCGTAATGCTTCGTGTGCGGGTCTTCGTGCGTGGTGATCTGGCGGTGGCCGGTGCCGTCCACGTTGACTTCGTGGATGCGCTCGTTTTCAGCGAAGAGAATTTTCTTCGCGTCGAAGCTGAGGTCCATGTCGCTGATGTGGCCGCCCTTGTAGATCACCTCGATTTTTCCATCGGGCTTTACGGGGGAGAGCGTCACCAGTTCGCCGCCGATGTGGTTCGGCCCGCCCCAGTTGCTGGCGAACCCCGGACCCCCGCGGCCCATGAGCAGCTTTTCGAATCCCAGCAGCGGGTTGGCGAGCAGGATTTCTTTGCCTTCGGCGGCTGATTTTTCTGCAACGGCGACGACAGCGGCCAGGGCGTCATCTGCGTTTGCTGTGACTTTCGGCCAAGCTGCGTTCATCTGCTCTTCCAGCGCGTCGATGCGTTTGAGGAACTCCCTGGCCTTCGGATATTTCTCGCCGAAGCTTTCCTGCTGGTCTTTCACGGCCAGGCGCATCGAGGCGATCTTGTGGTGTTCGAAGATCGCCTCCTGCATTGTGGCGATGGCGCAGTAACGCTTGCGGGCGTCGGGCAACGTTTCGGGCGCCTTCGCATCCTGCAATGACTTCAGAGGCGCGTCGGCTTTGGCGCGAATCTCAGGCTCCATGCGCGGCATTTCCTTCATCGCGTTTTCGGCACGGATCGCGGCGAAGGCGTTGTACTGCGCGGTGAGCGTCTGTTCGGGCTTGCCGGCGGTCCAGTCCGTCAGGAAATAGGTGCGGCCGGCCATCTGGCGGCGTTCGAACGCGGTCCAGATGTGGTCGGTCTGTTCCCATTTGATCTGCGTCTGGCTGAGGGCGTCGGGGAAGTCCTTCTTCAGCCGGTCGTAAAGCTGCTGGCGGCGGCTGACGCGTTCCTGCACCGAACCGGCGCCGGGCTTGTTCATCGGCGGCTGCGGCTGGAACCACAGGCCGCACTGACCCGGCGGGGTGGTGCCGGCGTCCCTGCCGGCCGGCACGGAGGCCGGCGCTACCACGGGCAGCACGGCGAGCACGTGATAGTGGCCGGGCTTCTCGCGAATCTGCCAGGAACGTTCATTCGCGATTGCCCCGGCCGGCACGGAGGCCGGCGCTACCTGCAGGTTTGATCCGCCGCCGAGCATCTTCAGCTTGCCGCCGGTCAGGCCGACGCCGATCGCGAGTCCTTCGTGGCCGCCGAATTCGTTTTCCATGTCGAACTTGCGGCAGAGCACCACGACATCGCCGGCTTTGGCTTTCAGAGCGGCGGCCAGATCGACCGCCTCACCGTCCTTGATGTCTTCGCACGGACGCCACGCGAATTCCTTGTCCTTGATCTTCAGCGGCGCGGAGAGATCGACTTTGCCGACGCGCTCGAGCTGCTTGGCGGCTTCGCTGTCGGCGGGCAAAGCGCCGATGGTGTGCCAGGGACTCATCGTGATGCCGGCTCGCTGGAGGACGAGATTGTCGATTTCGCATTCCCACTTCAGCAGCGCTTCGCGCGAGGCGAGCATGCTTTCGTACCACGTGGCTTTCTTCTCGTACGGCGGGCGGTCGCCCTTCGCGCGCAGAGCGGCGGCTTTGGCTTTTTCTTCCGGCGAGATGACGATCACGTCTTTGGCGTCGCCGAAGACTTCGACTTCCACGACGGCGCTCCAGCCCTGCGGGTGTTTCGTTTTCGCGGGCGAGCCGGCTTTGTCCGGATACGTGCGCCAGTAGCGCAGTTCGACCCAATCGGCTTTCGGCGCAACGGGGCTGCCGTCGGCGTTCACAAAAAAGGTGTGAAAGCCGCCGCCGTCTTTGCCCAGAATTTTGTCGCCGGTCGTCAGCATCGCATCGTCGGAGAACTTCGGCATCTTGCCGGGCTGAGCGCTGTTGTCGGCGAAGCGGACTTCGAAATCCTGATTCGCGCGCATGTCGCCGTTGAAGGTGAAGACGCCGACTTCGTGAATCGGCTTGGCCTGGCCCAGGTAGAAGCAGATGACCGAGGGCTGGCCTTCGATGTTGATGCGGCCTTCGCCGCCCATCACGCCGGCCGAACCGTCGGCCAGTTCGCGTGGGCTGGGCGCGTCGCCGAAGATGCGCACGCCGGAGCGCGCGAGCAGGTTGCGCCCATTCTGCGCGTCGATGCGCTGGGCCATCTGGTTGAAGCCGTCCTGATTGTTGGCGAAGGCCTCGGTTTTCATTTCAGCGCAGGTGGCGCTGAAAACGAGGGCGCTGGCGAGCACACAAATTACGCGGTAGTTCATGGTGAGTCCTTTCGATGTTGCCTCATTAGTGGCTACACCATCAGGAATGGCGAGAGTTGTTCGGATTGCTTAGGCGGATAACAAAAAATCGCGCGTTGTCAGCGAGCGGACTGACAACTGAATGATGAATGCGGAATGATGATCGTCATTAGCGGTGAACCGCAAAGGCGCGAAGTCGCGAAGAACAGACCAAGTTAATGGCAAGAGCTCACCACAGATGACGCGGAGGACACACAGAAACTAAAGAAGAAGCTCTGTGAACTCTGTGTTCTCTGTGGCTCTGTGTTGAAGTCGTGGACTTTTGCGTGCGAACGGGCGACGCGTAGAGATGAGATGGGGGCTGCGGTGGAAGTGCAGGGCGGCCC
>DASXUX010000108.1:0-180260 GCA_036504595.1 Planctomycetota bacterium | reverse complement strand
GGTTGTGGAGCGGAAACGGAGAGTCAGAAGTTAGAAGAAAGAAGTGAAAATTACGGAGCGGCAGAAGGAGAGTGCAGGGCGGCCCCCTCACCCCTAACCCCTCTCCCGCCGGCACGGAGGCCGGCGCCACTGGGAGAGGGGGACCGGAGCGGCGAGCGGGACGCCCGCGATACGAACGAGGGCCGGGGAGAGAACGGCACGCAATCCGGGAGGATTGCGCTACAAACGAATCGGCCGCAGTATTTTCGGGTGCGTAATGCGGAGTGGCGGACGGAGGATGAGGTTGAGGAGCGGGAACGGAGGACGAAGGCTCTGCTGGCGAAGCTGCGCGCGGAGTTGAGCGCGGAAGTGTTTGCGATGGAGCTTGGGTTTGCGAATTCTGCTCGGATGAACCGGGCGTGCGTCAATGTGCTGGGGAAGACGTTTCGGCAGATCGAGCGCGCGCTCGTTGAAGAAGTCGTGCGGTATTATTTGTGCGCGGAAGACAAACTACTGCGCGAGATTGCGAGGCGGGAGGATTCTATTTTGGCGTTTTGCGCGCGGGAGCTTTATTGCGGAACGGAAGAGAAGCCGGAGGCACCGTTTCTCGATAACTGGTCTTTGCAGGAGACGTTTGCGCGGGATTGGCTGATGCGAATGTCTTCAGCCTTCGGCTGAAGACAAGTAAAAAGTAAAAATTAAAAAGGAAAAAGAAACAGAAAAAACGGCGAGCAGCAAAGGCGCGAAGAAGGGATTGGACAATTGCGGATTGTGGAATTCGGATTGCGGATTGAAGGGTGAACCAAAGGAACGACGAAGGCGCAGTCACACGGCACCCTCATGTGCGTGATCCGTTTGTCACAGGCCGTAGTCTTCGATTTTCTTGCGCAGCGTTGAGCGGTGGATGCCGAGGAGGCGGGCGGCTTTGACCTGGTTGCCGGCGACGCGTTTCATGGTGGTTTCGATGACGACCTTTTCGACGTCGGCGGCGATTTCGCCGTAGGCGTTGCCTTCTTCGACGGCTTCGGCTTTGTCGAGCGCCTGGTGGGTGCGCTGGCGGATCAGGTCTTCGAGAGATTCGCCACGGCGCGGGTCTTCGCCGCGCAGGGACTGCAGGATGTGGCCGGGGAGGTGTTCGGGCGTGATCAGCGAGCCACGCGCGAGGAGCACGGCGTGGTCGATGGCGTTCTTCAGTTCGCGCACGTTGCCGGGCCAGTCGTAGCGTTCGAGCAGCTTCATCGCGTCCTGGCTGATGTCGGGGGAATTCTGCCCCCTCACCCCTAACCCCTCTCCCTCGCGGGGGAGAGGGGAACCGGAGAGACCGGCGGGCACGGAGGCCGGCGCTACCGTCAGGAAATGCGCGACCAGCAGGGGAATGTCGTCTTTGCGCTGGCGCAGGGGCGGCAGGTCGATGGTGATGACGTTGAGGCGATAGTAGAGGTCTTCGCGGAAAAGCTGGCGTTTGATCTGGAGGCGCAGATCGACGTTCGTGGCGGCGAGGATGCGCACGTCCACTTCAACGGATTCGGTACTGCCAACGCGCTCGAAACGTTTTTGTTCGAGAAAACGGAGCAGCTTGGCTTGAATGGAGAGCGGCATTTCGCCGATTTCGTCGAGAAAGAGCGTGCCGCCATCGGCGACTTCGGCTTTGCCGGCCTTGTCGCGGATGGCTCCGGTGAACGCGCCTTTGACGTGGCCGTAGAGTTCGCTCTCCAGCAGTGGTTCGGGCATGGATGCGCAGTTCACGGCGATGAACGGGCCGCTGGCGCGGTCGGAATGGCTGTGGATGGCTTTGGCGACCAGTTCCTTGCCGGTGCCGGATTCGCCCTGGATGAGGACGGAACTGCTGGAGGCGGCGACGGCGCCGATTTTTTTGTAGACGTCCTGCATCGGCGGCGATTTGCCGATGAGGGAGGTGATGCTTTTCAGGTTTTCGATTTCGCGGCGGAGTTGCGTGACTTCGCGCGAGAGGTTGCGGCGTTCGAGCGCGGTGCGGATGTGGTGCAGGGCGTCTTCGTTATGGATCGGCTTGGTCAAGTAGTTGTAGGCGCCGCGTTGCGTGGCTTCGATGGCGGTCTCCATCGTGCCGTGAGCGGTCATGACGAGAATAGGCATCTCCGGATTTTGATCGCGAAAACGCGGCAGCGCGTCCAGACCGGAAAGGCCGGGGAGGCGGATGTCGAGCAGGGCCAGATCGGGGCGCTCGCGTTCGGCAATTTCCAAGCCTTCTTCGGCGGAGGCGGCGGCCAGCACGTTGTAGCCGGCTGATTGGAGAATCTGTGTGAAAGCCCAGCAGATGGCGGCTTCATCGTCAACGATCAGAATTGTCTGGGGTGCGGCGCTCGTTGCCATGATGGGAATAGTACGGCAAAGGGACGCGCGAGTGCAAGAACAGGTTGCAGTGCAGAAGGGTTAATCCAGAGACAAACTGCAGGCTGGTGTTCGCGCAATAAGACGCGCGAACACAAGCGTGGCACCTACTTCAACACGGCTGGGAAGTCTATCCTTGCGTTGCCGGTGACGTTGATGGCCATGCCGCCGGTGGGTTTGAGTTTGCCTTGCGAGTGCGGCAGTTTCTTTTTGTCGATCCAGATGTCCAGGCCGTCAGGCGAGACGACGACTTTGATCTCATGCATACCGGGCGTGAGCGGGCGAGTGCCAATTCGCAGCGGCACCCCGGCGCGCTCAAGCTTTCCAGCAACGCTGTTGGCGGGACTGTACGGCAACTTGTCTCCGTAAATGTACAAACTGGCGTTGTAGGTGGAGACGCCATATCCCTGGCCGAGATAGAGATCGTTCGCGTAGTATTCCTTATAGAGCGCTTTGTGAGCGTCGCTTTCGGGTTCAAAGCGCACGAAGACGCCGACAGAGGATTCGCCCTCGAGGGTAAAGGCTGCCTGCACGCCGCCGTTCAAGACCGGTGCGAAGAGAGATCCTCCGCCCTTGACCGTAAAGCTGCCGCGCTGGTTCGGATCTTCGATCCAGTCACCTTTAATTTCGGTCCAGTTCATTTTCTTGAGGTCGGCGAGAGCGGCTGCTTCCACTTTCTTTTCCGGTGGCGCATCTTTCTTCTTGTCTGGAACGACATCTTTCTTCTTGTCGGGTTCGGTGTCCTTCTTCGTTGCGACGTCTTTAGCGGAACTGCCGACGAGACTGCGAATATCTTCCAGGTGCCCGAGCACGAACGTGGTGTCGGCAAATTCGACGACCAGCCGCTGCTGAAGTTTGAAAGCCGCGTCGGCGTTCTTCTTCTGCTTCGCTTCGAGCGCGTCTTCGTAGAGCTGTTTGGCGAGCGCGTCGCGCGAGGGCGGCGGCTTGAGCGCGCGCTCGGCGGCTTCGGCCAACGCATGCGACGCATCCTTCTCGGGAACTTTCGCCATCGCGGCGAGTGCGGCGTCTTTCGCGCCCGCGGCAAAGGCCAGCGCGCCGATGCTGAAGGGATCGGCTGGAACGGTCTTGTCGATGGCTTCGAGCGCCTTGGCGACCTCCAGGAGTTTGTCGGCTGTCACGGCTTTCCAGGGCACGGTCTGCGACTGCGGCAGGTCGGCAGGCTTGTAGGTCAGTCCGCGATCGGTCCAGCCCTGCAGTGCGCCGGCGCCGAATGTGCCCAATCCTGTCAGTTCAACGCCGCGGCTGCCGCCGGCGGCCGTCTTCATTTTGCTCATGACTCCGGCGGCCTTTGAGTAGAGTTCCGCCAGAGCTTTGGCATCGGCGAGACAGGAGTCCGTTTTGAAATCCGCGGCGCCTTCGCGCAAGGCCTTGGCGGCATCTTCGAAATCGAAACGCTTGGACGAGTCGGCGTCGTGGGCCTGCCCGGCGACCTTGTCGCACAGAGCGGCGAAGTGTTTGCGTTCCCCGGCGGCCTTCGCGGCGATTTCTTTTCCTTTCACCTGAACTTTTTCAAGTTCTGCTTTTAGCGGCGTGGCGAGGTCGTTGGGCAATCCGGTCGGATCGAGCAGTTCCTCGGCTTTATCAACGTTGCCGGCTTCGGCGGCGTGCCGGGCGACGGCGAGTACGGCTGGGAGCATCGTCAGCATCATGCCGTGAGCCTCGGCGGTCTGTTTACTGCCCTCATGCGCATCGGCGAACGCGCGCAGGATCTTGAATGCCTTCCATTTCTTGTCTTCCTTCGCAACGTCGGCGCGCGCAGCGTCCCAGTCCTCTTCGAGTTTCTTTTTGTTGGCGTGCGCCTCCTTGAGCAGGTTCTCGATCTGACCCTTCACGCGCGGCGGCGCGTTGGGATGGTCATTCAGAAACTGCTGGATTTTCGGAATCGCTTCGTCTGGGTTGGCCAGCAGCGCCTCGGTCAAGTCCCGGCGCAGGACGCTCAATTTGCGCATCGCGGCCTGGTGTTCAGGCTTCATATCCAGAACGTCGGTCTCGTTATTGAGCATCGCCGGTAGTGGAACTGAGGGTATCTTGGATATATCCGTCTTGGGCGGTTCGGGCTTGGGTTCTGGCTTGGGCACTGCCTTCAGGGGCGGCGTCGGAATCGGGGGCGCATCCTTCTTGGCGCCTGGCCCGACGGCTACTTTTGATCCGGGTGGCGTTCGAGCGGCAACAATGATTCCGCCGACGATGAGCGCCAGGACGGCGGCGCCGGCTCCGCAGAGCACCAGTTTCAGGCGGCGCGAGGGCGGCAGCGGCGCGGCCGGCGTGATTCTCGAATGGGGTGTCGTGACTGGCCGGGCGGTGGCATTCTTGCAGCGGTCGATGGCTTCGAGGACCTGTTGCGCGTTGCTGTAGCGTTTGGCCGGATCCTTGGCCATCAGTTTTTCAACCAGCGCTACGAATGCTGGGGAGAGGCGCGAGTTGAGCTTGCGAAGAGAGCGGTGCGGCTCAGTGAGCACCTTGACCATGACGGCCGCGGCGGTTGCGGCGTCGTAGGGCGTTTGCCCGGTGGCCATGACGAACATCGACGCGCCCAGGCCGTACAGGTCGCTGCGCGCGTCAACGTCGGCGCCCTTGCACTGTTCGGGGGACATGTAGTGCGGCGTGCCCATGGCCTCGCCATCTTGCGTGACGTCCGCATCGCCGCGGTTCTGGAAGCGTGCGAGGCCCAAGTCTGCCAGGCGCACGCGGCCCGCATGGTCCATCAGGAAGTTATCGGGCTTGATGTCGCGATGGAGAATACCGCGCCCGTGAGCCAGTTTCAGGGCTTCGCAGATTTGTGCAGCGATGTCGAGCGTTTCCTTTTCGGTGAAGAAACCTTTGTCTTTCAGGCGCTTCTGCACGGATGCGCCATCGATGTACTCCATGGCGATGTAGTGCAAACCTTCGACGATCCCGGCATCGTGGACACTGACGATATTGGGGTGCGAGAGTTGGCCGGCGGCTCGCGCCTCGCGCAGGAATCGTGCGACGACCTTTTCGTCTTGAGCCAGTCGCTTGGGCAGGAACTTCAGCGCGACGGCGCGGTCCATGGAAAGCTGCTTGGCCTTGAATACAACGCCCATGGCGCCGCGGCCGAGTTCCTCGCCGATGAGGTAACCGCCCAATGTGCGCCCGGTCAACGTCGCCATTCAAAGCTCCGCAGGCGGCCCAGCCTGTCGAGAACGCTGCTTACAAGGGCCACTAACAAAAATGACATCTTTTCCGGCCCGTTTACTGCTTAAAGCTCGGCAGGAATCTACCATAGAGCGTCACGATTTCCACCAGTGAACGATGGAGGGAGTCTGGCGACGGCGACTAGCCGATGCCAGTTAGCATTTGTCATTTGCGGTTCCTTGATGACAATTCGGACCAACGAAGGTGGCTATGGAGGCGGCGTCTTGGCGAATCTGACATTTCATACGGCTGGCGAGTCGCATGGGCGGGGGTGCTTCGCCTTGCTGGAAGGATTTCCGTTCGGAGTGCCGATCGACCAGGACGCGATCAACGTGCAGCTTGCGCGCCGGCAACAGGGCTATGGCCGCGGCGGCCGAATGAAGCTTGAGACGGATAAAGTCGAGGTGCTGTCGGGCATTCGTCTGGGTCATAGTATAGGCAGCCCGATCCTGCTCGCGGTATGGAACAAAGACTGTCGCATCGATACTGCGCCCGATCTGCACTGCCCGCGTCCCGGACACGCGGACCTGGCCGGGCACCTGAAGTTTGACGCGCCGCTGCGCGATGTGCTGGAACGCGCGAGCGCTCGCGAAACGGCGGCGCGCGTCGCGGCCGGGGCGCTTTGCCGAGGGCTGCTGGGGCAATTTGGAATTGAGATACGCAGTCACGTGCTGTCGATTGGATCGGCCCAGGTTCCAAGAGATTTCGCGCCGGATTGGGTGGCATTGTGCAAAGCCGACGAGAGCCCTGTGCGCTGCCTCGACAAGAACACAGAGAAAGAGATGATTGCGGCGATCGACGCAGCCAAGAAGAAGGGCGACACGCTGGGTGGAATCTTCGAGATCGTCGTGCAAGGCTTGCCGATTGGCTTGGGCGATCACACGCAGTGGGATCGCAAACTGGATGGCCTCGTGGCGCAGTCGATGATGTCCATTCAGGCGATCAAGGGCGTAGAGATCGGCTTGGGTTTTGCCGGCGCGCGGCTGCCGGGAAGCCAGGTTCACGACCCGATCCACTATTCACCGGCAAAGACGCCGAGCGCCAGCGGCGGGTTCTCGCGGCCAAGCAACGGAGCGGGTGGGTTGGAGGGCGGCGTCACGAATGGCGCGCCGCTGGTCGTGCGGGCGGCGATGAAGCCGATCGCGACGCTGATGAACGCGATGATCTCCGTCGATCTACGCACTGGCAAGCCGAGGAAAGCCGACGTGGAACGCAGCGACTTCTGCGCGGTGCCGGCGGCATCCATTGTGGGCGAGAACTTCCTGGCCTGCACGCTCGCGCAGGCCTTCCGCGAAAAGTTCGGAGGAGATTCGCTGGAGGAAATGAAGCGAAACGTTGCGGGGTATCTCGAACAGATCAGTCACGAGCGCAAGAGCGACAGTGCGGCTGCGGAGAAGCCTGCGTCGGAGGGCGCAAAGGAGTAATTCAAAGTTCAGAATTCAGAATGCAGAGTTACGGCTGAAATTTAGCCACAGATGAACACAGATTGACACAGATGACGAAAATGACTATCAGTGTTCATCTTTGTTCATCTGTGGCAAAAACCGGAGGGGGATCATGAAGACGTACGGGTTGGTTTGTGCAGTATTGCTGAGCGCTTTCGCATTGGCCGCTGACGCGCCGAAGGACACGCGCTTTTTTGAAATGCGCACCTACTACGCGGCGGAAGGGAAGTTGGACGCACTGAACGCGCGTTTCCGCAATCACACCTGCAAGCTGTTCGAGAAGCATGGGATGACCAACATCGGGTACTGGATGCCGCTGGACAACCCGGACCGGAAGCTCATCTATGTGTTGGCGTACCCCAGCCGCGAAGCGCGCGAAAAGTCATGGAAGGATTTCATGGCGGACCCGGACTGGCAGGCAGTGGTGAAAGAATCCGAAAAAGACGGCAAGCTGCTGGCCAAGATCGAGTCGCTGTACCTGAACGCCACCGATTTTTCGCCAGAAGCCAAGCCGACTGCCGAAAATCCTGCGCGTGTGTTTGAGCTGCGCATCTATAAGGCAACGGAAAACCATCTGCCCGACTTGCTGGCGCGGTTCCGCGATCACACGGTAAAGCTGTTTGCCAAGCATGGGATGACGCAGATCGCTTACTGGACGCCTGCCGATAAGAACAAAGGCGCGGACGATACACTGGTGTACATTCTGGCGCATAAGAGCAAAGAAGCTGCGGCGGAGTCATTTGGCACGTTCCGCAAAGACCCGGATTGGATTGCGGCGAAGAAGGCGTCCGAAGACAAAGCCGGCGGTCCGCTGACGGTGCAACCGCAGGAAGTGGGCGTGAAATCGGTTTTCATGGCGCCGACGGATTATTCGCCGATGAAGTGAACACAGGGTTTTGGGGTTTAGGGTTCGGGGTTCAGGGGCGGAAATTGCGCCCACTTTCCCCCGAACTCCTGAACTCATTCTTACTGTTTCTGCGGCTTCTTTCATTAAGCAACCAGATGAGGACAAAAATATGAGTAACTGGCAAAGCCCCGATGACGTTTTGGATTTTGCGATTCGTGAAGAGGACGCAGCGGCGAAGTTTTATGTCAAGCTAGCGAACCAAGCCAAGGACTCCGGCATGCGCGAGGCGTTCGAGAGCTTCGCGGCTGAGGAGACGGCGCATAAAGAGCGGTTGCTGGCGGTGAAATCCGGCAGCAAGCTTGCAGCGAGCAAGGAATCTATCGCGGAACTGCAAAGCGCGGACTACCTGGTCGATATTGCTCCTGATCCCAAGATGGGCTACCGAGAAGCGTTGATCGTCGCGATGAAGAAGGAGAAGGCGGCTTTCAGGCTTTATACGGATTTGGCCTCCAGCGTGACGGACGCGGGCCTCAAGTCGCTGTTCCAGGTTCTGGCTCAGGAGGAGGCTCGCCACAAGCTGCGCTTTGAAGTTGAATACGACGATATGTCGGCGAAGGGCGAGAACTACTAATCCGTCGTCAGTTGTTTTTTGGGCCGACTGAGCGCTCCGTTGGACGGCGGTTCTCTGCAGTAGACTGCTCATTTAGGCACGTTGTGGCATATTATTCTTGTGAAGAGATTGTAATGCGCTAAAAGAAGCGTGGCGCGGCGGTTGTCCAGATTCGTTGAGATTCGATAAACTCACAGTCGAGAAGTGGCTTGATAACGCCGCGCTGGTCTCCGGCTGCATTGTGCATGTGGCCGGACTCATCGGAGGGGCGGTATCATGGGTCGCCAGATTCTCCTGGGATGTGTGCTCTTAGTTGTTGGTAGCGTGGCGGCTGCCTCCAGGGTTCCCGAGAACCCGACTGGAACGCAGGCAGGACTCGTCTACTGGTTCTACACGACCAGCGGGGCCGGAGGCGTGCTGCCGGACTTCAGCACGGTGACGCCCAGCAAGACTGGAACGGTCCTCAACTTCGACCTCAGCCCGCGCACGACCGATACGAATATCAGTTTTCAGTATTTCGGCTACGTCACTGTTCCAACGACCGGCGTCTATACGTTCTACACGACTTCCGATGACGGAAGCACTCTGTACATCGGCAGCACCCTGGTGGTCAATAACAACTACTCTCAGGGAATGACAGAGCGATCAGGTACGATTGATTTGCAGGCGGGCACGCACGCGCTCACCGTGCAGTGGGGGCAGGGCGGGGGTGGATTCGGGCTGGAAGTGCGCTATTCGGGGCCCGGCATCGCCAAACAACTCATTCCGAATGGTGTGCTGAAATACTTGCCACTGGCTGCACAGCCGACCATCAGCGCGACGAACAGCGGTCTTGTGCCCAGCACGGTCACGCTGAGCTGTGCGACAACCGGCAACACAATCTACTACACGACGGACGGATCGCTGCCATCGGCGACCAATGGCACGGCGTATACCGTGCCTTTTGTTGTCAATTCAGGGTGTACTTTGAAGGCCGTGGGAACAGCGCCGGGCTATGCCAATAGCGTTCCTGCCTCCGCGACGTTCGTGGTGCCGCGCGCGCCCGAAAATCCGACCGGGGTGACTCAAGGATTGATCTACAAGTTCTACACAACCTGCATCGGGAGCGGGACGGTCCCTGATTTCTCCACCGTGACTCCTGCCAAGACCGGCACGATCTCCAACTTCCTGCTCGATCCGCGGACAACAGATACGACGATCAGCTTTCAGTACTCCGGCTACATCAGCATTCCCACCGCGGGCTATTGGACGTTCTACACGACATCCGACGATGGCAGCCGCTTGTTCATCGGGAACACGATGGTCGTCGAGAACAACTATGCTCAGGGTATGACCGAGCGTTCGGGGGTGATCGGGCTGGCGGCCGGAATGCATGCGATTACTGTGCAGTGGGCTCAGGGCGGCGGCGGCTTTGGGCTGGAAGTCCGCTACGCAGGACCGGGTGTCGCCTATCAGCAGATTCCCAACGGCGTGCTGTGGTACCGGCCGCTGGCGGCGACGCCGGTGATCTTGCCGGCTGAGTCGAGAATTGCCGGCACCGACTTCAGCATGTCCATCAGTTGTGCGACGCCGGGCTCGACGATTTACTACACCACCAATGGCGTAGACCCGACGACGGCATCGGCCGTTTATACGGTGCCGGTGAATCTCACCGTTCCGGTCACCGTCAAGGCCATGGCGACGGCGCCGAATTACGACGGTAGCCTGGTGGCGCTGCAGGCTTATGTAACGTCTCTGCCGCCAGCGAATGACAACTTCGCTGATGCCATTCTCATGAGCGGCACGCTGCCGATCACGGCAAACGGGGCGAATTTCAATGCGACATGGGAAAGCGGTGAGCCCAATCACGCGGACGGAGCGGGGCAGCATTCGATCTGGTACACGTGGGTGGCGCCGGCGGCCGGAAGCTATCAGTTCTCTACGTCGGGCAGCACGCTGCTGGATACGACCGAAATGGATACCACGCTGGCCGTATATACCGGTACAGCCGTGAATGCATTGACGCTTGTTGCCGAAAATGATGACGCCAGCGCCTCCACGAAAACAAGCTTGGTCGTGATTACGGCGATAGCGGGCGCGACGTACCGGATCGCCATTGACGGCTACAATGGGACCGAAGGAAACACCAAGCTGACGATTTCACAGGGGCCGAGGCTTTCTGTAACGGCCTCGACGCCGAACGCCAGCGAAACCGGGCCCGTCAACGGGGTGTTTACGATCACGCGCACGGGCAACACGTCGGGCGACATGCTGGTATTCTTCAGTCTTGGCGGATCGGCGACGAGGGGCGCGGACTACCAGCGCATCGACGAGTTCGTCACCATCCCGAACGGGCAGGCATCGACAACGGTGACGATTGCAGTCATCGACGACCTGATCATTGAAGGCACGGAAACCGTCACGCTGACGTTATTGCCCACGACGTACTATTCGATCAACGCGGCGCAGAGCGTGGCGACGGTGACCATTGCGGACAATGATGCCGGCGGCGGCACGGTCAGCGACGTGACGTGGGGCACGTATCGAGGTTTCTACAGCGGGCCGATTGACGTAACGATCACCACGGCGACGGCTGGGGCCAGCATCAATTACACGACGGACGGCACCGCGCCCACGCCCACGGCGGGAACGTTATACAGCGGAGCGATTCACATCACGCAAACGACGGTGTTGCGAGCGATCGCGTTCAAGAGCGGGATGTCGCCAAGCAAGGTCGATACGCAGACGTACATCTATACCGCCGACGTGATCAATCAATCGCCGACGGGAGCGGCTCCGGCCGGATGGCCATCGACGTGGGGTTCCAATGCGGTGGATTACGGGATGGACCCGGACATTGTAAACACTGCGCCGTGGAGCGGCACGATCCAGAACGATCTGAAGACGATCCGGAGCTTCTGCCTGACCGTGAAGTTGGCCGACTTATTCGACGCCACCACGGGTATTTACGCCAATGCCTATTTCGACGGGTACGCTGGCGAACGGCCTTGCTCGCTGGAGATGATCGACCCGGCCTCGGCGCAAAACTCCTGGGGCGGACTGTGCGGCGTGCGTCTTCGCGGCGGCTATAGCCGCAGCAACAGCAATCCCAAGCACGGTTTCCGCTTTTTCTTCCGCAAGGACTACAACAAGGGCTCGCTGAACGAACCGCTGTTCGGGCCGGCGCCGGCTCAGCAGAAGATCGACAAGTTCGATCTGCGCTGCGATCAGAATTATTCCTGGAGTTTCGGCGGCGACACGGGGAACGAATGTTTCATTCGCGACAATTTTTCGCGGGATACCCAACTGGCGATGTCCGGCATTGGGACGCGCGGCGACTACTTCCACCTGTACATCAACGGGCAATACTGGGGGTTGTTCAACACGGACGAGCGGCCGGAGGAGTCGTTTGCGGCGAACTACTTCGGCGGGAACGCGGAAGACTACGACGTTCTCAAGACCTCGGGCGACATGGGCTATAACATTTACGCGACGAACGGCAATCTGGATGCGTGGACGCGCTTGTGGAAGCAGTGCAAGGCGGGGCTGTCTTCCAATGCGGCGTACTATCGAATCCAGGGCCGCAATCCGGACGGAACGCTCAATCCAAGCTTGGAGAACCTGATCGAAGTTGACGACATGATCGACTACATGCTGGTCATGTATTACGGCGGAAACTTGGATGCGCCGATCTCGGCGTTTCTTGGCAACAACGCTCCGAACAACATTTTCTGTTCGCGAAATCGCAAGGGCGGCGCGGGGTTCCGGTTCTTCGCGCACGATTCCGAGCACACGCTGCTGAACGTCAATGAAAACCGGCTTGGACCGTTCTCCGCCGGCGACACGCTGGACAAGAGCAACCCGCAGTGGATTTTCCAGCAGTGCATGGCCAATGCCGAATTCCGCATGAGGGTGGCCGATCACGTGCGCAAGCACTTCTTTGACGGCGGCGCTCTGACGCCGGCGGCTTGCGCGGCGCGCTTCACTGTGCGCATGAACCAGGTCGATCGCGCGGTTGTGGGGGAATCGGCGCGCTGGGGCGATTCCAAGCTGGCCACGCCCGCCAACCGCAACAACTGGGTAAACGTCTGCAACAATATCCTAAACAACTTCTTCCCCGGCCGCACGCAGGTGGTGCTGAATCAACTGATGTCCGCGAACCTCTATCCGGCGCTCAGCGCCCCATCGTTCAGCCAGTACGGCGGCGCGATTTCATCGGGTTTTACCTGCACGGTGACCAATCCCAATGCGACGGGACGGGTTTACTACACGATCGACGGCACAGACCCTCGGGTCGTTGGCGGAGGCATCGCGGCGACGGCAGTGGCGGGTTCGGCGACAACCACGAATGTCGTGATGAATGGCACCATTACGCTGCGGGCGCGCGTGCTGGATGGCTCAAACTGGAGCGCCCTGACGGAAGCGACGTTCACCGCGCCGCAGGATTTTTCGACGCTGATGGTCACCGAAATCATGTACAACCCGCCTGATTTCAACAGCGTGGCGGGTGAAGAGTTTGAGTTCGTTGAATTGAAGAATACGGGCTCGGTGGCGCTGAACCTTAGCGGCGCGACGTTCACGTCGGGGATCGGGTATACATTCGCGAACGGCTCGATCATCAACCCGGGGCAGTTCCTCGTTCTGGCTTCAAACCCGTCGCAGTTCGCGATCAAGTACCCGGGCGTTACTCCGTATGGAACGTATACCGGCCGGTTGAACAACGGCGGCGACACGATCACGCTGCAGTACTCGACCGGAACGATCATCCTGTCCTTCAACTACAACAATAGCCCGCCGTGGCCGGCGACCGCAGCGGGGTTGGGATTTTCGCTGGTGCCACGGAATCCGCTTGCCGCGAGCGATTTCGGAAATGCCAGCTACTGGCGGCCGAGCAGCAATGCGGGCGGCTCGCCGGGCGCCGACGATCCCGCGGACACGCGCGGAAGCATCGTCATCAACGAAGCGCTGACGAACGTCACAGCGCCGGGGCATGAGTACATCGAACTGTATAACGCGGGTGCGTCAACCGTGGACATCGGCGGCTGGTACCTGACAGACGATCACACGCTGCCGCAGAAGTACTGCATACCCGCGGGCACGACGCTCGCGGCGGGAGAATGCATTTCATTTAGCGACACGTTGTTCAATCCCACGCCCGGAGTAGATCCGAGCTTTGGCTTGAGTTCTCGCGGAGAGGAAGTCTATGTGTTCTCCGCCGACCCGACGACGCACGCCTTGACCGGCTACGCTCAGGGGTGTTCATTCGGCGCGGCGGAGAATTCGATCGCGTTCGGGAGATATGTGATCAGCACGGGGGCTGAGCATTTCGTTGCGCAGCTTTCGAACACGCCCGGCAATGCGAATTCCGGCCCGCGCGTCGGCCCGGTCGTGTTCAGCGAGATCATGTATCAGCCGTCCGGGACGGACGACCCGTTCATTGAACTGCTGAATATCACCAGCAATCCCGTCAACCTTTACGATCCAGCCAACCCGGCGAATACCTGGAAGATTACGGGTGTCGATTACATCTTCCCAACGGGCATTCAGGTTCCGGCCGAGGGAATGGCGATCGTCTGCGGGATGGATCCGGCGGCCTTCCGCACAAAACACAGCGTGCCCGCCGCCGTTCCCGTGTTTGGGCCGTGGGTCACGCCGCTGGCGACGAGCGGGATGCATCTCGAACTGCAGAAGCCGAACCCGCCGGAAGGTCCGTACGTGCCCTACGTCGTCGTCGAGGCGCTGGACTATTCCAGCAGCGCGCCATGGCCGCAGGAGCCAGCCGGGAATGGGCCGTCGCTGGTCCGAGCCAACACGCTGAGCTACGGAAACGATCCTGCCAACTGGCAGAAGAGCACGGCCAACGGCGGCTCGCCAGGGCGAGGAGACGAGACGATTCCCGCGGCGCCGACGGACCTGGTGGCAACAGCGCAATCGCATGCGGTCATCAATCTCTCCTGGACCGACGCCGCAACGAACGAAAACGCCTATACGGTGGAGCGAAGTCCGGACGGCAGTTCGAACTGGACGGCGCTGCCGGTGCTGGGCGCAAACGTGACTTCGTACCAGGACCGCGGGCTTTCGGCTGAGACGACGTACTACTACCGTGTTTACGCGAGCAACTCGGGCGGCGCCTCCGGGCCTTCGAATGTGGCCAGCGCGACGACGCTGCAGCCGCCCCCGCCGGCTCAACCGCTCAGCATCGTGGCGGTTGCGTATTCGCAGACGAAGATCGACCTGAGTTGGGACGACACCAGCGACAACGAGACGGGCTTCCGGATCGAACGCAGTCCGGATGGCACCACCGGCTGGGCGGAAATCGCTCGGACGGCGGCGAACACACCCAGCTATCGCGATTCAGGCTTGTCGCCAGTCACGGCGTATTACTATCGCGTTTGCGCGTTCAACACCTATGGCGGGTCCGCGTTCGCGAACGCCGCGAGCGCGCAGACGCTGCCGGACCGCGTCCTTAGCGTGCGCTGCCCTGCGGCGCTGGTGCGCAGCCATCGCGGCTCCTTGTTCGTAGACCTGAACTCCACCGGCAGGGACGCCGGCGCTACCAGCGGCGAGCACCGCGTGGCGTTCAGCTTGAGCTTCGATTCGACGGTGCTATCCAATCCAGTCGTTGCGAAGGGCGTCGATTCAGGCGCCAATGTGACGCTCACGCAGCAAGCGTTACCCGCTGGCATTGGCGTGACGCTCACATGGAGTGGCTCGGGAGCATACAGTTCGGGCACGAAGACGATTGCCGAAATCAGCTTCGATGTCGCGGGGGCAGGTCCGGCCGGCAACACGAGTCTGGCATTCGACGACCAACCGCTGGCACGGGCGACAAGCGACGCTGGTGGGCTTGGTCTGGAAACCAGCTACACGGATGGCACGGCAAGCGTGGCGCTCGATAGCGCGCCGACGGATGTGGCTCTCGCCGGAACGACCGTGGCCGAGCAGCAGCCGATCGGGACGGTCATCGGAACGTTTTCGACAACCGATCCGGATATCGGTGAGAATTTCACATACAGCCTTGTCGCTGGAACGGGAGGCGATGACAACGCTGCGTTCAGCATCAATGGAGCCGAACTGCGGACGGCTGCGAGTTTCGTCTACAAGACAAAAAGCAGCTACACGTTGCGCGTGCGGACGACGGATGCTGGAGGGTTGTTCTTTGAGAAGAGCTTCACCATCAGCGTAACGAAAGTGAACGAGGCGCCGTCGGATATCGCGCTTTCCGCCGCAAGCGTGCCCGAAGGCCAGGTGGGCGGCACTGTCGTCGGGACGTTCTCGAGCACCGACGGGGATCCCGGGGATACGTTTACCTACAGCCTGGTAAGTGGAACCGGAGGCGACGACAACGCGTCGTTCAGCCTCTCCGGAGCCACGCTGAAGACGGTTGCTGTATTCGACTTCGAAACGCGGAGCAGCTACAGCATTCGCGTGCGCAGCACGGACGGCGGAGGGCTTTACTTCGAGAAGGCGTTTACCATCAGCATCACCAATATCAACGAGGCGCCGCGGGACATCGCGCTTTCCGCGACGACCGTCGTTGAGAAGCAGGAGCCGGGAGCGACCGTGGGGACGTTCTCTACCACCGATCGCGACACGGGGGACACAGCCAGCTACACGCTGGTCAGCGGTGGCGCGGACAACGGCGTGTTCAGCATTTCCGGGGCGACTCTGAAGACGGCGGCAAGCTTCGATTACAAGACGAAAAGCAGCTACAGCATTCGCGTACGGAGCACCGACGCAGGCGGGCTGTACTTCGAGAAGAGCTTCACGATCAGCGTCACCAAGCGCGACAATACGCCGACGGACATTTCCATCACGGCCAATAGTGTGCCGGAGAATCAGTCCGTCGGGACGGCGGTAGGCTCGTTCTGGACCGTTGCGCCCTATGGGGGCGATACCTTCACCTACGCACTGGTTCCCGGGAACGGCAGCGGCAACAACGCGGCGTTCAGCATCAGCGGATCAACACTTCTGACGGCTGCGAGCTTCGATTTCGAGACCAAGGGCAACTACACGATCCGGGTGCGGACGTCGAACCAGGACGGCTCGTTCTTTGAGAAGATACTCATTATCAATGTCACGAACGTGAATGAAGTCCCGGGGGACATTCTGCTGGCCTCAACCAGCATCGCTGAGAATCAACCCGCTGGAACGGTGGTCGGAACATTCTCGAACGCGGACCCGGATGCAAATGAGGCGTTCACCTACAGCCTGGTGGCCGGGACGGGCAGTGACGACAACAGCGCGTTCACGATCTCGGGAGCAACGCTGAAGACCGCGGCGAGTTTCGACTATGAAACGAAGAACAGCTACTTCATCCGGGTGCGTGTGGCGGACGCGGCGGGATTGGTGGCCGAGAAGAGCTTTACCATCGGCGTCACAAATGCGAACGATCCGCCAACGGCGGTGGCCAGTGCTTCACCGGTGCGCGGGGACGCGCCGCTGGCGGTGGCGTTCACGGGGTCTGGCAGCGATCCTGAGCATGGCGCGCTGACGTACATCTGGAGCTTCGGCGACGGGGGCGCCTCATTGGAGCAGAATCCGGCTCACACGTACGCCGCGCCCGGCACGTACAGCGCGGTGCTGACCGTCACGGATGTGGGAGGACTGACGGGATCGGCGTCGCAAACGATCGTGGTTGGCGGCGGCGGCGCAACGGCTGGCGACGTTGATTCAGACAACGATGGGTTTTCAGATGAAATTGAGGTTGCGCTCGGATCTGATCCGGGCAATGCGGCGGATATGCCCTCCGGCATGTCCAAGGCAGAGAGTGCCGGAGAGCTGACCGGCACGAAGATGGGCATCAAGCTGAGCTTCAAGGAGCCCAGCGCGGGCGACAGCATCAAGCTGAAATGCTTCGTGCCGGTTTCGGCGGGGATGACGATCGCCGGCCAGAAACTCGTGGTGGACATTGGCGGCGTGGTGAAGACGTTTACTTTGGACAAGAAAGGCATGGCGACACCGCCCGACAAACTGGCGTACGCGAAGTTGTCGTTCAAGGCGAAGAAGAATGTGATTCCGGCACAGAACGGGACGCTCAACCTGCGGCTGTCGAAGGGCGTATTTGCAGAGGCGCTCAAGGACGAGGGGCTGGCAAACCAGACCGTGAAGGCGGCGCTGACCGTGCCGGTGACGGTGATCTTCAACGGACAGAAGTGGATGAAAGCGGTTCCGCAGAAGTACACGGGGGTGCTTAACAAGACGGGGGCGACGAAGTAGGCCGGGACCTCGCCTAACCCCTTTCCCGTGCCTCGCGACCCGCTGGGCGCTGTATAAAAGTCATTAATGAATTATGCGAATAAAATGCGAAATATATGAAGTATTTCTGAGGTCTGTGCGTCAGTAGATATGTGGGTTCGTGGGATACTATGTCCTCACAAATGGCAGCCTTTGAACAAGCGATGGAGTTAGGGTATGCACATGTGCACTTTTTTACACGTGCCGGACTGCGACGGGACGGACAATTCAGCGAAACGGGCTAAGACGCACGGTGCAGGCTTGGACGTTGGATGCTTGAGGCTTGAGGAGGGGATCCAACAATCACCACAGGTGCACTTTTTTACAGAACAGCGAAGGGGACTCGCGGATGTCTGCGCTACGATGCACGGTGCAAGGCTTGGACGAAACGGCAGGATTTCAGGGGGCGGGGTAGCGGGACAATTCGGCGAAATGTCCTACGATGTGCAGGTTTGGACGAAAAGGAGGGGCGGTGCGATTGGCCAAGTTGAGGCATTTGTGGTAGATCGTCTTTCATCATGCGTCGTCGAAAGCACTCCTGGATTCTGTTCGCGTGGCGCTACGCGGTAGCGTTGCTGCGTGAGTTCCGCTGGACGCTGGTTGGGCTGGCGGCGGCGATTCTGTTCGGCGCTTTACTGTACTCGGTTCTGCCGCCGAAGCCCGGCGAGAAGCCAATCTCGTTCGATGCGGGGCTGTTCAATGCGTGGATGGCCATGCTGGCTCAGCCGCAGCAGCCGGAAGTCTGGTACTTCCGCGTTCTTTGCGGTTTCTATCCAGTCGTCGGGTTTGTGCTTGTCGGCGAAGGCATCGTGCGCCTGGCGATGCTGATCACGTCGCGCCAGCAGGGAGAAAAGGAGTGGATGATCGTCATGGCTTCCACGTATCGTAACCACATTATTCTGTGCGGGCTGGGACATCTGGGCTTCCGCGTTCTGCAGGAACTTCACCGCAACAGCGTTCCGGTGGTGGCTCTGGAAAAGGACGGGGAGGGGCGCTTCGTGTCGGCGGCGAAGGCGCTGGGCATCCCCATTTTGCTTCGCGACATCAAGGAAGACCAGGCGCTGATCGACGCCGGCATCCAAGAAGCTCGCGCGATCATCATCGCAACGAACGACGACATGGCGAATCTGGAAGTGGCGCTGGACGCTCGCCGCATGAAGCCGGACATCCGCATCTTCATGCGGCTGTTCGATCAGCAGATTGCCGCGAAGATTTTTAAGCCGCTGAACATCGATACGGCCTTCTCGGCATCGGCGTTGGCGGCGCCGATCATCTCGGCGATGGTGATGGATGCGACGGTGATGGCGACGTATCAGATTGGCGGGACGGCGTACGTCGCGGTTGATGTGGTGATCTCAGAACGGTCTGCCTTGGCCGGCAAGTCGCTGACAGAAATCGAAAAATCGCACAGCGCTCGGGTCGTGGCGCGAACGTCCAAAAACGGCGCCTGCCAGACGCCTCCACCGGCTGACGCCAAAGCGGTTGCGGGAGACCGCCTGGTCGTTCATTTGGCGGCGGAGAAACTCACCGCGCTGGCGGCGGACAGCAAACTGAAGGATTAACAGATGGTTCATGGTTCACAGTTCGTGGTTAACGGTTCGGGTTCGTGGTCTCCTCGTCGTTGGCGAAGCGATTCACTAAGAACCATGAACAATGAACCACAAGCAAACAGTTACACGCCGCGCAGCCAGAGGACGAAATAATAAGCGACCACGGCCAGAACGGCGGCGGCGAGCAGTATCCAGATCGGCGGGAGGGTGCGGACTTCTTCGGGCTCTTCGATTGGCGCGGGCTGAGCCTGGTTGCGGCCGGAGGCGCGATCGGCGGCTTCGGTGAACTGCTGCGAGGGGACTTTCTGGGACTCTTGAATCATCTTCTGCATGACGATCTTGTGGAATTCGCCGGAGCCCTTCACGCCTTCCCAATGCTGGACGATCTTCTTGAGCCCCATGACGCGGGTGGATTCGACGCCGCACTTTGTGCACTGGCCTAAGTGACGTTCGACAGCGGAGCGCTCATCGGCGCTGAGTTCGCGGTCTACGTAATCCGAGAGGAGGTCTCGGCACTGGTTGCAGTCGATTTCGAGTGTCTGTTCAGCCATGTCCTAATCCCACAATAAAGGAAACCTCTGACGCACAAGTGCGGTCACGCCTGATTTTCCAGGATTTTCAGCATCTCCCGCAAGGTTTCGCGCGCGCGTTTAACGCGCATCTTTATAGCGCTGACACTCACTCCCAGGATCTCGGCAATATCCTGGTAAGCCATGTGGTGGTATTCGACCATGATCAACGTCGTGCGTTGGTCGTCAGGAAGCTGATCGATCGCTCGGCCGATCAGCCCCTGTGCTTCGCGGTCTTCCGCTTCGTTCAAAGGGGATGCGTCGGGGGTCGCGATACGTTCGATGATTTTTGTGCCATCAGGGTCCGGGCCAGCGGGCTCGTCGAGCGAAATGCTGTGACGCAGCTTGCCCTTTTTCAGTTCGTTGATGCAGAGGTTCGCGGCGATGCGATAGAGCCATGTTGTGAACTTGGCCACCGGCTGGTAGCGTTGGCAGTTTCGGAAGACGCGCATGAACGTTTCCTGCGCAAGATCCTCCGCGGCTTCCCGGTTGCGCATGAAGGCGTAACAGAAGGTAATCAGCGCGGCTTCATAACGAGCCAGCAGCACTTCAAAGGCTTCGTGCGACCCGGCCGCAAGCCGCACCATCAACTGTTCATCGCTCGCAGCGTTTGAGGGCTGCGGCGGAGCGGATGGGATGGTGTTTGGGCCTTCTGTCATGGGCTACATCATCCCGGCCGGTTAATGGGGTTGCTTACAAAAGGGGCATACAGCCGTGTTGCGCAAAAGTCACTATGCGACTTTACTCCACGCAAGGCTCCCAGCGTTCTTCCGGAAGCCCGTACTCAAACTCCGCCTGCCACTTGGTTTCCTGCATCGATGGGTGGCGCGTTCGCCAGATCACGTTCCCATCCACATCCAGCCGCAGCAGAGAGAAGAAGTCCGAGCCATCTTCGCTGTCTTCTATGATCAGTTTGATGACGCGACCGGTAACGTCTTCCACCTTCTCGCGATCGGCGCGGCCTGTCTTCCGCATGAAGCGCACGCGGGGGCACTCGGGAACGCGCACGTTAGAAAACAAAATTCGTTTGGCCATATCGGGCGCCGCTGGACCCTTTCTCATGCCTGCTTATAGCACGGGAGGGCATTCTGAGCAAATTCGATGGTGGCACGCATGTGGTCGCGCGCCTTTTTGCGCGAACTCATGCGCGCAACCTCCGCCGCACGCACGAGAGCGGCGCCAACAGGACGCCGCCACTCACGTGCGTGCCACCTTCTGCACTTGCGGCGGCGACGCGGTTCACTAGACCGATAGCAACTGCCCCTTCTTGCAGGACCTGAGGCCCTCGAAGGGGCGACAATGGCTTTTCGGGAGATGAGAGATGGCCACGAAGAAGATTCCCATTGGCGTGCAACTTTACTCGGTACGCGACGACTGCAAAAAAGACCTGCCAGGAACGCTGAAAGCGGTGGCCAAGATGGGCTACGCGGCCGTGGAGTTTGCCGGCTACTACGACTACAAGGCCGCGGACCTCCGCAAGATTCTCGACGACAACGGCCTGAAATGTTGCGGCACGCACACTGGGCTGGACACGCTGCTCGGCGAGAACCTGCCTGCGACGATTGAGTTCAACAAAACCATTGGCAACAAGTTCCTGATCGTGCCGTGGATCAAGGAAGAACTGCGCAAGACGAAGGCGGATTGGGTGAACCTGGCCAGGCAGTTCAACGAACTGGCGGCGAAGGGAAAAGCCGCTGGTATGCACATCGGCTACCACAACCATCATTTCGAGTTCGCGGCACTCGACGGCGAACTGCCTTGGGACACGTTCTTCAGCAACACGAACAAGGACGTGGTGATGCAACTCGACACCGGCAACGCCAAGCACGGCGGCGGCAATCCGGTGCCGTTCGTCAAGAAGTACCCGGGACGCGCGCTGACGGTGCATTTGAAGGAGTATTCGGCGACGAACCCGAACGCGCTGATCGGGCAGGGCGACGTGGAATGGAAGGAGCTGTTCGAGCTTTGCGAAAACGTCGGCGGAACGCAGTGGTACATCGTTGAGCAGGAAAGCTACGCCAACCCACCGATGGAGTGTATCGACAAGTGCCTGCAGAATCTGCGCAAGATGGGAAAGTGAACTGATTGCGGATTGAGAAACGAGCGCGGGCAGCCAGAGCGACTTTGGCTGCCCGTCTTCCTCTGCAAATGCCGTTGCGCAGAAGGAATTTCCGGCCTAACGTAGTCTCTCACGAATGTGTTAACGCAGGGATTCTTTGGGAGAACCCGCCATGCCGAGTCTGAAAGACCTGAAGGTCCAAATCTTCGCCGACGGTGCCGATCGCGAGGGCATGCTGGCTCTCTACAAGAACGAACTCGTCAAAGGCTTCACGACCAATCCGACGCTGATGAACAAGGCGGGCATCAAGGATTACCGCGGCTTTGCCAAGGACATTCTCAGCGTCATCAAGGACCGGCCGATCTCGTTCGAAGTGTTTACGGACGACATCGCCGACATGGAACGTCAGGCGCTCGAAATCAAAACGTGGGGCCCGAACGTTAACGTCAAGATTCCGATTACCAACACCAAAGGCGAAAGCTGTGTGCCGCTGGTCCGCAAGCTTGCTCGCGCCGGCGTGCAGCTCAACGTCACGGCGATCCTGACGGTCGAGCAGGTCCAGACGGTTGTGGACGCGCTGACGGGCGGCCCGCCCAGCATCGTTTCTGTCTTTGCGGGGAGAATCGCCGATACCGGCCGCGACCCGATTCCGATGATGGAGCAGTGCGAAAAAATCTGCCGCAAGGAACCGAAAGCTCAGTTGCTGTGGGCGAGCGTGCGCGAGTTGCTGAACATCTTCCAGGCCGACGCCTGCGGCTGCAAGATCGTCACCGTCCCACACGACATCTTCAAGAAGTTCCCGCTGGTCGGAATGGACCTGAACGCGTTGTCGCTGGAAACCGTCAAGATGTTCTACGCGGATGCGACGAAGGCGGGGTTTAAGATTTAGGCCCTTTATTCGGATATGCCGGGATAGTCGAGGAGTCGATTGACGTGGGGATGAAAGTAATCGATGTCCTGCGTCTGTTGAGGGACGATGGCTGGTATCAGATTGGCCAGAGGGGTAGCCATCGTCAGTTCAAACACTCTGTGAAGCCTGGGAAGGTCACTGTTGCCGGAAAGGAATCCCTTGATATTCCTCCCGGCACATTAAACAATATCCTAAAGCAGGCGGGGTTGAAGAACTGAGGGCCGAAACGATGAGATACGCAGTCGTAATCGAGAAGGGACCAACGAGCTATGGCGCGTATGTCCCCGACCTGCCGGGCTGCGTGGCTGTCGGAGAAACGCAGGAGGAAGTGGAGCAGCTCATCAAAGAAGCCGTGGAACTTCATCTCGAAGGTCTGAAGCAAGACCATGAGCCCATCCCGGAGCCACGTTCGAAAGTCGAGTACCTCGATGTTGCAGTCCCGGCGTGAGCGTTGACACCAACCGCTTACAATCCCTCAAGTCTCATATTGTCGATCAGCCGCGTCTTGCCGACCTTCGCCGCAATCGCCGCCAGCACGTCGCCTTCAAGTTCCACCAGATCCTCAAGCGTGTCTGCGTTGACCAGCACGACGTAATCGACGTCCACGTCTGGCTGCTGCTGCAGAATCTCCATCATTCCTTCCAGCAGGGACATCGCGTCGCGCTCGCCGCCCTCGATCTTCGTCTTGCAGTAGTTGAGCGCCTTCGAAATGGAAAGGGCCTGCCGGCGTTCGCCGGGCGACAGATACTTGTTCCGGCTGCTCATGGCCAGACCATCGGCCTCGCGGACCGTTTCGCACGGAACGATTTCGCAACCGAGATCCAGATCGCGAGCGAGATTCTGGATGATCAGAAGCTGTTGCGCATCTTTTCGGCCGAAATAAGCGCGGTCCGGCCGCACGATGCTCAACAGCTTCGTCACGACCGTCGCCACGCCGCAGAAGTGCCCCGGGCGAGACATGCCGCAAAGCGGATCCTCAAGTTGTCCGACGTGCACCCACGTGCGCGCGTCTGGCGCATAGAGCGTCTCCGGCGCGAAGATGAAATCCACGCCCGCGTCGGCGCACAGCTTTTTATCGTCTTCGATTGGCCGCGGGTACCGTTCGAAATCCTCGTCCGGGCCGAACTGAGTCGGATTCACATAGATCGAAACCACAACAATGTCATTTTCCTTGCGTGCGCGTTCGATCAGCGTCTTATGGCCCGCGTGCAGCGCTCCCATTGTCGGCACAAAGCCAACGCTCTTTGAGTTCTTTATCGCATCACGCGAAATCGACTGCATTTCACTGGCTGTTTTGATGACGCTGGGCTGGGCCATTTCTGCTTGTTCTCCTGGCAAAGCGGTTCTTACGGAGTCGTCCGCCGAAAAAAACTATTATAGCGCGCGGATCGCCGGACGCGCAGCGACAAATAAGCCGCTTTGGGACCGCTTGAATTTCAGTGGGTGCGAGTAGTTAACTATACGGGAGATTTTAAGTTTGGATAGAAACATTTTCGCGGTCTTGCCACGGCTGGCGATTTTGGGCATTATAGACGTTGCGGCGGGGGAAGTCTCATCGGGGGTAGCTTCGTTGGAAGAGTGTGTCGGCCATCACTGCGGCCTGTTCGGGATTTATAACGCCACGGACGCGGCCACAAAGACGTACTTGGGGCTCTTTGCCCAGCAGCACCGCGGCCAGGAATCGGCGGGTATCGTCGTCTCGGACGGGAAGAAGATCCGTTCGAAAAAAGGCATGGGCCTGGTGGCGGAAGTCTTTACGCGCCGCGACCTGGAGGAGCTGCCGGGTCACATCGCCGTCGGCCACGTGCGGTATTCCACGACGGGGTCCAGCCGCCCGCAGAATATCCAGCCGCTGGTCAGCGATTACTCCAACGGCCTTGTCGCGGTTGCGCATAACGGAAACCTTGTCAATGCGCGCCGGCTTCGCGATGAGTACGAAGCCTACGGTTCGATCTTTCATACCTCCACCGACAGCGAGATTATCGTTCACTTGATGGCTCGGCCGGAGCACGTCGTCAAGAAAGACCAGCTTGCGCACTGCTTCCGACTGATCAAAGGCGCCTTCAGCTTCGTTATCATGACGAAGGATAAGCTGATTGGCGCGCGCGACCCGCAGGGCTTCCGCCCGTTGCACTTGGGCCGACTCTCTTCCGAGGGGCAGCTCGGCAGCATTGGCGAAGGCTACGTGTTCTGTAGCGAAACGTGCGCTCTGGACCAGGTTGGCGCGGAGTTCATCCGGGAAGTTGAGCCCGGCGAGATTGTCACGATAGACGCCGAAGGCGTGCACTCGTCCTTCTATGCTTCGCCGGACGAGATCAAGGTCGCGCACTGCATGTTTGAGCACGTTTATTTTGCGCGACCCGATTCGATGATCTTCGGCGACGACGTCCACAAGGTTCGCATCCGGCTGGGTGAACGGCTGGCCAAGGAGCATCCCTGCAACGCCGACATCGTCTTCGCGGTCCCCGATTCCGGCAACGCCGGCGCGATCGGGTACTCGCGGGTCTCCGGCATTCCGCTCGACATGGGTTTTATCCGCAATCACTACGTCGGCCGCAGTTTCATCAAGCCGCAGCAGACCGAACGCGAGAGCGTGGTTGCGATGAAGTCGAACGTCGTGCGCAGCGCCGTGCGCGGAAAGCGCGTGTGCGTGATCGACGACAGCCTCATCCGCGGCACGACATTTCAGCGGCAGGCGAAGATTTTGCGCAACGCAGGGGCGACAGAGGTGCATCTGCGAATCACTTGCCCGCCCACCGTGAGCGCGTGCTACTACGGCATCGATTTTCCGGATCGCGAGCAGTTGATTGCCGCGCGTCTGAAGACGATTCCGGCCATCGCGGAGTGGCTTGGCGTGGATTCGCTGGGCTACCTGAGCGTGGAAGGCTTGCTGGCGGCGGTGTCAAAGCCCGCGTCGCACTACTGCACGGCTTGCTGGACCGGAAAGTACCCGGTCAAGCCGGTGGACAGCATGGACAACAAGTACAGCATGGAAGGGGGGCGGTGATTTTGGATTTTGGATTTTGGATTTTGGATTGACGCAAGGACTGCCGAAATCCGAAATCGAAAATCAAAAATCGAAAATCCGCATCATGGCGCAGAAACTCACTTACAAAGACGCCGGCGTGGACATTCGCGCGGGCGATGCGATTGTCGAACAGATCGGCGAGATGGCGAAGACCACCTACGGGCCGGAAGTCATCGGCGGCGTGGGCGGCTTCGCGGGGCTGTTCCAACTCGGCGGCGAAGTTCAGCTTCTGCGCGGCAAGTACAAGGAACCCGTGCTGGTGGCCTGCACGGACGGCGTCGGCACGAAGCTCAAGATTGCCTTCATGACGGGGCGCCACGACACGGTTGGCATCGATCTGGTCGCGATGTCCGTCAACGATTTGATCATGCAGGGCGCTGAGCCGCTTTTCTTCCTCGACTACATCGGCATCGAACACAAAGAACCGAAGGTCTGCCGCGACCTGATGAGGGGCATTGTGGAAGGTTGCCGGCAATCCGGTTGCACGCTGCTGGGTGGTGAGACGGCATCGCTGCCATCGATGTACGCGAAGGGCGAATACGATCTGGCCGGGTTTGCGGTCGGCGTGATCGAGAAGAGCAAGATCATCGATGGGCGGAAGGTCGCCCCCGGCGACGTGCTGATCGGCGTGCATTCCTCGGGGCTGCATAGCAACGGCTACAGTTTGGCGCGTAAGGCGCTGCTGGAAGTCGCCGGCATGAAGCTCGACCAGGACGTGGCGGAACTCGGCTGCAAACTGGGTGACGAGTTGCTCAAGCCCACGTTCATCTACGCGCGAGCGGTCCACAGTGTTCTTTCGCACTACACAGTGAAAGACACTGTTCACGCGATGGCCAATATCACCGGTTCAGGAATGCCAGGCAACATTCCGCGCACCATTCCCAACGGGCTGGTGATCAAAATCAAGAAGGGCACTTGGCGCATTCCGCCGATTTTCGGACTGATTCAAACCGCTGGCGACATCGCCGAAGCCGAAATGTTCGACACCTTTAATATGGGCATCGGAATGACGGTCGTCTGCCCCGCCTACAACGCGAATGTGATCCAGGGGATTCTGAAGGAATCCGGCTTCAGCAGCGACGTGATCGGCAAGATCGAGGCCGGTTCGGATGCGGGCTCGGAGGCGTACGTCCTGTTTGAATAGGGTTCAGAGTTCAGTGCTCGGTATCCGAACACGCCATGGATGCCGGCGATTCCGTCTATTGCACGAAATTTTCGAGCACCCGCAGGCACTCCCGGTCCGCTTCCATAATCCTGCGGAACTGTTCGGCCGCGTTGCTGCCCCAGCCGGGTTGCTCAATTGGACGCGGCGCGGGCTCCTGTGGCGCAGGCTGTCCAGCCTGCGTGAGCGGTGGCATCAGGTCCGTCCACAGCACTTCTGCACATTCGGCGGCATCTTCCAGTCGTGGCACGATATCGAGCAGCGGCTTGAAGGTGCGCGAGTCGCGAGCCCAGCGGCGGAACACGCGCGCGGCGGCGCGCCGGCCGCGCATGATCAGGTTGGTGCTCGCCCGCAGAACCTCGGGGACTTTCCACCAGCCTTGAGCGTCTTGCGGCGATTGCATGTCTTTCAGCACAGAGTATTCGAAGTCGCGCATCGTGGTGGCCAGGAAATCGACCGCGGTCATACCCATCAAATAGGTGACGCCGCCACACTCATTAATGCGGTGCGAAGCGGGCGCCAGCGCCTGCGCCGCCAGTTTCAGCGCATGCATGCGGGCGGCACGAATGGCGGCCGTTTGGTGGCCGCGCGTGGCTGCGCGACGGCGCACTCCTAATGTGAAAAGGGGGCGTTCTTTCCAGAAGCCGTCCTCTTGCCCAAGAAGTCCGCGCACGCAGCCGTTCCAGGGGCCAGTCGTTTGTTCGCCGCAGTCGCCGCGCACGTCCATCCAGCGCGTGCCGCCGCCGGGATCGTATCCGGCGAAGCAGAACCATGCGCGCTGCGTGTCGTAGCCGGTGATCAATCCCCAAGGGCAGCAGCCGTAGGGTTGAGCCGCTCCGCCGGCCGGCACGGGGCGCCCGGCATTGATTTCACTGGCAACGATCTGGCGCGCGGCATCGAACGATTCAGGGAACTCCCATTTCCCATCAAAGCCGTAAGCCTTCGCACCTTCGCTCATCACGTTGATCGAAGCCGCCAGATACGACCTATCCTGGTACACGTCGCTGGCCATCGCCGCGCAGGCGTCACCGGACAGCACGAGCATTTCGTCGAAATCCACCGGCCGCTGCGTGAGGTACTCGATGCCCGCCGCGAGCGCGCGGAGCCCCATATCCCATTCGGTGCCGACGCAGGTATCGGGGACGCCCTCGACCCAGACGCGGGAACCGGAATGAAGAACGTTTTTGGCGATTTTTTTCATCGGCAAGCTACTCTTCTGTTTCAGCCAGTCGTCAATTGCCCGGTCAGATTCATGCAATTCGCAGCCGTTTGCAAGCACACTTCGGCACGGTCCGTCACCTTGCCAAATGGCCGCTGGCGGGTAGCCTTCGCTGCCGGAGGGACTCGTGCGGAAAGCTACCGTTTTCGTATTCGCCTTTATGCTGGCCGCGTCTGCGGCGGCCGAAGTGTATCAGCCGCCGGATCGCGAACCGAGCCCGGAAGAAATCCTCATCCTTGAACTGATCAACCGCTTCAGGCTTGATCCTGTTGGAGAGGCCCAGCGGTTGAACTTCACCGATCGCGTGGGCGACGAGATGAAGAAGATGAAGCCGCTGCCGCCGCTGGTGATGAACTTGGAACTGCTAGATGCGGCGCGCAAACACAGTTATTACATGATTCTCAACACGCTGACGCACGTAGAGGAGGCGGGGAAGCCCGGGTTTTACGGCGCAGGCTTTGGCGAACGCGCGGGCAAATCGGGCTTCAAGGGCTTTGCTCAGGCCGAAAACTGTTTCCGCGATCCCGGCGACGCGTACGGCAGCCACGCCGGTTTCGCGCACAGCGACGGTCATCGCGCGAACATGGCCAGCGGGAACCGCGAAGTCGGCACCGGCGGCGTGCCGCACGATGGACGCATTTCCGTGACGCATCTTTTTGGCAGCCGGGGTGTGCCGCGCATGGCCGGCGGCGTCGTTTATCAGGACGGCAACGGCAACAAGTTCTACGACGTTGGCGAAGGTATTGGCGGCGTGCGCATCAATGCGAGCGACGGTACTGGCACGATCACCTGGAAAAGCGGCGGGTATGCGCTCGATCTGAAGTCGGCGAAAGCAGTCACGATCACTGCGGAGTTTATGGGCCAGAAGTTTAGCAAGAGCTTCGACGCCAGCGGAGACAATGTGAAGTTTGACGTCATCGTGCCGGAGTCGCTCGTGAAAGAATGCTTCGACAAACTTGTCGCGGTGGTGGATGGCGCTGGGGCTGCGGACTCGCCGAAATATTTCCGTGCTGTGTTGTCGCTCTACATGGAAGCCAAGGGGCTGCGTTTGGATGCGGAGCGCCAGAAGCGGTTTCGCGAGCTGACGGAAAAGATCGGCCCGGAACTGGAAACAAGCCTGAAAGCCGTACGCGCCGCGCTTGACGATTTTGAGCCGCGCAACTTTGCGAAGGTTCTCAGCGAGAGCAAGAAGCCATACGCCGGTACATCGCTCGATGGCTGGTTCCGTGATGCGGCAACCATCGCGACGGTGAAGTGGCAGGTCATGAACTATGAGAAACAGAACGCGGTTCAGAAGTTTCCGCCGCAGCAGCGCCGTTCGTTCATCGCCGATGTCGAGGCGGCTGAGAAGCAGCTTGCGACGACTGCGTTCACGTCGGACTTGGCCGGACTGATCGCTCGCGCCCGGAACCCGAACGCCGCGCCGCCGACCGCTGCCGCTGCCGCTGCGCCGACTACGCCTGCGGGTGCTACCGCTCCGGTTGCCGTCGCGCCGCCAAAGTCGGCTGAGCCGAAGAAAGAGGAGAAGCAAACGACAACGACCGCGAGTGCCACGCCGGCTGTGTTGCCTCCACCGGCGAAGGCCGAATCCCCGGTCTCCGATCAGGCGCTTGCGACGTGGACCGAGAAGTTGCGTCAACGCGTTATTGACGGCGTGAAAGCCGGGCAGAAGCCCACGGCGTTCCTGGCGCTTTTCGGCGGGAAGGAAAGCTCCGTCAAAATCGTCGGCGCCGACGACAAGGAACTGCAGCTCGAAATGGGCACGGGAAAACTGCCGGTTGCGTGGACGCGCCTGGACCCGCGCAAGGACATGCTCAACCTCGCCAAGGCGTTTGCGAAAGAGGACTCGCTCGCCGACCGCCTGATGAAAGCAGTGTTCCTGGCCGCCAGCGGCTTGATCGCCGACGCACAGGACGAGTATTACAAAGCGCTGGAACTTAAGCCAGCAGCCGGAGACGCGAACGTCGAAGCCGTGCGCGCCTTGCTGAAGCTATGAATCCTAATCGGCCAGGAGTCCTTTCAAGAACTTGATTTCCCGCGCCAGGACGTCGGGACGCTCCTTTTCGGGATAGCGGGCAAGTCCTTCGTCTTCCACGCACAGGTCGTTGGAGTAGTTCGCGGCCTTGAGAATCTTGACGATGCGCTTGAAGTCGATGTCGCCTTCGTCGATCGGGCAGTTGAACTTGTCGTACTGCCAGCCCATCTGCCGCTTCTTCTCGCGTTCGGATTCGGGGTACTTGATGTTTTTGCAGTGCGTGTGGAATACGCGCGGCGCGAACTGTTCGAAAATCTCGTACAGCTTGGAAAGGGGATGGCCATACCAGTAGAAGTTTGCGGTGTCGAGCGTCAGGCCGAGGCGCTTGGATCCCACGCCTTCGAACAGCGCGCCGAGGAACTCCGGATCGTTGGTCGTGTTGCCGTGATTTTCGATGGCCAGGCGCACGCCGGTTTCTTCGGTCGCCGCGATGGCCTTCTTCAGCGTTTCGGTCGCGGACTTGAGGAACGTTGGCCGGTCCATTTTGCGCGGAACAACGTCGATGCGGATGGCTGTGACGCCGAGGGCCTTCGCGGACTTCGCGGCTTTGGTCAGCCACTCGATCTCGAAATCCGGCCGTCCTTCGAAGTTATTCGCCATGCAGAAGGCGGTAATCTTTTTATTCGCGGCTTTCATGTCCATCGCGAGTTTCTCAATCCCGGCTTCCGTCGCAGTGTACGTTCCTTTTGGCAGAAGGCTCGGCAGCGACAAGTCGTCCATGATGACGGACTCGACGCAGTCTGCACCTACCCGATCCATTGCCGCCCAACAATCCTTCGCGCCGGCGACTCCCAGATGAGTGTCGCGGCAACCGGCCGTGATCTTCGGCTTGTCCTCGGCGCGTGCCTGTCCGTGCAGCAACGACAGCGTTCCCGCCGCCGCGATTGTGCTTCCGAGGAATGTTCTGCGTGTCATCATGTGATCCCCTCCCGTTGCGTGACGAGTGACGAGTGACGGGTGACAAGGCTGTTGTCACTCGCGTCCCAACCGTCCCATTATTTCCCGGCAGTTCAGCACCTTCTCCACCATGTCCAGAGGCACGTAATAGTAATGATTGGATGCCTCGTAGCCAATGCGCGAATCTTGCCGCGTCAGCGTGAAGAGCTTGCGCGCGCTGTCGATTTCATCGGCTAAGGCTTTGCGCATCTCGTGTGTTTTCTTTGCATCGCGTGCGATCACGAATCGCGCCTGGCTGGCGACGCTGCGAAAATGAAGCTGGGCGGCTTGAGCGAAGTTGAGCTGCGCGCGCGCCTCGGACGCGCGTTCGGCCGGGGCTTTTTCGACGGCGCTCTGAAGTTCCGGCAGACCTTTGGCCCAGCCTTCAGATACTTTTTCGAACTGCGAGGCGAAGACTTCCGGCGGATACGGGCCGCGCCACGTCTTCAGATCGTCATAGGGAAGTCCGACCATGGTGGCGTGGAAACCGCTGGGCGTTGCGAAAAGCAGATTCGCCGGGCCCATCTGCTGAGGCGCGTTGTAGAGCACGCTGATGTGATAGGGATACTCGCGGAAGGCGTTGCTGAACGCTGTCCAGGCTTTGCGGGCCAGCGGTGCGCCGTCGGCTCCGAAGTGTTCGCGCGCGATCTGGTCGAGCACCGCGTCGGCGCTGGGCTTGGGCTTCTGCTGAAATGCGCGGACGACCTCCAGATTCGGCGAGGGATACCCGCCGAGGCTCCAGCTCAGCATCATGCCGTCGATACCGCTTTCGGACAACGCGCCGGCGTGCTCGGCCGTCAGATCGAGCACCGGCAGGTAGGGTACTGCCGAAAGCTCCCACGTGTTGTTGATCTGCACTTTGGCGACCGTCTTCAAGCCTGCGGCTTTGGCCAAGGCCCAATTCCGCGTGGCGCGCGGACCCGGTCCGACGGCGGAAATCGAGTACTCGCCGACATTGGTCTTCACGCCGCCGCGTTCGATCGGCTTGTCCCATTCGCTGACGGACATGAACCAGATGGACTTCGGCAGTTTGGCGATGCAGTCGCCGGCCCAGCCGCCCCATCCCCAATCCCACGCGATGACCTTTGCGTCCGGATTTCCGCGATGCACGCCCGCTTCGATTGCCGCGTTCACTTCGGCGACGATCTCCGCAGCACTGCGTGCGGCACAGCGCGGGCATTTCTTCTCCTGGCCGTGCGAGGCGCAGCTCGTCAAGTTCTCTGATGCGGTAATCGTGAACACGCCGCCCAGGCCGGGGACATTCTTGAAAACGTATGCGAGCGAATCGCTGAGCCACTGGCGCACTTGCGGATCGGACGTGCACATCGCAAAGTGATCGCCTTCCTGCACGCCTTTCATCGCCGTGCGGTCTTTGAAGAACGCCGCCGGCATTGCGCGCGGTTCGTTCATGTAGAGATAGATTGAAATGCCGTACTTTTGGGCGCGCTCGACGAGTTTGCGCAAGCTGGCCAGCCGATTTTCGTGGCCGGCGCCGAACTCTGGGAAGGTCGGGCTGGGTGCTAGCGTGTAGAGGACCGTGTGCATCCAGATGCCGTTTACGCCCAGTGCGGACAAACGCTGGAGCAAGCCGTCGGGATAGGGATCGAGCGCAGGGTTGCTGAGCGGATCGCCGTAAAGCGCGAAGTAGGAGTAGATGAATCGCAAGCCGGTGGGGCGGGCGTCCGTGCCGGCCGGCAGGGACGCCGGCGCTACTGCCTTGCTGAATTCCTGCACGAAGCCAAAGCGCGGTTCGCAGGGCTGGGTCAATTCGTCGCCGAAGACTTCCTTGATGATTTTTCGTATGTCCGCGCACCGCGCAGTCGTTTGCTCCGTCGGCGCTTCATACCGCAGCGGCGTGCAGGCGGGTTTGAGAGACCCAAGTTTGATGAACAGGAAATCGTCTTCACGCAAGGTATAGGCGAGCTGATCGGCGGTCATGTTGAGCAACGTGAGCAACTGTTCGTACGGCAGCAGATGCCAGTTGCGGCGAATCGCCGTGATGTAGCCGCGGGCGTGTTGTTCCGGCGGGATCGGCGCGGCCGGCGGAAGGCCGAGAGACTCGGCCACAGCGCGAACGTTTTCGGGCGTGGTGTCGAGCACCTGCGCGAGGCGCTCAGTTTCGACGAGGTTCCAGTTGCGCCAGACGAACGCGTGCATGTGGCTGGGAAAATGCGGAAACTCAAGCGCCTTGGGCGCGGAACCCATCGGCATATCAGCCGCCTGCGCGCCGACAGCGGCGCCGAGCAGCACTGCACAAACGGCGACCAGCAACATGCACGCGCTTGGCATTGTGCGCCTCCCGCTCTTTTCCTTGGACGGCAGTCTTATACTGCAAGCGGTGACGCGTGGCGAGTGTTACTCCGTCTTCAACGACCATCGCGAAAGCGCTGCTCCGGCGATGAGCAACCCGCAGGCGACCCAGACGTTCCAGCCGGGAACCACATGCAGGTACGCGCAGGTCACGATGGTGGAAACCAGCGGGGTGAAATAGGAGATGACCGTCACCAGAACGATATCGCCGCGCCGCATTGCTCGGTCCCACAGCGTGTAGGCCAGCAAGCACGGAAGGAGCGCGACGTAAGCCAGCGTCGATAAGGCTGCTGGTGTCCAGTGCGAGGACTCCTGAAAGATAAAACGCAACATGAGCATCAGCATGCCGCTCGCCAGAAAGAACAGCGGTACCGCGTCAAGTTGCTCCGGTGCGGCGAGGCGGCGGGTCAGGTTTGAGTAGAGCGCCCAGCTTAGTGCCGCGCCTAGACCGAGCAGCAGCACGGGAACCGAGATGCTTGCCGGGAGGGTCTGTGGATGGGTTCGGGCCAGAACCGTGCCGCAGACGGCCAGCAGCGCGCCAGGAATCAGGGCCGCGCTCGCACGTGCTTTCAATATTGGAACGGAGAGCACAGCAGTGAGGACCGGCCAAAGATAATTGAGGATTCCGACCTCGACGACCTCACCGCTGTCATGCGCCATTCCGACAGCCAGGTAGAAGCAGAGCTGATACACGATGAACATTCCGCCGCAGACGAACAGGTATAGCGCGGAGGGTAGGGCGGGCGTCCCTGCCCGCCGGTTTTGGTCGAGGGCGGGCCGGGACGCCCGCTCCACCAGCGCCCAGAGTGTTCCGATCGCTCCGGCGAGCAGGAAGGCGCACGCTCCGGCGGTGAAGATGCCGAGGCTTTCGGTCAGGCCGCGGGAGAAGGCGATGGAGGTGCTCCAAATGGCGACCGCGATGACTCCACCTATGGTACTGATGCGTTCCTTTGGCATCACGGGAAGGTACAACGCTTATGCTGGAGGGAAAAGTGTCTTTAATCTCCGGCGGTGTTGGGCTACTTTGGATAATCGCGCAATACAGTCTTCACTGGCGCGATCACGGCATCATCCGCTGCGAGGGAATTCATCCGAAATGAAGCCGTTGATTACCGTCCGTCGTTCCAGCCGGTTAGAGCGCGCGACCGAAGAATTCAGCTACAGCGAAATCAAGCAGTTGCCGCAGGGCGCGATGATCGCTCAGGTTCTGGGCGTCGATTACGTGCATCTGCGCACGCCCGACGCCGGCGATTTCTACCTGACGCAGTACGGGATGCCGATCTACGACTTGATCCGCCCGGAGAACTGGTACGAGAGCGATTGGTTTTCGCAGCACCGCACTAAACTGGCGGGGACCAGCACGGTGTACTTTGTGCCGACGCGCGAGATCGGCGGCAAGAGCGTGGACCTGGTCGTGAAGTACTGCCGCGTCGGCCAGGACGTTCCGTTGGAGACCAGCGTCATCCACAAGATCCTTGACGCTGATTTCAACAGTCCTTTTGAGGAGTTTGCGCTGGTCGAGGAACTGCGGCGAGGCGACTTCGGGCCGCCGGAATTGTCCATCGGGCTGCAAGTGCCACTGTCCATCTATGTGCCGCCCGAACGGATGCAGCTTTGGCAAACCGGACGGTCGGAGGCCAAGATTGCCAGCAAGATCGCTCGCCACCCGGGAATCGAAATCGACATCCTTCGCGATTACATTCTGATGTACGCATGGATTCACGGCTGGGATGCGGTGGAGGCGTACGACAAGGGCTTTCTTTCGCACGAAGAACTGCTCGCGCTGACCAAACGCGCAAACGACGAACTGAAGAAGAAGGGCTTCCTGGTGCTCGACATGAAGCCCAAGCATATCATCGTGCGGCCCGACAATGACGATCTGCTGGTCAGCCACCCGGATTCCGAGCACACCGAGTACAGCCTGATCGATTTTGAGTTGTTGCAGCGTACGCCGGAGCATGACGAACAGGTGAAGGCCGCGCGCAGAGCTGAGTACCTGGTGCGGCAGCGCGACCGGCACACGCCGAAGAACATTCCGGTGCCAGAGCACCTGACGCAGGTGTCCATCTTCAGCAAGGACTACATCTTCGGGCACGCGGAGAGCACCGGCGGATGTCTGTGGGTGGTCGGCAAGGATCCGGGCCTGTTCGATTATTTCCTTCCGGAGCGTTGGCGAAAGACGCACAGCTATCGCCTGTCGCCCGAGACCGACGTTTTTTACACGCGAACGAAGGACAACATCCATCTGGTGTGGAAAGTCAGCCGCGTGGGTGAGCAGCCGGATTGCGGACAGACCGAGAACCTGCGCGGCCAGATTCTGGGATACGGGTTTAACAGCCCGTTCGAGGAGTTCGCGATTTCCATGCGTCTGCGCCAGCGCGGCGTGAAGACCATTTATCCCAGAGCCATCTACCGAACGGGCCACCGCCTGGGGGCCGCAGCGCCGATTGCCGACGAGAGCCGCTTCAAGAGTCATGGCGGCATCCGCACGCCTACCGATGAGCCGATTCTGAAGGAAGCTCACGACTACATTACGATCTGGGGCTACTGGAATGGCCCCGACGAGATGCTCGCCGACCGCGACTACGGTTACTACAAGAGCATCAACGCCGCGCAAGCTCATCAGTTGGGCTGGGTGTCCGCGCCGGTGATGCAGGGCTTGATAGAGCGCCAGCACTGGCGGCTGGCCTCCGCAGGCGTTGAGGCACTTAACCTGAAGCAGGATCACCTGCTGCTTTCGCTGGACCCCAAAGGCGTGCTGCTCACAGACGAAGACGGTCTGCCCGAAGCGCGGCTATGCAACTTCCAACTGCTACGGATCGTCGGGAAGTAGACCTCGACAGTCGTGAGCGACAGCTTGCTCCGTTTCATTTTTTTGTTGATGGGACGCTGGATGCACACGTGCACTCCCGCCTTTCGCTTGGTGCGTAAACAACGCTTGCCTCACGCTTTAAGTAGATTTCGTATGTTCCGCTGTATTTAATTCAGCGCGATGGCGCTCCCAGGTGTACATACTACCATTGCACGTGAACAAGGTGTACAAAACGTGGTGTTCGGTGTTCGGTACTTGGTGATTAGTGATCGGGCATTTGGGTAGCCGACCGGCTACCGCTCACCACACTACCACTCGCCAAGCACCACTCACCAAGTACCAAACAGGAGCTTGAGCTATGGCAATCTCCCGCCAACCGTCTCCATTGATCGGCCGCGGCTTCGCGCTGCTCGCTTTGCTGCTGATCGGCGTGGGCCATTTGATGGCTGGGCCTATCGAGGACGCCAAGAAGCTTCTCGACGAGAAGAAGTACGACGAAGTCGATAAGGCGCTGGAGAAGATACTTGCGCAGAAAGATGTGCCCGCCGATGCGCTCCGGATCTCGCTGGACGCCGCCATCGCGCGCGGCCGCGTCATCACCGCGCAGCAACGTGTCACCGCGCTGCTCAAAGTGACGCAGAACCAGGACGCGGCGCTTGTTTATCTGGGGGCTGGGTTGGCCGAGCAGGCTGGCGAGGACCGTTTGGCGTTGTCGCGCTATCTGGCGTACGTGAAAGCAAAGAGCGACAAAGACGAGAAGACCGAACAAGCCTTGCGCTACGTGCTCACGCGCGGAGCCTATCCGGAAGAATATCAGAAGTACGTCACGCTGTTTGGCAAGAGCGACGTGGCGTGGGCGTTGGGCGCGAAGCTCGCCGCAGCGCTGCTGGCCAGCGACGAAAGCGCTCAAGGCCTGGCGCTCTGTGACAGCTTGATGGCCGACGCCAAGCGTCCTTCGCAGGTGAGCCAGATTCATTGGCTGCTGTGGGACGTGCAGGAGAAGGGGCAACTGGGCGCGGACCCGGAATCGCGCTGGGTCAAGCCGCTCAACATTATGCTGAAGTACCGGCCGGACACGATTACTCATGTCGAAAACTTTATCGTCAACCGGCTCTTCAATTGGGACAAGTGCGCCGCCGAAGTGCGCGCCGAGATGCTCTGCAAAGCTCAGGAGATGTGGAAAGCTCGCATGTCCTGGAACCTGGTTGGCCGTTTCAACGTCATCCGCGACGTACCCGACGACGGCAAACGTCTGGCCTTCGGCAAACGTTTCTTGAGCTTCGAGCAGTATTACCAGAACGATCCGGACATCAACGCGTACCGCGAGTACCTGCAGCCGATGGCGGAAATGCCACAGGTCTTTGCCATTCAGGGCAAGGAGCTCGTCTCCGGCCCGGACATGATTGCGCGCTTTGATCGCATCGCGAAGAACTTTGCCAACGATTTCGGCGCGATGAATCATTTCGTCTCGCACATTGGCTTTGAGTACGTTAAAGACCCCGCCGCTCAGATCGATTTCATCAAGAAGCACGCCTTCTGCCTGCCGGCCGACAAAGTCGCCTGGTTGGTGGGCGCCACCAAAGGCGAAAACGCCGACGCGCTGATTGCTGAAATGAGCAAAGGCCGCGACGGCGGCTGGGTGCGCGACCTGAACATGAACCTGATCGGAACCTACAACCAGCTTGGCAAAAAAGACCAACTGCTCGCCGCCGCGCGCGCCTACCTGGAAGCGTGCCCGGGGAACTTCAACTGGCCGCACGTCAAAGGCCACTTTGCCGACAGCCAGGCCGCAACGGTCGAAGAGAAAGTTGCCATCCTGCAGTCCATTCAAGACCGAGGCGGCTCCAGCGCGCCCATGAAGCAGCTCGTGAACGAGCTGGATAAGGACAAGAAGAACTGGGGCCCGAAGATGCCGTTCCAGAAGCTGAAAAGCGATGTGAACGAGAACGGCAAGGCCGGCTCCGATCCGCTGATGACCGCACACGTGGCGCTCTGCCGGTTGAACCTTAACCAGAACAGCCCGCCGAAAGAGAATTACGAGATCTGCAAGAAGTTCCTCGACGACTACAAGGGGGAGATGCCCACCGGCAATGCTCTGCAAGACACATTGCTGGGATCGATCTGCTACCGGCATTTCGAGGCCGTATGGAACAACCGCACCGAAATCGACAAAGCCGCGCGGCTGTGGGCTCCGAGGCTGAAGAAGGGCTTCTGCTGGGACTTCATGACGCGGCGCGTGCGTGAACACAACAGCAGCAATCAGCTCTACAGCATGCTGCCGCTCTATTTTGAGCAGGTAAAGGATGGCCCGGGCGATCCGCAGGTATGGGCGAACCTTGCCTCCGCAACCAATCCAAAAGCGGATGCCAAGACCAGCGTTTTTGCTCCTTATTATGAGAAGATGGGGTTTCAGAACGCGATCTACTATATCACGCACCAGCAGTGGCTCGATAACGCAGTCGTCTTTGAGGATCTCAGCAAGATCGTCAGTCGGCCAGAGTTTCCCTTTGGCAACCCAGCTCTGCCGCGCGAACTGAGCCAATTCGTCTTTCAACGCACCAATAACCAGCAGAAGCCGCCGGTCGCCATGACGCAGGTCCTCTGGAAGACCTTCCTGGCTCAGGAAGAGAAGAGCGGCGTGTACGAACCCGGCTATGAAGCCATGATCTGCGGCCAGTTCACGCGCGCCGAACGCTGGCCGGAAGCCGTCGAACAGTGGAATGCGTTCCTGGCCAGCATGCCCAAGCGCACGCCGCTTCAGCAGGTCCAGGCGATTGCCAGCGTCCTTGGAGTGATGCCGCGCGAACAGCCTGGCGAATTGAAGACCGGCGGCCGCTGCGCGATGCTGATCAAGGAACTCAAACCGCGGCTGGAGAAACTGGCTCCCGCAGAATGGGCCAGCGTGGCTCTCTATCAGGATATCGCCGAAGACCTTTGCGAAATGCAGAAAGCCCCGCAACAGAATCAGCCCGCATGGCCGGAAGACGTGAAGACCCAGGCGCGCGCGCTCGGCAAGCTGTTCGTGCAGATGCTTGCCAACGGCACCCGCTACGAAGGCAAACCGACGCCGCTGATGTTCGCGCTCGCTTACGCCTCGTATGACGCGATTGGGGAAGCGGACTGGCCCCGGTTGAGCCGCGTCACGCAGTTGCTGTCGAACACACTGGTGCCGATTGAAGGCCAGACTTGGGACAACACGTACAAAGACGTGATTCAGCCGCTGGTGCAGAAGATAAAGGAGAAGGAGGCCTTTGAAATTGGCTTCGTCTTCCTCGATCAGGCCCTCAAGCGCACACGCATGGAGGAGAACTGCGGCAAGCAGGTGGCGGTCTTGAAAGCCGAACTGGCCCGAGCCGTGCCGGATGTTGTCGTGCAGAAGAACGATCCGGCGTACGAGCTCCACGCCGCGGCTCGCGCGCTGGCTCTGGGCGGTGAAACGCGGGCCTGGGAACTGACGCAGCCCAAGTTGCCGGTGTTCAAGAAGCTCTGGGCCGAACTGGACCCCGGCTTCGTGGCGTGGGCGCTCGAACAGATGCGCAAGCAGAAGATGGTGAAGGACTCGCTGGAAATGTGCTTCACCGTCCTGTTGCGTGAGCTCGATCTGGACCCTGAAATCGCGGCGAGCATCATCCTGATCAAGGGCGACTGTTACTGCGACATGCAGAACTTCCAGGCCGCGCGCATCGAATATGAAGGCCTGAAGAACAATAAGCGTTATTCGAAAAGCGAGAGCGGCGCCAAGGCCAAGTACCGGCTCATTGCGCTGATGATTCTGACAAAGGACTACACGCGCGCCGAGGAACTTCTGCAAAACCTCGTCGATTCGGACAATGTCGATACGCAGGCCGAAGCGTATTTCCTTTATGCGAAGATGTCCTATGAGCAGCAGCAGTACGAAGAGGCGCGCAAGCATCTGGCGGAAGTCTTCAAACGCAAGATGGATCACGTCGAAGGCAAGCTGCTGGAAGGCGAACTGCGCCTGCTCGTCCGCGGCGGCCTGGCGTCAACGGAAGTCGAAGCCGGCACGCCCGAACTGGGCAAGATCGCGATTCCCGGCCTGCCGCTTACGCTGAAGCTGCAAGACCAAAACCTGGCGATTTCGCAGGGCGGGCAGGCTGTTCGCGTTCTCGTCACAACCAGCAGTGGCGGTGATGAAGAGAAGATCGATCTTCATGCAGCGGCCGGAACACGCGACGTTTTCTCGGCGACCATTCCGACGGCACTTGGGAAGATCGTCAAGGGCGACCGTATTTTGCAGCTTCGCGGCGACGATACGATCAGCTACGTCATCGATCCTGAATACCAGAAGGCGCACGCCATCAACTACCCGCCCAAGACGCTGACCGTCCGCTACGATCCGCGCCTGATGTCGAGCGCGGGCGAAATTCTCAGCGAAGAGGAGCAGGAGAAGCGCGAATACGACCGGCGCCAGCGGCAAGCTCAGGGAACCGTCGAAAGCGTGCGCTTTACCGGCCGCGACGAGCGGACGGTGCGACCGGGAAGCCCGATTTACGTTCAGATTACCGATCTGGCGCAAGACTTAACGGACGCCGCGGATGTCGTTCGGGTAACGGCCAAGACGACTTCCGGCGACACGATGGAAAACGTGGAGATCAAGGAGACAGCCGAACATACCGGCATCTTCCGAGGACAGATTCCGACCGGAATTCCGCAGCCGCGTGTGACGGTCTCCGACACAGAGGAAGGCAAGAACCCCGGCATCATCATCAAGGCTGGCAACCAGGAGAAATGGAACAGCGTGGCGGATGGCGTCCGGCCCAAGTGGCTGGAAGTGGACACGATGAGCTCGCACCTGGTCAAGTCGGTGGCCATCACCGTCGATCCGAAAGCCATCAAGTCGATCTCTCTGCAGGGCATGCTGGCCGACGAGTACGCCGAGATTGCCGCGTACCCGCAGCGGGCGGTCGCGTCTGGCCAGGGCCTGACCGGCGAATACCGCTCGAACACACGCGACTTCAGCGGCGCGCCAACGCTCACGCGCGTCGATCCGACGGTCTACTATCCAGGCGGAGTGCCGGCGCCGAAGATCTCGCAGCAGAACTTCACCTGCCGCTGGACGGGACGCGTCACCGCGAAGTACTCCGAAAACTACACGTTCTACACCATTTCAGACGACGGTTGCCGCCTGTGGGTTGGCGGCAAGTTGCTGGTGGACGACTGGACGACCCATGGAGCGCAGGAAGCGCGTGGGACGATCGCTATGCAGGCCGGCATGCCCGTGGACGTCAAAATCGAATACTTCCAGGGCGAAGGCGATGGTACGATGCAGTTCTACTGGTCGAGCAAGACGCAGAAGCGGGAACTGGTGCCGCAGAGCTGCCTGCTCCCCGCTCAAGCCGGCCTGGTCAGCAGCGGCGGAACGGTGCGCATGACTATGTGTTCCGGCGCGGCCGGCGGGAACCCGGACCCCGACGCGATTCGCAACTTCCTGAAGACTCAGCCGACGACAAATGTTCAGCTTGAGCAGCCGATTTTTGACCGCGCGCTCACGCCGTACAAAGGGCGGCAAGGTTGGATGACCAATCGCGTCAGCGGCGTCTTCTATGTCAAAGAAGCTATGGATGTGGAACTGCGCTTCCTGCAGAAGCCGTCGCCGGGCACGTGGCAGACCGCGCATCTGTTCCTGGATGGGCGCCTGATTCTCGGCGGGACCATCAACAGCAAGACCGTTGACCGCGTGAAGAAAGAAACCCTGAGCAAAGGCCCGCACCGGATGGAAATTCTGCTCCAGGACAACTGGGAGAACTCCCAGGTGGCGGTGGGGTACAAGAAGGCCGGTGCAGCCGGTGAGTTCGAGCCCTTGCCGGATGCGTGGTTCTCGATGAAGGAGAATCCGGAGATCGAACCGTTCCTGCGCCGTGGCAGCATTGAAACGACGCCGAATGGCTTCGTCGCGACGCTCAGCGAACCCGAACGGCTGCGAAAGGTGAAGTGGGTGTTCGAGGATTTCGCAGGGAATGCCGTGAGCGTGCAGACGGTCACCATCAAGAATTCGAAGGACGAAGTGGTGCTGCCGGTAATAGTCGGAGCCACCGGCACGGAGGCCGGCGCTACCGGCAAGAAGAGCGTGCTGGAAGTCGCGCCGGGCGACCACATCGAAATCAGCTATTCGAGTCAGCGGCGCATTCGCGAGGACACCCCGGTCCTGACCGCGCAGCTCAATTCATCGTTCTTCAACGGGACGGTCATGTTTGCCAATGAGGTCATCAAGGACGATCAGGAGCATAACACGCGGCAGATCACGTATCAGCCGGCCAAACGCTGCCGTGTTGGCGACACGCTGGCGGTCATTGTGCAGGACAATGACTGCGACTTGACCGACGAACGCGACACGGTGCCGGTGACGATCAAGACCACGAGCGGCGCCACGCTGGAAATGAAGGCGCTCGAAACGTGGCCCGATAACCCCGCAGAGGAGAGTCGTTGCAAGCACAGCGGATTCTTCCTTGCGACGCTGAAGATCGGCGACAAGACCGATAAGGATACGATCGGCGTGAAAACGGGGGACATGCTGACCGTCAGTTATCTCGACAAGGAGAACACCAACCCGGGCATTCCCTTCGAGCGCACGTATTCAGTCGAAGAAGCGGGGCGCAGCCAGCCGGACATCATCGTCTATCGCACGCGCACCGAAATCGTTGAAGACACCAGCGCCGAAGCCAAGGCCAAACTGGAGCGCTTGAAGATGCGCGGCGCTCAGACCCAGGGGCTGCAAGTTTTCAGGACGCGCATTGTGGCTCAGCATCCCGACTGGGTTCCGCCCGTTGAACAGAAAAAGGGTCCAGGGTCCGGGGTTCCGGGTTCAGGGAAGGCGGCGTCAACGGATACCAAGACTGCGGGCACAAAGGCAACCGAGACAAAAGCTGCTGCAACCAAACCAGCAGAAACCAAGCCCGCTGACACGAAGGCCGCTGAGACCAAAGCTGCCGACACGAAGGCGGCTGAGACCAAAGCTGCAGACACAAAGGCGGCAGAAGCGCCAAAAGCTGAGCCGAAGGCGGCCGATGCAGCGCAGAGCCCAGCGGTTGCCATCGACGTGGGCGCGCCGATTCTCTTCGAAGTGATCTACCCGCGGCAGGCGCTCAATTCCGGCAGTTCATTGAAACTCGAAGCGGTCAGCGAGAGCGAAATACAGGCTGCGGCCAAGGCGAATCGGAAACCGAAAATCACGGAGATTGCGACGGTCATCACGCCGATCGAACAGCTTTCGGCGAGCAAGGGATATCCCATCCAGGTGCAGCGGCCGTTCACGCGGAACGCCAAGGACATGTTGCAGGAAGGCTGTTTCTCGGGCGTTGTGCGCCTGCAAATCGGCAACCCGGGCGATCCGGTGGACGATCTGGTTGTCGTTGGGTTGGGTGAGTTCGAGACGCGTGACGAGGCGACGAAAGACGACAGCCGCTTCCACGTGCCAACCATTCTGGTGAGCGGCTCTGACGTTGTGCATCTGAAAGCGAAAGATGAAGAGACCGGCAAGTACGTTGTTCAAGACTTGAAGCTTCTGTCCGATGCGCGCCTGGAGATCATGGACAGCTCATACTCCGTGATGATCGACGCCATTCACCTGGGCGAGAGCTTCTTCCTGCGGCTGACCGATCCCGATAAAGATGTTTCCAACGATCGCGACAAAGTCACGGTTGCCGTAAGTGCGGCGTCCGGCGGCAGTACAAATGTGGAATTGACTGAGACGCTCCCGCACTCAGGGATCTTCACCGGCGCGCTCAAGCCCGAGTATAGCGAAGGACCGGCGGCGCCCGGCGCGTTGCGGGTGAAGTTTGGCGATGAGATCACGTTTACCTTCCATGATGACGATACGCTCAAGGCGGGCGAAGGCATGGACGTGCTCAAGAAGGCCCGCATCCACTACGGCGCAAACGGCGAAATCGCAACGTTCAGCAAGGTCTTCAGCGATCCTGAAATGGCGGTGAAGACGCGCTTCCTCATGGCCGAAGCGCTCTTCGAAATGGCCAAGGAACACCGCAAGCTGAAGCAGGACGAGAAGGCCACCGAGGAAATCGACAAGGGCAAGCGCATTCTGGAAGAAGCGATGCGCGATTATCCGAACACATCGCTGGTCGCTCAGGGCGAGTTCCTCCTGGCGAACCTCGCCCAGGAGCTTGGCAATCCGCAGGAAGCCATCGGCCGCTACGCCAACGTGATCAGCCAGTGGCCGGAATCGGAATATGCGGTCCGCTCGCAGTTCAAGATGGCCATCTGCCAGGAGAAAATGGGCAACTTCGACCAGGCCTGCGAAAACTACGTGCGCGTCATTTACATCTATCCGGACAGCGAACTGGTGGCCGACGCGAAGATTCGCCTAGGCAACTACTACTATAAGGAGAAACAGTACAAGATCGCGGCCAAGATCTTCTCGCAGTTCCAGAAGTCCAGCCCGCAGCATCCACTGGCATCCAAGACGTTGTTCCTGGCGGGACAGTGCTACATCAAGAACGAAGACTGGAAGTCGGCGATCGACACGCTCGATCTGCTGATCACCAGCTATCAGGACCAGAAGGACGTGCGTTCGGAAGGCATGTATTGGCTGGGCGAAGCGTACGCGAAGGCGAACGACTTCAAGCAGGCCTACCGGACCTTCAAGAAGATCACGTGGGACTATCCGGAGAGCAAGTGGGCGAAGATCGCGCGCGGACGTCTGACCGAGGAAGTGTTCACTCAGATCGAAACCGACGATAGTGCGGCGAAGGAACGGTAACGGCAAATGCGGAATGCGGAATGATGAATGCGGATTGTGATACGGCTTGGCCTGAAAGTGGAGAGCGTGTCGATGAGTGCCTGTAGAAGAACGGTGGATGAGGGGATTGGCTTGCGTCGCAAGCAATATTCATCATTCATCATTCATCATTCGTCATTCGTCGCAGCCATGGTGCTGCTGATTTGTCTGTCGGTGGCAGGCGGCGAGAAGCGCATTCCCACGGCGCAATGGACGTGGTCTTTGGCGGGCGAGCGCTACAAGAAGCTGAGCGTTTTCGAGCGGGCTCAGTACGACAAGGCCGCGACATTTTTCAAGAACAACGATTTCCGTGCCGCCAGCGCGGAGTTCGAGAAATTCAAGGTTCAGTTCCAGGATTCGGCGTCGGCCGGCACGCTGGCGTACACGAGTTTCATGCACGGCTACTGCCTGCACCAGGCGAAGGATCGCAACGCCGCCATCAAGGCCTACAACGATGTGCTCGACTACTTCAAGACGGAGTACGAGGACGCTGCGGCGGCGCTGTTCTTTAAAGGGATCGCCTTCCTGGACAACGGCGAAACCAAGAAGGGCCTTCAATGCATGCAGCAGATGGTGGAGGACGAGAACCTCCGCTATCATCCGCTGGCTGCGGGCGCACTGCGGCGCCTGGCGGAAAATTACTGGAAACAAAAGCAGACCGAACAGGCAATCAAATATTGGAAGCAGGTCTGCGAAGATTTTTGGCGTGCGAATCCCGAAGAGGCAAAAGAGGCGCGGAACTCGGTCACGGCGTGGTATCTGCAACAGGGCGATTATACGGGCTACGAAAAGTGGCTGATCAATGATGAAAACCGCGAGAATGCAAACCATCGCCGGTGGGTGGCCCAGCAGGCCTACGAAGTCTCGATCGGGGTTTTTGACCAGAACAACTACGGTCCGCTGAAGAAAGACGCACAGCTCAAGGATGCGCGGGCGTTCCTGGCGTGGCACAAGTCCCAGAAGTCCTGGTTTGAAAAAGACGGGCAGCTCTGGCCGTACTACGATCACACGATCAACTTCCTTTTGCATCGATTGGCCGACAAGAAGGACCGCGACGAACAGATCGGCGAGGTGAGCGCCTGGCTGAAGACGATGCGGGACGCCGCAAAAGATGAAGTGGCGAAGAACGACGTCTTCAACAAGTTCTCCTGGCTGGTGGACCGGCTGTGCGAGATGGGCGACTGGACGCAGGCGCAGTTCTGCGCTGATAGCATCAATCAGCCGCAACTTTCGGCGTTCAAGAACGCTGAGATCCTGATGCGCAGGCAGAAATGGCCGGAAGCGATCGCGCGGCTTGACGACCTGGAGAAATCGGCCACCGACGTCTCCTGGCAGATTCGCGCCAAGGAAGAACGCGCGCGCATCTACCGCGAGAACACGGGTGAATACGAGAAAGCCATCAAGCTCTATCACGAAATCGACAAGCCGCCGGGAACGCTGTGGTGCATCCAGGATGCCTACAAGCGCTGGAATAAACAGAAAGAAGCGCTGACGACGCTCACGGAGATCGAAAACTCATTCCCGGACCAGGCGCCGCAAGCCGCCTGGCGCAAAGCGCAGTACCTGGAGGAAGCGGGGGACAAGAATGGCGTCATCGCGCAGTGCCGGCGCATTCTGAAGATCTACAAGGCGGCCAATGAAGCGAGCCCGGCAAAACAGTTGCTTCGAAAGTACATCACACAAACCGGCGGCGGCGTTTTCGAGGAAGATCAGTAGGGCGGGCGTCCCTGCCTGCCGGCGGGCACGGAGGCTCGCCTTACCTAAGGAGAATACAGATGAGGTCACACGGCTGCGTATTCATCGCCATTCTGTTCGCGCTCTGCGCGTGTGTGTGCGTGTGTGGAGAAGCCGGGAACGGGAAAGCCGATCCGAAGGCGGCGAGTTCAGACGATGGCAAGATGGACTACAAAGCCAGCGACATGCTCAACAAGGGCACGGAGCTGCTTGACCAGCCGCAGAATGAAGAGCGCGGGGTGAAGCTGATTCAATCGATTTCGCAGCTCTTCCCGAAGTCGAAGGTGCGCTTCAAAGCTTATCTCACGCTCGGCCAATACCTGGTCAAAAAGCGCAACTACGAACTGGCGATCAAGCAGTTCGAGCAGCTTAGCGCGTCCGAGAATCCGGACGAGCAGGCCGAAGGTTTGTACCGGCTGGGTGTCGGCCACTTTCTGATGAACAACTACGACAAAGCCTTCATGGCTTTGCGCCGCGTCACAAACCAGTTTCCGTGGAGCGTCTATGCGAACGAAGCCTATTACTACATCGGCCAGTGCCATTTCAAGCTCAGCCGCTGGGCGAATGCCGTCGAAGCGCTGGAGATGGTCGGGACCAGTGTGCCGCTCGGAGCCGAAGGCGAGAGTTTTGCCGAAGCGGGACAGCGGCTGTTTGTCAAAGTTCACGACAAGGATCTGGTCGTGCTCCTGAAAAGCGGCGACAAAATGAAAGTGCGTTTGAGCACGAAGAACGGGGACAAGGAGGAGGTCGTTTGCGAGCCGCTGGGCCGCGGCGGCGAGTACTTCATCGGTTCGATTCAGACGCAGCCGGGCAAGCCCACGCCAAACAACGGCACGCTGGAAATCATCGGCGGCGATGTGGTCACGGTGGACTACATCGACGAGAACACGGAAGACAATACGCGAAATGTGAAGCGCATCTCGACGATCAAGATGGTTTCGACGGCGTCGATCGGATTCACGGACGGCGCGTTCAAGGACTATACGAAGGGCGTTTTCGGCGATTCAGAGGCGTTCGTACGGTTGAAGGACCTCGACCGCGACGTCTCGGATCAACCCGACGAAGTGACAATTCGGGTCTGCTCGCAGTACACGGTGAAAAAAGAAAAAGAAGCCGGCGAGAAGAGCTCCGCCACTCAAGAGGAGCAGGAGAGCGAGACCAAGCAGCGGGACGCCATTGAACTGAAGCTCACGGAGACGGGTCCGCACACGGGAATCTTCACCGGCGCCGCGAAGGTTCAGCTTGTGAAAGATGAACGCGAGGTCGTTCAAGGAGATGCGATTCTTTCGGCGATGCAAGGCGATGAGATTGTCGCGAGCTATTACGATGAGTCGAACTTGAGCGGCAGCGGGAAGGAAATCAAAGCCTCCGCGAAAGTGCTGAGCGGCCGAATAGCCGACGTTGTCAACCAGGTCCGTGTGCTCACCGATCTGGACAAGAAGGCGCGCAAGGATCTCATCGAGGCCAAAATCTTCCTGAAACTGGGGCAGATCTTTAAGGAGGTCGGACTGACCGCCAAGGCCACTGAGAAAGCGGATATGGGCCTGGCGCGCGTGAACGATGTCGTCCGAACCAGCATGCGCGCAAGTCTTTCGCGCGAAGTTGTTGAAGAAGCATACAGCGTCCAGTGGGAACTGCTGCTGGTCCAGGACAAACTGCGCGAGGCGATCTCCGTATGCCGCACGTTGACCGAACGCTTCCCAGATTCCACGCTGGTTGACAAAGCCCTGTTGAAGATCGGGCAAGCGAAGATGACGGCCAAGGACTTCGACGGCGCCCTGCAGGTCTTCGCAGGAATCGTCAACCTGCCGAAATCCACGATGAAGGCCGAAGCGCAGTTCAATATTGCGCAGATTGAAGAGCAGCGGGCTATTGCGGGCGCGGCCAACAGTGAACATCCGCCCGTCCTGAGCGGCGCCATGAGCGCGTATCGCAGAGTTGCGGATACGTATCCGGATTCGCCGTTTGCGGGCGAGGCGCTCGACAAGATCGCCAACTATTACATCCAGGTGAAGGACTACGATCGCGCGATCGAGCTGATCCAGCAAGTCTTCCAGGATTACGAAGACGCGCCATTCCTTGATCGCATGCTGCTCAAATGCATCATCGCCGCGTATCGCGCCGGAAAGTACCCGATGGCCAAAGCGAAGCTCGACGAACTGCTCAACCGCTATCCCAATTCGCCGTCGGCCGAAAAAGGCCGCGAGTTCGCGCCGGTGATTGAGAAGAAGATGGGCGGCGGCGGTGGCGGCGCGGAACCGGCTGAAAAGCCGGCGGAAAAGGCTGCTGAGAAGCCGGAAGGGAAAAAGGAGTAGTCAGGAGTCTACTGGCTACTGACGACTAAGGTTGAGGGAACAAAGTCATGCTTGAGTACATTCTTGACGCCGGGCCCATCATGGCTCTGGAGATCATCTGCTCGGTCTTTCTGGTCGCGGTGGTCATCGATCGCATTCGCGTGTTCCGGCAGTTGCGCGCGGACGATCGGGATCTGCGCAATCGCGTAGAGGACATGATTCAAAACGGTGCGGTCGAAGACGCCATCGCGCTCTGCAAAGCCAAGGGCGGGCCGGTTGCCGCGGTGCTTATTGCGGGGATCGACAAGTACCGGCAACTCCTCGCGCGCGGGCGCAGTATTGCCGAGATTGAGATCAATGTTTCCAAAACGATGGAAGATTACATTCCGCACGCCATGGAAACACTCGAACGTCGCATGTTCGTGCTGCCGCTGCTGGCCAGCGTCTCTCCATTGCTGGGCATGTTGGGAACCGTCGTGGGCATGATCGCGTCGTTCAGTTCGCTGTCCACGGCGGGCGTCGATTCGGCTGGCGTGGCGGGCGGCATCGCGGTTGCGTTTATCAACACGGCCGGCGGGTTGCTCGTCGCTGTGCCGTCCGTGGTGGCCTACAACCTCCTGTTCAAGAAAGTCGAAAAGATTTCGCTGGAACTGCAGGCTGCGTCCATGGGGCTGGTCAACAGTATCGCTCTTGGGTCTGTTCAGAGGTAGCCGCGATGAAGAGAGGCGAAAGCGGACTAAAGGAGATCGATCTCAACTCACTGGTTGACATCGCGTTCCTGTTGATCCTGTTCTTCATGCTCGCCACGACGTTCATGCGTCCGGCCGGCGACAAGGTGCAGATTCCGTCTGGCGGGCACTCGACGGCGCAGAGCAAAACACTGACGGTGCAGATGTCCACTTCGGGCATCATCTTCGGCGATAGCAAGAATCCGATTTCGATGGATGAACTGCAGGCTCGGCTGGCATCCGAGAGGCTTCCGGAAAAAGAGCCCAATCAGCGCCTCGTCATCCTGGAATCCGCGAAGGACGTTCCGTACTCCGATTACTTCCGCGTCGTGATGATGATCACGCAGTCGGGCGGCGTGCTGGCGCTCATCGATAACGAGGGCGACCGATGAAGCAGCAGCAGATGCTCCACATCACCGTGCCGATGGTCTCGCTGGGCGACATCGCGTTCCTGCTGATCACGTTCTTCATCATGTCCACGAACTTTGTGAAGGAGAGCCAGATCAAGCTCGATCCCGCCGCCGCGCCGAACATCGCCAAATTGAAGGAGACGGTGCTGTCCGTGCAGGTTGACAAAGTTGGGACCATCTTCCTGCGCGGGAAAGCATGCTCGCTGCTGGAACTGGAGAGCACCGTGCAGCTTCTGGCGCAGGATCTGGAAGAGAAGGCCGTGACATTGACGGTGGACAAAGACGTGCACCAGGACGTCTATGGCCCGATCTTTCTGGCGCTCAGCCGTGCGGGAGTTGAGATTCTGCTGGCCGGCCATGAAGAGCCGGCGCGCGCCGAAGGCAATGCTTCGGCAAAACGGGCCGGAGAACTCTGACATGTCAGACGCTGCCACTTTTACGGCCACGTGCGGTTGTGGCAAGTCATACACGCTTTCGGCGCAGAAAGCCGGCAAGAAGCTCCGCTGCAATACCTGCGGCGGGACCTTTATGGCAAACCACGGTGCGGGCGCACAGAAACATGATGCGCCGGCACAACACGAGGCGCAGCCAAGCGAGAGCCATGCGGCACCGGAGTCCCACGCCGAAGAAGCCGGCTCGCAACAACCTGTTCTGAAAAACGCGGAGCACACCAAAGAGATGGAACACACACACGCCGCAGATGCCGTTTCCAGTCCGCCCGTTGTCGCGACTCCGGTCGTGCCGGCCCCGGCGGGATCGGCGGCCGTGCAAGCGTTCTCTGTGGAAGATCCGGACGAACTGCTGAAGCCATTGCGGCGCGGAAACTTCCCGATGATTCTCGGGGTCGCCGTGGTTCTTCACATCATATTGTTCGGAGTGACATCGATCACATTTATTCAGCTTTGCATCAAGTACAAGACGCTTTCCCCGATGGTGCAGGTGCGCAAAGAAGCCAAAGACGAGGCCGACAAGAAGCTTCAGGAGGCGCGCAGCAAGGCTTTGGAGAAATACATGACCAAGGCTGCGCCCGCGGCGAAGGACAACAAAGAAGCAACGAAGGATCAGCCTAAAGAGGACGCTAAGGCGGACACGAAGCAAGAGCCCAAACCGCCAAAGAAGAAGTCGAAGATCGAATCCGCGACGGAAGAGAAAAGCACAGAGCGGCCGAAGGAAGGCACGAACCCGCTCGAAGACGTGAAGGGGATCGAGTAGGCCGATGCGATATCACGGGAGAGCCCGCCGATGAGCGATGCGGCGGCAAAACCGGGCCTGCCGAAAACGCCCACGCCAAAGCGTGCCGGTGGCGCGGTCGTGCGCTCGCTCGCGTATCCTTTCGAGCGGCTGATCGAGCTTTTCCTGTCGGGGTCGTTTGGAGAGAAGCTCTTCGATCTGATCTGCGACTCGGCCGGCTTCGTCGACCGATGGGTGGGGCGAGGTCTGGTCTTTGTCGGGCGAATCGCCAGCCGAGTGGCCGGATATCTGCCCTGGCCCGGCCGGTTGTCGCTGATGCTGGCGATTCTGCTGGGAATCGTGGTTGTGTTGAGCCGGATCACTGAGGAGTGGGTGCAGGCCCGCCTGGATCTTACACCCAAGCAACTCGTGATCCTCGATACCACCGGACTGATCAGTTCGTTCCATATCGCCACGAAAGCATTCGGTCTGGCGGCGCTGTTGATCGCACCGGCGCCCATCCTTGTGTTCGTCCGTCTCCGGGCGGTGTATTACTACCTTCTGGGCGTCGCGGTCGTGTTCGTGGCACTATGGTTTGTGCCGCTGGCCTTCGTGATCGATGTTCCCGGGCGGCTTTTCGATACGGCTGGAAGCGGCTTCGACAAATCCAGTCGGAACTTCTGTTGGATCTTCGGCGTGGCGGCGTGGTTGCCGGTGGCGGGCGTGGGCGCGCTGCTGGCGCTGTGTGTGCTGACACGCAGAACGAAGGAGCATTTCTTCCGGACCAGTCAGACCACCAGTGCGCTCGGCGACCGGCTGTATGCGAGCTTCACCAGCCACGGCGTTGACCCCACTTACAGAACGTCGCTGTACTGGTCCGGGGCGATCCACTTCGTCCTGCTGGTCGTGTACCCGCTGATTCACATGATGGGCGGCGAGAAGATGCTGGCCTACGGCGTGCCAAAAGGCCGTGGGATGCCGACGATTCAGGGCGTGGCCGTGCGTGCGCAGCCGAAGCGAGTGCGCCAGAAGCAGAACACCAAGCGCATCAAGTTTGTGTTGAACATGAACAGCGCGATCATCTTTTCACGGCCGGATATCGACGACAGCAGAGTTGGCGCGGAATTGGAGCAGGTGACCACAGACACTTACGTCGCCACCTCCTTCGCGAGCGACGGCAGCAGCGGGCGCGGGACAGGGGCAGGCGGCGGAAGTTCCGGTTTGGGCGCAGGCGGGCCGGGGCGGGGTGGGTGGCCTAACGGGATGGAGAATGCCAAGATCCGGTTCATTCGTCTGCAGTACGACGGCGGCGACTGGGCGCAGGAAATGGGCTTGGGCTGCGACCACAACATGCTGCTCATGTTCAGTAAGTACACGGGCTTCAAGGTCGCCGATAAGACGGAGTCCATTCCTATCACCGCGCTGAAGCGATTTCCCGCCAAACGCGCTCCGCCGTTTGTGTACATCACCGGCAATGGCGGGGTCAATGCATCGGCAGAGGAAGTGAAGGTGCTGCGTTGGTACTTGCTGCAAGAGGTCGGGATGATCTTCGCGGATAACGGCGGCGGCAATTTTAACTCGAGCTTTCGCGGTTTGATGAAGCGCATCGTGCCGGAACTTGAATGGGTGGATATCGCCAACGACGACGTGGTCTTTCAGCAGCCGTTCGTCTTCCCCAACGGCGCGCCGCCGCTCTGGCATTATTCGGGCATGCGCGCGCAAGGTCTGAAGTACAACGGGCGCTGGGTCGTGTTCTACCATCAGGGCGATTTGAAGGACGCGTGGAAGACTGGACATTCCGGCGTCAGCGAAGCTCACGCATCGCAGGCTTATCAGCTTGGCGTGAATGTGCTGAACTACGCGTTCAACCAGTACATGACCGCGCAATTTGGGCAGTAATGGATGGTGCGTGGTGAGTGGTGGAGTGGTGACTGGTGGCTGATTGAGTCGGGGTTGCAGAACGGTTTGAGTTTTTGAACTGAGATGAGTGCGGAGCGAAGAATGCTGGCTAAGCCCGTTGAGTCATCTCCCGCCGAATACCGGCGCGTAGAGCAGGATCTGCGCGCCCGCATTCGAGCTGGGCAGTGGGCACCGGGTGCTTTGCTGCCGAACCGGCGGCAACTCGCGCGGGAGTACGGTGTCGCGGTGAACACGATCCAACGCGCGATGGCCGCTTTGCTGGCCGACAAGACGATTGCGGCGTTTGGGCGTCGCGGGACGATCGTGGGGCGGGGAGAAGGCCGGGCGCCCATATTGGTTATGCTCGCAGCCACTGCGGATTCCAAGGACGAGCCAGCAAGGCAGGGATCGCCGGCTGCTTCCAATGGGTTCCAGGCGGACACCCAAACCGCTACGCTGGCGGTCATCTCCGCGGTGGACCGCGACATCCGCACGGTTCCGACGGAGTCCAGCACGTGGGTGATCACGGTGGTGCGGGCGCTGGAGCGCGCATTTACGGACGCCGGCGGACGCACGCGGTATTTCAATGTTGGTTTTCCGTGCGGCGAGAGCTATCCGACGGCGGGCGAGGCGTTGCGCGCGGCCATGCGCAGCGGCGCCGGCGCGCTGGCGATGATCAACGTGGATGAGCACGCGGGCTGGCTGGAGGATCTGAACAACGTCGCCGGCGGGCACTCCGCGCCGGTCGTTTATGTTTCGAGCAAGAACAGTCCGACGCTCGCCACGCACGTCTTCTACCAGCAGCGGCACAGCGGCTACCACGCCGCGCAGCATTTGCTTTCGTCCGGCTACCGGCAGTTGATTTTCATTACGCCGTATGTTGCCGACTGGGTTGATGAGCGTGTTGATGGCGCTCGCGCGGCGGTGCAGCAAGCGGGATTGTCCGTCGAGTCTCTATTGACCTGGCCGCCTCGGCCGGAGGGCGACCCGCTCGATTTCTGGCGCATGTCCGCTCAGGCGAAGCACGCATTGCTGTGCGGCTGCGTGCTTGAGGCGCTCGGGCGCTTTGAGCCCGCAAACCTGGAGTCGGGGCTCTGCGCGATTATCGCGCCCAACGATGAGGCGGGGTGCGTCATACGCCAGATTTTGCTCGATGCCGGCCATACGCCGGGCCGCGACATCGGGCTGATCGGCTTCGACAATGATTTGCGCGCGGGAATGCTGGGCCTGTCCAGTATGGCTCCGCCGTTGGACGGATTAGGTCAGGCGGCGGCCGAACTGGTGTTGCGCGGTTTGAAAGGCGAAGCCGTGGCGCAGCAGGTGTGTTTGTACGCTCACTTGATTCAGCGCGCATCGACCAACCGGCTGCAACGAACGGCAGGGTTTAGGGGTCAGGGTGCAGGGGTCAGAGTTTAGGGGTTAGGCTGGCGATGAAGACTCGTGTGCGGTCCGCGCTGACTTTCATTCCTCTGATCCTGATCATGTCGGCGTTTTCATTGCGGTCGGCGGAGGAGATTCCCGCCACGCCGGATGGCCGTCTCAATGCAAAACCGGGGCAGGACGAGACCGACGATCTGAACCTTGAGGGTCAGGCGGGCGCGGAGAATAAATCCGGCACGCTGGTGCGCGTAGCGGCTGTGAGCGACCCGAAACTGGATATGGGGAGGATGTGCTTCTGGCGCACGCTGCCGGGAGTTGTTGCAGCACAGACGACACCGCCGCGTTTCTGGATCGATGGGACGGCGGTCATCGAGCCACGTCTGCGCGTGGGATCCGATAAAGAGTACACGTATCCCGTCGGCGGCCGGATGAAGCTCGATCCAGGTGAGCACGTCCTCACGCCCGGCTCTATTCGTTTTACCATCGGATCGAACCGGTTCGACAGCCCGCATCCGGCTCTGGCCGCGGGGCAGGGAGACGAACTGCTCATCCGGTGCGCCGCGGTGCGATTTGAGGCCGCGGACGAGAGCGGCGCGCCGCTGGCCGTGCCGATCAAATTGCGACTGGGCGCGGATTCGCTGTTGCGCGAGGATGCCAACTTCAGCGCGCTGACCGTGTGGCTGCCGGTCGGCATGAAATATGAGTCGAGCTTTGGGCCCTTCGGGCTGAGCGCCGCCGGCAAGATCGAAGCGACTGCGTTGCCCGACGGCGTCAGTGCGACGGCGGCGGGTTTGAAACTGGTGCGGCCCCGGGTGGCTTCCGTCAAAGCTGCGCCTGCTCCGACTGTCAGCGAGGATGGCCTTACGCTTGTGCAGTCGGGGCGCCTTGCGTGCGCTATGCCGGCGGTGGTCAAGCCTGGCGCGGCGCCGTTTGCGGCGTTTTCGCGTGCGGCGTACGAGCAAGAGGCGAAGGAGCCGTTCTCGGTCTCGCACTTCGCTTGTGTCTCCGCCGCTGGATCTTCGCCGCCGTCGGAAGCGAAGGCGCCGGACGCGCGCGCCGCGTCGGCCGCTGCCAAATTGCTTAAGACGACGATGGACGACCTGCTCTGGCTGAAACTTCCTCTGCCCGCCGGGTATTTTGGCGCATTTTCGTTCACGCTCACGAGCAAAGCGCCTGCGATTCGCCACACGTTGCTGGTTGCCGACACCTCCGCAAGTCTGTGGCTTGTGCCGCACTGCGCGCGGACAGCATTCGAGCAGGGCGAGGTCGCCGTCTATCAGGTTGTTCTTCCGAGCGGCTTCAAGGGCGGCGAAGCGAAGGTGCTGTGTCGAAGCGAAGCGCAGCCTTTTGATCTCGGGACAGTGACGTTGCCGGGCGCCGAGGCGCAAGAGTTTGGAGCACGACTCTTCACGCTCGAAACACACGCGCTGCCGCCTGGCGACTATGTGCTCTGGGTAGAGGCGGGCGACGCGAAGAGCGGGGGCGTGCCGCTGACGATCGTGCCGGCGTTTCTCTCGCGGAGCCCGTTCTTCGTGCACACGATGAGCGGTTGCACGGGCGCATGGCCGACCACGGACGAAGGTCTGGATCTGCTGCGAAAATGCGGCCTCGAGATGGCCACGGCAACCGGACACGCGAGCATGCTCGACCTGGGCATGCCAGGCACAAATACGGACGTTGCCGGGGCGGGAAACTTACCCGCGGAGATGGCGCTGCAATCTTCGAAAAACGATCTGCTGCTCGACCGATTGCTCCGGCACCGGTTGCGCATGATCGACATGGCCGTCGTGCGGCCCGGGTCGTTCTACAATGAAAGCCTCAGCTACCACCACAGCTATCAGCCGTCGGTCGATCGCATGGTTCGGCGAATGCAGATTTTCACGCAGCAGAGCGGCGCTTATCCGTCCTGGGCCGGGATCAACTACAGTTGGTTTCCGGCGTGGTGGGGCTACGTCGAAGGCGGCGTGCCGACGGACCCTCACACAAAGGACCGTAACGAGGCGCTTGCCGCCGCGGTCAAGGACGCCGGTGTTTCAGACGCGAGCAAGGAAGAGCGCGAGTGGTACGAGAAGAACAAACTGAGCAGCGATCCGGCCGCGCGTGAGAAGGCGCTGGCGATCATGCGCAAGGCAATCAGCTTCTGGAAGGCGCGCGAGGATCTGGCGTGGGGCAAGCACAACGCGCTTTACAACAACGCGGTGCGGAGCATCCGGCCGCAGACGGTGTTTACGCTTTTCGACAATGCCGGCCACGACATGGGAAAGCGCACACGCGCGCTGTTCGGCGACATGGCGGCGGCGTGCTACGAAAGCTACACCGATTTTGGCGAGTGGCCGATGTCCGCGGCGTTCACGACAGACTGGGCGCGCGGCAACGACCCGCGCAAGCGTGTCTGGCTGACCACCGATTGGGGCACGTCTTCCGAGGGGCAGGTCAAAAGCCTGTTTCATGCGTTCGGGCGCGGACTGAGCGGTGGAGGAACGCCGCTGCAGGCGGAGGCCGGACTGAAGGAAATCGCGCGGCGCGGGAGTGCGATGGCGTTTCTTGGCCAATACGGTGCGATTGCCGCGCGCGCAACGCCGGACAATCGTTTTGCGATTCTCATGACGGCTGCGCACCAGGTTCTTCGCGGCGGGCAACGGCCGTACGATTACCACGCGCTCTATTATCACCTCACGCGGCTGGGCTGCGCGCCTGCGTTGCTCGCTGATGAGGACGTGCTGCAAACGGGGATTCCCGCTGCAACGAAGGTGCTGTTGCTGGTGCGTGAAGAGGATCCTTTTGAGCCGAAATTGGTCGAGACCCTTCAAGCGTTTCAGAAGGCCGGGGGGCAGATCCTGACGACAAGCGATTGTCTTGTGCAAATCCAAGGCGCGACGATTGTCCCCGTGAAAACCAAGCACATCTGGGAGCTTTCCGGGTTCGCAGGGAAAATCCATGGCGAGATGTGGGAACAGTTCGAAAAAAGCGCTCGCGAGCCGCTCGCGGCCGCATTGGCGAACACCGGCGTGCCACCGTTGGCTGTGGCCGATTGGGAGCGTGGGGTGGCCGTTGCACTCACGGCGGACTCGATGCGCTACGTTGTGGTCATCGCGGAGAAGAAGGGGGCGGCATCAGGCACGTTCGAGCCTGTGGAGGGGATGCCGGTGTCGCTGGAGGGCACGGGATGGACGGTGCGCGATCTCGTGAAGCAGACCACTCTGAGAGCAGAGCAGAAAGACGGGCGCACGGTAGCGTTTGTCGATTTGATCACGGAGCCGGCGACAATCTTGGCGCTCTACAAATCGGCGCCGGGGAATGTGCACATTACCTTGGAACGGGACGGGCTGCACTTGGGCGGGACCATTGCTGCCTCCGGCCATGTCATCGACAAGGCCGGTGCGCGGATGGGGCCCGTGCCGGTGCGATTAACGCTCGCCGATCCAAATGGCGTCGAGCGCGAGACGGTCTATCGCGCGGCCGGTGAGGAAGCGGCGTTCCCGCTGGCGGATCGCGACTTGGCGGGCGCGTGGAAGTTGACCGTTCAAGAACTGATCACGGGATTCAGCGTGACAACGGAGATCAACGTTCCGGCGAGGGAGCGCGAAACGAGTGTCACGGCTGCCATTGGCGACGTTCACATCGTCAATACCGAACATCTGCGCGCTTATGCCAAGTCACCGATCGAGAAATGGATCATTCTTGAATCTGGACAGGAGAAACTTCTGCCGGTAGCCAGCCAGTTGAAGGAGGCGCTGGTCGCGGCGGGAATGAAAGCTCGCGTGTGGCAGGTGACGCCGGAGGAATACGACACGCTGCCGACGCGGTGGTATCCACGGAGCTACGACAAGGCGCGCATGAGACTGATCGAAGAAGGAAAGCTGATTGGCTATCGCGGGAATATGACGGCTTACATCGATGCGAAGACGCGCTCGCATGTTCCGGAAAAGGGCGGATGGATGGATATTGATCCGCCGTACATGGTTGGCAGCGACTGCGTGGTGTTTTCGGGCGGGCGGCTGGCGCAGAGCCTGCGCGCGGTCACGACCTGGATGGAGACGCCCAACGTACCAGCGAAAGGGCAGGGAAGACTGGTCGCGGTCTTCAGCCCATTTCTTGCTGGAAAGATGGCGGTCGCGATTGTTGGCAACGACGAGACGGGAATGGCGAAGGCCGCAAAGGCTTTGGGCGCGGTGCTCTGTAAAAAAGAGGATGCGCAAGTAAGTGACCGGAGCGGCGGCAGCAGGATTCTGCGCAACGAACTGCAAGCAGTGCCGCAGCCGGTGGTGCATCCCTATCATAACTTTACGCCCTTGCGCCGAGTGGAACGCTTGCTTGCGACGGCGGACGGCAAGGCGGTGGTCTTCCTTAAAGGAGGAAAGGACACGCTCGCCTTTGTGGATGAGACGGGAAAGATCACTTCGACGGTTGCGGCTGAGGCAACGGAGAAGGATGCGAGCGCGGTGCGGAAGTATGACGTGCTGGATGCAGCGGGAAATCTGTGGCACTACGTCCGCAAGGCCACTTCCTTCAACGAGGCATGGCACTTCGCGACGTCGCATGTGGTCACTGTGCAGTGTATCAGCCCGGCCGGTCTTGTTGTGCGCGAAGGGCAAATGTACGACGGCGACACCAGCGAAATCGCACCGGAATGGTGGTTTGAAGGATCGTTTCCAGTGGCCCCGGACGGAGCGACGGCGCTGCTGGGGCGCAAAGGCGGATTCTTGCTCGGGAAATTGAGCGACGGAGCGTGGGCGTGGCATGACGACCTGCCGTTTGTGCGGGAGAACTTTGAACTGCGCACGCCGCGCTTTCCGGTGGGCGTGACGTTCTCGCCGGACAGCAAATGCGTGTTCCTAACGATGGATACGCGGCCGCAACCGTTCGGCGGGATGAATGGCCGCGCGATACGGCCCATGGGTAACGAATCGATACTGATTGAATGCGCGAGCGGCAAGCGCCTGTGGAGTCTGCGCGCGAAGGAGGCGGCGTCGTCAACGTATGCAGTGCATCCAGGATTCGCTGCCGTGTCGATGGACGGGAACATCACAGCGTTCACGGATTGGAACGGCGTGATCTACGCCGTGGATAAGGCGGGGAAATTCCTGGCGCAAGCGCCGTCTGTTCCCGCGGCGGACTCCCGCGGTAGAAATGGTCCGACGAATGGGGTGGGGACGTGGATTTCGAACGACGGAGCGGTCGCGGCATTTGGATTCACCAACCTGCTGATGATTGCGTCGGGCGGGAAGGTGACGAGTGTGCCGCTGGCGGCGATGGTTTCCGGCTGCGTGAGCGTCGATGGGTCACTCACGATTGCTGCGCTGGATTCCGGCGAGATTAGAGCTTTTGCGGCGGATGGTTCGCCGAAGTGGACGTTTGCCGCGGGGAATGCTGGAGCCTTTGTCGCGGCGGTGGCTGCGGACAAAACGCTGGCGGCGACGAGCGCCGGTGAACTTGTGCTTCTGGATAAGGACGGGAGGGAGTTGCGGCGGAGCAATTTTGCGGCTTCGGCGGATAAAGAGAGGCATGGGCTGAGCGTCGCGCCGGACGTGAAGAGATTCACGCCTCCGCAGAATTATCGCGAGCCCGATACATTGGCCGTTGCGCAGAAGTTGCTCGGGGCGAAGCAAATCGCTGCCTGGAAACCGGAAGGCGCGGCGAAGGCGGCCTTTGGGCGAAACTTCTTTACGCTCGAGGCGCCGGTTTCGCTATCGGCGGCTGCGGAGCGCGAATGTTTCTTGTGCGTGGTTTATCGGCGTCCGGCAGAAAACAAGACCGTGACGATCACGACGAACGGCGCGGATGGCAGCGAGAGTTTTGTGCTCGACCTGCCCACTCCGGAGTATCGCGTGGTCTGCGTTCCCGTGCGTGGGCCGAAGGCGAGTGTGACGTTGACGCCGGGAGGGCCGGTGGAGATCGCCGAGTTTTCGCTGTGGAGTATGCGGTGGCCGGGGACGAACGTGGCGTTCGTCAAACAGCCGGGATCATCCGCGGCCGATCGCGACATCCTCGATGACACGGAGAAGAAGGGCGACGGGCTGGAACTTGAAGAAGGCAAGGCGTCCGCCGGATCCATGAAGGACGTGAAGATCTGGTGGCCGAATCCTGACGTGGACAAGGTGGCGGGGCAGTGGCTGAAGCCGAAAGTCTCAGGGCTGGCGATGGTGGACGGAAAGCGCTTCGGAAACGGGAAGCTTGCACCATGGGCGGGAGACTGTGGCGCGCTGGGCAGCAACTTCGCTGGCGCCTGGATGACGATCGATTTTGGAAAGCCGGCGACGATATCACTTGTCGCGACGTATGAGCGCGCCAGCAAGCAATCGGAGGTCAGCCGCCAGATTGCGGTTCTCAACGGCTTTGACGGCGAAAACAGCAAGGTGCTGAGCGGGGCGATTGGGAACGACCAGTTCTGGCGCTTGCTGCCGTTGCCTCAACCCGCGTCCCTGCGAGTGCTGGGCATACTGTCTCACAATGGCGGGCAGACGGGGCTTAGCGAGGTGGAAGCTTATAAGTAAGCGGCCTTACAACTTCACGCGGACCGGCTGGCTGCTGGTGCGAAAACCATCGGAAAACATGGATCGGACATCGAAAACAGTTGCATCCATTCCCTGTACGGTGTAGTTGAACATGTAGAACTGAGATTTACATATGAAACCACGCGCAATCGTCAATGGGATCACGCCAGCGAAGCGATCGCGGTATCACGTGCCGAATCTGGAGCGCGCGCTGCTGATACTCGAGCTGCTGCGGCAGCATCCGGCGGGCTTGACGGGCGCTGAGATCGCGTCGGCTCTGAAGTTATCCAAGAACAGCATTTTTCGGATTACGATGACGCTTCTGGATCATGGATATCTCCTGCGTGAGGAGGACAACAAGCGGTTTGCGCTTTCGCGCAAGCTGCTGATCCTGGGGTATTCGGCGGTTGGAGAGACGAATCTCATCGAGAAGTCTCTGGATGTGATGCGCGACCTGCGCAACCTGACGACGGAGAGCGTGATTCTGGGCGCTCTGATGGGCGATACCGGCGTGGCGCTGGAGCAAGTTCCGGGCTTGCATCCGTTCCATTTTACGGTGCAGCCCGGCACGCGGCTGCGGCCGCATACATCGGCGCCGGGCAAGGCGCTGCTGGCGTTCCTGCCGGCTGACGAGCGCGAGGCGCTGATCGAGCGGCTGGAGTTGCCGCGCTTCAACAGCCGGACGGTGACCCGGAAGGGCGCGTTTCGCAAGGAGCTGGCAACGGCAAGGGCGTTGGGTTATGCCGTTGACCGGGCCGAGGAGTTTGACGGGGTGCATTGCGTTGCTGCGCCGATTCTGGATCAGCATGGCTATCCGGCAGGATCGATCTGGACGACGGGGCCGGCGTGCCGACTGCCACTGGAACGGTTCGACGCGATTGGGAAGATGGTCGGAGAGCACGCGCAACGGATTTCAAGGCGCCTGGGCTACGGCGTGCTGCCGGGTAACGGCGCTTAGAAGCGGATGAAGACTTACAGTCGAGTGAACGAGGGGTGATCCTATGAAGCACTGGCACGTTGCGCTTGTACTGAGCTTCTGCGCTGCTGTTGTTGTGGGTGCCGCAGACGGTGTGGTGCGGTTTGATTTCGAAAGCGGGGATCTTCAAGGGTGGACTATCGTCGAAGGGCAGTTCGGGAAGATTGTGACTGACCGAGCGGTCTTCCATCACGATGGCAAGCCGTATAACAAGCAGGGCAAGTTCTTTTTGTCCACGCTGGAAAGTCCGGCTAACGAATCCAACGATCAATACACGGGCGTCATCGAGTCGCCCGTCTTCACGTTGAGCGCGCCGGAAATGTCGTTCCTGGTCGGCGGTGGCAACCACGCGGATACCTATGTGGCACTGTGCACAATGGACGGCGCGGAAGTCCTTAAAGGACAAGGGACGAATAGCCAGCCGATGCAGCGCGTTCAGTGGAAAGAGCCGAAGCTGGTCGGCAAGAAAGTTTTCCTTCGGATTGTGGACCGCAACACTGGCGGCTGGGGACACATTACCTTTGATGATTTCCAGGCGTCCGGGACCATCGATCCAAAAGGTGTTCGTCCGCGCGTGCAAGGCGGGACGTTAACCCTTGCGCCGACGGCGGCGCTGCGTGCGGCGATTGAGGACATCGCCGCGACGTTTGGCTCACGCTATCCCCGAGCGCAGGAATTTCTGCAGAGGCTGGAGAAACTCGAGAAGGCCATCGCGTCCGAGAACGCCGAGGAGGCGCAGAAGGCAAAAACCGAACTGAGCGCTCTGCAGCGCGAGGCGTTGACGACGAACCCGCTCGTCGGCGGGCAGCCACTTCTATTCGTCGTGCGCAAGCAGTACCGGCCGGATCACCACAACACCGAAACGATGTTTCAGACGGGCGAGATTAACACCGGCAGTTTCCAGGGCGGCGGTGCGCTGAAGACGATCGACTTTGCCCGTGGCGGCGAGATCAAGACCTTGTGGGAGTCTCAGCAGGGCCTTGTGCGCGATCCGGATGTGTACTTTGATGGCAAGAAGATGCTGGTATCGATCCGCAAAGACATCAAAGACGATTACCACCTTTACGAGATGAACGTGGATGGCAGCGGGCTGAAGCAGTTGACGTCCGCTCCGGGCGTATTCGACATCGACCCGCTCTATCTTCCGGATGATACGATTGCCTTCACGTCGTCGCGCGAGCCGAAATACTGCATGTGCAACCGGCACATCATGGGCAATTTGTTTCGCATGAACGCCGACGGATCGAACATCCGGCAGATCGGAAAGAACACGTTGTTCGAAGGCCATGGGCGACTGACGCCGGACGGCCGGATCATGTACGACCGCTGGGAATACGTGGACCGGAATTTCGGCGATGGCCAGGGCCTGTGGGTGGTGAACCCGGACGGCACGAATCACGCGATTGTCTGGGGCAACAACACGGGCAGTCCCGGGGCGGTGCTTGAGGGCCGCTACATTCCCGGCACGGCGCAGATTCTCTGCAACTTCTCCTCGTGCCACGACCGGCCGTGGGGCGCTCTGGCGATTGTCGATCCGGCGCGCGGCCTGGACGGGCGAGCGCCCGTGATTCGCACGTGGCCGGCGGATGCGATCAACCTCGTCCGCGAAAACGGCGGCTTTGACGATTTTACGCGCGTGAAGCTGAAGTTCGAAGATCCGTATCCGTTGAGCGACAAGTACTTCCTCTGTTCGCGCATGACCGGAAGCGGAGAGCAGATGGGACTCTTCCTGGTCGATGTTTTCGGCAACGAGATCATGCTGCACACGGAAGGTCCGGGTTGCTACGATCCGCGGCCGATTGCTGCGCGGACCCGGCCGCCGGTGATTCCAGCGCGGCGCGATTTCGAGAACAAGGAAGGTTATTTTTATGTTGCGGACGTGTACCAGGGCACGCACATGCAAGGCGTCAAGCCGGGGAGCGTGAAGTCTCTGCGCGTGATGGAATCTCCGGAAAAGCGATTCTTCTCAGGGGCTTCCTGGAACGGGCAGGGCGCCGAGGCGCCCGCGATGGGGTGGCACGATTTCAACAACAAACGCATACTGGGGACGGTGCCGGTGGAGGCGGATGGTTCGGCGTTCTTCGCGCTGCCGTCGGACAAGTTCGTTTTCTTCCAGTTGCTCGACGAAAACGGACTGATGATCCAATCGATGCGCAGCGGCACGATGGTTCAATCGGGCGAATGGACGGGCTGCATTGGCTGCCACGATGAGCGGCGTTCGACCCCGCCGACAAGAGTAGCGCCGGCCTCCGTGCCGGCCGGCAGGGACGCCGGCCCCACCGCGTCGGCGCTGAAGCGGGGCGCGAGCCGGCTGGACGGCTGGTACGGTCCGCAGCGGGACTTCAACTATCTGACGGAAGTGCAGCCGGTGTTCGACCGCGCGTGCGTTTCGTGCCACGACTTTGACAAGAAGGATGGCGCGGTGCTGAATCTGGCGCGCGATCGCGAACTGTCCTTTAACGCCTCGTATATTGAACTTTGGCTGAAGCGGGAAATCCATGCGATCGGAGCAGGACCGGCGGCGACGCAGCCGGCGTATGGCTGGGGCTCGAATGACAGTAAGCTGGTGGATGCGATTCGTCCGCTGGCGGGGCTGCCGCTCAACCCGCGCTCGAAGATTCCGCCACAGCAGATGGAGAAACTGCGGCAGGCGCACGAGAAAATCACGCTGACGAAGGAGGATTTCGATCGGATCGCGACATGGATTGATATCAATGCGCCCTACTACTCCAGTTATGCGAGCGTGTATCCGAACAATCTCGGCGGACGCTGCGTGCTGGACGGGAAGCAATTGGGACGCTTGGAGCAATTGACGGGCGTTCCTCTGAGCGGACTGGGCCATCACGGAAGGAAACTGGGGCCGCAAGTCTCGTTCGACCGTCCGGAGGTGAGTCCGTGCCTCTCAAAGTTCCAAGACAAGAACGATCCGAAGTACAAAGAGGCGCTGGCGATCATCCAAGCCGGGCGCGACATGCTGAAGCAGCGTCCGAATCCCGACGCGCCGGAGTTTGCGGCGTGCGACGCGGATCAGAAGCGAGAAACCAAGTACCAGCAGCGGTTGGAGGCCGAGCGAAGAAATCGCGCGGCGCTGCGGGAAGGGCGGAAGATCTTTGACGAGGCGAAGTGAGTTCAACGCAGAGACGCAAAGGGCACGGAGAGCGCAGAGAAAAGAGGATTCATCGATGAAGGTCGTTTTTGTCGGGGGCGGATCGTATCGCACTTTGCCAATCGTGCGTGCGGCGATGGCGGAGAAGAAGTTGTTCCAGGGCGGCGAGATTCGCCTGGTGGACATGAATCTTTCGCGGGCCGAGACGGTCGGGCGGCTGATCATGAAGACGCCGGAGTATGCCGGCTCAAACTGCCGCGTGACGTGGACGGACAAACTGGAACGCGCTCTGCCGGGTGCGGAGATGGTCAGCGTGAGTTTCCCGGTCGGCTCGCCAGTGGTGTGCCGGTTGAGCGACCAGGCTTGTCTTGAGCACGGGTTCTTCGGATCTGATCAGCTCTCGGTCAGCGGGGCGTTCCGGTCAGTGACCGGCGGCACGATCATCCTGCAGATCGCAAAGCTGATGGAGAAGCATTGTCCGAAGGCTTGGCTGGTGGATTTTGCAAACCCGGTCGCGGTGTACAGCGGGATGGTCAACAACCACACGAAGGTGCGCGCGCTGGGCGTCTGCGGCGGCTTTACGAATCATCGCTGGGATTTGACGCGGCTATTGTTCGACAAGGACGAGTACAGCGACGAGTTTCGGGTGGCGAGCGCAGGCGTGAACCATCTCAGTTTCATCGTTCGCGGCACGTATCGCGGCAAAGACATTTACGAGCTGTTCGATAAAGCGTTGGCTCGCCCAAATTGGAAGCCGTGCCGCACGCCAAAGTATCCGCAGATGGAGGCATCCATTCGCTACGGGCTGGCGCGACTGGCCGAAATGCGGTGGCGGTTCGGGCCGATTATCTTCTCGACCGAAGGCGACGGGATGATGCACATTTTCTTCCAGGAAATGCGGGAGCGGATGCTGAAGGATCACCGGCCGCTGACGCGGGAGCAAGCTGAGAAGGACGCCACGCGCGGGACTATCGAGCGCGAGAAGGCGGATGTGGAGTTCCGCGGTTATCTGGACCGGACGCTGACGCGTGAATTCTGGGCGCAGGGGCCGCTTGAGAACCCGCGTTTCGCCGCAAATCCCGCGGACGCGACGGTTGTGGTGCTGAAAGCTCTGGGCGGCGTGTCGCGGCAGTGGCTGGCAGCGAGTCTGCCGAATCGCGGCGCGGTGAAGGGATTTGCGGACCGGACGGTGCTGGAATATTCCCTGACGATGGATGAGGACGGCGTGAAGCCGGACGCGGATCTGGAAGTGCCGGACTGCTTCCACGGACTGATCAGTGCTCTGGCGACGCACCAGACCTTGCTGGGGGACGCGATTGCGGCGCGCGACCCGAAGCTGTTTTCGGACGCTCTTTTTGCGTACCCGATTTATCAAAACACGCGGGAGGCGAAGGCGCTGTGGCGGGAGTTGCTGCAGATTCACAAGAAGGAGATGCCGGCGGAGTTTCAGAAGGCGCGGGACTATTTTTAACCACAGATGAACACAGATGGACACAGATGATTATTTCTGTGGAAGCAGAATCTGGGCGGCGAGTTCGATCGGGTGCAGGGCGGTGCGCGCGGTGCCGTCGTGAATCTGATGGCGGCAGGATGTGCCGGGGGCGAGGACGATTGCGTCCGGCGGGACGTTCTTGAGCAGAGAGAACAGGGACTGCTCGCCGATTTTCATCGAGAGTTCATAATTTTCTTTTTTGTAGCCGAATGAACCGGCCATGCCGCAGCAACCGGACGGCAGCACGCTGAGGCGCTCACCCACCAGGCGCTTGAGGAAGGCGGAGGCGGTTTGTTCGCCCCAGATGGCTTTTTGGTGGCAGTGGGAGTGCAGGACGACGGAACCTAACCCCCCAGCCCCCTTCCCTAGAAGGGAAGGGGGAGTTGGATGAATTTCCCAATCGCGCTCGATGAATTCATCGACCATGATGGCTTTGGCGGCGAGTTCCTTGCGCAGAGATATGTCGGTCTTCAGTTTGAGCTGCAGCCATTCGTCCTTCATCGTGGCCAGGCACGAGGGTTCGCAGACGACGATGGCTTTGACCTGCGGATCGGTGATGTACGGGCGCAACTTTTCGAGCGTGCGGTCGGCGGTGCGGATGGCTTCTTCCAACAGGCCGGTGGAGATCATCGCTCGGCCGCAGCAGCTTACTTCGGGGAGTTCGACCTGGTAGCCGAGGGCCTCCAGCACACGCACGGCGGCCTGGCCGATGCGGGGTTCGTTGTAGGTGACGAAGCAATCGCCGAAGAGGACGACTTTGGGATTCGCGGATTGTTCCGCTACGGGTCGTTTCTTGAACCAATTGTACAGGCTGCGTTCGTAGCGCGGCATCGTGCGCTGAGGGGCGAGGCCGAGGAGCGGGTTCATGATCGCGCGCGTGAGCGAGAGCGAGTTCACGAAATTCGCGAGGTTCGGCATCATGGAGCCGAGAGCGTTCAGCAAGCGGATCTGTCCGAATACGCGGGCCTGGATCGGCGCTCCGCCTTTTTGGGCGTAACGCTGCGCGGTGTACTCGGCTTTTAAGCGGGCGACATCCACGTTGCTGGGGCATTCGGTTTTGCAGGCTTTGCAGCTTAGGCAGAGCGAAAGGGTTTCGATGGTGCCCGCATCGTTCCAGTCAGGTTTTGCCGCTGAAGTTGCGGCGCTGCCGCAAACCCCTCCCCCCGGCCCCCTCCCCTCGGCGGGGCGGGGGAGCACGGCCTCCCCCTCACCTCGGTCTTGCTTCGCTCGCTCGGCACTCTCTCTCTCGGGGGAGAGGGAATCTGGGGAGAGCTGGCCGGTGATGGCCAGGCGCAGCGCGTTGGCTCGGCCGCGGGTGGCGTGGCGTTCGTCCATCGTGGCGCGATACGACGGGCACATGACGCCGACGGCGGTCTTGCGGCAGACGCCGGCGCCGTTGCACATTTCGATTGCGCCGGCGAAGCCTTCCTGGTTTGAGTAGTCGAAGAACGTATCGACTTTGGGCCAGACAAGGTCGGGGCCGTGCGGATTGACGCGGAGGTGCTCGGTCATGCTTTCGACAGGGCCGGGCACGGTGATGTTGCCGGGGTTCAAGATGCCGGCGGGGTCGAAGATGGCTTTGACCTGCCGGAAGGCTTGCATCAGTTCGGCGCCAAAGAAGCGTTCGAGAAGCGGGCCGCGCAGGCGTCCGTCGCCGTGTTCGCCCGACATGATGCCGCCGCACTGGCGCGCGAGGTCGGCGACTTCGACGGCGATTCCGCGCATGCGGTCGCGGTCGGCGGGATCGTGGAGATCGAGCATCGGGCGGACGTGCAGCACGCCGACCGAGGCGTGGGCCCAGTAGGCGGCTTTGGTGCCGTGTTTGGTGACGATTTCTTTGAAGCCGGCGACAAAGCGGGCGAGGTTTTCGACGGGGACGGCGTTGTCTTCGACGCAGGTGATGGGGCGGCGGTGAGCGGAAAGGCCGTGCAGCAGCGGTTCGCCGGCTTTGCGCAATGCCCACGCTCGCATGAGAGCCTTTTGATCGATGTATGGCGTGAGCGGAACACCGGGCAGCACCTGGCGAAGTTTCTCGAAACGCGCGTGCACGTCTTCGATCGGGCCGGTTTCTTGATATTCGACGTAGAGGACGGCCATGGGATCGGCGGACGCCTCTTGCCCCCTCACCCCCAACCCCTCTCCCTCGCGGGGGAGAGGGGAGCCGGGGGCGGCGATCTTCGGCAGGAGGTCCATGTAGCCGCGGCATTCGGTGTTGCGGCGGGCGGCGGTGAGAACGACATCGTCGATCAGTTCGACAGCGCTGGCGCCGGTTTGAAGCGCGGGCGCGACGGCGGCGATGGCGTCTTCCAACGTTGCGAAGGAGCAGATCGCGAGGCCTTTGCTGCGCGGGACTGGATGGAGCTTCAGCTTTGCGCCGAGGGTTACGGCGAGCGTGCCTTCGCTGCCGCAGAGGAGGCAGGTGAGATCGAGGTCATCGGGGCCGATGCCGCGGTCGAGCTGCGCGAGGACTGAGTCGAGCGCGTAGCCCGCGTTGCGGCGATTGGTCTTGGGGAAACGTTCGCGAATCTGGGGCGCGTACTGCTGAACAACGCGGGAGACTTCTTCAGCGAGACGCCGGGCGACGGGGTTCTTGCGGCCGGCGCCGGGTTCGAGCCAGAGACGTTCGCCGGTGGAAAGGGCCACATCCAGAGCCGCGACGTTTTCACTGGTTCGGCCGTAGCGGATCGAGCGTGCGCCGGCGGCGTTGTTGCCGATGGAACCGCCGATGCTGGCCTGCGCGGACGTAGCGGGATCGGGCGCGAAGAACAGTTTTGTGCCTCGGGCGTCGAGAGCGCGATTCAGTTCGTCGATGGTGATGCCGGGTTCGACGTGGCAGGTGCGAGCGTCAACTTCCACAGAGAGAACTTGGCGGCACGTGGGGGAGTAATCGACAACGAGCGCTCGGTTGACGCATTGGCCGGGCAAGCTGGTGCCGCCGCCGCGCGGAAGCAACGGAACGCGTTTGGGGCCGCAGTAAGAAATGACGCGGAGGAGGTCGTCGATGTCGGCGGGAATGACGACGCCAAGTGGTTCGACCTGGTAGATCGAGGCGTCGGTCGAATAGAGCATCCGGTTGTGAGCGTCGAGGCGCACCTCACCGGCAACAATTTTCTTCAGGTCGTTGAGCATAGCGAGTTTTCGGGGATCTGGTATGGGGTATAGGGTATGGGGTCTCGGGGTGGATGATCCGTCACAAACAATTCCCGATACCCGACACCCTATGCCCCATACCCGTCTGTTATTTCTTTAGTTCGACGGACTCCTTGCTGCGGGTTCGCTGCAAGACGACGCCGGACTTGCGGCGTTCGAGTAGCGCTGTGGAGATTTCAACGAGCTCCTTCGCTTCATCGGGCAGCATGGTGCCGACGCAGACCATGTCTTGATCGCGGATCGTTCCCCAGACGAAGCCGAGGCCGACGATGGGCAGGCAGCGGCCGGCGGCCATGGGCTTAATCACAATGACGGGCTTCTTGCAGTTCCAGATCATGCGATGCACCCAGTCGATTTCGATTTGCATCAGGAAACCGAGCGGATTGTAGATCTGGATGTAGGTTGCGACGTCGAGTCCGGATTCATCGGCATAAACAGGCACTTCGGGTGTGTGCGTGGAAAGGCCGGGGACCATGCCGCGTTCGCGGATGAGTTTCACGAGGCGGTCCATGTGCGTGATCTTGCGCGTGATGCGGTTCATCCAGGCGTCGGTCGTTGCCTGATGCGGCAGGCAGAAGGTCGCGCCGATCTTGGCCTGCGCGTCGCACATGCGCGCGTTGGCGTCCCAGGCTTGCGGCGTGTCGGAGGTATCGAACGTGGGCAAGGCGATGGTGATGGCTTTGCGGCCAGTGGCCTGTTCGGCGTCCTGGATCGCGGCGAGGAGGTGCGGAGATTCTGGGCGTATGCCGTAGACGGTGTCTACGCCGGCTTTCATGAAGGTCTTCAGGATTTCGCCGAGGCGCTCGCGCGTCTGATACTCTCGGATGAAAGCATCTTTTGCGGCGCTGGTGTGAGAGTATCCGAGAAACCAGTTGATCCCGATGAGCATGCGGGAGACGGACACGTTCTCTACGGTTGTGCGCGGGAAGTACTCCATGCCGATTGCCCTTTCCCTCTCTCATGACATACTGGTTGCGGCGGACATTCCGCCCGATTCGGCGCGAAATTGTAGCACTGGGGCGAGTCGGGTCCAATGGAAACGGTGGTGCTGCCGCAAACCTAACCCCCCAGCCCCCTTCCCTCGAAGGGAAGGGGGAGCCGGGGTGCCGATGGGAGAAGAAGATAATGGGACAACGGGCATCGAGAGAGCGGCCGGTGGCGCTTATTACGGGGGCAGCTCAGCGAGTGGGGCGGCACGTGGCGTTGAGGCTGGCGCAACACGGCTTGGACGTGGTTGTTCACTACCATCGCTCCTTCAGGGAAGCTCAGTCGGCGGCGAAGGAAATTCGAGCGCATGGAGTGGATGCGTACACGGTGCGGGCGGACCTCTCGCGTCCTCGCGAGGCTGAGGCGCTGATTGGGGATGCTCGGAAAGCTTGCGGGCGGCCCATCGATGTTCTGATCAACAATGCGTCGAGTTTTCCGACGGATCGGCTGGCGAATTTTTCGCCGGAGCAGATGCAGGCGGCGCTACAGGTAAACGCGATCGCGCCGTTGCAGCTTATGCGTGCGTTTGCGCGGCAGTATGGGCTGGCGGGCGGACGGGGTCGCCCCCTCACCCCCAACCCATCCACCCGGCTGAAGCCGGGGGCTAGTTCGCGGGGGAGAGGGGAGCCGGAGCGGCCTCGTGAGCTATGGAGCGAAGGGTCGCTGCCGGCGATTGTCAATTTTCTCGATACGACGATTACGCGACAGCAGCACCAGCATGTTTCGTACAACTTGGCCAAGCGGGCGTTGAATATGTTTACGCAGCTTGCGGCGATCGAGCTGGCGCCGGTGATTCGCGTGAACGGCGTGGCTCCGGGGGCTGCGATCGCGCCGAGTGGCACGGACGCAGAGTACTTCAAGCGGCTGGCGCAGAAGCTGCCGCTGAAACGAACGGGCGGGCTCGACGAGATTGGCGATGCGATTTTGTTTTTGCTGCACAATCGTTTTGTGACGGGGCAGGTGATTTTTGTGGATAGCGGGTGGCATTTGATGCAGGTGGGATGATGGAATCTTGCGGCGCTGCCGCAGACCTCTCCCCCGGCCCCTCCCCTACGAGGGGAGGGGAGAACAGCGCGGGCAACTCGCAGACTTATGGAGGTGGATTCAATGTCCGATTCACAGCTTGACCGAATATTCATTCGTGACCTGGCGTTGCGCTGCGTTATTGGGCTTTATCCGGACGAGCGGCGCGAGAAGCAGGATGTGATCATCAATATTTCGATGTTCACGGATCTGCGCGAGGCGGGGACGTCTGACAATTTGGATGCGAGCGTGGATTACAAGCGGGTGAAGAAGAACGTGATCGCGATGGTGGAGGCTTCGGCGTTTCTGCTGGTTGAGCGGATGGCGGAGCGGATTGCGGAGATTTGTCTGGCTGAAACGCGGGTGCAGAAGGTTCAGGTTCGCGTGGACAAGCCGGGGGCGCTGCGGTTTGCGAAGAGTGTGGGGGTGGAGATTTTTCGGAGTCGATGACCCGGTTCACCGCAGAGACGCTGAGGGGGCGCGGAGAACGGACGGAAGGGGAGAGTGGGAGAAGGGGAGAGGGGGAGAAAGAGAAGGTGTGGGCGTTTATTGCGGTAGGTTCAAACATTGAGCCGGAGCGGAATATCTGCGAGGCGCTGCGGCGGCTGAAAGACCGCGTGCGGGTGGTGGGTGTTTCGCCCTTCTATCGAACGTTGGCCGTCGGCAGCGACGGCAAGATAGATGTTCATGCGTCGGCGTTTGTAAATGGGGTGTTTGAGATTGAGACGGAACTGACGGCGCGCGAACTGAAAGACGGGGTGCTCGGGCCGATAGAGACGGCGCTGGGGCGGACGCGCACGGCGGACAAGTTTGCGGCGCGGACGATTGATCTCGATCTGGTTCTCTATGGTGATGTAGTGAGCGGCGAACCCGATTTGCGGCTGCCGCATCCGGATATTCGGCGGCGAGCGTTTGTGGCGGTGCCGCTGGCGGAGATTGCGCCGGAATTGGTGCTGCCGGACACGGGGGAGAAACTCGGGGGGCTGGCGATCAGCAAGCAGCGCGAGGGGATAGAAGAGTTGGGGGAGTTCACGCGGGAGTTGCGCGCAGTGCTGGTTCAGGGTTGATAGTCCATTGTTCATGGTTCGCGTTGTCCGGCTCAGAGGAATCAGTGCTTGCATACCGCAAGAAGCGAGATAAGGGAGCAAGATCAAACGAACGTAGACAACGCTGCATTGTGAATAGATTTGCGGGAGCCCGATGCCTTTCATTGCTCTTTTCGTGGGCTACCTGTTCGGGAAACGATAACTGAAACAGAGGACAGCTATGAATCGCGCTCCGCTCGTTATGGTGATCGCCTTGGCGATCGCCGGTCACGCTGAAGACGAAAAGCCGGTAAAGCCACCACCGCCGCCGGAAGATGCGCGGTTGCCGCAGACCGAAGATGCAGATTTTCAGAACCGGATGAAGACGCCTGCGGCGACTCCGCAGTCAACATCCAAGGAGGCAGGGGACCAGTTCCGGCTCGATCTCTCCAAAGGTCCAGACGAAACGCTTGCTGATGGATGGATGCGGGATTGGTTTACGCGCTTTGCTGCTGACAAAGCCTCATTTAGACAAGGCGTGCCTGCGATTGCCGTCGATGCTGATAATGGCGAAGCAACCTTCATTTTCGTTCCGCAACTGATGCCGGAGTTGAAGGCGGAGGCTACGGAGTTTATGTCCTGCATCGTCAGGTTGAACCGTTCCACGACGCGAATTAGCACGGACGAGAAGGCGGCGTTGTGTGAGATTTTGTTCTCGTACTGGCCCAAAGAATTGCTGCTCATGGACCGCGGAGGAATGGATGACGCTGTTTCTTCGGCTGTCAATGCGCTGATCGAATCGAATCTCAAGGACGGTACGGGGCTCTGGAAGCGCGGAATGATGTTTCGTTACAAGGCGGACCTGTTCGTTGATAAGTCCAAGCACCCGACACTGATGTTTACAGTCAGATGGAAGTCTGACGACCAAAATGGATACATCGAGTATGCGAAGCGCATTGCGGCATCCGTAAAGACGTGGAAGACAACGAACGCGCCAGCGTCGAAGAAGCCGCTCGACATTCTGGTCGCTCGGGCGCTCGGTAAGCCTGAGAAGTAATTGCAGCTACCCGCGTGCCGGAAACCGGGCACGGACCGGCGCAAACGGCCGCGTCGGTCGGTGGCACCCTCCTTGAGATGGATGCAGGCCGGAGGCCTGCGGTACAGAGGCGCGGATGGAATAGACGCGGTGTGCTCGCGACGTATGCTGCTCTCACGCGTGGACCAGATGAGGGCGGGGCGTGGGCGAGTTACTCGGGCGGATTTTCAATATTCAGCGGTTTTCGATTCACGACGGGCCGGGAATTCGCACGACTATTTTTCTCAAAGGCTGTCCTCTGCGCTGCCGGTGGTGCCACAATCCGGAAGGGATGAGCAGCGGGCCGCAGCTTTCGTTTAATTCGCGACACTGCATGGGATGCGGCTACTGCTTTCGGGTTTGCCCGCGGGAGGCTCACCAGAAAGTTCAGGGTTCAGGGTTCGGGGTTCAGGGTTCGGGAGATTTGTCTGCGACTGAAAAATTGCAGGAAGGCGGCGCGCATATGCTGGACCGCTCACGCTGCGGCGTGTGCGGCTCCTGCACGGAGGAATGCTACGCGGGCGCGTTGGAAGTGGTGGGGCGAGAGATCACGGTCGGCGAGGCGTTGCGCGAGGCGTTGGCGGACCGCGTTTTTTATGAAAGTTCCGGCGGCGGGCTGACGGTTTCGGGCGGCGAGCCGCTGATGCAGGCGGAGTTCACGGCGGAACTGCTGCGGCGTGCGAAAGCAGCGGGGATTCATTGCTGCGTCGAGACGTGCGGATTTGGTGAGTACGCGCCGCTGGAGCGCATTGCTGCGCACACCGATTTGTTTCTATTTGATCTGAAAGAGACGGACGACGCGCGGCACGTGGAGTTCACGGGAGTGCCGCTGGACTCCATCCTGCGGAATCTGCGGCGGCTGCATGATGCGGGCTTTGGCGTACGGTTGCGGCTGCCGCTGATTCCGGGACTCAACGCCCGGGCGGAACACTTTGCGAAGGCGGCTGAGTTGATAAAGACGCTGCCGCATTTGCGCGGAGTGGAACTGATGCCGTATCACGCTTTGGGTGAGGGGAAGTTGGAGCGGTTGGGGATGGACAGGCAGTTGCCAGTGATCAGTGAACAGTCACTAGCGAACGTGGCAGAGTGGATAGCGGACTTTGCGCGGCTGGGCGTGAAGGTCATGAATAGAGCGGCAGGCTAGCCAAGTAAAAAAGGGTAAGAAAAACCGAAGATTGTTCGTAAGAAAGGCGCGGGTCTAGCGTATATAATAGAGGAGAAATAGAGAGGGCGGAGAAGTCTTGGGCTCTGCACATGTGCACTTCTGGACAAAATAAGCGGGGCGACCCACCGCCACGGACGTTCCGGACATCGAAGGGAAACGACGCACGGTGCACTTCTGGACAAACGTTTAGTAAACGGGCAGGGTTGGAATCACCACATGTGCACTTTTTTACAGGCGAAGAACCTGAAGAGCGGGGCGGAAAGCAGCGGATTGCACACAGGTGCATTTTATTACATGGATGCTGGAGGGGGAATCGGTGGCTAAAGTCAGCTTTGACGGAGTAGCGGTCACGATCGATGGGCAGCGGAAGCTGGTGCTTTCGGGGGCAGTGCACTACCCGCGTGCCACGCCGGAGATGTGGCCGAAGATCATCCGCGCCAGCAAAGAGGCGGGGCTGAACACGATCGAGACGTACGTGTTTTGGTGCCTGCACGAACACCAGAAGGGGAAGTTCGATTTTACCGGACGGCTGGATTTGCTGCGATTTCTTCAAACGTGTCAGGACGAAGGCATGAACGTGGTCCTGCGCATTGGGCCGTATGTGTGCGCGGAGATCAACTTTGGCGGGCTTGCGCCGTGGCTGATTCACGAGCCCGGGATGGTTTCGCGCACAAACAATGAGCCGTTCAAGAAACACATGGAACAGTGGTGCCAGACGTTGATGGCGCGCGTGGGTGAGTATCAGGCCACGCGCGGCGGGCCGATCGTGCTGGTGCAGCTTGAGAACGAGTACAACAACGTCGCCAAACGCTACGGCGAAGAAGGCAAGAAGTACGCGGAGTGGGTCGTGCAGCTTGCTCCGAAAATCGGCGTGGAAGTGCCGCTGATCATGTGCGAGGGTTCCGCGGAAGGCGCGATCGAAACGCTGAACGGGTTCTCGGTCGCCGAACGCGTACCGGAATTCAAAAAGCACAACCCCTCGCAGCCGGCGCTGTGGACCGAGAACTGGCCGGGCTGGTACGACACGTTTGGCGTCGCTCACCATCTGCGGGACGCTCGCGAGCTTGCCTACAACGTGATCCGCTTCTTTGCGGCCGGCGGCACAGGCGTGAACTATTACATGTGGTTCGGCGGTACGAATTTTGGCCGCGAAGCCATGTACATGCAGACGACCAGTTATGACTTCGACGCCCCGATCAACGAGTACGGACAGTTGACGGAGAAGGGCAGGCATCTCGGAAAACTGCACACACTGCTCGCGACTAACGCACGCCTGATCCTCTCGGGCGCGCCGCAGGTCGAAGTTCTGAAGGAAGCGCAGGAGAAGCAGACGTTGCCACAACTCGCGATCTACAAGTTTATCCCGGCCGGCACGGAGGCCGGCGCTACCACTCGCGGGGGAGAGGGGGACCGGAGCGCGTTGTACATGGCGGTGAATTCAACGAGCGAGACGCAAAAGCTAAGTGTGGCGGGTGTGAGCGTCACGCTGCTGTCTGCCTCTGCGGCGATCGTTCAGGAGGAGAATGGCAAGGCGCGGCTGGCATTTTCAAGCCATGACGGTGAACGGCCGCGGGGCGGCGTTGCGCGGTGGATTCCGGCGAAAATCGAGCTGAAGTTCAAGGAACTTCCCGAGCCGTTGCCAGACTCCCTCGACGAAAGCGTGCGCGAAACGGTTGATCTGCCAGCTCCGGCCTCAATGTTGCCATACACGCGCGATCTCACGGACTACGGCTGGTATCAGACGACGCTAAACAGCCGCAGCGCTCGAACCGCGACGCTCACCCTGCCGATGGTGCGGGATTTTTCGATGCTTTTCGTCAACGGACAGTACGTGGGCCGGCAGCCGGACCGACTGGACGAAGATTGTCCAAAGCACTGGAAGCATGAGTACACAGTGAAGCTTGCAGCCGGAAAGAACCGCGTGACGGTGCTTGTCGCGGCGTTCGGTCTGATCAAAGGCGACTGGATGCTTGATGCGCCGATGACGGAAGAAAAGAAGGGTTTGATCGGCGAGGTGCTGGTGGATGGAAAACCTGCGAAACTTGAGTGGACCCTCGACGTCGGGTTGTTTGGCGAGCGGCGACGATTGTTCGATCCGCTGATTGGTTCGGCTGCGAAGTGGGAAGCACTGAAGACAAGTTCTCGGCCGTTGCGTTGGCTGAAGGCGGAGTTCGGTGCGCTGGATCCGAAAGCAGCGGGCTATGCGCTCGATATTGGCGAACTCTACAAGGGCATGATCTGGCTGAACGGGCAGTGCGCGGGGCGGTATGCGCAGATTCCGGCCGCGGGACCGGAGACATCTTGGCAGCATGGATTCGTGACGCTTAGCGGAATCGGCGAGCCGACGCAGCGGTACTATCATCTGCCGCTTGAATGGCTGAAGGAGCGGAACACGTTAGTGATATTCGAGGAAACATCGGCGGCGCCGAAGGGAGTGAAGATCGTGCGGGTGAGCTGAATTCAAAATTAAAAATTAAAAATTGAAAATTGAAAATTGCGGCTGAAGCTGAATCCGGAACCGCATGCCAGGAATGGCGCAAGCCGGAGGCATGCGCTACTTCCCGAAGCACAGCACTTCGCCGCTGTAGAGAGTGACGATGATGCGGCCTTGAGCGTCCAGGGCGATGCCCCAGCGAACGGGTTCGGAGGGCAAAGGCTGTTTCCACAGTTCGGTGGAGTCGGGTTTTTGCGCGACAAGAGACCAATGCACGCCCCGCTCGTCTTTCTGGCGCTCGAACGCAACGCGACCGTTGGCGGCGGAGATGGCAGGCATGTCCCATTTGCAGGATCCGTCGTACACGGGGTTTTCGGGCTTCGAATGCAGCGGCTGACCGCAGGCCTTCACTGTGCCGGCTGATGTGATGATTAGTTCGCGGCCGCGCGGGGCGCTGGTGCCCATTCCGCCGGGCGGATCGTTCAGGCATTTGCCGGTGGCGGGATCGAAAACGCCGGGCGAAACCGAATTGCCGCCGGCGAGATAGAGCTTGCCATCGTGCAGGAGCAATTCGCCCTGGCAGGCGACGCCGCGTTTGGAAAACTCATCCAGATGGCCGCAGGTGTTGTTCTCCCATTTCAGTTCGCCGGTCAGCGCGTTCACCGCGTAAACGTGAGTGCCATCGAGGTCGTTAATTCCCGCGGCAAAGAACGCTGTGGGCGAATCCTGGCTTTTGCGGCAATCGACCAGTACCCCGCTGGCGACGGGCCATGTGGAAATCAGTTTCCCGTAGACGGGAATGCGGCGTTCGATGGGCGCGGCGCGGAAACGCCAGAGCAGTTTGCCGGTTGCGGCTTCGAATGTGTACATCCAGCCATCGTCGGAGCCGACGTAGGCGCGACAGTTGGAAATCGCCGGTGGATAGCGGACCTGGCCGCCGGTGTAGGCGGACCAGCGCGCCTTTCCAGTCGCGTCGTCGAGCGCGCGGACCACGCCGTCGGCGCCGGCGAGGAAAATCAGGCCGCCTGCGGCAACGGGCGCGGTGGGCGTAAGGAGTTTCTGTTCAGCTTGCCAAAGGAGCTTCGCGGTTTCCGAAAGCGAAGCCGGGGTTTTTGCGCTGCGCGCGTTGTCCGATCGGTACGCGGGCCAGTCGAGTGGAGCAGCCTGTCCAGGCTGCTCGATGGCAGGCTGGACAGCCTGCCCCACGCGCTCAAGGCGCTCGTCGGTCGTGGCCTTCTTTGTGAAATCGAACGGGCCGGCGGGGCCCAGGGCGATGGTGCCGAACATTTGCAGGTCGCAGTCGCATGTCCACGGCAGCCAATAGCAGAGTCCGCTGGCGATGATGACGCCGACCTGGCACGACGGGCGCATCGGAGAAATCCATTGCGTCTTGCCGCTTTCGACATCCAGACGGCCGGTGCCTTCGTGCGCGCGGAAGAAAATGCCGTCGGCATTTCCGGTGGCTCTCGTGCAGGCGCGGCGGCGCATGGGGTATTCGGCGAGGACTTCGCCCGTGAGCGGATTGAGCTTGCGGGTGTCGAAGGTCTTATTCTGCGAACCAATCGCATAGAGCGCATCGTTGCGGATGACGATCTGCAAGTCCTTGGTCGGATATTTCCACAGCACGCGGCCGTCTTCGCTGGAAAGTGCGCTGAGCCAGGGCACCTGCGGGCCGGCGAAGTAGAGTGCTTTATCAGTGCACTTCAAATAGTTGGCTGTCTTCCAGCCTTCAACCCAGCCTTGGCCGGTTCGGTACGTTCCGATGGACTCGAAAACGGCGGCGTCCTTTTCGGCGGTGCGGCGCCAGATGTCTTTGCCGGTTCTTGCATCGACACAAGCGACGTACTTGCCGAAGCTGCTGATGTAGATGCGGCCGTCTTTCATGGCCAGCGCGCGGCTGTCGATGAGTTGGTCTTCGGTGTGCTGCCAGAGCACGCGTTTGTCCGCCAGGTTGAACGCCAGCAGCGTGCGTCCCATTCCCCATTGTTGCTGGACATTATTGTAGCCCTTCGAGATCTTATCCCACGGCCAGCCGTGGCCCTCCATGCGCCACTTCGCGACGTCGTCGCCTGGCTCGTCTTGGCCGACCAGCCCGAAGATGGCCTCGCCTTCCATCGCGATCCACTTCCAGAAGGCGCCGCCTTGCACGTCAGCCGGGGCGGGGATCTGGCCGCGCTCGGCGCCGGTCAGCGTATCGAGAATTCGGAGGGACTTTCCTTCGGCGAGGTAAAGCTCGGTCTGCGTGGCGACCATGATGCAGCGATCGACCATCAGGCCGGGCGGCAGAGTGCGTTTCCAGAGTTGCGCGCCGTTGTAGCCGTCGACGGCGATGAGCGCGTCGAGCGTGTCTTCCTCGCGCTGATGCCAGGCGACGTGGCCGAAGGCCATGAACAAACGGCCGCTGCATGCGACCGCGGATTGCGGGGCGCTTCCGTAGCGCGGTTCGGCGATGAACCGCGTCAAGAACGGTGCGCGCGCGAGGCGATCCAGAGACTGCGTGTTGTTGCTGGGATCGTGGTAGTGATGCGTCCAGTCATCGCCGCTCTGATACGGCTTGGATACTTCGGTGTTGGCGAGCATCAGCTTGCCGCCGGGGCGCAGGACGCGAAAGGCCTCGTCCTGTTGAAGATCCGGGGCCGTGGCCGCCACGATGGCGTCGGCGACGTTCTCCGCCAGTCCGATGCGCGAAAGCGGGCCTGTCCCCACGAAGACACGCGTCCCAAGCAGACCCGCGGCATCCATGGCTTTGCTTACGGCCTGCATCTGTTCGAGGGTGTCGGTCTGCACGAAAAATGTTGCGCTGCCCTGGCGCACCAGGGCGCTCGTCAGCATGCCATCACGGTCGCCGACGACAGCACAGATATGAACGACCTTTCCGCGTTCGGGATCGGCTCCATTCGCCGCGCTGGCGAACAGAAGGCAAGCCGCAGCGCTCAGCAGAACGGAAGATCGCAGCCGTTGTGTGTTCACGGAGTATCTCCTTTAATGCGCAGCCGAGACGAGGGGCGGTTTGCAGTTCATGATTCGTGGTTCATGGTGTCGAACGTCCGCAACCACGATGTTGGAACACTGTCAGCCGGGCTTCTTGCCGAAGAGCGTTTTGATGCCAAGATTGGGATTGCCCTGCTGGTCGCGGATGGGAATGACGATGCGAACGTGCTCCTCGTCTTCCTCTTCGAGTTGCACGTTCAGCGATTGGAATATCTGGGTTACTTCTGTTGCCGCCTGTTCGGGTTGAGCGAAGGCTTTGGCGTACGCGCCGCGGCTGACGCGTTTCCAATTGCCGGCCTTCAGTCCTTCTTCCCACTTCTCTTCAACGAACGAAGGAATGTCGTAGAGCACCATGATGTTCGGCATGTGCGGCCCTCCGGCACGGACGCGGGTCTTGAATACCCCATTGCCGATAAGAGTACGCATTCTCACAACGGACGCAACTGGACTTCGCAAACTCTTTTCCGCATTTTGTGTCCAACGCGCGGTACTTCTGACACAAATGCACGTGTGCAGTCGCATCGGTCTTGAAATCATGCTGATAGACAGTATCGTAGGACAGTCGATATCAAGTGTACCTCTGGAGCACGCTATGCAGTCTGAAACACAAGACGAGCTCAGCGATATCCAGGAAAGCCTCTTCGGCACGCTGGCGGTGCGTTATCATTTTTGCCTGGAGGAACAGGTACAAGATGCGCTGCTCATGCAGCGCGCTTTGCATCAGGATGGCGAACCCGTTCCGCGGCTGGGCGAGATTCTGATGGCGCGCGGCCACATCACCGCGGCGCAAATTCAAGCGGTCTTGAAAGGCCAGCTCGCCGATTCGCCGCGCCGCTTTGGCGAAGTCGCAGTCGCTCTGCAAATGTGCCAGGCCTCGGACATCGATGCGGCGCTGCGTGTGCAGGCGCAAGTGAAGAGCGCTGGCAGCTATCAGCGGCTGGGAGAAATCCTCGTTGCGCGAAATGTCCTGCGGCCGCATCAAGTGCACGCGATCCTGCGGCAGCAAGGCAAGTCAATCGTCGCGTGTCCCGGTTGTCACACGCAACTGAATGTCAGCGAGATCGCGCCGGGCGTGTCCGTAAGCTGCCCGCAGTGCAACAACGTGTTTCGCACGCCAATGCTCGGGGAGAACGGCGGAGCGATAACGCAGATCGATGTGCGCGCGGACGTTCAGCCGGCGGCGAATGAAGCAGCGGCTACCGGAGCCGCTCCCCAGACGATGGGTCCGTTTCAACTTGGCCAGAAACTCGGGAGTGACAGTTCGGGACTTCTCTACAAAGCCTTCGACCCGCAGACTGGCAGCAACGTGGCGCTGCGAGTGCTCAACCCGGTCATCGTCAGTTCGCCCGGCGCTGTTCAGCGCTGGATTTCCGCGAGTGAAGCAGCAAGCGAGCTCATCCATCCAAACGTTCAGCGCATCGTGTCTATCGATACGGTTGCGGGCCAGGTTTACGTGGTGATGGAATTTGTCGAGGGCGAGTCGCTGCGGAAATGTGTGGCTCGCCGCGGGCGCTATCCGCTGATCGAGGCCGTAGACGTTCTGCTCCAGGTTGCCGATGCGCTCAGCTACGGCCACGCGAACGGCTTCCTGCATGGCGATTTGCGGCCGGCTCACGTCTTGGTCGGCTTTGACGGGATCGTGCGCGTTTCCGGACTGGGTACGCCCAAAAGCGTCTCATTGAACTTGCGTCAGGTGGCGGGCGAAGCCGGCGACGAGACGCTGCCGCTATACACTCCACCGGAAGTGCTTTTGGACGAAGAGAAAGCCGACGAACGTTCCGACATTTATTCCCTGGGCGCGGTCGGCTACCAGATGCTCACGGGCCGTCCGCCGCATGAAGGCACGAACGTGCTTCAAGTGGGGCTGAAGATCGCATCGCAGCGGGTCGCCCTTCCGTCAAGCCTCAATGCCAGTATTGCGCCGTATCTGGACCGACTGCTCGTCAAGTGTCTGCAGCCTGAACCGGACGATCGTTATCCGTCGGTTCCGGAACTGCTGACGGACTTGCGCAAGGCGCGTTACGCGCTGCAAGCGGGTACTGTGGATGTGCCGGAGATCGGGAAGCTGCGCTTGCGTTCGGGCACCCGGAAGCCCGTCTCTGTTCCGCCCGCTGGCCATCGAGATCTGAAGCAGGAAGCCCGGCGCGGGAAGAGCCGGTTGCGGACGTTTGTTTCTCGTGAGGGCCGGCATGGAGCGGCCAAGGCTGCGCCAGTTGCCAAGCGCCCACCGCCGCGTCTGACTCCAGGCAGCGGCAGCAAATTACGGCCGGCCAGTCCCCCGCAGGCGTCAGCGCCGCCAGCAGCAACGACGCTCGCCGAACCGGCTCCGTTTCCGGTTCTCGCCGCGCCAGTCCAAGCGCCGACTCCAGTGCCCGCAAAACCGGTCGTGGTGAGGCCGGCGAATACACTGGATATCGGGGACATTGGCTTGCCGGTGGAACCCATCACACCGGAGCAGGTCGATACGGAAGGCGAAGAGGAAGCCGCTCAGGCACCGCAGCCTCTGCAGAAAGCCGCTGTGCGCAAACACGTCGGCAAACCGCTTGATCCGGGCATTTCGCCAAAGGCGGTGCTCATTGGCAGCGGAGTGGTTGTGCTTGTCGTTCTGATCCTCATCATCGTCGGCTTTGCGCGCGGGCCCGCAGTTCCGGTGACCGTTCAACAGAAGGATAAGCCGGATACATCAACGTTGGAGACGTCTCAAGTCGTCAGCACCGGAAATGCCGGCGCATCGAGCGATTGGCGGCTCGCGAAGGAGTACATCCGCACGAATGGCAAGGACTTCGCGGGGATCGTGCAACGGCTGGAATCGTTCCGGTTGAAGTATGTCGATGTGTCGCGGCCCGCCGAACAGGCCGAAGAAGCCAAGACGCTGCTGACGGATTACAGCCGGCAGGGCGCGGCGGAGGCGCTTCCTGTTCTGCGTGCCGAGACAGAGAAACTACTGCAGGCGGAGCAGTTCCCTGCGGCCGATCGGGCGCTGGAGCGTTGGAAGCAGCTCTGGCGCTGGGATCCCACGTCGGCGGCGACGGCGGAATCCTTCGGTCAGGAGCTGGCAGGCAAGCAGAAGCAGATGGCGGAAGGGCTTTTGGGGGAGGCCCTGTCCGCGCGCAAGCAACGGAACTGGGACCAGGCCAGTGCGATCTACAAGCGGATCATTGAAAACTATGCCACCGCCTACGCTGACGCGGCTCGTAAAGCGCGGCTGGACATGAAGACGGATATGGATGTAGCCGTCAACACGGAGGACCGCGAGGCTCAGGCCCGAAAAGCAGCGGAAGCCAAGGCCGCCAAGGAGACAGCGGCTCCGGCGCGTTATCAGCAACTCGCGAAAGAAATGGATGAGGCGCTAAAGACGTTGAACTTCGAGCAAGGCAAGCGGCTGATCGACAGTGCAGCGCCGTTATTGGCCGAGACGGCACACGCAGCCGATTTTCAAGCGATCAAGAACGATTACGAGCATGTCTTGGCGGTGCGTGACCGCATCGTCAGGAGCATGAAGGCCAGCAAGATCAGCGTGCCAGCGATGACCTATCAGCGGCAGCAATACACTGTTCTCGATTGCAGCGAAACCGGTTTGATCCTCAACGTGGGGTCAGGCAGGGTTCCAGTGCGCTGGACGGAACTGGTGCCGGAGGAAGTCGCTGAGGTGGCGCAACGCGCAACGAACGACCAGAATGCGGCGGAGTTGTTGGAACTGGGGATGCTGCGCTTCCACATCGGCCAGTATCTCGAGGCGCGAAAGAATCTCGCGGATGCGAAGAAACTTGGCGCCGATACGGCCCGGTACTTATCGCGAGCAGAGGCAAAGGCCCAGGAACTGGCTACGAAGCCTGAACCGGTTGCCCCAAAGCCGCCGGAACCGGCGCCTGCTGCCACAACGCCGCCGGCAAAGGATACTCCTGACAACAAAGCGCCCGCGAAAGACGCCGCCGCCACGAAACCCGCTGAACCCCAGACCAAGACGCCTGCGGGCGCGGACGGAGACGTCGCCAAGGCGCTCGCGATCAAAGGGTTCTCGATTTACCGCGGAAAGTGGGCTATTGCCGAGGGCACTTGGCAGGCCTCTCCCGATCCCGAGAGCGACCAGCCGAATCTGATGAGCCTGAAGCGCACGATCAAGAAGGACTTTCAGCGCATCAGCTTTGAAGTTCGGGGGACGGGCGAGCAAGCGGGTGTCAGCTTTGGCAAGAATCGGCGTTTCATGGTGCGTCCCGACGGCGGATGGCAGAAGGTCGTCATTGAACGTGAAGGCGACAAGCTGGCATTCATCGTAGATCAGGCAGCAAAGCCATCCCTGGAACCTCTTGCGCCTGACGTTAACGCGAACAACCTGGTCACGGACGGCACGATGTATCTGCGCTTTTCCGGCGCGCACGGCGAGTTTCGCAACATTGTGATCGACGAGCCGTAGTCTTAAGTGTTGAGTGCTTTTGCGCATCGAAATCCATGCACAACGAACGATGAACCGCGGCGTGTTGATTTTTCTTGTTTAATTTTTCGATTTTCGTTCGTAATGTCTTGACAGACTCTGTGTAAAACGAGTATTGAACAGCTAACAATTCTGCGCGCCAAAAATCGAGCATTTTCAAGGCAGAGGAGCCGCGATGAAGGAAGAGAAAGTCAAATTCGAAGGCAAGGTTCTGGTCATCGGACTGGGCGCGGTCTCCCGCTGTGCGGTGCCGCTGCTGTTCAAGCACATCGATGCGCCGCCGAAAAACTTCACCGTGATGGATTTTGCCGACGTCGAAGACTCCGCGCGCTATGTCCGAGAGATGGGCGGCAACTTCGTCAAGGATCGCGTCACCCGCGAGAACATGCCGGAGTTGCTCGGCAAGTACGTCGGTTCCGGGGATATCATCATCGACCTTGCCTGGAATATCGGCTGCACCGACATTCTGCAGTGGTGCTACGATCACAACGTCCGCTACGTCAACACCTCGGTGGAAATGTGGGATCCGTACTGCGGCGCGCCCACGCAGCCACCGACGGAACGCACGCTTTACGCGCGGCAGATGATGATTCGCAAGATGGTCGCAGGCTGGAAGCCCAAGCGCGGTCCGACAGCGGTTCTTGATCACGGCGCCAATCCCGGGCTGGTCTCGCATTTCACGCGCATTGCGCTGGAAGACATCGCGCAGAAGTGGCTGGCCGACCACAACGAGCAAGGTGAGCGCCGGCAGCTTATCGAGGAATACTACAAGAAGCGCATGTTCAATCGCCTCGCCTACATGCTTGACGTCAAAGTCATCCACATCAGCGAGCGCGACACGCAGATTACCAGCATGCCGAAACAGGTGAATGAGTTCGTGAATACCTGGTCTATTGAAGGCTTCTACGAGGAAGGCATCGCTCCCGCCGAAATGGGGTGGGGGACTCACGAACGCACACTTCCGCCGAAATCCCAGGTGCATCTGGCCGGCCCGATGAACCAAATCTGTCTGGCGCATATGGGCTGCCGGACGTTCGTGCGCTCATGGGTGCCGTGCGGAGAAATCGTCGGCATGGTCATCCGCCACGGCGAAGCCTTCTCGATCTCAGAGGCGCTGACGGTTCGCGAAGAAGGGATGCCGGTGTATCGGCCGACCGTGCATTACGCTTATTGTCCCTGCGACTCGGCGATCGCGAGCCTGCATGAGCTGGCGATGCGCCACTACAACCTGCAGCCGAAGCTGCGCATCATGAACGACGACATCATCGATGGCCGCGACGAACTGGGCTGTCTGCTGATGGGGCATGATTTCAAGAGCTGGTGGATCGGTTCGCTCCTGGACATTCACGAAACCCGCAAGCTGGTCCCCGGGCAGAACGCCACGACGCTTCAGGTGGCTTGTTCCGTCATGGCCGCGACGCTGTGGATGATCAAGAATCCGACCATGGGCGTCTGCGTGCCCGACGACTTGCCGCACCGCGAGATTCTCGCGACCGCCCGGCCGTACCTGGGGCCGTTCGTCTCGCAGGCCGTGGATTGGACGCCGCTAAAGAATGCCGCCAGCCACTTCGAGCGCTACGGCCACGCGAAGCCGCCGGAAGAAGACGTCTGGCAGTTCAATACGTTCCTCGTCCGTGGGCTGAATTAACGGCAGGGTTCAGGGGCGGAGGCTCAAGGGCCCGACGTTCCGCTCCGGCATCTCTATCCCGGTTCGCCCCTTCGTTCAGCTTGGGTTGTCATTCTGGGTGGCCACTGGCGAAGGCTCTTTCAGGACGGGGACGGGCTGAGCGGTGGTCTCCAGGTCGCCGATGCGCTGCTCCAGTTTCTCGACACGTTTCTGCAGTTCGAGCCGTGATACTTCGACGCCGCAGCGCGAAGCGAGGCGTTCGGCCACCATATCGTCGGAGAGCAGCATGCGTTCGGCCCACGCCTTGACCAGCACGGCCAGATAGCGGCGGCCCATTTCGCGGAGTTTCAGGTTGGACTGTCCCCACGTGCGGCCTTGCCAGCGGATGGGGATCTGCGTGATGTTGTAGCGCCGGACCAATGCGGCCAGGGACATCTCGATCGTCAGGTTGAAATGGCTGGAGCGGAAGGGGCCGCATTCGCGGATCACGTCGGTGCGGTAGGCCTTGAATGCGTTCGTCAGATCGTTGTACTTGCACCAGAAGAGCCACTGGATGCATTTGTTGACGATGCGATTCACCACTCGTTTCACCGGCGGGTAATTTTCGACGCTCGCACCCGGAATGAACCGCGAGCCGAAGACACAGTCGTAGCCTTCGAGGATCTTGCGGTAGTAGGCGACGACGTCTTTGGGATCATCGGACGCATCGGCCATGTATACGACCACCACATCGCCCTGCACGGCGTCCAGGCCGGAACGGATGGCGCGCCCGAAGCCTGATGGCGGCTGGCGACGCACGAGCCGGACGGCTGGATTCTGTTTGCGCAACTGCTCAACGGCTTCGGAGGTGCCGTCGCGACTGTTATCGTCAACGACGATGATCTCGAACGGAATCTGCTGTGCTGTCAGTTCAAGGGAAAGGCCTTCAACCGTAGGGACGACATGCTTCTCCTCATTGTAAGCGGGAATGACGACCGATAGCTTTAGACCGAGTCTTGAGTCTGGGGTCTGGAGTCTGGAGTCTAGAGTCTGGAGTCTGGAGTCTTGCGGGTGCAACGCGAGCACCTCCGGAGAGAACACTCAACCTGCAAAGACTGGCCGCAAGGCCGTTTCGTTCTGACGCAGCCACTGAAAAATATCCGAAACGAGCTGTTCTGGCGAATGGTTTGGCTGCCAACCGAAGTCGCGCCTGGCTTTGCCGCAGTCGGAAAGATAAATGCGCACGTCTACGGCTGAAGTCTCCGGCACGGACTTGATGTCGATCTGTCGCCCAGTAGCCTTGCGGCAGAGTTCTGTAAGTTCCAGCAGCGAGACGCTGACTTGGCGACCGCCGCCGATGTTGTAGACGCGTCCGTCCCAGGCGTCGGGGCGATCGAGCTGCCGCAGAAGCAGTTCGAAGAGATCGTCCACATGCAGAATATCGCGCACTTGCTTGCCGGCGCCGCCAAAACCGATGTACGAGAGCGGCTTACCGAAGAAGTGGTGCGCTACCCAGAGCGTGATCACGCCTTGATCGACCTTGCCCATCTGCCATGGCCCGGCGAGCACGCCGCAACGGTTGATGAGGGCGCGCATTCCGCAGTTGGCGACGTACTCCTGGATAAGCAGTTCGCCGGAAAGCTTGGTGGCGCCGTAGATGGAACGTGCGCCTTCGAGCGGGAAGGCTTCGGTGACTCCGGCTGAACTGAGGCCGACCCCGGTGTCGGACCATTCGAAACGTGTGGCTGTTTCGCGGAAGGGTGCCTCGTTGAGGGACTTGATCGGATACACGCGGCTGGTGCTTAAGAACAGAAAGGCTGCGCCCGTTCGCCGCGCTGCTTCGAGACAGTTCACGGTGCCGGTGAGGTTGTTGGTGATGACGGGCAACGGCGAGCCGCGAGTGCCGGCCTGGACGGACGGTTCGGCGGAGCAATCGATCAGCAGATCAAGTTTCGGAAGTTCGGCGAGATCCTCGGGGCAGCGCACGTCGCCGTGCTGGAATTGGATTCCTTCCGCGGTGAGGCGGCGGATGTTCAGTTCGCTGCCGCGGCGTTTCAGATTGTCCAGCGCGAGGACTTCGCACGTGGGAACGTGGCGGCGGAAACGCAGAGCGAGGTTCGAGCCGACGAAACCGGCGCCACCCGTGATGAGGATGCGGGCGAGTTTCATCGGCGCGGATGGGCTCCGCTTCGCCTCGCGGATGCCCCCTCACTCCTGACCGCTCTCCCGCGCGGGAGAGCGGGGGACCGAACCGCCCCGAAGCGTTCGGACATGGCGCCGTAGATTTCGCGCATGATTTCGTCCAGGCCGTATTTGTATTGCCAGTCAGGATAGTCGTGCTGGAACCTGGCGACACTCGAGACCCACCAGATGTGATCGCCGATGCGATTGGTTTCGGAGTACTGGATCGACATTTTTCGTCCGCTGAGCTCCTGACAAATGTCGATTGCTTCGCGCACGGAACAGTTGCTATGGCGGCCGCCGCCGGCGTTGTAGACCGCTCCAGGGCGAGGCTTTTTGTAGAAGTTCCAGAACATGTTGGTGAGGTCGTGGGAATGGATGTTGTCGCGGACCTGTTTGCCCTTGTAGCCGAAGATCGTGTACGTCTCGCCCGTAACGGCGCACTTTACCAGGTATGCGAGAAAGCCGTGCAGGCGAGTGCCGGAATGGTTCGGGCCCGTGAGACATCCGCCGCGGAACACTCCGGTTTTCATGCCGAAGTAACGGCCGTATTCCTGAACCATCACGTCGGCGGCCACCTTAGAGGCGCCAAAGACCGAGTGCTTGGTCTGATCCAGCGACATGGTTTCATCGATGCCATTGGAGTAGGGGTGCTCGGGATCGATTTCCCAACGCGACTCCTGTTCGATCAGGGGCAGGGAGTTGGGATTATCGCCGTAGACCTTGTTGGTTGAGGTGAAGATGAACACGGCGTCAGGCGCATGCTTGCGGGTCGCTTCCAGCATGGCGAGCGTGCCGCCGGCATTCACCGAGAAGTCTGTGACGGGGTCGCTGGCCGCCCAATCGTGAGAAGGCTGTGCGGCGGCATGGACGACGATCTTGATATCGGAGCCATACTTGGCGAAGACCTTCTCGATGGCCGGCTGGTTCCGAATATCAATGGCGAAGTGCTTGTAGCGTGGGAGCTCGGTTTCCAGTTCACGGCGGCTCCACTTAGTGGACGCGTCATCGCCGAAGAAGACGCGGCGCATGTCGTTATCGATGCCGACAATATCGAAACCTTTCGCGTGGAGAAAGCGGGAACTTTCCGAACCGATCAATCCCGCCGAACCTGTCACGATTGCGACACTCATTCGAACCTCCGACGACATTCGACTTTGGCGTAATGCAAGCAGCTTAGCGGTGTATTGCTCGCCCCGCAAGCAACGCGCGGAGAGCTAGCCGGGATGATGGTATCCGCAAAATGGCTTTGGCCGGCGTAACGAAATGAAACGTTGGACGCAGATTCCTGCACATGTGCGTCCAGGGCTGCAGGCACTTATGCCAAATCCGCATAGAGGCATGCCGCTGTACCCACGCCGCCCGCTATGGCCCCAAGCGTGCATAGCGCGCGTTGCCCTGATTGGGTCTGGCGGTTCTGTCCGGTTGACAGACGCTGTGCTTTTTTCACTTTGGAAACAAGGGCTCTATGGTCAAGGCGTGTGGTGCCCCAACGGCGTCTGAAGCGGCGAGGTGGCGGGGCGCGACCTTGCTGGAGACGACTATGGCTGTCGCGGTGCTGGCGGTTGCTCTGCTTGGAGCGATGCACGCTTGGGCGGGCGCTCAGCGCGCCGAAGCACTGGCGAGGGAGGAGATGATTGCTCACGCGGCCATCAACAAGATCATCAGCCAGATGCGCGCCACGCCGTTTCATCAGCTCACGACGACCTTCTCGGGCGGGGCCTATCCGGGCTCTACGGATCCGAATCGCCTGCTTCCGGGGCAGTTTCCGGTGAACGTCGCGGAGGATGATCTGGTGAAAACAGGCGGATCGAGTTTGCGTGGGGTGCGCGTGGAGACGTATGCGTTTGCTGGTGCAGAACAGATCAGCGGGCGTTGGTACGGCCCGGCGATCGGGACGGCCGAAATGCGCGTGGTTCTCATTAACGACGAAGACCCCATCGAAGCCGAACTCGGTGAGGTTCCTGGAGCAACAGGAACCGGCAACCGGGATGGCCTGGACCTGAATGGCGACGGGAGCATTCAGACGGTGCCTTGCAGCAGCTACACGACCTCAACAACGACCGCTCCTTTCGGGCAGGACCCGCAGTCTGCCGCCGGCGTCCAAATCCAGGGCCAGCCGTTGTTTCCGCGGCTGTTGGCGGGAGAGACGCTGAATCCGCCACCCACGCCAACCCACGCCTATCGAAATATTTCCGAACTGACTTTGCTGCCAGTGGCCGTTCAAGTGCGATGGTGGAGCCGAGTGGGAAGGCCGCAGCAGATCACTGTAATCACCTGTCTGGCGAACCGCTCGGGAGGGACGCAGTGATGGAACGGAACAGAGAGTCTGGAGTCTGGAGTCTGGAAGTCTGGAGTCACGGGAGACGGCAAGCCAGCGGCTTCTCGCTGCTGGAGGTCATGGTTGCTCTGACAGTGTTCTCGGCGTTGATATTGATGGCGTTCTCGGTGGCTGGAAACTTCAGCCGTTCCTATGCGCGCGATACGGCCATCGCCGGTATGCAGAGCAAAGGGGAGACAGCGCTGCGGCGCATGATGGATGACCTGGACGACTCGACGCGGGTCAGCACCAATTCGATTAGTTGGAACAGCTACGTCTTCAACAATGCGGAGGTCCGCTATCGCGTCACGTTGAAGTACGTGGCGCAAACGACGAACCCTTTGGGGATGGCGGTCTTCCTGAAGACGATTCCAGCGAGTTACAACCCGGTTTTTTCCGACGATTTCTATATGGACTTGGATTTTGGATGGCGCGACGGCCGGCTGATGGTGCCGAATCTCGACGACTCCTCTAAGCTCGTGCCTTTGCAGGGTTCCGGTCTTCGCTGCGGAGGATCGCTGCCGGCAGGGATCGCTCTGGATGGCAATGGCCGGACCCCGGACGGCTTCATGTCTTTTCGCTTTCAGCCGGATGACCGCTGGCAGGTGGGTCTGCGCAGTCCGCCGGGAATCTTCGATGAGGCGCTAGAAGGCGTAGATATCGACGGGGACGGCAAGACGCAAAGCCGTTACGTGGTGGGATACGTGGAGCAGGCGTACTACGTCGCGCCGTACGTTGGGGCTCCGGAAAGCGCTTACGTGTTGGTGCAGAACTCGCGGCAGCAGGTTGCGGAGAGTTTCATTCTGCAGCCTGCGCAAGCACAGCCTTCCGGGTCGGATCCCTCGGTTCTTCCGACAACGCAGCTTTTTCAAAGCAATGCGAGCGATCCAGCTCGGCTGGAAATACATCTTTGGTTGCTGCGCACGGGGCAGAATGGCGAGCCGTATCTGGCGCATTGCACCACCGTGGAGTTCCTGCGCAACAACACGAGCTACGTGACGGCGCCGGATTGAGGGGTGGTACTTGGTGAGTGGTGAATGGTACTTGGTGAGTGGTACTTGGTAAGTGGGACAAGCTTATGTGCGAGACGAAAGTGCGCGGGACAGCGCTGATCGTGTCGATGACGGTGGTGGTGGTGCTCAGCTTCCTCTCGCTTCTGTTCGTGCAGAAGATGCTGACGCGTTCGCGCAACGTAGATATTGAGACAGAGGAGATGAAGGCGTTTGAGGCGGCCGAGGCCGGCATCGATATGGCGCTCAACGACATCAACACATCGCCCAGTTACCGGCCGATGATGACCAGCAGCGCCGCGACGGCCAGCCGCAGTTCTACGGGCACGGTGCCGCTCGCCACGCCCTCAGGGAAACCGCTCTACGTGCACGTTCCGTACATCACGCTGGCCAACGGCAGCAAACGCAAAATCGGCTGCATCGGCACCGATCAATGGACGTCCGCCGATGATCTGGACGGAAACGGACGGCCAACGTGGCGCAGCGGCGTTCCGCTACTCAAGAACATGGCGGCGATTCTGTACACGCAGGGCATCAGCAGCGGTGAGCCGCGGTATTGGGAGAACCACATCACGCCGCAGGTCATGGGCGACGTCGCATTCTTCACGTGGACGGTCGATTGGTTTCACGATGGAGTTGACAACAACGGCGACGGAACCATCGATGACCGGAACGAACGGAACAAGTACACGATCTACAGCACCGGCATTCATCGAGGCATCAACAAAAACGGCGTATCGAAGCAGGGATACGTTGTCACGATTGAGGTCAATGTGCAATCCATTGATCAGAGCATGGATCTGGGCGTGAACGGCGGGATCAACTTGCAGCTTAAGCCGAAATGAGGACTTTATGCGAATGAAAGCGGCAGCTTGGATACTCACATTTGTCGGAACATTCTTCCTGACTGGCAGCCTGGCGCTTGCGGCTGCCGCGAAGAGTGGCGGCACGAGTTCGACGCAGACCAACCCGCCGAGTTCGAATGCCAACCCCAGCAAGAGCAGTGGCAATCAGCAATCGACCAGCACGAACTCCGTGCTGGTGCAGGTGAATGGCTCGGTGGCGTCCGTCAGCGAGAATTACACATACAATCTGGACGGGACGCTTGCGTACCAAGCCAGTCTGCCGACAGCGAGCGGGTACCGTTACGTGCAGCAGATGAATTCAGGAGGCCAAGCAACGCCGTATTACCAAGAGCAGCGTCTGGTCACTGCGGCAGACGGTTCAACGAGCTACGTCGCGACGGGCGTCTCGTACAAGCAGGTCACTCCAGCGGGCAGCACGACGCCCGAGTATATTCAGCTTGAGCCATCGATTGCCATGAACAGCTTTACGACCGGGGATTTCACGGGAACGGCGACTCCACAGCAGGTGACCGCAGACTCCAACGGCACGCATACGGCCTCGCAGTTGCCGGGCGGCATCTTCAATTCGGACTTGAACAAGAGCGACTACATCGAATCGCTCGTATCCGTCGCCAAAGCCAGTCACGACACATTTATCGATCTTTCGACGACGCAGAACTTCACGCAACCTGACGCACAGAAATTCGGAACCGGCCCCACGCCATCGGATCCGAGCGCGCCACTGATCAACAAAGTTGTCTATGCGCGTGGGAGTGTCAACGCGAACGGTTCGGTGACGGAGAACAACCTGAAGTTCGGCGGCGGCTTTGTGGGGCATGGATTGCTGGTCGTGGAGATCAACGATCCGGCGGATATGAGCGTCATCTTTGACGGTTCGGCGATGTGGTCCGGGCTGATTGTGGTGATTGCCAATAAGCCGCCACTGACGGCGAACACGAAGGCTCCGTTTCAGACCACCGGCGGCGGGAACAACGTCAACATTGTCGGCGGCGTGGTTGTATATGTGCGCAACCCCGACCCGGCCATGATCGGCACGGACCTGGCTAGTCTCTCGGGGACGCAGTCGATTATGCCGTCACCGGCTGCGACGCAAGGGGCGCTGACGGTGGTGCCTTCGACTATGAAGGTTCGGTCCTGGAGGAAGGTGCCCGAGTCGGAGCAGTAATCGATTGGGACCATCAAAGGTGTGGAGGAGATGAGTGCGACCGCGAGCCAGCGCTACAAAGGGCTGAGCCTTGACCAGCTAGCCACGCTGTGTGTCGTGGAGGCCAGAACGCCTCCGCGCGACAGTGCGCGTCTGTCACGCGCCGAACCGGCAAGCGCGGCGGCGCCTGGCGCACTGCTGGACAAGGCGGCGGTGCCGCGGCCAGATACAGTGGCACGCAGGCCGGTGGGACACCGGCGAACAACTCTCCTTGTGGCTGGCCTGCTGCTGATTGTGGGAGGGACGGCGCTTACTGTAATCAGCCACGGGCACGGGACAGACACCCAGCGCGCACCGGCCATCAATCCACAATCGAACGAGGGTTCAGGGTTCATGCCTCAGGGTTCAGGGGCTGCTGTTGATGCGATTGCGGCCAAGAGCCAAGAGCCAAGAGCTAAGGGACCGGTCCCCTCGATCAACTCTCGACCGCACGTGCTTTTCGCGAGCGACACGACGGAACGTTTCACACAAGTTCAGAGGCTGCTCACGAGCGGCGAATACTTTGAGCGGAACGCGGCCTATGCCGAACTGCTAAAGTCCCCCGAACTGCCGCAGCGCATTGGCGAGTTGATTCGCCGTGCTGAGGGCGAAGCACTCCTCTGTTACGTTCGCGCGGCGGCGCAACTTGAGATGGATGCCGCATGTGAGGCGCTTATTGAGCGTTTGGAACGCAGCACGAACAACGAGGCGAGGTTGCGGCGGGCAATTCTGGACACCCTGGCGGTGCTGCGCTGCGAGTCGGCTGAGAAGTTCGTTCTTTGCGCGGTGAAAGAGAAACGGCAGATCGACCCACACTTCGTCTGGCCGAGTGTTGGACGGCACATGTCGGAGGAACTGAGGCGCTTTGCGCTTCGCGGCGCGGCGGCGGGCGAGGAAATTGTGGCCGATGCGTTGGCGCGTTTTGCACAGGGGCCGGAGAGTTCGGCCAAATTGAGCGAAGAGATTCGCCAAATGCTGAGCGATGCGACGGACGAAGGCAAGCGCCTGCTGGCAAGGGTGGCGGGCGCGCTTCGTCCGGAGGACGCCGGATCGCTGGCTTTTGACTTGGCAAACTACCACGACCCGCTGGTGCGCGCGGCTGTCGTGGGTGTGCTGTACCGGAATCCGGCGTTTCGTTTCTTAGCTGTTGGGCGGATGCAGAACGATAGCGACAGCCGGGTGAAGGCGGCGTGCATTGAGGCTGCGGCGGGCGAGCCCGATCCGACGTCGATACCCGCACTAATCTTCCTGCTCAACAACGCGGAGCTTCGGTTTCTGGCACACAAAGCGCTTGTGCGAGCGGCACGAGGTGAAGATCTCGGCTGGCGGGACTTCGAGTGGCGCGCGTGGCACGAGAGCCGCCAGCGGCAAGGAAGCGAGGGGACGCGAAAGTGAACGCAGAATCGACCTTGATCGCTCGCGAAAACGAAAGAGTCCGCTGTTTGCCAAACAGTTTATTGCGCGGGCTGCTTCAGATGCGGCCGTTAAGCGCGGCGGATATCGATGATCTTCTGCAGGCAACGCTGCGGCAATGTGCCGAGGCGCTGGGGGCGCAGGCCGTGGTGCTGTTGCAGGCGTGTTCGCCGGGGCGCATGCAGATCCGCGGCGTTTGGTTCGATCTGGGTCGTCACGCCAAACATTTGACGCCGAAGGCCAGCGGCGCGAAGGGCATGAACGGAGGTGGAATCCACGAGGAGTCCGTTGCGAAGCTGCACGGGCAGCTTATTCCGATGAGCCAGACTATCGCCGGCCGCGTGATTGAGGCCGGCGAGCCGATGACGATTGCCGATCCGGAGCAGTTCCTTGTGTACCGCGACCCCATCGAGTGGCCGGAAGGATTTCAGCTTCGCTCGATGCTTGCGGTGCCGTTGCGGGCGGCGGCAAAGCCGGTGGGGTGCATCCTGGCCGTCAACCATCATCGGCGCGGCGGCGAGATGACTGGTTTTCATGAATCGCAGCTCAAGCTGTTGGAGGACGCGGCGCGCTATGTAAGCAAGGCCATTCTGCACGCCTCCGCGAACAAGCCACAGCTTAGCGAAGATGAGTCCGCCGATTGCCTGGCGCGACTGGCGAACTGCGCTCTGCATCCCGCGTCGGAAGTTCTTGCGGCAGACGGGCATTTGTGCGAGGAGATCGGGGAGCGGACCATTAAGCGCTGCGAAATTGTGCCGCTCGAGTGGCTTGCGGAGGACTCCATCCGCGCGGCAATGGCCAATCCGCTGGACTACCTGCGCCTGGATGATTTCGAACTGCTTACAGACCTGAAGGTGGTGCAGAAGGTTGTGGCGACGCCGGCAGCCATCAAGGCGGCCATTCAAAAAGTGTTCCCCGATCCGAGCAAGGTGGCCGTTGCGGTGGAAGCCGCCCTCCAGGAAGGGCAGGTTCCTGAGCCGCAGGATGCCGACACGCGGGCGCGCGACATGGCCGAGGAGGATTCGGCGCTGATCGCGTTGACGCATCGGATCATTGAGGAGGGATTTCAAGAGGGTGCGAGCGATATTCACATCGAGCCCACCGCCGACAAGGTCGTGTTGCGCTATCGCAAAGACGGGTTGTGTCACGTGAAGACGACGTTGCCGAAGGGCGTGCACCGCTCGCTGATCAGCCGTCTGAAAATCATGGCGGCGCTGGACATTGCGGAGCACCGCTTGCCACAGGACGGGCGAATCAGCTATTCGCGCTTCAGCTCGAAATTTGAGCTCGATCTGCGGCTGTCGATCGTGCCATCCAGCTATGGCGAGTCGGCCGTGATGCGCATTCTGGACAAACGCAAAAGCGCGTTGCCGCTGGACGCGCTGGGCTTTTCCACGCGCAACATCGAGGTCTACCGGGAACTCATCCGCTCGCCGTACGGCATGATCCTGCACTGCGGGCCGACGGGGTCGGGCAAGTCGATGACGCTTTTCGCCGCTCTGCAGGAAGTGAAGTCGCCGGAGGTGAAGATTCTGACGGCCGAGGACCCCATCGAATATACGTCGGAAGGGATCACACAACTGCAGGTGCACAAAAGCATCGGGTTGACCTTCGCATCGGCGTTGAGATCGTTCTTGCGACAGGATCCGGACATCGTGCTGGTGGGCGAGGTGCGCGATCGCGAAACGGCAGAAGTGGCGGTGGAGGCGGCATTGACCGGCCACTTGATGTTCTCCACGCTGCACACGAACGATGCGGCATCGGCGGTGACGCGATTGACCGACATGGGCATTGAGCCGTTCCTGATTTCAGCGACGTTGACGGCCGCGTGCGCGCAACGCTTGCTGCGGAGGCTTTGCGACTGCAAGACGACGCAGGCCCCGGATAAGAAGGAGGCTGAGCTGTTCAAACAGGCCGGGATTGCCGGCGTGGACAAGCTCTTCGTTCCCGCCGGTTGCGAAAAGTGCGACGGCAGCGGGTACCGAGGGCGCATGGGCATCCACGAACTGCTTGCGATGAACGACGATTTGCGCGAGAAGATCGTGCAACGGGCATCCACACGTGAGATCAAGGCCGTGGCGCGCAAGTGCGGCATGCGCACGCTGTTTGAGGATGCGATGGACAAGGCGCGCGTTGGGATGACCTCTGTGCCGGAAGCCGTGGCGACGGCGTTCGTATCCGAATGAGCGCAAACGGCTGAAGCGCCTCGCGACAAGTGACGGTGTATGTAACGGGCGACCCGCCAAAGAGGACGCTCATGCAGATTGCACTGCTCATTGTTTTTGCCCTGATTGCTTCCCTGTCGTTTGCGGCTGAGCCGGCCGGAGTGCTTCAGCGCGAGTTCATCTACGAGACGGCGCCGTTTCCGAGCTGCCACGCTTCGACCGTCGTTGAGACGCGAAGCGGGCAGATCATCGCGGCATGGTTCGGGGGAACGGGGGAAGGGCGGGAGGACGTCGGCATCTGGCTTTCGCGTATTGAAAACGGCAAGTGGACGGCGCCGGTGGAGGTCGCCAATGGCGTGCAGAGCGACGGCAAGCGCTATCCGTGCTGGAACCCGGTTCTGTTCCAGCCGAAGGAAGGCGCGCTGATGCTGTTCTACAAAGTTGGCCCGAGCCCGTCGAAATGGTGGGGCGTGCTGCGCACGTCGGCCGACGACGGCAAAACGTGGAGCGACGGGCAGCGCTTGCCGGCCGGGATTCTGGGTCCGATCAAGAACAAGCCGGTGCAGCTTGAGAACGGCGATATTCTTTGCCCGACCAGCAGCGAGCACGAAGGCTGGCGCGTGCATTTCGAGCGCAGCAGCGACGGCGGAAGGACGTGGACGGCCACCGCGCCGGTGAATACGGGTAAGGAGATCGGCGCCATTCAGCCGAGCATTCTGTTCCACAAAGACGGCAAGCTGCAGGCGGTCGGCCGGACGCGACAGAAGCAGGTGTTCGAAACCTGGTCCGACGATGGCGGCAAAACGTGGTCGAAGATGGGGCTGCTCGATTTGCCGAATCCGAATGCCGGAACCGATGCGGTGACGTTGAAAGATGGGCGGCAACTGATCGTCTACAACCACACGCCGCAAGGGCGCTCGCCACTGAACGTGGCCCTTTCCAGCGATGGCAAGGCGTGGAAAAACGTGTTGGCGCTTGAAGACGAACGCGGGGAGTTCAGCTATCCAGCGTGCATCCAGACGCGCGACGGCAAGGTGCACATCACCTACACCTGGAAGCGCAGCCGCATCCGGCACCTGGTTTTGGACCCGGCGGCGCTCGAGAAATGACGGCTTTTAACTTTCGCCGTCGATTTCTGTGGTAACTGCACTTCTCATAGTGTAATCTAATTTGTACGGACAATAGGACTTGAGGGTGTCTGCGTGGCACGAGCGTTGGCTCTTCGATGGTTGTTGGCTGCGATGCTTGCGCCAGCGGTCTTTGCCGCCGAGTCCAGCTTTACGGCCTACGGCGGGGCCTGGACGGTCCAGAACGGCGAAGTTTCGGTCGAGGGTGGGCCGGGGTACAAGCTCATCTCGAATGCGCCAGCGTTTTCGAACGGTGAAGTCGGCGTCGAGGTTTTCTTCGAATCCAAGAACGCAGGAAACGAGGGGCTGATCGTCAAGACCAGCGACTGCGGCATCGGCGCGGACCGGTTCACCGGCTACGAAGTCGCGCTGGATGTCGCCGGGCATCTGGTGCTTGGAGTGCATCGCCAGAACTTTCAGCTCATCCGCAACGTTCCCCTCGACGTGCCGATCAATACGTGGCTTTCGATTTCGGTGAAGATGACGGCCAGCACGCTCGAAGTCTTCATCAACGGGAAACGCGTCACGCAGTACGAGGACCGCGAGAATCCGCTCGCGTCCGGGCAGATCGGCGTGCGCAATTGGCAGCGCGAAGCGCGCTTTCGCAACCTGTGGATTAGCACCGACGGCAGGAAGACGCCGGTGCCTTTCGCGAATATTGTTGCATCGAAGCGCGAACAGCCTGTGAGTGCGCAGGCAGGGCGGTTTCGGCGCTACGACGACCCGACGGTTCGCTTCGATCAGAACTGGCAACCGACGGTAGCGCCGGCCTCCGTGCCGGCTCAAATCGGCGATCCGCCGTGGGGGATGCGTTCCGAAAAGGCGGGCGCAAAAGTGGAAGTCGATTTCATCGGCACGTCGGTGGACTTGCTGCATCAGGCCGGCGCGCCCAACCCGTGGGGCGTCATTTATCCGGACACGGGAAGACCGTTCGGGCTGGCGAGCGTGGAGATCGACGGCAAGCCGGCGACCATAAGCCCCCTCACCCCCAACCCCTCTCCCTCGCGGGGGAGAGGGGAGCCGGAGGCCGTCATCGACACCAGCCGAGGCGGTCGCACGCCGCTGGCTCGCGGGTTGCCCGTTGGCCGGCATCGGCTGGTGCTGACGAACCTTGGGCAAGCGCGTGAACCGAACGGCAGCACGATTGTGACGGTGATCGGATTCCATGCGGACACGGAACCTTGCGCCAACGAAGCGCAGCGAAAAGCCTGGCGCATCGCCGACAATGTGCGCGGCGGGGAGGGCTGGCGGCAGCGCGCGGCGGAGTTGGCCGCCAGCGTAAAGACCGATACCGATCTGCCTCCAATGGAAGAACTCCTGGCTGCTTCGCGTGAACTCGACGCGGCCACGGCGCGGATGCGTGCGGTTCATGCGGAGCCGTTGCCGTCAGCGATGGTGACGCGCGAGAAGGAATCGTGGCGGCCGCATCCGGAGACGCTTGCTTATCTCGAACGACTCGCGGCACTGAAGAAACGCATCGACGGCCAACTCGCGGCGGCGGACGCGTTCCAGTTTCAGGCGGCCGGTGACAAGCGTTTCAAGGAACTGCTGGCCAGCTCGAAGCAAATGGAACAGGACGTGGACACCTTCTTCAAAGCCGAAACCCGTTCGCTGTCGCCGCTCATCTTTTTCACTGGCGCGCCGCTGCGCTCGGGCGCGGTGCCGAACTACGTCTGGCAAAGCGAGCCGGAAGGCGGCAAGTGGGGCTGCAGTATCCGAACGTGGGATCCGGGGCGTCCGGACGCTCCGGCGAAGACGATCTTTGAGGAGAAAGACTCGCTGATCTTCGATCTTAATCTTTCGTACGACGCGAAAACTGTTTTCTTCTCGATGCGGCGCAATCACGCGCAGTGCTGGCAGATTTACGAGATCACCGTGGATGGTTCGGGGCTGAAGCAGATCACCAGCGGGCCGCACTACAACGTTTGTCCGGTGCCGCTGCCGGACGGGCGGCTCGCGTTTCTGTCCAGCCGCACGCCGGGGTATCACACGGTCTGTCAGTCGGGACCGTCGATGCATGTCCACGTGATGAATCGCGACGGGTCGGGCGCGCGCGATTTGAGCACCAACACGCTGACTGATTTCGGACTGACGATCCTGCAAGATGGCCGACTGCTTTTCACGCGCTGGGAGTACGTGGACGTCACGCTGACGTACCGCCAGAGTTTGTGGACGCAGTATCCGGACGGGCGCCAGTTCCAGCTTTACTTCGGAAACACGATTCTCGATCCGTCGAGCTTCTGGCAGGCGCGCGAAATTCCTGGCCGCGATGCCATTGTCTGCACGCTGGCGCCGCATCATCATTCTCCTCATGGAGCGATCGGCCTGGTCAAGAGCCAGTTCGGGATCGAAGCTCCGCGCGATGCCGGCTTCCGCTGGATCACGCAGGAATTTCCGGCCATTCTCGACCTCGACCTGTTTTGGTCGTATCGCGATCCCTACCCGGTAGGCGAGAACCGTTTCCTGGTTTCATACGGCGGCGGCGGAGTGAAGCGCTTCCGCCTCTTCTTGCTCGACGATATGGATAACAAGCAACTGATTTACGAAGACCCGGTCACGAGCTGCTTTTATCCGCAGCCGTTGACGCCCCGGCCGGTGCCTGTGTCCTTGCCGGCTGGCACTACCGGCGGGGACGCCGGTACCACCCGCGCTACCACACTGCATGTTCCGGCCGCTGCGCCGGGGCAGATGACTGACGCCGAGGCGCCGCTGGGCCGCTTCATCGTTGCGGATGTTTACCGCGGGCTGGAACCGGCCATCGAGCGCGGGCGCGTGAAGTCGATACGCATCATGGAACAGCTTCCGAAGACGGTGAATCGCACGTGGTACACCGTCATGGATCAGGGGCCACTGATGGGCGCCTCCTCTTATTACGCCAAGCGTGTGTGGGGCTACGCGCCGGTGGAAGCGGACGGCTCGGCGTACTTTGAAGCTCCGGCGGGGAAGGAAATTTACTTCCAGGCTTGCGACGAAGAAGGGCGCGAACTTCAGCGCATGACATCGGCGACGCAGCTTATGCCCGGCGAAACGCAAAGCTGTGCCGGGTGCCATGAGAGCCGTCAGACCGCTCCGGCTTACACGCGGAACATTCTGGCGATGAAGCGTTCGGCGAGCCCGCTGAAGCTTCCCGAATGGGGCAATGCGGGGATCATCGATTTCAGCAAGACCGTGCAGCCGGTGCTGGACAAACACTGCGTCAGTTGCCACCAGGGAACGAATCCCGACGGCGGCGTGTCGCTGACGGCAAGCTACACGCGCTTCTTCAACATGGCCTACGACAACCTTGTCATCCGCAGCCGCTCCGACGACGTTTCGCGCGCGCTGTACACGGGACGCAGCAGCGATCTGCCGATGGTTCACAGCATGCATCTGCTCTATGGCATCATGGTGCCGTTCAAGGCGCTCGGAAGCGGCTCGCTGGTCAGCCGGTTGCCCTCCTACTTTGAGGAATCTCACTGCAAGGTGAAGGTGCCCGCTGCGGACCGCCGCCGCATTTACGAATGGATCGATGCGATGATTCCGTACTATGCGACGAGCGACTACGCGCATTTGGAGGCCCGGTCCAACCGCGACAAATGGGGCCATCCGGATCGCAAGGACCTGCTCGACTGGTTCACGAACGGTTTCGCGCCGGTCTACAATCAGCGCTGCGGAGCGTGCCATGGCAAGACCAATGATCTTGGGCTGCCCACGCCACCGCAGTGGGCGTGGATCGATCTGACTAAGCCCGAATGGAGTTCGGCACTGACGGCGCATCTGGCCAAGAGCGCGGGCGGGCGCGGGATTCCGGCGAAGGATTTCCAGTTCGCCAACACCACTGATCCCGTTTACCAACTGCTGCTCAATGCCATTATCGAGGGCGGGAAGAAGGCGTATGAACTGCCCGAGGCCGACATGCCGGGGTTTGTGAGCCGGTCGAAGGATCGGGCGTTCAACTACAAGTAGCACTGGCAAGCCTCAGCAAAGAAGATCCAAGAATATAGATGGGCCTATCACGTGGGCACGGGAATCGCTTAATGATGCGAGGACGCTTTTCGCGGTCCGTTGGGCGAGCGTGAAACATGGCTGAGCCGTTGCTGGAAGAATTAGAGGTACTTCAACAGAACGAGAAGGAACTCCGCACGTCGTTCCCCGGCAAGTACGTGCTGATCAAAGGACAGCAGATCATCGGCACGTACGACAAGCAGTACGAGGCGATCTCGGAAGCCTACACGCGCTTCGGGAATGTTCCGTTCTTTATCAAACGCATTGCGGCGCGGTGAAGGCTGGCGCGCTTCGAGGAAGATCGGGCTGATGCCGTCGTTTACGATTCACAACCCTCAGATACTTTCGGCCGGACTTGTGGCGCCGGTGAGCGTGTGCATTTGCGGGGCAGCAGAAGAGTCGTTCAGGAAAAGCGGTGCTACGTTGCCGCAGCCCATTCTTACTAATGCGAAGATCGACACCGGAGCCGATCGCAGCGTGATCGGAAAGGGCCTCGCAGCGCAATTGGGATTGAAGCCGGCCGGCGTGTGCCGGGTGGATACGCCATCGTCCAAGAACTTCCTCTGTTACGAATACGCCGTGCGGCTTGTCTTTTCAAACGACGTGGTTTGGCAGGGCATCATGCTGGAACTTCCCGCGGCTCAAGAGAGCGTTGAGGTGCTTATAGGCCGCGACGTCCTCAGCAACGGGGCCCTCATTTATATCGGCTACGACAACTCCTTCAGCCTGTGCTTCTGAGACACAACGTCGCGGCATATTCCATCCATAATCTCCGCTGACCCGGCGCGTGGCCTCGGTGTATCACTAGGCAGATGACCACCCGACCGCTTCCACTCGTATTTCTTTTCCTATTGGCCACCGGCATTATGGCCGAAGAGTCCTGGTCCGACGCGATGCTGGCGGCGGCGGAACGGTACGCGTTGCCGGGGGCGGGCGGTCCGCGGAAACTGATGCCCGACGGTGTGCAGTGCTTGGCATGGCAGCGCATCACGGACCCGAAGCACGGCATGTTGCCAGCACCGGATGGTACGCCGGCCGCGAAGGCTGTTTTTCCCCCTGAACAAATGGGTGCGCTCGCGGCCTTTGATTGGGAGTACGCGCCCCGGAGTTGGGGCGCGGACGAGCAGCCTACGAAGGAAGGCGAGGTTCGCAGTCTGCCAGCTCCGCCCGGCCAACAGCGGCAGTACGCGTTCTTTGCCGCTCGGCAGATCAACAGCGACCAGGACCGGGCGGTGGAAGTGTGGGTTTGGTCGGATTGCTGCACGCGCGTTTTTCTGAATGGAGAAGCCGCCTCGCCAGTGATGCCGGCTGCCACAGCGGAAGCGGCGGCTGCCCAGCAGAAAGTGAGCCTGAAACTACGCAAAGGCGGCAACTTGCTGTTGGTGAAGTTCGCGCCGGTGAAGCCCAAAAGCCGCTGCTATGTTTCGTTTGCGCCCGCGCTTCCGGAGATGGACGACGCCGCAACTGTCGCGGCCATCGCCAATGGCCTGCACACGGAGTTTCCGGCGGCGATGGCAAGCTTCATGAATATCTGGGGCTACGATTTGGGCGGTTGGCTGAAGCGCAAGGAAAGCGCCGCGTTTGTCTGGAAACTCAAGGAGAAACTCGGCGGCGCGCGCGAGGAGCCTTACGTTTCATTCCTGCGGCGGCTGGAGAAGACGGATCCCGCGGACGCCGCGGCAGTGCTGCGATTATTCGAGGGTTTTGTGAAGCAAGTCTGTGCCGCAAACGCCGCCGGCTTGCCGCCGATCGCCTTCATCAAACGAACGGGTTACGGCATGAACGGCACAAATGGGACGATGTTCAGCCATCGCACACATCGCGGTTCTACCGTGTGCGTGTTTGAACCGAACACCCAAACCGACTCGAAGCTTTTCGAGACGAAAGAAGGCTTCATCTGGGATCTGGCGCCCGCGTTCGACGCCAGCAAGCTGTTGCTCAGCTACAAGGAAAAAGGCGACCAGCCCTTCAGCGTTTGGGAGATGAGCGCCCGGGGTTCGGCGCCGAAACGGCTGACCAGCGGACCATATCACGATTTCAATCCGGTCTACTATCCCGATGGCCGGATCGTTTTTTGTTCGTCGCGCGCGCGGTCGTTCTCGATGTGCCAGGATTTTCTTGCGAGCGCGCTGCACGTCATGAACGGCGACGGAACCAATCTGCGCCGCTTCGATTTCACGACGCTGTGTTCCAACGCGCCGGCGGTCATGCCGGACGGTTCGATCATCTGCACGCGCTGGGAATATCAGGACAAGAATATCTTCATGTGGCAGGGACTGTGGACGATCAACCCGGACGGCCGCCAACTCAAGCTCTACTATGGAAACACGATCACCGTGCCAAACTCGCGCTACGGAGCCAAGCCGATTCCGGGCACGGGCAAGGTGCTCCTGACGATGGCGCCGCATCATCATCCGCCACTGGGCGACATCGCGGTCGTCGATCGCGATCTTGGCGTGGAGAACGCCGCCGCGATGACTCAGGTCACTCACGGCACAAGCTACCAGGTGCTTCAGGGCCGGAACTGGCGCGACACGAACTGGGGTTCTGGGGACGGCCAATTTGGCGAGGCGTACGTCGATCCAATGCCGATCGACTCGCGACGCTTCCTCGTCAGTTACTCCGGCTGCAACGGTCCGCTGCGGCATCGCATTTTCATACTGGACTACTACGGCATCGGCGGGCCCATTATTGAAGATCCCGCGCTGAGCTGCTTCAGCCCGGTGCCGCTCGCCTCGCGTCCGGTGCCGGCGGCGATCAAGGGCGAGGTGCCCGTGGAAAACGGCGAGGCAACGTTTTTCGTGCAGGACGTTTACCAGGGCTTGCTGGAACAAGGCGTGCAGCGCGGGCAGGTCAAAGAACTGCGAGTGATGAAAGTCTTGCCGAAAAAATACAATACCGAAGGCCCGCGCTACCACGACCACTATCCGGTGATCGGCTACGGCAGCTATTACGTAAAGGAAAACCTGGGCTCGGCACCGGTGGAAGAAGATGGATCGGCATACTTCAAGGCGCCGTCGAACTGCGAGCTGTACTTCATCGCTGTCGATGCAAGCGGCAAAGAAATTCAGCGCATGGGTTCAGTGACGCAGGCGATCACGGGCGAGTGGGTCTCGTGCGTCGGCTGCCACGACCGGCGCGCCAGCGCGCCGCCGGTCGCGAGCGCCAGCACGCCGGCTCGGTTGCAGCGCCCGGCGGACGCTCTGAAGCCGCCGCCGTGGGGCGCCGGGCCGATCGATTATGTGCGGCACGTGCAGCCGGTTTTCGACGCGTATTGCGTGAAGTGCCACTCCGGGCGCGCTCCGCCGCTGAATAACGATCTTTCTGGCGACAAGTCGCGGCTCTTCAACATGTCGTACGACAATCTGATTGAGCGCGGCATGGTGGAGTACTATTACATCAACCCCGGACCGTCTGGCGAATTTCCGGCGCTGAAGACTGGATCGTATGTGAGCCGGCTAACGCAGTTGATCGAGTCCGGACACAAAGGCCGCGTGCAGATGGACGACGAAAGCCGGAAGCGGATTTATACGTGGATCGATTCGAACTGCCAGTACTACGCAACGTGGGACATGTCGCGCCCGCATACGATGGGCGGCCGCGACACCTGGTCCTTCTGCGAAGATGACAAGCACGTGCCGCCGCGGCTCGAGCCTTGGGCGCTGCGGCTCGAACGAATCTACAATCAATCCGGTTGTCAGGGCTGCCACGGCGAGATGACGGCTGCCAGCGGGCGAGCCGGCACGCGGGTGAATCTGACGCGACCGGAGTTCAGCCGCATGCTGAACGCGCACTTGAGCAAAGCCGCGGGCGGAATGGAACTGTCCGGTCAGAAGCAGGACCGCACCGCGCCAGTATGGAAAGACAGCAGCGATCCGACGTACAAAACGATGCTGGAGTGCATCCAGGAAGGTAAGGCCGCGCTGGACGCGCGCCCGCGCATGGACATGCCCGGCGGGAAGGCCGTGCCGCAGGAACGGAATTTCGGGAAGGTGTTTTGAAACTTATCGCTTCACGCCGGCGAAGTACGTGAACCAAACCGGCTTCATGTCCGCCAGGTGCGGTTTGAGTTTCTCAAGTTCAGCGGCGGGGCCGTGGATTTCGAAGCGGGCGATGTCGGCGAGTTTGAGCAGGTCGCCGAGCAGCGGGCCGACGCCTTGCAGGTGCGTCAGGAAGCCTTCGGCTCCGATGTACGCTTCGCGGCAGTAGACGAGGTCGTCGGCGACGGTGAAATCGTAGTACAGATTTCCTTTTTCGGCGGCGGTGGCTTTGATGAATGCCGGCAGCGCAGCTTTGAAAGCCTCCATCTTGCCGGGCTTGACCTTGAAGTAGGGATGAACGCTGACGACGTTTTGAGGCTGGCTCATGGTGGCGGCTCCTTTTGGGTTGGCAGCATTATCGTGAGGACCGAATCGCGGTCAAGGAATGCTCGTCAGCGTCGGGTGGGTGTATTCAGCGCTCCGGTGCGGCGAGCCTCCAGATCCTGACGCACCCAGCAGTTTCCGCAGCGGCAATCTTTGGTATGGCCGCAGGTGCCGGCGACGTCGTGGTACTTCAACGACGCGACGGATGCTTCCGCGAGCCGGCGCATTTCAGCGTAAGCGGGATCGTCTTTGCTGGAGTACGCGCCGTTGGCAATCTGGCCCCAGCCGCCCGCGCTCGCTGGAAGCGGCGCCATCAGGATGCGGCTTTCCGCGACGTTGGCCTGGTTGACAAGGGCCGCGTAAGGTTGCTTCGCGAGCTCCGGCCCGAAACGTTTTTCGATCGCCGCGCGCAAAGCTGTTTCACCGTCGGGCACAGGCGACTGGTTCTCGATTCGGTTGTGCGAGTAATCGCCGTAGAACTGTGCGTTCAGGTCAAGCCACTCGGCGATGCGTGTGAAGCTCTCGCGGTCCAACTCAACACGTTTCTTCCCGTCCTTTCCGGGATGGCCATCGAGCAACAGCCGCGCGAGTTTGCCGGCGTGCGCGAAGTAGTCCTTGGGTTTGCTGAAGACTGTTTCGCCGTTGCGCGGAGCGACCTTCACCATGTTCGGCGCATTGATCAGCGACTGATAGGCAACGCTGAAGTCCGCGGAGCTCCGATGGCGCTCTTTGCCGCCGTCCTTTACGGTTCCGCCAAAGGTTCCGGTCAGGTCAAGCTTGCCCTCGGTCTTTTCGAGTCCATGGCAGCAAATGCAATAGCGATCGAGCACTGGCTGCACACTGCGGACGAAGCTCAGGCCGCCTTCATACTGCAGACCGACCGCAGGCTTGATCGGGTGGATAACCGATTGCGCGGAGCTGCTGGCGAAGGCGGTGCTGATGTGCGGTTGCGGCGGCGCGCTGCTGCGCGGTTCGTGGCATCCCACGCAAGTGGAGCGTTCGCCCGGCTGCACATACACGAGGCTGCGCATGGTCAATACAGCCAGGCCGTCGGCATCGAGAAGCTGAAACTGCAGCGGCGTGGACGCGGGAGCTTCAAACGAGACCGAGCCATCGTCGTTCACGGGAACGGTTCCCAGCACCTTCTTCACCAGTTCGTTGTCGGCCTTGCTGCGTTGCGGGACCGAACTGGTCGGCTGGCTGATGATTTGGTTCACGCGCATTTGCTTGATGGAGCCGGGCGCAAGCGGCTGCGTGCTTTCGTAGACGTTTTGCACCATGAACACGCCCGTTTTCTCTTTGTCCTTGCCGGCGAGTTCCGACGCGATCACGGGCGGCATCGCGCGCGGGCGCAATGGAATGGGATCGAAACACGAGATCGACGGATCGCAGTAGATCAGTTCGCGGCCGCCGAGCGTATCGATGAGGTAGATGCCATATTCGGAGCCTTGCTCCGGCGCGAGCTGGTACGTGCAAAGGAACATGTTTTCGCTGAGCGGCCACGGCGTGGATGCGCGCCCATTGCTGCTGTCTTCCGGCAGCGGATTGGCGGAACGCGTGATGCCTTCGGGAATCCCAGATTCGGGAAAGCCGAGTTCCGGCGTGACCCACGTCAGGGGAGCGCCGCCGTCCCAGCCGCGATCGGGGTCCACAATGATGATCGTTCCCATCGTCTGCCCGTGATGCGCAGCCGCGGTGCAGACGGTTTTCGCCGTGCCGGGAATCTGCTGCGGTTCGCTGATCATGCAGGGCGAGCGCGAATTGTTGCCGTAGTAATGAGCCGTCTGCGTGCCGTCGGGGCGAATCGTCCAAAGGCTTTGGAAAATCGTGTCGTGGCGATTCACGTAATCCCAGCGGCAGTACACGATCGTGCCGTCGTACAGAACGGACGGCGCCCACTCGTTCGATTCGTTGAAGGACAGCGGCTTGATGCCGGAACCATCCAGTTCGGCGCGGTACATCGTATAGGAAGGAACATAGCGCCCGCCGTGGCAGCGCCCATACTGCTGGCTGCGTGTGGACATAAACGCCAGCCCGCCGTCCGGAAGATAGCACGGATCGAAATCTTCGATCAAAACTGTTTCTCGGCCATCGCGGCCTTCCAACGGGTCGCGGGCGGTGCCCGTAATCTGGCGGACCTTGCTGCTTTCGAGGTCGTATTCGTAAATGTAGTAGCCGCGGAGATTGCCGGCGCGCGGGCTGGTGTGATCGGCGAAGGCGAAGAGCACGCGCTTGCCGTCGTAGGACAAGTCCGGATGCAGCAGCCCGCCTTTGGGGAGCTTGCCCTCAAGCAGAATGTTCTGTTTCGGATGGTCCTTCCAGTTCTCCAGCACCACCAGCCCCGGCGCCGCCTGCGAATGCCGGCCGAGATACTGATCACACATGTGTTCGGGCAGATGCCCCGAGCGTTTGTTAATCAGCAGCTTGGGGAAGTCGAGCAGCGGGTGCGAAAGCGCGATCCGCCGGCGAAGCTCGCAGGCCTTCTGATACAGCGCTTCGCCCGGCACTTTGCCTTGCTGCGCCTCAGGGAACTGCTTTTCGAGGTCCGTCAGTTCGGCCGCAAGCTCCGGCCGCTTTGCGGACTGCTCGACGAACTCAAGAGTCTTGCGGGCGAGTTCCAGCCGCGGCTTCAGATATCGAACATAGAACAAATCGCGCACGGCTTGGAGATCGGCCACGCTCTGGCAAGCTTTGGCGCGTTCCTCCGCCTGTTTCCGCAGCGATCCCTCAGCGCCTGCGGCATACCGGCCGGCCAGTTCCGCCAAGCTCTTCCAGTCCGACTTCCAGATGCCCGCGAGTTCCTCCAGCCGCTGTTCGCGCAAGCTCTGCTGCCCAGGAAATGCAGCCGCAGCCATGCGCCAGATTCGCGTGCGTGCTTCGAGCGGCTTCTTCCGAAGCTCCATTGCCGAACGCCAATCGACATAGAATTGAGCGTGCCGGTTCTCCTTCGAGGTCAGCAGTCCGGCAGTCGTCTCCAACCACTGCACCTGATCGTCCAGTTTCAGTGTCAGTTCGGCATCGTGCGGGCGAAACCAACGTTCGAACAACTGATCGCCCAGCTTGATCGGGCCGCGCTCGCCGGCGTTATCCCACTGCCAATGTCCGGAGGTGCCGTGAATCGGGTTCTTGGGCGCGCCGAATTCGAGCGGCCGAACGGTTCCGTCGCGGTTCACCAGCCGCGGTTGAGCAAGGAAAAGCTCATCGCCGAATGAGCCCACATACACGTTCTTCAACCCGCCGATCTGCACACGGATGATGCGGGGCGCGTCCTTGTTGCTTAGCTCGATGCGCAGCGAGTCAAACGCTTTGAGGGCCGGGTCGGCCTGGCGCCCAGCCTCGCTTTGTTTTTCCGCCAGATCTTCCTGCTGAGACAGCGCTTCGTACGAGGCCAGAATCGTTTCGATCCACGTGTCTCTTTTGACGAAATAATCCTGCGCATTGGCCGCGAAGGCGGCGGCAGATGCCATCCCGCAGATGAGGAGCAGACGGATCGCCTTGTCGGACGAAGCTCTTTGCATCGGTCCCCTCCGCCTTCCAGCTTTCGTTTCCCTTGCGAAATGCTTTCAAGGACCTGACGCAACGTATCTCTTCTGACTTATACACCACTTAAGTGCGCGAAAGTTACGTGCACAATCTTGTAGTTCAAAAAAATATGCTGTGGACTTTCGATTTTCAGACACGCTGGCGCGGCGTCTTATGGGATCGGTTTCGCGGAGGTCGTCTCGCGTGTGCGCGATGGCTCCATCTGCTTCCAAAGGACCTTCTTGTCGGGCGTGACTTCAAACATCACCGCGCGCTCGCCTTTGGCTCCGCGGGAGCAACACGACACGAGCGTGTTGCCGCTGGGCAGGCGCACGGTTTCGCCAAACTGGGCGATGTTCAGCTCCTTCGGGAGATCGGCGGGCGTCAGACTCCAAACCGTGTCGCCGGACGTGGCGACCTCGACCAGCTTGGCCGGTTTGTAGCCGGAGATCAGCGTATTCCCATTTGGCAGGCGGCTGGCGCCGTAGGCCATCGGCAGATCCCACTCCTTGAGCATTTTGCCGGCGAAGTCGTATTCGCGCAGCTTGTTTGAGTAGCATTCGGCAACGAGCACGGTGTTCTGCGTCGTCAACCGGATCAGTCGTGCCGTTCGGTGCCCCATGCCTTTCGCCTTCACGTCAAAGCTGCGCAGCGTTTTGCCTTGGCGGTCGATCTCGCTGATGCGCCCCGCATCACACTCGTTCACGAGGATGTTCCCATTCTGCAGAGGCTGACACGACATGATTTCGTCGGCGTATGGGAAATCAAGAACGGTCTGCTTGTCGCTGGAAACGAGGCGCACGCCGCCTTTGTTGCCGGTCTTCGGCGAAGGCAGATACGCGATCAGCACCGCGCCATTCTCCATTGGCCAGGCATCGATTGGCTTCACCTGCGCGTACGTCCAGATCGCCTCGCCGGCGGCGTTGAACTTGACCACCTCACTGGTATCCACGTCGGCAGTGATGATTGCGTAGCCGGGCTTTGTTTTTCGCGCCGCGTCTTCGCCGCCGAACGCGCTCGCGCAGAACAATATCGCCAGCGCCGCGAGCGGCTTCATTCCCAAGTCCATCCTTCGCTCGTGAATCATCATAGTAATGCTGTACACCATTCAGGGCGATGCGCGATGGTGTATATGAACCGAGAGCTAGCCGAGGCAAACATGTCAGGTTTGGTCTTGTGTCTCAATTCCAGAGCGCGTGCGCATCTACTTGTCGCGTTGGTGTTGAGCTTGGCCGCCAGCGCATTCGCCGCAGATCGGCCGATCGTCGGCGCCATCCGTTGGGACGCGTGGACTGGTGGCGAGGTCACTGAGCAGGTTCAGCGCACGCTTGCGCCGGAGAAGTACCACTTCCGTCTGCCTTGGTTCGCCGAGGTGCTTGCGCCTGACCGCGTGCGCATCGATGGCAGCCCGCAGTCCGTGATGGATCGCGAGATCGACTTTGCCGCTGATGCAGGCCTGGACTACTGGGCGTTTCTGATCTATCCGCAGAGCAACTCCATGTCCGCCGCGCTGGAGCAATACCTGAAGAGTGACAAGAAGGCCCGCATCAAGTTCTGTGTGATCCTGCACGGCACGCTGAGTGCCCCAACTGAGAAATGGCCAGCCGAGCGCGACCGCCTGCTCACGCTGATGCGAAAGCCGACATATCAGAGGGTGCTCGGAGATCGTCCGCTGGTCTACATGTTTCACGACGGTTTCTTGAAGTCCGAGAAAGCGGGCCGGTTGAAGGAGCTTCGCGATGCCGCCGGTCGTGAGAACCTGAAGCTGTACCTGGTTTACATGGGCTGGAATCCCAAGCATGACTATGCCCTTGCCGCGCCAGCGGGTTTTGATGCTGTTTCCGCTTACGCGTACGCTTCATCTGGACGCTTCGATACTTACGATCAACTCGCGAAAGCCACCGAGGCGGCGTATTGGTCGGAAGCAGAGAGAGCACAGGTTCCGCTCATTCCGCTGGTAACCAGCGGCTGGGACAAGCGCCCGCGCATCGACAATCCGGTTGCCTGGGAAAAAGACCACGGCTACCACAAGGAGTCGCGGTGGATTTCTCCGCCGCAGCCGCATGAGATCGCTGAGCACCTCAAGCGCGGGCTTCAGTTTGTGGACGCTCACCCACAGGTTTGCCCGGCAAGAGCCATCATCGTGTATGCATGGAACGAGTACGACGAGGGCGGTTGGATCGCACCCACCCTTGGCGCAGACGGCAAACCGAACCTCGAACGCCTGGAGGCGCTCCGCGAGATCCTACGCCCGAAGTAACTCTACAACTCCCAGCCTTTGCGATACTCCTTGGACAGGTACTTATTTGCGTCCGGCACGTTCGTGATCTTCGCGGCAGCGGCATCCCAATCCAGACGAACCAAGCGGCCGTTTTCGCCGTGGCGCTGTCCTGCGCGGATCGCCACGTTTCCAAGCAGAACCATTTCGGTCAGCGCGCTGGCGACATCGAAATTCGATCCTGCGGGCTTGCCGCCTTTGCAGGCCTCGATCCATTCCTTGTGGTGGCCGATCGAGCGCGGCAGCGTCTTTGCGGGCCGCTTGTACTCCTTCATCTTGGTTTCAGGGATGATGCGCGGGCTGTCACCGTAGCACGTGCAGATCAGTTTGCCCTTGTCACCGATGAAGAGGCAGCCTTCGTTGTCGCCCATGCGCCGGTCGTCTTCAAGTTCGGGCGGCCGCGGCGGCATCATCCCGCCGTCGTACCAGGTCACGCGAACCGGCGGCAGGTCGCCGCGCGCTGGGAAGTTGTAGTAGATCATGGATGCCAGCGGGCCGGTGTCATTAGTGCACTTGGTTGAATACGCTTCGATGCTTGTGGGCGCGCCAAGTTTCAAGGGCACGACGGCGTTGTTCAGCACGTGGCAGCCCATGTCGCCGAGCGCGCAGCAGCCGAAGTCCCACCAGCCGCGCCACGTGAACGGCAGGTAGCACGGATGATATGGCCGTTGGGCGGCCGGACCGAGCCACAGATCCCAGTCGAGCTTTGGCGGGACCGGCGGTGTTTCTTTCGGCCGTTCAATGCCCTGCGGCCAGACGGGCTTGTTTGTCCAGGCGTGGACTTCGCGGACCGGACCGATCGCGCCGTCTGCGATCCATTCGGAAATCAGGCGCACGCCTTCGCCAGCGTTGCCCTGATTGCCCATCTGCGTGGCGACCTTGTACTTTCTGGCCGCTTCGGCCATCGCGCGCGCTTCCTGAATCGTGTGAGCCATCGGCTTTTCGACGTAAACGTGTTTGCCGAGTTTCATCGCCGTCATCGCAATGACTGCGTGCAAGTGATCCGGCGTTGCGATGACGACGGCATCGATGTCTTTCTGATCCTCCAGCATCTTGCGGAAGTCGCGATGCTTCGTCGCCTTGGGGTAGGCATTGAAGGCGTTGGCTGCGTAGCTTTCGTCCACGTCGCAGAGCGCCACGATATTTTCGCTTTCGACCGCCTGCAGATCGCCCCGGCCGCGTCCGCCCAACCCGATGCCCGCGATGTTCAGCTTCTCGCTCGGTGCTTTCTGTCCCGGGCCGCCCAGCACGTGGCGCGGCACGATCATCGGGGCCAGCAGAGCGCCCGCGACCGCCGCCTTTCCGAGAAAACGACGCCGCGACAACGTTTGCATTCCGCTCTTCATAGTTCGTCTCCGTTATTTGGCTGGTAACGCTTGGAGTATCGAGGTCACCGCCGCATCCGCCAGAATTTTGTACGCCGGGTCTTTCCAGTGGAACTGGTCGCCGCGAGCGAGTTCCAATTTGCCCACCAGCAGTTGGTAGAAATCGTTCACCGGAACGTTCATCTCTTTCATCACGTTTGCGGCCATGCGGTTCTGTTCGATGATGTTCGGATTAATCTCCGGATCGAGTTCGGTCGGCTTGCCTTTTACGGTCACGGGCGTGCTGCTGGCCCAGATGATTTTGGCTTTGGGCAACTTCGTTTTGATGACTTCGACATACGCCTTGGTGAGCGGCTCGAACGTTCCTTCTTTAATCCGGCCTTTCTGCCAGCCATGCAGGCCCATGTTGAAGTGCACCACGTCATACGGCCCCTGGTCGAGCACCTCGGCGAGCAGCTTGTTCAGGTACTCCGATTGATTGTAGGGATTCACCCATGCATCCACGTAAGCTTTGCCATCCAGCGCCGTGGTTGTCGCTTTCAGGTACCCGTTGAGGATGGAATCGCCAATGAGCAGCACACGCGGCCTCGCCGTGTCGGTGATCTTTGCTTTGTCGAGCCGCCAGCCCTTGCCGTCGGCGTGCAGGCGCGAATCACTCTCTTTGGCAGCCTCCAGTGCGCAAAGCGGCGACATGAGAGCAATCAACAGAACCGGGGCGAATGTGAGTCTAAGTTTCATGTGCGGGTCACCTCGCGAGCGATCTCCGAATTTCTATTTGCCAACGACTCTTCCGTTCAGCACGGGACGGCCATCCTTGCCGGACGGGTTCAGGAGAGCGGCGCTCTTCTTGAACTCGACCTGAATCTCGTCGCCGGTGAAGCGGCACGTGACGCTCTGGTAGTGAGCGGTCTCGACGAAGCGCCAGTGCATCACGAACGTGTTTTCATCGCTCCACGCGCCGGCGCAGGCGACGGGACTTCTGGAAAAAGTCTTCGTTGTCGCCAGATGGAGCGGGGCGGGGGAGATGTCCGTCTCGCCGCGCTTCCATTTGCCGAGGCCGCACTCGATCTTGTGTTCGGCCTGCGTGTCCAGCATGGTGAAGGTGCATGTGTCGCTGCTGAAGTCGAGCGAAATACTGCGGACGCCGAGCGTGTTCTCGGCAATTGAAAAGGTTCGCTTGTTCACGCGCGCAGCTTGCGGCGAACTGGGCTGGCCGGAAGGAAACGGCAAGCTTAGCGAGGCGAGTTTCGCTTTCAGTTCGTCGCTCGCGCGATTGTCTGCTGGAAGCCGCTCGGCTTTGAGCGCGGGCAGGATGTGATCCCAGACGGCATTCAGAATGATCTGCATGTCGTTGGTTTCGGACGTGATCGCCACTACGGCGTCCTGCTTGGGCATGACGATGCAGTACTGGCCGAACGCGCCGTCGCCGCGGAAGGCGTCGTTGCGGCAGCGCCAGAACTGAAAGCCGTAGCCTTGAGCCCAGTCGCTGGCGGCGTCCTTGGCCGGGTCTTTGCCGGCGGCGTTCTTGATCTGTGCCTTCGTGGCTTCGCGCACCCAGTTCTCGGAGAGAATGCGTTTGCCGCGCCACACGCCGTTTTTCAGGTAAAGCTGGCCCAGTTTGGCGATGTCTTCGGTCGTGACGCGCAGGCCCCAAGCGCCGGTGTTGTAGCCCTGCGGGTTGAGTTCCCATTCCGCGTTTTCGATTCCTAGCGGTTCAAAAAGATGAAGGTTGAGATAATTCAGCAGCGTCTGGCCGGTGGCCTTCTGAACGATAGCTGCGAGCGTAAACGTTGCGCCGTTGTTGTAGACGAAGTGCGTGCCGGGTTCGAATTCCACCGGGCGCGACAAGACCGTTTGCACCCAATTTCCCTCCGGTTTCGAAAAGCCCGGACCGAAAAGCGCGCAGGCTTTGTGGCCGGTGCCCATCATCAGCAAGTGCTTCACGCGCATTTCGGACAGATTGGCGCTGACGGTGGCCGGCACGTCTTGCGGGAAGAAGGAGATCACTTTGTCGTCAAGGCTCAACTTGCCTTCGTCCGCGGCGATGCCGACGGCGGTGGATGTGAAACTCTTGCTAAGCGAGTACAGCGTGTGGCGCAAGTCATGCGCGTACGGCGCCCACCAGCCTTCTGCGACGACGTGGCCGTGGCGCACCAGCATGACGCTGTGCAGATTCATCTTCTTCGATTCGACCTTGTTGACGAAATCCAGCACGCCGGTCGAGGCGACGCCTTGAGCTTCGGGGTCGCTGCGCGGGAAGGATTGGCTGGCCAGCAGGGACGCGTGGCCGAGGAGCAGAATGAGTACAAGACGAAGGACAGAGGAATGCCTGAGGGGCATCGGTGGGTCTCCGTGGTTTAATCTGGGCATCTTGAAAGGAATACACCAAAGAACGATAGGGTTCAGGGTTCGGGGTTTGAGGTTCAGGGGAAAGGCTGACGTTTTCCGTTCCTGGACCGTATAGCCGTGTTCGTTCTTGGCACCTTTGCGCCTTTGCGGTTCAAAATCGGCCGTTACGGTCACTGCTCGATAAGCCAGCAGTGGCACACGTGGCCCCCTCACCCCTAACCCCTCTCCCTCGCGGGGGAGAGGGGAACCGGAGGGGCCGCTCCCTTACGGTCGCGGTTCTGATACGCTATTCCATGCGGGGCCAGACGGTCTTTCCGGCGAGTTGCTCGGGCAGGTTTTCGTAGGAGCCGAAGAAGTCGCTGTTGCAGTCCATCCACAGGGTCAGGCGGTGCATGTCTTCCTTGGAGAGCTTCAGATCGTTGTGGCCTTTGACGAGCATCTGGTACAGCTTGGACGCGCGCGCGCCGAAGTGGCCGGGCGTGGTGGTAGACGCTCCGTCGAAGACCGCGTTGTCCCAGAAGAACGTGTACGGCCGCAGCGAGGTGTACGACGTAAACCAATTGTTGTTCTTGGCGGTGCCTTTGCCCAGGTCCGGCGACTTCTTGCCTTCGGCGCGGCTCTTTTCGTGGCAACCGACGCAGTTCTTGTCGAGGACGGGCTGAACCAGGAGTGGGAAGCTGAACGGCCGCGAGCCTTCCACGTCGGGCTTGATCTCCGACGGCGCTCGCCGCAGTGCTTTTGCCGGCGCCTTGGCGATGGCCGCGGCCGTGACATTGCGCGGCTCATGGCAGCCACGGCACATCAGTTTCTCGCCAGGATGAACGTAGGTGGCGCTTCGCATCGACTGCACGGCCACGCCATCGGCGTCGAGAGCCTGGAAATAAACGGGTTTGTTGACGGGCATCTTGAAATAGGCGCTGCCGTCATCTTCGACGGGCACGGTGCCCAGGACCATGCGCGCGCTCTTCTGATCGCCGAAGCCGATGCGCGGGTTATTCGCGATGGGCGTGGTCTTGGGCAGCAGTTGCATGATTCGCAGATGCGTGATCTTCGTGTCGGCCGGCATCGGGTAGACGCTGTCATAGACGTTGATCAACCCAACCAGGCCCATTTCGGAGGGCTTTCCCTCTGAAGGACCGGGTTTGGTTTCATGCGCTTGAACGGTGGAGTCCGAAGTCTTCTCCGAGACGGCCGGCACGGAGGCCGGCGCCACCTTCTCCCCCAGGGGCGGAGCGCCGATGGCAAGCTGATGCGGAATGATCGGCGGGACGGGGCGGGCCTTCAGCGGAATCGGATCCAGACAGGAAATCTCGGAATCCCTGTAGAGGAGCTCCTTGTTGCCGAAGGCATCGACCAGGTAGACGCCATAGTTGTTATGCGTTCCGGCGTTCGAGCGGCTGTCGGGATCGTACACGCAGAGGAAGAAGTATTCGCTGAGCGGATACGCGCCGGCGTAGTTGGCGGGATCTCCGTGCGTGCCAATCTCAGATTCAGGGAACAACTGATCGGGCGTGAGCCGCTTGATGGGGCTCATCTTGTTGTCGTCCGGGACGGTCGGGTCAATCAGGATGATCGAGCCGTAAGCCTGGCCGTGGTGGCAGGCGGCGGTGGCGGTGTACTTGTTCGAATTCGGCACGGCGCGGATGGTGATTTCAAAGTGCGGGCGGCCGCCCTGTTCAGGCGAGAAATTGCCATGGATCGCGCGCGGGTCGCGGCCGTCGGGCGTTGTGACCCAGGGGTGGTGCGCCTGGTTGAAGCCGCGATCCACGTAATCCCAACGCGTGTAGGCGATCATGCCGTCGTTGTTCACGCTGGGCTGCCACTCGTTGGTTTCGTGGGGACTCAAGCACACGATGTCGCTGCCGTCGGCGTTCATCGAATGCAGCGTGAAGCTGGGGACTGGGCGCCCGTGGCAGCGGCCGTAACCGCCGCGGCGTTCGGAGATGAACATGACGCGGCCATTGGGCATGTAGCAGGGATCGAAGTCGTTCCAGGGGCCGTCGGTCAACTGCGTCAGGTTGGAGCCATCGACGTTGACGTGGAAAACTTTGTACGTGTTGTGCTCGGTCCATTCGCGATAACGTTTGCGGTCGCCTTCCTTCTCCGCGATTTCAGTCCAGGCGAAGAGAATTTCTTTGCCGTCGAAACTGAGTTCGGGCGCCAGGAATCCGCCGTCGGAGGTGATCTTCTGACCCTTGAAGCGGCCGGTGTCGCAGACTGAATTCTCCAGCACGTTGCGGCAGACCGCAGCGTCGGAGAAGGGCTTCTCCAGGACGAACAGCCCGCCACCGCGAATGGCGTTGAAGCCAAACATCTGGTCGCACATGTGGTTGCCGGTGGTCTCGGCATCGGGGCAGAAGTGCCGCTTGATGAACAGGATTTTGTCGAAGTCGAGCAGCGGGTTTGTGAATGCCACTTTGCGGCGCAGTTTGGAGGCGTCGTCGAGCAGTTTGGCGCGCGCTTCCGCTTCGGTGACCGCTGTTTTCTCGGCAGCGGCTTTCAGGTCCGCCAAGGCTTTCTCGTGCGCCAAGAGGTCGGGGCAGCCTTTGAGCGTCTTCAGGTGATCGATCAAGACACCCACCCGGCGCAGGACGGCGTCGGCTTCGTCTTTGTCAGCCGGATCGGGCAAACTCGCGACGTTGAAGACTTGCTCGGGCTTCGGCCAGCGCTGGTTGAATGACTTAGCGGACTTCTTGGCGACGGGCAGCGCGCCGGTGAATTCAATTTTCGCGTCCACCCAGTCGGAGTGATCGTTGGCGTAGCCGTCGGGCGTGGTATCGACGACGAGGTCAAGCAGCTTGACTCCGTCCAGGGGCACTTCGCAGGTCTTGATTTCGCCGCCGCCCTTGAGCACGGCGCTGGACCAGACGATCTTGTTGTCGCAGAGCACGCGGAATTCGACGGTGCCGCCGTTGCCCGCTTCGTCATCGATGCCGGCCGTCGCGATGAACTTCGTGGCATGCTTGTCGAGTTCGATGCGGAACATTCCGTTCGCGTGTGTGCCGATGCCATGGGCGTACGTCTTGCCCCGCAACTTGAGCGGGTTGCCCCCGACGGATTTGCAGCGCTGGGTGGTGTTCCAGCCGGAAGTCGCGTATTTCACATCCAGGTCTTCCAACCAGATCGTTTTGGTCTCGGCGGCGAAGGCCAGCCCCGTGATCGCAAGTACCAGGGAAGCGATAGAGAGTGCTCTTTGCATGGTCCCTCCAGCGTGCATCGGCCTAGATCATCGGCTCGCTTAGTTTCTTTGAAATCAATGTCGCAGACTGTCGGATTCGTTCGCCGACTTCGGGAACGCGCTCTCGCGTGATGCGGTCGGATGGCCCCATCGTCCAGATGGTGGCGACAACTGAACCGAACACGTCCAGAATCGGAGCCGCCACGCAGATCGCGCCCAGCGTGTACTCTTCCACGTCAGCCGCATAGCCGACTTGCCGGGCTTTTTCGAGTTCCGCGCGGAAAGCGCTTTGCGACGTGATCGAATGCGGGGTCAGACGCTTGAATGACATCCTGGAAAGGACTTCTGAGAGCTCCGGTTCGGGCAGGTGCGCCAGAAGCGTTTTGCCCGGAGCCGAACAGTGCAGTTCAAATTCCATTCCGATCCGCAACACGTATCCGAAAAGATGGGCATGATCCAGCGCCGCCAGGATCACGCCAACGCCGCGTTCCGGCACGAGCGTTCCGAGGGCGATGGCCTCCTTGAGTTGGTTGCGGAGCTGGCGGAGGGAGTCGTAGGCGCGCTCGACGATGTTGCATTCGTGAACGGTTGAAAGACCCAGACCGAGAAGCTTGCGGCTGAGGGTGAAGCGCTTGGTTTCGGCGTCGCGGCGCAAATAGCCCATTTGCACCAGCGCCTGACCAGTCCGGAAGATGCTGTTGTTGGTTAGTTCCAGGCCCTGCGCGATTTCTACAAGGCTGAGCCCTTCCGGATGGCGCGCGAGCAGTTCCATGATGGCCATGCCGCGCTCCAGACTGGGAACGCTGTAGTCCAGCTTGGGCTCAAGCTCCTGCAACACTTTCAAGCGGGATTCCTTTGAACGGGCTTCTACTGAAACTCGGCCGGCACGGAGGCCGGCGCTACCCCGATGGGTTTCTACTGACAAAAGTGTATTACACCTGTAGAAACTCGATGTCGCAGGAATTTATGCAGTATTTTGATGACAGAATTGTTATTTGAACCAGCAGAACAGCAAGCTCACTACCTCCCGAGAGTTCCGCCTTTTCCAGAAATCCAAACGGTGAGTCCGACGCGTACTTTTGCGGCGCCGTCCACCTGCAACTGCACGCCGAGTTTCGTATCGCCTTTGGGCAATTGAGCGGGGCGCTCCAGCGGCAGATCCGCGATCTGCTTTCGATTGTTGTTGGCGAGATACGCCCGGTCACCTTTGCAGATGATGAACTGGCCGCGCTCGATCTTCTGCGCGCACTTGATCTGGGTGGAATCGGGCAGCGTGATGATGGCGCCATTGGCCGCGCCGTCCACTTGCAGCGCGAACTGTAGCGGCTGCGAATCTTCCGGGTTAGCCAGAGCGATCTGTTTGATCTCGTTGCCCGCGTTTTCGGAGATGCGGACTTCCTTGATCGGATAGACGACGCAGGTCTTGGCTCCGGTCTGTTCCAGGTGGAACTTGTAGCCGGGATCTTGCAGTCGCAGTTTCTGCGCCTTGGTGAACACGGTTGTGGCGCGGGCATTCTGCCACGCGCGGAACGCCGTGAAGATCGCGTCCCTTTCGCCGCTCTTGTCGATTGCGTCCTGGCTGACGCTGAAGGCGTAGGTCGCATCCCAGCCGACGGCCTTGGCCTCCAGGTTCTCGGCGTCGTAGAGCGACCAATCGCTGTGCCAGTTCTGGATGCCGAAGGTGGCGGGGTAATAACTGGCGCTGAAGCCGTTGCCGATATCCTTGCCTTCGATGGCGCGCCGGCCACTGACGGCATTGAACATGTTGTCGCCGCCGCCCACGTCGCAAACGTTCAGGTACTCCCAGGAGCCGGCGAAGACGTTGGATGCTGTCACGCGCGGGAATTTGCCGCCGGTGAGTTTGGCGTAGGTTTCGAACAGCCGCCGGCAGAAGATGCGCGTGCCGTAGTAGCCGTGGTTTTGGTAGACGGTGCTTTCAAAACCGTCGAAGTTGATCGTGTCCATCCCGTTGCGGTACATCAGGTCCGCGTAGTATTCGGCGCAGTCGAGCATCAATTTCATGTCGGGGACGAAGCCGTGGTAGCAATTGAGCTGCAGTTTCGCGAGTTCATCGCCTGCTTTGTGTGCGATGGCCTTCGACGCGTGGCCGCGTTTCACGTTCTTGAGCGTGTACGGCGCGGTTTCGCTGATGCCCTGATACTTGATCATCTCCGTGCCGATGAGGGCGTAATTGAGTCCGTCGCGCATGGGCCAGGTTCCGTCTTCGTTCAGGAAGGACAGATCGGTCACGATGATGGTCGTATCCGCAGTCGAAATGTCGCCGGCGAGTTTCGTCCGGCAGACGGTCTGGAGGTGTTCGCTGGGGACTGGCGTCACATCGTTGGAGATGCCGCCCTGAAGGAACAGGCAAAGCGTGTGGAGTCCGCCGTGCGTCAGCCCATGTTTGTGGGCTTCATCCGCGAATTCCTTGTAGCTCATGCGCTGACCGTTTGAGAATCCCACGGCGCCCGCCCATTTGCCGCCGCGGTTGGCGTAGAACTCGCCCGTGTCGCGCGAGATATCCTTGAGCCCGAGCGCCTTCGTGTATTCGATGGCCTTGTCAACCGGACCGTTCCAATAGACGGTCGGCCTGAACGAGGCGGGATCGCGGACCCATTTTCCATCCCGGTCCGTGATGTGAGGCAGGCCCTCGCCCAAGATGATCTTCTCAATCGTCGCCAGTCCTTCTGCATCCGGACACGCGTAGAGCGCGATGGCCGACCCGATGAAATCCACGTCAACGGGATCGCTGACTTGATGGCGCGGGCGGGAGCCTTTGAAGCCGGGCAGGAGCGAGAAGAAATGCGTGTACGATTTGCGCCGGTCGCGCGAGTGGTAGGCGATGGTCGAGCCAAAGTCGGGCTCCAGTTTCGCGCCGTTGCCGAAGACTTGCTGGAAATACTCTTCGGGGTGCGAGTAGAACGCGGTGTCGCTGACGCCGTCGCCGCCGATGTTGAACCACTGGCCTTCCTTGTACTTCGCTGGTAATGGATACTTCATCGGATCGGGCGAGTGGACGTAGTAGCCCATGCCGTAGCAGTCGCCATCGGTGACGGGGCCGGCGATCGTGTTGTCGTCGAGGCCGAGCATGCCGATGGCCCAGTCGTCCTCCCGCACGACGCCGATGAGATCGCCGATGATCTTGGAGACCGTTGTGTGCAGAGGGCCCCAGACGACATTGTCCACGTTGCCAGCCGGCACGGAGGCCGGCGCCACCCCGCGCGGCGTGAGTGAGACCAGTTGAAAGCGGAAGTAGCTTTCTTTCTCGGCCGCTTTGATGATCGCGACAGCGCCATTTTCGTATTTCAGTTCGAGTTCGTTCTTCCCATCGCGGAGACTCGCAGCGACTGGCGGCAACAGCTTCTCATTTGGCTGGCCGCTTTCGTGCAGGCTGAGCAGCGGCGATGGATGCCCGGCCGGGGAATACTCCTTTCCGGATTGGCGCGCGCTAAAAGAGATGATAAAGCCCTTCGTATTGATTTGAATGAGCGCGTGACGAGTCGCAAGCGTAAGCGGCTTCACATCATTTTCGGCGAGACAAACGCCCGCGAGAAGTAAGGGTGCGAGGATGTACTTCACGTAAACGTCTCTCCTTTGCCTTAACGTAGAATGAAACTGGCCGGCGCGTACGCGGGCAGTTTCAACACCAGTTTGCCGTCTTTGATCGCGATCGCGTCGCCCAACTTTTCACCGCGCAACGATACCGGCATGGCGGTCGTGAACGTTGCGCCAGCGGGCAGCGTAACACTTACTTCGTCCGAGACGCCTGTCTGTTCCCAAAGCCGCAGCAGCGTGCCGGCGTTTCCATCCGGATCAGCGCCGAACGCGGTGACCAGCACGCCTGCGCGCGAGACGCTCAAGCCGGCTTGTGTGGGCGGCAGGGATGCAGCCGGCACGGAGGCCGGCGCCACCACTGCCGGCGGTGCGCCGTCGGCGATGGCGGCGAGCAAGGGCAATCGGGCCTCCCAAGATGAGACGGTCAAGTCGGCTCGCGCATTCGTGCCATCTGCGACCGGCCAGATGCGCACGCGGCTGGACCAGGAACCGCCTTGCCATTCCGGATAGTTGGTGTTCCACATATTGTTGTAAAGGTTAACGAACACGGAGGGCGTTTGAGGAATAAAATCGAGCGAAAACTTCCACAGGCCGGGCTGATCGAGGCTCACGCATTGCGAGTCTATTGGGCAGAGGGCGACGCCAGCGTTGTCCTTTCCCGTGATCGATACGCCGGTGTTGATGCAGAGGTAATGCCGGTTGGCTCCAGCGATGATGTCTTTGGCCGGGTCGATCGGCCCGCCGAGGCGCCCGACGAGGAATCGTGGCTGTTCCGCGGCGAACGGGAAGCAGAGCCAGCCGCCTTCGGGAATCGGGTCGGGCGTTTTGTCTGTCACGCGCCACTCGACGTCTATGTAGGGCTGCTGGCGGAAGCAGGTGAAGACGAGCGTGATGCCTTTGGCAAGGCTCAGCGTGTCGGTGGCCGTGAGCGTGACGACATCGGCCGCGTCGGTGCGTTGAGCGGCGAGCGTCCACGCTGGTGGAGTGAGAGCCGCGTAGGCCAGATCCTTCGGCAGGTCGCCTTTCGGCCAGGAGTAGCCGGGGCGGCCGTACGCGTTGTGGAAGGCGAGCATGTGCGGGTGATCGAAGCGTTCATGCAGGAACTGGCCGAGGGCGTACGGGCTGGATTTATCCACGAGGTCGCGGCCGGTTTTCTTCTCGATTAGGGACGCGACGCCGCCGCGTTTGAGGTCGAAGGTTAGCTTGAAGAATGGCGTCTCCAGAGGTGTGGAAGCATCCAACGCTATCGGCTGAAGCGGCTGCGCCTGATCGATCGGAAATGTCTTGTAGCCGTTCGCGGGGACGTCAGCGGCGAAGATGAACTTACCGCTCTGGCCGGGAAGGGCCACGACGCCGGAGCGCGGCCAGGGGAGCGCGTTGTAAACGACGACACGCGCGCCGTTGGCTTGGACCGATTTTGCGAGAAGATCGAGGCGCGCTGAGAGTTCGCGTTGAACGATCTGGTCGGCTTTGAGCGCGAAGGCGCGTTTGTCGTCGAAGGCTGCTTCGTATTTCTTGTAGGCGCCGCGGGCGAGGGCGGCTTTCCATTCATCTCCATAAAGATAGCGCTTGGCGATGCCGCTTTCCCACGGGCCTTGCTTTGGGCCCCACGGGCCGAAGGTGTGTTCGCTGAAGAGATTGCTTTGTTCGTACGCTTCGGCCAGCGCGGGGGCGAGAGCGGCGGGGCTGAGCTTCCACAGGCGCAGATGCGTGTCCAGGCTGTCGAGGGCCGGTTCCAGCGGGCGCAGCGTGTGGGCGGCTTTGGCTTCGATCGGCATGGAGAGCCAGCCGTGAATCCAGGTGTCGGGCATGTCGGCGCGGACGACTTCGAGGTCGGGATTTTCCGCGATGACCGCTTTGGCGAAGTCGTCGAGTGTGCCCATGTGGAGTTTCACGCCGGGAAGGCTTTTTTCGGCTTGCTGGCGGAGTTTCTCGACGTCGGCGACGGATGGCGGGCCGTGATTGTCGTAGGTCATGACCATGGCGAGATAATTTCTGCTGGGCCAGTTCTTCGGCGGAACGATGCCGGAGCCGTAAACGCGTGTGTAGTCGCAGAGGATGCGCGAGCCGTCGGGGCCTTCCCACCAGAACAGAGGCGGCACGCGCACGTAGGCGCTGGTGTCGTTGCAGCCGAGTTGCAGGAATTTGATTCCGGCATGCGAGAGCAGCGTGGGCCAGACCCACGAGTGGCAGGGGACGTCGGTCATTTTCGCGCCGATGGGGAGCGGGCGGCCGTACTGGCGGCAAAGCTGCGACGAGATTCCGAGTCCGCAAACGAGATCCTCCAGATCGTCGCTTTCGGTCTGGTACGTGAAGGGGAGGGCGTGGCAAATGATCGCCCCATCTTTGACGGCTTGTTCGATGCGCGCCTTGCGAGCCGGGTCTTGCAGCGGACCGAGAACGTGCGCGAGTGGCCAGCCGGCCAAGGTCCAGGAAAAGCGATTTTCCGGCGGCAGGCTGCGCGAGGCATCGACGACCTTCAGCGCGCCTTCCATCATGCTCACGCGGTATTTGGTCAGAACTTTTTCGATCGTGTCTGTGTAGCCGATGTCGAGGTGCGTCTTGAAGACGACCCAGACATCGGTGACCTTTACGGGCAGCGCGATGATTGCGTCGCCGGCTTTGGCCAAGGTGTCTTTGGTGTGAACGTCAATTTCGGCGAAGAGCGTGCCGGTCAGAGCGGGGTTGGGCTGCAAGGGAGAACGCGTACGCTGCAGCGCGAAGAGCAAGTAGCGGAAATCGCCGAGCTTGCCGGTGCTATCGGTGATGAACACGCCGTGCTGGCCGTTCCAACTCTGGCCCGTCTTGTCGGGCCGAGTGTCCACGTCTGCGAGTTTTGTCCAGCCATCCAGCTTCGCTGCATCTGGATTGTCCCCCGCGCTGCCGTAGAGCGTATAAACCTGCGGGCCGCGGGCACCTTGATCCACATTCCATTCGTGCCAGGAGTAGCTTCCCACGGCGGCGACGGGCTGCGAGCGACCCAGGTCGATGACAAGGTTGCCGCCGTCGGCGTTGGCGTTGGTGAGCAGCGTTTCTTCCGCGAGATCGAGGGGATCGTTGGTGAGGCGGCCATTGACCAGGACGGAGGCGTCGCCGGCGGAAGGTTCGAGCTGATTGCCGACGAGTGTGACCTTTGCATGCTGCGCGATGTCGGACTTCGAGGGGCCGGGAATCGTTTTGAACTTCCACGCCGGGTCGGCGGGGTTGAGTTGTTCGGTTTTGACCTCCACGGCCGCGAAAATCGGAAAAGCGAGACATGCCGCCGCTGCGAAGGCAAGGCTTAGAATCCGCATGATGTGCCCCCAATATAGAGCGCGTGAATGAGCCAGTGGCACCAATCTTCGGAACAGAGACGCAAAGGCGCGGAGAACAGAGTTGAGTTCAAACTCCGCGTCACCGCGCCTCTGCGTTTTTACCAAGTACCACTCACCAAGCACCAACTACCACTTGTCGGTGCGGAAGGGCGATGCGGGGATGCCTTCCTTGTTGTACAGGTTGGCTCCTTCGGGATTCATGCCGAACGCGTAGCGCACGGCCACCGGGGTCGGGACTTTTTCACTGGAGACCAGCAGAGTCTTCCCGTCGATGACGGCATCGGCCCAATAGAACTTTTTGTCTTCGCCGGCGATGGAAACCCACTTCAGCTTGGCGTCCTTGGCTTCGACGACGGGCTCCAGGCCTTTCTTTTCACCGAGCATCAGACCGCTGCCGACACTGTCGAAGGTGATGCGCATCTTGTTGCCTTCGACCGCTGATTTTTGATACAGCGGCCCGCTGTAGACAAGGGTCTTGCCGTAGTCTTTGGCCAACGCCCACAGCGCCAGGCGCTTGCCGACGTCCTGCTTATTGCGTGGATGAATGTCGTTGGCGTCGCCGATGTCGATGATCACGGCCATACCAGTGTTGGGGATGGACAGCGCGTTGAGTTCGGCCTCGCGCACACGGGCCCAGCCATCGCCCATCTCGGGGCGGTTGGGATCGGACTTCTGGAAATTGGCGAGCTGCACCCAGTAGAAGGAGAAGTCGCCCTGGCCCCAGAGCTGACGCCAGCCGCCGACAAGCGCCCTCGTCTTGTGAACATAAGAGTCGCCTTCGCCGCCGTTCGATTCGCCCTGATACCACAGCGCGCCGCGGATCGCGTACGGGACCAGCGGGGAAATCTTGCCGTTGTACAGATGGGTGAGCTGCTGGTTGTCGCCGTTGAGCGCCGGTTCGGCGGGAGCGGGCGGCGGGAACTGTTTGGTCGTCAGCGCTTTTTCGGCTTGCGGGAACCACTCTTTCATCTTCGCGACGTAATCCTGCCAGCGCTTCTGGCCGACTTCACTGTCCGGGTAGCTCTCTTCAATCTGCTTGCTCATGTCCTTCAGTTCGGGCGTGGCAGCGAAGCCTTCGCGCGGAATCCAGGGTTCAATGCGCGTGCCGCCCCAGTTGCTGTCGATCAGGCCGACGGGAACATCGAGTTCCTTGATGAGTTCTTTGGCGAAGAAGAAGCCCACGGCCGTGCAGCCGCCGATGTTGTTAGGTGCGGCGACTTGCCAGCGCGCGTCCACGTCGGTCTGCGGGAAGGGGTAATGCACGTACGGAATTTTGATGTGGCGGATGATGGGAATGTCCGCGGCCTTCATCTCCGCTGGAGCATTCAAGCAGCCGCCGACTCCGAATTCCATGTTGGACTGCCCGGAGCAGACCCAGACTTCGCCGACGAGGACGTTCTTAAAAGTCAGCGTGTTCTCGCCGCTGACGACCAGTTCGCCCGGCGTTTTGTTCGCGGGCATGGCGTCGAGCTTGAGCATCCATTTGCCGGCATCGTCGGCCGTGGCGCTTTTTTCGGCGGCGCCGAACTTCACCTTGACGGTTTCGCCTTTGTTGGCCCAGCCCCAGACCGGCACGGGCTTGTCGCGCTGCAGGACCATGTTGTCGCTGAAGATGTGCGGCATCCTGACGGCGGCCTGCGTAGAGGCGGCGAGCAGAACGGTGAGACAAAGGACGAAACTCTTGCGCATAGAAGTTCTCCTGAAAAAGTTTGCGGCAGTTTACCACAACCGGTTTCATTTTGGATTTTAGATTTTAGATTTTGGATCGCGGACCTTAGCGACCGTTCAATCGTCCCCGGCTCGTTGTTCTACTTCTGGCGATTGGTGGCGGGAACGGCGGGCGTGGTCCAATCGTCAGTGTCCAGGCGAATGGGCGGCTTCTGCCGATTTTCGTCGGGACTGCGGAACACGTCGGCAGACTTTGCGCCGAGGGAATCGGGATCGCGGAAGGCGCCCGCGGTCGATCCTGGCTGTGGCGGTTGCGGGACGTCCTTGTTGCGCGGCGTCGGAGCGGTCTTGGACTTCTTGTGCTTCTTCAGCAGGTCGAACGGGTCGAAATTGCGTTCTTCCGGCGCTTCCTGATCGCCTGAGACTTCGCCTTGCGCGACCAGCAAATCCTGGCTGGGCACAATGACGTTGCGGTAAGAGGCCGTTGGGCGCACGCTGGCGTAAACGGAGTGATCGTTCTGGTTGCGGTCGATGGAGTAGGCGAAGGTCGCGTCGAGTGGCCCGTAGCTGCGGGTGAGTCCGATGCGTTCGACCTGCCGGCCCTGCAGCGTCAACAGGGACTTGCGGCGCTCGCGGATCTCTTCGAGCATGAAGCCCCAACGTTCGCTGACCTGGTAGTCGAGACGGACGCTGACCTGGTCCGAGCCGAAGATGGCGCGCCGCAGTTCGGAATAGTTGAAGCGTTCTTCGACTTTGACGCGCCAGCGCGTGCCGGGATCGATCGTCAGGCTGTAGGCGGAGGTCTCGGTCTTGAAGTCCTCTGGCCGCAAACCGACCGACGCGCCGAGACGGAAGGTGTCGAGCACCCGGAAATAGCCGTCCGTGCGCCACAGATCGAGCGCGTCGCCGTGGAGCAGACGCTGCTGATCGCGGTTGCGGGGATAGTAGTCCAGAGCGGTATCCAGGCCCGCGAAGTTGTAGGTGCTCATGCCGGTGCCATCTTTTTTCTCGAGGTGCGTCTGGAAGGTCTGGTCGATCGCGAAGGTGACGCGGTCAATAGCTGTCAGGTTGTCGACTTCATCGAAATCGAAGACCTTCACCGGGTCTACAGTGGTATCGCTGATGCCCCGATAGCTGATGCGGGGCTCAATAATGTGCCGCATGCCGTTCTTCAGGCCGAGGGCTTCGTTTTCGAGGTCCGGGAACGTGCCGTAGAAACGGCTGGTCAGATCCAATCCGTACGTCGCCGCGCCTTGCCCGATGGCGCCATCGTCGCGCGAGTTGTCATAACCGGCCTGCTGCGTGCCGACATGTGGAACGATGTTGACGGGGCCCCATTTGAACGGCCGCGAGATGTCCACGATGCCGTACGCGCGGCCGGCTTCCAGATTGTGCTGGTCGTAGATGTCGCGTTCGAAATAGCGCTTCATGCGCGCGGCCTGAACTTCGGTGCTGACATAGAAACCGCCGGCAATGGGCGTCGGCGTCAACGAATACGTCAGCGCAGGCTCATAGCCAGTGAATACGCCGTGTTCCACCGGGCTCCGCGGCGCGCTGGCGTCGAACGGTTCGGGATTGGTGCGGTAGAGGAGCTCCAGTGAGTAGTTGTCGCCCGGCTTGCGAATCGAGGCGAGCGCCTCGGATTGGCCTTGAGAGATGTAGTCGCGCGGAAAGTATTCATGCATGAAGTCGCGATCGGAATCCCGCTGGTACTTCAGATCAACGACGAGGTTGTCGATGCCTGCGAAGCGGCGCAGCGGCTGGTGATGCTGGAAGTCAACGAAACCGCGGAAATCGTCACGGTGCTCCTGCAGGTCGAACGATGGCGGTCCGGCGTTGTCGAGTTCGCGCCGGCGGACGAAGAGCAAATTGGCGTCGTACTGGCGGCGCGGGAAACCGTCGATCCGGGGCTGAATGCGGCGTTCGAGGTCGCGTTTGGCGCGGTTGACGTCGTCGGTGCGGGAGGTCTGGATCTCGTCGAGCGAATAGACCCGAAGCCGGCCGTAGCCGCGTTCGAGGCTGTTCTTGTCACCCGTTCCGTCGATCGGGCGCGCGCCGGTTTGCCAATCCACTTCGCCGCCGAGCGCCGGCCCGCGAGCGGAGCGTTCGTCAACATCCAAGTACACGTGCGTGGGCGCGAAGGACTTGTCTTCGCCGGGGCCGAGATTGTAGCCCATGCGATTCAGCGCGAAGTAACCGAAGCGGCTGGATCGGCCGAAGTGCGATTCGACGTACGACTGGCGCTTGACCATGTCGTAGGTGACGGTGGGGAAGGGGAAGAGCGTAAAGCCGAGGATGTCGATGCGCGCGGCTTTCGCCACGATCTTCTGCGGCTTCAGATCGCGCTGCTCCGGGTTAGCCTGATCGCCAGCCTCGTACATATAGAAATCCAACTCGCCGACTTTCAGGCCGTACATCGGATGAACCATGTCGTCGGGAGTCAGGTAGGCGTTTTCCGCGGTGTAGAGCAGGCGGCTTTGCTTGACGATCTTCTCGGCTTTGAAGACGACGTTCGTGCGCGCCTGAGGATCCTGCACAGGCAGCAGATAGGTGCCATACAGGTCGCGCGAACGATTCAGCAGAGTCGTGCCGCGCAGAGGGTTGGCGGGCTTCTCTTCTTGCGACAAGGCGGTGCGGCTGTCGGCTCGCAGGACTCCGCTGCCCTTCTTGCCGGTGAGGTCGCTGGGCGCCGTGGAGACTCGAACCGTCGCGTCGATCAGATAGCCAGTTTCATTGGGAACGTCGATGTAAACGGCTTGGGCGGCGATTTCCGATTCTCCTGTGCGCAGGCGGCAGTTGCCTTCGGCGTACATTTCGCGCGATTCGCGGAAGAAGACGATATTATCCGCTTCGAGCTTGTTGCCTCGAAAGCGCACCCACGCCGAACCGGTGAGGACGACGGCATTTTTGGCTTCATCAAACGACTGTTTGACGGCCGACCAGTTGACTTCGGGCAGGACGCCAGCGGTTTTTGAGGTAGGAGCAGGGCTTGGAACCGGCGGTTTGGGCGCCGGGGCTTCACCCGTAAATGCCGTCTGCCCTGCAATTTGTAGAAGCAAGAGCAGGGTGGCAGAGAGCGCCAAAGCAGGTTGTCGAACCGCCGTTCGCTTGAGCATGAAGCAACGTATATTAGGCAAAAGCGTTGACAATGCAAGCATCTATAGCTTTTTCTCCAGGGCGCGTCAAACAGGCACCTGGAAAGTTTCGTCTATCGAAGGAGTAATCTGAAGAGGAACGGCGGGGAGACGTGGAGATGAACGGAAGTAGTCCCTTCGTGTGTGGATCTTGTGCTTTTTGGACAAGATTTTGAAACTCAAGGAAATGATGAATGAGGAATGAGGAATGAGGAATGATGAATGAGGAATCAGGTCTATGGCGTTGGCTCTTGCGCCGTTGCAGCCATATTCATCATTCCGCATTCATCATTCATCATTCGTTCGGATGCAGGTTCGGATTTCGCCGTGTCCGGCTTGTCCGGGCTAGGCAGTAGGCGGGAGATAGCAGCGCAATCCTCCTGGCTTGCGAACGCGAGTACGAGATGTCCAGAGGGTCGGACAGTTTGTCGGGCGGGACGCGGGGTGGTGAGGGATACGGAGGGGCGTGGGAGACCGCTTCTGAGGGCGCGTTTCATAGGAGGAACTGGCGCATCTTCGTGATGGCGGCGGATTGGCCCGAGAGATGCCTTTGCTTGGTCGGGAGGCATCAGCATGAGAAGGTACATCGTACGGGTTGCGCAGATGTTCGTTTTCGCCAGCGCGGCGGTGCTGATGGTCAACATGGCGCTCGGGCGGAAGAGTCTGGCCTACCAGACGTATCACACGCCGGACGGATTGTCGTTCTCGTGGAAGGATGCCGCGCAACTGAACCGCACGGTGTGCTGGACTGTGGCGCCGGGCGCACCGGAGATCGTGCGGGAATCGATGCTGGTGGTCACTGAGGAGTGGCGCCAGACGACGGGTGGAGCGCTGGCGTTTTCGGAAGGGACGGGCGGCGTAACGGTGCTGTGGGACAGCGCTGGGACGATGCTCACCGACGAGGTCTCTTTAGCGTGCACGACCTTCGATGCAACCGGACACGAGATCACCACGGCGAAGATCGTGATCAATGCGACTTCGTACGATTGGCAACGGAACGGCGTGCGCGGAGTGGGTTCGGCGTCCAAGACAGGCAAACGCCCGTCGGATTTGGACGCGGTGCTGCTGCACGAACTTGGCCATGCGCTGGGCCTGGATCACTCCGATCGCGCTCCGGCTGCGGTCGTCGGCGCATGGGGACCGGGCGATCTTCCCACCATGAATTCGGTCGTGTATCCGGGAGCCGAGACGCTGCACATGGACGACGAGGCCGGGATCCGGAGTTTGTATTGTTCCGGTAATCCTGCGACGACAGTGGCGGCTTTAGATATCTCGGCCTCGCCATCCACCGGCGTGCGGAAGGTGGATGTTGCGTTTACGGCGTACAGCAACGATACGGATGTGAGCTGGGACTTCGGGGACGGCTCGATCGGGAGCGGAGCAAACACGACGCACTGGTACACGGCGCCGGGAACCTATGTCGTCACAGCCAGGAACAACGGGAAGATGGCTCAATGCACGATTCAGGTGGACAAGAAGAAAGCCAAACAGCCGGTGGAGCGGAAGAAGAAGGTGGGGAGGGTGAAGTAGCCAGTAGTCAGTAGTCAGTAGACAGTAGCGCTAATGGCGGCGCCACATTTTGGGGAGGTCGGGGTCGTTTGAGAGAAGTTGGCGGCGGAACTTCGGATCGTGGTTGGCCCTGACGGCGAGTTCGCGCCAACGTCGCATCGGCCATTGCTGCTGCAGCAAGTCCGTTCCAAGGAACTCCTGAATTCCAAATTGAGTGCGCTCTTCGTCTCTGAAAAGGAGGGCGTAGTAACGCTGGCCGTCTCGGCGCTGGTCGGGGTATTCCTGATAGAGAGCGACGTGCCAGCCGTTGAAATCGGCGTCGTCGGGTTTCAGGAGGTCGGTCCAGGAATGGTCGACTTTGAAGCGCCGTTTGCCGCGCGGGGGTGGCGCGAGTTGCCGAACGATCGTCCTCGCTATGTCGGCGGAACCTTCCGAGACTAGCATCTGAATGTTGTAGCCCCAGCGATGATTGCCGGAGATCGAGGAGATCGCGTAGCGCAGATGGCTATGTGCGGCTTTCTGGTCGAAAGCATAGATGGCCTGATCAAAGTGTTTGCCGTACGGGGAGAGATAGTCAATCGTGATCGGGCACTGCAACTCAGATGCGGGGACGGAGTGCAGCGCCTGTTTCTGCCAATTGCGGACGCGTGCGTGGCCGAGGCTGGTGCGGACAAGCGGTCCTTTGCCACGGTGCCAACCGGCTTTTTGAGAGCCCATGGTGTCGTCTCCGGGAAGTAGTATAGCACACGGTCAATCGTGTCCGCATGAGTCAAACTCATATAAACACATATAAAATTATGAGGCTAAACTGAGATGTTCCACGTGGAACATCGTTTGCTTGGCGCGACAATCCGTACGCCACTTCTTGACGGTCGTTTTGCTGCACAGGTGCAGTCTTGGACAGAATGTGGATGAAGGCCGCTCCCTGACGGTCGCGGTTCTGATGCACGAGTGCGTTTCTGGACAGATGCATTGCGTTGGTGTAGACAGTCACGGCCATGCCACAGAGGACACATAAAGGAGAGGAACCCTCAACGATGCCCGTCCTGCCTGCGAATTCGAAACGGCTGTTCGTTCTTCTGGCGTTCTTTGCATCTCTGCGTTTCTGCGGTGAGCTTTCGGCTGCCGATTGGCCGGAGTTCCGCGGGCCGTTTGGGAACGGACATGTTTCAGCGGACAAGAAGCCGGTCGGCCTGCCGCTGAAGTGGAGCGAAACGGAGAACGTAAAGTGGAAGATCGAGATTCCACACAAGGGCTGGTCCACGCCAGTGGTGTTAGGCAACCAAGTCTGGCTCACGACGGCGACGATCGACGGGAAGGACTTTTTCGTGATCTGCGTCGATGCTGAAAGCGGGAAGGTCCTCTTCAACGAGAAGCTGTTTCACAGCGACAAGCCCGAGCCGCTCTCAAACCCAGTGAACTGCTACGGTTCGGCGTCGCCGGTGATCGAAGCCGGGCGTGTGTACGTGAACTTTGGCTGTTACGGCACGGCGTGTCTGGACACGGGGAACTTCAAGGAAGTCTGGCGGCGGGAGGACTTGCCGTGCCGGCATTACCGAGGACCGGGATCTTCGCTGCTGATGTACGAAGACCTGGTGGTGCTGACGATGGACGGAGTGGACCAGCAGTACGTGGTGGCTCTGGACAAAAAGACCGGCCAAAATGTCTGGAAGACTGAACGATCCACCAAGTGGGACGATCTGGACAAGAACGGCCAGCCGGAAAGAGAAGGGGATTTCCGCAAGGCGTTCAGCACGCCGATCATTGCGGAGGTGCCCGCCGGCAGGGACGCCGGCGCCACCAAGCCGCTGTTGATCAGTGCGGGGTCGAAGGCGGTTTTTGCGTACGAGCCCAAATCGGGCAAAGAGATCTGGCGCCTGTCGTCGGGGGACTATTCGGCCGCGGCTCGGCCAGTGTATGGGAAGGGGCTCGTGTTTGCGATGACCGGACAAGGTCGTGCCGGATTACAGGCGATCAAAGCCGACGGCAGCGGGGACATCAGCGGCACAAACGTGGCCTGGAAACTCGACCGCGGCGGGTCAAAGACGACCTCGCCGATTTTGATTGACGACCTCCTCTACTGGGTCACCGACGACGGTGGCGCGACGTGCGTGGAAGCGGAGACGGGTAGGGAAGTCTGGAAATCGCGAATTGGCGGGAGTTTTTGCGCGTCGCCGATCTATGCCGATGACCGCATTTACTTTTCGAGCATTCAAGGCAAGACCACAGTTGTGAAAGCCGGCCGCACCTACGAGATGCTCGCCGCGAACGTGCTCGACGGGCAGTTCATGGCCTCGCCAGCGGTCTCTGGAAAGGCGCTGTTCCTACGGACCAAGACGCACATGTATCGTATTGAAGCCAGGTAGGACTTGTTGGCCCATCGTAGAAGTCGCCACACCGCCAAGGTTCGTTTGGCGATGTGGCGTTTTCTTCATCGGAAATCGCTGCGGAATATTAAATCCTTGTGGAAACCTATGCGCGCTGGAATACACTTTATATCACAATTGTTCTAGATAACACACTTTGGGGGATATCACGGGTTGCGGCCGGGGTGACGGCTGCCGATTTGGAGGAGGGGACATGGGTCGCTTACGCTTAGGCAGGGCGGCGTGCGTTTTGAGCGTCGTCGCGGTTGTTTTTGGAGCAGCGCGCGGCTGGTCGGCTGACGCCGCACCACGCGGCCTGCTGGATAGCGTCGTCACGACGCTGATCGGCGGCAATACTGGGAATGGCGCGACGGACGCCACGACGATGCCGCTGACGTCGCTGGGCGGCGGAATCGCACGGGATTCAGCCGGAGTCCTTTACTACACGGACAATAACCGCATCATCAAGCAGAATGGCGCTGCTGTGACGGTGTTCGCGGGCCAGCTTGTTTCCGGCTCTGCGGCGGAAGGCGTGTCGGCTGCCAACGCGCGTTTCAGCAGCCCGACGCTTCTGGCGATTGACGCGTCCAATAATCTGTACGTCCTCGACCAGGGCAACGGGCGCATCCGCAAGATCGACACAAACGGAATCGTGACGACCGTTGCCGGCAACGGCACTATGGTTTTTCAGATTGCCGACATCGGCCGTATCGCAACCGATGCAAACCTGCCGAACAGCATCGGGGGCTTGGCGGTCAACGCTGCCGGCGACATCTTCATTGGCGCCAGGGGCATCAGCTGCATTTACAAAATCGCCGCCGCGGACAAGCGCCTCGCGTTGATCGCCGGCGACGGCACCGCGGGTCAATCCCGAAGCGGCAGCAGCGTGGTGAATGCCCCGTTGGGCGGCCAATTCCGCGACCTGGCTCTGCTGGGCGATGGCACCTTGATCTACTCGACCAGCTCCGGCGCCATTCGCAATTTGAAGGCCGACGGCACCTCGGTCGTCATCGCCGGCGTGCTGGACTCGACCGTGGCGGCACCGGGCAACGATGTGACTTTGGTGGGCACGCTGTATCCCGATGATGGCACCAAGAGTGCTCTTCAAACCATCACGGCCACGGTGACCGTTAACCAGGTCGGCGGCGTGAACCCCGGCGCACTGGCCGTGGATGGCGGAACGATCTTCTTCTTCGATCAAGCTGCAAACCGCATCCGGTCATTCACTGTGGGCGGCACGATCAAAACGGTCTTCGGCGAAGTGACCGAAGGCGGACAGTCCTCGCTCCAAGGTTTCCGCGGCGAAGGAACGCTTGCTGCGCCGAGCACTCCGCGACTGGGTGTCGTGGTGACTGCAGGGCCCAATGGAATTATCGATTCAGTGCCGGGCGGTGATGATGTCGTGGACAACACTTCGCGGCCAGCCCGTATTTTTGCAGGCGCAAATAACACATCCAACACCACCGTTGCTGGCGACGACATTCAGGTGGTGGCGAATGGCGCGGCGGCGACCGACGATCAGACGCCTCGGAACGACGACCCCCGCCTCAGGGTCTCGAACGGCAGACTGGTTGCGGCCGGTGGCGTGGTGACTTTTGTAGACGATCAGAACTTCGTGGTACGCCAGTTCACTGTCGGCAGCACCGTCAACACCATCGCTGGCGCGACGAATGCAATCCGCCGGAACAATTTCATTCCGCTCAGTTTCCATCAGAAGCTCAGCACGAACGCCGCGATGCCGGCGCTTGGCGCGCCGATCTTCTCGCCGTCGCAGGTGGCTCGCAGTTCTACGGGCGGCCTTTTCTTCGATGCCAGTGACATTCAGGGCAATCACAACATCTACCAGTTCGACCCGACGGCCAGCACCATCACGGTGATCGCTGGCAATGTGACCACCAATGGCTACCGATCAAGCCACGGCGACGGCGGTCCGGCCGCTACGGCCAAGCTGACCGGACTGGGGACGCAGGTTTCCGTGCTGGCTGACGGAACAGTGCTGTTCGCAGACACCAATCCTCAGACCCTTGTGAGCGGCCAGACCATTCGCGCAGTGAGCCCGGCGGGTGTCATCAGCACCGTTTGCGGCAAGCCGGGGTTGTCCGGGAACAGGGCTCCGGACGTCGATTTCACCACGGTGCTGGCCAACGGAAATCCGGTTAATCCGAATTTGCGCGTAGGCCAGAAGGCGACAGACGTTCTCCTTAATACGCCGTTCTCCGTTGTGGGCACCAGCACGAGCGATTTCGTGGTTGCCGATGAGGGCAACTCGCGCCTGCTGGTGGTTGCGGGCGGGAATATCACCGTCGATCAGTTCGTGCCGGGGCTGGCATATCTGGCTCCGCTCAGCGCCACCGTGGTGGTGACGGCGAGCGCCCCCGGAGGCCTGACTCGTATCGACTATACGAACCCGGCGGCGATTACGACGACAAACGCGGTATCGTTGGCCAACTGCCGCGGTATCGCCACCGGCACCATCGGTGGTACGGCGGTCGTCTTCGTTCTGGGTGGCGGCAACCAGATAGACGTGCGCAACGCCGCGACTCTGGCGCAGTTCTATACCATCGCGCCGCTGACGGCGGTGCTGCCCGGCGGTGTCAACGTGACCGGATTCGCCAGCAATGGGACGAACCTGGCCATTGCGGATGCAAGTGGCACGCAGATCCGCACCCTCGCACTGAGTCTGTTCACGGCGGGAACCTCGGCGCCGGTCCCAACGGGCGCGCAGTTCCCGGTCGTAGCTGGACAGTTCAGCAACGTGCTGGTCAATGGGTACAATCTGCAAACCAACTTCCAGTTCACCAACTTCACGCCGGTGGCTTTCCTTGGCGCCGACATCCTGGTCGGCGACGACGGGGTTACGCAGTACCGCCGGATCACGCTGGGCGCCACGGCCCCGCAGTCAACCTTCACAGTCGTGGCGGGGACGGGCAGCGAGCGCATCGGCGGCGCTGACGGCGGACCGGCGACGGCCACATCTATTGGCCCCGTGGAAGGCATTGCCGTGGATGCCAATGGCGCGGTCTTCTTCACAGACGGGACCGACATCACGGTGCGGAAGGTGGCAGGTGGAATAATCTCCGTGTTTGCGGGCATCCCGGGGCGCAGTGCATCGAACCAGCCGAACAACGTCAATGCCCTGCAGTCGTGTCTGAGCAGCAGCATGGGCGGGCTGGCCTTCAGTCCAACCGGAGAACTGCACATCGCCGATACCGGCAACAACATCGTGCGCAAGGTCATGGCCGATGGCACGATTGTTACGGTCGCCGGAATTGACGAAGGCATTGCCGGCGAAAACGGCGAAGGCGGCAATCCGCTGGCAGCCCGCCTGGCCGATCCGCATAAGATCGTCTTCAATGCCAATGGCGACCTGTACATTGGCGAAAACATTTCGTCGCTGGGCAGGCTGCACATCGTCAGTACAGCCAACATTATCACCACCCTCGCTGGCGGCGGCGCCGACAGCATGGACTACAACCCGATCAGTGCCTTTGAGGTGAGTTTGTCAGTCGCCGGGCTTACCATCGATACGGCGGGGAAGATCTACGTCTCGGACGGCAGCGCGTCGGTTGGGCGGATCGCGGACGGACTGGCCCAGCTTGTTATCGGGGATCCGATAGCGGCGGGATTCAATGGCGACGGTCTGCCAGGGATCCAGACTCTTCTGGCGCAGCCGCGCGGACTGGCCTTCGACCCTACCCTCGGACTGATCATTGTGGACACGGGCAACAATCGTGTCCGCGCAGTCACCAACCTGGCCGAAACGACCAACACCCCACCGACGGCAGTAATCGTCGCAACCCCTGGCCGTCTGGGCGTGGTTCCGTTCAAGGTCCATTTCGACGGCACGACCTCCGTGGACCCGGACGGCGACATTGTTACCTACGTATGGGACTTCGGTGACGGCGGCAAGGGCAACGGCCCCACGGTTGACCATACCTACACTGCCCAGGGCATGTACACGGTGACGCTGAAGGTGACCGATTCGCAGGGACAGTCCAACAGCACCACCTTGAACGTGTTCGCGGCAGCGCCGGTGATCTCGTCCCAGACCACGGGTAAGGGCGCGTTCAAGATTGCCTTTGGGCCGAAGGCCGTCAAACCGAGCGATTCATTCGCCATTCAGATGCAGAATGTCAGCGGTTTGAGCAACCAGGTGGGGAAGGCGGCCACGATCTTCGTCGGATCCTTCTCCATCAAAGCCACGGTCGGCGGCAAGGGCATCAAGTCAACGAACAAGAATGTTTCTCTGCTGATTGACCCGGTGAAGAAGACCGTGACGGTCTCGATCAAGGGCGTGAAGATGACTAACGCCTTCGCCGAGATGGGCGTGATAAATCAAAACACCATTGCGCCGGCCAAGCCTGTGCTGATCCCGGTGGTGGTGAACGTTGCGAATACGCTGGTCATCGGCGATTCGTTCCTGTTCCTCTACACGTCCAAGTTCAACAGCGGCGCCAGCGGGAAGTTCTCGCAGTAGTTGGTGAATGGTTATTGGTACTTGGTGATTGGTGCAGAAACGGGGCAGATTTATCTGCCCCGTTTCATTGGGAATGGAGTAATCAGGAGTTTCAGGAGGTACTATGGCAACGTCGAGATCTTTATCAGGTTTTTCGCCGCGGGAGCGCGTTTCGGCGGCGATCAACCATCGTTCGCCCGATCGCACTCCGCGCGACTTCTGGGCGGAGCCGCCAGCGTGGAAACGCTTGCTCGAACATTTTGGCACTGAAAGTAAGGACCACGTGCTCGACAGCCTGGGGATTGACGTGCGTCACCTGGATGCGCCCGGCCCTGCGGAAGTTCCAATCGGCGAGGGTGTCTTCCAGAACTTCTGGGGGGAACGCTACGTTTACCGGCAGACGCCGTGGGGGCCGATGCGGGAGGACTTGCCGGGCGCGCTCGCGAGCGCGCAGGATTTTGCGGACATCGAGCGCTTTCCGTGGCCGAGTCCGGAGAGCATTAACTACAGCGTGCTGCCTGCTCAATGCGAGCGCCTGTCGCGGTACGCTCTGCTGTACGGATTTGCCGACGTGTGGCAGCGACCAGCGTTGGTTCGCGGCTGGGAGAATATGTTTATCGACATGGTGGAACAGCCCGAGTGGGTGCATTTTATGAGCCGCAAATTCACTGACTTTTACAAACAGGACTACACGCGTGCTGCCGAAGCAACGAAGGGACGAATCGATCTGTTCTTGATCATCAGCGACCTCGGAACGCAGAAGGGCCCGCTGATTTCAGTTCCCATGTTCCGGGAATTTGTCGCGCCGTACATAAAGGAACTGGTGGACTGCATTCACGATTTGGGCGCGAAGGCGCTCTACCACAGTTGCGGCTGCATTCGCTCGTTTATTCCGGAACTGATCGCGCTGGGCGTGGATATTCTCGATCCCATTCAGCCGACCGGCCCAGAAATGTCACCTGAGCGCCTCAAGGCGGATTTCGGCGAGAAGCTCTGCTTCCACGGCGGGATCGATATGCAGAATCTGCTGCCGCGCGGCACGCCGGAAGAGATTTGCGCTGAGGTTCAGCGCTATTGCCAGACGCTGGGGAAGGGCGGGGGATACATCCTCGGCCCGGCGCACTTATTCCAGCCGGATGTTCCACCCGAGAATATTGTTGCTGTGTATCGGGGATGATGACTTTCTCGCGCGTTGCAGTTTACGAGCGCGGTCTTTCTTCTCTGAATCCAAAATCCAAAATCAAGAATCCAAAATCCGCTCACTCTCCCGAATCCTCTTCCTGAAATTCCGCTTTGGGCCACCAGACAAACGTCTTCTTGGTCCGGCCGCTGCCGATCTGGCCCCAGCGCGAGATGTAGCCGCGGCAATCGATGTGCACGTGACTGCCGACCGAATCGTCCGCTTGCCACTCGTAGACGCCAATCCCGCCGGGCACCACTGCGCCTTCCAGTTCCAGTTCGCGGCACGCATTGCCAATGATGATCCCGTCCTTGCGATCGATGCGGCCATCGCCGTTCAGATCGTCCATCTTCTTGTCGTCGTCTTCGTCGATCACTAGATCGACGGCATCGCCGAAGCAATGCCGGCTGTACGCGGCGCCGCCGATGGAATGGTTGTACTCCGGCGTGCGAAAACCGCTGGTGATCCAGAACTTCGTGACCTTGACGCCTTTGGACCGAAGCCGATCGCGGAGTTTGTTGAGCTTGTCGATCAGCTCGGGCCGCGGCGGCAGTACGTCGGTGTGGCGGATGGTTGTATAGACCTTTTTGCCGTCGGGACCGTGATAGTCCTTGAACGCGACGAGTTGTCCCAGATCGAAGTCCGGTCCGATGCTCAGCGGGATGGTATCAGGCGTGAGCACCGCGAAGAATTCCGGCGGCTTGTACAGGTGCGCATTCTCGCGGACGCGGCGCACGCTGGATTGCGCTGGATCGTGGTATGCGCCGATGCTGCTGCCATTGACCTTGACGCTCGTGCGATCTCCCTTTGTTTGGGCTTCAGCGCGCGAAAGCACCATCAGGTTGAGCGTGACTGCTGGTGTCGCGGCGCCGCCGCTGGTTGAAGCCGACATCGCCGCAGGAACGAGAGTCTGTGCCGTCTTCCACACCAACGGGTAGAGTCCTGGATGGAACGGAGCGCGGCACTCTTGGATCAAGTGGCCGTTCTTCTCGGTGGGGATATTCAGTTCGCCGCCGTCGTGATCGAACTTTCCATCGAGCGATTTCTCGCAAAGCATGCCCTGGCAATTTGGCGGTTCGGGAGTCACCAGGAATGTCGCTCCAGCCGGAACGAACAGAACCTGCCCAGCCGCGTAATGGCCGCTGAAGTGTTGCGAGCGGCTGGAATCGCCCGCGACCTCAACGCGCCACCCTGTCGCCACGGCCGGTGAACACGCCGGCACTTCGGCGACCGGAACTACCTGCGGCGATTTCGAGCGCCGGCAGAAAAACGAGATGGTCGCCGCGCCGACGACCAGAGCGCCGATCAGCAACACAAATCCGAGCAACTTATTTCGCTTGGTGGAATCCCATGGAGTACGGCGAATCATGCATGCCTCGAAAACGAATCTCGACCTGGGCGGCGAAAGACAACCGACACTGAACTTATTATCGGCTGTTCACGCGTGAATACGCAGCATTTCGAACTGCAAGAAGTACGTTTACGTCGGCAAGGTAAAAGTGCTATATAAGGCTGCTCAGGTAATTCCGGCAAGGCCGCGAAGGCCAAGTAAGCCCAGACGGCTTAGGAAAAAGTGCCGGGGTGTTGTTTGCCCGGCACTTTGTTTTGGGAGAGAGCGAACTGATGCGAACATTGCTTGCAGCATTGTTGTTGGCCTCCGTTTCCATGTTCGCCGCTGAGGCGGATTGGAATCCAACGAAGGATCTCACGATAAACGGCCGCCAATACGAGATTTTTCAGCATGGCGTGAAACCGGAATGGGGCTACAAGGCGCCCCAGCAGGACATCTTCATCGTTGTGCATCCAAAGGCGGATCGGAAGCAGGCGCCGCTGTATGTCGTGCTGCATTCCGCCGGTCACGACGTCGTCTCGTGCCTGAAATGCACGCGTGATGTCGGCAATCACGACATCTACCACTCCCCCGAGGATTTTTACGCGCTTTATCTCGACTGCCGTGACAACCAGGGCGACTGGTGGTGGGGCGGCATGCATCCCGGCGACGCCAATCTGACCAAGAAGAATGCCGGCGGCGATCCGATGCCTGTGGAGCGCCGCGTCATTGATTCTGTCAAATGGGTGATGCAGAAGTACGAGATCGATCCCAACCGCGTCTATCTGTGCGGCAATTCGATGGGCGGCAGCGGCACGTTGGGACTTGGCCTGCGCAACGGCGACATTTTTGCGTCGATCAAAGCCAACGTGCCCGCCGGCGTCGAACACGCCGCGGCGCGGATGTACTTCCCGCCCGAAAAAGTGCCGGACAAAGTCAAACTGCCCGATCCGCCGGTGTGCATCGATTATTCCGCGCCGAACGACAAGTGGTCCACCAATCACGACAAGTTCGTCAAAGCGATGAACGACCGTAAATACGCGCTCTATTTCTACTGGGGACCCTTCGGCCACGCGAACAATCACGCCATGATTTCGAAGATCAACGACCTGATCAATTCGTTCGACTGGCTCAACGTGAAGAAGAACGAAGCCTATCCTGTTTTCTGCAATGCCAGCACGAATACCAAACTCCCGTGGCCCGACAACATGAACGAGAAAGCGCCGGGGCAGATGAACGCGTTCTTCAGGTGGAAGAACATCAGCGATGCCAAGGACAAGCTCGAAATGGCGCTCATGCTGACTTCGGCCGCCGATCTGAAGACAAGCTTCGAGATCCCGAAGGAAGCCACGGCCGACGTATCGCTCCGGCGAGTCCAGAATCTGCAATTCAAGGCCGGAGAATCCTTCAAATGGGCCTTTGGTGCGGCAAAAGGAGAGGGCAAAGCCGACGCTGAGGGAATCGTTACTGTCCCGGGTCTGAAAATCACCGCCGAATCTGCAACGTTGAGCATTTCAAAATAGCCCATTGCCAGGCTTCGCAAGAAAGGGAAGCGATTCATGCCCAGACCTAGAAAACGGACGTCTGTTTTCAACACGCCCGTGGTTCCAATAACGCCGTTGAAGCCAAAGGAAGGACCGCCACAGATGCCGATCGCAGCCGTCGCGCAAACAGCATCGCCTGCGCCCGCAGTTGTTCGCAGCGTCGAAAAGCCGGCAACCGCCGATAAGCCGAAACGCGTTCGTGCTCCACGAACCGAAGTGGTCCTGGCAGCGCCGGCGAAGAGCCCCAAAGCCAAGCCGGAAGCGCCTAAAGTCAAGGTGGTGCCGGCGTCCCTGCCGACCAGTACTACCGCGCTGCAGAACAAGCCGGCACCGAAAGCGCCCGCCCCGGTCGCGCCTCAAACGAAGCCGGCGCAGAGCGCTGACATGGGCGACGATTCTGCGAGTCCCGCACGCGGCTTCAAGCAGGCGTTGCAGAAGATGATTCGCGAAGAGGTGAAACGGCAATTGTCGGCGGCACTGGCGGATATCTTGAAGTGAGCGTTGGCGAAGTTACGGGCTGAATAATCGCGCTAAGTTCAGTCCTTGCGGCAAGCTCAAAATCGCTCTATGTTTCTTTCACAATAACGATCTTCGTTCGCAGTTTACCGGCACGGAGGCCGGCGCGAACATCACCGGCACGGAGGCCGGCGCTACTAGCAGTTCGTTGTTCTAAGGAGTGACGCGTGGCCAATCGCACAGCGCTATTTGAAACGCACATCGCCTCGGGCGCCAAGGTCATCGATTTCGGCGGCTGGGACATGCCGCTCGACTACCCCACGCACATCCTTCAAGAGCACAATGCCACGCGCACAGCCGCCGGCCTGTTCGACACCGGCCACATGGGCGAATTGCTGGTCGAAGGCCCGGGCGCGCTGGAGTCGCTCCAGCGCGTGGTCAGCCGGGATCTCTCCGGCATGGCCGATGGGCAGGGGCGCTATACGTTGCTGATGAGCGAGCGCGGGACGGTCATCGACGACCTGATCATCTTCAAGCAGACAGAGAACCGCTACTACGTCGTGACCAACGCCGGCACGCGCGAAGGGGACTCTGCGCAAATCGCTTCGCATCTGGTCAGCGCCAGCCTTACCGATCTGCTGCCGCAGACGCAAAAACTGGATTTGCAGGGGCCAAAGACATTCGAAGTTCTGAAGGCGCTCTGCAAAGAACCGCTGCAGAAACTGAAACGTTTCCGCATGATGCAGGCAGAGGTCGCCGGCATTCCCAGCATTGTTTCAAAAAGCGGCTACTCGGGTGAAGCCTGCGGCGTGGAACTGTTCTTTGCCAAAGAGCACGCGCGCAAGATGTGGGACGCGTTGCTCGAAGCCGGCAAGCCCTTCGGCGTGCTGCCCTGCGGCCTCGGGGCGCGCGACACGCTGCGCTTGGAATGCTGTCTGCCGCTTTACGGCCATGAGCTTTCGCTGGACATTACGCCGCTCGAAGCCGGGGTGGAATGGGCCGTCTCGCTCGACAAGGAATTCATCGGCGTGGATGCGCTGCGCAAACAGAAACAAGCTGGCGTGCCGCGCCTGCTGGCCGCACTCAAGTTCTCCGGCCGCCAACCTGCGCGTGCGGGTGCGACCGTATTCAACGGTGATCGCAAGGTCGGGACAGTGACCAGCGGCACGTACGGGCCGTCAGTGGGTTGCGCGATCGCGCTGGCGCTGGTTGAACCCGCTACGGCGGCCGTCGGGACGGCGCTGCAGGTAGATGTTCGCGGCAACAAGCTGGACGCGATAGTGGTGGAGGCGCCTTTTTACAAACCGAAAAAGCAGTAGGCAGGAGGCGGGATGCAGGAGGCAGGAACGGCGACAATGGCCGCTCCACTCGTGACCCGTCACAAGGATCGAGCGCAAAAAGCGAGGGAAAAGCGACATGAGCAACGTTCCAGGCGGACTGAAGTACACGAAGGAACACGAGTGGGTGAAGATCGAAGGTAAGACGGCGACAGTCGGCATCACCGACCACGCGCAGGAACAACTCGGGGACATCGTCTTCGTTGAGCTGCCCAAGGTCGGCGCTTCGGTGGTGTTCATGAAGCCGATGGCAGTCATTGAGTCCGTCAAGGCCGCCAGCGATGTCTTCAGCCCGCTGACCGGCACCGTGAGCGCGGTGAACGACAAGCTGACGCAGACGCCTGATGCCATCAATAAGGACTGTTACGGCGCGGGCTGGCTGGTGAAAATCGATATCAGCAGCGCCGTCGAATTGGCGCAGCTCATGGATCACGAAGCCTACACGGAACTGATCGAGAAAGCGTAACGGCAGGGTTCAGGGTTCAGGGTTCAGGGTCCAGGGTTCAGGGGTCAGGTCAGAAACGAGAGATGGAACCCCGATCTCTGTTGTGCGAACGGAGCAGATTCAAGCGATGACATATATCCCTCATACGGCCGCCGAACGCCAGGCGATGCTCCAAAGCGTCGGCCTGTCCAGCCTGGACGACCTCTTCGCGCATCTGCCAGCGGAGGTCAAGGCTGGCGCGTTGCGCCTGCCATCCGGCATTGGCGAGATGGAACTGGCGGCGGAGATGGCCGCGCGCGCGCGCAAGAATCGTTCGACGGCGGAACTGGCGTGTTTTCTGGGCGCTGGCGCGTACGACCACTTCATCCCGCCGGTGGTCGATCAACTGATCTCACGCGGCGAACTCTACACCGCGTATACGCCGTACCAGGCGGAGATCAGCCAGGGGATTCTGCAACTCATCTACGAATTCCAGACGATGATGGCCACGTTGTGCGCGTGCGACGTGGCGAACGCCAGCTTGTACGACGGCGCGACGGCTCTGGTTGAAGGCTGCCAGATGGCCATGCGGCATACCGGCCGAAACGAACTGCTGCTGGATGGCGCGCTGCACCCCAATTACCTGCAGACCGCCCAGACGGTTCTCGGCGCGCAAAGCATCACGCCAAAACTCATCCCGCCGAGAGAGAATGAATTCACGACCGATCTGGCGGGACTGGCTGTGCGAGTGGGCCCGAATACGGCGGCCATTGTTGTCGGCTATCCGAACTTCTACGGCGCGATTTCTGATTTCAGCAGTCTGGCCATGGCCGCTCACAAAGCTGGCGCGCTTGTCGTAGCGGTCTCGAATCCATTTGCGTTTGGGCTGCTTCAGCCGGCAGGGGCCCTCGGCGCGGATATCGTTTGCGGCGAAGCACAATCGCTCGGTGTGCCGCTGCAGTTTGGCGGGCCATACGTGGGCTACATTTGCTGTCAGAAGGAGTTCGTGCGCCGCATGCCCGGGCGCCTGGTCGGGCAAACGGTGGATACGAAAGGCCGCCGCGCGTTCGCTCTGACATTGCAGGCGCGCGAGCAGCACATTCGCCGCGAGAAGGCGACCAGCAACATCTGCACGAACACGGCTCTGTGCGCGATGATGGTTCACCTTTACTTAAGCTGCATGGGCCGCACCGGTTTGGAGCGCGCCGGACAGCTCTGCGTCAGCAGGGCCGACCTGCTGCGCCGCAAGTTGCGCGGAGCGAAGGGCGTCGCCGCGGTTCCTGACTATCCGGCATTCAATGAGTTTGTTTTCCAGACCGTGAAGCCGGCGACACAAGTGCTGGATGGCATGTTGAAGGCTGGAATTCTCGGCGGCCTGGATTTGGGACAGTTCGATAAGCGGCGGGCGAACCAGATTCTGGTGGCGGTGACGGAAAAACGCACGGTGGAAGAGATCGAGAAGTACGTACAGAGCGTATAATGAGGGTGTGAGGGAGTCTGGAGGTCGATGTGGGCGTCAGAGCAGAACAAGACACAAAGGCGGCAAAGGTGCGAGGCGCGAAGGCGAAGGAGCGGGTGCGGGGAAAGTACTACCTGATTGACGGGCAACGTGTTCTTGTGATGCCCGGATCGTTCCTTGAGAAGGCGCTGGATATTGGTGTCATCCCCGCTTCCCGAAAAAGCGCAAAATCCAAAGCTCGTTATTTTATTGACGAAAAAGGCAAAGCTGTCTTCGTGCGCAAGGGGTCATGCCTGGACTTGGCGTGGGAGCAGGTCTTTCCGGGTGGAGACGATGACTCACCGCGAGACCTTTCATGCAACAAGGAGCACATGGAAGGATACGGCACGGAATGATCCTTGTTGATGCTGGTCCCCTTGCTGCAGCGCTGAACCCGCAGGATACATGGCATGTTTGGGCTTCGAAGCAGCTCAACATCCTTCAGCCACCGCTTTACACCTGCGACGCTGTCTTGTCCGAGGCATTTTTCCTACTCAGAAAAGTAATAGGTGGGCGCAAGCGTTTGATTGAGGTGTTCGAAAACGAGGTTTTCGTCTCGAGTTTTGACTCGAACGCCCAATCCAAGCACCTTCACGAACTCTTGCGGGCGTACTTTGATGTGCCGATGTCATTTGCGGATTCGTGCCTGGTACGCATGTCCGAACTGAGTCCCGGAAGCAAAGTTCTGACGTGTGACCGCGATTTCCTCATCTATCGCAAGCACGGCCGGCAAACAATCCCTTTGATTGCACCATGGAAGTGAGGCATAGTCGATGGAACTGATCTTCGAAAGATCCCGACCTGGCCGTGAGCAGAACTACTTGCCGGTCAGCGATCCAGCAGGCGCGCGCAGCGCGGCGCAGGTGATTCCGCAGGGACTGCTGCGCAGCACGCCGGCGGGATTGCCGGAAGTGAGCGAACTGGAACTGGTGCGGCATATTCTGGCGCTTTCGCGGCGGCAGGTTGGGGTGGACAGCACCTTCTATCCGCTCGGTTCGTGCACGATGAAGTACAACCCGAAGATCAACGAAGCCGTCTCGCGCGATCCCGGTTTTGCGGCGCTGCATCCGCTCCAGCCGATTTCCACTGTGCAGGGCACGCTTGAGATGATGTACGACCTCGAGCGCGGGCTGAGCGAAGTCACCGGCATGGACGAAGTCACGCTCAACCCCATGGCCGGCGCGCATGGCGAACAGACTGGCATCATGCTCGTGAAGGCCTATCACGAGTCGCGTGGCGACACGAAGCGCAAGAAAGTGCTCGTGCCCACCGCGGCGCACGGGACCAATCCGGCCAGCGCGGCCTTGTGCGGCTACGAAGTCGTGGCCATCCCGGGAACCGAAGACGGCGAGGTCGATCTGGCGGGCTTGGACCGCGCGCTGGACGATAGCGTGGCCGCGCTGATGCTCACCAATCCCAACACACTCGGCTTATTCGAGACACAGATTCGGACGATTCAGAAGAAAGTTCACGATGCCGGCGGACTGCTTTACTACGACGGCGCGAATCTAAATGCGATTCTCGGCGTCGCTCGTCCGGGTGACATGGGCTTTGATGTCGTGCATTTGAATCTGCACAAGACGTTTTCGACTCCACACGGCGGCGGCGGGCCCGGCGCCGGACCCGTGGGCGTTAAGGAGCGTCTGCGGCCATTTCTGCCCGTGCCGTATGTGAAGAAGACCGGCGGCGGCTACGAATTGGCCAGCGATCGTCCGCAGAGCATCGGGCGCGTTTGCGCGTTCCACGGCAACGTCGGTGTTCTTGTGCGCGCGTTTACCTATATGCGCCATCATGGCGGCGACGGCTTGCCGCAAGTCGGGAAATATGCGGTGTTGAACGCGATGTACGTTCTGAACCGTCTGCAAAAAACGTATCACCGGCCGATGAAATCGCCGTGCATGCATGAGTTCATCCTGCAGCCGACCGAAGCGATGCTGGAAAAAGGCGTCCGCACGCTGCATATTGCCAAGCGGCTGATCGACTTTGGGTACCACCCGCCCACGATTTACTTTCCGCTGGTGGTGAAGGAAGCGATCATGATCGAGCCGACGGAGACCGAGAGCAAGGCGACGCTCGACAAGTTCTGCGAAGCGATGGAAATGATTGCCGCGGAAGCCCTCGAAAAGCCCGAACTGGTGATCGGCGCGCCGCACACCGCTCCGGTGACCAAGGTCGATGAGACCAAGGCGGCGAAGGACATCGATCTGCGCTTCTGCGGGTGTCTGTAACGAAGGAAGCCACAGAGATCACAGAGAAGACAGAGGAGTGAAAAGAACAGCAAGTTCATAGTTAGGAGTTCTTAGTTCTAAGTTGTAGCTGCTTTGGAACGGCTACTTTCAGGAACGCTGTGGCAAGTGGCAATTCAAAACTGAGAACTTAGAACTCAAAACTGTTTCTCCCTCTGAGTGCTCTGTGTCCTCTGTGGCAAGAAAAGGAAGGTTCATGCTGAAATTCAGGCCCAACGTTGAAGCCATGGCGCCGTACGTGCCCGGGGAACAGCCGGCGGCCGGCGCGAAGGTGATCAAGCTCAACACGAATGAGAATCCGTATCCCCCGAGTCCGGCCGTAGCCGAAGCAATTCGCGCGGAAGTCGGCCCGAGCGGCGAGCGGCTTCGGCTGTACTCGGACCCCAAGGCGCTCGCGCTGCGGCAGGCCGCGGCTGACGTGTACGGGTTCAAGGTGTCGCAGGTCTTGCACGGGAACGGTTCGGACGAACTGCTGGCCATGCTTTGCCGCGCGTTTGTCGGCGAAGGGCAGACGATTGCCTACCCATATCCGACGTACGTGCTCTATGAGACGCTCGCGCACGCTCAAGGCGCAGAAATAGTCTCGTTCGATTTCGACCGCAACTTCGCGCTGCCGAAGCAACTGTTTGGCTGCGGGGCGAAAGTGGTGTTCGTGGCCTCGCCGAATTCGCCGTCCGGAACCGTGTATTCCGATTCGCAGATGCGTGAACTGGCCGCAAGCTTGAAAGACGGCGTGCTGGTCATCGATGAAGCATACGCGCCGTTTGCATCCGCCAACAACCTGAATCTGGCGAAGGAACTGCCGAATGTGGCCGTCCTGCGCACGTTCTCTAAGAGCCACAGCTTGGCGGGAATGCGGCTGGGTCTACTATTCGCCAGCGAACAGATGGTTGAGGGCTTGTGGAAGGTCAAGGACAGCTACAACCTGGACCGATTGGCGATCGTCGCCGGCGCGGCATCCTTACGCGACGTGAAGTGGACTGAGGCGAACACAAAGAAAGTCTGCGCGACGCGCCAGCGCCTATGCGAAGGGCTCGCGAAACTGGGGATGGAGGTCGTCCCCACCCAGTCGAATTTCGTGTTTGCGCGCTTGGACAGTGCCAAACGTGCGGCGGGCGCTTACCAATTCCTAAAGGAGCACGGCATTCTGATCCGATACTTCCCGGCGAGGTTGCTCGACGACGGCCTGCGTATCTCCGTCGGCACCGATGCGGAGATCGAGGCGTTGCTGAACGCTCTTAAGGAGTATCTGGCTCGTGGTTAAACCCGCTCGCGACCCCGCGACTCGCGTCGCTTCGCTCACGCGCAAAACGCGCGAGACCGACATTGCCGTTTCGGTCAATCTCGATGGCACGGGGCAGTCGCACGTCTCCACGGGCGTTGGTTTTTTCGATCACATGCTGACGGCGGTCGCCAAGCACAGCGCGCTCGATATTGACCTGACCTGCCGCGGCGACACGCATATCGACGACCACCACACGGTGGAGGACGTCGGGATTGTGCTCGGCACCGTCGTAGCCAAGGCTCTGGGAGACAAGGCCGGCATTCGGCGGTTTGGGTTCGCCAGCGTGCCGCTCGACGAGGCTTTGGCGCAGGTCACGATCGACCTTTCCGGGCGCGCGCACTTTGCGCTGGTTGGCGCGAAGAAACTCGGCAAAGGCAAGGTTGGCACGTTTGACGTCGAGTTGCTCGAAGATTGCCTGAGCGCGTTCGCCTCGGCGAGCGGTTCGGCTTTGCATGTCGAAATTCGCGCCGGGCGCAACCGCCACCACATGATCGAAGCGACGTTTAAGGCGTTCGCCCGCGCCCTAAGGGCCGCCGCCGAACGCGACGAGCGGATCACGGGCGTGCCTTCGACCAAAGGCGTTCTGTAGTCTGGGCGGCCTTTCTTCGCATCGCTGACTCCAAAAAGACATTTATTGGCTTTCGATTCGAAAGCGGTTCTGGACCGTAGTCGCGCAAAACGAAAGCGCTGTGTGAAATTACTGTCATCGAAGCCCGAAATTTCCGGTTGCTTCGGCGTGCTGCATTGTAGACAGTGTAGCCCTTGCATGCGAACGAGGAGAACACATGTCTGAGAACGCTGCGGCCAACGCCGCGCCGGACCGTCCTTGGTGGACTTACCTCAACAGCTATCACTGGTTCGTTTTCATCATGGCCATTTTCGGATGGCTTTTCGACACGATGGACGGCCAGATCTTCGTGGCTTCGCGCAACATCGCGGTCCAGTCGTTGCTGCCCCCGGGCGTAGATGCCAAGCCTTACAGCGGCTATGTGACGATGATGTTCATTCTGGGCTGGGCCATCGGCGGACTTCTGTTCGGAAAGATGGGAGATCGCTGGGGGCGGGCCAAGACGATGGGCCTGACCATTCTGGTGTACGCAGGCTTCACGGGCTTAAGCGCTCTGTCGCAGAACTGGTGGCAGTTCGGCATCTTTCGCTTCCTGACCGGGATGGGCGTGGGTGGCGAGTTTGCAGCCGGCGCATCGCTCGTGGCCGAATCCATGCCGGAGAAAGCGCGCGCCAAAGCGCTAGGAATGGTGCAGGCCTTCTCGGCGATCGGCAACGTCATCGGGGCGACATTGTTTGGCGTGGTCGAAAGCCGTTGGGGCTGGCAGGTGCTCTACCTCGTAGGAGCCTTCCCCGCGCTCCTGGCCGTGCTCGCCTTCACACGGCTTCGCGAGCCGGAAAAGTGGATTGTGGCTCGTGATGCCATGCGAAAGGCAAAAGCCGCAGGGGAGGACACCAGCAAGCACTTGGGCAGCATCGCCGATCTGCTTTCGCCGCGCTGGCGGCGAAACACGATTGTGGGGCTGCTGCTGGGCATCGCCGGCGTGCTGGGTCTTTGGGGCGTGGGATTCTTCAGCCCCGAACTGATCGAGGCATCGCTGCCGCTGATGTCTTCCGAAACGCAAGCCAAGATGCGGGCTGTCATGAACGCGAAGGATGAGACGGAGTTTAAGACCGCCATCCAGCACTTCCAGGACGACGACAACGCCTACAAGACGCTAGTCTCCACTCGCATCAAGCCACCGATTTCGGCAGACGAGGCGTTCAAGACGCCGCTCAGCGTCGAACAAGCCACGCAAGTGGCCGTCATCCTCAAAGCATCAGAAAACTCGTCGGACAATGCCGCTGCGACCGGCTTCACGCCAGAGACAGTGCTGAAAATTGGAGCCATTGCCGGAGCCACATTGAAACCAGCCGGCATCTTCGACTTGCTGGCTGGCGATGACGCGACGCGAATCGCGCGCAGATTCAAGGACACCATCAGCGCGTTGAAGGAAGACGACCGCGCGTATCTGGGACTGGTGACAAAGTGGCTGAAACCCGTTGACCGCGTCGCCGACAAGATCGCGCTGGGCTCTCCAGACTCTGGCGACGCCGCATCGATCAAGGCGGAGTGTGAGATTGCGCTGAAGACGCCACTCGATGCCGCGCAAAAAGCACAGACTGAAATCCGGCTGAAGGAAGCACAGGCTCGCCTGGACAAGGCAACGGCGGTTCAGAAAGAGCGCACGAAGGCGTTTACTACGCCCTTGCAGCAAACTCAGAAAGCGCAGATCAGCGTGCTGCTTGACAAAGCGCTGAATAGCAAAGAAATGACGTCGCTCAAGTCCTGGGGCCTGATCGTGCAGCAGATCGGCGCCTTTTTCGGCATCATGGTCTACAGCTTTTTTGCTACGCGATTTGGCCGCCGGCCAGCATTCCTGTTCGCGTTCGGGATCGGCTGGATCTCCGTTTGGACGACGTTCTACTTCTTCAACGACAAGTCGCACATCTGGTTCCTGTTCCCGCTGCTGGGCTTCGGCACACTGGCGCCCTTTGGCGGCTACGCGATGTACTTTCCCGAACTGTTTCCGACGCGGCTGCGCAATACCGGGACGAGCTTCTGCTACAACGTGGGCCGGTTCGTCGCGGCGCTCGGACCGGGTGCGTTGGGGCTGCTCGCAGGGCTGTGGGAGGCCGAGCACGGGGCGCAAAGTTTTCGCATGGCCGCGCTGGCCGTCTCATGTTCCTACATCATCGGCATCGTGGCGTTGATCTGGGCGCCTGAGACCAAGGACCAGCCGCTGCCGGAAGACATCGTGCCGGCCGGTGTTCCGCCAGTGGGGGAAGAGGTTTCGGTCGCGCACTAAGAGTTGGTGCTTGGTGAGTGGTGCTTGGTGAATCGTGAGGTCAGCCGTACATGACCAATCCCGCAAGTGATGCGCGTACCCGCTGGTTCGTCCTGGCGGCCGCGTTTCTGGGCTGGATGTTTGACGGCCTGGAGATGGGCATCTTTCCGCTGGTCGCGCGGCCGGCGCTTCAAGATCTGATGCATCTCCAGGCGGCCGACGATGCATTGATTGGGCTGTGGATCGGGCGAATCACGGCGCTGTTTCTCATTGGCGCCGCGTGCGGCGGGTTGCTTTTCGGATGGCTGGGGGACCGCATCGGCCGCGTACGGTCGATGACGCTGAGCATCCTGACCTACTCGATTTTTACCGGTCTGTGCTACCTGGCGAGCGAGCCGTGGCAGTTTGGCGCGATGCGCTTTGTCGCCGCGCTGGGCATGGGCGGGGAGTGGGCGCTGGGCGTGGCTTTGGTCGTGGAGTGCTGGCCGGAACATTTACGTCCGGTGCTGGCCGGCGTCATTGGCGCGGCCTCCAACGTGGGTTTCGCCTCGGTTGGTGTGGCGGCATTGATCCATCCGGTTCAGCCGGATTCCTGGCGGTGGGTGATGCTCGCCGGTGCCGCTCCAGCCGTGCTGACGTTGTTCATCAGCCTGTGCGTGCCGGAGTCCGAACGCTGGAAGGAATCGGTCAAGAAGCGGACTGTTCATCCGCTCCGAGAGGTGCTTTCACCACCCCTGTTGAAACGTACTTTGTTCGGGATCACGTTTGCCGGCGTCGCGCTCATCGGGACGTGGGGTTCGGTGCAGACGATTCCCTCCTGGGTCGATAAACTGGCGCACCTGCAAGGTCAAGGCGGGGCCGCGGCACTGCAGGGCGCAGACCCCAAGGCTGTCGCGCAGCTCATCTGTGCGATCGGCGCGATCGTCGGCTGTCTCATTGGGCCGCTGGTCGGCGCTTGGACCGGGCGGCGCATGGCGTATTTCGGACTGTGTTTGTTGTCGCTTGTGCTGTGCGGCTGGCTATACCGCGGTTTTCAAGAGCACAGCACCCTGTTGCTGGTCGTGATCGGGTTGGTGGGTGCGACGACAGCCGCGTTCTATGGCTGGTTGCCGCTGTACTTGCCGGAATTGTTCCCGACACGTGTGCGCGCAACAGGGCAGGGGATCAGTTTCAATGCTGGACGCATTCTGGCGGCTGTCGGGGCGCTGTATGCGGGCAGCCTGACGAAATTCTACGGCGGCGATTACGCGCGCACGGGTTCCATGATCACGCTCGTGTACGTCGTCGGCATGATCGTGATCTGGTTTGCTCCAGAGACCAAAGGCAAACCATTGCCGGACGATATCGCTCCGGAAGCAGGGGCTCAACGCACCGGGGCGGAACACGCCGCTTCCGCAGAGAGAAGATAGCGCAGTAGAAGGCACTCGCGTCTTGTAATTTTCTGTGCAATCGGCTATCTGTGTTGCAACGTGCCGAGGGCAAAGAAGTTATGATGCGAATGTCATCTCGATGGATGCTTCTGCCGATGTTGCTGGGGGCGCTGATGCCGTTGCAGCGTCTGGCGTACTGCGAGGACCAGCCACAGCCTCAGGCAGCCTACCTGCTGGTTCTCTGTCACTCGAAATCGATGAATACGCCCGCCGGCGGCCGCAGCACGCGCTGGGGAGAACTTCAGCAGCGCGTTTCTGAGTTCGTGCAGAACTGCAAGCTGAATTCGATCATCACGGTCGCTGTGTATTCGGACAAGGTCGAAGAAACCCAGGAATTCACATTGCTGGATGCTTCGGAACGTGAGTTGATTTGCGACTTCGTCGTTGACTATCCGGCGCCAACAAAAGAGGGGGCCGCGCTGTACGACGCCTGGGGCAAAGCTCTGGAGCAGGCTGGGCGAATGTGGCGCGATCGCGGCATTCACAACGTTTGTGTGAACGTCTTTGCGGACGCTGATGACACACATTCGAAAACCTGGAACAAGTCCTCGATCGAGTCCAAGACGGCCGAACTTCAGAAAGAAAACTCAGGCCTGGTTATTCAGATGAACCGGATTCCTGCTCCGGGCGGCGGCATTTTACGTTTTGTCGATGTTGACGTTTCCCCGACGGTTCTCAGGCTGCCTTCTCCCAAAAAGGCGCCCAAGCAGACGCTGACGCTGGCGCTGGGCATCCCGGAGTTGTGGCAGAAGGAGTTGCGCCGAAGCTGCCCGAAAACCGCGATGGCTGCTGCGCTGGAGTTCGTGCCAGGCTCCGGAACCCCGTCGCCGTTGTCGCCAACCAAGATCACCGGGGTATGCCCCCTGGACACTACAGGCGGGGAAGTCACCCTGGACGTGGGCGGGGACAAACTGGACGCGGAGACGGAATACCAAGGCACGCTGCGCATCACTTATCCGAAAGTGTCCAGCTTGCAGTTCGTCGGGAAACGCGAAATACCGGTTTTGTTTCAGAAGAGCACCTTCGATGTCGCCGACGCCGACATCGTTCCTCGGACTGGCTCAGTGTTGCCGGCGAACTTCCCCGTCCTATTTGAGGTCAGCACGCTGCGTACGGCCGCCGTTCTCTGGCAGTTTGGCGAACAGACGGTTGAAGGCGCCCGGATTCGCCATTCGTTCGACAAAGCCGGCGATGTCGATGTCACTTGCACAATAGACGCCGGCGACCTTGGCAAAGTAACGAAGAAGCTGACGCTGAAGATCGAGGCCATTACCGCGACTGTCAACCGTCCGGCTGGATTGGCGTTCGCTAACCGCAGCACGACGCTGACGTGCTCAGGGACCGGGGGCGCTGCGAATTTCAGATGGCTGATCGATGGCGACGAAGTGCCCAGCGTGCCCGGCAAGCCAAACGAGTGCGCCTTCGCGTTCCAGTCCTTGGGCAGGCATCACGTGCGTGTGGTTGGCAGTTCCCAGCAGACTTCGGTATTGTCCAAGGAGATCAGTGTTGATGTGCTACCCAAGCCCGCTGCGACCATCGTGATCCCGCCGGCGGGGAAGACGTTCACCTGTGGCGAAAAGATCCTGTTTGGAGCAGAGTTGGCCGGGCCGATTCGTGCCGTGAAGTGGATCTTCAGTGCGAAGGGATCGGCGACGCCACTGGCCGCGGTGGAGAAACCCATCATGGAGGAAATGAACAAGCGGTTGTCGACGATCGAGTACGCGTTTGACAAAGCTTGGGGTGTGACCGAAGTGGAAGTCACGGCTCTGCCATTGACCAATGACTGGATTAATGTCGAGACGTTGCCGCACAAGACTTCTTTTCGGGCCAGCGCCGATGGCCGAGCCCTCCGCCTGCTCAAGCCCGAGCTCGATGCAGCGCTGCTCTTTGACCACAATGTCAGCTTTAGGGCGGATGTCGTTGGCGAGGACGTTGCAAAAGTTGCCTGGACTGTCGAAGGACCTGACAAGAAGGTGCTGCTCAATAAGACAACTGAGGTTCAAAAAGACGGCGCCCAGCGGCGTGCATTGCTGGAGCACACGTTTACTGAAATCGCTGGAGGCGCCGAGGCTACGGTCAGGCTGACGGGGGTGTTGGCTGAAGGGGCGACGGGAACCCCGCCAACGGACGCGCAGACGCTTCACTTCCCGCCGCCTGTGCGCGCCATTCGCATCGTCAGCCCCGAAATGTGTGAACCGTTGGTGTTTGGGCAGGAGATTGCCTTCGAAGCTGAGATCGACGGCTCCAACATGGATCAGGTCGCATGGACGATTGTTCCACAAGTGCGGGCGGACGCGGCGAACGCCATTGCTCAGGATCCAAAACCAAAAGCAGAGGACGCAAAGCCGCTGCTCGGTCCCACCCTGGTTCCGGTTACGACCGAAGGTGACAGGCGCGTTTCACGACTGAAGCACACCTTTGCGGGTGTTCCAGGAGAGCTGGACATTCTCGCAAAAGTCGAGGCCATTCTGCCTGAATCGCTTAAGGCCGCGGGGCCAGTGGTTGAGCAGCGGCCATACACCGTGTCCTATGGCGAACTGAAGGCGGAGATAGCCTGCGCCGCGGCCGGTTCCACGGATGGCTCGCGCATCCAGTGGAACACCCCGGCACTCTTCGCGGTGAGCACTGAACAGGACGTCGGCAGCGTCACATGGACGTTTGGAGACGAGCGCGAACCCGTTACGGTCGCAGGCCGCAATCCGGTCACTCACACCTTCAGCTCGCTGGGACGACAGGTTGTCAACGCGGCGGTGACGGGGACTGCCGGAAAAGCATGCAAGCTGGTTCTTAACACGGACGTCGTGGCCGATGAACTGAAGGCCGCGGCCAAGCCGTTTCCGAGCGTGCTCTATCGGGGCGTTCCGTTCAATCTGGAAATGCAATCGACAGGCCCCATCCTGAGCGCATCCTGGCGTCTGGATGGCCAGCCGCTGCCAGATCATGCGACGTCTACGACACTTTCCACGACAGGCTCGCACACGTTGGAATTGACCGTTGTCGGTCCCGTCGGCCCCGATGGCAAACCCATGACGAACCGCGCGACGTTCGCTCTGGTGGCCGTCGAGCGGTTTTCATGGGGACTGTACGCGGCGATCGGCGCCGGGGTACTGTTGGCGCTCGGCCTAGCCTGGTACGTCCTTGGGCGAGCCAAGGCCACCGGGCCCCAATAGCACGCAAATCGCCCTCGTCAAGCCTGTAAAAAAGTGCACGTGTGCGTTGGGTGCCATCGGTCTGCGCCTCTTCTGTTTGCAGACCGATGATTCAGCCGCTTCCGTCCAGAGACGCGCCTGTGCACCGTACCACGGGCGTCCTTGCCCGTGCCTTTCACTCACCTGCCTGTAAAAAAGTGCACATGTGGGGCAGGCACCGCGCCTGCCATCCCGCCCGCTTCTCCCGCGTGTTCTCCTGTCCAAGGCTGCACGTGTGCTCCCGCATTACGGGCGTCTCGCTGTAAAAAACTGCACGTGTGGTGATTTCAGGTAGCAAACGTGACCATTATCCGTTGCCGCCCGCCTATCGTCTTCTGTAAAAAAATGCACATGTGGCGATCAACGCCCCGACTTCAGGGGCGCAAAAAGTACGCGCTCATTCCGTCCAAAGCCGCACATTATGGCGTATTCGTCCGGTGCCTGTATAAAAGTGCACATGTGCAGACCCTAAGTCCATCAATTGTCAAAGAACGCTTGCGCCAAGGTAGAGTTTCCAACCTCGCCCTCACGTATATGACGTTTCAGCCGTCATTTTGTTGCATACTGTTTGGTAAATATTTGCAAAAACAATTAAGCGCGGCATCACCGGTGTTTATGACGGGCCGCGCGCCAAGACCTTCTTCCGCCAATTCTGCACGCTCATCACGTCGAACCGCTCGCCCTTGAAGACGATTTGTTTCACCGTTTTTCCGCCGGCGCTTTCGCGTTTCAGATAGGCGCTCACATCCATCCAGCGGATTTCGCCATCCGACGTGCGGATCACCAGCATGACAGCGTAAGCCTGCTGCTGCCAGTAATCAGCCCAGCGCGGGTTCTTGATCTGGAAGACTTCGGCACCATCGCGCTCGCGTCTTGTAAGATAGGAGTCGCCCGACTTGAGCTGCATGTAGAGCCGCCTCCCCGACGCGCGGCCTTGGTCGTCCTTGAACTCGATCTCGCCGTCAATCCCGTGATCGCTGTTTGTGTAACCGCGATAAATCTGCCCGGCTTCAGCCACGATGAATCCCGCGTGGTGTACCGCCATCAATTCGCGGCTCTCGTTGTCCAGCACCACCTGCGCTTCACTTTGCATGACGCGCACCTGCTCCTTCACTGCCGGCGACTCGAACTTTTCCTCGATCACATCACGCAGCAGGATCGGCTTGCCGCAATCCGCACAGAACACTTTTCCCTTGCCGCCGGGAGCCAGCGCCTTGGCGATCTTTGCCTGATCACCAAAAGCCTGCCCACAGGCGTCGCAGTTCTTGTTGCCACAGCAGTAATGGCGCAGGCGAACCACATTCTGCGCGTGCTGCATCAAGTGCTCATGCACGTAACGCAGGAACAACACCTGGGAGTTCTCGTCCACGCCCGGCTCGAAGTAGACTTCCAGCAGCGACGTGCCTTCGCTTTCCCGCATCAGCGTGAATCCCAGCCTGGCTCCCGTCTGCGTCTTGAAATCCGCCGCCGATCTCCAGAGTTCCGTGGTCTCGAACGCCACGGTGTGATGCAGTCGCACCACCAACGTTGCGTAAATGTCGTCCGCCGGACCCTCGAAGCGATACGTCACCAGCACGCTAGGGTGACTCGGCTGCTCTTTGCGCTCGCGCCGGAAGTAGCTCGGAAACGTAAGCATCGCCGAGCCATCGCAAGGCTGGCGCAGACACCACGCCCGGCTGACGAAGGCTTCAAGCAGCGCGCGCAACACCACCGCCTCGTCCTCGCGCGGCAGGCGTTTGAAATCCTGGTAATCCAGATCCCCCGCCAGCAATTCGTCCTCGCGGATGCACCCCAACTCCTGCGGATGCTTCCGCACCTTCCGCACGACGGCGGCGGCGTAGCGGCTGAGCACTTCTGGCCGCAGCAGGATGAATCCGCCGAAGTCCAGCCGTTTGATCATGCCCGGTCCGGCCAGCAGGGTCACCACGGCCTCCAGCTCCGCTGGCTCGAAGTTCGTGTCGCGCAGCGTCATCTCCATCCGCTGCTTCAGTTCGGCCAGCCGGATCAGGAGCAGGCTACTGTCTCGCAGGTTCAAGATTTCCTGCTTCAACCGGTGGTAGAGCGCTGGCGATGTCGTCTCCGGAATGCTCTTCCAGTCAACGGCCTGTACGATGGCTTCGCGGAGTTCGTCGCATCCTTTTCCGGTCTTCGCGCTCGTCTCATGCAGCGGGTCGAGGAAGCCGCGTTCCTTCATGAACTTTTTCATGCTCGCGGCACTGACCACGAGTCCGCCGCGATCGCTACGACCGGCGGCAAGTAGCTTGGCAAACGGTTTCCGCGCCGCCTTCTGGAGGTCGCGGTCCCAATGCCCCAGCCCCTCGAAAGGGTTCTCGTTCTGTGGATTGAAAACCAGCACCGCCGCCGCCGTATCATCCATATAGAGTTGATGCACCAGCCGATAATCCACCTGCCCCGCAAAATCCCATAGCCAGATTTCGCGCTCCACGCCGGCTTTCTTATTGTCGTGCCGCAACGGCCAGTGAGTCGCCCAGGCTCCGTCCGTAGAGGCCAGTGGTTTGTCATCCTCGACCTTTACGCTGCGGGCGAGATAATTGGAGAGCCCCGTCTTGCCCACGCCGCTTTCGCCGACGAGGAGGACTTTGGCGTTCGTATATTGGACCTGTTCCGGCGCGAGTGGCGCGGCGGGCACGGTGACTTTCGGTGCTTGCGCCTCGGTGACAAATTCCGACAGATCCCACACCCGGATGCCGCCGCTATCGTCGCCGGAGAAGACGCGGCGTTCATCTGCGCTCCAAACCACGCTGCGAACTGCGCCGGTATGCCCCTCCATTACGCGCAAACAACGCCCTGTTTCCGCGTCCCACAGCCGCACGGTCTTGTCATCACCGCCGGAGATCGCATAGCGTTTGTCCATACGCCACGCCACGCTCCTCAAGTCATCCGTATGGCCTTGAAGCACGCGCAAGCAGCGCCCCTCCTCGATCTCCCACAGTCGGACGGTTTTGTCTGCTCCGCCGGAGATAACGTATTCCGTAGTGCTACATGTCAAATTCCAGACACGGGCCTTGTGGCCCTCAAGCACGCGCAGACAGCGCCCAGTCTGCACGTCCCACAGTCGTAGCGTGCCGTCATCGGCTCCTGAGAGGGCTTGGAGTTGATTGACACTCCACGCCACGCAATTGACGCCACCCTCATGTCCTTCGAATTTCTCTAAGCAATCGCCCGTCTCCGTGTCCCACAAACGCACGGTCTTGTCGTCGGAGCTCGAGAGGGCGCGGCGATGGTCGATGCTCCAAACCACGCCTGTGACATTGTGAGTGTGACCTCTGAGCACACGAAGGCAGTGCCCGGCATCCAAATCCCATATCCGAACTGTTTGATCGAATGACCCGGAAAGGGCACGTTGTTGATCGGCGCTCCACACCACGGTCCAGACAATGTCGGTGTGTCCATCGAGCACGAGAAGGCAGAGTCCGGTCTCTAGGTTCCAAAGCCGCACTTTCTTGTCATTTCCGCCGGTTAGGACCCGCTTTCCATCCGGACTGAATGCGTAGGCATTTATACCGTTCTCCGGCCCCTTGCCGGGTTTGTGGTCGAGTTGGATGGTCTTTTCTGAAACGTGCTTGTCTGCGACTCCTGCATCCACCGCCGACTTCTCTGGCGGGCGGCAGGCTTCAAGGAGTTTCGCATACTCCTTTTCGCGGTCCTTCGGGAGCCAGTTGATGTAAAGGAATTGCGCCAGCGAGCCTTTGATGGGGGCGTCGTCCAGCCGCAGCGGAATGAACCGCCGCTCCTTGTTCAGCGGGTCGCGAAATCGGAACGTGCCGGATTCCAACTGCGTCCAGTCCGAACCGAACGCATTCGCCGACATGCACAACGCCAGCACGCGCGAACGCTCCAGCCCCTCTTCGATCTTCGCCGGGATGCTGTCGCCAGGCTTGATCTCCCATTCATCCAGCCACACCTTCAGCCCATCCTGCCGGAGCCGCTCCGCAAGCGCGCGCACCACGGGCTTGTCCTTCGAACTGTGGCTGAGGAAAACATCGTAACTGAAGGAATCACCCATACGCCCAGAACTCCATACCGCAGCAGAGCAACACTGCGGCACCCCGCGTCGCCTGCGACCCAGCACTCAGCACTTCGCCCTTCTACCTACTTCAAATTCAGTAGCGGCCAGATCGCGGAGAGGTCGCCCTTCTTCCAGCCCATCATGGTCAGCTTTTCCCGGACGTAGTACTTGTAGTTGTCGTAGGGCACGTCTTCGGGAATACGGTGGTCGCCATGCGGGATGAAGCCGCCTTCCTCGAAGACTTTCTCCACGCGCTTGAGTTCCGCAATGATGTCGGCGCGCGATTTAGCCAGTTCGTACTTCGCGATGCCGCCGCGCAGGAGGACGCGCTTGCCGTATTCCTTGCGCATCCACACCGGGTCGCTGCCGGGGTGGACTTCCAACGGGAACATGCAGTTGAGGCCGGCGTCCAGCCACAGCGGCACCAGGCGGCGGATATCGCCGTCGCAATCGGTCCAGATCACGTCGCAGCCGTGCCGGCGGATGACCTCCGTGACACGCTTGACGCGCGGGATCACGATTTCGTTGAACATGGTGGGACTGATCAGCGGGCCGCTGCGGAAGCAGATGTCTTCCCAACCGGCGGCGTAATCGACCTGCACTTCGCTCAGCGCCGCTTCAAGTTGGCTGCAGAAGAGAACCGTGAGCGTCTCGACGATTTCTTCGACCAGATCGCGATCGTCGTAAACCAAGTACCCAAGCTGTTCGAAGCCGATCCAGTCGCGCGGCCAGCCCAGGAAACTGCCGAACCAGACGCCGACGGGTTCGTCCACATGGTTCAGTTCTGCAGCGACTTTTTTCCAGTCTGCTTTCTTTCGATCGGGGTGCCGCGGATCGAGGCGCTCCTTGAAGCGCTTCCAGTCGTCGCGGTTGGCGATCGGGAACTTGATGTAGCGGGGGATGGTGTGGATGCCTTCGGTCTTTTCTTCGCAGACAAGGCCGTTGGGATACTCGACGACGCGGCGGTCCTTCTGCTGCTCGATGATCTTGGGCTGATCACCGAATGGCGGGTGAAGTCCCATCATCACCGGCAGGCCGCGCGCGGGTTCCACGCCGAAGTACGCTTCGACCGAACCGGGGCCTTCGCCAGCCGTGATTTCGGCGGGGAGGCCTTCTTTGTGCCAGCGTTCGATGGTTTCGCCGAGATAACCGAACTCCCAGTGCACGCCGCGGTCGATGGATTGGAAGTGCATCTGCCGGCGGAAGCGCTCGCGATGCGTGAGCGTCGGGTGATTCGGGTCAACGATGCTGGAAGCCATGCGTTACCTCCGATGCGTTATGCCGAGTGGATGACTGCCGCGGATTATAGGGCCGCGCGCGCCCGCGCCAAGGGGGGATTGGTGGTCTGGTAGTCTGGTGGTCTGGTAGTCTGGTGGGCTGGTAGTCTGGTGAGGGGGTTGCCCAAGTCGCGGTGTACACTGAAGTAGATCCATGTTTGGAGAAGAATGAATGCTTGCTTGTTCAGCCTCGCCGTTCCCCCCGTCTTCCCGTCTCCCCGTCTTCCCGTCGATCCGGGTGTTCGCGGGCCTGCTGATTGTTCTCGGGCTGCTGCGCCCGGCGATCTCAGGGGAAGCCATTGTCGGCTGGCGGGCGGACGGCGCGGGCAAGTATCCGGACGCGACTCCGCCGCTGGAGTGGGATGGCGAGACGAAGAAAAACATTCAATGGTGCACGAAAGTCGGACCGAACAAATTCTCGTCGCCGATTGTGGTGGCCGGAAAAGTGATTCTGACGGCCGAGCCGGCGCAACTGATCTGCGTGGACGCGGCCTCCGGGAAGATTCTGTGGAATCAGGCGGACACGTTCGCAGACTTGGCAACGCCGATGGAGGCCAAGCCGGCGAAGGGCTCGCCCGGCAACACCACCCCGACGCCGGTGTGCGACGGGAAGTTCATTTACATGAGCTACGGCTGCGGGCTCGTGGCCTGCCACGACATGGACGGCAAGCGGCAGTGGATCACCTTTGTTCCGCACGAATACGTTCCGCAATACGGTCGCGCGGCGTCGCCGGTTCTGGTGGGCGACAAGTTGCTGGTCACGATCGGTTGCCTGACGGCTTTGGATGCCAAGACTGGCAAGCCGGTCTGGCAGAACTCGAAACTGGTCGAGGGCTACGGCACGCCGGCGCCAGTGAAAGTCGGCGGCGTGGACATGGTGTTGGCACCCAGCGGGCAGTTGGTGCGAGTTTCGGACGGAGCAATCCTGGCCGAATCGAAAGAGCTGAAGTACACGACGCCCATCATTGAAAAATCCACTGCGTACATGGTCGATACGACCATCTTCGCGCTGACCTTGCCTGAGCAGGCCGGCGACAAACTGGAGCTCAAACAACTCTGGATCAACGATCTGGAGGGAATGTTTTACGGCTCCGGAATCCACGACAACGGATTGCTATACGCCATCAACAACGAAGGGAAATTTTATGTTATCGATGCGAAAGATGGAAAGATACTCGTTGAAAAGGATCTGGATATCCCGTCCGCGAGCGGCCGCGTTCAGCCCGCCGCGGAGATTTACCCCAGCCTGGTGCTCGCGGGAAAATACCTGTTCCTCAGCAACACCATCGGTAACACGCTCGTGATTCAGCCTGGCCGCGAATACAAGGAGCTGAAGCACAACCACCTCGAGGAAGGCTCCGGCGCGACGCCCGCGTTTGCGGGATCGCGCATTTACGTGAGGGGCGGGGCGAACCTCTATTGCATCGGAGAGAAATAAAGAACGCACGGATTCGTAGGTGGTGACGGAGATGGCAACCGAAGACTGTGAAAGTAGACGGGTGGATTCCATTTCGTCTCAGCCAACGTCCGCTGAACGGAGATGGGGGATGCTCGCGCACCTGCTTTCTTTGAGCAATTTCGTAGGCGTCCCCTTTGGCTTTTTTCTTGGGCCAGTCGCTGCCTACTTTGCGCAGAAAGAATCGAAGTTCGTGCGTTTTCATGCCATCCAGTCCTGCCTTTTTCAACTCTCCATCCTTGGACTGTTTCTTTTGATCTACGGGCTCAGCATCGCCATCGCGGTGATGTTTTCAGTCAGCGAACGGGCAATGCTAATGTTCTTCCTGGCCACACTGGCCAGCCTCATTCTTGCTTTGCTTCTCTATGTAACTGTGATGGGAATGAAGGCGAAGAATGGCGAATGCGCGCAGTATCCGTTAGCCGGGGCATGGGCTTTTAGAAAGGTCTATTCGGAGAACTGGATACCGCTGTAGTACCGCGGATGACGGTTACTGCGCCGGCAAAACCCGCGCCTCAAAGCTAATCGTCTCGCTCTTTCCCGCGGCAATCCGCAGCACGCCTTCGCCTTTTTCAAGAGCCTTCGGACGGCCGGTGAACGGTTCAAGCGCGAGCGTGTACGCGCGGCCCCACCAGGGTGCGCCTAATTCGCCAGCGTTTTCATAGAGCCAGCAGTAGGGGAGTTTGGCGGCGTCCCAGCGCATCTCGAACGCCAACTTCCACGTCGGGCTGATCAGGCGGTACTTGCCCTCCGAGAAATCGGTGACAAAGACCATCTTGCCGAGGCGCGACTCGGGATTGCGGACGGCGGAGAGGTCCGCGCCGTCGTTGGCTTTCGGCCAGTCGTAGCGGCGGCCGTCTTTGGGATCGATGACGGTCTTGGCGGCCATTTCAATGTAGCAGTGTTCATCCAGGAACGGCGCGCCGAACATCGGGTGCTGCCCCCAGAGCACTTCCAAATTCATCACGCTCAGATTGGTCGCGGTTTCTTCAACATAAAGCGTCGGATCGTTTTTGCGCAGCGAATACTTTTTGGTGAGCTTCCACGGCGTGCGGATCGTCAGGCCGGTAATCGTTGCCGAACACGAATCGCTGTCTTCGCTGACAGAGTTGAGCTCGAAGGGAAGGCCAAAGACTTCGCCGTGAAAACCGAGGTTGGCGTCGTGGTACTTCACCGCCGCACTGCCGCTCGGGAAGCACTCGTACCAACCGCCAGGGTGATGGTCCATGAGCGGCGTCGTCTCGTAGCTGCTTGGGATGGATGTCTGCAGCGGCCGCAAGCCGTTTGGATTCTTGAACAGAACGTCCAGGTCCGTGGGCTTGTAAAGAAATTCAGGAATCATCCCGCCGCGTCCAACATTGACCACAACGCGGAGCAGCTCATTTTCGAGGATGATGATCTCGGAGCCGTAAAACTCGTACCCGCACAAGACGCGTGGGCCGTGGCATTTCGCGGACTGCACGTTCTGATAGCGCATGGGGATCCTCGCTTTCAGACCGTCATCGTGCCAACTTTCGTCTGCAAGACAAGAATGTTTGCTTTTCTCCTGTTCGCTATTCACTGATGACTTATAGCAGAGCGTTGAATGGCAGCCGCTGGTTTGCAGTGGCCTTCACGACAGCCTGTCTTGCGATGGACTCGCGCGATTCGAGCAGATCGAGCATCAGTGGGTGGATCAAGTTCTATGATGATTCTGACAAAACGTGCATGGGTGCCGCTGTTGTTCGTCGCTTCTTTTGCATCAGGCGCTCAAGACAAAGCGATCGAACTTGCGCTGCCGCTTTTCGCTGCCGCGGAAGCTGCGGACAAGCAACTCGCGAGTGCCAGTGATCCGACGAAGGGCTATTTCGTGGATCTGACGCGCGGAAGCGAGGGCGTTGCTTTTCGTTCGCAAGCCGGATGGAAACTTCAACCCGGCAGGTATCGGCTGCACGTTTTGGTTTCTGCAGGACCGGGCGGCAACAGCATTGTCGATCCCGTCGAAGTCACCTTGTCTATTGGCAAGACGCAAGCTCGGTTTCCCCCAAACCAGATTCCGAAACCCGGACCGCCTGCGGACCTGCGCCTCGATTTTGTTGCTACGGCCGATGAACCGTTGACAGCGGCACTGAACTGGTATGTCGGTGACAGCCTGCTGAAAACGCCCACGGCAGAAATCACGCGCCCACAGTTTTTGGAGCGGCGCAAAGGCGAGATTCTGAAGGCCGGGGCGGCGGCGGAAAAACCAGGCGCGAAGGCGGCTGGCGATGATGACATCGCTTTGAATGAAGACGAGAAGGCGCAGATCGGCGCGCTGTCGAAAACGCCGCCGAAGTACCGTCTCGCCATCGCAGCGGCGTTTGTTGAGGCGCTGTCGCCTGTCAATGTTGAAAGCGTGCAGACCGACAAAGAGACATTTCAGCCGGGGGAAAAAGCCAAGCTCACTGTTCAGCTTCGAAACGACTCCAATGCCGAGGCGGACGTCACGCTGGCCGCGGAGTGGCTGCCGGCCGATGCAAAGCCCGGCGCGGCGGGCAACGAGCGTCAAACAGCAACCGTGAAGGTGCCGGCTGGCGGAAGTCTCTCGCACGCGTTTCCCGAAGCCTTTACGGCGCGTGGCGACAGCGGAACGGTGGGCCGTATCGCCGTAACCCTGTCGCGACAGGGCTTGCGGCCTGCGACGAACACCAAACTGGTTGTCGTGCCACCTGTTAAGCGCCTCCCTCAAGCCCGCGAGAAGAAGATTTTCGCCCACTACATGGGCTGCTGGCCCGCGGGCACCGGGCCGATCTACTTTCAGCGGCAAAATGAAGGCAAAGATCTGAAGCATGACGCGCCGGCCGGAAGCGCCCCGTATTTCGGTGGGCACGTGCGAAACTTCGACCTCGTCGATCCGGCCAGGCAGCTTTCTGCCGAAGAGAGTGCCGACCTCGAGATCCGGCGCGCGATGCGAATCGGAATCGACGGATTCGCAATCGACGCATGGGCCGGTCAGGCTACCGCGAAACAAACCTTGGACGTGCTCTTCAAGGTCGCCGAGACAAAGAACTACTCGTTTGAGCTCACGCTCTGCATTGATCCGATGTGTGGCGGCAACATTGTGGATTCCGTAAAGGAGCTCCTCGATAAGCACGGAAAGAGTCCCAAGCTTGCTCGGCGCGACGGAAAGCCTCTCGTCTTCGGCTACCAATCGGTGTGGTCGAGCTACGGCAATCTCATGAAGTACGCCGGTGATTTTTGCGGAAGCCAGAATAACTTTGAGCGCAGTCTGGCGGAGGTGAGAACCTCGCCGCTCGGCTGGCATATCATGGGACAGGCCCTTCACGATGCGGCGCGCCAAGTGGGCCAGCCCATCTACCATCACTATTGCATGTCGTCCTTCTTCTTGAACGTAAATCCGCAAAAAGACTCGCTTCCACAAGCGGCCGGCGTGATCAGTCAATATGCGGATGCGGTTGGGGGATTCGCCTGGCTTGGGCCGCAGCAGCCAGACATAGCGAAAGCCGTTCGCGCAGGCGGAGCCGAGTGGTCCATGCCCGTGGGCATGTATCAGAAGGAAAACGTACCCTACGAATGCTACGTCCCCAAAGGAACGGACTGGATGCATTGGGGCAAGGCGGCGATCGAACAAGATGCAACATTGCTTCAGATCATCACGTGGAACGATTACGGAGAGAACACCTGCATCGCGCCCGCATACAACACGCGCTACACGATGTACGATCTCACGGGTTACGAAATCAAATTGTGGAAGACCGGCAAGGAGCCCGTCCCGGATCACGACCGCGTTTACCTGATCTACCGCAAGTATCCTCCTGGGGCGAAAATCTTTCCGTTCCATGCAAAATTCGCTGGGGTCGAGGGTGGCGCGATCGAAGTGCTCACCATTCTGCCGAAGCCGGCAAAGATCCGTCTGCCCGGCCGCGATGTTGATTACGACGCACCGGCTGGCTTTTTCCGTAAACAATTCCCGGTGACAGCAGGAGCGATGACCGCCGAACTTGTTCGCGATGGCAAAGTGGAACTAGCCCTGACGAGCCCCGAGCCGATCACGGATAAACCTTTTCGCGAAGACAACGGCTTCGTCTGCTGGTCGTCCGAAGAAGAACGTTTCTGGAAAGAAGACTTCAACGCGGTTCCGCCGTTCTGGTACAGCGAGTACGGCGATGCGGACAATGATGGCTTGCCAAACTGGTTCGAAATGTACTGGTTCAGCAAGGAAAGAGGATTCACGCCAAAGACGAACGACACCGACCTTCTTGAGGGCGATAAAGCGATCCGCTATTCACGCTGGCTGGATTTCTCAACGGCGGTGTTCGCTGATCCGAAAGCCAATCCAAGCGGTGATGGAAAAACGAATCTGCAGCACTATCTGGAACAAAGCGATCCGACGAAACCATCCAAGCCCGCCGGACCGGACGACCCGCTCCTTCGAAAATAAGATCGAAACTCACGGAAAGGACGCCTGATGAAAGCCAATCTCCGTCTCCTGGTCGCAGCGCTGGGAGTCCTGCTCGTATCGATAGCGGGCGTCAACGCGGCCGACGCCCCGAAGCCTGCCGCGACCGAACGACTCGTGCTCTGCTGGTACATGGTCTGCTTTGGCAATTCTGTGGATGTTTATAAACAGGAGATCGAACTGGCGCAGCGGAATGGAATCGACGGCTTTCTTCTCGATGTCGGCGCGTGGGAGGGAAACTACATCGAATCGACCACTCGCATGTATGAAGCCGCGAAGCAACTGAACACCGGCTTCAAACTGGCCATGTCGCCCGAATACAGCGTGCAGCCATTCCCGGACAAGGTCCGCGACATGGTGTTGAAGTTTCGAGACCATCCCAATCAATTGCGACACGATGGTAAAGTTGTTCTTTCCGGCTACTGCGGTGCCAGCATGCTTCCGCCCGCCATCGAGAAGCTGAAGGCCGACGGTGTGTCCGTGTGCCTCGTGCCTTCGGTGTTCCTGCCGAAGTACATTTATCGCCCCAGCATGGAATCCTTCGTCAACGAGTTTGACACAACTCCCGTGTTGGATGGCCTGATGATGTTCAATGCCGTCGAACTGGGCACCGCGATCTCGGACAACGCTGCAGCGCGCCGAGCGACGCAGGCACGCGGAAAAATCCTGGGGGCTGGCGTCATTCCCGCCTACAACAGCGCGAATCTGCAGGACTATCGCGGCCTGAGCGGTTATCTGTCGATGTGGGAAGGCGCGATCGATGATGGCGCCGACTGGATCAGTCTGGTCATTTGGAATGACTACAACGAAGACTCGGCGCTGATGCCATCGCGCTGGCCCTCCGGCTCGGAACGCTACCTTTACGATCGCGACGAGAGTCTCCTGAACGCGACTGCTTTCGCGAGCGCATGGTTCAAGAGCGGCAGGCAGCCGACAATCACGCAAGACAAGATGTTCGTGACGTACAGAAACCGCTCCAAGTGGATGCGGAAGAGCTGGGACGGCAAACAATGGGTTGATTCAAGCCTGACGAGCGGTCGTTTCGACCAGATTCATGACGACGTGGAAGACCTTGTCTACGTTGACACATTTCTCACCGCGCCTGCCAGCGTAATCCTGCAACTGGGCAAGAAGGATCAGCGCTTCGAGCAGCCTGCCGGCATCGGCCACGCCGAGTTCCCGATGGCTGCCGGCGTGCCCCATCTGACGCTTGAACGCGACAAGAAAGTTTTGGCCGACGTGATCGGGCGCAAGGAGATTGTCGATCAAGCCACTGAACGCAACAGTCTGCTGGGTTACCACCACGTCAACCGAACGTGGATCAGCGGAACCGCAATCGGACCCATCGCCAAACGCATCGAGGCCGAATCCGGCGCTTTGGAGAATGGTGCAACGCTCGTGACGGAAGGCGCAGTCAAAGCCGTTCAGAACACAGAAACAAAGGGTAGCGGCTTCAGCGTCCCGGTGGAAGGACTGAGCACGGCCACGTACAACGTGAGAATCGTCTACTGCAATCCTTCCACCGAGGAAGCGCGGCTCACGCTCTATGCGGACGGTCCGCCGCGAGGAAAAGGGGACTATCCGTACTTCATTCCCGCGTACTTGCCGCCAACGGGCAAAGGCACATTCCAGACGGTTTCCTTCTTCTGGTCTCTGTATGATTCGACCCGTTCGCTCAAGCTGCAATGGCAAGCCGGCCAGATTTGGGGCCAGCCTGACAAGGCTGACGACGATCACGGTGTCGTTCTCGTCGATGCAATTGAACTAGTTAAGGTTGAGCCCACGAGCACGCCGGCGAAGCGCGACGCGAGCGTGCCCGAAATGATCCTCATCCCAGGTGGGGAATTCGTGATGGGCTCCGAAAAGGGCGAGCCGGACGAGAAGCCGCGCCATTCCGTGAAGATCTCCAGTTTCGCGATGGGCAAGTACGAAGTCACGAATGAGGAGTTCGAGCGTTTTGATCCGACGCATCGCGCGCTGCGAAACGGGAACTCATGGCGCAATCGAGAGCCCGTGCTGCACGTGTCGTGGCTTGATGCAGCGAAGTTCTGCAACTGGCTTTCGACGCAGGCGAATCTCACGCCCGTCTATGCGGAACAAGCGATATCGCCGGCAAAGCCCAACGAGAAGTTCTGGGTCGCAAACTTGACGACGGATGGTTACCGGTTGCCGACCGAGGCTGAGTGGGAATACGAGGGGACGGGGCGCGGCGAGGGACGCACCTATCCGTGGGGCGATGACGCTCCGGTTCCCGGCGTTCATGGCCGATTCCAACTCAAGAGCGCCTTGGGCGCGCGGCTGCCCCGGCCGGCCAGCGAAGAGGGTGGGGTGGTCGTCGTCGGCTCATACCCAAAGGGAGCCAGTCGCGACGGCGTCATGGACCTGGCCGGCAACGTGGCGGAATGGTGCACGGATTGGTACGACTACTATACTGCGGATGCCCAGAGCGACCCCTGCCAAAGCAAGCCCGGAAACTTCCGCGTGATCCGCGGCGGGTCATGGAGCTGGTATAGCCACAGCCAGCGTGCAACGGACCGCGAGTTCAACAGCCAGAACTATCCCGGTCATGCGTATTACGGTTTTCGTATCGTGCTGCCGGAGAGCGGATGGAAGAAGCTGAAGAAGAACTGACAGCGCGCACGCTTTACTTCAATTTCTCGGGCACTTCGGCGCCACGCGCGCGGTATCGAAAGAACCCGCGGGTCGCTTCGGCTAGCGGGCCTCGCACTGACGACGTTTCGAGATACTGTTCCGCCTTGGTCTTGGCCCCGCGCGCGCAAAGCCCCGCGTAGACGTGGAGCTCAAACTGGAAGCGAAGCTGCGCTTGAGCATTCTGCAGTCCCAACGCGGCCAATAGGAAAATCAGTGCCTCGATAGTGCTGTAGGTTCCTTCGCCGGCCTGCGAGCGCAGCCAGTAGCGGCTCTCGGCCGAAGCGGGCATGCAGATCAGGCGGCCCCAGGATTCGACCGCGTGGACCATCTCGCCGGCCTGTCGCCAACTTCCGTCGAGCAGCAGTATTTGCAGGCTTGTGGGAGAAACCGTTGCCGGCAGGGGGTCGCCGCGTGGGTGGAGGATCCAGAGCGTCTTCCCGGGTCTAACGATCTGCGCACGGTCGAGCGGATGTCCGCTCTGAAAGAGATGCACGTCGCTCCCGGGAACCACACGTTTGATGAGGCATCCCGTACTGCTTGGCCGCCACGTCTCCTGATGGTGCATCACCACGTCCACCTTCACCGGGCACTCCACCGTCCGAAGTCCGGGGCAGATGCACCAGCGCGGCGGCAGTTGGCAGCGTGCGCACCGCGGGGCTCCATTCGAGACTACGCTGCGTGGCATTATTCCAGCATCCAGAGATACAAACGCGCACCCATCAACCCATCTTCGCTGGGCGCGAACGGATCGTAAGTGTACTCGTTTGGATGGCTCGTCACTAGGTGAACGCTGGATTATGCTTGAGTGTTGAAGGTGCCCATGTCGTCAGGTTCTCTGCGCCGGAATACCTTCGCGCTCAAATGCTTCGACCAAATCTGCCGCGATCGCTTCGGCGCTGCGTCCTTCGATCATATGCCGCGGCACGAAGTGGACTAACTGCCCATCCTTGAAGAACGCGATAGACGGGCTGCTCGGCGGGATTTCGGGGAAGTAGCCGCGGGCTGTGGCGACGGCTTCAACATCCTGCCCCGCGAAGACGGTCGCAACACGCACTGGACGTGTTGAGTGCAGCAACGCTAAGCGGATGGCGGGACGAACTCCGCCAGCCGCACACCCGCATACGGAATTAATGACCAACATGGACAGCCCGGATTTCTCCGCCATGAAGTCATCGACTTCGGCCGAAGTGTACAGCGGCTGAATTCCGAGCGCCGTCAGTTCTTCGCGCATCGGCCTGACTAATCCTTCGGGATAAGGCACGATAAATGTCCTCGGTATAGCTCCGCCAGATGACGGCTGCACGTGGCGACTCACAATCACCCGCATCCGGCAATCGAATAGCGAGGGAGTCGCCAAGCTGTTAACGTGCTGGAGTGCGGGTTTATTTCCGGAACTGAGAAGCTACGTGACGACCACGACTTTGGCGTGCTGGAGGCGACTCGCAGATTTGGGCCTTGCTCATTTTAGTGGGGGCTCCAGACCTCCTTTACCTCGCCCCCACTCTGGCCGCCGCATCCAATGCCAGATTGAGTTTCAGGACGTTGACGATCGGATCGCCGAAGAGCTGCAGGTCTCGCCCCGCCGTGTTAGCCTGAACCGAAGCGCGAACTTGCTCAACACTCAGCTTCCGCGCTTTTGCCACTCGGCCGACCTGATAGTCCGCCGCGGCGGGACTGATGTGTGGATCGAGGCCGCTGCCGGAGGCGGTCACCAGGTCAACCGGGATCGGTGCAGTATTCTCGGGGTCTGCGTCCTGCAGTGCCTTCACGCGCGCCTTCACGTTGTCCAGCAACGCCGGATTTGTCGGCCCCAGGTTGGAGCCGCTTGATGAAGCCGCGTCGTAGGGCTTCGGACTGGTTGCGGAGAGCCGGCCCCAGAAGTACTTTGGATCACTGAATGGCTGCCCGATCAAATCGGAGCCGACCGCCTTGCCCTCTTTAACGATCAGGCTTCCATTCGCCCGCCGCGGAAATGCTGCTTGCGCAATGGCCGTGACCAGTGCCGGGTACAACGCGCCGGTCAGAAGCGTGAAGAGCAGCAGCGCCAGGGCTGCCACACGCAATTGATGAAGTGTTTCTTGCAACATGACTCGAAGCTCCTTTACGCGAGGCCCGTATAAGTCAGGAAAAGGTCGATCAACTTGATTCCAACGAACGGCACCATCAGCCCGCCGATGCCGTAGATGAAAATGTTGTTCTTCAGCAACCGTTCCGCGCCAATCGGGCGATACTTCACGCCGCGGAGCGCAAGCGGGATCAGGAACACGATTACGAGCGCGTTGAAAATCACCGCCGACATGATGGCGCTTTGCGAGGTGTGCAGGCCCATGATATTGAGCGCGTTCAATACCGGATAGGTCGTCGCAAACGCCGCCGGGATGATTGCAAAGTACTTGGCGACATCGTTGGCGATGCTGAACGTCGTCAGCGAGCCGCGGGTCATCAGCAGTTGCTTGCCGATTTCAACAATTTCGATCAGCTTCGTTGGATTGGAGTCCAAATCGACGATGTTGCCGGCTTCCTTCGCTGCCTGAGTGCCCGTATTCATGGCGACGGCCACGTCCGCCTGCGCGAGGGCCGGGGCGTCGTTGGTGCCGTCGCCGGTCATCGCCACCAGGCGTCCGCCAGCTTGGTTTTCACGAATGAGCTTGAGCTTGGCTTCGGGCGTTGCCTGAGCGAGGAAGTCATCGACGCCGGCTTCCGCGGCGATGGCTGCCGCTGTCAGCGGATTGTCGCCGGTGATCATCACCGTTTTGATGCCCATGCGCCGCAATTCGGCAAAGCGCTCCTTGATGCCGCCCTTCACCACGTCTTTCAGGTGGATTACGCCCAAAGCACGCGGGCCTTCGGCCACGACAAGCGGCGTGCCGCCTTTCGTGGCGATCCCCTCGACGGTGTGTCGTAGCGTTGCCGGATACGAGCCGCCATGCTGGCGCACATAGGATTCAATGGCATCCGCGGCGCCCTTGCGAATCTCACGCGGGCCGATGTTGACGCCGCTCATGCGCGTCTGCGCGGTGAAGGGAACGAATGCGGCGTTGAGTTCGTGCACTTCACGGCCGCGGAGTCCGTACTTCTCCTTCGCCAGCACCACAATGCTGCGGCCTTCGGGAGTCTCATCGGCCAGAGATGCAAGTTGCGCAGCATCCGCCAGCGCCTCCGGCGAGACGCCGTCGGCTGTGATGAAGTCAGTCGCCTGGCGGTTGCCGAGCGTGATCGTTCCAGTCTTGTCCAGCAGCAACACGTCTACGTCGCCGGCCGCTTCGACCGCGCGTCCGGACATGGCGATGCAATTGGCCTGGATCATCCGGTCCATGCCGGCAATCCCGATTGCAGACAACAGGCCGCCGATCGTTGTGGGCGCCAAGCAAACAAACAGCGCGACAAGCACCGTCACCGTCACCACCGTGCCGGAACCGGCCGCCTTGACGCTGTAGATCGAATACGGCAGCAGCGTGGCGCAAACCACCAGGAACATGAGCGTCAGTGCGGCGAGCAGGATGTTGAGCGCGATCTCGTTGGGCGTTTTCTGCCGTTTGGCGCCTTCAACCATGCCGATCATGCGGTCGAGGAAGCTTTCGCCGGGGTTGGCGGAAATACGGATGATCAGCCAGTCCGACAGAACGCGGGTGCCGCCGGTCACCGCGCTGCGATCGCCACCGCTTTCGCGGATCACCGGCGCACTTTCACCCGTGATGGCGCTTTCATCCACGGAAGCGATGCCTTCAACCACTTCGCCGTCGCCGGGGACAAATTCGCCGGCCTCTATGAGTACCAAGTCGCCTTTCCGGAGTTCGGCAGAACTGGACAGGCTGAACTGTGCGTTACGCTGCGGCTTGGCGAGCTTCTTCGCCACAATGTCGCGGCGCGCTTTGCGGAGTGCGTCGGCCTGAGCTTTGCCGCGGCCTTCGGCCATGGCTTCGGCGAAGTTGGCGAACAACACCGTGAACCACAGCCAGAGCGAAACCGCCAGGATGAATCCTGGGGCTGCTTCCGCGCTTCCGAGCAAGGCGGCGATGAAGAGTCCGGTGGTTAGCACGCTGCCGACCAGCACCGTGAACATCACGGGATTGCGGATCTGGTGGCGCGGGTCGAGCTTCTTGAAGGATTCAATGATCGCTCGGCGCACGATCGGTGGATCGAACAGTGGCCGCGCCCGCGAATTGTTGTGCTCGCTGCTGATCGCCACGCGAACGCTGCCCTTTGACGTGGTTGCTTTCGGAGTAATAGTTTCGATCATAGTCAGCCTCTTTCTCTTAATGCGCAAACATCTGCAGGTGTTCCACGATCGGTCCCAGCGCCAACGCGGGGAAATGAAGCAGGGCCGCGAAGATCAGGATGACGGCTACCAGGAAGCCGACAAACAGCGGCGTGTGCGTGTTCAGTGTGCCCGCGCCGAAGGGAATGATCTTCTTTTTCGCCAGCGAGCCGGCGATCGCCAGGATCGGAACGGCCAGCCAGTAACGCCCGATGAACATGCAGATGCCTAAGAGCAAGTTGTAGAAGAATGTGTTCGCATTCAGCCCGGCAAACGCGCTGCCGTTGTTGTTTGAACACGAAGTAAAGGCATACAGAATCTGACTGAAGCCGTGCGCGCCAGGATTACTCGTCGAACTGGTGCCTGCCTCAGTCACGGCGCCGATCGCAGTGCCCGTCAACAGCAGGACGGCCGGAATCAGCAAGACAATCGACGCCATCTTCATCTCATAGGATTCGATCTTCTTGCCCAGGTACTCGGGCGTCCTGCCGACCATCAACCCCGCGATGAACACAGCCACGATCACGTAGGCGAGCATTCCATATAGCCCTGAGCCAACACCACCGTAAATGACCTCGCCGATCTGGATCATCAGCATCGGTATCATGCCGCCCAAAGGCGTGAACGAATCATGCATGGAATTGACCGAGCCGTTCGATGCAGCGGTCGTTGCCGTGGCCCACAACGCCGAGTTGGCAATCCCGAGGCGCGTTTCCTTGCCTTCCATGTTGTAGCCGGCCACGCCGAGTTCGCGGATGGTCGGGTTGGCGTGAAATTCCGCCCAGACACAGACCGCCAGCGCTCCGACGAAGATCACGCTCATCGCCGCCAGCAGCGCCCATCCCTGGCGGCGATCCTTTACCATTTCCCCGAAGGTGAAGCACAGCCCCGCGCCGATCAGCAGGATGGCAATCGTTTCCAGGAAATTCGCCAGCCCCGATGGATTTTCAAACGGATGGGCCGAGTTGACGTTGAAGAAACCGCCACCATTGGTGCCCAATTGCTTAATCGCGATTTGTGACGCGACAGGGCCGAGCGCAATGGTTTGCTCCTTCAGCGGCAAGGTTTCTGTCTTCGCATTGCCCTTTTCATCCTTAATGGGGTTACCGTCTGCGTCTTTCAGTGGATTGTCGTAGGTGGTTTCCTGCACCAGCGGAACGTTCTGATACGCCAAGAAAGTCTGAGGAACGCCCTCAGCGATCAGCACCAGAGACAAGACCAGCGACAGGGGTAACAGGATGTAGAGCGTTGTCCGCGTCAGGTCCGTCCAGAAATTCCCGATGTTCTCCGTCTGGCGCCGCGTCAGCCCGCGGATCAGCGCAACGAGCACGGCCATTCCGCAGGCCGCGGAGACAAAGTTCTGCACGGTTAGCGCGAGCATCTGCGTGAGATAGCTCATCGTTGACTCGCCGCCGTAGCCTTGCCAGTTGGTGTTCGTGGCGAAGCTCACCGCAGTGTTGAAGGAAGAATCTGGCGAGACGGCGGCTTGGCCAGCCGGGTTGAGCGGCAGGAAGCCTTGTAGACGTTGCAGCGCATACACAGCCAGCAAGCCCAGCATGTTGAACATCAACATGGCGACGGCGTAGCTCTTCCAGTTCATCTCCTGCTTGGGATCCGTTCGCAGTACGAAGTAGATGAACCGTTCGACCGGCCCGAAAATCTTCTGCGCAAAGTGGGCGCGGCCTTCATACACGCGCGCCATGTAGAGCCCGAGCGGATAGCCGAGCCCAATGAGCACAACCAGGTACAGGGTAAGTTGCGTCCAGTCAGCAGCAGTCATGCAAGTTCCTCCACAAGTGCAGTCGCGTCCAGCGGCCGCCTCAGAACAGTTCCGGCTTGAGCAGCGCTACCAGAAGGTAAACGCACAGCGCAACCGCAACGGCGAGACAGATGACGTAAAGCAGGCTCATAAGCCCTCCTTAATGATCAGAGCCTTTCCAGGGCGGCGATTGCCGCCACGGTTACGGCGAACAGAACCAGCACGATCGCTACGAACAAGAAGTCCATTTGCAGTTCCTCCAACCCACGTCCTATTTAACGCGCAAGCGCGTAAGGAAGCTGTTAAACCCGAGGCGGAAAGCATTAGAATCCCGTTAAAGTGCATCTGTACGCAATAACACCGCGCATAACCGTTGACTGTTTTCACGTATCAAATGTGCGCACTCAGAACACATTCATGCAGTTGGCGCATGCATCTGCGCAGACGACGTGCTTGGTAAAGAGCACAGCGGCGCGGGCTGGATTCTTGATCGATACTCAGGACAAGCCTTACGCTGCCAAGCGATGGACTTGGCTATCCGAGTTGAATTTCCCGCCGCCGTTTCGCCAGCGGGCTTGCCCCAAGAGGAAGTTGCTGGTATATAAATGGAGACGTTTCGCCCGAGCTGGAAGAGAGGCTCCATCGGCTGGCCGAAAGATCCGGTAGGGGCTGAAGCAGGGCACGGAAAAGGCGAATAAGCAGGATGTGCCAAGCGGGTGAGTCAGAATGAGATTCAAGTTGATACCCGCCTGAAGTGGAAAGTACATAATCAATAAGTGGTTATGGTTCAACGGAGAGGTGCCAGAGTGGTCGATCGGGCTTGTCTCGAAAACAAGTAGGCCCGCGAGGGCCTCGAGGGTTCGAATCCCTCCCTCTCCGCCAGTTTTTCATAGGCAAAATACCTTCCCAAGTGCCCCGAAATACCGTCCTGTCGAAATTGCCCCTACACCCATCTGCTATACCCTGCTGCTATACTCGTGTTTGGTGAGCAGACCGGAATCCAATGCCACTGATCTTCTCAAGGTGCACACCTCATCGCGATCTCGCCTAGTTGCCGTGAGTCGCAGGAGAGCCAAGGCAACTTCCAAGAGCCCGCGTGGAGGGATGCCAGGCTTGCGGGCTTGACATCCGTGCAGGCGAAAAATAGGCTGTTTCCAGAGCGTCCACGACGAGGAGCCTTCCATGTCCGGCGCCAGTACCCTGCCATCCGGCTGGTGGACCAAAATGATTCTATCCGACCTTGCTGGAACCCTGCTGTCACCGTCACCGACGGCCTCTAACGGCGCCGCTCCGACGTCCGTCGTCCCGCTGCCGCCGTCTAGCGGTCGCGACCCATCCACCGGCCGCTTTTCCCCTGGCAATCGACTCGCCCGCGGAAATCCGTTCGGTCAACGCCAGGCCCGCCTCCGCACCGCACTGCTCGAAGCAGTCACCGAGGACGATCTTCGATCAATCATTCATTCTCTGATCGAAAAGGCGAAGGCTGGCGACGTTGCAGCAACACGACTTCTGTTCGACTACTCCATTGGGAAACCTGTCGCTGCGTCGGATCCGGATCGTACCGAAATTGAGGGCGACGAGATTACGAGGGAGAATTCCCGGGTCAGGATGCGCCAACACGAAGAGAAGATGAAGTTCGGGATGGTCCTGTGAGACGCTTCTCGTTTTCAATGTTGATCGCAACCGCACTACTCGCCCTTCCGTGCATCTCCCTCGCCGCAGACCATCCTCAAAAGGACGTTCTCGTCGGCGTCAATTACTTCGCCGGTTGGTGGGAGCCTCAGCCTAACAAATGGCACGACCCAATCGACAGC
>DASXUX010000107.1:0-11855 GCA_036504595.1 Planctomycetota bacterium | reverse complement strand
AATCGCCTCCGCGTTCATCCGGCGATCCTTGCGCTCTTCGCGGCGCCTTTCGGCCTCCGCATCGCCAAACTTTTCGCACTCTGCCACAAAGCGAAAGACCTCTTCGTCCCCGCCTGCGCCCGCATCGCCGAGCTCTTGCGCTGTCAGAGCCTTCCGCGCCTCGAACATCTTCACCACCCCGCCCGAAAACATCGCCTTCCACGGATCCTTCAGTTCTTCCTTCGTGAGCACATACTTCATCTCCTCGCGATTCGCATCGTTGATCGAAGCGCCACTCCGGCCCCCCTCTCCCCCGCGAGGGAGAGGGGTTAGGGGTGAGGGGGAATTGCCGTCCTGCCATTTCCCCGCGTCTCCGTGTCCCCGCGTCTCCGCGTCCTGCCGTTCCTTGTCTTCCACGTCCCTGCCCTCCACTTCATTCGCAGACCATTCCACCCCCCACCCGCCACACGTCACCCGTCACGTGCCACGAAAGCACACGACGGCTCCGTCACGTTTTGGCGTTCTTGGTTGTTGTGGAAAAGTCCGCGTTCGAGATCGCCCGGTTTCCCTCGCCAGCGCTATCCGCGCCGGTCCGAGATCAATATGTTTCGGCACGATCTCTGTCAAAAGAACATAGCCGAGCGCAACCCAAATATCAACTTAATTCCTGTGTCGCAATCCTCCTGATTGCATTCCTTCTACATTCAGACCACCAGACACCACTCTGGACACCTCGCATCACGACCTCTAGACTGGTTTTCATATGAGCGATCAAATCTTTAACGTCGTGCTCGGCACCGCCGGGCATATCGATCATGGCAAGTCTACACTCGTCAAAACGCTGACGGGCATCGATCCGGACCGGCTCAAAGAGGAGCAGGAACGCGGGATCACGATCGATCTGGGCTTCGCGCCGCTCCTTTTAAGCAACGGGATGCGCGTGGGCATCATCGATGTGCCGGGGCACGAACGCTTCATCAAGAACATGGTCGCGGGCGCGACGGGCGTCGATTTCGTGATGCTTGTGATCGCGGCCGACGATGGCGTGATGGCTCAAACGCGCGAGCACCTTCAGATCGTGCAGCTCCTCGGCGTGCGCGATGGCCTGACAGTGATCACGAAGAAAGATTTGGTCGAGCCCGACTATCTGGAACTGGTCATCGACGATGTGAAAACGCTTGAAGCCGGCACGGTGCTCGACGGCAAACCCATCGTGCCGGTCTCATCGAAAACCGGCGAAGGCATCGGGGAACTTAAGCGCCTGCTCGACGAACTGCTGCCGAAACTCGACCGCCGTCCGGTTGTCGGCCCGTTTCGCATGCCGATTCAGCGCGTCTTCGCCAAAGAGGGCTTCGGCACCGTCGTCACCGGGGTGCCGCTCTCCGGCCAGGTGGCGATCGGCGACACGCTCGTGGTCCTTCCGCCGGGATTTCAGGGGCGCGTGAAAGGTCTGCACGCGTACCGCAGCGCGATCGATCACGGACAGGCGGGGCATTCGACGGCGATCAATCTGCACGGACCGGACATCGACAAGCAGGACGTGCGCCGCGGGATGATTGTGGCGACGCCGAACGTTTTTCAGCCCAGCACTCTGCTCACCGCGCGCCTGACGCATCTCAAAGGCGTCCCGTGGCCGCTGAAGCACCGCGCGCCCGTGCGCTTCCACGCCGGCACGGCCGAAATTCAGGGAAAAGTTCTGCTGCTGGAAGGCGATCAACTGGCGCCAGGCGTGGAAGGCTGGATTCAGATCTCGCTGGAAGAACCGACGGTGCTCGCGCCGGGCGACCGTTTTATTCTGCGCCATCAAACGCCGATGGTGACGCTCGGCGGCGGGCGCGTGGTCGATGTGGCGTTGCGCAAACGCAAACGCAATGATGCCGGCGTCATCGCCGAACTGGAGCAGCGCCTGAAGGCCCTCGACAACATAGAGGAGTTCGTCGCTCACGTCGTCGGTTCCGCGCCGATTCCCAAGACGCTGCCCGAACTGGCCGCCGAATCGGCGATGCTGCCGCAAACGCTGCTCGAACTGTTGCGCAAGCTGGTGAAAGCCGGCCGCGTGGCGCAGCTTCAGGCCGACGCACTTTTTCTTTCGCCCAGCCGCTTGCAGGAACTGCTCAACGCCGCGGTCTCCAGCGCGCAGGACTACTTTAAGGAGCACCCGGCGCTCGGCGCCGTCGAACAGCCCGAACTGCGCCGGCGGTTGAACGCGAAGCTCGGGCGGGTGGTGCCGGCGTCCCTGCCGGCCGGCGCGGAGGCCGGCACCACCTTGAACGACGCGATGTTCGATGGGCTCATCGCCGCGATCAAACAGAAGAACTTGCTGCGCGTCGAAGGAAATATGCTTTCGCTGCCCGGCCGCGACCGAAAACTCGAAGGCGCGCTGGCCGCTCAAGCGCAGCAGGTGGAAGCCGCGTTCCGCGCCGGAGCGCTCGCTCCGCCAGCGCCCGCCGACGTGGCCGCGAACCTGAAGATTCAGCCGAAAACATTCCGCGAAATTATGCGCTATCTGCAAGACACTGGCGCCGTGATTGAAGCGACGCCGGAACTTTGCTTCCACCAGGAGCACTATGAGAAAGCGCGCGCGGCCGTGCTCGCGGAATTTTCTAAAAAGGGCGAACTGACCACCTCGGAGATTCGTCAGGTCTTAGGCTCAAGCAGGAAATACATCGTGCCCCTCGTCGAGCTTTTCGATCGAAAGAAAGTGACCGACCGCGTTGGCGACAAACGGAGGGTACACGGAAGTCATTAGTCATTGGTCATTGGTCATTAACAGCGGGCCGGAGAGAAATGATCAATGACTAATGACTAATGACCAATGACTAATGACAAAATTAGGGTGAATACCCAAAAAAGACTTGCGCCCAACACCCGCTTAGGTATATATTAGCTTACGTTAGGGCGCTGATTGGTTCGCCAAATTTTCGTGGGCCTTTCTCCGGAGGGCAAGACGATGAGAACATATTCAGAGAAACAGTTGGAGAGTCTTCGTGCGGCGGCGGCGGAAGTTCAACGCGCGGTCGGGACGATGAATTACACGCCGAAGCAGCTTCAACTGCTGCAGCTCATCTTCGATTATCAAGAGGAGCACGGCTATTCCCCGACGTACGCCGAGCTCGCGAAAATGCTGGACGTTTCCACGATCACGGTCTTCGAACACCTCGAAGCGCTGGAAAAAAAGTACGCGATCACGCGCCGGCGCCACGAAGCGCGCTCGGTCGAAATCACCGCGCCGCATTTTCTGCTCTTACAGTACCAGAAGGACAAGCTGCCGCTCAGTTCTCTGCCGATCAAAGGCGCCATCGCCGCCGGCGCGCCAATCGAAGCCGTCGAAGAGACCAACCAGGCGACGCTGCTCGGCGATCTGTTCAACTGCAAGCCGAATTATTTCGCGCTGAAGGTCAGGGGCGATTCGATGATCGACGACCACATCATGGACGGCGATTACATCCTGGTCGAAAAGCGCGACACCGCCAGCGACGGCGAAATCGTCGTGGCGCTCGACGACAACAACCAGGCCACGCTCAAGCGCATGTATCACGAAAACGGCAAGATCCGCCTGCAGCCTTCCAATCCCGCGATTCCGCCGATCATCGTGGACCGCGTGAAGATCCAGGGCGTGTTCAAGGGCCTGCTGCGGAAGGTTTAGAGCGCAGGGCGCGGTTACTGGGTTGCGAGGGCGTGCTTATGCCATCTGAGACGTCGGAAAAACGCGCTCCAAGAAATCGCACCGTGACTCTTGAACCAGGTGATCGCGCGCGTCTAGCGGCCAAGTGTGGAAGATTTCGGAATGCAGGCTTGCGAACCGCGCCCGAGGGCCTTTTCTGTGGCGACAGCGTCGCTCTTGCCCCAGAGCTTCCGCCGGCGTTTGTGGATCTTCTGTTTCTGGACCCGCCGTATAATTTGAGTAAGGACTTTCACGGCTGGAAATTCCAGCGGCGGAGCGTTGCGGAGTATACGGAGTGGCTTGAGAAAGCAATTTGTGCTTTCAAGCACACTTTGAAGGTATCGGCGACGATCTACATTTGCGGCGACTGGCTGTCGTCGGCGTCCATCTTTGAAGTGGCATCGAAACATTTCATCGTGCGAAATCGCATTACCTGGGAGCGAGAAAAAGGACGGGGCGCAACAACCAACTGGAAAAATTCGAGCGAGGATGTCTGGTTCTGCACGATGTCTGACGATTACGTTTTCAACGTGGATGCGGTGAAGCTGCGCCGCCGTGTTATTGCGCCGTATACCAACGGGGATGGAAGCCCCAAAGACTGGCAGAAGACCGATGAGGGGAACTTCAGGGACACTCACCCCTCGAATTTTTGGGCCGATATCACTGTTCCTTTCTGGTCCATGCCCGAGAACACTGACCATCCGACGCAAAAAAGCGAGAAGCTTGTGGCGAAGTTGCTGCTAGCAAGCACTTCTCCCGGGCAACTTGTTTTTGATCCCTATATGGGCAGCGGAACAACTTGCGTCGTCGCAGAAAAGTTGGGGCGGCGATCGTTGGGCGTGGATATCAACGAGGAATATGTCCTTTGGGCGGCGCGGCGCAAAGAACTGGCTGAAGCCGATAAGACGATTCAGGGGTACGCAGGTGGGGTTTTCTGGGAGCGAAACTCATTGCAGCGACAGCAGCAAGCTGCCTCGCCGAAGGCATCTGATACGTTGTTCGATGGAGCTTAGCTCAGCGAGCCAGTAGCTTCTCGAGAAACGCAACACTCCCGGAAACATCAATATGTTCTTGGAACGAGGGCTCGAACACTTGCGAGAAGCTGCCCGTTAGCTGCGTGACGCCGCGCGAGCTCCGGCCGGCCCAGTGAGTTTGTATCTGAGTCGCCGCCAGGATGCTTTGGTCAAAGAAAGAAGCGGTCTGGAATGTGACCCGTTTCGCCGAAACCTCTATGCCAATGAACCCAAACACGGGCACCGTCTTGCCCAAAGCGAGCGTTTCCAGCAGTTTGTCGATGTTGTATGCCTTGGGCGCAGATGACCGGTCCCGTAGCTTCGTCTTGATCTCGATTTCGATTGTCGTGCCATCGGAGAACAGGCGCTGCATGTCCCCAAGTCGATGCGCGTTTCGCGCACCCGTGATTACCTGCTCGATCTGGTTGCCGCGCATGTTCACGTTTTCCAGCGCTGCGATAGACAAGATTTTGCTGGTATTCTGTCGCACCAGGTCAGCGAGTTCGTTTTTGATCTTTTTGTATTCAGGACGCCGCAACACCTTCGCCGCAAGTGCGGGAGCAATGAGGATAAGCTCGCGCTGTTCTACCGTGGGAGCGAACCGCCGGCCGGTCGGAGCGATCGCCGTAGTTTTTTCCACAAGGCGTTGCAGGTTCTCCTCCCAGGCGAAATCCTGGTGTATCGATAGCAGGCGCTCAAACTCCGCTGGCGTATTCTTGATTCCCTCATACTCCCGCATGATGTCGCTGCCATTGAAACTGCCGCGAATGTTGTTCACGCGAAGTGCTTGGGAACTGTGGCTGATCTTTGTCAGAAAGGTCGCGTTCGCGAGGAGAAAATCGACGCGACCAGGTCGAACCACGCACACGAGGAACGGGATGGAATCATATTGCCGCAAGGCAGACAGGGATAACACCGTGTTCGAGAATCCCGTCTCCTGTGCTGATGAGAAACGGACAGCGACTTTATCGTTTGAGAAGACCGAGCGCTTGCATCGGAGCGCGAACTTGCTTGCCGTGACTTCGGCAAGCTTCACCTTATCGGCCCTCGGATGGCATCGCCGGTAGTCTTCAATGAAATCAATGAGTTCGAGCAGCAGCACTCAGGCCGTTCCTTTCAATCAAGGCCCAGCCGTTATGCCTTCGGATGCGCCGCCAGATAAATATCCTTCAGCCGCGACGGCGCCACGTGCGTATAAATCTGCGTGGTCGAAAGGCTCGCGTGGCCGAGCAGTTCTTGGACGCTCCGCAGATCCGCGCCGCGTTCCAGCAAATGCGTCGCGTAGCTGTGGCGAAGCGTGTGCGGAGTCGCTCCCAGCGGCAAGCCGGCGGCGAGAAGACGCTTTTCCAAAATGCGCCGCACGCTGCGGACGTCCAGCCGAGTGCCGAAGCGGTTCACGAAAATCGGAGCGGTGGGAACCAGCGACGCCGCCGGCAAATCCATCCGCCCGCCTGCCGCTTCAGCTCGCCGCACCATCCACGCGGCCAGAGCGTGCGTGGCGCACGTGCCGATGGGCAGCATGCGTTCTTTCTTGCCCTTGCCGCGGACGAGCAGCAGACCGCGTTGGCCGTCCAGATCTTCCAGGTTCGATCCGACAAGCTCCGAGACGCGCACGCCCGCTCCATAAAGGAGTTCAAGCAGTGCGCGGTCTCGGACATCGCGCCAGCCCGCGCTGGTCACGGACTCAACAAGCTTTCGCACTTCGCTTTCAGTCAGGTACTTGGGCAGCGTTTTTGGAGTCTTCGGGTTGTGGATGCCGTCCAGCGGCGAATGCTCGCAGAGCTTGCGCTTGAACAGAAACTTATAGAAGCTCCGCAGCGCCGACAGCCGCCGGCCCAGCGTGCGTTTGCCGGTGCCTTTCTCCGTCTGGTCGGCAAGGAATCCGCGCAAAGCGAGGCGATCGACTTGATGCGGGAACGCATCCAGTTCGCCGCGGGTTTCAAGGAAGGTCGTGAAGGCGGACAGATCTTCGCTGTAAGCCTTGATCGTGTGCGGCGAGTACCCGCGTTCGGCGGAAAGGTGGGAGAGGAACTGCGTCACGTACTGCTCGGACCCGTTTCCCCCCCGGGACGGTTCGCGTGCAATCATGTAATAGCCATCGGCGCAATGTGCGCGCAGCTTGAACTGATTTTGGTGAGTGGTGAATGGCGAGTGGTGGAGTGGTACGCAAACGAATGGGACGTCGCCGTCCCAATTCTGAATTCTACGTTCTGAATTCCGAATTCCTATGGGCTGATCGGCTGCGGGTCCGGCACGACTTCGATGTTCACGCCCGGCGCGCTGATGCCTGGGGGCGGAGGAGAGTCGCTCTTGGGCGTGGTGGTGGTGAACGTCGGCGCGCCGATCGCCTCAAACGTGCCGTTTGTGCGCTGGACCGTCGTGCATTTCTCGCTGTACGTTTTCGTGCTGCCGTCGTAGTTCGTGATCTTCCACGTCTGCGCGCCTTCGGTCGCGCCGGGGTCGAACTTCGTCGTCACCTGAGTGACACTGCCATCCGGGCCCTTCCACCAGACCATCACCAGCCGGTTCTTTGCCTTGTTCAGCATGTCGCTGATTTGGATTTCCTTGATGCCGCTGTCGTTCACGACCCGGAAATTCCCGGAGTAGGACGCTTTCGTCGCCTTGTCTTTGAACGTGGCCTTGCCGCCTTTGGTCGTGTACTTGTCCGAAAGGCTCTGGGTGCCGTCCACGCGAGTGACCGACAGGCTCTTGATGTTGTCCGCGGAATCGTACTGCACGCTGACTTTGGCAATGGTCAGCTTGCCATTCTTGATGCTGGACTGCGACTTTACGCTGTGGCCGCTGATCTCGGTCAATTTCTGGCTGCTGATCGTTCCGTCCGGATTGTGAACGATCGTCGTGATCGCAACGCTCTCGCCTTTCAGGCTGACCATGATGTCCGAAAGCGCCATCGCCTTCAACGCTTTGATCTGATCGGAACTCAGATTCCCCTTCTGAAGGTCCACGCTCGCGCCGCTGTAGCCCGCAACGCTGGTGGAGTGAATGAGCATCGTCAGGCTCGTGCCGGTCTTCACGTCCACGGCGGTCGTGCCGTGCGGAGCCAGCGTCACCGTTCCATCGGTGACGGCAACAGACGTCGTAAACGTCTTATCGCTGTTCATGACCGAAAGGATTTCGAACTTGGTCCCCTTCACCTCAACGGGCCCGCCGCGAGTGCTCACAAAGAAGTGCGCTTCGGCCGGCCGCGGGTTGACGGAAAAGAATGCCTTGCCGGACTCGACGATCAGATGCGTCGGCACTTTGCGCGCCGGGTAAGCGTAGTCCTCGATCTTTACCACCGTTTGGGACCGCAGCGTCACCGCGCTGCTGTCGCGGAACACGATGCCGATGGACCCGTCCGCGTCGGTGCTGACGACGTCGCCCGCAAAGACCGGCATGCCTTCGACGGCTGCAATACGCTGCTCGCCGCGCGTGAGAAAAGCACCGGTGTCTTGTTCGGTTAGTTCGGCATCGGGGTTGATGATGCGATTGTCGATGAAGTATCCAACGGGAACGGCGCTCAGGTCGCTGGCTACCGCCGCCAAGGCCAGAGGTGCAACCAACATCAGCAGCAGTTTCAGCCGGTGTCCCATAGCACTCTTTGACCTATCCGCCAGCGCGTGTCCTTCAGTTCCAGTCCGCCCCGCTAAGCCGTGGCCCCGTCCTGCCGTACTGCGGCTTATATTATTGTGCATTTCGAAGCCGTCTGGCAGACCAGAAAATCTCCGTTTCCGGCACTTTTCGACTCTCACGCAGCATACGAGCACGCCGCAAAGTTGTCAATCCGAGTTGAAATTTGCGTTATGTTCGCGTAAGCACATGTGCAGCCGTAGCTTGGAGGGATTGCGCCATGCTTGAATTCCCCCTGATCGACGCGCACGTGCACCTGTGGGATCCGCAGCATTTCCGCATGCCTTGGCTGGACGGCGATCAGAAACTGGGCAAACGCTTCGCCATTCCCGAGTACCAGGCGCATTCGGCGGATGTTCAGGTTGAAGCCATCGTTTACGTCGAAGTCGGCCTCGCGCCGCAGTATTCTCTCTTAGAGCCCGTCTGGGTCGCCAACCGTGCGCGGGAAGACCAGCGCATACAAGGCATGGTCGCCGCTGCGCCGCTGGAATTCGGCGAGCAACTTCGCGAATACCTCTCCGCGCTCAAACGCGCCGGCCCGCTCGTCAAAGGCGTTCGCCGCTTGGTCCAGGACGAACCCGACGCCGAATTCTCCGCTCGCCCCGCGTTCATCCGTGGCGCGCAGATGCTGGCGGAATTCGATTTCTCCTGCGACTGCTGCATCCGGCACTGGCAGATGCCCAGCATCATCAAATTGGTCCGCGCCTGCCCCGAAACGCAGTTCATGCTCGACCACCTCGGCAAGCCCCACATCAAAAATCACGTCCTGGACCCGTGGCGCGCGCAGATCAAAGAGCTGGCGCAGCTTCCCAACGTCATGTGTAAGATCAGCGGCATCGTCACCGAAGCCGACCATGCCCACTGGACCCCCGACGACCTGAAGCCCTACGTCGAACACACCCTCGCCGTCTTCGGCGAAGACCGCGTCGCCTTCGGCGGCGACTGGCCCGTAGCCACGCTCGCCAGCCCGTATGACCGTTGGGTCAAGACTTTGGACAGCCTGACCAGTCACCTGAGCGTGCAGGCGAAGCGCAAATTGTGGGCAGACAACGCAAGGCGGTTCTACAGGCTATAGCCTAGCGCTGTTTCAGGAGTAGTGCGGGCGTCTCGCCCGCTGCTTCGGTCCCCCTCTCCCCCGCGCGGGAGAGGGGTTAGGGGTGAGGGGGAACTCGGCGATCCGAAACCTCATGTCGTGTTGGCGACTTTGAACTTAACCCGACCCCTTTGCGCGCACGCCCGAGCACGGGTACATTACGCCAGATATGAGTGTGCCTGTGGATTCTGCGAGTACCAAAACCGGAATTCTAGATTGCCTTTCCGACCGCTGGCTCTCGCTGCTGCTTGCTGCCTTCGCCCTTCTTCTTCTCGCCCGCTGCTGGAACGCCGACTTTCTTTTCTACGACGACTTCGACCACATCCACCTCAACCCACAGTTCCAGGGCTCGATCGAGAACACATTCCGCCTGACTCCCGCGCTGGAATACATGCCGGTGACGATCCTGAGCTACCGCCTCGATCGCTTCTTCTTTGATGACGCCTGCTCGCTGCTCCTTGGCACCTGGGCGCCCGCGGCGCGCCTGATGAACTGGGTCTACCATGTCGCCGCCGCGCTGGTGCTCTGGCGGCTGCTGATGACCCTGGGTCTGAGCCGGATGACCGCATGGCTTCTGGCGCTGGTCTTCGCGGTTCATCCCACGGCCTGCGAAACCGTCTGCTGGATCTCCGAACGCAAGAACGCTCTTTCCGCTTTGTGCGGCTTTGCCTCGCTGCTCGTGTTCTTGCGCCCGCGCAGTTCTTGGCGTGTGCCGGCGACCACTCTGTTGTTCCTGGCCGCGAATCTCAGCAAGCCAAGTGCGCTGGGGCTGCTGCCGGTTCTCGTGTTGCTCGATCTTTTTGGCGGCGTCGAAGGCCTTTCTGGCGCCGCACCCACACGCTGGCGACCGGGCCGCGACTGGTGGCCGGTCTTCCTTCGAATGCTGCCGCTGGCTGTTGTTTCCGCCGCGATTGTGGCGCTGAACCTGTCCACCCACCAGCACGCGATCGTTCAACCTCCCGGCGGCACGATCTACACCGCACTTCTGACGGATGCGACGATCCTGGTCCGCTACCTTTCGCATGTGTTCTGGCCAGTTGGGCTCAGCGCCGTTTATTATGTGGAACCCGTCACAAGCGTGTGGGACGTTCGCTTGGGCGGTTGCCTTCTGACTCTGGCCGCACTCATTTCCGGGACGATCTGGCTCGCCGGAAACCGCCGCCGAGCGCTCTTGGGCTGGCTTTGGTTCGTGCTGGCGCTGACTCCTCAACTGAATCTGATCGCCATTCCATATCCAATGCAAGACCGCTACATCTATCTCAGTCTCCCCGGTCTTCTGCTGGTCATCTACGAAACCGTGAATGGCATGCGCGTTCGTTCATGGATTCCCGCGAAGCCGATCTCGTTCGCCGTGCCCGCTATCCTCGCCGCGCTCCTGTCGCTCAGTGCCGCGCGCAGCCACGTTTACGCGAACACCTATGAACTGTTCAGCGACGCCGCCCGCAAACAGCCGCAGGCCGCTCACGCCCACTACGGATTGTCGCTCGCATATAAGCAACTCCACTATGGCATGAGCCAATCTCCGGCCGCGCAGGCTGCGGACCTGGACCGCATTCGCGGCTTGCAGGCCGAGCAGAGCTGGGCGTTTCTGACCTGTCCGGACGCGACGCGGCAGATCCACTTCGCCAGCATGGCGCTGGACGCTGGGAAGTACGCCCTGTCGCAAGGACGCCTCGACGAAGCCGAGCGCTATTTTCGCATGGGCGCATTCCCTCCTGCAACCGTCTTTGCTGCGCCGACAGTGCGAGCAGCCGCGTTGATGCAGCTCTCCGAAACGGAGCTGCTGCAAAAGAAGAACGAAGATGCATTGAGCGCCGCGAAAGCCGCGCTGGCCCTCACGCCCGGCCAGGATGACGCGATCATCGTTTACGCCCGAGCCGCGCTGGCCGTTCTGAAATCGCAACCCGGTAGCGACGCTCACCAGCTTGCCACCGACGTCTGCGAACAATTAAAGAGGGTGGGGCGGACTTCAGCGGTTTACGGCCAGGCGCTGAAGCTCATTAAGGAGTGTAGTGGCTACTGAGCACAGCTCCGCCGGCCAGTTGGACCGAGGTGACAACTCTGCAAACTGCCGTTGCGCGGTAGATAAATGACAAAAAACGGCAGCTATGCACATGTGATTGCTATGTCGCAAACCAAGCTCTGGCCGTAACTTGCAGATATGCACATAATCTGCAGCTTGGGCAGGACGATTGCGAGCAATGCTATCACGGGTCGTCTGTGCTGTAAGGAGTGGCAGGAGGATAGGGACTGGCGGTCTTGGCACCACGGTACCCTCAACAGAAAGGAGTGAGGCATGAGAAAGGGCTTTACGCTGATCGAGTTGATGATCGTGGTTGCGATCATCGCCATCATCGCCGCAATCGCGATCCCGAGCTTGCTACGCTCGAGAATGGCTGCCAATGAGACAGCCGCTGCGGCATCCTGCAAGGCATTCGCCGAAGCAGAAGAGATTTACCATCGCACCGACTACAAC
>DASXUX010000106.1:0-67316 GCA_036504595.1 Planctomycetota bacterium | reverse complement strand
TCGGACTGGCGGCGCCGCTCGCCGTAATCGGGTAGCTGCCGACATTGCTGGCGGCTGTCGCCGTGGTCGCCAATGTCGGGGGCGTCGTGAGCTTGCTGGCATCATCGTTATTCACAAAACCGCTATAGGACGCCGTGAACTCCGGCAGCGCCGCGCCATACGCTTTGATCTTGTCGTCCGCCGTAATCGTCAGAGCGACCGCCTGGATGGTCAGCGTTCCACTCACATAAGAGATGGTGTAGTTCGGGCTGCTCGCGCCGCTCACTGCGATCGGATAACCGCCTGCGTCGCTCGATGCCGTCGCGGTTGTGCTGAGCGTCGGCTGCACCGTCAGCTTGCTGGCGTCATCGCCGTTCACAAAGCCGCTGTACGATGCCGTGAGTTGCGGCAGCACCGCGCCGTAGGCCTTGCTCTTATCGTCGGCGGTGATCTTCAGCGGCACCGCCTGAATCGTCAGCAGACCGTTGACCGGCACGAAACTGTAGTTGGCTGCCGACAGCGAACCGATGCTGGCCGTGATCGTGTACGTGCCGGCGCCGCTGCTTGCGGTTGCGGTTGTGCTGAGATCCGGCGCACCGGTCACGGCGGCCGTGGCTGAATTCTCGCCCTTCACGTACCCGGTGATCGTCGCTGTGAACTGCGGATTCTGCTCGCCATAGTTGCGGCTGACGGAATCAGCGGTAACCGTGAGCACCGCCTTCTCCACGGTCAGCGTCTGCGAGACATCGGCCGCGGCATTCCAGTGGTCGTTGTCGCCCGACTGTGACGCCGTGATGCTCGCAATGCCTGGGGCGACGACGTGGATTTTTCCGTCCACAATCGTCGCGACGTTCGAATCGGAGCTGGCGTAACTGACCGCCAGGCCAGAGGAAGCTGTCGCCGCCAGCGCGAGATCCCCATCGCCATAACGCATGTTGTTCAGCGCGCCAAAGGTGATGTTCTGGTTTCGCTTCACCGTCAGAGTTGCCACCGAACTGTTCGCGCTGCCCGCCACGTTTGTCGCCACAGCGCGGAACTGCGCGCCATAATCATCCGGGAAGGCGGCGACGATCGAGAACGACTTGCCCCTTCCGCCGACAATGTCCGTCCAGGAACCACTGACCAAGCGCTGCCACTTGAACACTGGAGGTGGTACGCCCGTGGCGGCAACCGGGCCGAAACTAGCCGTGTCACCCACGGTCAGGGTCTGGCTTTCCGGACCAGTCGTGAAGGACGGAGCTTCATTGACGTTCAGCGTGAAGTGCTGAATCGCATCCGGCGAAATCCCGTTGGTAGCCGTGATGGCGAATCCGTACGCGCCGCCGGTACCGACCACCGGCGTGCCCGCCAGTGTGGCCGTTGTGCCGTCGTTATTATCTTTGAATGTCACCGCATCCGGCAACGGGCCGGGCGTGCTGATAAGAGTCAACTCTGGGAAATCGTGGCCCGTGACAACGGTAAAGTCACCAGCAAGCCCGACGGTGAAGGTCGTCGTGCTATCACTGATGATCGACGAAGCCTCGTTCACCGTCAGCGAGAACGGTTGCACGGCGTCTGGCGCAATCCCGTTCGAAGCCGTAAACGAGAACGAGTACATGCCGCCGCTTCCTGTGACCGGGTTGCCCGCCAGCGTGGCGGTGCCATTTCCGTTATCCACAAAAGTCACTCCGCCCGGCAAGGTGCCGGACTCGCCCAAGGCAATCGCCGGAAATGCATGCCCTGTGGTGACAATAAATGAACTCTGTGTTCCAACTTCGAAGGTCGCGTTGCCGGCACTGGTGATGGCCGGCGCTTCATTCACCGTCAGCGTGAACGCTTGCTGCGCCGCCGGCGAGACGCCGTTGCTCGCCGTAATCGTCAACGCATAGCCGCCGCCGGTAGCGGGTGCTGCGTTTCCGCTGAGCACGCCCGCGGAGCTGAGCGACAGCCCGCCGGGCAACGTGCCGGCAGTCACTGCAAACGTCGGCGCCGGAAAGCCTGTCGCCGTTGCGGTGAACGACCCGACCGTTCCGACAACGAAGGTCGCGCTGCTCAGGCTCGTGATCGCTGGCGCCTGATTCACGGTGAGCGTAAAGCTCTGTGTCGCGTTCGTTCCAACCCCGTTGGCTGCGCTAATGGTGATCGGGTAGTTGCCGCCCGTGCCTGCCGCAGGCGTGCCGCTCAGCACTCCCGCCGAGCTAAACGCAATGCCGCTAGGCAGCGTTCCAGCCAGACGGCTGAACGTCGGCGCCGGGAATCCGGTCGCAGTGGCCGCGAAGGAGCCGGCGGCTCCCGTTGTGAAGGTCGTGCCGTTTGCGCTCGTGATAGCCGGAGCTTGATTGACTGTCAGCGTGAAATTCTGTGTCGCGTCCGTTCCGATACCATTCGAGGCTTTGATCGTAACAGCGTAAACGCCGCCCGTCCCCGAAGCTGGCGTGCCGCTGAGCACGCCGGAGCCCGCCAGACTCACGCCCGCCGGCAACGTTCCGGAAGAAACGCTGAACGTGGGCGCGGGAGAACCCGTCGCAGTGACCGTGAATGAACCGGCAGAACCAACCGTGAAGGTCGTGCTGCTGCCGCTCGTGATCGCCGGAGCCTGGTTGACCGTCTGCGTGAGTGTCGTTGACGTGCTGGCAATGAAGTTCGTATCGCCACTGTACGCCGCCGTAATGCTGTGGCCCGCGTTGGCAAGCGTGGATGTGGTGAACGTGGCCGAACCGCTGGCCAGGGTCTTGGTGCTCAGCGTTGTTGCGCCATCTTTAAACACCACGGTCCCTGTCGGTGTGCCGCTGCCAGGCGAACTTGCGCCGGCCGTGGCGGTGAATGTCACCGCCTGCCCTTGCAGCGAAGGGTTGAGCGAAGAACTCAGCGCTGTGGTCGTGGCCGCCTGCGTCACTGTCTGCGTTAGAATAGGAGATGTGCTGGTCAGAAAGTTCGCATCGCCGCCGTACACAGCCGTGACGCTGTGCGAACCGAGAGACAGACTGCTAAGCGCAAACGTTGCATGCCCAGTCCCATCCACGTTCCCCGATCCGAGAGTGGTGGCCCCATCCTTGAAAGTCACGGAACCTGTCGCCAGCACAAATGTGTTCACGGTGGCGGTGAAAGTAACTGTCTGGCCAAACTTCGATGGATTTGCGGAAGAGCTCAAGCTGGCCGTGCTGGTTCCCTTATTAACCGTGATCGAATAAGGATTGGTGTCCACCTTGCCTTTGGCGTCTGTGGCCTGAACGGTGAACGTGTACGCCCCGGCCGCCGTTGGTGTACCGCTGATGGTGCAGCTAACATCTGACGCCCCGGCGAGGCTTAGTCCTGGAGGCAACGCACTGCCAGTCGCGATGACGAAGGCGTACGGACGATTGCCGGTGCCGGTCCCCGTGAGGCTGATCGTCTGACTATAGGCCTGGCCAACAGAGCCGGCGGTCAGCGCCGGACCGGCCGGGCTCCAGTTCAGTGCATGCGCGCTGCTCTGAACAAATGCAGACAAAAGGATGAACGCGCCAAGCACCGAAGCGCGAGCGCATTTGTCGAACGTTCTCATGGGCGATTGCATCCGAGCACCCGTTTCTGCTACCCGCGTCATAACCGACCCTCCAGCGTTCGCCTCAAGTTGATGAAATCCGACGACGACTCCTGCGCTCCTGGCACATTCGCCTTGTTGGTCTCTCTGTCGTCGATCGGACTTCTCTGCACGTCCATCCCGGCCGTGCGGAAATCCGGCGGTCGCAAAGATGACGCCACGATTCAGGGTGCCAAAGAGTGTTGGATGAATGACACGCAGCGTCAGCGAAACTGACAGCGATCGTCACCTGCATGGATTGCCGCGCGACGTGCAGCAGGGAGTTTGTCCGCAGATCAGCGCTAAGCTCAACCCTGCAAACAATCCCAAATCCGTAATGACAGATGCGGTACGTAATTTTGAACATCAATCCGTGGAGAATTATTTTGCGCTTCGATCCGTCGTGACAAGCAACTCCCCAGTTCTTCGAGGGGTTAGCGCTATGGAATCGCGCGACCGCAGCGTTCGTTGCACATCAGCGGCGCAGAGCAGCAGCGTATTTTGGGGAAGCCCGGTGCCGACTGGTGCCGGGCTTAAGCGTTTTCTTTAGCTATCGGCTTGTACCGATCAATGGCCTCGTGCGAACGAATCATCCATCATAGTTGAAAATAGCGTTCAGCACACCCAATGCCGACGAGTCGGCGCGCTTCAGAATGGATTCGAGGTGCGTTCTGGCCTGCTGCTGCATGAACTGATGACGTTCCTGTCTTGGCGTCCTGCTTGGCGTCGGAGGGCGAAAAACCGCGTACTTGGCGAACGTAGACGACAAGCAGAACGACAAGACGGTGACCGCTATCGTCGCCGCTAAGTCCGTATGTACCAATGGAAAGAGTGAGGTGAGAGGCACTTCGAAGAAAAGCCATCTCTCGGATTTGAACCGAGGACCTGTGCTTTACGAAAGCACTGCTCTACCGCTGAGCTAAGATGGCGTAAGGACTTAACCTCTATAACAAAATTATGACTTCACAACCACTCACCCGCGACTAAAATGGTCTTCGTCGACAACAGCAGCGTTGCGGAGACGATCATGCACATCACTCCAAAACTCGATCCCAAGGGCAAGGGCTATCGAATCTTCTTCCGCCACCCACAGACAAAGAAGCCCATCGCGCGCGGGCTCGGGACACGAGAAGACATCGAAGCCCAAGCCATCTGCCGCGACATCGAAGCATTATGCAGTCTCCCGCAACTCTTGCAAGCGCCATACTCCCCAGAATTGCGCGGCTATGAGCGGCGCGCCGTAGAAGTGATTCTCGGCGATAAGGTCGCGGAGGAAGTATTCAAGGACGTCGGCGCGCCGTTTACGGCGGATGATCTGAAAGACATCCAAGCACTGCATGAAGAAGCCGACACGATCGCCAAAATCGATGCGCGGGATGTTGGAATCCGGCACACGCGCGAGGATGTCGCTGAGCATTTCGCGCACGACATGGTGCGCTTTTTTGAGCCGCGCGCATGGCGTGAGCTGAATGAGTATCTGCGGAAACTGGAAAAAGAACTCAAGGTGCTGAAGCCGCGCTGCGAATACCTTGAGACGGAGGTCGCCCGTCTGCAGCGCCTCCAGAACGCGAAGGTCAAGGCCAAGATCGGCGAAGCGGTCGTCGCTTGGCTGCCGGTATATAAGCAGTACCGGTCCAGTCACGCCTATAATCGCGCTGTGAAAGCAACAAAGAGTTTTATGGCCTCGTTGCCAAAGCAGAGCGACATGAAGCTTGGCGACATCCGGACGGCTCAGATCGACGAGTGGGTCGAGAAGTTGAAGGGGGAAGAGGGCCAGGAGATTTCCGCGCGCACAAAGCAAAAGCAGCGGAACTTCTTGTCGATGTTTTTCCGTTGGGCCACCAAGAAGTACGATCTGGTCGAGAATCCCATGACCAAAGTTGAGCCGATTCCCGGCGCACAGCGACCACCCGACCACATCGTCGCCATCAGGCGAATCGAGGATCTCCACGCGTTGCTCGATGGCTTGAAGCCATGGCCGTACTGGAAGGCTTTCGTGGCGACGGCGATCCTGCAGGGGCCGCGATACGCGGAGCAGGTTTGGCTGAAGTTGGACGACGTGTTCCTTGCGGGAGATGGCGATTACCTGTGCATCCGCACGCGCACCAGTGGCCGCCGCGTGATGGGCACAACGAAGACCGGTCGCGAACGGAACGTGCCGTTGGAAAAAACGACGCTGCTGTCGATTCTGAAGGAATACATCGAGTCCCGAAAGCTTGAGCAGGTTCGGCCAGGCGCAACGGAAGCCCAGAAGTCCGCATGGCTGTTCCCCAGCACCGTCCCCGACGGACCGGTGAAGCGAACCAAAACTCCAGCAGGTATCTGGTCTCACAACCGAAGTTTTCAAAATGCTTGGCAAGCCGCTGCCATTGAAGCCGCTAGACGCGCCGGCGTCCTCGTGATCGAAGAGAAGGATACGTGGAAGGAGAAGTTGGAGAAGCTCCGCAATTTGGCTGGGACCAGCTTCGAATATTGGACATACGGCCCTGATGAGTGGCGCCATTGTTTCGGTACAGCGTTGGCCAACAGCGGCCTGAACAGCCTTGAGATCAGCCGCATGATGGGCAACAGGCCCGATGTCGCCGACAAGTACTACATCGCGACCGCCAGCACCGGCTCGCGGTGGCCGTTCCTGTGGTAAAGTGCGTCGAGGCGCTGTATTTTCTGAATTAGTCCAGAGACGCGCACGAGACGCGCACGAGACGCGCACCCATTTTGGTCGACACGTATTACCTGCCTCGCATACTTCGATTTGATATTCGCCAGCGCGTGCCGTTCATTCACAGCAGAAAATCGGGGCGACTGGATTTGTCCTGTGGTGAAGGTATCGGGATCAGGCAACGTAATTGCTCGTCTCAACGGGCGCCGGTAGAAGACTCCATCGGATATTCGGGCGAGCGTACATCTCATCGCTACATCCTCAATTACATCGCCCGTGCAACGCACTCCAACGGCAGGATGGAGCATGCTGCGCTGAGGTCGATCGCCACGCGTGGTAAGCGGCAGTTTCGGAGGCCGGTTCTCTGCGGCACTCTGCTGCGCCATTTTCGCGCGCAGATTTGCGATGCACGCGCCTTGCACTTTCTCGACCAGCGCCGCCGACACGCCCCCGACCGTGTACGCCGCGCGCCTTGCACATCACGTCGATGGCTCCGGCTACCAGCGCTTCCAGCGCCAATTCGCTCGCTTCTGGAGTCAGCGAGGAGTCCGCGTTGCCGCCCATACGATGTGCTTCGCCCTGAAGGAGAGCCAAAATCTCAGATTCGCAGGCGGCACGGTGGGACGTCAACCATGGATTGATGCCGTTTCCACGGTCTTGTCGGCTGAGTTTTCCAGCGCGGCCGTCAACGCCTGCTTCAGCGCGTCCAGCCGGAATGGTTTTCGTACCGAGGCTTTGGCCCCCAGTTCCACTGCGCGCGCAGTCTGCTCGGCCGCCGTATCGGACGAAACGACGATCACGGGTAGATGCGCAATTGCCGGGCGCTTGTGCAGCTCCGACAAAAACGTGATTCCGTCCATCTGTGGCATGTGGATGTCCAGCAGAGCGATATCTACCTTGTGCTGATCGAGCGCGGCGAGTGCATCCAAGCCGTTTCCCGCTTCAATGACATCCGTGATCTGAAGCTGCTTGAGCAGCCCCTTCAACATCATGCGGATCGTGGTGGAATCATCGACCAGAAGAACTTTCATCTGCTTTCTCCAATGCTCATACATAGTTGCAGCGCAAACTCGCCGACTTCCGACCTGAATGCGACCACCAGGCACGGCGCGCTCGGCTTATGGCGGATTTCGTGATTGGTTCCGGAGATGACAGTCGGCGTCGAAAGCACGAACTCGTACGGAGTTCCCATCAACTGGCCCCGGGCCTGGCCGGCGATGACGTTGCTGATCTCGCCGATGCAATCGCGCACGATGCCCGGCGAGAGCTCTTCCTTAGCCTCCGACAGGATGTGCTTCACGATCGCCTCCGCCGTCGGCTCGGGAAAACTGAGAACCAGCGACCCTTCCGAGCGACCCAGCAGGCCTAGCACCGCAGAAATATCGCCAAACATCCGGTATCCGGTCTTCTGGTACGTGCAGCGCGGCACGATCTCGATTCCAGCCATCTCGCGCATTGTGGTGATCGTCGCCGCGCAGAAGGGGCCGAGCAGTTTCTCGCGAAGCTCCGTCATCACCGGGCCCGAAGTGGAGTGCGCCCGCAGTTCCAGTAGAATATCTTCAGGCGAGCTGCCAGACTCGCAGACCGCGCTGGCGCCTGCCGTAATCCATTTTGCCTGCGACTCGCGCGACGACGTCGCGCGCACTACGATGACCGGCATGTTCAAATAGCGAGTCTGCTCACGAGCCTTTGAGAGCCACTCGAGGCCGGTCTGCTCGGTTTCCTCGAAAAGCACGATTCCGGCAACGATCTGGTCGCGAGGCGCCGGGATCTGACCCTCGTCGTTGGGCGCGCTGAGCAGCGTACAGCCCTTGCCCTTGGCGAAAGTCTCGAAACCCTTGACCCGCTCGCAACTGCGTGGACCGACCACGACGATTTCCAAGCGTTACCTCCTAGCCGTTTCACACAGAACTGCCTTCCCTGACGCAAGCGCCAGGTTCAGCGTCACCGCCGCCTGAACGTGCTCCTCGTCGGCCAACAGCAGCCGTTCCGACGGTGCAGACTCGGACCACAGCGTTTTTGCCGCCTCGGCCGCCAGTAGACGCGGTGTTCCAAGCCCATGGAGCGACTCATCCGCCAGAATGGAGCGAATCGCCCCGGCGATGACATTGGCCAGTTCGCGTACAACATCCTCGCGATCCGCTGCGGTGGCGGCGTGCCCGATGAAATTGTCGCTCGCCGCCACCGCGGCCCGTCCGGTCAGAAACAGCGCAACGCTGCTCCGGTCATGCGCCCCAAGCGCCACCTGGGCGCACATGGAAAAATGAGGCACGTGTTGCCCGGCATCGGCGCAGGCCTGCAAATCCAGGTATGCGAAGTTGCGGAAGATATCCTCCAGCGCGGCTTTGAGCGGCAAGTGCGGGATCATGGCATCTTCTCCTTCAGCGTTGCGAACAGTTCGCGCACGGCTTCCGGCGTGAGCGGCTTTTTGTGGTAAACGTTGGCGCCAAGTTGCACGAGTTCGACAGCGGTGGCGTCATTGCGATCGCTGGTGATCACCGCGACAGGAGTATTCCTCCACATTTCGTTTGCGCGCATGCGCACCAGCAATTCACGTCCGTCCATTTCCGGCATATACAGATCGGTAAACACGCAGTCGATCCAACGCTGCTTCAACGTCTCCAGCGCCTGCTGGCCGTTGCCGGCGTGATGGCAGATGCTGACGTCCGGTTCGGTGAGCCGCACAATGCGCTCGATGACCATGCGCGTGGTGGCCGAGTCGTCAACGATCAACACCTCGATACTCATCTCACAGCTCCTCGTGACCTTCCGGTGATTGAATACTGATGCGCCCCGTGCTGACGTGCAGTTTCACCGTGCGCCAATGCGTGCCTCCCAGCGCCTGCCGCGATGGAATCAGGCCGTGCTGCCACAGGACTCTTTTTACCGCCAAGATGTTCTTGCGCCCGATCTGGAAGTATCTGTCCGGATCAGCGACAATAGCTCCGCCGGCCAGAGCGATGTTGAGGCGCTGCCGTGTCGCGCCTGCTGAGTACATCTGCGAGATCAGTTCGGGAACGCCATACTCTGCATAGGCCCAAACCGATTCGGCCTCGCGATCCGCCGGTCCGCGAGGCTCGGACAACTGAATATGCGCCAGTCCGCCGACACAGGCGGCTCCGTCGTAAGCAGCCACCGCAACGCAGGATCCCAAGCCGTAGGTAGTCAGGATTTCATTGGAATTTCGTGAGACATACAGCTCGCCGACGCCGACTCGCACCTGAAGCGGGATCTGCGTGGCAGTTTTCAAAGGGCTCGTCATTGCAATCTCGCGTGCTAGGTATCAGCGCTTTACGTAAATGGAGGGCCGGAGCGACTTGAACGAACTCATCATCCCAGTCAGACTCTCCGCGTGGCCGACCAGAAGGTAACCGTCCGGCCGAACCAGGCGAAAAACTTCATCGAGCAGCCGTTTGCGGACCAGGTTATCAAAGTAGATCATCACGTTGCGGCACAGGACCATGTCGAACGGTCCCGCCATGGGAAAGGGAGGCTGCGAAAGATTCAACCGTGTAAAGACCACCATCTTTCGAATGGCCGGCTTGATGGTAATCGCGTCTTGCTCGCCGTCATGCGAGCGCTCGAACCAGCGGTCCTGTTCGCTGCGCGGTAGTCCCTTGAGCTTGTGCACTGCATAGGTGCCAGCGTGACATCTCCGCAGCGCTGCGGTGGAGATGTCCGACGCCAGGATTTTGCAGTCGCAGTCGTAGCTCTCCATCACGTCAGCCAGCGCCATCGCCAGCGAGTACGGCTCTTCACCCGTCGAGCAGGCGGCAGACCAGAACCGGAAGCGCCGCTGCCCCGCCGCCAGCCAGCGGGAAACCACCTCGCGTATGAACCCGAAATGCTCCGGCTCTCGGTAGAAGCTCGTGACATTCGTGGAAATCACGTCCACTAGGTAGATCAGTTCGTCATGTTGCTCGCCTTGTGTCAGAAAGTTCAGGTAGTCTTTGTGTGCGGCGATTCCGAGCTGGCGCATACGCTTTCCAATACGCGCCGCCACTAATGCCTGCTTGTTGGGGCCCAGCGCTATCCCGCTGTTCTCGTACACAATCTGCCGAAAGCGCTCGAAGGTTCTCTGTTCCATGTGCGTTTCATCCAATAAGGCGGAGGCAAGTTGCCTTGCCTCCGCCGGGTATCAGCTAGAACTGCTTCACTTCATCCTCGCTCAGCGGAATAACGGCCGACGGCTTTTGCTTCGCGATGGCATGGTCAACGCGGTTTACTGGTGCAGCCAATGCGGGCTTCTTCTCGTGGTGGCTGTTTCCGTTTCCCGCCAACAGCTCGTGCACGCGGTTGCGAGCCTGTTGCTTCGTTTCCAGCTTGGGTGCATGCACCGGAGGCACGGCATGCGGCCGGATATGAGCCGTCTGCGCATAGCCCATTCCATTTCCGTTCATCTCCGCGCCGCGCACCATCGCCAGCAGCACCTTGACCAGGGCGCCCAGTTCGCCGGCTTGAGCCGAAAGCTCCTCGCTGGCCGAGGCCGACTCTTCCGCGTTGGCCGCATTTGACTGCGTGACCTTATCCATCTGCGAGACTGCGATGTTGACTTGGTCTATTCCCTTGGACTGCTCCTCACTGGCCGCGGCAACTTCGCTGATCAACTGCGTGACCTTTTGAGCGGCTGTGACGATCTGCTTCAGAACTCCGGCCACTTCGTTGGCGACGGACACGCCATGTTCCGAGTTCTTCTGCGACTCCTCGATCAGCGTCGCCGTGTTCTTCGCCGCCTCCGCGCTTCGCTGCGCCAGGTTGCGCACTTCCTCGGCGACCACGGCAAAGCCTTTGCCTGCATCGCCCGCGCGTGCCGCTTCCACGGCCGCGTTGAGCGCCAGTAGATTGGTCTGGAAGGCAATCTCGTCGATCGTTTTGACGATCTTGGCGGTCTGATCCGACGAGGTCTTGATGCGGTTGATCGCCTCGGCCATGCGGTGCATGGCTTCCTGTCCCTTTTCGGCGGAACTTCGCGCTTCGCCGGCCATCGTGTTGGCTTGGCGCGCGTTGTCCGCATTCTGTCGCGTCATCGCCGACATCTCTTCCAGCGAGGCCGAAGTCTCCTCGAGCGAGGACGCCTGCTCGCTGGCGCCTTCGGCCATCTGCTGACTGGATTGCGCGACTTGGCTGGATGCCGCGGACACTTGCTCCGAACCGCTGCCGAGACCCTCGATGACACGGTTGAGGGGTTTGGTGATGCCGGTGGTCGTGAAATACGTGAGCACGACGCCAAGGACAAGACCGGCAATCAGAAACACGATCGACAGCGTTTTGAACAGAACCGCTTGCGATGAGGCCGTCCTGCTTTCATCCGCACCTTTCGTTACGTTCAGGTTTACGATCTTCTGCAGAATATCGTTGGCTTTGTGCTGCGACGCGTAACACACAACCATGACCTGATGCTGCAGTTTCCCGGTGCCCTGGATGGCATCTCTCGAAATCTGCAATGCACGGTCAAAATGCGCCATGACTTTGTCTGCCGCCGGCACCATCTCGTCGGCATAAACCTTCTTAGCTCCTTCAACGTCTCCCGACCTGACCCGTTCCTTGATTGTTCTTATTGCTTCATGAAACTTTGTATGTGGCTCACTGGCGTCTCTGAGTAAAGCAAGAAGCTGCGGATTCTCGTGCTTGTGGCTGGCCAACCACTTGCCAAAGGCGCAAGCCGTATGGTCCTCCCCGCCTTCGAACAGCTTCTTCGTTTCAAAGAGGTTCAGACAGCCCGCTTCCGCCTTGAAATGATCACCACGGAAGAGCGCAAGGTCGCGTTCGAGATTGGTAGGGTCGCCATCAAGCTTCAATGCTTGAAATTCTTTTGCTAACCGGAGGGATTCAGCATTGTCGTTTAACCAGATTTGCCATGCTGCGACGAACTCCTTCCAGAGTTGCTCCTCTTCACGCGATTTAGGAATGGTCTCGTAGATCTTCGATGCGGCCTGGTACGTCTCTGTCGCCTTCGCGATTGTCTCGAATTGCCTGTCATACAAGGCGCGGGTCAGGCTGCTGTTCAGGGTCGCATCCAGCAGGGTTCTTTGCGCGGCCTTGATGGTTAGGCCGGCACTTTCTATGGTTTGAACGGCGTTGACGCCGGGCAGGCAGCTCATGCCTATCGTGTCAACGGAGTCGGCGTTCTTCGCGGAACTGTAGTAGCCCGCGATGCCCAGTACCAAAACGAGCAGGACCATCACACCGAAACCGCAGGCGATCTTCATTCCCAGCTTCATCTGTGAGAACATCGTTTCATTCCTCCCCCCGTCAGGTTAGCCAGCCAAGAATCCCCATGTCAGAGCTTCATTCTCTACGCGACTGCGGCCACGCCGACAGCCGCTTCGATCTGTTTGGCGGAAAGAACACGGTCGATATCGAGGAGCATGACGACTTTCTGCGCGACCTTGCCCATGCCAAGAATGAAATCCGTCGCGATCACCGCGCCGAAGGAGGGCGGCGGCTCAATCTGTTCGGCCGCAATGTTCAGCACTTCCGAAACCTCATCGACCAGGATGCCGGTGACCACCCGGCGGTCGCCTTGGGCAATTTGGACAACAATGATGCAGGTGCGTTCGGTATCCGTTTGCGACTGCAGCCCAAACTTCAGCCGCAGATCAATGACCGGTATGACTTTTCCGCGCAAGTTGATCACGCCGCGGATGAATGGCGGCATTTGCGGCACGCGTGTGACCTTCATCATGCCGATGATTTCCTGCACCTTCAGGATCTCCAAGCCATACTCCTCCGCTGCGAGCCTGAAGGTCAGATACTTTCCAGCGCGCGCGGCAACGGTGGCGGTCGCGCCCGAGACACTTGCGTTTGGCGGCATAGTTCCCCCCCTTTAGCACCGATTCAGGCGGCATGTGACGCGCCGCCATCGACTGTTTGATTGGCATGCGTCAGGCGCTCCGGCCCGGCGACATCTAGAATCAACCCAACCTGGCCATCCGGCATGATGGCCCCACCTGAAATGCCTGCGATGCCGCGCATCGTGTCACCCAACATCCTCAGCACGACCTGTTGCAGACCGACCAACTCGTCCATTAGAATCCCGACCTGCGAAAGTCTAGCCAAGCCTCTAGTTGAGAACGGCGGTCCACGCCGAGGGTCGCCATGCTTTCCAAACGGGAGCTGCGAGCAGAATAACCCGAGCAATTCAGGCAAGATACGCGCAAGGTGCGCAAATTAGACGCGCATTGTGGGAAGGGCTGCCACGGCAAGAAAGGGGAGGAAGAAAGGAGTTCTACAAGTCTTCGATCGTGGCTAAGCCTAGCTTGATCGCGGCTTTCGTCATCTGCGCGTCGCCAGAAATGCCTAGCTTCTGATGAATGCGCGAGCGGTGGCCGTTCACGGTTCGCACGCTGATCTTCAGTTCGGCAGCGATCTCTTTAATGCTCTTTCCTTGTGCCGTTAACGCGAGCACGGTGCATTCCGCGGGTGTCAGCCCGGCCGACTCTGCGGGGCTGAACTTCTGCAGCAGCTTCATGAACGACTCGGTCGCTTTACTGGCGATTGCCGGACAGAGAAATGGGCGCCTGGCTGCAACTTCCCTGATCGCTTGAATAAGGACCGCTGGCGGCTCGCATTTGAGAATGAACCCCATGGCTCCGGCACGCAGCATAGCTTCGAGCACGGAGGTGTCGTTCATCATTGTCAAAGCGATCACCCGAACTTCTGGGAAGGCGCTGACAATCTGACGGGTCGCCTCAATACCGTTCATCCCCTCCATCTGCACATCCATAAGAACGATGTCGGGTCTGGTCTCCTTGACCAGTGCGATCCCGGACTCCCCTGAGTTGGCCTGTCCGGCGATCTCAAGGCCCCCCGCTTGCCGCAGCAGAGCGCTCAAGCCCTCTCGAACGAGGTCGTGATCATCGACGATAACGATCCGCGTAGCAGGCATGAAACCGACTTCTGTTGGGTCCATGGCCATTATCCTAACAACAAGAAAACCGCCATCAAGAATGACGGTGCGATAATTGGGAGGACCGCTTGCCTCGAAATGCTGCGAGGATTCTCCAAAAACAGCTCAGAATGATGGCACTTTGATCGTCGCCACAGTGCCTTGCCCGGACATGGAACGGATGTGCAGTGTCCCGCCCACATGGCTGAGCCGCTCGCGAAGGCTGAAGAGCCCGAAGCCGCCCGGGCTGCCGTCAGAGGTTATGCCCCGGCCATCATCAGAAACGACCAAAACAGTGTACTCCTCTGCCTTTTTCAACTCGATCTTGATGAGGTTTGCGCGGGCGTGCTTCACGACGTTGTGCACCAGTTCCCGAACCGACTGATAGAGCAGCACGCGGATGTTTGGCTCTATGTCGCTGCCATCATCTTGCGCGTCGAACGTAGCAGTCAGGTTGTACTTCTGTTTCGTGCTTTCACACAAGGCGCTGAGTGCAGCGCTCAAACCGAGATCGTACAGTATCGGAGGGCTGATCTCGAAGGTTAGCGAGCGAGTACGTTGCATGACGCCTCTAACAACCTTTCCGAGATCCTGTAAGGCGTTCTCGAAGGGAGCACCTTTCGTCTGTGATTCCAGACTGCCAAGCTGCATGTTGCAGTAAGCCAGATCCTGGCCGATATCGTCGTGCAGGACCGCGGCCAGCCTGCGCCGCTCGGCCTCTTCTGCCAACGCGAGTTGCGCGGTCAGAGAGCGCAAGCGGGCGTTATAGTCGCGCATTGCGTTTTCCATCCGCTTTCGCTCTGAAATATCGGTAATGGCGAGCAGAACCAGTTCCTCAGCGTCGATTCGGAGCGGGACAGCCGACACTAGAAGGTGCCTTTCCTCCTGTCGCTCGCCCGTGCCGACGGTCAGGCTGCCTTCGCGATTAGTGACCCGCTGGTGGCTCTCAAAAGCCTGCTTCACAGACGATCGGATCAGGCACTTTGAGCAAGCAGGCCCCTTTCCGCACTGACCGTCGGCGGCATTGAGACAGCGGAATACCTCGCCGGCCAGCGATGCCAACAAAGGTCTTGATGGGGTCGTAACCATTTCGCTCACGGCGCGATTGGCGCGCCGCACCTGTACATCGCGGTCTACCAGGAGCAGGAGTCCCGGAGCGTTCTCGAAAAGCGTCGAGAGCGTGTTACGTTGCGCCTCAAGCGCCTCTTCGGCACGCTTGCGTTTCGTTATGTCGGTCAGCATGGCAAACGCCCCGGCAATTCCACCATCCTTGCTTGGCACTGGAGTGGCCGAGACGATCATCCATCGAGCGCTGCCATCCTTATGCTTCAGACGCCGTTCATAGCGAGCCCCCTTGCCGACGCCGCCCTCCTGCATTCTTGCTTCATGATCATCAAGGTCCTCAGAAAAAATGAACGTTTCCAGCGGAAGACCGAGAAGTTCGTCGGTGGTGTAGCCAAGGCTCTCGGCGAGGGTCTTGTTGACCCAGATCAGTTTTTCGTCGGCGTTGATCGCCAGAATTGCTTCGGAGGACGTCTCGACAATTAAACGGTAACGCTCTTCGCTCTCGCGCACCTTCTCTTCTGCACGCTTGCGCTCACTAATGTCCCGAACGAGGGCCAAACTGCGCCAAACGCCCGCGATGCGAGTGACCGAGGCGCGGATCTCGACCGGAAACGTGGTGCCGTCCTTGCGTTTGTGAACGGACTCAAACGTTACCGGCGGACCGTCGGTCAGCAGACGAAACGTAGCGGTATACTGCTTGGGGCTCAACTGTGGGTCTACGTCGAAGACGCTGAGGTTGAGCAGTTCCTGACGGCTGTATCCAAGCTGCTCGCATGACATGCGGTTTACATCGATATAGCGGCCGTCTTCGTCGAGCAGCTCAAAACCGTCGCCGGCCTGCTCAACAAGGGTACGGAATCGCGTCTCGCTCTCGCGCAGCGCATCCTCGGCTTTTTTGCGGTTGGTGATCACTTCCGTATAGACGATGAGCCCGCCGATCGATCCGTCAGCTTCGTGCCAAGGACGGCACTCCCACTGGGTCCATTCGACCGAGCCGTCCGCGCGCACATACGCATCGTCCTCGGCGCTCAGGACTTCGCCGCGCAACACGCGCTGATGCACGTCTTTCCACTTTTGCGGCAAATCTGGAAACAGCTCATAGTGGTGTCTGCCGATAACGTCCTTTTCTTCGACCTTGTAGTCCTGCAGGTAACGCTGGCTGACGTAAATGTACCTCATGTCGCGGTCATGTACGGCAATTGCGCTACGATTGTGTTCGATGATGTAGCGCATGAGATCGTGGGAGTGCGCCAACGCATCCTCCGCTTTCTTGCGCTCGGTAATATCCCGGTTGCTTCCCCGTTGTCCGAGGTAAATTCCTTGTTCATCGAACATCGGCTGACACACGTGGTGAATCCAGCGAACGGCTCCATCAGCGCGCACGATTCGAAATTCGAGATCGCCGTGCGCATCTTGGGCATCAACTGCGGCCAAGTGCCTGTCAAAGATCGGTTGGTCTTCGGCAAAAATGATCCGCTGTGTCAGTTTCGGATCCCGCTGGAACTCCGCTGCCGTGTGGCCCGTGAGGCCTGCGCACGATGGCGATACGAACGCGAAGCTTCCGTCCGGCCTTCGCCAGAACACCCAATCTTGCGAATAGTCCGAGACGATCCGGTAGCGCTCTTCGCTCTCGCGCAGAGCTTGCTCGTCCCGCTTCCGCTCCGTCATATCTGCGTGCGTACCGATCATCCGGAGCGGCGCGCCGTCAGGCGTGCGGCTAATGATAATACCACGCGCTAAAATCCACTTGTAGGAACCGTTCTTACAACGGAGACGATGCTCGCACGCAAAAGCGGATGTTTCTCCCGAGAAGTGCCGGTGGATTGCAGCATGGGCAGCATCGCGGTCATGTGGGTGCACGAGTGTGTCCCACTCATTCAGGGAATCCCCAATCTCGATCTCGTCGTAACCCAACATCGTCTTCCACTTGCGGGAGTAGAAGACTCGCTTTGTCGCGACGTTCCAGTCCCATACGCCGTCTCCAGCGCCCTCCAATGCGAATTGCCAGCGCAATTCACTTTCGCGCAGCGCATCCTCGGCTCTCTTGCGTTCTGTGATGTCGTTCAAGATGTGAACGGCGCCCCGGACCGCTCCGGACTCGTCCAGAATCGGGTCGGACACGACCTCAAACCAGCGGTCGCGCAGCGCTAATGCATCAACTTCCCTATGCCCGCTTTGCTGCACACGGGCGAAGGTTTGGGACACGCCGGCGCCGGGCAGCATATTGTGCCAATACCGACCCATCATCTGCTGCGGTTCCAAGCCGCCCAACCTCGCCGCGGCTCTGTTACAGCGCCGGATTCTGCGGTCCCCGTCCAAGACACAGATGGCGCTGTTGACCGCGTCGAACGTGGTGCGCCATTCATGGCTTGCCCTCTCTAGCGCGTCCGTCATCCGTCTGCGCTCGGTAATATCTTGGATTGTGCCGCACATGCTCACGGGGCGCCCTCGAACATCGGACGCCAGTTCGCCTAATCCATGCACCCAGCGCTCGGCATGGTTATCGTGACGGACGATTCGATACTCTTTGTCGAAAGTCTGACTTTGACCAAGAACTTCGTTTGTCAAATAAGCAAGCATCATTGCGCGGTCGTCCGGATGGATCAGGGCTGCCCATCCTTCGACCGAGCGTTCGTATGCTTCGTCTATCCCAAATATCGCATCAAGTACTTCTGAGCTCCTCCACGCTCCAGTAGAAATATTAAGGCGATAGCTGCCCAAACCAGCAATCACTTGCGCCTGGCGGAGCGAGCTTTCGCTTTCACGCAGCGCCTTGTCAGCCCGCTTGCGATCAGTAATGTCCGAGATGGAAGCCAGCCAGCCTGTGAATCCGCTGCCGTCATCCTTGATCCCGGAAAGGATCACTTGGACGTCGAAGCGTTCTCCGCTTTTTCGCTGAAAGCGCAGCACGAAACCGTCGGCAGGCGCCTTGCCCTGCAGAGTCAGCTCAAACGCATGACCGATCGCGTCACGCTCTTCTGGCGGCCAATAGGCATAGGGAGGCATTGCCCCGACCAGGTTCTCCACATCCCAACCCACCATTTCGCAGAACGACGGGTTGACGTATGTCTGCTTGCCCTCAGAGTCCACGACCGCAATGCCGGCGGGAACGGACCTTTCGATGGCCTCCCGAAAGGCTTGCGCTTCGCGGGACGTCTTCTCTGCCCGCTTGCGCTCGGTGATGTCGCGTGTCACGCCCAGCAAGTTTGTGCGGCCGGTGCTTGGATCCCGCAGCGGCACCGCGTGGGTTTCCAGCCAGCGCCGCCCGCCCTTCAGGCCAATCGTCTCGAATTCCAGCACGGCCGAATTGCCTTGTATGACTCGCTCGTGCAGTTCGCTGAAAGCGGGCTGGTGTTCAGGGACGACGAACGACAGCAACCCCCGGCTTTGGGCTTGGGCCAGGGACTCAGCTTCGATCATCTTCAGCCCGGCGGGGTTCATCTCCAGCAGAGCACCCTCCGGCGAGACGATCTTCACGCACTCGGGCTCGGCCGCAACGATGGCCTTCAGGTACGACACATTGCTGGCGAGTTTCTGCTCCAAGAGCTTGCGTTCGGTAATGTCGTTGATGGCCACAAGAACCGAGTCGTCGTTGTCGAGCCGGATGGGTGTCGTCGATATGAGGAAGTGCCGTTGTTCCTCCCGCCCGCCTGCGCGTATGCTCAGGCTGCCTTCTTCGTTGACAATTCGCTCGCGTGTTTGAAACGTCTTTGCCACCCGTTGCCGCACGGGACATTCCTTGCAGTGGACGCCCTTGCCACACTGAGCGCCTTCCGCGTTGAGACATCGGAACACCTCGCCGCTGAGCAAGCCAGTCAGTTCGTCCGCCGGACGTTCTGCCAGCGCCGCCGTGGAGCGATTCGCGCGCTGCACACGCGCCTCCCGGTCCACCAATAGCAGGAGGCCCGGAGCGTTGTCAAACAGCGTCGAGAGTGCGTTACGCTGTGCCTGTAGCGCCTGCTCCGCCCGGTCTCGCTCGCTGATGTGTCGCCGTAGGCGCTGCACGCTGAATCCGAGTCCCAACAGTCCCAGCGCCCACAATATGCCATAGCCAATCACCATGCTGATGATATGGGCGCGCTCCGCCAGTAAGTAGGCGTCGAGCGGTATCGAAACGCTGATGCCGCCGCGGACTTCGCCCTCCTTGTACCCTTGCGCGGCGTGGCACCGCAGGCATCCCTTCTCCGCAATCAGGGCATGCATCACGCGAAGATGTGGCTTGTCGTCAAGAGGAACCGTTCCGCTGTATTCCGTTTCGCCTCGCGCGAAACTCTGCAGGGCAAGGGCCTCCCACCCGTCAGGCGCGTTCTCGGGCCGGATGGGGTTGAGGCTGGTAATGTGGCCCCGCTGACCGTAGAGGTCCGTCGCCATTTCATGTACCTGCCGGGTCATGTAAGCCGGATTCATGAGCGTCAGTGCGCGGCCCGACGGCGTCGTAATGTCGCGCTCTGGAATGTTCGCCAGATAGGGATTGGGAGGCGTGGCTTCCGTGACGGGCACGTAAACACCGCCATGGAAAGCTGCCCATCGGCGATAGGCGAGATCCTTATTGAGTGTCGCCCTCGCCTCCGTCTTCGCCAGATCACGAATATGGCTCTGCATTTCCAAGACATCGGTTACAAAGAGTATCCCGATCAAAAGGCTCCAAGCCAATGCGATGGCCCACACATAGGGCTTGAGATTAATCGGGTTTGGCGGTTCGCTCGGCGAGACGGGATCAGAGCGCGTGGGCATCTTCGCTATCCTCTGTTGGCTGCGGAGGCCAGAGGCGGCACTTGCTGAAGATTCCCTGTGCCGCCAGTTCTTCGTGTTGCGAAAAATCGCGCGAATTGTATCGGTCCAGGCGTCTCGGCAAAGCCCCTTTCCTTGGCGTGGTTCCCGGCGTCTGGGGTTCAACATTGAAAAGGCCTAGCGGTCAGCGGAGAACTCGACCTTCGCGAATTGCGGAAGCTGATCGGAACCACCGCAGACCGCGCGAACGTGGCCGAATTGCAGCGCTACAGATGCAGAGAAGATGAGCAATAAACTCAGGCGCATCCCTTGCTCGTTCCTGACGACGGCTAATCGGGAGCGCTCGCGCCCGTGCATCACCGGCGCGCACGAATGGTGTCGCCGAGGTTCTGGGCAGCGATCACCACGGAGATCTGCAGCTCATGGCGCCTTCGGATAAAGGGAAGTGCCACTTTCATTTCATCGCCGCTCCAGCCATCCAGGACGAGCAGCAGGTGTGTACGCGCGCGCTGCAACGGAGAAAGAACCGAACGTTCACGCAGTAGGTGCCGGATCAGCTCGACACACTTTTCAAGGTCGTAAAGCGCGCGCGGCTGCTGGTGGCCACTGTCGATGTAGCCGATAAGCGCGTCGTCGAGACCGTCGAGCAGAACGGACTCGCGGTACGGTTGCTGGAGCTGGGCGAGAGCCTCACTCTTGGTCATCTTTCTCCTCTCTGGCAACCCCTCGGCTATGCCGCTGGAATCTCAGACCATCCCGAGAAGCCGCTGACACCCGAAGAAGGCTGTTGATCTGCTGGGAGCGGGGCGGCGCGCCAATCATTCCGCTGAAACCCGACCAAGCCGGTACGCCGTAACTCGAATCGCAGATCGCGCCTGAGAACCCGCTGGAGGCAGGCGCTGCGCAAAGGCGGCTGCAATCAAGGACGGACACTGCCGATTTGCTACCGGCCATCGGCAGCGGGTTCCAGGAACCCAGAGCGATGGGGCTATGTCCGAAATGGCGTTGGAGGGAACCCTCTGACTCCATTTCGGATGCAGGCAGTTCCAGCAGTTCGAAGATCGCGGAAGACTTCCATTTGACGAAGACCCGGCCGTCGGCATCAATCCGAATGGCGTCAATCCATTTCTTCAGCAGGCAGCGCAGATCGTCAACGTCCAGGTCGGTTCGGAATAGCTCGCGCGCGTGCGCCAAGTTTCTGCGGATCACGGGCTTGAGCTCCGCAATCGTGAGCGACGTCTGGGGCTTCTTGCTCGCGGCAATGCGCAGGTCGATCTGCTGGATTTCGCGCTCCAGATCCTTCAGCTTCTGAGCAAGAGCGCCGATTTCCTGCCTAACCTGAGCCGCCAGCGTGATCAGTCGCTGCTGCTCCGAAACCAATTGCTCACGTCGCACAATTAACATCGAAATATCGGTCGCGTTCTCTGCCGCTTTTTTGCGGCGCGCGATCACCTCTTCGGCAATTTCCGTGATCAGTCGTTCGTCGAGGACGCGATGGAGCAGTTCATCGAGAATTGCCGACTCCAAAACCTTGCCGCGAATCTTCGATTTGTTGGAGCAAAGCATGCTTCCGTTCATGGCCTCACGGCAGCGGTAGTAGTAGTACCTGCTGTTCTCGCTGAAGCCTGGATTTTTGCTTTCCTGCCAGTGACCGCCGCAGTTCCGTCCGCAGACGCCGCAGACCCCCAACCCAGTCAGCGCGTAGGCAGCCCGCTTGTTGCCATGACCGAATCCAGCGCGCTGGTTCGCGGCACGGGCGCGCTGGGCGGCTTCCCAAAGTTCATCCGAAACCAGCCGCCAATCTTCATTCTGCCGAACGACCCACTCTGACTCAGGCTTGGCGTAGCGTTTCTGACGTGATTTCCCGCCATCAACCGCAAGGTCGCCCGCGAGGGTTCGGTAGCCGTAGTTATTGTAGATGACCGTGCCCTTGTAGATCGGATTCTTGAGGATGGCGTTGATCCCTTTGGGACCAAGCGGTCTACCATGTGGGCCTAGCACCGGTCCGCTATTTTCAAGGACGAGTTGCTTGTATATCTGGTTCCCACCCTTGCCCGTTTCGGCCGTAATTTCGAAGGCGCGGATTACAATTGCCGCGAGCCTTTCGTCGCGCACCAAAATGCCGCGCATCACCGGCACGCCCTTGCGCGCGTGGCCTTCTCTGCTGGGAATCTGTGCATTCTTGTAGCCGGTTGGAGCCGGCCCCCGAGACCAGTAGCCATTCTTCACCACTTGCTTTGTGCCGTCGCGGCTCAAGACTCCAATGTTGTCGCTCGTGAACTCGTCGAAAGCGCGAATCATTGTCTTCTGGAGTTGCGCGAGCGGCTCATTTTCTGGCAAGGGCTCAGAGACGCTAATGATCTTCACGCCCATCATTTCCAGTCTGTTTTCGTAGACAGCCCAGAGATGGACATTGCGGAAGAAGCGAGCCATCTTGTAGATTAGCACTGCGTCGACCTTGAGCGCGCCAGACCTGATTTTGTTATATATCGTGACGAAATTTTCGCGGCTGTCTGTCCGGCCGCTTTCCGCCCTGTCGGAGATCGTGTCGACTAGTTCATAATCGTTCTTCTGTGCGTAGGCGCCAATCGCCGCAGACTGGGCTTCGATGGTATTGTCGTCCTGCATCTCGGACGAATAGCGCGCGTACCCGACTGCTCTTTTCATAGCCCTTCTCCTCATGAATACGGCGACACCCTGTCGCGTTATTCATTCCTTCGGATTCGGCTTGGCAGCTTCCTTCATATTTTTCTCAGATTTTTTCTCGCGAGGATTTTTGCCCATTTTCTGATCAATGAGGCGCGCAAGGGTTTTGATCAGGTACGCGCGCGCCTCAGCGGCAAAGGCTGTGATTTCTCGGGGCGGCATTGCTCCTCCTTCTATTGGCTGTGAGCGCGGCTTATCGCTCCGCCAGCGCACAGGCCTTGGCGAAAAGCCGGTGATGTTTCTGGCGGTACAAAAAGCAGCGCTGCTCGCCGTCAAGGGCAAGGTCGTCGAACATCAGATGCGCCCGGTCCAGAATTCGAACGTTCTTGCCGTGGTGAACCTGTTGCTCGGAGCGGCCACCGCGCAGGATCGAGATCCCCTCCTCCAGGTCGCCAATCCAGCGTCCGCGTGCATCGCAAATCGCGCGGTTCTGCAAGATACCTTTCGCCTTCAGGTCGCCGCGAGCCGCCCGGTTTTTGTACAGCATGGTGCGGCGGGCGCAGTGGTCTTGAAAATCCTCATCCGCGCGCACGCGCGTCTCCAGATCGGCCCGAATGACCCCTATCTGGCGCAAGAGTTTCAAAGCGGTCTGCGGCGTGGCTTGTCTAGCGAAACTTTGGAAGAGCTGTTCATGGCGCGCCAGATCACCACCAGCGGCGAGAACTTTCAACATTGCAGAGTACATGCTGCCGGGGATCGTTGTGGTGCAGACACCGGGTGCCAGCGTTACGCGCCCAAGTCGGTTTTGTTTACGAACGGCCGGTTTGGCGCGGCGGGTGTTGATTACCTTCCCCTGACTGCGTGAGGACACCCTCGGACGGACACTCTTCTCCAAAGCCGCGAGTTCCTCGCGGAGAGCTGAGATTCGAGCCGACACTGGCTCGCTGTGCATGATCATGGTACTTCTCCTGGTAACGAGTGTATAATACCCTGGCTACAACCAGGGCGACAGTCGACATAAATACCCTGGCCAACGCCTGGAATCAAGGCCAATCTGTGAAGATTTTGTGTGCTTTCCGTAGAATGTGGTGCTGACTGCGGGTGCCGCGTTCCTCAGTTCATCTGCGCGAGGCGCGCGACTTTCTCGTGCGAGGCCGAGTGGTCGAGCCGGGTTTCCGTCCTGCCGGCCGGCGCGATTGAATATACTGCTGCAGTAGGTCGCGCGTGGTGAGCCAAACGGTCTCGCTGATGAACCAGGCCTTCAGCCGACCGGTCACGGCCACTTGGCGCAGGTGCTCGGGATTGTAGCCAAATTCCTTGGCCACATGGGCCAGCGTCACGAGATTGTTTGGATCGACGGAATCAGACATGCCATCCCTCCGTAGCCTATATCGGCAGACGGCGGGAGCGGCTCAATGGAAACACGATGCGGATCTGGCGACGGTCTGCGGTGCCGTGTTTTGGATCGTCAGTTCCGTTCTTTCCTGGGCCGCCCTCTTGGGCGACGGTGATCAATCCATGCCTGTACGTGCGGGGCGGTGGTGATCCAGCTTCCGCCTATGGACCACGCTCGAAACTTCCCTTTGGCGGCCATCTGACGCAGGTACTCTGGATGGCAACCGAACTGAGGCGCCAATTCCGGAAGGGATCGCAATGCATGCGGGTCCACGAACTCGATGGGCTGCACTACGGGTGCGTCGGGCGCGGCCGTGTTCGACGCGACTGTGCTCTTAGCCGCCCACTTCCGGACGAACTTCCTGCTCTCTGGGCACTGGGTCCAGATCTCCATTACCAGTGCGGTGATCTCGCGCGACTGTATCTGCGCCAAACGAAGCTGGAGTGCACGGCCTTGCGGGTCGGGCTCAAATTTGCTGGCCATCACCGGGGGCTTTTTGCGCGCGTTCTTTGCCATGCCATGCTCCGAAAACTTAAACTGTTGAAGTTTTCTCAACACGACGTCCTGCTCACTAAAATACTTGCATATACAAATAATATCAAGCGTAACAGATGACGTTGGACGGCGGGTTCCGCAACACGACACAGACTTCTTGCCGCAGTTCTGACACCGGACTTCGTCACAGTCCGCCTATGCCCATCTATGTAACTCGCGAGCGGAGCAGTATTTGCATCAACATTTCTGCTCTCAAAAGAGACTCTGATCACGTGCCTGCACGAACTCCATGAACCTCATCTATCGCAGCCATAGGCCCCAGAAGCGGATCACCCAGACCCATCTGTATTATCCCTCCGATGCCAGATATGTCGGCCGCCGAGCCGCGTCGTGGCAGGGCAGGAATTGCGAGGAGGCGACCTATGAGTCGCGATGATGACAAGCACCGAAGCGCCAACGGTGAAAGTGCGGCGGAACAGAAGGAACAGCAGATGCCCCTGGCAAAGGATGCCGAAGCGATAAGGGAGGCGGACGAGAAGGTCGTGGCGACGAGCAAAACGTCGCTCACCGAGGCGATAAAGGCGGGGAAACGCTTGCTCCGCGCCAAACCGAAGCTGAAAGACGAGAAGCCGAAGATGGGCTTCGAGAAGTGGATCGTAACGGTGTGCCAGATTCCGTATCAGCGCGCCTACAATTACATGCGCGTGGCAAAGGCCGCCGAAACCGACGCCGCGATCAAGGGCATGGGGCTAACGGAGGCTTACGTTCATCTCGGTCTGGTGACGCGGCGGAAGCCAAAGAACAAGCCAGAAACTCCAGAAAATGATGGCCAGAAGATCGACGCTTCTACCACCGGTGCTGCCGCGCCGACAGAAGGTCAACAGGCTGGTGATACTGGTGAACAGCACGAGGACGGGGTGCCTGATGGTGCTCCCAACGACGCAGTCGTGCAGAGCGGCGCCGTCACGCAGAACCGCGTGATCATCCGCAAGATTGGGAAGTACGAATTTTCCCGCCAAAACAACTTGTACGTCCTTGAGGTCACCAAGGAGTGGAAGGTGGCCCTGCGCGACCTGAGCGCGGATAACGTGGACCTGACGCCCGTGCTTCAGGATGGCGGATTGCTGCTCCGCTGGAAGCAGGAGTAGCCCGTGGGCAGCACGAGAAAGAGTGCCGAACTGGCTGCCCTTAGATCAGCCCTGCAAGTCCGGATCATTGTCGATCCGGACTCGCAGTCTTCGGTTGTTTGAAAAGAAATTCTATGACAAATCTATATAATGCGTTTTCACTTCACTCGACAACTCGGCTTTACGAAACCACTGCTCTACCGCTGAGCTAAGATGGCGTAAAAAACACACGGGCGGCTTTGCAGCCGCTCGACGGGGAACATTATGCAGCGTGCGGCGAACGTTTCAAGCGCCATACTCGCCGGAATTGCGCGGCTATGAGCGGCGCGCCGTTGAGGTGCTTCGTGGCGAAGACTACCTGAAGATCGGCACGATCGGCGTATGTTGGTACGTCATCGCTTCACGACTCCCCCGCACTCTGCCCGTGCAGATCGATGAAGTGAAGTTGGGCGTGGCTGCGAAGTCATGGCCGTGGACAGCTCACGCGATGCGTTGAGCGTTTTCGGATCGCGCACCTTTGATCTGGCCTTCGTTGACTTGCGGCTCGGGACAGAACTGGGGCTGCAGCTTTATGCGGAGCAGACACTGGTGAAGGCCAAGGAGCCGTTGGAGATCGTCGGCAACTCATACAAGAAAGGCGCCGCCAGCCTCCTCGATCTGCTGGACGCGCGTCGAACTTACAACCAAACTCGAGTGGCCGCCAACCAAGCGGCTTTCGACTACAACGTGAGCGTGTTCCAGCTTGAACAAGCGACCGGACAGAAGCTCGCCGGGCAAAAATGATGCATAATCCTGCTCTCAACCGCGTTTCTCAACATTTCGTCATCAGAATGAGATGAATTCGTCATTTTCCTATTACGTTTCCGCACGTCTTGTCTAGAATCACGAACCTTTTGTTGATCTTGCTGACAACAGGCGAAGAGGACTGAGTTGATGAGTGAAGCGATAGAGCAGGACGTTGTTGTCGAGCAGGCGAGAAAACAGTCAAATATGACAGCCATTAGCAATCCGATATTCTGCGCAATATGGGGCGCACTCTTACTCTCCACGATGGCTTTTCCGTGGGGGATTTTCGGTGGGGAGCCGCTGTGGGTCTGGAAGTTCTTCAACCCGCGCTATGCGTTCGTCTTCAAGGCGATGCTATCGTCCGCCTGGGCCGCCGGTTTCGTAGCGATTGCCGCCGCTTGCTTTCTGCGCGGGCGGCGCAGCAGCATTGCTTATCTACTTGCGGGCGTTGTCGCAGTGGGTCTCTTTGCGGCAACGACGTGCAGTCCCGCGCCGTGGTTGGTGTTTCTGCCGCTGGAAGACCATAGCGCTTGGTTGCAGTCGCTGGCTTTAGCCGCGCTGGGGCTTTTTGTGGTTTTTACGAGCCTTCGCAGCGCTGGAAATTCGGGCGTTGTTTCGCGCGCGATTGCGTCTGTTTCCTCGGTGTGCGTGGCGATTTTTTTTGGGATGGCGCTGTACGACGTCATGCTCGCCGGTGCGGCGTCCAGCCAACCGGCCACTTTCGCGCGGCGGGTAGAACAGGGCGTGTTGCTCGCTGCTGTGGGGTTCATGTGGTGGAGTTGCTGGCTTTCATTCGGCACTAATGTGTCTCGCGTACGGGCTGCGCGCCGGCTGCTCATGGCGGCTCTGCTGCTGCTCGTCGTCTGGGGTGTGTTGGAACCCCCAATTGCCGCGGGACGATTCTCCGCCATTTTGGGTTCCCTCAGCACTAAAATCATGCTGGCTGGGATCTCCTTCATTACGATCGAAGGATTGGTCGGCGTGCTGGCGAGATCAGTTTCGGCGCCAGCGCCTGCAATCAACGCAGAGGCACTGCAAACAAAGACGTTTGTTGAAAAATGGGTTCTGTCCGGCCGTTTCCACTCTTCAATTGCGGTGCTTGTGCTACTGCTGGTGGTTGCATGCGCGGCGAGCGTGAAAGCTGTGAACTCCTCCCGCTCCGCTTCGTTCTCGTCAATACCGATCAATGAAGACAGAGCTCGGCGCACGGACTGGCCGGAGTGGAGTGGTGGGGCCGACCGAAACATGGTCAGCTACGCCACAGGTTTGCCCGAGAAATTTGACTTGGTCACGACAGGCAACACGAACGGGCTGCAAAATGTGAAATGGATTGCGCGACTGGGCGACATGACGATGGGCAGTCCGGCGATCAGCGAAGGGAAAGTGCTGATTGGCGGGACCGCCAAGGCGCCCGGGATTTCAGGACAAATCGGCGTGCTGTGGTGCTTCCGTGAATCCGACGGAAGGCTGCTCTGGAGAATGCAATCTCCCAAAATTCCGATGCTCTATGGCCGGGACGCCTACGGCGTTTGCGCGACGCCCCTCATCGAAAAGGATCGCGTATACCTGGTCAGCCATCTCGGGGACGTTCTTTGCCTGAGCGCGGACGGACTGGCCTCCGGCAACCGGGGGCCATTTACGGATGAAGCGAACTACTTTGCCTCCGAGCGGAAACTCCTGAGCGCCACGATTGATCCCGATGGCACTCGCCACGTGGAGTGCTCGCCAGGAAAACCCGCCACGCTGGGCCCGCTCGATGCGGACATCATCTGGCGCTTCGACATGCTGAATCAGGTGAACTGCTGGCCATACAATGCACTGAGTTCCTGCCCCTTGATCCGTGGCGATCGGCTCTACGTAACGACCTGTTCCACGCGCAGCGGCTACGGCGACGGCTCCGAGGAACCTATCGATCAGTGGAAAGAGAAGTACGGCAAGACGTCGTATCCCTCGCCGGGGTTGATCGTGCTGGACAAGAACACGGGGCGACTGCTGGCCAAGGAGACGACGGGCGGTTTTGACGAGACTTTCCATGGCGCGCATGCGTCGCCGGCATTGGGCAAAGTGAACGGCAAAGAGCTGATCTTCTTCGGCGGCGGAAATGGCACGTGCTACGCATTCGAGGCTGATTTCGCACCGAAGGTGGACGGCACGCCGGCGGAACTGAAACTGGTGTGGAAGTTCGATTGTCTGGATCCGTCGAGCTATGCAGCCGGGTTTGGCCTGGAGCGCCTGGTGAAAGCGGAAACCATCGCGACGCCGGTGTTCTACGGGAACCGAGTGTATACGTCGATTGGGAATGACCTGGCGAAAAGCGGTCCGGACGCCAAACAAGGCCGACTGGTGTGCATCGATGCCACTCAGACGGGCAACATCACGCGCACGGGGCGAATCTGGTCCTTTGACGAGATGCGTTCGACGGCGTCCACGGTCGCCATCGCCGACGGATTGCTTTACACCGCAGATGCAAGCGGCATCATCTACTGCTTCGACGCTGATACCGGAGCGCTGTGTTGGACGCATCGCGCCGCGCCAGTCTGGAGTTCGCCACTCATCGCCGACGGAAAGGTGTTCATCGGGCTGCACCAGAAGGGGTTTCTGATTTTCGCCCACAACCGCGAGAAAAAGCTGCTTTTCGAAAGCAAAGGCCACGAGGACTTCGTGGCCTCGCCCGCAGTGGCGAACGGCGTTCTGTACATCGCGTCGCAGAAGCACCTGTATGCGATTGAGCAGGGAAAAACCGGCGGGCTTGCGCCCGCGGCCGATGAGAAGAGCGAGAAGCCGTAGCGCGTTACTTCGCAGCAACGACGGCAAACTCGTCGTTGCCTCTCCGCAGGGTTCCTTCGAGAACGACGAACTTGGCTGCGACTGCGGGATTGCGCGTCAGGAATGAGGCCGGCAAGACCAGGACGCGATCAGGCGCCGGACTGAAGCCACCAGCCAATTGCGGCAAGGTACATTCCTCGACTGCCTGAACCGGCCGGTCCAAGTACCAGACTGCTTCGTAGATCCCAAGTCCGGCAATCATCACCGGCCGCCCGGCGGAAAGCTGATCCAGCCGATGATAGAACTCGGCCCGGGCGTAGAAGCGCTCGCGCGCTGGGCGGACGGCGATTTCGGCCGTCAAAACCCACGCGACTGCTGCGGCCAGCAACACAAAGGCAATTCGAGAACGGCGGCGTTGTTCTTCTGGTTCCACCGCACAGAAGAACGCGTTCTCCGCTGCCCAGACCATATAAAGAGCCAAGAACGGATACAGCGGCACCAGATAAATTGCGCGCTTGCTAACTGAAAGTCCGATCACTGCAAAAGGCAGCACCAGCGCACAGATCAGGAACTTTGCCTCCCAGCACAGGTCATCAGAAGGCAACGCGCGCCACCGCCGCCACGTGTGCCACCACGCCAGAGGCAGCGCGATTGACCAAGGCAGGAGAGCATCGCCCAGACTGGTGATGTAGAACAGATAGGGCCACGGATGTCCATCCGCGCCTTCTGCCGAAACGGCACGCTCGAAGTTTTGCGTCGTAAAGAAGTGGTAGACGTCATTTCCGTATCCACGCTGAACCAATACGGCAAACCACCACAGGCCAATGGCGAGCGCCATCGGCACGCCCCACCACAGGCCCGCACGCTTCAAAACCTCTGTTCGCTGACTCCAGACCAAGAACGCCAGCATTGGCGCGGCAGCAAAAGCGCCGACCAGAACGGGGCCTTTCGTCATGCACGCCGCCCCCAGGCAAAGATAGCAGCCCAGCAGCGGAAGGAACGCTCCGGTACGTCGCTGCATGCGATCGACCGCGATCAGAAAGCAGAACCATCCCCAGACCAGAAACGCGGTGAGGGTCATATCGGCGAGGATATCCCGAGCAGCATCGTGGAAACGATGGGTTGTGATAACGAGCACTGCCGCCAGAAACCCGAAGCGAGTGTTGCGGAATCGCCACCCCATCAAAAATGTTCCCAGGGCGGCCAAAAGGCCCATGAACAGCGATCCCAGATGCAGCGCGGTTTGCAGCGGCATTCCGAGGGAGGCGCCGATTGCGCTGCCGGCAAAGAGCACCCAGTAGATCATGATGGGCTTCACCAGCCGTGGCTGCGTGTTGAAGACGGGGACGATCTTGTCACTGCCGCGGAACATCTCGCGAACTGCCGCGGCGTAGCGCGGTTCGTCGGGATTTGAAATGGACTGGTTCTGTATGCCCCAAGGCGTGATGAGGAAATAGATGGCGATCAATGCTCCCAGCCACAGCCAAAAGCGCTCGCGGCGGCGGCTCTCAGCGAGACACGCCGCCCTGCCGGGTGAGCACGCGGCCTCTTCGGCGGGCATTAACCGTTGGCCTCCAGGCGAGGCGCGAAGAGCTCGCGCAGATGTTTCAAGTCTTGTCCGGAGAGGGTGGCGAACTGCCAGTCCGGGCGCTTTTTGGACTGCTCAAGAAGGGCCAAGCAGAGCGCGTGTATTTCCTCATCGTGTGCGACTTGTTCAGTGGCGAGGCCCTGAGCTTCGATCCAGAGGCGCAGCGCGGAGACGTCAGCTTTAAGGACGGTTTCGAGATCGCTGGCCATGTCTTCTTTCATGGCCTGTTCGACAGTGTGATGGATAAACCAGCCGATCACAGCAAGCAGTGCGAGTGCGACGAAGGGAATAGCCTTCAGATACAAGGGTCGACGGCGCATTTGCAAGGAGGCGCGGCTGGCCGGCAGCCAGACCTTCAGGACGGGATCATTCATAAATAGAACAGATACTCGGGGCCGTGTTGCTTGGCAAGCAATCCTCTTATGAGTGGCGTTGCCGTTGAACCAGTGTTCTAGAAACCCCACTGCAGCCGCATGCCGAGCACCTGTACGGGGCCACGGGAGCCGCTGACGCGCGAGTTTCTTGATCGCTTGAGCACCGGGCACACGCCGGACGCAAGCTATGATGTGGTTCACGAGTACATGGGCTGTGTTGCGCGCAAAGCGTAGAAGGAATTCGGACAGAATAAGCCATTTTGGCTGGAGCTAACGGATTCAGGCGAGCGAAGGATTAGCTCTCACGGCCGCAGCGTGGACATGCGGCGCTGCAGGGGATCTGGGGCGCCTTTCAACCGGCGCCAGAGGGTCACGGCGCTGATCCCCAGGATTCTGGCGGCGCGCGCGCGGTTACCGCCGGTCACCTGCAGGACCGAGCGGATGTAATCCTGTTCCACTTGCGCCAATGTCCGCTCCGGCATGCCGCTGGTCACTCGAACGTCGGCGGCGCCGTGAATGACGCTTGGCGGAAGGCACTCCGGCATGATGACGGCGTCACGCGAGAGCACCGCCGCGCGCTCAATGGCGTTTTCCAGTTCCCGCACATTTCCGGGCCACGGATAGGCCTGCAAGAAATCCAGCGCGGCCGCATCCAAGCGCAGATTCGGCCGCTTTAAGCGCCGCGCGAACTGCTGCACGAAGAATCTCGCCAGCGGCAGGATGTCTTCTTTTCGCTCCCGCAGCGGCGGAATGTAAACTTCGATGACGCGCAGGCGGTAGTAGAGGTCTTCGCGGAACTTGCCGTCGCGGACGGCCTGCTCCAGGTTTCGATTGGTCGCGGCGATGATGCGCACATCGATCTTGCGCGGACGGCTTTCGCCCACACGCATGATCTCTCGAGCCTGAAGAACACGCAGCAGCTTGACTTGCATCGGGTGCGAGATCTCGCCGATCTCGTCCAGAAAAAGCGTCCCCTTTTGCGCCTGCTCGAAAATGCCGATGCGATCATGCATCGCGCCGGTGAACGCTCCGGCTTTGTGCCCGAAGAGCTCGCTTTCCAGCAGGGTTTCGGGCAGCGCGGTGCAGTTGACGGCCTGCATGATTCCGCTGGCTCGCGGCGAGAGGTTATGGATGTGCCGCGCGAGCACTTCCTTGCCGACGCCGCTTTCGCCGGTGATCAGCAAGGACGAATCGTACGGCGCAACCCGGTTGGCGAGTTCCAGCACGCGGCGGAACGACTCGCTGCGCGCCTCGATGGTCGAAGTCTTAGTGGCGTGCGTCAGTGAATCCAGGCGGGTGCGCTGCCGCGCGAGTTCCGTCGTTTTCTGTTTCAGCTCGCGAGTCAGCGCCAGGATATTTTTCTGGATGTCGCACGCTTGGTAGTACGACAGGTGCGGCTTGATCTCTTCGCCCCAGGACTCCACGTCCTTGCCGACGGCGGTGCAGATGCGGTCGCCCTTCGCGCGGCACTTGCCTTCGAGAAAGTAAACGTCCTTCCCCATGCAGAAGGATGCGTAGCCGCTGGCGTACCCCACCAGCATCCAGCAGACCGGCGCGTCGGAGCGCGGAAACGAGATCAGATGCTCCTCCGCCGCATGCGATTCGTGCCAGGCCACTTCCATGTGCAAGCGTCCCCGCGCTTCGTCCAAGTCCAGCGTCTTGACATAGGTCTTCGCCGCGCCTTGCAGCGCGTGCATGCGCGGGCCGGCTCGAAGCCGTTCGCTCAGGCTGTCCCATTTGAAGATGCGCGTCATCGCCGCGGCATCGGCGTTGCCCCAGAAGTAGCCGAAGCGCGTGAGAATGCAGCGCGCGTGATCGGCGCCGACGGTTTCGATGAGGTCTTTGCGGAACTGCGCGAAGGCGTGCAGTCCATGCAGCACCAAGCGGCGTCCGTGCAGATCGATGAAGCCGTCGCCAAACGCGACGACTTCCTCCAGTTTCAGATCTTCGGCTTTCATTGGCGCTCCAAAAATTACATTATGAAAGCCTATATTACATTTTGAAAGCGTCCAGCACATCGCGCGCGGTCGTGGGAATCTTGGAAGTCATTCAGTAGCAACGCATAGAGAGGTTGTTCGGCGTTTGGCATCCGATTCGATAATGACGGATCGCAGAGCACAAACCGTTGAAGCACGGCGCTTTCGGAGAAGAACCATGTACACGATTCTTAAAGCCAAAACAGACGGACTGAAAGACGAAGCGTTCAGCTTCGCTCAGGAATTGGTCCAGACTCCCAGCCCCAGCGGACAAGAAGGCCGCGTCGCTCAGACGGTCGCAAGCCGGATGCGGGCGCTGCGGTACGACTTGGTCGTTGAAGACGACTTCGGCAACGTCCTGGGTCTGCTCCGCGGGGAGAAAGACGGCCCCAAGGTGCTGCTGAGCACGCACTTGGACACGATCAAAGCCGGCGCGGGTTGGAGCGACGATCCATTCAGCGGACGCGTCGCCAACGGCTTGCTGCACGGCTTGGGCGCCGGCGACTGCAAGGCTGGCATCGCGGCGCATGTCTACGCCGGCGCGCTGCTCAAGCGCAGCCTATTGCCGCTCGCCGGAGACCTTCTGGTCGCGGCGACCGTCGGCGAGGAGAACAGTTACAGCGTCGGGATTCGCGGATTGCTGCAAAAGACGCTCAACGAACTGGAGATGAAGCCCGCTTACGCGATCCTTGGCGAGCCGACCGACCTTGGACTTTACTACGGTCACGACGGCTGGTTTGAGGCGGACGTCGTCATCGAAGGGACCAATCCCTTCATGGTGGAGGACGCCGCGAAGGCCGTTTTCCGCGAACTGGATGCTTCGCGCCAGAAAGAAGTCGAAGAACTGCTCGTTGCCGAACCGCAGTCGGAGAACGCGCAGGAGCTGCGCCGCAGCCGGATCGGTGTCTCGCGGCGGCTGCATGCGTCCGAGGAGATTGGCGCGGTGCTCAAACAACTTCACCGGCACGCGGCGCTGGTGACGCAAACTGTCGGCGCCGTTGTCGTGGATGTGCAGGTGCGCGAGAATCCACAGCGCCTCTACAACGGTAAAGACATCGTCGTCCGCCACATCACGCATGCGTGGGATACCGGGCCGTTCGATCCGTTGATGGAGCGTGCCCGGCACGCGTTGGAAGCCGCCAGTTGTGAAGTACGCCCGGGGAAATGGCGCTTGGGGCGGATGGGAATGGGCACCGCCGGCGGCGTGCTGCGCAACGAATTCCAGATTCCGACGATTGGCTACGGTCCCGGCAACGAAGAGTTGGTTCATGCACCGAATGAGTCCGTGGAACTTTCGAAACTGGCGACCTGCATCTACGGAACGGCATCCATCGTGCACAGTTTGATCGGCATACCGCTGTTCGGCTGGACGACGGATGACATTTGATCAGTCACCAGTTACCAGTCACCAGGCACCAGACACAAGGCACCAGACACCATGAATATCCTGGCATTCAACTGCGGCAGTTCGTCACTCAAGTACCGGCTGATTTCCATGCCATCGGAAGAGCAGATCGCGGGCGGCGAGGCGCAGCGGGTCGGTCCGAAGACGGCCGAGCCGTCGCGCATTGTCCACACCGAACGCGGCGGCAAGAAAGAGACGTTCATCGTCGAGATGCGCGATCACGGGGAGGCGTTTCAGGAAGTTCGGAAGCTGCTGGCCGCTCGCAACCATGCGCAAGCCGACATCTTCAGCCACCGGCTTGCGCACGGCGGGTTGCGTTTTGGCGCCTGCACGCGGCTGGATGCGCAAGCCATGGCGGACTTGCCGCCGCTGGGTGAATTGGCGCCGCTGCACAATCCGCCGGCGATCGCGCTGATGCAAGCGTGTCATCAGTACTGCCCGACAACTCCGCAGGCCGTCGTCTGCGACACCGCGTATCATGCCGAGATTCCTGACTACGCGCGCACGTACGCGTTGCCGAAATCCATTCGCGAGGGCATGGGCATCCGCAAGTTTGGATTCCACGGCATCAGTCACGCTTATGTCGTGGCTGAAGCAGCGCGGTTTCTGAACAAGCCGCTGGAGAAGTTTAATGCCGTCAGTTGTCATCTCGGCAGCGGCGGCGCAAGCCTTTGCGCGGTGGTGAACGGGCGCTCCGTTGACAACACGATGGGCTACTCGCCGCTGCAGGGCCTGGTGATGAGCACGCGCTGCGGCGATCTCGATCCGGCGATCGTCATGCACTTGCTGTCGCGCGCGAAGGGGAATCCGAAGAGCGTGGAGTCGGAGTTGAACCGGAAAAGCGGCGTGCTGGGCATGTCCGGCATGTCCGCGGATATTCGCGATGTACTCAAAGCAGCAGCCAAGGGCGGCGAGGACGCCGGACGCTTGGACCTGGCCGCGCAGATATACCTGTGGCGAATCCGCAAGTACCTCGGATCGTACCTGGCCGTCGTGGGCCGCACCGACGCGGTCCTTTTTACCGACACGATCGGCGAATTGGTTCCGCACGTACGCTGGGCCTGCTGCACCAACATGGAAGCATTCGGCCTGAAGATCGATGCTGAGAAAAACGAAAACGTGACCACCTGGCCCACCGATGTGGCGGCCGGCGACAGCGCCGTGCGCATCCTTACGCTGCTGACCAATGAGGAGCTTCTGATGGCCCGGAAGACGTATGCGTTGATGAATGGCACAGCAGCTTGAGCAGCACTAAGTACCACTCACCAAGTACCAGGAGCATGCATGAATCTTCTCGTTCTCAAGGCCGGACAGCGACGCATCGAGTGCGCGTACTTCGCGGATACGAACGCCGCGCCGGAACGCACCGCCTTCACGCAAAATTTGCGCGAAACCCAGGACGACGACTCGGCGTTGCGTGGCGCTCTGCGGAAAATCCATCTGGAGTGCAGACTGGCCATGAACAGCGAACCGGACGGCATCGCTGTCTGTGCGCCATTCGGCGGAGCGGGCTTCGAGCGCAGTGTCATCGTGGATGCCGAGGTGCTCGGAAAACTGCGGACTGTCATTCCCCAAGCGCCGTTTCACACGCCGCTGCTGCTGCGTCTGCTGCAGGCCTGCGGCGAGATTTTCAGCGGCGTGCCGGTGACGCTTTCGTTCCAGACGGCATTTTTCGCAAAGCTTCCGCTGCGTGAGCGGCTCTACGCGGTGGAACCCGACCTGTGCGCCGGCCTGGGCGGGCAGCGCACCGGCTACCAGGGGCTGTTTCACGAAGCCGCATGCGAACAGGTCTCTGCGGCTCGGCGCAAATCGGGTGTGCAGGAGCCGGCTCGCACGCTTTCCATCTGTCTGGAACCGCAGCCGGAAGTCGCGGGCGTGTTTGGCCGGCAACCGGTGATGGTCAGCAGCGGCGCCTCCTCTTTGGAAGGCATTCCCGGCGAGACGACGTGCGGACTGGTCGATCCCAGTCTAGTGCTCATCCTCGCCGAGACGCTGAAGTGCGGACCGGAACGCATTAATCAGATGCTGACGCAGGAGAGCGGGCTCCGGGGCCTGCTCGATAAACCGGCGACTCTGCCGGATGTTTTCGAAGACGGCGATGCTGATTGTGAACGCGCGCGGCGCATCATCGAGTACCGCATTCTGCAAGCGTGCGGCGCGGGCATCGCAGCGCTCGGCGGACTGGATGCGATCGTTTTCTCCGGGCGGTATGCGTCGCTGGGCGAGAAACTGGGGCCTTGGTTGTGCGAGAAACTGCGGCTGAACAACTGGCAGACGTGTTCGCTGTCGCTGGCGCGAATCGTTGCTGCGAAATCAGCGCTGCTGCTGCAGACGAGTAAGAATGGGCAGGCGGTCGGGTCGTAAAGAGTGCTGAACAGCGCGGGCATTATGGGATTTCAGTCAAACAGAGAGACGGAGCGCGTTTCCCGATTATACGACTGCCGCTTTTGTGGCACCGTAAGAGTCGAACGGTTATTCTGCCGACGGGAATTTTCTTGAGGGCTTCTTGTGCCTGCGGCACCCACCCGGCACGATGGCCGGGTGGGCCACCCGCGAAATCCGCGCTGCTGCTGCAGACGAGTAGGAATGGGCAGGCGGTCGGGTCGTAAAGAGTGCTGAACAGCGTTTCCCGATTATACGACGCCGCTTTCGTGGCACCGTAAGAGTCGAACGGTTATTCTGCCGACGGGAATTTTCTTGAGGGCTTCTTGTGCCTTCGGCACCCACCCGGCACGATGGCCGGGTGTGCCACCCGCCTCACCGTAATGCTCAGCGTTTTTTCCAGTGCACTCGCTCGCTTAGGCTCTGCCACACCACGTAGAAGACGGGCACGAAGGCGACGGACAGGATCGTGGCCACCAGCATTCCGCCGAAGACCGCGGTGCCCAGCGCCTGGCGGCTGGCGGCGGCGGCTCCGCTGGCGATGACGAGCGGCACGGTACCGAGGATGAATGCGAACGACGTCATCAAGATTGGCCGGAATCTGCGGTGGCCGGCCTCCACGGCGGCGTCGCGAATGCTCTTGCCCTGCGCCCGCAGTTCACGCGCATAGTCCACGACGAGAATTGCGTTCTTGCTGGCCAAGGCGATGATCAGCACGATCCCGATCTGCACGTAAACGTTATTATCGATGCCGCGCAACGCCGCGGCCAGAGCGGCGCCGAGCAGCGCCACCGGCACGACGCTGATCACGGCTGCGGGGCTGGTCAGGCTTTCGTACTGCGCGGCGAGCACCAGGTAGACGAGCATGATCGCAAAGCCGAAAGCATAGAAAGCCTGGCCGCTGGCTTGTTTTTCCTGATAGGACATGCCGGTCCAGTCAAAGCCGAAGCCTGAGGGAAGCGCGTTGGCCGCGAGTTGTTCCATTGTCGTGAGCGCCTGGCCGGAACTGAACCCGGGCGCGGCCTGACCGTTGATCGCCGCCGAAGGATAAAGATTGTAGCGGTTGATGACCTGCGGTCCGGCGCGGTGTTCAACGGAGGCGAGCGTACCCAGCGGGACCATGCCGCCATTTTTGTTTGCGACATTCAGATTCTCGATGTCCTCCGGCTTGGTTCTGAATTCCGGCTGCCCTTGCACGCGAACCTGAAACGTGCGTCCGAACTTATTGAAGTTGTTGACGAAAGTGGAGCCTAGATAGGCCCCCAGCGTCGCGAACACGCCATCGAGCGGCACGTTGAGGACCTCTGCTTTCTCCCGGTCCACATCGACGTAAATCTGCGGCACATTCGCTCGAAACGTCGTCGTCAAGGATGCGAGATCGGACCGCGCGTTGCCCTCATCGACCAGCGCAGCGGCCACGTTGGCCAGTTGCGTGATGTTGGCGCCACGGTGATCTTCGAGCACCATCTGAAATCCGCCCGCTACGCCCAAGCCGCGGATCGCTGGCGGCGGAAAGACGACGACGATGGCCTCCTCGATCTTTGCGAACTCGCCGCGCAAGTTCGCCAGGATTCCATCGAGGCTTTCCTCACGCCGGGTACGCTTGTCCCACGGTTTGAACTGCACGAAGAACGTTGCCGCGTTTGGAATCGCGGAGCCATCCAAGATGGAATTGCCGCCAATGGAGACGTGCGTTGCGACGCCGGGCGTCTCATCAATGATCCGGTTGATGCGGTCCGTGACCTGGCGCGTTCGTTCCAGGGAGGCGGCGTCCGGCAGCAGCGCCGACACAATCGCATAGCCCTGGTCGTCCACTGGCAAGAAGCCCGCCGGGAGCGACAGGTACATCCCGATCGCGGCAGCCAGGAAAAATGCGAAGGCAACCAGCATCATCCCGATGTGCTGAACGGTCCAATGCAGCGTATGCAGATAGCGCGTCTCGACCCATTCGTAGCCGATGTTGAAGACCCGAAACACGATGTTTTTTCGCGGATTCGGCAGGCGCAGCCATTGCGCGCATTGCGTCGGCTTCAGTGTCACGGCGTTGATGGCGCTGATGAGGGCCGTGGCTGCAATCGTCAACGCGAACTGGCGGTAAAGCTGCCCGGTGATGCCCGATAGAAACGCGGCGGGGATGAACACGGCCATCAGCACCAGCGTAATCCCGATAATCGGTCCGAGCAGTTCGTCCATCGCGTGAATCGCGGCATCTTTGGAGTTCATTCCGCGTTCGATGTTGTGCGCGGCAGCTTCAACAATGACGATCGCGTCGTCGATCACGATACCGATCGCCAAGATGATTCCGAAGAGCGTGAGCATGTTGACCGTGAAGCCCAGCGCCGCCATCGCGATGAACGTGCCGATGATGGTGACGGGAATCGTCGTGGCGGGAACGAGCACGGCTCGCCAGTCTTGCAGGAAGAGAACAATGACCGCCAGCACCAGCAGGCCGGCTTCAAACAAAGTCCAGTACACGTCGCTGACGGCTTGCGCGACGAACAGGGTGGTATCGAACGGGATTTTGTACGTCACGCCGGCTGGAAAGGTGCGCTTCAGCTCTTCCATTCGAGCGCGAATGCGTTTGGCGATGTCCAGCGCGTTGGCGCCAGGCAATTGCGAGATGGCTATGCCGGCGGCGGGCTTGCCGTTGAGCTGGAAGAATTGGTCGTATGTCTGCCCGCCCAACTCGATGCGAGCGACGTCCTTCAGCCGCGTGATCCGGCCGGCATTGACGCCAGAATTGACGGGCACGCCCGACGGGGCGGTCTGTTGTGCGGCCTGACTTGGCGGCGCCGTTTTGAGGACGATGTTTTCAAACTGGGCCGGATCGCTCAGCCGGCCCAACGTCTGTACTGTGAACTGAAACACCTGCCCCGGTGGTCCCGGCGGCTGGCCGATCTGGCCGGCTGCAACCTGAGCGTTCTGCTGGCGGATGGCGTTGATCACGTCTTGTGCGCTGACACCATGCGATTTCATCTCGTCTGCATTCAACCAGACGCGCATGCTGTAGCTGTTGCCCGGGACGTTTCTAACGTCGCCGACACCCGGAATACGGCTCAGTTCGTCAGAAATGTTGATCGACGCAAAGTTGTTGAGGAACAATTCATCGTACGTGCCGTTGGGCGAGCTCAACACGACAAACATGACGATGGACGTGGATTGTTTCTTGGTCGTCACTCCTTGAAGCTGCACTTCGGTCGGCAATTGCGGCAGCGCGACGGCCACGCGATTCTGGACCAGAATCTGCGCGGTGTTTGTGTCCGTGCCGATGTTGAAGGTGATCGTCAGCGAGTAGCTCCCGTTGGCCGCCGAAGTGGAAGACATGTACATCATGTTTTCGACGCCGTTGACCTGCTGCTCGATCGGCTGCGCGACTGTGCTGGCCACGACTTCCGGGCTTGCCCCCGGGTACGTCGTCGTCACCAGCACCGTCGGCGGCGTGATGTTCGGAAATTGTTCAACGGGCAACGCATAAAGCGCCACCAGCCCCATGATCACCGTCACGACCGCGATGACATTGGCGAGGATGGGGCGTTCGATGAAGAACTTGGAGAACATCAGCTCGCCTCACGGGTTGGTGGTCTGGTGGTCGGGTGGCCTGGTGTCTGGTTTTTCTGGTGCGGCCTCTGGAACCGGCGTCACCTTTGCCCCGGGCCGCGCACGTTGTTGGCCGTTCGTAATGATCCGTTCTGGCCCCGTCAGGCCGTGTGTGATCTGGAGCATTTCGCCTTCAGTGACGCCGGTCTGCACCGAACGCCGCTCGACCCTCTCGTCAGCGCTGACGACCAGCACGAAGGCACCCGCCTGATCGGTGCCGATCGCCGCCGCCGGCACCAGCAGCGCATCGGCGATCTTCTCGGTGAGTATGCGCACCTTCGCGTAGTTGCCCGGCCGCAGGAATTGATCCGGGTTTGGAAAATCCGCCCGCAACGTCAGGGTTCCTGTGTTCGGATCGAGCGCGCGGTCAGCGGCGCTGATCACGCCCGCTTCGGGATAGAGACTGCCGTCCGCGAGAACCATCTGGGCTGGAACTTCGCCCAGTCCACCCAGCTTCTTTTCCTCGTGCAGTTTGTGGAGCTGGAACTCTTCCCGTTCGCTGATTGAGAAATAGACCCAGACCGGATCCGTCTGCGAAATAGTAGCCAGCAGCGTTCCTTGTGCCGCCTGCACCAGCGAACCTTTATGCACCTGCGAAATGCCGGCTCGCCCGGTGATTGGCGCGGTGACGCGGGTGTAGCCAAGATTGAGTTGCGCCGTTGCCACCGCCGCGCGGCTGACGGCAACCTGCGCTTCGGCCTGTGCGGCCCGGGTTTGATAATCGGCTTCGGACTGAGTCAGGCTCGCCTTGGCGGACTCTACGGCCGCGGCGTCCTGTCGTTCGGCGGCGATCGCGTTGTCGAGCTGCTCACGCGGCACGGCGCCTTCAGAAAAGGCGACTTGATTGTCTTTTACTTTCTGCTGGGAATTCCGCAACCCGGCCTCGGCTTTTGCCACATTGGCTCTATTTACTTCGATGTCTTTGGCATTTTTGGCCTGAAGCAAAGCGGCTTCGGCGACCTGAAGCTGCGCGTTGGCGCTCTGAAGGGTGACCTCATAGGGAGCCGGATCGATCACGAACATCAACGTGTCGGCCTTCACGATGGATCCGTCGGCGTAGTTGATTTCCTTTATGAAACCGTCCACGCGGGCGCGCAAATCCACCGTTTGTGGCGAGGCAAGCTGGCCGACGTACTGGCGGTAGACGTTGACCGCCCGCCGCACAGGCGCGGCGACGGTCACAGTTGGCGGTGGTTTTTTGGATTGAGCACTCTGGCTTTTGCCGCAGCCAACGCAGGTCAGGACAGCGAACAGTATTGAAGCGTTGAGCAGGCTTGCTGGGCGTGGTCGTGCAACTTCCATATTGTCGACTCGCGCGGCCACGTTCTGGGCGAAACGGCCGTCGTTTTCGCGCGTGGCGATAGTTGCAAACGGTGATCCAAACGTGGGAGATAGGGAAACCTGTGGAGGACCGCAGACCTACAATTAATTAGCTAAAATAAATACGAAAATATTTACAACATTTTGGCGATTGGATCGTCATAGTTATTGTGGGTATGGTGAGATACTCTTTCGGTACTGAAGCGTTCTTTGACGATCGATGGATTAGGGTTATGCACAAGTGCACTTTTCTACAGAGCGGGGAAGCGGGCGAGACGCCCGCACGACGAGACGGAGGGCAGGCGAGGATGCCTGCGGTACAACGCACAGGTGCAGTTTTGGACAGGGAAAGCGTTCAGGCAGCGTGGCATGGACGAGGTGGACGGTATGGACGGTGAGGAAAGGGAGAGGAATCGCCACATGTGCACTCTTGGACAGGAGACAGTGCTGGGAAGGCACGCTTGAGTTCGCGCAAAGGGACGCGCGAACACAAACGTGCCACCACCACATGTGCATTATTTTACAGGGCGGAGAGGTGGGTGAGAGGTCCGCAAGACGGAAGGGAACGGCTTGAGTCCGCGCCAAGGCGCGAACACAAGCGTGGCACCCGACTCGTTTTCGCTTTGCATTCTCCGCTGTGGGAAAGAAACTAGCGGCCCATGTGCAAGATCGTGCTTTCGGTAGTATGCGTCACGTTCGCGATTCACGCTGGGACTCTGCCTGGGCAGAAGGCCGAGCCCTTCGCGCCCACGCTGGCCGATCCGGCGCTGCTGCACGACAGCGGCGTGATCCGCTGGCGGACGTTCGGAGCGGAAGCTTTGGCTGAGGCGCAGCGCCAATCCAAGCCGATTTTTCTATTCGTCACCTGCAACTGCTGTCCGCGCGGACGCGCAATGGAACGGACCACGTTCAGCGATGAGGTTGTCGCCACCCGCATCAATGAAGATTATGTCGCCGTCCGTCTTGATCGCGACCACCGGCCCGATATTGAAATCCGATTGCAGCAGGCTTTGCAGGCGCTCCAGTCCAGCCGCGGCCTGCCGCTCTGCGCGGTGCTCACGCCCGAAGGCCGCGTGTTCTTCGCCGGCACGTTTCTGTCGGCCGAAGAAGACCCGCTGACGCAACGGCAGGGGCTTAAGAGCACACTTCAGCGGCTTTCGGCAGCGTGGCGTGAGAACCGCAGCGACCTGGTCGAGCAGGCCGGACAGCTCGATGCCGCCATCTGCAAAGCGCGCGAAAAAGAAACGACGAGCGGCGATGTGCCAGGGGATCTGCTCCAACGGGTTCTGCCGCGGCTGAACGAGATGCTGCGGCTGCAATCAGGCGCGGCGCCCGCGCACGCCGGCCTTTTTCCCGCCCCGCGCGCCTTGGCGTTGTCGCTCGAGCATTACGCGCGCACGCGGGACAAACGCAGTCTGGAGTCCGCGACGGCGGTGCTCGACGCCATGCTGCGCGGCGGAATCTACGACCCGCTCGAAGGCGGCTTCTACCGTTGCAGCACCGATGGACTTTGGCGCGTGCCGCGCTTTGAAAAAGTGCTCGGCACAAACGCTGAGATGATCGGTGTGCTCGCGCAGGCATGGTCGCTGACCCAAGAGGAGCGTTACCGCCGCGCGGCCGAAGAGACGCTGGCGTTCTGGATGGGAACGATGGACGCCGGCGATGGGTTGTTCTTCGGGTCCCAGGCGGGCGGAAACAGCGATCTGGACGACGGCCATTTCTGCACGTGGACCGTCAGAGAAGTCGAATCCGTGCTGCGGGATGACGAGGACTGCCGGCTGGCGAAAGTGGTCTACGACATCGGGGAACTCGGCGACCTGCCTCTTACCGCGCCGTATCGCAACGTTTTGTTTGATGCGCTGCCGATCGAGCAGGCCGCACAACGCTGCGGAATGACGCCGGACAAAGCCACGCGCCGACTGCAAGGCATTCGCACGGCTCTGGCGGCCGCGCGAACGGCACGGAAAGCGCCTGCGATCGACCGCAGCGTTTACGTCGATTCCAACGCGCTCATGTCGGCTGCGCTGATGACGGCAGGGCGCGCCTTCAACCGCTCCGACCTGACCGATCGCGGCAGCAAAGCTCTCCGCATGCTGCTCGAGAAAACCCTTGTGAAGAACGCGACCGGAATGACCGGCATCGCTCACGTGCTGGGCCCGGAAGCCGCGCAGCCGCCAGTCTTCCTGCAACAAGACGAAGCGGCCCTCGCGTACGCTTGCGCGATCGCCTTTCAGGCCACGCAGCAGAAGGAATTCCGGGATGCGGCGGAGGCCAGCCTGCGGCGCGTGTTCAGCAACTTCTGGGACCAGCAGGCCGGCGGCTGCTTCGATCGTTGCGGAAAGCCCGAACTGGCGGGCCTATCGTGGAACCTGAAGCTCAGCCAGGATACCGCCGAACCTTCAGGAAACGGACTGGCTGCCTTGGCGTGCGCGACTCTGGACCCCTCGACCAAGGGCGCTGAATTCCGCGAACCCGCTGAGCGTATTCTGGCCGCCTTCGGCTCAGTGATCGAATCCTTCGGCCCACATGCGGCAACGCTCGTGTCGGCGCAACTGCTGCTTCACCCGGAGCAACTGCCTAAACAGAATCCAAAGTGAGAGCCAACACCTTAAACCCCTCTGCCTCCTCCGCGTCCTCTGCGGTGTGCTCTTCATATCGCGCGTATTCGGTTGAAGCGTTGGTCCTGCATTCGCAGCTATGTCGTCGTGCCGGTGTGAAAACCCGGCTGGGTAACAGGAGACGGCAGCGATGGACATCAACGGAATTCGAACGCTCGTGCTGCTGGCGGCAGGAGCGCTGATGGCGGCCGCCGGCGCGCAGCAGCTTCAAGAAACAGCGCCGGGCAATGCCAATACGAACGAAGCACCGGCGACATCGGAAAGAATCGAACGCGATCTTCGCACTGATCCGCTCTTTAAGGGCGCGAACATCAAAGTTGACTTATATCGCGGGCTCGCCATCGTGCATGGTTCGGCGCCCAACGAGGACATGATCAACGTGATCAACGACCGGCTGCGCCGCGAGTCCGGCGTGCGCCTCGTATATAATTACATGAACTCTCCGCAGGAGAGCAACGTCAACGCTCCGCAAAACGTCGCGGTCACGTACCAGGATTTCCGGCGCTTCGCCGACCGCGGGCCGATGGATTCCACGTTCAATCTGGTCGGCCGCGTTGAACAGCGGCTGTCTGCGGCTGCGGCTCTCAGTCGCTTCGAATTTCAGGTCGACGGTTATCAGGGCCTGATCATCCTGCATGGCACCGTTGACGACGCGGCGCTGGTTCCGCAGGCCAAAGACATTGCCGCGCACACGCCAGGCGTGGAGGCGGTGCTCAACTATGTCGGCGTAACGCCGACCGTATCGGCGTTTATGGCCGAGACCGTTCCTGCGCCAGTGATGACGCGCGATCTGGTGCAGCCGGCGCCCAACACCGAGGAACCCGCGCCCATTCCGACGGCGGTGCAAGAAGACTGCGGTTGCGGCGAATAGCGAGGACTACGCTTATGCGAACATCGTTTATTCTTTGCAGTGCACTGTTGCTGGGCGGGCACTGCTGGGCAAGCCAGCAGTGGCTCACCTCCACGGCTGCCGACACGAAACTCGGCGAACGCATCCAGGCGCAGTTGCGAACGGACGCCGACACGCGCGACCTGCTGCTCACGGTGGACACGTACAAGGATCTGGCCATTCTGCACGGCTGGGTCCGCACGCCGCAGCAGCGCTTGATGGTCGCGAACAAAGTGCGGGCGATGCTGGGCGTAGGCCGCGTCTTCAGCTATCTCGAATCGGACGATCCGAGCATCGACGATCCGGTGCGAATCGGGCGCATGTCCGACCGCGTCCGCGTCAGTGATTCCAATACGCCGCTGCCGATCACTCGCGACATGCCGCCGATCGGACTGATCCCGCCGGGAGCCGACCCGCTGGCGCGGCGCGTGAAAGTGGCGCTCGCGGCCGACGACGCGACCGGTCCCTGGGTCTTCGCGATCAACGTTGACACCTACGATGGTCTGATCGTGCTGCACGGCAATCTGCCGGACGAGAGCCTGAAGTCGCGCGCCGACGACATCGCGGCCCGCATGCCCGGCGTTGCGCAGGTTTTCTCGTACCTCAACCCGGGACACGAAGCCTTTGTTCCCACTGGCGAAACGGTCATCGTTGATCTGCATCGTCCTGAAATCGAAGCCGTTCCCGGCATCAACACCGGCCCACGCTACGCCAGTAAGCCAGCGCCTGAAATCCGTGTGCCCGCCGGCTTTGAGGTCGAACGCAAGGGTTGCGGCTGCGAGTAACGGCTAACCGCGGAGGACGCAGAGGGCGCGGAGGACAGCAGGATAGAGGATTCAGGGTTCAGAGCCCGGGGTGAAGTAAAGCGTTCCCTAGCTTCTGAAGCCTGAACCTTTTCGTTCCTCCGCGTCCTCCGCGTCCTCTGCGGTGAGAAGTTTCGGCCCGGATTTTCCCCGAGACTTTCTTTTGCACTAAGCTGTTGGTAAGGTGAGCGCATGGACGAGACTCACTCAAATCCTCCGTTGTGGCGACGGTACCTCGCGTACGCGACCGTCGCGTTGATGCCACTGGTCTACAATTTCGAAAGTTTGTTGCACGCAAAGGGTCCGCAGTATTACTCGCCGCTGGATTTTCTTCTGCCGCTCCTACTCGTGCTGCTGGGCGTTGATCTTGCCATGAAGAAGCCGTGGGCGCGTCTCAAGATTCCGCCGGCCGCGACACTGTTCTGGGCCGGCCTGGCGCTGCTCTCGCCGGTTCTCACAGGCGGAGAAGGTTCGATTCTGCCCAAAGCAGCGCTCAGCATCGTGCTTTTCGGCACGCTCGCGGTCTGGGTGTTTGAAAATATCGCGGCGGACGCAGCGGAGTACCGCCGTCTCACGCTCATCCTGCTCGCCAGCTTCGGCGCGTGCGTGCTCCTGGCGCTGAAACAGTATGCCGGGCCGCAAGGCATTCCGTTCGATCCGGATAACCAGACGCAGGATCTAGGCGGCGCGACCGCCGTGCGGGTCGCCGGTTGGTATGGCTACCGCGCCGCGTTCGGCGCTCAAGTGGCGCTGCTCGTGCCGGCCGCGGCTGCAGTCGCCTTCTGGGATGCAAACGCGATCGTCCGCTGGGCCTCCGGCGTGGTCGCGGTTCTGGCCCTCTGCGTGACGCTAGCCGCCAGCGGCCTGTGGGGCGCGTGCGCGGGAATTCTCGCCGTAGCGTGCGCGTGTGCGGCGGCGCGGCGCTGGCTGACGGCGCTGACGATGCTGGCCGTGCTGCTCGGTTTGATCTGCGTGGTTCTGCCGCGGTTGCCACGTGAAAACATGAAGGTCATCGCCCGCGGATCGGCTCTTTTCGCCGACGATCAAGATGGCAACCGGAAACCTACGGCGCGCCTGCGGCGCTACCAGGCCGCACTGGATTTGCTTTCGTGTCCGAGCAATCCGCGCGACGAGCAAAGCCCGCCGACGTGGCTGAAAGGCGTGGGCGTAGGGCGCTATCAGGAACGCGTCAACAGATTCTATCACACGACCGCTTATCCGAAGCCCGGCCGCCGCACCGATGACGAAGCCGCTTACGATATGGAATCCGACGAACGCTTCAGTTTCTCGCTGCTGGAGACGACCGCCGTGGAGCTGGGCTTGCCCGGCTTGCTAGCGCTGCTGTTTGTCTTCGGTGCGTGGATTTTCGGCGCGCATCTGAGTTTCGCGAAGCTCGAAGCAAGCGCCAGCCCGGCCGCTCGCGTGAGCGCCATGCTGGCGCTCGCTGCTTTGGGTTCCGGCTGCGGAGCCGTGGTGCTTGCGGCGTTGGGGAACCCGATGTTGCCGGGCGTGCGCGGCACGTTTGCGTTCATGCTGGCGCTGGCCTTCTGCGTCGCGCGCTGGGCGAGTGGAACGTGCGGCAACAGTGTTGCCAGCCGTCCGCAGGTCGAAACCGAGACGGCTGGTTCGCGGTAGAGAGGAGCACCCATGCACATGCTCCTGCCGCTGCTCGGACTGCTGCTGATCATCGCTGGAATTGTCGTGGCGCTTGTTTCGGGGCTGGATCTGCTCTATGGCCCGCTGGGGCTCGCAATCTCGGCTGCGGGGTTGTGGCTAGTGCGGCGCAGCTACGAAGAGCCCCCGCCGGAGGTGCCGCAGGGCGATCGCCAGCGCTCCGTGCAAAAGCCAGAAGAGTCGGATGCGCACACGCGTATCAACCGGCGCCTTTGAGTTTGGTGGTCTGGTAGTCTGGTAGTCTGGTAGCCTGGTGGTCTGGTTCTCCAATTACCAGACACCAGACTACCAGACACCAAGTCCCGCTCACCACTCACCAAGTACCACTCACCAAAAACGCTGTTGCTTACCGCGAGGGACCCATCAAGATAATAGTCCAGAGGCCCCGCTGAGCAGCCGCTTTGCGGGGCTGAGTTCCGTCTGGAGGAATTAGATCGCACGGCGATCTGTGCACGCATGGAAGACCTTCTTCCTCCGAAAGACACTCCGAATCTCAGCGACTCGGTCCGCAAAGCCGACGAACCCAGCATGAAAGCGGGCATCCGCCAGGCGTGGGGCTCCGCGTTGATGTTCGGCCTCGGCGAATGCTCCTTCGGCCTGTTCGCCGCGCAGTTGACGATGCCTGCCCGCTGGTTCGGTTACCTCGGCGGCGTGCCGCAACTCATCGGACCGCTGGCGCAAGCTCTTTCGGCCAATCTGCTGGACCGTTTTGGCTGCCGCAAGCGCCTGGTGCTGATCCCGGTTATCGTGCAAATGCTGGCGATGGTGCCGCTCGCGCTCGTGGCCGTGTACTGCCTCGTTAATGGAATTCCCACGCCGGCCGCCGAAAAGAGCCTCTTCGCGCGCGAGAATTTGCTGTATCTCTGTTTTCTGGCTTCCGCGTTTCTGTACTACGTTGCCGGGCACTTCACCAACCCGCCTTGGACCAGCCTCATCAGCGAAGTGGTGCCCTCAACGTTGCGCCAGCGCTACTTCGCCCGCTCAAGCCACAACGTCTCCTTCCTGACGCTCGTATCGCAATCGGCCGTCGGCGGGGCGCTCTATATCGCTGGACTGCAGGCCCAAGAAGGCTCCCGCATGCGCATGGCGATGTGGATTTTCGCGCTGGCGTTCGCGCTGTCGGTGGCAGCCCGCGGCTATGCGTGGGTCCAGATCAGGCGCGTCCAGGACCCGCTCTACACGGCGACCGCGGAGACGCAGTTCACCTTTTGGCAGTTCATCCGTCGCGTGCGGGAATCGAACTTTGTTCATTTCGTGCTGTTTACGGCAACCATCGGGTTCGGCGCCAATCTGTCGGGACCGTATTTCCTGCCGTATTGGACGTACGACCTGAAGTACCAAACCTGGCAGTGGCAGATCCTCAGCGTTGCCGGCACGCTCTCCACGATCATAACGATGATGTTCTGGGGGCGTTTCAGTGAACGGTTCGGCAACAAGAAGACGCTGCAATACACGTCGATCTGGATCGGCATCAGCCCGCTTTTCTGGCTGTTCTCCTGCGATTTCTACTATCTCGTTTTCATCAACATGCTCACCGGCGCATCGTGGGCGGGCTTCGGCCTGAGCGCCTGGAACTACATTCTGGATGCGGTCTCAGCGCCCAAGCGCGCGCGCTGCATGGCGTACTTCAACATCATCAATGGCTTTGCTGGCTTCACGGGCGCCATGATCGCCACGTGGCTGGAACCGATCCTCCCAGCCCGCGCGATTGGTGCTTGCGCCACCACGCGCTTCTATTGGCTGCTGGTGCTCTCGGCCGGCTTCCGCATGCTCGCGCTTGTTCTGCTGCCGACCTTCAAGGAACTGCGCAGCGTGAAGGAATTCTCGCTGCGGCACTGGATTTTCCAAATCACGTCGGTGCGAACGCCTCTCGGCTTCGTGCTCGATTATTTCACTAACGATGACGATGAGAACGAACGGTGATGGGTGTTGGTTCGCGGCGTCCGATCACCATTCACCAAGTACCATTCACCAAGTACCAAACACCAACAATCACTTTCCGTCCGGCTTGATCGTCTTCAGCATGCGGCTGGTCGTCCGGCGCCGCAGCAATGCACTGTCTCCGCGGCGGGCGGGGCGACGGGTTTTTCCGGCGAGGCAATCCGGACAGGTGGGCTCGCCCTCTTCGGCCGTTTGCAGTTCCACTCGCACGCCGCAGACTTTGCAGTAGGTAATGTGCATCCCCGCTCCTCTCCAGACCGCGAAACACCATAACATGCGGCGACACTCTGGCAAGCGCGCGCCGGTGTAGTCTTTTGGAGATCGCAACCGGAGGACTTCATGGCTGCAACGAAGAGCACCGATATTCGCGCGGTGGAGACCAGCCTCTACTTTCTGCCCGTCCAAACCCGCGTGCCGCTCAAATTCGGCCCCGAAACACTCACGAGCGTGACCTGCGCGCGCACCTGCATCAAAGTCGCCAACGCCAAAGGCCAGACCGCTTGCGGCTGGGGCGAGACGCCGTTGAGCGTGCAGTGGGTGTGGCCGAGCAGCCTCAGTTACGAAGAACGCCACGAAGCGCTGAAGACGTTCACCGCTCAGCTCGCAAAAAGCTGGGCTCAGTTCGGCGTCAGCGGCCACGCCATGGAAATCGGACATGCGTTTCAGCAAACCGAATTGCCGAAGCTGCTCGAACGCTTCAACGCGCAGCGCGCCGGCCGCGAACCCATGCCCTGGTTGGCCGCGTTGGTGTGCTGCTCCCTTTTTGATATCGCTCTGCACGATGCCTACGGCATGCTCAACGAAAGCCCCGTCTACGAGACCTACAACGCTCAATACATGAACTGCGACCTGTCGCACTACATCACACCGGCCGATGGATCGAGAGTCTCCTTCACTGAAAAATATCCGCAGGATTACCTCGTGCGCCCACACGCTCAGCGCATGCGAGCGTGGCATCTGGTCGGCGGAAAGGATCTGATTGAGCCCGCCGAACTGACCGGCTCCGAGCCCAACGACGGCTACCCCGTTCTGCTGCGCGATTGGATCCGCCGCGACGGCCTGAAGTGCCTGAAAGTGAAATTGCGCGGCAACGACGCGAAATGGGATTACGAGCGCCTCACGAAAGTCGGCCAGATCGCCGTCGAAGAGAACGTGGAGTGGCTCACCACCGACTTCAACTGCACGGTGACAGATCCGGCATACGTGAACGACATCCTGGACAGGCTGGTGATCGAGTACCCGCGCGTCTACGGCATGATTCTCTACGTCGAACAGCCGTTCCCGTACGAACTGGAACACAACCAGATCGACGTCCACAGCGTCTCGGCGCGCAAGCCGCTGTTTATGGATGAAAGCGCCCACGACTGGAAGTTGATCAAGTTGGGACGCAAGCTGGGCTGGACCGGCGTCGCGCTGAAGACCTGCAAGACTCAGACCGGGGCGTTGCTCAGCTTGTGCTGGGCGAAAGCCCACGGCATGACGCTGATGGTGCAGGATCTGACGAACCCGATGCTCGCACAGGTGCCGCACTGCTTGCTGGCGGCCCACGCCGGCACGATTATGGGCATAGAAACCAACGGCATGCAGTTCTACCCGGAAGCCTCCAAGCCCGAAGCTGCCGTTCATCCCGGAATTTACACGCGCGTGAATGGCTGCGTCGATCTGTCAACGCTGAAGGGGCCGGGCTTCGGATACAACGTCGGAAAAATCAAGCGTGCTCTTAGCTCTTAAGAGCAACAGCCCGAACTTCGCTTGCGCAGCCAAGAGCTAAGAGCCAAGAGCCGATCACACGCTGACTTTCCCCGTCATTCCCAACCAAACCTTATGCTCCTTCAGTACCGGCGAAACCTGATCCTTCAGGAACTGCTTCGTCTGCTGCTCGGAAAGGCCAACGTATCGTTCCGGCGCCATGATTTCGCCGATCTTATTCTTCACGCTCGCGAAAGCCGGGTCTGCGGCGATGCGTTGGAGCAGATCGTTGGGCCGGCCATGCTCCTTCACCTGCTTGGCGGCGTCTTGACTGTGCTGGCGAATGCGTTCGTGCAATTCCTGCCGGTCGCCGCCGCGTTTGACCGCTTCCATCATCAAGTTCTCGGATGCCATGAACGGCATTTCCGCCGCAAGATAGGACGCCATGACCGCCGGGTACACGACCAGGTTTTGTGTGATGTTCAGATAAATCTCGAGCACCACGTCGGCGGTCAGGAATGCTTCGGGCACAGACAGACGCTTGTTCGCAGAATCGTCCAGCGTGCGCTCGAACCATTGCTCCGCGGCGGTCATCGCCGGATCGAGCACGAGCGCGATCAGATGCCGCGAAAGCCCTGTCATGCGTTCGGCACGCATGGGGTTGCGTTTGTACGCCATCGCGGAACTGCCGACTTGGTGTGTCTCGAACGGTTCCTCCATCTGCTTCAGGTGAGCCAGCAGGCGCAGATCGTTCGCGAATTTATGCGCGCTTTGAGCCACCGCGCTGAGCGCCGAGAGGACGCGGTAGTCCAGCTTGCGGGTGTAAGTCTGGCCGGAGACCGGCAGCACGCGTTCAAAGCCCATCTTGTCGGCAACCACTCGTTCCAAGCGCTGAACCTTCTTGAAGTCGCCAGCGAACAGTTCGAGAAAGCTCGCCTGCGTGCCGGTCGTGCCTTTCACGCCCAGAAACGGCAGCGTGCGCCGGACCAGTTCGATTTCTTCCAGGTCCAGCAGCAGATCTTGCATCCACAAACACGCGCGTTTGCCAACGGTCGTCGGCTGCGCGGCCTGAAAATGGGTGTAGGCCAGCGTCGGCAGAGACGCGTGCCTCTCGGCAAACTTCGCCAGCGCGGCGATCACATTCACCAGCTTCTTGGCGATCAGCTCCAGCCCCGCCCGCATCTGGATGAGGTCGGTATTATCGGTCACATACGCGCTGGTCGCACCGAGGTGGATGATTCCCTTGGCGCCCGGAGCCTGCACGCCGTAGGCGTGGACGTGCGCCATCACGTCATGGCGGATTTCTTTCTCTTTCGCGTCGGCAACCTCAAAGTTGATCTCGTCCACAAACTGCTTCAACTCTTTGATCTGCTTCGCGCTGACCGGCAGGCCGAGTTCATGTTCGCCTTCGGCCAGCGCCACCCACAGCTTGCGCCAAGTCGAAAACTTGAACTGCGGGCTGAAGACAAAGGACATCTCGGGTGAGCCATAGCGGCCAGTGAGCGGGCTCTCGTATTTGTTGCGGAGTTTGACCTGCGCTGCGTCTTTCGCAGCAGAATTTCCATTCGTCGGCATCGCTGTCGTCTCTCCTCTTTGAGCGTTTTCGCTTAGTGCCGGAGCAGTTTTACAGATTGGGGTCGTTTATTCCACCGGTAAAAAAAACCGAATCGACAGAGACGGATGGCTCTTCTTCTATATAATACGTGACGGCGCGTCATTTTATGCCAAGGGCCATTGAGAGGCACACTAAAGCCATGCCAAAAGCCATTTTCGGTCGTCCAGTCAATGCGACATCCCCCGGTGGCGCTCACATCAGCGTCAATGTGGTCACGCTCCTCAAGGGCAAGGTTGTCCTCTTTGAAAAACCCGGCTTGCCCGGCGGTCAGGACGTCGGCGACCTGTGGTTCCCGTGGGATTATCTGGAATATGGCGAGTCGCCTGAAGTCGCCGCCAAGCGCGCGCTGAAACAATGGGGCCGGACGGAGCCCAAAGAGATGGACCTGGTCGAAGTCTTCTCCATGGTTCCTCCGGGCGAAGACTGGCAGCTTGATTTCCAGTACGTCGCTGAGCTTAAAGGCCCGCCGAAGAATGGCGACAACGTGAAAAGCATCAAAATCATCGAACACGCGCAGCTCCCGCGCATGGTCGGCAGCCTGCGCCGCAGCGACGTGAAACGCTATCTCTCCATCGCCGAACTCTAAGACACGCTCTCCACAGTTTACGTGAACAAAACCCCCGGCCTACAGAGCCGGGGTTTTTGCTGAACGCGAGCGCGAAAGCTCGCCGCTCCCTTACGGTTGCGGTTCTGAACTAATCTCCGGCCACACTGCCGGTGACGGCTTCGAGCGTGCCGGAGGACGAGGCTTTTGACGGTTGAGCGGATGGGGCCTGCAGCGGCAGGTGGACTTTGAACTGCGTTCCCTTGCCGACCTTGCTATGCACTTCGATGCGGCCGCCGTGATCGTCCACAATCTTCTTGCTGACGGCCAGCCCCAGGCCCGTGCCGTCGGGCTTGGTGGTGAAGAACGGATCGAAGAGCCGCTCCAGCACGTGCGGCGGAATTCCGGTGCCCGAATCGTCGATGACCAGATAAATGCTCTCGCCTTCGCGGCCGGTCTTCAGGCTGAGCGCCCCGCCGTGCGGCATGCTGTCGGCGGCGTTGCGGATCATGTTGTGAATCACCTGCAAAATCTGGTTCTCGTCGAACGGGACTTCCGGCAGTGAGCGGTCCAGGTCCAGGCTGGAGTGAATATTGCGCGACCCCAGAATCTCCGCCAGCGTGCGGAACGCTTTCTCGACCGTGACGTTGAAGTCGTTTGCTTTTGGCACCGGCGCCGATGGGCGGGAGAAATCCATCACGCCTTTCAGCATGTTCTCCAGCCGCGTGGATTCCTCGGCGATGATCTTGGCGTTCTTGATGACGCGCTCGACGTTGTCGGGCTTCTTCAGCAACGCACGCGCGAAACCGCCGATCGTCGAAAGCGGGTTGCGGATTTCGTGCGCCACGTGAGCGGCCATCTTGCCGATGGTCGCCAGTTTTTCGCTGTGCACGATTTCGCGCTGCGCCTGGCGCAGGCTGTTCATGCTCTTCTGCAATTCCATGAACGTCTCCGCGTTCTCGATCGCCAAAGCGGCCTGCGACGCGAACAGCGAGAGCAGTTTGACGTGATCGTCGGTGATCGCGCGGCCTGAATACAGATTGTCCGCCAGAATGACGCCGACCACCGAACCCTTCACGATCAGCGGCACGGAGACAAACTCCTGGCAGCCGAAAAGCTGCCGGAAGCGTGGCGTGACACGCGGATCGCGCCGCGCGTCGGTGACGAGCTGCTCCTTCTTCTCAAGCGCGGTGCGGACGATGATCTCCGACGGATCATCGAGCGGATAAGCCAAATCGCGGATCAGCGGGTACAAAGCCATCGACTCTTTGGGCGGCAGTTGCTCCAGGCTGCGCAGCAGATCGTGCAGCGTGCGGCCCTGTGCGGAGAGTTCCGCCCAGATGCGGAAGGCGTCCTCGCGGCTGGCCGGGCCGACGGCCATCTGAGCCGAAAGCATTCCGGTCGCTCGATTGCGGATGAACAGGAACGCTCGGTTGAAGCCCAGCGCGTGGCCCGTGGTCACGCAGAGCAGGATCACGTGGTTGAGCTTCTCGGCGTCGAGCGTGCCCTGCAAGAATTGCGAAAGTTCACGTAGGAGCGAAAGCTGTTCGACGCGCGTCTCCTGTTCGGTGACGTCTTGCGTGAGGACCAGCGCCTGGCTGGCCTCGCTGCCCACGGCGGGTTTGATGCGCGCGATAATGTTCGAGAAGTGCCGGCGCTGACCGTGCGGCGTAAAGACCGACCACGCCATTTGCAGCACCTGTCCGCGCACGAAAACCTGTTCGATCCACGCGTCGTCCGCGCGCAAGCGCGACAGGAACGCCGAGAGCCCCGGCTGGCCGAATGAATCGCCGAACCACAGCCCGAAGGTCCGGTTCTGCCACAGGATTTTGCGATCGCGGTCGATCAGGCACAGCGCGGCGTTCATCGCGTTGACAACGTCGTGCAGCTTGGCGCGCTCTTTGGCGACTTCGAGTTCGGCCAGCGCCTGCTCGGTCACATCTTCAACAACAACCAGAACCTGCCGCACACCGCCGTAATCGATCGCCGTCACCGTCACGTCGGAAAGCCGGTCGGGACTGGCGCGCAACAGGCCCGGGATGCGCCGCAGGCGCGACGGCTGGCCGCTGGAGATCGCCGTGCGGATCGCCTGCGTCAGAGCGCCCACGGAGCTGCGCATGTCCAGCCGGCGCGTCTCTTCGTGGCCGCGCTCCTCGCTGGGCGCGCGAACTTGCAGAAACTCCGTCAGCTTGCGGCCGACGACGCTGCGCCGTTCAACGTGGACGGCTTCCAGGAAGGGCGCATTCGCGAACAGCACCGTCTCTTCGGAATCCAGCACCAGCAAGGCGGACGAGAGCGAACTGACGATATCCTGAGCGAAACGGCGCAGATCATCCAGTTCGTCGTCGCGCTCGGCAATCTTCTCGGCCAGCTTGCGTGCGCGTTCGACGAGCCAGCGCTCTTCATGGCCTTTGCGCACGAGAACCTTGGCGCGGACGAGCAGTTCGTCGTGCTGGAAAGGCTTGCCGACGAATTCATCGCCGCCGGTCTGGAAGATCTGTTCAACCGTGTCGCGGCTGATTCGCGACGTCGCAAACATCACCGGCATCCAGGCCAGCGCGGGGTTCGCTTTGATCTGTTTGCAGAACTCCAGGCTCGCGCCCGGCGCGCCCGTTTCCAGGTCCACGAGCACCAGGTCCACGGAGCCTTTGTTGAGCGTTTCCAGCGCCTCGGCGCACGACTTTACGCGCGTAACCTGAAAGGATGCCTCCGTGAGCAGCTTGCTCTGTTCAGTGGCCAGAGCATCGTTCTCTTCGACCAGCAGCACCTTCTCGGGCGCAGCGGCTTGTGGTGCCGGCGTTTCGCTGGCAGCGGGTGTGTGGGCCGGTGGGACGCCGGCGGTACGAGGAGCTTCACTTTCGGGCACGAGCCGACTCCTGGCGTAGTGTGACTCTGAGATTCCCGCCGGCAGCTAGTTTGAGCGGCCATTGCAGCAGCACGCTCGAGCTCTGGTACACGGCCTCGAAGCCGCCTTCCGATTGTGAAACGGTCTTCACTGGGCTGACCACTGCTTCCGCCGGCACATCGCAGTGCAGCTCGACGGCAACATCCAGCCAGTGGTCCTTCATGCCCACGAACGATAACTCGCCAAAGCTAGCCACGGTCGCCAGCTTACCTGCGTTATCGCTCTTCTCATGATAATAATAGCGGTCGTGGGCGTCCCCTGCCAGCAAGTTATAGTTCATCTCCACGCCGAAGAATCCTTCGATTTCGGGGCCGTCAACGTGCTCGATAACATAGGAGAATTCCAGCTCCGGCTTCCCATGCAGCGCAACGGTCTTGCTGACGCGCACAGTGGCGCCCTGCCAGGGGCCTTCGCGAGACAGCGTGACGGCGTTCTTCTTGCTGGACGCCTGGAGATCGTAGGCTTCGGTTCGGAACGCGGGACTGCTCGGCGGATTTCCGGAGAGCATGTCTTCAGGCGTCAAGCGCGTTGGGCTTAAGTGATCGACCAGACTTTCGCGCAGGTACGTGTCGTACTTCAGAAGTTCCGCCAAACCCGGCTGCTTTGCGAGAATCAGGTCGTGTATGCTCGCGGTGCCGTTTGCGTCACCGACGACCGCCTGTGCAACCTTGTCGTGATAAGCTTCGTAGCGGCGCGAGAACGTGTCGCCGAGATTGAAGTCGATGTCGCGCAGGTCGTTCTCGTAGAGATGCCCGCCGCGTTTGGGGTGCAGATACACGGCGAGGTACGCATTGGATAGTTTCACTTCCGCTGAGCCGTCAAAATCCAGATCCTGGACCAGCGGCAGAACAGTCTTGGCCTTGGCAGACCCGCCGTCGAGTTCATCGGCGAGTTTGTCCGCCTTGATCAGCTCGCGGTACACGGCGCTGCGCAAATGCGGCAGGTACATGCCGCCGAAGACGCCGTGCCAGTAGGGGCAGTTGCACTGTCCGCGGTACAAATGTGTGCGCGCCTTGTCGGCGAGCTTGGTCGATTTCGGCAGCGAGGCAACCTTCGCGCTGACTTCCATCATTTTCGCGTACATCCGGTTGCCTTCGGGATACTTGATCTTGAACGAACGCCAGTTGCCGCCCTTCACCAGGCCCAGGACATTCTGCACGCGGCCGTCGTTGGCAAGCTGGTGATCGTGCAGAATGTCGTGGCGCGCGCGCTCGTAGGAAGCCAGCCGGGCAGCCGGCAAAGCCCACTCGGTCATCTCGCGGTAACTGTTTTCAGGCAACGCGATCTTCCCGACCGCTTCAACGCCGTCGCAGGCATCCGAAAGCGTTGAGCAAATCAGCCAGCCTTCGTTTTGCGCGTGCTGCAGGGCGCCCAGGAAGTTCTTCAGCCAGCCGTTGGTGTAAACGTGCTCGTAGGTCTTCGGCCAGACGCCGAACTTCTCGCCGTCGTCCGCGTAGCAGACGACGCGCTCGCCGTCTTCTGGAATCAGCGAACGCATGTAGTTGATGCAATCGTGCACGCCTTGGAATGGAATCACGTAGCGCAGCCGTTCCGACGCCGGATACACGCGCAGAATTCGCCCCTGGTCTTCGGCAATGAATGCGCCGACCAGATCCTGATCTTCCAGGCCGGCCGCACGGAAATGCGAATCGTCCAGCGTCAGGTATTCGACGCCGGCGTCGGCCAGGTCTTTCACCAGCCCCGGTTCCCAGACGCGTTCCGGCAGCCACAGACCGCGAGGACGCTGCCCGAAGCGCGTCTCGATGTAAGTGGCCATGCGATCGATTTGGCCCAACCGGTCGCGCGTGGCAAGCATGGTCATGATCGGTTCATAGAAGCCGCCGCCGATCATCTCCCATTTGGGCTTGTCGGAGTCATCCCCCTTGGAGTGCTTTGCCAGCCGCTCGATGTACTCGGGATGGTGCTGCTCCAGCCATTCGAGCAGACAGCCCGAATAGTGATTGGTCAACGGAATCTGAGGAAACTGCTCAAAGGCTTCAACGTATGGCAAATAGCTCATCTTGTATGCGGCTTCTATAACATCGTCGAAATTTCCTACCGGTTGGTGCGAATGCAGCAGGCAGACAAAGCGAATGCGACCGGCCATGATTCTCCCTTCAACTGGTAATTTTGGGGTGAGGCTGAACACGTGACGCCATACACAACCCGAAGACACATTGTACGGCGCGAGAAACAGACAGTCCAGAAGTCTGAGAATCTAGAAGTTGAGAAGTTCGTGGCTGAACCGCCAACCGTGTCAGTCGAAAAGGCCGCCGACTTCTGGACCTCTAGACTCTGGACTCTGGACTTCTCGACTACTTTCTTGTTCGCTGCTCGACGGCCCGCTGGTACACCTTCACGTACTCTTCGGCGCTCTTCCGCCAGGACCAGTCCTGCGACATGCCGGCGCGCTGAATCTTCAGCCAGTCCTCGCGCTGATGCCAACGCAGGCGAAGCGCCCAATCGATGCACCCCATCATGGCTTGCGGCGTGTAGTCCCGGAACTGGAAGCCGGTCGCGGTTCCGTTGGCGATATTCTCCGGGATGGCATCGCCAATGGTATCGGCCAGTCCGCCGACGCGGCGCACAATCGGCGGCGTGCCGTAGGCGATCGAATAGAGCTGGTTAAGCCCACAGGGTTCGTAGCGGCTGGGCATCAGGAAGATGTCGCTGCCGGCTTCGATGAGATGCGCCAGCGCGTTGTCGAACGCGAAGGCGACGGCGACCCTGTCCGGCCGCGACTGCTGCACGCGCTGCAGCATCTTGTGGAATTCTTCGCGCCCCGTGCCCAGGATGATCAGTTGAATATCGCGGCGCAGCAGTTCATCGATGCTCTGCGCGACGAGATCAAAGCCCTTTTGCTCGAACAGCCGGCCGATCATGCCGATCACCGTCGTGTGGTCGTTGGGCAGGTTGAACTTGCGGCGCAGCACTTCGCGGCAGGTGGTCTTGCCTTCGAGATTGTCGCGCGTGTAGTTCGCCGGCAGCAGCGGGTCGGTGGCCGGATTCCAGATTTGAGTGTCGATGCCATTGACAATGCCGACCAGCGAATTCTTGCGGTCGGCCAGCACGCCCTGGAGGCCGTATCCGAACTCGGCCGTCTGGATTTCGCGCGAGTACGTTGGTGAAACGGTGGTAAGCAGATCGGCGTGCACAAGCCCGCCTTTCAGCAGGTTCATCTTGCCGTGAAACTCGAGCTCCTTCCAGTTGAAGTGCGCCCAGGGCAAGTTGAGCAGCGGCCAATCCCAGTGCCAGAAGTGGCCCTGGTAGGCGATATTGTGAATCGTCAGGATCGTTGCGGCCGACGCGTGGAATGGATGATTGCCAAAGCAGGTGCGCAGGTAGATGGGGATCAGCGCCGATTGCCAATCGTTGCAGTGCCACACGTCGATCTTCTGCCCCAGAACCTGGGCGGCCGCGATGCACGCCCGGCAGAAGAAGCAGAAGCGGCTGCAACTGTCCTCGTAGTCGCCTTGAGACGTGCCGTACAGCCCGTCGCGGTCGAAGTAGATGTCGCCGGCGATGAAGTACAGGTTGACGCCGGGCTTTCCGGATTGAGCCGCATGCAGTGCCCAGGGAACCAGCGTGGAGCCGACCGGCACGCTGCCTTCCGCGATCACTTTCGTGTGTGGCTCGACCTTCTTCGTTGAACGATAATACGGCGTGAACACCGAGACGGAGTGGCCCAACGCGGCAATTTCGCCCGGCAGCGAACCGCTCACGTCCCCCAAGCCTCCCGTCTTGGAGTACGGCGCAACTTCCGATGAAACGTACGCGATGTTCATTCAACGACCCTAACTGCGGGGCCTCGGGTATCGGTTATGGGGTATGGGTGCGGCCTCTGCCGTGCTCCAGAACAATCCATCCCTATACCCGATACCCTAGACCCTATACCCTGCCGTCACAACTTCACGCTTCTCAAAAACTCCGCCGCGTCTTCCGGCGGCACGGGGTTGATGTGAAAGCCCGTTCCCCATTCAAAACCCGCGGTCTTGGTCAGGCGCGGCAAAATCTCGATGTGCCAATGGAAATGCGGCAGCGGCGCGCTGTCAAATGGCGCGGTGAAAACCATGTAGTTGTACGCCACCGAGCCCAGCCCTTTTTCGATGCGCGCAAGGGTTCGTTTGAGCACCAGCGCGAGTTCCTCGCACCACTGCGGCGCCAAGGTTTCGTAGTGCGATTCATGCAGTTTCGGCACGATCCAGGTCTCGAACGGCGTGCGCGGCGCATAGGGCTGAAAGACGAGAAACAGGCCGCCGTCGAGGATGACGCGGCTCTTCTGCTCCATCTCCTGCGCCACCATGTCGCAGAGCAGGCAGCGCCCCCGGTATTCGTAGAACGCCTCGCACGATTCAAGCTTCTGTCTCACCGCGAGCGGGACGATGGGCGTCACGATGAGCTGGCTGTGCGAATGGTAGAGCGTGGCGCCGGCGGCCCGGCCGACGTTCTTGAAGACCATGCCGTACTTCAAGCGCTTGTCGCGGCGCAGGTCCACCAGGCGGTCGCGGTACATCCACAGCACGTCCTGCACCTGCGGCTCGGGCAATTCGCTGATGCTGCGCGCAGACAGGGGAGTATCGATGATCACTTCATGCGCGCCGAGGCCCTGCATCAAGTCGTAAATCCCGTCGCCCCGCTTGTTCAGCGAACCTTCCACTTGCAGCGCCGGGAATTTGTTCGGGACAACGCGCACACGCCAGCCCGGTTTGTTGGGCTGCGTGCCGGGTTGGCGGAAGGCGGCGATTTCCGGAGGCGTTTTGTCTTCGTTGCCGGCCAGGAACGGATCGAAACCCGGCGGCGCCGTCTCGGGCTCAAAATCGAAGTCGCTGGGCCGCTTGGCCCGGTCAGCCGCGATAATCACCCAGCGTGTGGAGAGAGGATCTTTGCGCAACTGCGACGGCATGAAAAACAGTCCTGAGTCTGGAGTCTGGAGTCTAGAGTCTACGGACTCACTCCGACGTTCTCTGTTAGTCGCTGAGTTGTTCGCGCGCCAGTGAAAAACCGCGCGAGGGTGGCACGCACGTGATTGGCGCCGTCCGTTTTGCGCCAATCTCGTGCGTGCAGAATCGGCTATCACACGCATGAGTTCACGCAAGAAGCAGCGCGAACACATGCGTGCCACCAACTCTACTTCTTCGCCGCGTTTTCCTTCTGAGCTGCTTTGTCCCCGCAGCTTGCGTAGCCGGGCGAGAAAACGTCGTGCTGCAGGCCGCCGAACGACTGGGCCTGCAACGGAGCGTGCGCAATGCGCTGCTCTTCGGCGGCGGAAATCTGCCGGAGGAAGTCCTGCAGCTTCGGGTACTTCTCCGGCGCGATGCGCTGCTGCGGCATCAGGAAAGAGCGCGTCGCGGTCAGCTTCTGGCCCTGCACGTTGTAATCCACCAGATACCAGCCGAACTCCGTTACGATCAGCACGTCGTCAGGCACTTCGACCCAGGCGCTGCCTTTCGGCGCCACGTACGTCAACGTGTGGTCCAGGTCGCTGAATTCATCCCGGATGACCAGATCGTGTTCGCGCTGTGGCGGACCGCGCAGGTCGAGAATTCGCGCTTGGTTCAGGAACGGCTTCAGGAAAACGGCGCCGCCGGCCAGCGAACCGAGGCCCTCCACTTTGCAGGTGTAGGTGAAGACCAGCGGCTGTTGTGAACTCTGCGTGCCCGTCACGCGAATGTCGCCCACCTTGCCTTTCGGCCAGGCGTAGCGCACGACGTACTCCTTCACCTGTTGTTCCTGGCGTGGGTCGGCGAGCGCTTCGCGCCAGGTTCCGCCCATGTTGCCGTAGATGTTCAACGAGCCACTCACGTCGCCGTTGCCGTCTTTATCGAGGTTCACCTGCATGCGCCCAACCGCGCCGCTGTAGCCGAGCATTTCGCCGCGAACGCGTTTGATGCGCAGCCCGTCGTCGCCCGTCGTCAGAGCCAGCGCACCGGCTTGGCCGAAATTGAGGTCCGCCGGCCAGTAGTACTTCGGCTGCCGGCCGACAAACTGCGCCCAGCGGTCCGGACCGCTGGATTGCTCCAGGTTGAGCATATGCCCCGCGTTGCCGAAACTGGCCAGCACGGCGGGATCCCACAGGCGTTCGGCGTTCTTCGTGTGCCACACTCGACCCGGCGCATACGAGCCATTCACGTACGCCATGCGCACGTTCAGGCTGGCGGCGCGCGACATTTCCAGAGCCAGCGTGGTCATCTGATCCGGACGGCCGGCGCGCAGGAACCAGACGTCGCTGATGGTTCGGGAGTCGTCGCCCGGGCGAATGTTTTCGCGCACCCAGTTGACGATCGCATCGAACTTGCCGCCCTCGTCCGCTCCGGCCGCTGCCGCGAGCTGTTTGGCCTGCGCCGTGGCCTCCGGCGGAAGCTGATTCTTCTCGCGGCGCATCAGCCATCCTGTCGCGCGGAAGGGGCGCTCGCCCGATTCGATCGTAACCAGCGGAATGACTTCCTGATCCGTCTCAATCGGCATCAGCGCCTCGCGTTTGATGCCTTCGACCTGCTTGTTCGTCCATTGATAAACCGTGTAGCCGGCCGGGCCCGGAAGGATCTGTTCGTCGATCATCTCCGGGCGGATTTTGCGAATCTTCACCTTCGCTTTGAGCGAGTCCGGAAGCATTACCACCCAGCGCGATACCGCGCGCGGCGCGTCGATCGCATTGAAGTTGAAGCCCATCTGCAGGGACGGCTCGTCCTCGTCGGCGGGCGTGTTCGTGATGTAGGCGTGTTCCAGGATCGAGCCCGGCCCGACTTTGTAGAGACTCGCGGACTGAGCCAGGTTGAAATCGTGCACGTTCTGCGGCTCGAAAACGGCGCCGTCCGGGTTCACGGTGCGAACGAAAAGCATCTCGTTGCGCTGAGCGCGAACCAGTAGCTCGGACAACTCGCCGATGCCTTGCAGGTTCAGCACTTTCTGCGCGATATGCGTGTACGATTCGGTGCTCATATCAGGGAGCACCTTGGCGACCATGAAGTCAACGATCCACGCGTGATTGGCGGACGGGTAGCGCTCGCCGGTGTAGTGCGACGTGTCGATCTGCCGCACGTTCACGTCGTAGGGTTCCCACCAGTGCGGCAAGGCATTGCCATCCAAATCGCTGAGGCGCTGGCGCAGCTCTGAATCATTCGGGTGGTCCTTCAGAAATCCTTTCAGCAGTTCGCGGACCTCGGCGTCTTTGTTCAACCGGAGCGAGAGCTCGATTAGCGCGACCAGCGTGTTGCGCCGCTCACCGGAATCCTTCGGCTGCGCTGCAAAGACTTTCTTCTCCAGTTCATAGGCATCCTTCAATTCGCCTCGCTCTTGCAGAAGCCGCACGCGGGCCTGCGCCCATTCGTCCTTGCGTTCGGGGTACGCGGTTTCTTCACCTTTCAGAATCTGCTCGGCTTCGTCCAGCGTTCCGCGCTTGATGGCCTGTTCGAACTGCACGCCCAGATCGACGATGCCGAGTTCCACCTGTTTCTTGCGCAGCTCCTGCGCACGCGCGCGATTGCCGGACACTTCGTGGAAGGCAATCAGCCGGCCGAGGAATGCGCGGTCGAGCGTCGCGGCTTTCTCGAAGCACTTTTCAGCCTCAACCAGGAACTGTTTGCGCTGCCACATTTCGCCCAGTTCGGCTTGTGCCATCGGCGAATCGGGATGCTTCTCGGCGCAAAGTTTGATCTGCGTCAGCGCCTGCTCGTCGAGGTTGTGTTCCAGGAAAAACCGGAACAGCGCCAGCAGGTGCTGATGGGCATCCGGAACTTTCGCCAGCGCCTGCTCGCGCAGATGCCGGGCTTCTTCGTCCTCGCGCGCGCTGCTGTCGCCCAGGAAGCCGCCAGCATTGCTGAGGATGTAGGCGCTCAGGTCCAGTGGACCGGCCGACTCGGGAAACGATGCGGCGACGCGGCGCGCGAGCGTGATGCGAGCGGCCGTTTCACTCTCGCGTTGCAGCGCAAAATCCAGCCAGCTCGCGTCGGCAAGCGTCAACTCGCCGTTTTCAGCGCGCTTCTTCAACTCCGCGATTTCAGGCGCGAAATGCCTGGCCAGCGAGCCGCATGTTTTCTGGGCGAGCAACACTCCGCGCACCGCTGTCACGCTGTGATTGGCGATGACTTGGGGATCGGCAGCGACTCGCACGCTCGGAAGCGGCGCGAAGTCGGCCGAGAGCACGCGCACGACCAGCGGCGCAGCGTTGGGCAATTTCACGAGGATCGGATTGGCGCCTTTGACCAGACGCGTGCGGATCAGTTCTCCGCCGGGCCGCCGCGGTTGGTCGTCCTCCGGTTCGGCCAGCACGGGCAAGCCGCGCAGCCAGACGCGGTACGGGGCGTTGGCGGAAACGCCGAGAACGACGTCCTGATCAGAGTCACTCTCGAGATTGGTAAAGGCGTAAAAAATCCCCCGCCCGCCCGGGAACAGCAGGCCAAGGTTCAACTCTCGATAGGTCGTCTTAACGTCTTGGTGAACCTGGACCTTTTCCTTTTCGCCTCCGACGTTTTCCAAATCCTTCAGCGAACGTTCGGGGGCGAAACGCTTTTCAATCGGATTGTTCTTGTCCTTGGCGCCGAAAGGCCCCGCGACCAGCAACCAGTGATCGATGTAGCCCAGGCCCTGCAAAGCCTTCTGCGCTTCGGCGGTCTTGTTTTGCTGCCGGTAGAGCGTTGCGACGTGGTCCTTGAGCATCGCGGCGTTGGCCGGAGTGGCGTTGGCCATCGCAGCGATGAAGGCATCGCGAACCGTTTCCCGGCTTTCCACAAACGGCAGAGCGTCGATCGCGCGGATCGCGAACGCGCCACAGAGCGGCGAGTCGAGAGTGGACGCGACCATCTGCAAATTGACGGCCTGTGACTCCTTGTAGCGACCCGCCGCAACAAGAGCGGCGCGCAGTCCTTCAAGCAGCAGCAAATTGCGCGGGTCTTTTTCGAGTCCCTGGCGGAACGCGGCTTCCGCAGCGGCAAAATCGTTCTTTAGAAACGCATCCCATCCGGGTCCGGTCGGGACTTTGATCGGTGCGAGCTTGCTGGCATCAGCCGCGTTGGCAGGCGCAGCGGGTTTAGTGTCAGACTCTGCGGCGCGAAGAGATGCACTACAGCAAAGCAATAGAGCAAGAACCCATAGACGCTTCGGGCTGAACATGCAATCGTCTCCTGCCTGAGTAACAATTCGATCGTACAATGTCGGTGGGCGATGGCGCCTCGCCGTTCCTGCACGAGCTGGATTGTTCTACAACTGACTACGGACTACTGACCACTGCCTACTGCCAGTTGATTGCGGCGCCGAAAATACAGCAGCAGCACGATGCCTGCAACAAACACGCCTGCAGCAAAATAGTGCGCGGCGGTAAACCAGGGCAGCGCGGCGAAGACGGGCGGTTCGTCGGCGCGCATCAGTTCTTCAAAGAAGCGCGTCGCGCCGGCCATGATGAGCAGCAGCGAGATGATCATTCCATCAAAGCGGCGGCGCGGCCAGTAGGCATACAGGAAACCGGAAGTCAGCGCGGCGGAAAGAAACGCATAAAGCTGCGTCGGATGCACGCCCAGTGAGCACTCCGCGGTGTTTTCGATCAGCCCGGCACTCACTTGCTGCCCAAAGGCAGGGGCTTGGTGGGGGAAGTGCACCGCCCACGGCACATCCGCCGTTTTTCCGAAGCAGCACCCGTACATGAAGCAGCCAATTCGGCCGAATGCCTGTCCTGCGATCAGCCCGGGCGCGGCCAGATCGAGGAATGCGACGGCCGGCAGCTTGAAGTACTTGCAGTAGAGAAACGCGCCGGGAATAACGGTCAAAAACGTGCCGAAGAAATCCAGCCCGGCCTCCCAGATCTTGAACATCTTGGCCACGCGAGCCCATTCAAAACCGTAGTCGAGAAACGGCGTGAACTGCGACCAGTTCGATATGATATGCAGCAGACGCGCTCCGGTCAGTCCGACCAGCACGCCATAGACGCCGATGTCCACGCAGTGCCGCGCCTCGATCCCCACCAGCGGCGCGCGACGTGCGGCCATCCACACGCCGAAGAGAAAGCCGATCAGGATCATCGTGCCGTAACTTTGGATCGGAATCGTGTGCCAGCCATGAAGCGCATCGAATCCCCAAGGCTGCAGATAGGCGAACAGCGTCGCCAGCACGGCGCCAGCGATTCCAGCCAGAATCGCGAATGGCAAGCGGCCTTGGCTGCTAACCAGCGTCGCGCCCAACCCACCGCCCAGAATCAGAGTGAGGACCCAGATGGGAAGCTCAAGTAGATGAGGATGCATTAACGACTGTCCGTTGTCCGTTGTCGCAAGCGTTTTCAGGAAGCCCTAGAACCATCCGCATAAAAAACAACGGACAACTGACGACAGACCACGGACACTGCCGTTCAGTCCTGAACTTTCACGATGTTGTTTTTGTCGTCGAGAAAGGCCACCTTCATCCGGTGCGTTTTCAGCTCTTTTTCGTCCAGCAAGGCATAAATCATGATGATCAGGCGATCGCCAATCTGCCCGCAACGAGCGGCGGCGCCGTTGAGTGTATAGGTGCGCGCTTTCTTCTCGGAAATGGCGTACGTCGTCCAGCGCTCGCCGTTGTTGACGTTGGCGATCTCGACCTGCTCGCCCTCCCGGATATCCAGAAGCTTCATCATGTCTTCTGGGATACCCATCGAGCCGACGTAGTCCAGGCTGGAGTCCGTCACCACGGCTCGATGAATCTTGCAACGCAGAACAGGTCTAAGCATCGTTCGTTCCCACCAAAGTAGACGCGCAAACTATTGTAATCACCGAACGGAAATACAAAACAAAAATTCACGCGCCGCTGGTGCAAAGTGCAGGGCCTTTCAATAGTCTGCCGCCGGGCCGCCGATTACGGCGAGGGCCTGGGCAGGGTGAGCCGCCATGCTGCGGATTGCGCTGGCGATACTCGTGAACGACGTTTTCCGCAACAAGGCAGCGCAGGCGTTCCGCACGG
>DASXUX010000105.1:0-86661 GCA_036504595.1 Planctomycetota bacterium | reverse complement strand
CCGTGCGGAACGCCTGCGCTGCCTTGTTGCGGAAAACGTCGTTCACGAGTATCGCCAGCGCAATCCGCAGCATGGCGGCTCACCCTGCCCAGGCCCTCGCCGTAATCGGCGGCCCGGCGGCAGACTATTGAAAGGCCCTGCCGCTAAACGGTAAAGCGCGCGATTGGACTTGACTCCGTGAGCGATCCACGGATACTCCTCCCGTGGATTTCGTCCGGCGCCCTCAAACGGCAATCCCGAAATTCACGCCATACCTGCGTCCCCGTCGTCTAGCGGCCTAGGACAGAGGCCTTTCAAGCCTCCGACTGGGGTTCAAATCCCCACGGGGACGCCAATAAAGTTAGGTGCCAGCCACCCACGAGCCATTAGCCTCCAGAACCCGTCAGTTTCCGCTCCGACTGATCTACAGGCTGTACTACACGCCCAACCTGCTCCACCGTCTCACGCATCGCCGAACCCTTCACCCGCGCATACCTCCCAAACGTCATCTGCGGCGTCGCATGCCGAGCAAGCGCCTGCGTCGTAGCCGAAGAAGCCCCCGTCTGGTCCGTAAGAGAAACGAACGTATTCCTCAGACAGTGGAAACAGCAAACTCCCTCATTGGTTCTCTTCATCAGCCCCGCGCGCTTGATCGCGTCCAATTCCCACGCATCGAACGTGTGCTTCGGCATGGCACGCAACAGTGGCGCATTTCCCGGTTGCCCGTTCGTCAGGAGCGCAAGTTTGTCCACAAGCCACTGCGGCAGCGGCTGGAAATCGCGCTTTCTGGACTTGGTCCAGCCTGCGTGCAGGTAGAGACCACCGGCTTGACGATCCAGATCGGCGACGACTAACGATCTCAGTTCATTCGCGCGAAGGCCGGTACAAATTGCTGTTTCATAAATAATTCTTCGCTTGGGTAAGCAGCCGACCAGCAATTTCTGAATTTCGTCGTCATGCAGAGCGCGGCGGGATTCCTCTGGCGTGACATCCAGAGCGCCCGCCAGCGCGAGCGGATCTTTGGTAAGATACTGACGCGCAACACACCAATCACAAAAAGCGGCCAGTGCTTCTCGATAGTTCGCGACCGTCTTGTTTGAACGGTGGCCTTTGCCGCCCTTCCCTTTGCGGAGTGCGGCAATTTCATGATCCACTTCTCCCAAGTTGATGTCGGCCAAGAGTGCGAACTTCGTACCCCAAAATCTAAGGTGAATCTCGCGATGGGTGGCGTGGTCCTCGCCCCATGCCCGTCCGCCGCGCCCGCCCTGCGCTCGGCCCCATTCGAGGTACTCGCCTGCGATTTCCTCGAATGGACGATTGGTGGTTGCAGTTACGCGTTCGCTCAACAGCACTTCACGCTCGGCTTCCAGTTGGGAGCAACGCTGCTGCATTTTCGCGAGCTCCACGGCGTCAATCGCATTTGAAAATTGCTGTTGTTGCGTCTTTGGGTCGATGGTGAGCTGGACGACCGGGACCATACGAAGCTCATGCCGATACGCCCGGAACCAGATTTCAGCGGCTTCCGCATGTACCCGCCTCGCCAAAAGGTATTGGTCAGCCGAGTGCCACTTTCGATTCCGCTGAAATTCCTGCAATGCTTTCGACATCGCGACTGCGGCTTCGACTTGGTCGTCCGATAGGCCAGTGGACATGCAGAACGGCTTGGTGGGGGCACTTGGGTGCCTAAACCACGTGAAGAACTTTTTGCCGCGCAACTTCAACAATGGAATCTTGACGTTCATTTGAGGCGCTCCGATCCCCGCGTTCGTACCGCGTGGCAGTCGGTCAGGAATCTGTGGCTTCCCACTTCCAACCCACCGGCGCAGAGAGCCGAACGCCAAGGCCATTGCAGAAGTCATGCAGTGAGGATGGCGACGATTTGTAGAAGCGTTGAGCTGCTTGCGCTTTTACTCGGCTGCGTACGCCGGGGAACAGGTCATCCATTACCTGCTTCATAAGCGCACTTGCGGTCTGAATTACGTCATGTACGGCATCTTCGGGGCAGTGCAGCAGTACCGAATCGTGGCAAGGAGCGACAATCCGAATCCATTTTGGCATTTCCATCAGAAGGCGAGCCATAAGCGCCGCACCACCACTTTGAATTGGATAATTCAGGAAGCTGAGCGACGTATCGATAGCTCCGACTTCGGTCAATCTGAAACACTCATAGTGCCGCGCTAAATTGATGACATTCCAAGCCACGCCACGGGAGCGAACTGCATTCAGATATCGGTCCCGTCCAACAAAGAGTTCGGGGAATGAATTATGGAACGCGCGTAAGATGCGTATGGCCTCGTCCTCTGAACACTGTAAATTTCCGTGGAGTCCGTTTGCGCCGGCGCCATAGATCATGCTGAGCGTGCTGATCTTGATACGCTCACGCTGAGCCGGGTCAGTTCTTGGATTATCATCAGGATAATGCCCCATCCTCAACCCGACTTCGCTATAGAGGCAGAGCCGATATTTATTGAATAATTGCAGCAGCGCGCTATCACCAAACCACTGCGCTGCCAATCCGCATTCCTGACAACTGTAGTCAATTTCAATGATCGCTTCCTTATCCTTCGCCATCAGAACCGGCCGGAACAGCTTCGGTAATTGCAGAGGGTGCGGCTGGCGCGGCGAAATGCGGTATGAGGACGTTCCAGGGAAAACAAAGCCGAAGCGGAGACGGCTGTCGCCATCTAAGAACCGCCGCCAGTCGTACCGCAAAATGTCCAGCGTGCTGTGATATTCGGACGCGGCCTTCAGGAACAGATTGCGGTGGTGGGATGACTTGAACAATCCCGCCATAGAACGACGCTGCCAGCCCAATCTCTTCACGTCCTGCAAGTACACGGGGAGCTCGTCTAAAATGTCTCTCAGCCCGATCACTTCGAGGGTTCGTTGCACCGCGACGTTCTGAGCACGGGATGTCAACTTCTCAAAATCATTGAATTGGCCCTGAAAACCGAGATCGCAGAGTCGCCGCTGCTGTTGGCACAAAATCTCCTCCGCATGCTCATGAAGCTGGGTGTAGCTCTCAGTGTCCAGATAGAGACCATTGTCGTGAATTTCGAGGAGAAGGAGCTGTAGCGGCTGAATAAGCTGCCAGAAGTGAGCGTCCAGCTTTGAAGTCAGCTTCCGCGCTAATTTCAGAGTATCAGCAGCGTCATCGCCGCAGTAATCAACGATGGATCTCAAGTTTGAGAAGTCACGCCGAATAATTCGCGCCCGCATTTCATCTTTGAGCCAGTTGTCGCGCGCCGCGAATCCTTCACGTCGAAGACAACTCAAGAGATCGTATTTGCTATGTAAGAAGCCTTCGTCCCGAATGTGGACAAAACGCGCAGCAACTTCTGTGTCGAGAAGATGGCGCGGCAACGGTAACTGCAGTCGCCGAAGTATATGCCACTCCGCCGCTAAATGATGGGCCGCAACAACCAAGTCATCGCGGCTCAACCAATCCTGAAGAACAGAAAAGGGCCTGCCCAGCATCGGGCAGGCCCTTACTTCCGTTCCATCATCTAGTCGTAACACGGCACAGAGCACTTCCACCTCTGTGAAATCCCATTGGCGCGCGCCTTCGCGCCAATAGAACTCGGTGTCAAGACTAGCGAGTTGCACCCGTTGCCTCCTGCGCTAGGACAGCGAACGCGTGATCCTCCACGGCCATCCGCGCGAACGAGACGACCGGCAGAGCCGCCCAGATTTCAGGTGGCGTCGGCCATTTCAACGACGAATAGACCGTCGCCCAGGGCTCTTCAACGGGGATCGAGCGGCACATATATCCGCCCACAGAACCGTCTCCAATGCCCCGCGTGTAGGCATAAAAAATGGCACGCGTGGCTGGGTCGGAGAGTTGTTCAAGAACCGGTGCCGCACCTGCCCAACTTTCGACAAACGGGATTACAAGCCCCCGAGGTTGAGCCTCCATCGTCACGGCGGGAACCAGCGCTGTACTAGTCAGTTTCATTCGCACAGCCGGAATCAGCCAACGGTCGTCATCGTCAGGACGGAAATACTGCGCGATACTGCCGTTGCCGCCCCGCTTGACGAGATCAGCCGTCTGGATGATCGCCGGATTGACCATTACGCAGGCACCGGATCGGGGTTTCCCAAAGACAAAGGCCAGGGTGCCTGCCATCGCCGCCATCGCGGCGTTCCCGCCACTAGTCCGCTGCTGCGTCCAGTTAAACGGACGCATTGAAGAAATGCTTTTCACCGAACTCTGCACCATCGCAGTATCGGTGGCTGGGGTTGTAGTCCGATCATTCATGGATCGAACTCCTTTCGTGATAAAGCCGGCGATTGATCGGCCCGGAACCGGGCACGGAATCAGTCGCGCTATTACTAAGAGCACGCGTCGGTGTATACGACAGCGTGCGCAAATGGCGCATTTTCGGGGGTACCATGCGACAGCGAGACCGACAGCGAGGTGTTAAAAGGTCTGCACGTAACGAGTTGCGACGATTAGCACGTGAACTCAAAAAACTGGGACAGCCGGCACCAGATATAGCCAAATCCGTCGCGATCCCCCTCCGGACGATTCAGCGATGGCTATGGCAACCGGGCTGCAAACCCGGCCGGCCTTCCGTGGAATTGCGTGAAAAACTGGCGTCCTCCAGGCGAAAGCACGCTTTACAAATTCAACGCTACATTGCTGCCGCCAGACAACACCACGAAATGCTCACCCGCCTGACCGCCTGACCGCCGCATATTAACAACTAATACAAATTCACAAACTGATGCCTTCAGCGAAGACCAAGTCTGACGACGGGCGTGAAATCGGCGGCAAATATCAGTTGACGGGAAACGCGGACGCGACCGCGCCAACCGCACGGAAGACGGGAGGCAACCAGATTAAATAAGAAAAAGCAGTCCCGGCTGGCACTGGCATTCCTGGTCGCAACGACCAACTCTTCCGACCAGTGCCAGCCGGTCGCGCTTCTCTTCTTGGAGAGCGCATGAAACGCACCGAATTACTCACACCAGGTGACTACTCTAGCGTACCAAAAGGACTAGTTCGGCTCCCCGGCAAATACTTCTGGCCGAGCATGAAGTTGGTGCTTATCACCATCCTCGATAGATTAGGTGAAAATGACTCAGCATGGCCAAGTATCACAACGCTGTCTCTAGACACGGGCCTTAGCCGCCAAACAGTCTGTGACGCACTCACGCTTGCTAAGGGATTCGGATTCATCGAGGTCCAAGAGGGTAAGTCCAATCGATACCAGATAGTCAAGTCCTTTGACTACTCAGACGAGCTACTAGTCAAGTCGTTTGACCACCTCAAGTCCTTCTTGACTAGTCAAGCCCCACGACCAGCACTAGTCAAATCGTTTGACCAGCTAGTCAAGTCGTTTGACCAGGAGTGGTCAAGTCGTTTGACCCGAACTAACGAAAAGAACCACCTCACGAAACCACCTCACTTAACTGACGAAACGGAATCGCGTCACGACCATCAGCCAGATGAGATCGATGAGAACAGCAGCGGCGCTATACCATCCACCTCGACTACCCAAGAAGCATCGGCGGCATCGAAGCACGCAGATACTCCGCGCGCTAGCGCGGGTGCAGCAAGCTCGATGCCAGCAGACATCAAGGATCTGATTAAGGAGCGCGAGGCGCATTGGCGCAAACGCGGCTACAGACCCACGCAAACGCGGCTGCGCCAGGCCGCAGCTATCGCGAAACAGCGTGGTGTGGCTCTCGGCACTGGCGCAGCCGCGTTTGCGCGGCTGCTGGAGCCCACGCAACAGCGCACGGCGGCGGGCGAAAGGACCGCGCCGTACTGGCGCGTCCTGCTCGACACCGAGGCTGCGGCGGGTGTGCAGGGTTGCAAAGCGGCGGCGGAGGCCGCAGAGGACTTCCTCGCGGTCTGGAAGGGCGCGGGGCTCAACCACGCCTGCCCGGTGCGCGAATTGGCACCGCTGCTGGAGACCGCCCTGAAGCGCGATCCCGATTTCATGACCAGGGTCCCTGATCTGTTGGTTGCCATATTGCAGACGCAGTTTCTATTGGATGCGCAGCGTACTTGGTTTCGCCCGACATGGTTATTCAAGTCGAACCGGCAGCGACCGGACCAACTAAACTTTCAGTGTGTGCTGGATGGGGACTACAAGCGTTACGAAAAGGGCGGCAGCGTGGATGCCGCAACCGCAGGGTACAAGGGGGACGAGAAGCTCTACTTCTAGGAGGAATGTCCATGGACAGAACGAGTGTCGAGGGAATTTACAGGCGAGATGGAGTGCTACTGACGCAGACGCTCCGGCGTTTGGCAGCGAATTGCGACTCGCTCTGGTGGCCGCGACTCCAGTCTGGAATCGTTCCGGAAAATCTGCGACGCTACAAGGAATTTGGCGATATGTTGGTTGCTCCAAGGCGGCGTTTCTTGCTGCCCGACGTGGAGAAGATCGCCCCAGGTTTCACGGCGGCTGCGCAAGGAGTCCTTGTGGGCGCTAACGCTATTCTGGCTGGTATGCCGGGCGGCGGTAAAACTTGCGCTGCATGCGCATTGGCCGTTGAGCTAACTATACTCGGCAAGACGGTCGATTGGGTGTGTTGGGAGGAGTTGTTGGGGCTGATGTCCGCTGCCGCTGGCTTCGGGGAGGCTGCCAGGGAGACCGTGCAGGGCCTGACGCGCTGTGATAGTCTGGTGATCGACGATTTTGGGCGCTCTGCGATCACGACCGACAACAAGTTTGCGGGTTTACGTGAGCTTATAGATGCGCGTTATCGCGCTGGGCGGCAGACGCTTATTACGTCCAACATTCCTCAGTCCGAGCTGATGAGGAATGTCGGCGAGCACCTGATTGGACGCGTTTACGAGAATGCTGTGGTGCTGAGGTTTGCCAGCACGAGCCTGCGGATGCCTAAATGCGTAGCAACGTTGTAATTTGTGGTTCACTGGACAGCTCAGTTAATTATATCCACCGCAACGGAAAGGGGGCGACAGCAGGTCGTCAGTCAAAGCTCTATTATGGAGGTAGAGCATGGAGAACTGGAGGCAAAGCACATTATACGACACGGTTGAGGTGTCCGATCTAGGTCAGATACGGCGCAAATCCACTGGCCGAATACTGGTACAGCATACTAACCCGCGCACTGGTTACACATTCTGCCTCATCCCCTTCAAACACAATGGGAGATACTGCCTCACGGTGCGCACCGCGCGGCTAATTGCGCGGGAGTTCATCGGTCCATGCCCGAAAGGTTTGCAGATAAACCACAAGAATTTGGACAAGCGCGACAACGCCGCTAGCAATCTAGAGTACGTCACGCAGTCACAGAACATCTTGCATTCGCACCGATTGCATGGTGTCCCCAAGCACCACAAAGTGACGAAGGTGCTGAGTCCCGCCGAATATACCAGAGCGTTTGAGCTAGCGCGCGACGGCACGTCGCAGGTTGAGATTGGCAGAATATTGGGCGTAACAAACGGCGCTGTCAGTAAGCTTCTGCGCGGCAAGACCAAGCCTCGGGCATTCGTCCCTTCCCAGAGGAAGATTCCCGTGACGGTTCCTCGCTCTGTCTGGGACAACCGGCAGTGGCTGGCCGAGATGCTCAATAGCGGGCATGGTGTGCAATTCATTTCTCGATGTTGTAAGGGGGCATCGCGCTGGACGATTTTGTCGAGGTTGCGGGAGTACGGGTTGAGGGATGGAGGTGATACATGTTCATAGGACTAATGGTCATCATTGTGCTAGTCGTCGGCGTTGAAATGTGGCTGGAGTGGCGTGAGTTCAAGCGGAAGTTCAAATAAGAGCCATACGCCCGAACACGGTTTCGCATCTGGTTGCAAAGATACTCGTATGGGTGACGTCAACCAGCGCCAGCAGCTTAGCGGCAATATCGAACAGAAGAATAAGCTGAGTGGTGTATTACAGCCGAAGAATCTATTGTGTGGTGCGACCACCAAATCAGAGTTAAGTGGGAAAATCGCGCAGGGCAATCAGCTAGCAGGCGCAATCCAACCGAAGCAACAATTGACAAGCGAGATCAAGCAGCGTGATTTGCAGGGTTCACTACGGGAGGGCCAGCAGGGGCCAACTGGTAGCCCAGGCCCAACCGGTCCCTCGACAACAGGCCCGACTGGACCAATCCAAACAGGACCCACTGGTAGCCCAGGGCCAACCGGCCCTAGCGTTACCGGCCCGACTGGTGCTACTGGCGCTCCTGGTGCAGACTCCAAGGTCACTGGCCCAACGGGACCAATGCCGACAGGCCCAGATATGGTGGGGCCGACAGGCGCGAGCATAACTGGTCCTGCCGGCGCTAATTTAACAGGACCTACAGGAACCGCGACCACAGGCCCCACAGGCGCATCGGTCACCGGTCCTGCTGGCGTAGGCGCTACAGGTCCAGCGACCACAGGCCCAACAGGTGCAAGCGTTGTTGGCCCTGCCGGTATTGGCACCACAGGCCCCTCAACGACAGGCGCAACCGGTCCCAGCATCACTGGTCCTCAAGGTGCTGGTACTACAGGCCCAGCGAAAACCGGTGCAACTGGCCCAAGTTTCACAGGCCCGACAGGATCGCCAGTAGATGGCCCCACGGGGCCTACTGGTCCTACTGGTCCGGACAATCCTGGTCCAACAGGCGTATCTCAGACAGGCCCTACCGGTCATTCCGTCACAGGCCCTGCCTCAGCTATTGGCGCAACTGGTCTCTCGGTCACCGGCCCAACAGGCAACAGGATTACTGGCCCAGCAGCGGCTGCCACGCTGACAGGCCCGTCTTCCACTGGCCCAACGGGATTGGCAGTCTCAGGCCCGACTGGTCCAGCCACTCTAACAGGTCCAGCATCAAGCACTGGCCCCACGGGACTAGCAGTTACAGGCCCGACTGGCGGAGCTGGGATAACAGGCCCTGAGGGGACGATCACAGGCCCGACTGGTGGTACAGGCCCGACTGGCGCAGATTCCCAGGTAACTGGCCCTACCGGTGGAACTGGCCCAACAGGAGCTACTTCTAAGGTCACTGGTCCTACTGGTGGCACAGGCCCTACCGGGAACGTTGGTCCAACTGGTAACCAGGGCAGTCAAGGACCATGTGGTAGTTGCGGTCCGACTGGTTCACAGGGTCCAGTGGGTCCGATAGGCTCGACTGGTTCACAGGGCCTTCAAGGCAATCAAGGCAGTCAAGGCCCGTGTGGTTCTCCGGGACCTACAGGAAACCCTGGACCACAAGGACAAGCTGGTTATACAGGTAGCTGCGGCAGTGCAGGAGCCTATGGTCCAACCGGACCGACAGGTGGAACAGGCCCAACGGGCAGCGCTGGTAATCAAGGTCCATTGGGGCCAGCCTCTATAGTCACTGGCCCGACAGGTGGAACAGGCCCCACTGGCGCAGCGCTACCGACAGGCCCAGCGAGTATCATCACAGGCCCAACTGGTACGAGAACAGGCCCGACTGGTGGCACAGGCCCAACGGGGCCAATCAGCATTATCACTGGTCCAACAGGCCTTAAGACAGGCCCGACTGGTGGTACTGGTCCAACCGGTCTCTCAGTCACCGGCCCGAATTCAGCCACTGGCCCCACTGGTGGCCCTATTGGCGGTCTTGGGGTCACCGGCCCGACAGGCCCAGTCACCGGTCCTACTGGCGCTAGTTATGTTGGTCCAACAGGACCCTATGGTCCCACCGGTCCTGATTTGATGGACCAGATGTTGTTCGGCGATGGTGGTGATGGCGCTTTAACATTCGACGGAACAAGCAACGTCACCCTAGCCATTGAGGGCCTTGTGTTGGTTCCAGTAGCGGGGGTGTACACTCTCACCCGCGACATCTACGCCAGCAACCTTACCATTAACGGCACCGCGAAAATCTCCACAAATGGCGCGAAGATTTTCGTCTCTGGAACGCTTGATGTTAGTGCTGCCCCTGCTGGCGCTTTTCAGTGGCCAACGTCAAATGGAAATAATGCGGTTGGAATAACCGGTGGAACTGCCGCTGCTGGAGTGGCTAGTGGCGCGAATACTCTGGGTGGTGGTGATCGTGGAAATGCCGGTGCAAATGGTGGTACGACTACAGGGACGCAGGTTTCTGGTGGTACGGCTACTGGTTCTGGTGGTGCGAATGGCGCGTGCGGCAAGGGTGGAAATGCTGGAGCAAATGCTGGTGGTGCTGCAAGGGCTAGGGTCGTGGCCGTTCGAGCACAAGGAGTGCGAACCTTCACATCAGTAACCCAAATCGGAACAGGTAACTTAGCAGGTGGTGGAGGGAGCAATCCTGGTAGCGGCGGTGCGGGCGATGGTACGGCTGGTGGTGGAGGTGGTGGCGGAGCCTACGGCGGCAACACAATAGCGATTTTCGCTCGCACCATCGCCAGAGGGACGAATAGCACGGCTGGGATCATAAATGTTGTTGGCGGGCATGGTGGCAACGGTGGTGTTCCTGCTGGTGGAAATCGTGGTGGTGGAGGTGGTGCCAGTGGTTCTGGTGGTGGTGTGGTTCATTTGGTCTACCGCACGCTGACTGGCTCGACTATCACAGACGCAATTGATGTAAGCGGTGGCGATGGTGGCGACGGCGGTAACGGTACTGGCACAGGCTATGGTGGTGATGGTGGTACGGGTGGCGATGGTGGGCGAGTGTTCAAGCTGGATGTATCGGCTTTGACGGTCACGGTTTACTCTGGCTCAACCGGTTCAGCAGGCACGGCAGGCGGCGTGACGGCGGGTGGTCCAGGTGGTGCGGGTGCCACTTACAAGGTTGCTCTATAAGGTCAAATCTTCAGATAGAGGGTCCACAAATGGCAGACTTGACGATCAAAGCAGGCGACGACCTGATCGTAGACATCACCGTTGACGACGGCTCATCCCCACTCGACTTATCCACATGCACCAACATCAGATTCTTCATCAAGAAGAACAGTGACCCCACGCAGAACCCAGACATCAGCAAGGAGCTGGGGGATGGCATCACCATTATAGGCGATCCATCAGACGGCGTGTTCGAAGTGCTGGTCACCGGAGCAGAAACGCTCACACTCAACCCGCTGCTTGACTATAACTATGTCGCTTATGTTCTGCTCGACGACGGCACGACTGCGACCGTGGAGACGGGCGTATTGGCTGTCACGCCATCGCTCCTAAAGACCACCTAGTGACCTAATAGCTATATAATCGTATATGACATCTTAATAATACCATAATGGGGGTGGCTGGGCGCACTGGTGTGTGTGTTCTGGATAATTGTCACAATCAGCTACGCACCCGCTTCGCAAACTTAATAGTGCAGAGCGAGATGCTCTTGCAGCCGTTGGGGAGATCCCGGAGGCAACAAATGTTCACGTACAACCAGAAATCCGTATTGTCGATGTTAGCAGCAGGAAAGACGATAACAGATACAGCAGCACAGCTCAAGATCAACCAAGCAACGATCAGCAAGTGGAAGTCCGACCCAGCATTCAACACCGAGCTGGACAGGATGACCAAAGCCTTCATGCAATCAACGATTGCAGCAGCTCGTGCTTCGCTGGAAAGCCAGATTGAGAGGGCCGCTGCTTGCGTGGTTGACGCCATCTCGGGCGATCCAGAGAGAATGCCAGCCAGCAGGCAACTGACCACTTCAATCAAGCTGCTACAGGCGCACGGTCTGATGACCTACCAGCCTCCGGCACAGGAAGTCAATAGCCTTGGGTCTAAGAAGCCAAACGCCGGCCTGATTCCCGTGCAGTTCAAAGAAACTAACATCGTCCCTCTAACGGGGACGTAAGCGATGGATGGTATCGAGATTACTGGGTCCCCCATCCAACGGGAACTCATTTTCGATGAGCATTCTGTGGCGGCCTGGTTAATGGGTCGCCAAGCTGGTAAGTCGTTCGCCGCTCGCCAGCGGATAATGTTGAAACTGTGTACCATCCCCAGCTACAAGTTCATGTATATCGTGCCCTGGTACTCCCAGGGCGCTGTCAATATTTACCTGGAACTCGTCTCTGGTCCTTTAAGGGACTACATTGTCAAAGCCAAGGTGCAGCCATTCTGCCAATTCTGGTTGTCGAACGGCTCTTACTTCCAGTTGCGGTGTTGGAACAAGAATCCGACAGCCATCAAGTCACAAACTTGTGATGAGATATTTTGCGACGAGATACAGAATTTCACCCATACGGACCAGTTCTGGTCAATACTTTCGCCACTGCTTGGAATCAGCGCCGCCCTCGGTAGAAGTGGTAAGTTGACCATCGCTGGTCAGCACCGGGGCGTGAATAGCTGGTACTACAGGGATATCTTCCTGCCGGGTTATAAGACCAATTCAAGTACCCACCGGTCATGGCAGGTGCCGAGTCGAGATGGTCTCTTCTTCCAGACTGAGGCCGGCAAAGCTTACTTGGCGCGTCAGAAGAGTCTAATGACGCCGGTTGATTTCCAGCAGGAGTACGAGTGCGAGCCTACCGCCAACCGGAATGCGACTTTCAGGCCGAGTGACCTTGCGACCATCACCCGTGGTGTGGTCCCAGAGTTTAGGGAGCAGGGCCATACTTATGTGATGGGTTTGGACATTGGCGGTCAGAAGGATTTGTGTGCTGTGTCTGTGGTGGATGCTGTTTCCGGCCTGACTGTTCATTCTGAGGCGTTCGCGCTCGGGACGCCATATCCAGTCGCTGCTAAGTTGGCTGATGACGTGGCTAGAAAGTGGGACGTGTCGGTGTGCATCATCGACGCTACTGGTGGTGGTGCCCCTGGCCAAGCGGCTGATGACACAATTTTGAATTATTTCAGGACGGCGATTGGTAAGCCGATTGAGCTTTTGTATTGGGGTGGCCGGGTCCAGCAGCGGATCGTGCGAAATACAATTTTGATGATGGATGAGGCTACGCTGAAGTTCCAGCGTGGCGATACCTCACCTTTCCAACTGTCCATCCCCGCATCGCTGCGCGGGTTGTTAGACGAACTGAGTTCCTATGAGTTCCATGCCACGCGGGGCGGCACGTATTACCAAGCGCAGGAGGGGTGCCACGACGACCTTGCTGCAAGTTGGATTATGGCGCTGTGGGGTATTGCCGAGAAGTGGCATTACAAAGGTCCATCCAAGGAAGACTTGCGAAGGTTTATGAATGGGGATGAGGAGTCGAATTGGATTCAGACTAGACGCAAGGAAGCGTTTGAGAGGATCGAGAAGATGGCAGGGGCTGCGCCGGTTAGCGTAAGATAGGAAAAGATAGGTGAGGGATTGATTATGGCTAAGGCCAATGGTGCGACTAAAGCGGCTGCTCGTAAAGACTTTCCTATTCTGTCACAAACCGACTCAGTTACTCGCCCAGTCGCGGCTAGCACTCCTTCGTCTGGAATGAGCTTCGTTGTGGGTGAGGTCCTGCCGTTTCACCCGGAGTACGAGGGACGTTGTAGGTGCTACAGGTTCTGGGAAGTGAGCTATAAGGCCAACCACAAGTACAAGCACGCTCTCGATTGCGATGGCATGCCGGTGTTCCGTAAGCATGCTAATGAACCTGACCAGAATGCTGCCGAACGTAAGGCCCTCACGCCGGTAATCGGAATGTGCCGGCCAGTGATTCAGATTTACAACAACTACATCTTCAGTTCGACAATCAGCAGGGACACGAAGAATACCCGGTTCATCGAGTGGCAGAAGAATGTCGATCTCTACCAGACGACGTTTCACAACTACTTGCGTTATGTCGCAGAGCAGGCCCAGACCATCGGCGAGTACCTGGTGTTGGTGGATACCAACAAGACAGACCCTGCGCTAAGCGAGGAGCAGTCGAAGCAGGCTGGACTGCAGCCCTTCTGTGTGAAAATTCACCCCTCCAGGCTCATCAACTGGGTCAGCAAGGATGGCGAGCACTATAACGAAATGTTGATCTTGTTTCCGGAGGTGGATGAGGCAAGGTTGTATGTTGGTAACACCGTCACAGTCATCAAGTACGATCCGGACGATAAGAAGGTGGTGTCGGTTGGCCAGCCTATTGTTCATGGTTTTAGTGAAATTCCCATCGTCAGGGTGGCCTGTGACGATGATTTCGAGCCTCAGACCGGCCAGATCGCCGAGTACCAACGCGCCCTCTACCACGAGACTGGTTTATTGTGCGAGGAGTCTGCCAAGCAAGTATTCACTTCGTACATGATCTGCGGCGCTGATCTCGCCAATGTGTGTGCCGCGAACAATCCAGAGCCTGAAGTGGAGAAGATGTTCTACCGGGACGTCGGCAATCGGAAGTTCACCTTTGTCAGTGCTGCCGCTACTGTTAATCGTCTGTCTGCTGACGCTACCCAATCCGAACAGCTCAGAAGTAACATGCAGATGTGGCTGGAACAGATTTATAAGGCTGCTGGTATCGAGCCTGAGAAGCAAACTGGTAACGTTGAGAGTGCGCAAACTAAGCGCTGGAAATTTAACTCTGTGGCCAACATCGCGCGTGGCCTGGCTGATCATTTCCAGGATGCGGAGCGCAAACTCATCCGTCTATGGTGTGAGGCTACCGGTGAGAATGTCGAAGAGAGCGAGTATTGGGGCGATTACACCGACGAGTCCCTCTCGATGGAGCTATCCCGCGTGTTGCAGTTGGTTGCCGCCGAACTTCCTGGCACGCTGAAGTCCGCCGTTGTACGGAACATCGCGCCAAAGCTGGCGAAGCTCAACCCGACTGAATCACAGGATATTGAGGCTGAGGCTAAGGCCCTCTACACGAAGGCCGAGGCCACCGCAAGCAATCTGCTTGTTGGAGGTGTGGTAGCCGGTGCGGCAGCTGGAACGGCCACCGCCAACGCAACTGAGTCTTCTGCGGATTTGATTGCGGTTGAGGCAAAGGGGCCTGTAGAGAAAATGGCCGATGTCAAAGTTAAATAGTGAGGGCCAGAGAGAGTCTGGCCTGCTGGCCGGGAGATCCGGCAGAGGAGCACAAAATGGCAGATACCACCGCAGTCACCGACACCACTACAACTCCAGCCGATGATGCAACCCAGAAGGGTAAGCTTATCGAGGACCCCAAGAAGCTCCAGACTATCCTGGCTGACAAGAACGCCAAGTTGGAGCATCTGAGGGTCAAGGCTGAGCAGCAGGAAGCAGAATTGGCCAAGTACCGCTCGCAAGAGGCTGAGCGGCAAGCTGCTATCGACGCTGAAAAGCAGGCCGCTGAGCAGGCCAAGTTGACTGAGCAGGGCAAGTTCCAGGAGGCTTTAGCCAGAAACAACCAGACCTGGGAGCAGAAGCACAACAAAGAACTCACCGACATCCGGACGAATGCCGAGAAGCAAATCGTCCCAGGCGTTATCCGTGGTGCTCTGGCTAACACTCCGATCCTTCCGAGTGCCATTGCCGATACAACCAAACTGATTCAGTCGATGATCGGCGTCAACCCCGTAACATTCGACACGTTTGTCAAGGGGCCAGATGGTAGGCCGTTGCTTGACGACAAGATGCAGCCAGTTTCGGTGGAGGCATTTGTAAGCACCTACATCGAATCGCGCCCATGGATCAAGCAGGACCGGCTGGCTGTCGGAACTGGGACTTCTGCCGGTGGTAAAGGCGCTCTGACTGCCGCTCAGTTCACGGCTGAGAATGCCCTGGCTGACGCCAAGGTGCTTGAGGCTTGGGAAAAGGCCGATCCTGTTGGTTGCAAGGCTGCTATCGCTGCTCACCAGAGGAACTTCATTCGGGGCCTCCAGAAGAGGCGTTAGCCATGAAGTCTTTTTTCACTGCTAAGCTTCCGTGGCCTCCAGAAGAGGCGTTAGCCATGAAATCTTCTTTCGCTGCTAAGGTTCTTTCGCGTCTCCAACCCACCTCCAGAGCCAAGATTTCGGACCTGGAGGTGGCTCGTAGGGATCGTGATCTCAAGTCGATCTTTAGCGATGAGAAATTCAAGAGTATGCGGACTGAATCGGAGATTCTTGAGTTTCTTAGTGCGAGGTTCCCTAGTGACCGGAGGCGCAAGCTGCTCTATTTCGACATAATTATCGGGGCCTATGACAAGTTTCATACTGTTAAAGGTTAGTGTTCGTGCAAAAGTATAGGTGAAGGGTTGGTGAGGGCGAGATGCCTTCTGCAGACTGGTGAGATGCCGGTTGAAGTTGTGATGAGATCCTTCAACACAACCACAGAACTGGGACGAAGAAGATCCCACTTCCGCAGGAGGTCAGCAAGATGACGATCTACGTTCCGCAGGTACAAACCCCCTACATCTTCCAGGCGCTTCTCGAAGAGGAGAAGTGGCAGAGTTTCCTTGCTAGTGGTGTTCCCACTGCGCAGGGGTTTGATGAAGTCTGGCCCACCCGCAACAACCTGATGCCTGGTGATTACGTCAATATCCCCCAGTGGAAACAGGCAGCGCCATTCGGCGTTGTGGACATCAGCGACACCACGACCGATGGCGCGTTCGCCGATATCAGCACCGACAACATCAAGGTGCCGGTCATCCGCATGCAATCCCTGAACAAGTACACACGATACAACGAAATCCGCGCCGGTGAGGATTTCCGGGGCAGCATTGAGTACACCATCGGCAACCGTGCTGCGCAGGCCAACCTGACGGTCCTCGGCAAGGTGTTGAGCGCCTGCGCTGATGTCACCTCCCCGTCGCACGTGCAGGATGAGGGGGGCGATGCGCTGACGGTCGCGATGCTGAACACCGCACGGGGCAAGCTGGGCGATATCGGTCTCTCGGCGCTGACCACGCTGATGTGCACGATGCCGGTTGCTCTCGATCTGTTCAAGGACTTGCAGCAGAACTTCAAGTACGCCGCGCCTTTCGCGCAGTTCCTGATTGACGGCCAGGCTCTCTCGGTCCTCGGTTTGAGAAACCTCATTGTCACCGACACTCTCCCTGGTGGAGCAGCCAGCTCTAGCTACGGCCTCCAGTACGAGACGTTCTTGCTCGGCGAGGGCTCTGTCTTCTGGGCGTACCAGCGTGAACCAGAAATCGAGTTCTTCGCGAACGTCCCGAAGGTCGTCACCAGCTACCTGGTGAAAGTTGGTATGGATTTCGTATTGGCACCGAAGGGCTTCCAATATTCGGCTCCTGGTGGCGCGGTTGCTGGTTCGCCGACTCTGGCCCAGTTGGAAGACCCGGCGAATTGGGCGCAGGCCACCGAGAACCACAGGAACATCAAGTTCGTGAAGATCCTGAGTGGCGGGAAGTCCGGAGCCTAATCCAGCCCGGTTCCTAATTGAGATCGCCGATTCGGGGCAGGCTTCATCGCCTGCCCCTTTCGTAGGCGGCTCCATTTCAAATATAGAGTGATTGGGAGACCCAATCAGCGTTCAGGGGAGACCCCTGGAGGAGATTAAATGGACCTAGAAGGCAACCTCTCAAGGGAAGAGTTACGCTCAATCCGGTACAGCAAGACGGATGGCAAGCAACCGCAGCGATATATTGGTAATCTCAAGATATCCCAGCCAACCATCCCGACGATGTTTTACTTTCTGAATCTGGAGAGTCAGAGAATTTACGCCGCGCTCGAACCGGCTGACGTTCAGAGTTACAGGAATAACCCCAAAAAGTACAAAGAGTTGTCGAAGAGCGAAGCGGAACGGCAGAAGCAGCACTGGAAGAATCAAGAGGCGAAATTCGCCTCCCTGCCGCAGAGGAGACTGAACGAGGTCCATATCTTCGGTAACGGTCCTTCCATCAACGACTTTGCGATCAACGTCAATTGGGTTGGCCAGACTACTACAGGCGTCAATGCGGCGGCCCTGGCTGTGGCACCGTTGACGTTTTGGGTTGCACTTGATGATTTCACGCGAGCTGACCGACCGCTTTATGCGTACATGCGTGAGTGGTACAGAGCGAACTCCACCACCTTGACATTCACCACTCGTTCAGTCGCAAGCAGGCTCGAAAAGTTACCTGACTACACGTTTACGCCTGGGTCGATAGGTCAGAATGGGTGTCTGTATTGGGATGGTTCATCTGTGCACGCCGCCCTTCACCTGGCGCTGATTATGCGCGCCACCAGAATCTATTTGTGGGGATTGGACTATAACAGGCGTGACCACTTCTATACCGGTTCCACGGTCATTAACCATGATTTCGGTGACAAGCCGGATGCCGTGTGGACTGACTATGACAGGCACGTTGCGGGGTTTGCGAAGCTGAAGGAGTTTGCCAAGTCAATTGGTTGCGATGTCTTTAATTGTAACCCGGCGAGCCGTTTGGAGGTGTTCGAGAAGGTCTGCCCAGAAGCCTTGGGGTTGCAGTTAAACCAACCACTGACACAACCGCCCAGCCAGCCAGTTGAGGTTGTCGTGCCCCCTCCCGCTGTGTCTGAACATCCAAAACCGAAGCAAGAATTAGTGTTCGACCTCATCAACGAGACTATCGGCATCGACAACGGTAGTCTCGTCAATGTCATCACATTCACTGAAGCAAAGGAGAGAGATAAGCAGTTATTGGTGGGGTTAAAGGCCATGAAGCGGTTGATCAAAAGTCACCAAGAGGGTTCTTGACATGGCTGAATCTTGTTTCACCGCTGGCGAGGTTGTCCTCCTCTGCGAGATTTTCGAGGTTCCCTGCTCCGCCGAGGGCTTCGTCGTCACGTCATTTACCCATATCCCGCCTGTTCTGTCACAGCTCTGGTCCAGCACGACAACCAAGGGTGACTTCAAGCAGATCATGACTGGTATCGCTCGGGCAATCAACCTCGCCTCTCCCGCTGTGGTCAATAGGTGCAGACTCCATCTAGCCAGGTGGGATGTTATTGGCTCTACCAATCCGTCACATCTTACAGAGAGTCCTGGTGGTAGTGGCCCAGCGGTCATCAACTACCCTAAAGAGCGGGCTAATATCCGTCATCGGTTGAGCAACTTGCTTGGTGTCTACGTTCCGCCTGGTGGTTTCGAGAGCGAATTGAAGCGGAAGTTGCGGTTTGCCACTGAGTGTGATGAGTCTGGGGGCAGGTAATGAGCCTATACTCTGATCTCCAGGGGGCTAACCTGGCGGCTTCCGTGGCTGTGATCAAAGCTATGGGCACTACGGTTCAATATCAACACAAGGCAGAGTCGCCAATCACAGTCATAGCTAGGTTCCTGCCGGAAGTCCGCAGGCGTTCTCTTGATCAAGACGCCAAGGTCGAAGAAATGACCGCTGTTTGGGAGATTCCACAGCAAACGAGCTTCCCTCCACTCGACGGCATCGTTAGTGGCGACTTGATCATCGACGAAGGCCACAAGTACAGCATCCAAGAGAGCACGGATATAGCTGGTCTGCGCGTCTTGTTCAGAGTCACGGCTGTTCGGTCGAAGCCGCAAGCGCTGACCCAGGAGAAGTAATGGGGAAGATCAACACCATCATCGATCGTGCGACTACCATCGCATCAGGCGTGATTGCGTCTGCCCGTATTAAGAAAGGCTATTATCCGCTCCTTGACACCGATGAATTCTTTCAGGACCTGGTTACCAATGGTCCATTCTTGATTATCGACCCAATGACGCCGGGTGACTTCACCACTGGTACTGGTCAGTCTGAGTACACGCTAAAGATGAAGATGTACTTCGGTTTCAATAAGGACGCGGCTTTCGACTACTCAGATGTCCAAAACGCGTTCGAAGCACTCAGGAACCTGCTCGGTGGCAGAGGGTACGGCGGCTGGACTGATTGCGCTGCGCCCAAGTCCATCAGGTGTGGTAGTGCGCCGGAGGTGTCCCGTAAGGATGTGATGATTGGGATGTATGAGTTCGAACTATCGTTCCTGCAACCATAGCGTGCAAAGATAGTACGGCGGGATTAGCGGCAGGATTCTGCTCGGAGACTTGGTAATGGATAATGCAAACTACATTCGTCACCTCAAGGTTCTTGGCAAGCTAGCCGACCTTTTCGACAAGGCTGTTGCTGCTGAGACCGATCTGACCGATCTGCTGGAAGTCTTCGTCGAACAGTATGCCACTGGCACCGGTAGTCTCAGCGACGTTAAGAAGATGCCTGTCTATACCAACCAATGGGCAGGTGCCATCACCAATGGCCCGACTGCCCTACGGAAGGTTGCGATTGACGCGGCCACAGCGCACCTGCTCGATGCCAACTTCCAGGATGACCTAACGACCAAGCCGACCAATACCAGCTCAGTCGCTTCTGTGATCGCGGCGTTCGCCATCGACATGAGCGGCGCAAAGGACAATGTGACGCTGACCACAAAGTCTGCCGCTGGCTTGGTCAACTTCTTCGATGCCATCGCTGGCAGCTCCGGCACGTGGAACACCGCCGCAGACGGCTCGGCAACGTACAAGGACAGCGTCTACGTGGTGGATACTCTGGTCAGCTAAGGCCAGAGGGAAGGTTAGGATAGGAGAGACACAATGGCAGCTTCTGACGCAAGTGGTCTAATCATCAGCGCGACGTGCGGTGCTGCTTTCGGTTTCGTGCAGGGCTTCAGGATTGGGCACGAAATCGAGGCCAAGCGTGTCGAGGGTGGTGGGTTCACTGGCAGGCAAGCTGATATCACCACGCGTGAGGAATTTACCGCGACCGTGACTTGGCTTGTGCCCCCAGGAGCCACGCCCAACGCTGCTCCGGCCAGTCTGATCATTGTCGTCAAGAAGGGCGATGGTGCCAGCAGGACTTACACTTGCGCCCAAATGAAGCCACGTGGTCCCGCGTGCCAGCACCAGAACGGTGACCTTGAGGTGTGGTCGCAGGACTTCATCTACGTTGGAACGTTTGAAGCTAACCCGCTGAGCATTGGCTAATGTCACAGGTAGCAGGAGCAACCGCCGATCCACGGGCCTGCAAGATTCTTCAAAAGGCTTTGCAGACCGGTGCGTCCCCAGAGGAAGCCGAGCAGGCTGTTCGGATGGCTCTGGGTCTACAGCTCCAGACTGGACCAGCGACTACACCAGCCGAGAGCACAGCCCCGTCTGGTCCGCATGGCGAACCTGGTGAACAAGCAGTTCCTGCGGAGCAGGATGAGGAAGAGAAGCTCGCACAGTTAAAACTCGCCTACTTTACCGCGATCTGTGACGCTTCCCGTGGTGCTCGAGATGGAACGTTGCGCTCTGCGCGGTTGGCGGCTGCCGTTTGTGACATCCCAACGGTTCCCTTTGATGAGTGGCGCAAGAGGGTGGGTCTATAAATGTGGCTAAAGCGGGAACAGCACGTCTAGCGCCCATCGCCGACCAGCTCGCCAAGCTTGAGCAGCAATACACCCGTCTAGCCGACCTTGAAGCAATCACGCAAAAAGTCAATCGACAGGTGGTGGGGCAGCTAACCGCTACTATTCGCAGGATGCTCGTATCGAATTATGAAAAGAGCGGCTTGCACCAGGAATCAGGCGACTTGATTAGAGCTGCTTGTGGTGGTGCTGTGGTCGTTGTCACCCCCAAGGGCATCAAGATCAAGATGGCCTCCGGTTTTGACAAAAGCGTCTATGTTAGAGGCTCTGTTCATAACAAGTACATGCACTTCTATCAGCTTACGGGTGACCAGATTGCCGAGATTCAAACCCTATATGTGAAGTTCTGGCAAGCCGAGGTCAACAGGATTGTCGGCGTGAAGGGAGGCACCAAGTGAGTGGCCCCGTTATCAACATTCCTATTCAGATAGCTGGCGCTGGTGACGCGAAGACAACGCTCCGTGACATGCGTGCCGATCTTCGGGATATCAACAAGGATCTCAAGAAGGCAGTTGACGCTGGCGACAAGGCCAAAGTCGGCGAGCTGAAGAACCAGTTCCAAGAGCAGAGCAAGAAGCTTAAGGAATTTGAGCTGAAGTATCAGGAGAAGGTCTCCGAAGAGCGGGCTATGGAGCGTTGGGGCGAGCGCTTCTCTGGCCCAAGGGATATCCGCAAGATGTTTGGCGCAGCGAGAGAGGGGTTCAGGGAGGGTGGCGCGGAGGGGGCTGCACTAAAGGTCACTGAGGAAGCCGCCAAGGAGGTGGCCAAAGAAGGCGTCAGAGCAATCTTTAAGGATATCGCTACCGCTAAATCGACTGGTATGGACATGAAGGGCCTTGTTGGTGTCGGTGCGTCGAGCATTGTTACTAATCTAGGCCCAGCGGCCATCCTCTACGCGGGTGCCAAGGCCATCGAGGCTTATAAGGAACAGCAGAAGTATGACTTCGAATTAGCAGAAGAAGAGAAGAAGGGCCTAACTGATAAGTGGGGGCATAAGCGAAAGAGAAAGGGTGTTGAGGGTGAACTCGATAACCTAAATGACCTTGGCCTTGATAGCAAGAAGATTAGAGAGGATATCGAGGATGAGGAATATTCGTTCACTGAGGGGCCGGGTGCTTGGGCCAAACGCAAGCTTGGTATGCAGTACCGTACAGAGGCTGGTGACAAAGCAGTAGAGGAACGTCTCAAGAAGGCTGAAGAGCAGGGCAAGCTTAGGGAGAAAGGTTACGAGCAGCTAAAACACGGCGATTTCGAGGAAGCCCGAGAGACTCTTGGTAAAGCCCAACTTCAGGGCACCAAGGAGGGGCGCGAGTTAATAAAGAAGCGCGAAGCGTTGGAGGAGCAGCGGAAAAGTCTCGTCGAACTGGTGGGTGAGGAGGGTTTCGAGCAGAAGATGGGGGAGGGATATAGAAACGCTGAGTTGATGCTTCAGAAGGAAGAGCAAGCTATGTGGAAAGACCCCTCTACAGTATGGGTTGGTGTGGAAGTGGCTAAGGAAGCCCGGAAGAACTGGGCCTTATCGAACTGTAAATTAGCCGGTCCTCGGACTGGCGAGTAGGGTAGCCAAAAATAGCGTGGGAGATTCCGATGCCGAGCGTAACGATCAACGGCCAGACCTACCAATGGTTCCTAGCCGCTTACCCCAACGGCCAGATTAGCCCTTCTCCCGGCGTCTACTTCGCGATGGACCCGTATGGAAACTGGCCTAGCTTTGGTAGTCCTCGATACAAAGATGTCTTCATCCAATACCCAGGAGTCTTCGCGATCGGTTGCAAGAGGCTCTGGTTCTCAGGGCGTCCCGTCCACATTGAGCTGATCTCCATCTCTAACAGCATTGCCAGCGCTGAGAGTGCCATGGCCACCATCTTCGATAATGCCTCACAGTTGGCTAGATACACAATAGCGATGCCGGGTGGGACGAGCTTTGGTGGGTGCCACTTGTTGACGAGTGATTCAAGCGGCAAGTACATCAATGTCCTCGGTGGTGAAGGTCTACTGTTCTCGCTGGATTTCATGCAGCTCAACTCGACAGGATACTAACGGAGATTACCGTGGCTACACCTATTGTCATTCCTTACACTCCATCAGCCGCCAATGCCGGTCTAGATGCCTGGGCTGGTATTACTCTTGGTGACCCAAAGGTCTACACAGAGCCTGACCCCAACTTCCTACGGACTGACGCCAAGTTCCTGTTTGAACCGATCCAGAGCAACCTACTGGCCTTGATCGCTTACCGTCTTCGCCGTATTGTTAAACCGACAGACCAGACGGTGAACGATAGCACGACCTTGGTAGCGGATACTGCCTTGGTGGTCCCGGTGAAGTCTGGTAAGAAGTATTCCCTCCGCTACGTGCTGTACGTTAACTGCAATTCAGGAACTGATCCAGCAGACTTCCAGTTTGCACTTTCTGGGGTGACAGCCACCACGGTTCGGTATGGATCGGGCGTGTTCGTTACCGGAATGGGTGAACCCATCGCGCTACTGGATGCACTCCCGAACAGCCTAATTGTCATTGACGCTTATATTCAGCCAAGCGCTGACGGCAATCTGACGTTGGAGTGGGCACCGCATTCCACGGTCCCTATTAATCTTAAGGTCCTGGCTGGTTCTTGCGTTGAATATCAACTGATCCCATAAGGGGGTGTGTTATCGGCTCGTGCGGTGGTGTGGTAGGGCAGGCTCCTGGTAATACCCAAGACATGATTCTGGGTATGCAACGGGAAGTCATTGGCGGCAACATCCTCAAGATCACCATCACGCCTTATGGCCCTTACCGTAATCGATACATCGCGGTCTTTGTTAATGGCAAGTACACCGGTCGCAACTATCTGCTCCCAGCTTCCGGTGATCTCTCGATAGTGACTGTTATCCCATCGGCCCCTGGTGCCGCGTCTGTTTATCTTGAGGATGCTGGTGATTTCGCCAGCTTCTCAGCCTTCGCTCCTGATGAACTAGCCAAGATGTTTGATGGCCTAACCGCACCACGCCTGAAGATGCACTGGCAGCCCGGCTATACGGTCTCCCAGATAGTTGGCACAGGCCAGATTGGTATCGCGAGCGTGGTTGGCGCGGTCAGGGGCGGTCCTCTCACCACTCTCTCGGAGAGACCAACCAGGGTAAGAATCTTCCTGTCGGTGACCACAGTTGGCGATAGGCACATTGTACGTGCCTGGAACAATAACCAGATCGTTGCCGAAGGCGCGGTTATTGGCTCCTCTGCGGTGGACTTCACGCTGGTTTCGGCCAACAACAGCAATCTGAAGATTACTGGCACGCTGATCTACACCGGGGATCTTGCCCCTAATGTGGCTTGGTTCGACCTCAGGTGGCCCTCTGCTTATCAAGTCCATTACGCCCTATTGTGCTCCAGCTTGGCGGTCTATACTTCTGGACCATTCTCCAGATTGACGATGACGGCAACGTCCAGACGGCTGACATTCCCACACCGGCCAATTTGCAGGTCGATCTACCACCGAAGCCACCAAAGAACCTGAGGGTCAACGGCACAGCGGCTGCGCTCGTGGTCGGTTGGGACACAGGCCAGAGCGGCTGCACGTACACGGTCTATTACTCGAAAGTTAACACTCCGGTCAATTTCGACAGTGGATATGACCCAACCCCGATCACCACCGGGGTGGACGCAACCTCTGCTGTGCTTGCGCCGATTACCGATTATGCGTCTGGTGACCTCCTCAGTGATTTTACCGATCTACAGGACGCCTTCACTACCAATGTCTACAACATCAACTCCGCTTATCCAGGGGGTGGGATTGCCTTCAGGCCGGCTCTAGTCGTTGCGGTTGACAGCATCCAGACTGCGATTGCCACTTATGGCGCTGCCATTAAGAAGGATGTCGGTCTCTATCAGACGATGGTTAATCAGCGCAGCCAAGCACTCATCGATTGGAATGATTCGTTGGACCCGGATTTGTCGGTCGTCGATTGGAAGTCTGCGATGAAATCTAGGTATGGCGGCTTCCTGCAGTTCTTGGGGATGCTTCTGAATAGGCAACCGGGTTTGTTCGCTCTACCAGACGGTAGCCTTGGCTAAGGAGAGGTGAGATGGCCGGTATAACTGACTACGCAATTGGCAAGCTGATGAACGCTGCTTTTGGTGGTGCCGACCCGGCGATACCTACTAGCTGGTGGTTGGCTCTGTACACCGTGGCCCCCACTCACGATGGCTACGATGGCACCGAAGTCTCTGGTGGCTCTTATGCTCGTAAGGAGGTCATCAACAACGGCGTCTATTGGAGCGTCAGCGGTGGTGAAGCGCAGCTATCAGAAGACGTTCTGTTCGACGAGGCCACGGCTAATTGGGGTACGGTCGTGGCCTGGGCCTTGTTCGATGACGACACTGGCGGTCACATGTGGTTCTTCTCTGATGTTGACACGCCGATGTTGGTGAATCTGGGCGCTCAAGCGAGAATCCCCGGCTTGACGGGGGTTGTGGCCTCGCTCGGATAAGGGGTAAAGCGTGCCTACTGTTGATATCACCCCGAATACGGCAGCACTCAGCTTCAGCACCTCAGGCAAGATGAAGCTGTGGGTTTATATTACGCCGACGCCAGCGGTCATGGATTTTCTGACCAAGTGTGCCCTTGGCACCACCACCCAAATCATCGACACGATCAACACCACTCTCTATGAACTGGGCTTACCATTTGTCGAACCGGGCAAGATCAGGGTTGTGGTCCAGGCCACCAAGAATGGCGTTGAGGAACACGACCGGGACGAGGTTGTCGTTGAGTTCAATAACGATGGAACGCTGGTAGGCGACAGGCCGAATAAAGCCAATGTTGAGAAGCTGGATATCTCCAGTGGCCTGACTCTGGCTGTTGCAGCTAGCGTTGTGGAGGATGACGCCGACGCACCGGCCATTTCGATTAAGCTCTATATCCAGCCATTCGGGACGCCCCTTGATTTCGACTCGCCAGCCGCGACGGCGAACTTGCCTGTATCGGTCTTGAATTACCATGGTGTCTCCCTTACTTACACACCAGTATCTTCAGGTTGGTACACTTTCACGGTCAGGGCTTGTAGTGGTCGCACCCCGAATATCAGCTCCTTCCTGATTCCTGATTATTCGCTAATCACGGGCACAGGGGCCATACTTTCGTACACAATCGGCGCAGTCACTCACGGTCCTTACACGTGGATCGCTGGTACTGACTTCTCTCCTGGTAGCAGCAATGACGAGGCTGCCACTAACCTTGCCGCAGCGATAAACACCACCTTAGCTGGCTCTGGTTTAGTCGCCACTACTGATGGGAATAAGGTTTTGGTCTCACCAGGTGCGTCCACTCTTTCAATCAACACTACGACTACTGCTATTGTCCCAGGCTCCGAATCGGGACACGACATCTTGAGCGCCGTTTATGACGTGATGGATGTCTACCTCTCCACCGCTGCGCCAGGAGCTGTGGTTGAGTTAGATGCAAATGTTAGTAGGGGTGATTAAATGAACGCAGTGACTGCCTCTCCTCAGAGTTCCGTTGGTGCTCCTGACATTTATGGCGCTGCGTTGATAGCTGAATTCAAGGTCGTGGGTAGCAGCCAAGGGCCGATTCGAGGTCGCTATTACGTCCCCTCAATAACGATGACCAGCGGCCTGTCTCCAGGCCATGCTTTTGCTGCCATGCCAAGTAGAGCCTTCCCTACTGACGAGGAAGGGCCAAACGTCGCGTTGAATGCTGGTGGACCAGCCGGGCAGACACCTCTGAAGACGCGGGTTAATATCAAGTTCCTCGACTACTACGGTACAAGCCTGCTCAAGATGGTTGGCACGCTGGTTAGGTATGCTCATAATCTCGGTGATGACAGCCTTGTTGGTGAGATTTACGATGACCGCTGGTTATTGAGCAAGGTCACCATCATTGGTCGAATGGTTTACGATCCCCGTTCTGGCCGTCAGTATTGGGACATAACACAGCCGACGATTTTCAACTTTAATGGCTATCAGGACTGCCTCGACACTCCGTATGGTGTCAGATTCGCGCCGTCTCACCGTTTCGGTTGGCGTGATCAGTACGCTTCATTCAGAAACGCCCCCAATATGAGTTTCGACAGGGACACTGACGAGCCAGCACCTGGTTATGCACGACGAAAAGCTCGCACGTGGCGCTGCACCGACGCGGCCTCCTACATCAGAGATTACTGCTACGCCCTATCGGCTTCGATGAGGCCAGCTCCGTCTAGGGACGTTGGAAACACAACTCTGGCTGATGGTATCGTCTGGAATGAGGTTGGGGCGAATCTCCCCGGCTTTGATCGCCCCCTTCACCACGCGAGCATCCACAACGTGCCAGTCGGTTTCGCGCTCCAGAATGTCGCTCGGCATGCTGGCCCGTACAACATCTACACAGCTCCAGTTGAGGATTATAAATCTGAGCTGCGTTTTGTGACCATGGACCCCAAGGATCAGTCCTCGAATTTGGTCTTGATGACGGCTACCTATGCTGGTGCTGTCTTGGGTCAGGTTCTGAATTCGGCTGATGTCATCCACTCTGGGACTATTGGTGCCTCGATCATTAACCAATTCGATGATACGGCGATCATTGGCGACGCTCCTGCTGCTGAGCGTTGGATGAGCACCAACTCTAAGGAAATTCGTTCCACCAACAAGAAGGATGAGCTGGATTGGCGGCGTTCTGATTCCGAGAACATGCTGGAATTCGCTTGGGATAGACCGAACGACGGTGGTGGTGCCCAGCTCGGTCAGGGCGGAACTTACGTTCCGCCAGATCCGAACGGCACTGATGAGCAGGCGTTCCGATATTACGTCTGGAAGCACCCGGCTTTCCCAAACACGAAGCAGGCGTTTCTTGAGGCTTGTGTCATTTGGCCGAAAGTCTTCGCCTCTTACCGGACTAAGACTAGTGCTAATCTCTGGGCGACCACTAAGTTAGCGAACATGCGCCAGAGTGCTCGGCACGCTCGCTTTAAGCCATTCCAATTAACGGGAGGTAATGACAGCAACACCGGGGATAATCCAGGCAATTGGCAGCACAAGGAGATCCCGGTTGAGTACCGCCTTGATTGGTACACGATCTGGTCTAACATCGCGTCCGCAGAGGCCGACCTTGTTGCAGCAAAGGAGTATGCCAAGGAAACGGCTGATGCTGCTAAGGCTGACCCAACTCCAGAGAACAAGGCTGCGGCTGCTGTGGCTGCTGCCACTGTAAACCGTTTGTTGAACATGGAGACTTATACTTGGGCCGCAGCCCAATGGTACGCCAATCTAACCCTGAACGTCAGCAACGAAGTCATCATGGCTGACGCACTGCGCCTACAGGAGCAGAGTTGGTACGCGAACAAGCCGTATAAATGGGTGACCGACGATAACGGTAATGGCCATTATGAAGTTGACGTAGACACTGCAATAGCAATCACCGGGGACAGTGAGGCTCAACCCAGCAACAACTACTATGGCCCATTCTTAGCCCCACGCCAGATACGGCTTAATGCTGCTGTCGAGGCCGATTGGCCGTTGGTGGGCCGCAATAAGGAAGATCCGAACGGCGCAGCCCCACTTATTAACCCTGGCGCTCCTAAGTTCACGTATCTGCAAGCTGCCCAACCAGGTGATTACGTTGAGTACCTGAGGCCAGAGGGGTCTCGACCTAATGGCGCTGCTCAGATTCCGAAGAACTTCGCGATCTTCTCACCGAACGCAGCGACTGGGCAGGAACTCTTCAGTGATGACAAGCCACAGGCCAGATTTGGTGGTCTCAGCAGACTGCAGAGCCACGCCCAGGCCAAACAACGGCACGTAAACCGCGTTGGTTATTCTGGCAATGTGATCATCGCCAGATATTGCGCGGCCATGGAGCCTGGTCTGGCTGTTGAAATCAGAAGTGTCAATGGCATCCAGACGACAGCGGTGGTTGATTCGGTGACCCTGGATTCCATGGACATCCAGAAGACAATCGTTGGCTTTGGTGAACCTGATGATGCTGTGATTTACGACCATCCAGCTGGAGGAATCTCTACTAGCGGTGGCGTGAGTATGTCAGTACCAGTTTCCAGCACGACTGAGCAACCGAAGACCCCGAAGCAACCGGACAGTCCGTCTACCGGTCAGGAGCAGCCTACCCAGCCGACCTCTGGCCCGACTTCTCCGCAGTACCCGACGACGAGCGGTTCGGATGAAGGGAATCGTGGTGGTACTGGTCAATCTGGTCAAGCAGGACAGGCCGGGGCAGAGGAGAAGACAGCCGCAGAAAAGGCTGGCTATTCTAAGACCGGCAAGGCTGATCGTGCCGCTTACGAGAGATCGTTAAACAAGCCGACTCCAGAGCAGTTGGGTTACTCGAAAACAGGTAAGGCTGATCAGGCGGCTTATGAGAAGTCGCTCAATAAGAAGACCCCGGAACAATTGGGTTACTCCAAGACTGGTAAGGCCGACTTCCAGGTCGGAAAATCGACTCGCGCGCTTGAGGCTATGAAGAATCCAGAAGCTGCAAAGCAAGAAGCGACCAAGAAGCCAGCACAGAAGGACGAGTTCGCCGGTAATGCTGCCGCTTCCTGGATGAACTACGCCAACAGAGGAGGCGACAAGGGACGCCCGACCTACGCTGATAACGCAGGGCGCAAATACACGGGCACTATTAAGACCGGTGATCAATTGAAGGCTGAAGATGGTCGGCTCAGGGGATTGCATTACGGACAAGGGCAAGCTGGCCGCGTGACACCATTCAAGACGACCGAAGAGGCGGACCCAAACAATCCTGGTAAGACTCATCTGGTCAATCGGTGGGGAGAAACAGATCGCGCTAACCGTACTGTGAGTGGTAATCAGTCTCCGAACGACAAGCCGCAGCAGCCGCAGTCGAAACCTTCTAGTATGACCGAGGAGCAAATGAACGCGCGAATGGCCGCTACTGACAGGAAGAGTCAGCGTGGGAAGGGAATCTTCTCTGGTGATAACCTCGATTCACGCGATAAGGACCGATTAAACAAGTTCAAGAGGTAAGGATGATAAGGCGAACTTTTGAACGAAACATGCCCCCGATGCAAGCCGTCTGGCAGGGACCGATGGCGAAGGGTAACGCGCTGTCTAAGGTTCTCGCTGCTGAGCGCAGCATCCAGCCTGGGAACACGTTTCATCACCAATTGAGAATTACGATACTTCCGAGCATAAGTGGTCCCCGTAATATGCCTTCTCAGGTGCCTGCCCCGGTTAGACCCGCTGGTCCTATTTCTGCGGCGGAGGAGATCAAACTGAATGGACCAGTGGGATCACCAGTTCCACTATGTCTACCAACTGGCTCTTGGCCAACCGGACCTGGGGTTTCAAAGTGATCTGAAGAGGCCGATTATCACCAGAATGATAATGGCGAGTTGCCAGCGCTTTAGACCGGGCTTGTTGGCATTTCCTGTCAACACAGTGTCGCGGCTGGCATCTGTTGCTGGTGAGATGAACCGCACGAGCAGGACCAACCCGATCAGCCCGAAAATTACGATATTAAAAGTGCTCATGTTTCCCTCCTTACCGGTTTCGGCATAACTCCTTTTGTTCTCTGTGTTATCGCCTCCGCACCTTGCGTAAATGCAAAAGTCAAACAGGCAACTAGGAGGCCGCTCACACATGGTCAAACAGGCTTGGTCGAAATTCAGGACGCTCATCACTGAGCTTGGCGTACCCATCCTCACAGCTTTGCTTATCGGCCTCGGCGGCTTCGTCTGGAGCGCCCACTCCACGCTCTCCGAGCACGCAGCGAAGATAGACTCCGCCGAAAAGCGACAGGCCGACGACAGGAAGTACATGGTCACGGCAGACGAAGCGAACTCGAAGCGGTTTGAAGACTGCTGCGGGCAATTATCAAAAAGACTGGACGGAATCCACAGCGATCTGACTGACATCAAGGCCGACATCCGGCAGCTCCGGCAGAATTCGCTCACGCAGTCTCATTAACGATCCTGAGCGCAATACGAGTGCAGCCAGGAGGTCGCCCTGGCTGCACTCCCGCTTTCCTATTCCTCTGACCGCCAAAATACGCGTGCCTTGTTCCCCTTGTGAGGTTCCAGCAGCTTGTACTCGCCAGAACCGGCGAACGTGAACGCCTGCACCAGGACTGTACCGCTGATGAGCGGCTTGGTGCAGGAGCAGAGCAGCGTTGCCTCGGCACCATCGGGTAGCCGGACGAGTATCAGATCGCCCGGTTCAGGTGCCGCGTCGGCTGCGGCCCTAAAATGAACACCTACAGCCTCATTAACGGTGACCTCATCGCCGCTCCGCACGCCGACTTCTTTCGGTGGGGTTTCCGTTGCGACGGCTTGCGCTCCGTCGATTTGTGGAGGCTCTGCGGGCCTCTTGGTACCCTTCGCGCCTTTAACGCGAGCGTTTCTTAACATTGTTAGGTTCTCCTTAATGCTTCTTAATTTCTTTACTATAGGCGTTGATTAATTGCTTGATATCGGTCTTCGGATTGACCCTGAACTCGATATCATCCACGACCTCCAAGATCACCTCGCAATCGTTGTGAAGGCAAAACCTAATAGCATCGGCAGCGGCCCGTTCGAACGCGATTTCCGGGAGGATGGCGAGCCGGCGAACCTCATAGACAGTAGACCAACCCGGCATGTACGCCTTCGGTCCCATTATTTCGAGCCATTCCTCCACCTCCGCGCGACTCATCGGCTCTGGTTTCGGAAGACCGCCTTCATCGGCGCAGATAATCGCGACGGCGTAGCTGAAGTCTGGCTCATCCTTTGATGCAAGCTCATGCACCTGATCGAAGTTGTTGCGCAGCACCATGCGTTGGCCGTTAACGTATGGGCGCAATAGCACGCGCTCGCTGCACACATACGCGCGTGACCCATCAGAGAAGTGAACGATGCGCTCGGCTTGATCAACGCTCTTGTCGTTGTGGTACACGGCAGTCACGCGGTGCTTTTTGCCGTTGTCGCTCACTTACCGCCTCCCTTCATGTCGTTCAAAAGGCTGTCCAGGCTGATTGAGTCGCTGGTCCGGCGCGCGACATCGTTGATGTCGAGCACGTCTGATTCGATGACGAGCTTCCCGGTCTTTGCCGCGAGCTTGTTCCACATCTTCTCGAACAGTTCGGGGCGGTTGAGTTGCTGCGCCATGAAGGTTCCGCTGGTGATGACGGTCAGCTCGATGCCTCCTTTTAGCGCGATGACTTTGGGCTTCAGCGTGGACGGTCTGAAGTCCTGGAGTGCGGTGTCGCCGTCCAGCAGTTTGTAGCTGATCTGGCGCTCCTTTGGGTGTGCAGCGCCGTGCTCCGCCTGGTCCGGTGTGACGTAGAAACTAACTTCCATCTGGTGTTCCTCCCGTTTGTTTGGGGCCTCCCTATGAGGCCCGTTGCCGTGTTCTATCGACCCACTCCTGGGGCGCACTTTGCGATGGTGGAATAGCAATTTGTGGCGTGTTTGACGTGGCCGCAGACACGCCGACCAAGATGCACTTAACCAAGATGCTCTTTGGGCCGATACCGTCGTTATGCGGCACCAATTCTATGCAGACCGAAACGATGTGGAGAAGTGGACGCTCCTGCTCCGGCTGGCCAAGGAGCACGGCGCGTCGATTTTCTGGGGAGTTATGCTCACGTCGGACGTGGGCAACACCCACGGTGGCAACTGGTCCAGCGTGGCCGGTGCCGATCCTGCTGTTGTGGCATTTTTCGACGAGGAAAGGCGACGCATCAGCGCAGGCGAACCGAGAGACCTGACACGGGTGGCGCTTCTCGCCGAAGCGTGTGGCCTCCCTTTGCGCCTCTTCCCTGACATTTACCCAGGCGGCGAAAGCGCGCAGAACAAGTACGTCCGGGAGCTACTGGTTGACTTGGCGGAGGTTACCGGGCGGCGCGTCGTGTTTTTGGACCCCGACAACGGGTTGGCGGGCAAGAACGCTACGGATGCGCACGTTCGGCCAGAGCATTTACAAGAGGTTTGGGACGCGCTGCGCACCGGGGATGTGCTGGTGTTGTATCAGCATGGCTATCGTGTCGCGGATTGGCCGGAAGTTAAACGCACGCAGGTCGCGGAGGTGCTGCAGGCGGCAGTTGCGGTAGCCGGCACGGGGCCTGTCCGCTTCATTCACGCTACTCGATAACCCGTTGGCGCGGGACTGCAAGGAGTTTACCGCATCCCGGTGCATGATATTAGGGGTCACGTGGGGAGGGGAGATGGCTCAGACGATCATTGGTAGATGGACGCTCCCCGGTAAACCACGTTTCGAGGTGCGACTGCTTTCACCTGAAGTTAAAAAGCTCGAAAAGCCAGATACTGACGTCGTGCTGCCTTTGGAACTGCGTATAGAGGATGCACGCTACAAGAATGGCGTAAAAGTGAAACGCTTCAGGTTCAACTTGACGCTGGATCAGTTAACAGTTGAGAAACCGCCGAACTTGTCCAAGCTGCTCTGGCAGCGCGTCACCCGCAAGGAACTCGGAAACTGGGCGGTGCGGTGCCTTCAGGGGCAAGTATGAGCAGCGCGCCAACGACATTCTGACCGGCGACAACAAAGCCACGAAGGAAAAGATGGACGCGCTCACCCGCGAGACCATCACCAAGAACATTGCGGTCGTCTCCGAGATGCTGCCCATGTTTGACGGGCAGGACATGGGCCAGGGCTTCGCCGTGGTGCGCGCGATCCGCGAGAAAACCTCCGCCAACGCCAAGGCGGCCGAAGACAAGCTGCTGGAATTGGCTCCCGCGGCGGGCAAAGCAAAGATTCAGGACATCCTGAAGCAGCAGGCCAATGAGCGCGACCGGATGACGCGCTGGGGCGGTGGCGGCGCGGGTGGCGCGCCGGTCAAGCCCCCCCACCCCGCCCGAAGCGGACAAGAAGGCGGATTTCTAAGGGAACGGGAGTCTAGAGTCGAGAAGTCCAGAAGTAGAGAAGGTCCAGAAGTCGAAGGTATGGCCGGCACTGAGATTCCCGAGATTCCGCCGTCCGAGATTCCCGATACTTCCCCGTGATGATGTCGCAAGCACAACGTGTCTACTTCTCCCATTGCGCATCGGTCAAACGAACTGTCTTGAATGAGAGCGTCTTCGTTCTTGGATTCCAGGTGTAAATGGCCTCCGCCTTTGCAGTTTGGTGGGTGCCAAAAGCATTCTGCTTCCCTGTAGCATCCCCCGTAGCGATGTACGTGTTGAGAACGTTGGATCTAGAAACACCTTTGTCGAGCCATAACTCCTTCGCATTCAACAGCGTTTCATAGTCGCCCCTGTGTTCCGCCAAATCTTCGTTGATGGCATTCCTCACTGCGTAAGGGACGCTTGTATCAGACGCCCATTCGGCCTGAAGTTTTGCTTCATACTCCTTGTACACCTCCTCCCACAGATGTGTGGCTACCGCAGAATCAAAGCTCACAGAGACTCCATTGCTGAGTGCTGTACGCATAACGTCCTTTGCAGCGCCTTGGTTCCCGGCTGCGAGTTCGTTTTCGATTACTCGTTGGTAGATGAGCGGTTTGCCTGGAACATTCATTGATTCAACGTCCCAGCCTATTGCGCCCTTGTACTTGGTAATGGCCTCTACCTTGTTCCCTGCATCCCATAGTCGGTTACCTTCGGCAAAGTTCGCCTTCGCCGTGCCTTGCATGAATGCCAGGAAGCCAACAAGGATGCCAAACAACATGCACACTATGAACGCTGCTAGGCGCGTACTGAACGACACAGGCTTCTTGGCTCTCGAAAACGCCACACTCAATACGGCCCATAGTACCACGGCGGCAATGGCAATGGGTATCGGGGCAACACACCACCAGAAAGAACACCACCCAACAAGCCAGCCGACGAATGACAGAATCGTGGCCGCGACTGTGGCCACAAATCCCACCGCAACAAGCACGGATTCCGAATCGTCGGTTGCTGAGTCCAGATCTGGTGTGGCCGTAGACTGGCTTGGCTCCGAAGCCGATGGCAACTGACTCAATTGTTCCGCAGGTTGTGGAGGCTCCTTCTTCGGTGGGAGTTCTTTGTGAGGCGAAGCCGGCATCTCACTGGCTTTCGGAGTGGTCACGTTGGCATCAACTGTACCCACTGCGGGAAGTGTGGACGACTCGGGTGTTGCCGTGTCCTCTCTCGCGCTGGATCGGTCCACCGCTTGCGGCTCAGTCTCCATGACCTCAAATTCGTCTGCTGACGTGGGAACGGGAAATGGTTTCCCACAAGCCTTGCAGCGAATCTTCTTGCCGCCGTACTTCTTCGCGTCCACCGTGTAGGTCGCGCCACAATGTTCGCAGGATACCGCTGCGTCCATAATGATGGCCCTTCTACCTCGCCAATTTGCCAACGTATGGGCTACCGCTTTTTCTGCACGGTAGCACTGACAATGGCGTTTTCCGACGCACCAACCGAGACGGCTAGCTCGCTATAACACAATTCCAGTCTCTTCTCTCCGATGTCGTAAGCGATGCTCTTCTCACTAGCCTCTTTAAGCTTAGATATCACGTCATCAGGTAGCCGATAGTCTTCGCCGAAACAGTTCTTGCAGAACCGCAGCAGCATCGCCATGTTCCGTACCGCGAACGGAGGTGTGCTCCCGTCCCGCGGGTATTCGACAAATAGCATGGCAGAGTCAAGGCTATCCGTGCTCTTGCCAATGAGAATGATCTGCGCGATCTTCCATTGTTGCCCGCCAGCAAGTTGAGCTTCCCACGTAAACCCCAGCTTCGTCCCCTTCGGCACGTTGTAACCTTTGGGCAACGTGTTCTCACGGCGATCCAACGCTGGGAATTCAGTGGACAACGTCTTCATCGCCTGGTCAACAGATATACCCATCCCCGCTGACTCCGGCGCTGCTGGATTCGCCAAGGCGCCTGGCTGCGGCTGATCCGTTGCCTGCGGCAGCGTCTTGGGTGTCCGGCTACGGGTGATTTCGTCAAAAATGCCATACGCAACCATCATCATCACTACACAGCCAAGCACCATCTTCTTGGCGCTCTTGGGCGTTGCAGCTTGTGCAGACTCCTTAGGAGGCTGTGTCTCCATCGTGGCCGCCGTTTCGGCGGCTTTTGGCGGTGTAGACGACTCAGGTTTGGCATTCCCATCTATGTCGGACTGACCAGATGCGCGGAGGTTCTCCTCAACGACCTCAAACTTTTCCCCTGCTGCGGGGACGTCAATAGCAGCATTGCACTGCCTGCAGCGAATGGTCTTGCCAGCTAGTTCATCCTTCAACTGAAATGTCTTGCCGCACGGACACTTTACCTCGATCATAGCTGTCCCCTTGGAAACACCACTGCTTTGCGTAAGAGCCGCTCGTACTCCGTCAATCCTTTATTAGGGCGGCGAAGATGACCTTTGCAATATAGGACGAAAGCAGGATGAGCGAAGGCGTTACTACGAAAGCCTTTTGAGTGGAAAGCTTCTGGATATCGAGCAGCGAGGCATTGAGGAGGAGGATCGTGGCGCATATCCCAAAGAAAGTGAGTGCGCCAACCAACTCAATGTTCCCAAAGCCCAATAAATACGCCGCCAATGTTACAATGCCGAACGGTAGAAGAGCAACGCTTGCCGAGAACACTGCGGTCGAGAGATTAACCTTGCCGCCAAAGACACGGCCCACTAACAGACAACCAAGCGTCAGCGCAACAACTGGGACAGCGCCCAGAACGCATGCACCCATCCGATGCTCCAAGTTGATGTTGGTTCCTTCCAGATGCATAAGCTCCATGAGAATAAGATAACCGGACACGAGAAAGAACACGCCAAAAACAATCCCGGCTTGGAAAGCCTTTGCGTCACCCAAGAGTGAACATGCCTTCCCTTGGCCTCCCAGGGGATCGGATATAAGAATTTTCAGTGCGTCCACCGCATGTCCTGTCGCCTCGCGAGCCTTCGCGTACGCAGCCGTGCCAGCTTCCTTGGCTTTTTGCACAGTCGGGTCGGGCGACGTAGCATGAGGAATAGACGGGTCACCGGATTTGGCAATGGCGTCGTCTTCGATCACAACAACCACGTCGTCCTCATGTCTGGGAACCGGGACAGCAGTTTTGCACTTGGAGCACCTCACCTTCTTTCCCGCCGCTTGGTCCGGAGCGGCTAGTCGTGTCCCGCATTGTGTGCATTCTACTGTAATTGGCATTTCCCCTCCCCCGTGCGCTAGTGCTAATTGCTGCTTTGGGCACTGAGTGCCACGCCATTCAGAACCTGTACACCCACAGTCCCATCAGAGCATTTGTAGTTGTACCAAGCTGCTCTGCCGTCGAAGTCAATCTTTCGTTTATTAGCCGGGGCACCAAAGTTCTGTTCCAACTCTGATACCGACATGCGAGATGAAGCATAGAACTTGTCGCAGAATTCTTTCGTCGTCATGCTCTTGCTGCTGTTGCCGGAAAACCTGCTGACAAGGGCTAGCACTACAACAGCGGCGATGATCCAGAACCAAGGAGATTTATTCGGGCGGCGATCGCGTGCGGGTTCACTCTTGACGGGCTCGAAGACTTCGCCGTCGTCATCATTCGGAGCGTGGTTCGTGCTCACTACTTCAAAGATTTCGTTCTCGCTGTCTCCAGATGGCGGCATGACGGCCTCCTCAAAGCGCGAATTTAACTCGTCACAATGGCGTTCCCGTGAGCTTTTGATCTGGTTGATGCTGATGTACTGGCCATACGCTGGCCCTTCGTGGGTTAATGCCCAGCATTCTGCCCGTTTTGCTGGCTTCGTCCAGCAGTGTTTTCTGGATGCCTACCGCGAAGCTGCACGTGTGTTCCTCTGCTCCGGGCGAGCCGCCGATTTCCCCGGCACGCTGCCGGGCCTCCTGACCTGGGAATTCACGATTTCAATCTGCTGCTCCAGAGGCATAGCCAGCGTCGCGGTGACGATCATGCGGATGATGGTGGATGGCGGCAGCCCGGCGAACTCGCCGCGCAACCGATCGAAAGCGCCGGCTAGTTCCTTGTTCATGCGCACAACGACCACGCGACTTGGCATCATCCCCCTCTACGCTGTGAAACAATCGAGTCTAGCTGCGTCGCGCGCTCTCCGTAAGCGCTTACTTTGTGCCTTTGTGTATGCTTTGTATGCAGTCGTATCGCTCCCGAAGCAGGGTGTAATTTGACACCGAAGGCCGCGAAATTCGCGGCACGGCGACAGCGAACTTCATCTTTCCTCTGGCAGCATGACGACGCCGCCTTCCCACCGGAACCGATACTCCCCGGAAGGGTGATCGGTGAATTCGATTTCTTGAGTGATGGCTGTGTCGCCGCTGTCGCGGTCGCAGCGGATAGTGGCGGTCTTGTCTGGTCTGACGGCGAGAACCCAGAACTGAATCTGGCGCAGCATCGCGTCTTGTCGGCAGTGCGGCTGGTACGACCAGATCAGGTCAAGAACCCAGAAAGCCTGGTGCTTTTGGCAGTGGTTGAGCACGCCGGGTGTGACGAATAGGGTTTGGTGTCGCGTCATGCGCTCTGTCCTCCAAAAACGATTGGAACACGCGGGCGCTGGGCGCACAATTTGAGCGTCAGGTTTGGGTGGGTGGGGTTTGGCTTCTGTTTGTACTACGAGCTGATCTACGCGGCGGTTTTTCCTCTCGGTGTGCACGAGGGAGCGCGCGGAAACTGCTGGGGTTCAAATCCCCACGGGGACGCCAATAAAGAACACGTCTGAAAATCAAGTTCTCATAGGTGAAACAGGCGTTTCTGGTGGTAGCACGAATTCGGTTGAGAATCACACAAACTGCACGGGACTGCACGAAGATACCCCGAATCTGCAGGCTGAACCAACAAGTAACCAACAAGCTTTTCCGGCACTACCCGCCGATCTGGCCGAAATCAGCGCGGCGTGGCCAAAGCTGCCCGACGCGCTGAAGGCTGGCATCCTCGCGATGGTGCGGGCATCAATGCCCAATGCGGGAGGATCGCGATGAAACCTTCCGACTGCCCGAAGTTCGCCGCCTGCTCTGCGCCTGTCTGCCCGCTGGACTGCCAGTGGTCGCTGCGGGCGCACAACCGCGAAGATCGCGTCTGCATTTATGCGTGTGAGGCGATGAAGGCTGGCGCCGACGCGAGGCTGGAGGCAAAGGTGCTCACGGCTTGCCGCCGCATCGCCGCAGACGACCGGCTACCGGCTCGCATCAGGCGGCAGCTCCAGCGGGCCGCAAACAGTGGCTCACGCCTCGTCGCCGGTGGCCTGCTGCGCCGTATTCCAGGGGGAGCAGCCGTGGGTATGGCGTCCAAAGCGGCTTCTGATGCGTCTGCCGTTGCCTGACGCCGACAGAGCGCAGGATTCAGGCTGCGTTTCCGGCAAGCCAGACGTGCGGTGGCGTTGCTCTCCGCTGCAAGCCAGTGCTGAGCAGTTGGCGGTGTGAGAAAGCCAGAGGTCAAAACCGCGATGCCCAACCGCAATGAGCGCGAGCAAGGGCAGAGAGTGGGCAGCGAGAAGGGGCGGCAAGCCAAGGAAGCGCAGTGACCGAAGCGAGTCCAGAAATCTGCCCCGCGCCCCCACCCCATTTTTCGCCTGACGCCCTAGACTTACCCCCTGCTCGCATAGACAGCGTTTTCGAATTTCATTCTGCGCATAATTAAACGCACGCATCCACTGCAGCGCTGTGCGGAAGCTGGCGTTCGCAACGAATAGACGAGCATGGAATACGATTCCGCGCTCTTCTCTGCCGAAAATCAAAGCTGGGCCGTGACTCTGGCGCGTAAGTACCGCTCCCGTCGCGGCGTGCCCGCTGGCGTGCTGGCTCATGGAGAACTGGAGCAAGCGGCGCTGATCGGCTTGTGGCGAGCGGAGCGCCGGTTTGATCCGACAATGGGCAAGGAGTTCAAGGCATTCGCCCGTATGGCAGTGATCGGCGCCGTGGCCGACGAACTCCGCAGCAGCTACATGGCGGACAGAAGGAGACGGCCGCCACCGAAGAACAGGCCGCCATGCTCAAGAAGATGGTCTTCGAACGGCTCAACTCGGGCGGCGTGAAGCTCGGCAGCCAAGAGACCCGTAACGCGGTCTACGACGGCCCACTCAACAAGTTGTGCCTCAAGCTTTCGGAGAACGAAACCTTCCGACGCATGTGGGGTATCCCGCTCGATCCGATTCCGGTGGAGGCCGTCGACGAGGACTCCGAGGAGGCCGTCGACGAGTCCACGACGACGGGCAAGCGCATGTTCGAGAAGATGGAGGACGTCGAGCTGGTTCTCCGCTTCTTCGCATATCGGCAGATCGACTCCTTCAAGGCCGGCCTGAACAAGATCTCCGAGTTCCTCGACGGCTTCATCATCGAGGGCAACCGCTTCTCTGCGGCCATTCTTCGCGACTACCGCACGATGTTCGAGTCGACGGTCGCGTTCCTGTGGGACGCTCTAGACGCTGAGTCCTTCTGCGTGATCGGATCGTCGAAACGTCCCACGAAGATCGTGTACGACCCGCTGATGTACGTAGCAAACAGCGGCGAAGTGGTCCCGCACCGGGCGAAGCTCATCGCGAGGAAGGACGTCCTGTGTGCCGAATTGGCGGCCATGTACACCAAGAACCAGGCGCTCTTCTCAGGCCGTCGCACGAACTTCGCCGACACCCAGAACAGGAACCGCTGCGTGAGCGAAGCGTTCGCAGCCGCGATCGCGAAGACCACGAAGGCCTGATCGCGACGGAGACTACCTGTGCGTTCCACGTTCGACGAGATCGAGAAGGAGTTGAACGAGTTGCGGGATCTCGTAAGGTCCATCACTCCCGTGAACTCGGTGCTCGAGGAACACAAGGACTCCCTTGTGCGGCAGTATATGACGATCCGTCGTCGGTTCGACTACGCGGCGTTCGCTGTCGCTCTCTATGCGTCATTCGAGAAGTTCATCGAAAACCTCGTAGCCGCCTATGTGCGCCTCGAGGCCCGTCGCGTAGAGTACGCCGACCTGCCGCCAAAGCTCGTAAAGAAGCATCTCTCTCGAACAGCCGAGATTCTCTCTCGCGGGCGCCTCGGAGAAGGCCGCTACGCCGGCATCCGCGAACTCGATGTCGTGAAGAACCTATTCGAATGCCTGAACGGTGTCACGCCGTACACGCTCAACGAGGCGGCGGTAGTCGCTCACGACTTGAACCTGCGCAGAGGCGAGATCGACACACTGTTCGCGGCGGTGGGTATTGACAATGTCTGCGACCGCGTTTGCCGGGCGGACGCGCTGCTGGACTGGTACTGCACGGCAAAGGATCTCAATGCCCCACCGCAGGACGGGGTGCCTGTAACTACGATCGAGGAAAGGCTCAAGGACATCGTCGAGCGCAGAAATCAGGTCGCGCACCGAGGAGGCAATCCCGACGATCTACTTGGTTCAGACAAGATGTCCGATGCGGTTGGCTTCATCGAGGCGCTTTCGAAGTCGGTCTTCTCGATCGCCGTGGGGCGATACCTCCATGACCACCACGCCGCGCCTGGCCAAGGCATCCAGCTTCAGCAGCGACAAGATGACGGGCCGTACAAGAACGGGACAGTAGTGGTCGTCGAGAAGCCCGCCCAGCGGCTCTTCGTCGGGCAGCCCGTGTTCGTCCTCATCGAAGCGACCGGCGCGCGATGGGGGCGCATCCAGAGCATGAAGGTCGACGACACCGACGTGCGAGCCGTCGAGCCGGGCACGGCCGCCGCGAATGGTGTCGGTATCGCCTTGGACTTCAAGTGCCCAAGGGGTGCCACCTTGTTCGCTATTGACGTAGATGATGATGTTGTGTGGAGCCGAGTGAGGGCACAGAAACGCACTCAAGGTGAGTGTTGATCCACCATTATAGTCGCTCTACGCATGTTCCTCAACGTGGCACGCGGGCACGACACTTCTGCTCCATCCGAGATCGTCTGCAGGTTTCTCAGCAGATTCAGGCGTGAGGAGTGGCCAGGACAGCGCCTACCGGAGATCTATTACGACCCACGCGCGCTGGAGATCAACACCGCCAAGCGGGCAAGTCTGCACACAAAAACAGCTGTGGTCGACGGCAGGACCACATTCATCTCGTCGGCCAATTTCACGGAAGCGGCACAGGAACTAACCATTGAGCTGGACACGCTGATCCATTCCGTCGCATTTGCAGCGAAAGTGGCTTGGCACTTCGAGAGCCTCAGCGCCAGCAGGACGCTAAGGCGTGCGGAATGATAGCCGGCTCGGTTGAGGCATGCGCCTTTGCCGGCTGCCGCCCGAGGCAATAGCGGCAACAGCACCGCCGGCCCCAACCACGGCGGAGGACTCCGTATCATCCCTTTGATTCCCCTCTGCGCGAGTCAGACGCCCGGGCGCCCTCGGCGCGAGCTTTGCCATCGCGATGCGGCCAACTCTTTGCGACAAGTGCATTGACGGCCCATCCAAGCAGGCCCAGCGGATCTGCCCCCGCATACGTCTTGCTCCTGAGCGACGTGGGCCAGTTCAGGCGTGGAGGTCATGTCATCTGCGGCCGATGAACGGAGACCGCAATGCTCACCGACAATGCCCACAGACTGGACGCCCTCGCCAGTCAACTCACTGAAACCCTCATGACCGCGGCCATCTGCGCCCAGGAAATCCGCACCCTCGTGCGCGCCGAACTGGATGATGACGCGCCCACCGACAGTGGCCGCCACGCCTTCAAGCTGGCTCCCAGCTTGGCCCGTCATAAGCAGCGCCCGCTGATTGATGAGTCCACGCTTTCTGTGATTTGGAGAGGCAGGACGCTGCATCTGGGCCAAACTCTCAAATTTCGGCTGCTGGAACGCCTTGCCCGGCGTCCGAATCAGTACGTTACCCACCTGGACCTGCTTCAGGATGTGTGGCACGACGAATACACGGAAACGGCCACGATTCGCAGCATGGTTCGGGAACTCCGCCGCAAGCTCTGCGGCGGCGGCATGACCGACTTGGCGGCCGCGATTCGTGGCCACCAGGAGCGCTATATCCTGGAGCTGTAGCCTCGTCGTTGCCATCGCACGCATTTCGCACAGCCACACCCCACTGAATCGCACGGGCCTGGCGCATACTGCCCACCAACGGTGTTGGTCGCGCCGCAGCCGGTCACCTGCCTGCTGCGGCTGAAGTTGAACGTGTGCGAGATCAGCGAGGCAGCGATGAACAACGGCAACCAGCGTCCATGGTGGGTGAAGGAGCAGCCGGCCACAGCGCCAGCGGCACCGCGATTCCGGGGCGTGGAGTACTACCGCCACTCAGCACGGGACCGGCAGGAGAACTCCGTCGCTATCCAGCAGGAACTCGTCCAGAAATGGGCGAAAGAAAATGGTGTAGACATCATCCACGAATTTTCCGATCGCGGGAAGTCCGGTCTGACCGCCGAGGGTCGCGACGCCTTCAACGACATGATGGAGAACTGGGTCAAGAAGCGGAAGGACTTCGACTTCGTGCTGTGCCTAGATGTCAGCCGGTGGGGGCGTTTTCAGGACATCGACCTATCGGCAACCTATAGCGCCGACTGCAAACGCCACGGTAAGCAGGTTATCTACACCACTCTGGGCATGCCACGCCCCGACGATCCGCTCTGCGCGAACGGGCGCGAAACGTTTCAAATGAGATGTTCGGGTTAGGCGCCGGGGCGCTCCGGCGTTTCGTCGCCACGGCAGGGATCCGGAAATTTCGATCTCGAGCGAGAAACTCAAGAACGTTCGGATCTTGTGCGCCGCAGAGTGCCGTCTTCACGGGGCCAAAGAATTCGCAGAACAATCTTCCAAAACAAAGCCAGTGAGCGATTAAAAAATTCGATTTTGCTCAGGTGCAATCAGCCTGTGTGGCGCAATGCCCGTTGAATCACTTCCTGAACCATAGGCGGTGCGCTGCCCGTCTGGTTCAGTTCCGCGAACGCGCGCTGCACGGCTTGCACGGCCACCTCTCGTGGCACCTGCTGTAACTGGACAACAGCCTTTACGGCATCATCCATATCTCCGTCCAATTCTGTCGTGGCACTCGGCTTGTCTGCGTACTTGCGCTCCAACCGTTGAAACTTCCGTCGTTCCTTTTCAACTTTATCGCGAAAGAGAAGATGTAGTTTTTCGGCGTCAACGAGTTGTTCCGCGCGCTTAAGCGCCCAGAACGCATTTCCGAAGAGGAACGGCTGAACCTGTTTTTTCCCAGTCACAAACTGCGCCGGCCAGCAGTACGGGATAATCTCATTCAGTGCGTTGTCGAATTGTCTTATTTCATCATCAGATGCAACATTCAAGAAAAGAACCGGGACGACTTTGCAAAAAAAGTAATACCAGGACGGGTAACCATAACTCTCACCGGGTTTCTCAAATGAATCTCGAAATCCAATGACAAAAAAAGGGACTTTTAGCGTTCGTCGTTCTTCCAAGAATGTGAGAAGGGGGCGAAATCTGCTGTCGTTCCTTATTGCTTCAAGTTGAAATTGTGGATATTGTGAAAAAAATTCCTTCTGGCCAATGAGCCCGGGCATTGAGAACTCCGGACACCTGGCGATGAACTGTTCCGGCGTTTCTCTACTCGTGTTCCGGGGTGCGGAGGGGGCGCCAGCCTGTTGCGAGAGCAGATATTCCAAATAAGGAATATACTTTACTCTCCCAAATTGTTTCTCCTTTGACCAAAACTCGTTCCAGAGCCTCCGCTCAGTAAGTAGATACTCCTGCACTTCGGCAGTCCCAGGTGTGTCGCACGACCAAACCTAGTACTCCGCTGATGGGATTCTTTCCGGCATTTCTTCCCCTCCTAAATATCGCAGTGACTCAATGCGCAAACCCGAACGAGAACTCCGATCATATCATACTGGACTATCCGAGATGACAACTTGCAGAGATCACTGGGTGCAAAAGCCCTCGCGCCGATTCCCGCCTCCTCCGCGCTATATCTTGCCGCCCGCCCGTTGGCCAAAATCGCGCGTTCCTGCGCGCCGTGGGCGCGAGTTCCCACGGGTCGGGCCAATGGCGCGAACCAGAAGAACTCTGCGCGAACGCCGCGACGTAAAAGAGGAAAACCCAAGGTTGCTTCCGCGGCTCATTCACCCGCGTCATAGACACACAGTATTCACGAAATGCCGCGCGCTGCCAGACGGCGCGGGTTAGTGTATGAAGATGCAATCGTCCGCGCGCCGTTATGGAAGTGCTTCGGAGAACAGAGCGCATGAAACCAAACGTATGGTTCATCACCGCAATCCTGGTGCTGCCCATTTCGGCGGTATGGCCTGCGGAAGACGGTCCGCCAAACCTCGCTCGCATCAAAGGTGCGACACCAATCGGCAGCGGAAGCAACGGCCCGTTCGGCATTGCCAAACTTAACGATGGGCGGACGGACTCGCTCGGTATGTGGTCCAGCGACGGGAAGGATGGAGCGTTCGGCGGCATCAAGTTCGGCCAGCAGCCGGTGACGTTCAACACAGTTCGATTCTACTTGTTTAACGGTCGCGCTGCCTTCACGGGTTGGCGTCTGGAATCTTCGGATGATGCGGAAGTCGATGACGATCCAGACCCGGGCGTTTCGCCGGGCTTCGCCGTGGTGAATGAGTCCGCACTAATCGCTGCTGACCCGCACGGCCAATTCGTGAACTCAAGCGCCAAGGCCCACAACGTCGTCACGATCTCGTTCCATCCGACAAAGGCACAATCGGTGAGGATTGTGTTCAGTAAGCTTGGCTCCAGCCCGCGCCCGTCGGTTGGCGTGCCGGAATTGGAGGTCTTTCAGTGTACTGACAACGCGACGCCTCGTGCGGCCTTGAGTGCCCACGACGGTATCGCGATCGACAACGCCTCTCATGTGATCAACTTGCCGAAAGCCATCACGTTGAGCGAACTGCTCGTCAATCTTGCGGCACCAGCCGGCGTCACCGTCTTTGCTCATGACCTGTCAGGAAAAGTACTCGCGCCAGCCGACCTGCTGACGAGCAGTGCGGTCATCGTGGCAAAGTTTCAGACTGGTGGACAGAATGCGCCATTTGAAACTGAGTACGCGTGCTATGCCATCGTTGACAGCAGCGCGCCCGCACCTGCGCCGCAGCCGGCAAAAGCGCCGCGCGCGCCCCGTCCACCCAAGCCACCGGTCACGGTAGCCTCGGTTCCAGACGCGCCCAAGGACACAGTCAATCTGGTCATCGGCAAGAAGTTCTCGGGAAGCATTCGGCCTGAATCCGGCGCTAAGTTTTCGGCGACCGGCAGCGGCGATTGGTTTCTCACCCAGCAGATTCCGCAGTGGATCAGCGTTGATTTCGACGTGGAGACGGAATTCAACTATTTTGGCCTGGGCTCTGCGCAAGCTGTACATTTTGCCGTGCAGACTTCGAACGATGCGACGACGTGGAAGACGCTCGTTGAAGTCGATCGGTTGCGTCCGCCGTATTCGTGGAACGGTTATTTCGACAAGACCAAAGCGCGACATTTACGGCTTGTGATCCTGAAGCCGTCGTGGGACGTTCACATCCGCAGAATAATGGTCGCGAATCTCGTGGCGCCGCTGCTAAATGCGGATGGCAAGCCCGTTCCGGCCATTCAGCCGCCAGTCGGCGAGACTCTCGATTTATCTAAACTACCGAGGTAATGACCGAACCGCCGAGTGATCCGCCGATTCCCCTCTCCTCCGGGCTATATCTTGCCGCCCTCCCGTTGGCCAAAACCGCGCGTTCCTGCGCGTTCCTGCGCGCCCTGGGCGCGAGTTCTCGCCGGGTCGCGAGAACGTCCCGCTCCGCGCTGCGGGCGCAAACGGGCTGCGACGTCACTTAGGCGAGATCCCCGATTCAGCAACGCGAACCGGGCGTTGACCGTAAGGTTACTTGTTGAACCCCTTGTGGTTCATGAATTCCCAAATGCGCCCCATCCAGGTGTAGCTGCCCGTACCCGGGGCCGCTTTCCTCTGGAAGCAGTGCCCGCGCCCGACAAGTGTGTGGAGATCGGACTGGATCCCCATCCGGCGAAGCTGCTCCCAGCATTTCACCGAATTCATCGCCGCCCAACCGTCCGCGTCACCGTGGATGAACAGGATCGGACACGTCGCGAGGTCGAACGAGAACTCAGGAACGAGCCGCGCATCGTCCTCGTTGCCGCCCTTCGTATTCGGGGCATCCGCGCCATCCGTGAGCGCGTACGCCGGATAGATCGCGACCGCCCACTGCACGTTGCAGAGAATCTTGTCAAGATCGTCGATCGGCGAATAGGAACGGCGTTTCGAGCTGGTCGCGCCCATGAGCGTCAGGTGTCCGCCGGCCGAGGAGCCCATGATGCCGATGCGGTCGGGATCGAGCCCCTTCGCCGCGGCCTCGCTGCGGACGATGCGGATGGTGCGCTGCAGGTCCTGCCACGCGGTCGTGTGCTTGGCCAGCCCACCCAGAGGACGCGGCGTGCGATATTTCATCGTCACGACCGTCATGCCTTTTTCGTTCAGGTAGCGCCGCGTCGGCGCGACTTCGAATCCGTCCGGATCGTTGCCCCCGTAGGCACCGCCCGAGTAGATGATCTGGATCGCCTTCGTCTTGAGCACCTTCGGCATGTGCCACTCGAGATACGGCAAGCACTGCTTCGTCTGCGCATCCGGCATCTTGCCTTCCGGCCAGACCGGCTCCTTGCTGTATGCGCCACGGGCGTCATCGTTCGGATAGCGGGCCATCAGGTCCTCTTCCGCGCCGCGCCGCCCATCAAAATTCATCTGGCGGATGTACTCGGCGACACGGTCGAGCCAGTGATCGTAGGCTGTGCCGTCCTCGCCCTTGCTCGAGTCGCCCATGAAACCGTGTGGACGGTCCGCGAAGAGATGAAGCTCGGCCGGGATCTTCATCCTGCGGAGCTGGCGGTAGATCTGGGTCGAGCCGTTCGGCGAATAGACGTCCACCCCGCCGTGGAAGAGCGCCATCGGACACGTCTTAGCATCGAACTTGAACACGTCCGAGAGCTTAGTGTCGATCGCGTCGCCCTCGCGCGTGTTGGGGCCGGCGAGTCCGTCCGTAAGCGCGTAGGCGGTGTAGATCGGCACCGCCCAGTTGACGTGGCACGGAAGCTGGTCGAGTTCGTCGACCGGCCCGTACGCCAGCGTGAGCGCGCTCGTCGCAAGCATGACCGTCAGGTGCGAGCCCGCCGAAAATCCGAACACGCCGATCTTCTCGGGGTCGAAGCCGCGCTTCTTCGCCTCGCTGCGGACGAGGCGGACGGCGCGTTGGCCGTCCTCCCACGCGCTCTGGTAGATAGGCAGCCCCTGCGGACGCGGCGTCCGGTAGGTGAGGCTCGCGCACACGAAACCGAGCCCGGTGAACATCTTCGCGGTCCGATCAATCCACGGCCCATCGCAGCAACTCTGATAGCCGCCGCCGGAAATGAGCAACATACAACCGCCGTTCTTCTCCGCCGGCGCCTCGTACCAGTCCAGATACGGCATAGTATGTTCCGCCGCCCGGAAGCCCGGCGCTTTCACCTCCTGGGTGGTCGCGGCGATCTGCTGGGTCTGGAAGTCCGGGATCTTTCCCTCCGGCCACAGCACAACCCGCTCCCCACCGAACGCCAGAACGGCAGCCAGCAACCCACAACAAACAACCAACTCTTTTTTCATCATATGGCTTCCTTCATGTTTTTCGTTAATGCACCCCTAATTATGCAGTATTCCCTCATTCGCTCATCGACTTGACAACCACGTCCTTGAACATGAATGGGTTGTCGCTGGTCCTCAGCGGTTTGCCGCTGGCGGTGGTCACCTTCTTCAGGATGACCTCCTTGGTCTTCACGTAGGGGAACTTCTCCACGTACGAAGCATCGGTGCATTTAGGGTTGAAGTTCGCGAAGATGGCCGGGCCTTGATAACCGCCCGGATGTGCGCTGTCGTCGATGCGCAGCCCGTCGACTGTGATCCGTTCCGGCATGTAGCAGGTGTACCCGAAGTCGTGTTGACCCGAGTACGAGCCGCCGATCAGCGTGCCGCTCACCGGCTTGCCGCAGGCGGGCACGAAGACGCAGTTCCGGATGACGAACTCGCCCCGCCACGTGCTGCCGTAGTCGCCGCGCAGGTTGAAGAAGCTCCGGCAGTAGACGGTGGTGTTCTCCACGGTGAAGGTGCCGCAGCCGATGGCGTTGATCCCCATGTAGCCCATGGTCGAGTCCCGGATCGTCGCGTTCGTCACACCTTGGTGGGCATCGAACCGGGAGAAGGCGCAGCGTTCGTACCGCAGGTTCTTGCAGAAGTTCGAGCCCATGATGCCCCAATACGTATCGTCCTTGATGTCGTTGGTCTGACGGCAGTCGACAAACGAGACGTTCAGGGCCCGGTTGAGTGAGATGTCGTAGGTGCCCATGGAGACCGGAACGCCAGCCGAACCGACGGTCCGGTAGGTTTTGTGGCCGGTCAGAACCGTGTTTCTGACCGTCACGTTGGCGCAGTCGCCGACGTTGATGAACCCGCCGTAAGGCGCGCCGTGGTCGCCCTCGCCGGTGATGCGGTGCTCCAACCCCTCGACCACCACGTTGGAACGCCTAATCGCGATCCCCCGCCCGTAGTAGGTGTAGCGCGACTCGGCGGCGTTGGCGCGGGTGGTGAACTGTCCTCCAGTGATGGTCAACGGCTTCTCGTCCATGGGCTGCGCGGTGATGGCTGTGATCTGATCGAAATCCCAAATGATCGGAGTGTTCGCGTCGACATTGCCGTTCTTGTCGACGATGAAAACATCGGTCTGGGGGGATCCCGAGTTCTGGTTCGCGCCGAACCGGATGTAGTGTTTCACATGCGAGTTGGTGATGCTAACCACGCAACTCCGGGGAAGCGTCACGCCGATCTTCGGCTGATCCCGCTTCAGGGACGTGACGCCCTCCAGTTTGACGGGCTTCAATGACGACCGGACTTCAAAGATATTCGCTCTGTGGTTCTTTACTGAGGTGTCATCGATGATGAACTTGGCGGCGCCGAAATCGGTGTCGGTTTGGATGACGGCCATCTTGTCCAGTCCCGCGATGTAGTACGTCGCGCCGCCATCCGCTTTCACGGGAAGCCCGTGCTCGTTGGCATGGGCATGAGCCTTGGCGATCGCCTCGATGTCGTCCGTCTTGCCGTCGCCTTGAGCCCCGAAGTCGCCATAGCGAACCACGTTCATGGGCGCCTTGCTCTTCTCTCCCAGGGACTCCGCCGGCCACGCCGGAAGACTGAACCAACAGAGCACCAGGACGGCGGTCGCAACGACCCCGGCAAGCCTCCCCCTCTCGGCCCCATGCGGCCATCGGAGATGCGGACATCCACTCGTTCCTGGCCGCGCGGTCGATGACATGGGCATTCTCTCCGTGACTGACAGGAAAACACGATTCACCGTTTTCACGTACCCCCGTCCCATGCAAACTAATGGGGAATTCGATTCCTCGTCTTCACGCACACCCGTCCCATGCAGATATTCGATTTGGGCCAAATCGGGTGGGGTAGAAGGGTTGAACGGTGATGGCGGAACGAAAATGGAGTTCACTGGACAGCGGTAACGAGAACGGTCAAGAGGATCTGCAAGCGTACATTGGCCGTGTGCCTTGCTGAAAGCGGCGTACGTGTTCGGGGCGGTTCCGTCCGTCATGGAGGAATCGTGGACTGATACGAACGTGGGGCTCTGCGTTTATCCGCATCGGCGCCTGCAGAGAAGGAAACCGGTGAACACTTGCGGGAAGGCTGAACGCCAGAGAGTCTTTTGATTTCTCGCTGTTTGCAGTCTCATTTCACCGCGTGTAACATGTGCCTCCAACTACAACTTCATTATGTATCGGAGATCGGATTATGCTCAGTTCGCACGTCGAAGAACTCGCTGGCTTTAAGGTTGTCGATTTTGATCCGGAGAAGCCGGTCAAGGCAAAACTAATGTACCGTTTGGCCCTCGACTACGATGCCGCTGAGTCTGGCTCGACCATGCCGGACCTCATCGCCAAGTACCTACAGCAGCCGTTAGCGAAGGAGAGCCTCGGTCTAATCATAGGCTCATGGGGCGACCCAGCCGGCACTGATTCCAGCAGGATTGTGGAGGCGCTCGTAGCCGCGAGAACTAAGCTCTCAGCGCTGCGCTACCTGTTTATCGGGGATATCACGTCTGAAGAATCCGAGATCTCGTGGATTCAGCAAACCGACATGTCTCCCGTCTTCAGCGCGTATCCACAATTGGAGTATTTCCGAGTGCGCGGGAACACGAACCTGAGCCTTGGAAAACCGAAAAACGACGCGCTCAAAACTCTCATCATCGAGACCGGTGGCCTGAGCGCCGAAGTCGTACGGCAGGTGCTTCGCGCGAGTCTGCCAAACCTGGAGCATTTGGAGCTCTGGCTCGGAACTGACAACTACGGCGGGGATTCGACCATTGATGATCTGAAAGCACTGCTGGACGGAAAGATCTTCCCAAAGTTGAAGTATCTCGGACTGCGCGACAGCGAGAACGCTGATGAAATTGCGCAAGCCATCGCCAGTTCGCCAATTCTGATGCGCATTAAGACGTTCGATTTGTCGCTCGGAACACTTTCCGACGCCGGCGCTCAGCACCTGCTCGATTCCGCTGGCATGAAAGAACTGAAAGTGCTGGATCTGCATCATCATTACCTGTCGGACGCAATGATGAAGAAGCTCAGAAAGCTGCCGATTGAGGTCAATCTTGACGAACAAGAGGATGCCGGTGCCGATGGTGAAGACCGTTATGTTGCGGTCTCCGAGTGAGCGTTGATGGAGAGCTTAGAGCACCTTACCACTTTCGCTGGGTTCCCAGTGAAGGACTTTGATCCGAAGCAGGAGTTAACCGATCCTGCATCAGTGATCTATCGCCTTGGCTTGCTGTACGACAGTGATCCTGAGCGGTTCAAATCGGGTTGTCTCATTGGCATTTTTCGAGAGCTATTTCGAGGCAGACGGCTCAAGCCAGTCGGAAACTCATGGACTCAGCTATTAGAGAACTTCCTGTCCAAACCGGGAAGCAGCGAGGCGCCAGGACTAATCGTGGGGTCTTGGGTAGGCTGCAGCACGTTCGACGGAACTGACACCAGTGTGGAGATTGTCAAAGCGCTTGTCGCAGCGAAAGCAAGGCTGCCGAAGCAGAAGGCGCTTTTTATCGGGGACATAACCCAGGAGGAGAATGAGATCTCCTGGATTCAGCAAAGCGATCTTGCACCAGTTCTGCAAGCGTACCCCCATCTCGAACATCTACAGATCAGAGGAGGAAATGACCTGTCCCTTGGCGAGCCATTGAAGCACACAGGCCTTAGAACGTTGATACTGCAGAGCGGCGGACTGCCAAAGGAGGTTGTCCGGCAAGTCGCGTTGGCGGATTTGCCGAACCTGGAGCACCTGGAACTCTGGTTGGGTACCGATGATTATGGCGGCGATTCCACGATTGCCGACCTGACGCCGCTCTTTGCCCAAGATCGGCTTCCCAAGCTCAAATACCTCGGCTTGCGTGACTGCGAGTACGCGGACGAAGTCGCGCGAGCGATTTCGTCTTCGCCGCTTCTGGAGCGAGTTGAGGCGCTGGATTTATCGCTCGGAACCTTGGGTGATGACGGCGCGCGTGCTTTGCTGGATGCGCCTGCCACGCGCAGGCTCAAGACACTTGATCTTCATCATCATTATGTTGCGTCGGGCTTGCTGTCAAAACTGAGGCAACTCGGGATCCAAGTGATCGCAGATGATGCGCGTCGCCCAGATGGCGAGGACCGTTATGTCGCCGTCTCCGAGTGAGCCGCCAACCCGCTTCGTCATGCTGGGCACCCCAGGCGATCGCCGTGTGACGTTCTTTCAGCAAGCTCTGCGAAACCTGAATCTGCCTCTCGCGCAGGTGGTTGCCTGGGCAGATTTCCTTTCAGATAGTAGTCCGCTCTTTCGGGGCATCGAGGCCGGCGCCGTTCTGCGGATTGAGTCTCCCGGAAGAAACCTCGAAGTTGATCGCGCCCTGCTCTCGGCCGGAGCCTCAGAAGACGACGATGAGGAGGAGTCACTAAGACTCACAAGAGAAGAGGTTTCCGCACTCGTCCTGGATCGCGGCCGGATATTTCCATACCGCCAGTGGTTCCTGGGCTTCCGCTCGGCCCTGCGCAGAATCGTGCGTGAGCTGCACGTTCGCCGTACCGTTACGCTGATGAACTCGCCGTCGGAGATTGAAGTGATGTTTGATAAGCGACGCAGCCATGCTCTGCTCGCTCACCACGGGATACCCGTACCTGCTTCACTGGGCGTCATCCGCAACGTCGAAGAGCTATTCTCGAAAATGCAGCGGCGCCATTGCCCACGCGTGTTCATCAAACCAGCACACGGCTCAAGCGCGTCCAGCGTAATCGCGCTGGCGCAAAATGGACCTCGGTTGCTCGCGAAAACAACGATGGAAATCGTCCGCCACAATGGTGAAACCCAATTCTATAATTCGCGCAAGATTCGGCAGTACACCAGATTGGAGGACGTCACAGAAATCGTGAACGCGGTATGCCGGGAACGCGCACAGGTGGAAGAGTGGGTGCCGAAAGCCGGGATCGCCGATCACACCTTCGATCTGCGAATCGTCACGATCGCTGGCCAACCGCGGCATACTGTTGTGCGTTTGAGCAAAGCACCGATGACCAATCTGCATCTCGGCGCACATCGCGGCAATGTGCAGGAGGTCCGCAACCGAATGCCTGAGGCGGCGTGGAGCGCCGTGGAGCAAAGCTGTCGCCGGACCGCTTCCGTTTTTCCCGGTAGCCTCTACGCTGGAATAGACGTACTCGTAACGCCATCATTCTGTTCCCACGCAATTTGCGAAGTCAACGCATTCGGAGATCTACTGCCGGATGTGCTTTGTGGCGGGATGGACACTTATACGATGGAGATTCGCGCGATGTGTCCCACGGCAGGTGTTTCATGCTGAAGGCGATCTTCTTCGATATTGACGACACGCTCGTGGACAGAACCAAAGCCATGCGGAGCGCGCTCGATACGTTCATGCAGTCGCGACCGGATGTGTTCGCAATATCGGAAAGCGAGCGATACGTGGCCGCGTGCTTGGAGCGCGACAAGCGCGGATATGCTCCACGGTCGCAGTTTTCCGAATGGGTGGTCAACTCGTTTCCCAGACTACAGATGACACCAAGCGAGTTCTGGCAAGCCTGCGCGCAAGCTATTCTGGATAACATCGTGATCGACCCCGCCATCTGCAACATGCTCGCTTCCCTTCGGGGTCGTTACCGCCTTGGCGTGATCTCGAACGGGCACGGCTCTCGACAGAGACGGAAACTCCAGCGTGCCGGCCTGTCGCAGTACTTTGACTCAATAATCATTTCGGGCGAGTTGGGAGTCGCAAAGCCCGACGCGCGTATCTACGCTGGTGCGCTCTCTCGCGCTGGCTTTTGCGCGAGTGAGTCGCTTCTGGTCGGCGACGATGTGGAACGTGACGTGCTCGGGCCGATGCAGCACGGCATGGCGAGCTGCTGGGTCGCCCGCGGGCGCAGCTACCCCCGCGAGCTGCCACAGCCCTGCAGGATCATCGAGAGCATTCTCGACCTGCCGGAGGCCTTATGATCGACGCCAACGCACTTGTCGGCACGCATGACGTGCTCTTCGTTACGCTCGATACGTTGCGCTATGATGTCGCGGTTCAGGCACTCTCTGAAGGCTCAACGCCGAACTTCGCGCGGATCCTGCCCCAAGGCAAATGGGAGAAGCGCCACACTCCCGGCAATTTCACCTATTCGGCGCACCACGCTTTTTTCGCCGGCTTTTTGCCCACACCGGCTGCTCCCGGCAAACACTCGCGACTGTTCGCAACCCGCTTTGACGGCAGTGAAACGACATCTCCACAGACCTGCGTGTTCGACGCGCCTGACATCATCACCGGCTTTGCGCTGCGTGGCTATCATACGATCTGCGTCGGCGGCGTGGGTTTCTTCAATAAGCGCAATCCGATGGGCTGCGTGTTGCCCGGATTTTTCCAGGAGAGTCACTGGTCCCCCGAAATGGGAGTCACGGATCGGCATTCGACGGAAAACCAAGTTCACGTTGCACGCCAAGCGATCGAAGCGCTTCCGAAGGAACGCCGCCTATTCCTGTTCGTAAACGTTTCCGCGCTGCACCAGCCGAACTGCATCTTCCTGGAAGGTGCCACCTCCGACTCGCTGCTGACGCATCGCGCCGCGCTCGAATACGTCGATGAATGTATGCCCTCGCTTTTCACTCTGCTGCAGCGCCGCGCGCGGGTGATCTGCATCGTCTGCTCCGATCACGGTACAGCTTACGGAGAAGACGGCTACTTCGGGCACCGCCTGTGCCATCCAGTCATCTGGGAAGTGCCCTATGCGGAGTTCGTTCTGCCGGAGCGTCGCGCGTGACTGAACTGGACACCCTTCTCGCAGGCGACGCTTATCAGGGATATGCCTACTCGTACCCACACAAGACTGCGCATCGCGTTCTGCCGCATTCCGTCCGGCTCGATCAGCTCTGGGCATCGGAGAGGCGAACTTCGCTGCTCCTCTACTTTCATATTCCATTCTGCCAGTCGCGCTGCGGTTACTGCAATCTTTTCAGCCAAGCTGAGTTGAACAGAGAGTTCATCGACGTGTACCTAGGTGCGCTCCAGCGGCAGGCACAGGCAACGCAAAAGGCACTTGGTGAGTTCTCGGTTGCCCGAATGGCCATTGGTGGCGGCACACCAACGCTGCTCTCGGAACGGGAGCTCGAGCGTCTGTTCCATCTGGCAAGGAACACTCTTGGTCTTGCACCCGACAGCGTGCCGTGCTCGGTCGAAACATCGCCGGCCACGGCCACCCGCACCAAGCTGGCACTATTGAGACAGCTTGGCGTATCCCGGCTGAGCCTGGGCGTGCAGAGCTTCATCAATGCTGAAAACGCAGCCGTTGGCCGGCGGGAAAATGCTCGTGATGCTCATGCGGCGCTCACCACCGCCAAAGAACTGCAGTTCAGCGTACTGAACGTGGATCTCATCTATGGCTTGCCTGGCCAATGCCCGCAAACATGGACGGAATCGCTTCGTGGCGCACTCATGTACCAGCCGGAGGAGCTCTACCTTTACCCACTGTACGTCCGGCCACGGACAGCGATGGGGCAAAGCAATTCCTTCTGGCCGGACATCCGGCAGCAGCTTTATGGGATGGGACGCGACATTCTTTGTGCCGCCGGCTACCGGCAGATTTCAATGCGCATGTTTCAGCTTCGCGCAGCGGAGTCTTCGCGTGCGCCTCAGTACTGCTGCCAGGAAGATGGGATGATCGGCTTAGGTTGCGGCGCGCGCTCTTACACGCGAGCGCTGCATTACTCGTGGCCATACGCGGTGAGCTGTAACGGAGTGCGTAGTGTTCTGAAAGATTATGCAGACAGGACAGAGCGCGAGTTTGAGGTGGCGAGCTACGGTTATCAGCTCGACGCGGAAGACCAGCGCCGGCGTTACCTGATCCAGTCGCTGCTGATGATAGATGGCTTGTTTCTGCAAGCGTACCGCGATCGTTTCGACTTGGAGGCGATCGCTGATTTCCGCGAGCTGCGAATTTTGAGCGAACGCGGGCTGGCGCGCGAAGAAGACGGGCGACTTCACCTGACCCAGCCTGGGATCGACAAGTCAGATGTTATCGGGCCGTGGCTGTACTCTGGCAAAGTCCGAAAGCTCATGGAGTCGTTCCAGTGGAGCTGACGCTTACGATTTTGTATCGCGGGCCGCTGGCCAGCTGCAACTACGGTTGCTGGTACTGTCCGTTTTCAAAGCGCCCGCCGAACGCTGCGGATGTCGATGTGGATGCCGCCAAGCTGGCTCGACTGGTGAACTGGGTTGAGTCGCGCGGGGGTGATGCGCTCTCCTTCTTCTTCACGCCCTGGGGCGAAGCGCTAATACACAAAGCTTATCAGGAGGCGATTCTCCGCCTGGCGGCTCTGCCGCAGATCAGAAAGGTCGCCGCGCAGACGAATCTCTCGGGCTCATTGGATTGGCTTGAGTACGCCCCCGCGGGGAAGGTCGCGCTGTGGACGACGTACCATCCCGGACAGGTGTCGCGTGCGTCTTTTGTGGCCCAATGCGGCCGCCTAACTGCACTGGGCATCCGCTACAGCGTCGGCGTGGTCGGGTTGCTGGAGAACGCGGCTGAAATCATGGCTTTGCGTGCCGCGCTGCCGCCGGAAGTCTACCTGTGGATTAACGCGTACAAGGATCGCGGCAACTACTACTCTGCGGCGCAGGTCAAGGAATTCAGCGAGGTTGATTCGCTCTTTCCACTCAACACTCTCGGGCACTCGAGCGCCGGACGCAGTTGTCGCTGCGGGAATCAGGTGGTCTCCGTGGACGGAGATGGCAACATGCGCCGCTGCCATTTCGTGCCAGAGATCCTCGGCAACATCTACAAAGCGGGTTTTCCAGCCTGCCTGAAAGAGAGCCCTTGCCCAGCGCCGATGTGTGGCTGCCACATCGGCTATGTCCATCTCGATTATTTGAATTTGTGCGAAGTGTTCGGCGCTGGCCTGCTGGAGCGGATTCCGGATGGCTGGCCCGATGCGCTCAAGTTTCGATCAGCGGGCGGTAATGCTTCGGATCATCAAAGCCGGCCATCCACGCAACTGCTTGTTGGCAAGTCGCCATATCCGGCGGGACACGCGTGATGTACTGCCGACCCGTCGAAGGACAGACGAAGGAGACGCAGACCAGGTCCTCGTCGCCCTCGAGTTTCACTCGCAGCAGCCGCCGCTCACCGCCCGGGTCGCTGTCCTTGTCGAGCAGCTCTGCTTTCGCCTCCTGCATAAAGCGGCTGAAGCCATAGCGCTCCAGCAGCACGCGCCGGAGTTCCGCGTTTTGCTGGCGCAGAATCTCCTGGACTGTGATCGTTTCCGGATGAAACGCGATGCGGCTCTCGATCGGAACGCCGCGCCAGCGCAGTGACACGCCCTGGAGGGAATTTGGCAGCCCTTTGAGTTCCGTGTTGGCGAGGTCGAGCCAATTTCCGATTTCCAGTCCTTCTGGCAACTCGCGAAGCCGCGGGCAGTCACAAATATCCAGGTGGCTGAGAGAACGGATGTGCGGCGGGAATCTTCTTAGGCCCATGCATCCGCGCATAAGCAGGCGCCCCGTCGAAACTATTGCAGTCTCGGGCCAATCGATCAGCACACCGCAACCGCTGATGTCCAGGAACCGCACGTCAAGGCCTTTAGGAAGTGCGGTCAGCTTTGTGCAGTTTCGCAGGTTCAGTGCGCACGGCGCCAATCCGGCAGGCAAGCTGCTCAGTTCGCGGCAGTCCGCCAGATCGATGCGATACTCGACTTGCAGATCATCGGGAAGCGATCTCAGGCCGCTGCTGTTTGCCTCAAGGTGATAGCAGCACAGGCCCGATGGCAGCTCGCGCAGGGCCAAGCATCCGTTCAAGATCAAATGCCGGGCTTCCAGGCCGTCCGGCAGGCGTTCGAGGGCTCGGCATCCACTGAGATCTACTTTGAACGAATGCAGGCCATTTGGAAGGGTCCGAAGTGTTGTGATCGGGGCGGTCGCCGGTAAGACAAGGCTCTCGTCGTCATAGTCCACGGAAATGCTCTTGCCGTTGTCCCGCAATTTGAGCGCGCGGGTGTTCCACGCTTTCGGAGATGGGCGCTTGATGGGGACCTCCGGGCGGATTGGCGCCGGCCGGCCAAGGGTCGAGCCGCCCGCGAAGACACCGGCAGCCCAACGCAGCAAGCAGCGCAGCGGAACAAAGCGGCTAATCACGGACGATGCGGATTTCCTCAGGCGAATATTCGCGCTGTCGCCACACCCGGTAGAGCCCCTGCGGCAAATCGATTTGTTTATGTTCCTGATGGACGATGGTCGCTTGCTCCTTGATCACGCGCAGAAACAACACGCCACTCGATTCGTACAACTCCGCCGCGTCGGCCTGAGCTACTCGGTGGCTGTGGCCGGTCAACTCGCCTTGGGCCAAGGTGCAGTCGGGTAGTTTGCGGGCACCATTCGGGATCTCGGTCACTGCTTCAATGAGGACATCGCCGTGACGATACATATTGTCGCCTCCCGGTTAGTGACATGTCTAACATACGTGATCTCAAGCCGAATGCCAAGAGGGTGAAGCGCAAACAAGCATGATTCGCTAGCATCCTCGGCCGAGAGGTCAAACTCCGGCCGGATTGGGAATCTCTGAAACGCGAGATCATGTAGCGGCACCGGCACGAACGAGCTCGGCGTGTCCGCCTGCGACAAAGGCCGCCGCGGTCCAGCCGCAACTCGCGCGGGAATGAAATTTACGGCCAAAGCCGCCGAGTCGGCCCGGCAATTTTACCCGGGGGTAGAACCTCTGGAGGCTTTCCTTGGGGCACTTTGGACCGGCCGTCCCTTGGCAGAGGGTCGTCCAAGCCGCCTCGACTACTTCGAGTACTACCTCTCCAGCAGCTCGATCTCCGCCTTGGCCGCGGCCAGCGCCTTCAGGATGTATTCCCGCGTCGTCCAGGGCTGCGGAACCATCGCAGCAACCGGAGCGGCGACCTCATTGCCTTCAGCGCCGGCTATGCCTTTGTCCAACCTCGGCCGGTAGATTCCGTCAGCAGCTCCTGGTACAACGCTTCGATCTGCGGCAGCGAGTTTGAGACGCGCAGTTCGCTGTCCAGCGGGTCCTTTCGATTCGGACTGAAGTCCGTGTAGTGCACCACATAGGCCGGGTACTTGGACAGGCCGCCTACAGCGCCCTCATTCTCCTTGTTGGTCTTCCACAAGAGCAGCTTACGCACCATCGTGTTGCCCTTCAGCACTTTGGTGTAGACCTCGCGCTTCAGGACCTGACTCTTGGGTAGCGTCAGGGTACGGGAGTCCTTCTCGGCGTATGGCACTTCCACACGATCTGCCACCTGCGCCAAACGAAGGTCCGACGGACGCACTGTTTTGTCCTCGCGGCGCCGGACGAACTGAGGCGAGATCGGGCTGGCCAGCGGCAGGCGTCGCAGAGCTTCATAGCGGCTCGACTTACCGTTCCAGTTCAGGACCATCCGGTCAATGCTGGCGCCACGCGTCGTCTGCGAAATCAGGTCCAGCACGCTGACCTCAACGATCCACTCGGGCTTGACCATCCGGTAAGCTACGTGCTCCGGATTCACCTCCGCATAGTCGCTCTCAACAGCCAAGTCCTTCAGGTCCGACAGGAAGCCGCGCCGTTCGTCCTCGGAGAATCCGCCGCCGACTCGGCCCAGAATGTGGAATGTACCCTCGTCGCGCATCAAGGCAATCAGCGCGTCGTGCAGCATCCCCGCGCGGTCGTCTGCGCCCTCCGTGAAGCCCACCACGACGCAGTCCAGCGAGCGCCGCGGCTTGATCTTGAAACTGCCTGCCACGTCGCTGCGCACCACAAGGCCTTCCGAGCCCTCGCCTTCCACCCACGAATCGAACTGTTTCTGCACGGCGGCGGCGTCCTTGACCGCCAGCGACTCAACGGGGCCGACCCGGATGCCGCCCTTGAAGAACTTCTCGATCTTCTTCCACGTCTCGTGGAACGCGCCCGCCACCGGCTTGCCGTCCAACTCGAGGACATCGAAGACGGCGAAACGCAGGCCGCCCAGTTCATCGGGCGACGAGGGCTGCCGTGCAACGCGACTTACGTCGTGGACGCGTTCCCGTCCGCCGTCGGGCCGCCGATAGTACAATTCGCCGGCAATGAGCGCCGTCTTCGCGCCGCCTTTGCTCAGCAGCTTCGCGGCTTCCTCTAGCAGCGGCAGTCCAACACGCACCGTGCCGCCAGGATTTACCAACAGGGCGTCCGTGCCGTCGAAGGCCAGCAAGTTGAATTCGCCGTCAACTTTTCGCGAGAGATGGAAGTCGCCAGCGGGCAGCTTGGTCTTGATCTCGTCCTTGTCCAGCGCAACCATGCGCGCAGCGGTTGTGCGCCGATATTCCTGTGCTTTGGCCCAGAGCGACGAGTCGGTGAGCGCCGCGGAAGGTCCGGATGCGAAGCCACCCAGCTTGGTTTCGAGCCGCGAGCGATCTACAAGAGCGACCATGCGTTACCCTCCTCACGCCTTGCTGCCATCGGTTGCACCGGCGGCTGCCAACGGCGGCGGTGCTTTCAGTTCCATATTGGAGAGATGCAGAATCAGCATGTACTGCTCGCCCTGCACGCGGCCTTCCAAGAAACCTCGATACGGCGTGCCGCCGCGCTGGAAGACCAGAGGCAGAGCGCCCTTGGGGCCGGCACCGAGCATCATCAGACTGTCTTTTTCGGCCAGTTCTTTGGCCATACCGAACAGAAAGTCGTAGGTGATGCCGTTGATATGAACGATCTGGACCTTGGCGGCGAAAACGAACTTGTTGAATACCTCCGCCTTCTTGAAGAGCTTGCCCGACCACTTGAGCGCCGTCTCTGTGGCGATGTTCGGCTGCGTCACCTTGCTCGGACGGCGTTCCTTCACGGTTCCATCAGGATTGTGCACGATCTCGAATTCCTGGACGGCATGCACCATCTGGCCATCGGGATTCACATAGACGCGCGCCGTCTCGCTTAGGAACGAGCCGTAAGTCTCAGGATCAACTTCGGGATCCTCCTTAACCAGGAGCGCCGAGACTTTCTCCAGTGCTCCCGCTTTTTTGACGAGGGCATCAATGCCGCGGTCCAGTGTTCCTCTGAGAATGCGGACCGGCCGCACCGAACGGCCCTTCTCATCGAGCCAGCGAATGCGGATCGGAGCACGGGCGCTTTCGGTAGTGACGACGGCATCGCGGCTCTTGCTGTTGGCTATGTTGATCGAGCCCATGTCGTGTACTCCCTCCTGGTCGTCCTACATCATTCCAAAGTCGACAGAGTCCTCGCCTTCCTCTTCCGCCGCCGGCTCTTCTTCCGTCAGCGCCGAGGCTTGTTCGAGCCCGACAAAGTGGAGTTTGGTCGGTGTGCCCAGCAACAGAAAGACTTCGCCCTCCGCATTCGTAAGCAGGAAGCCAACATCCGCCGCCAGCCCGCCGCGATACGAATACGGGAAGGAGAAGATCTTGCCTGCTTTGAGTTCTTTCAGCAGCGCATCCGGAAGGCTGCCGGTCACGCCCGCCACCTGGTAGGCGGCTTTGACGTTATGCGTCAGGAACTCGTCTATCGTGGCCGTTACAGTGAGCGAGACGGGGGCTTCGTAGCTGGACGCCACACGCGTCACGTCATGTCCTTCGGGATCAACGGCTTTCAACTTGCCGCGGTCGAGCCATTCGCCTTCCTGCGAAAGCGAGGCAATGGCCGTCCCGCCTGAAGAGATCAGCGTCCGGCCATCGTCGGCGAGAGTGGCCAAGCGGCACGGGCGGCCGTCCGCGTCGAGTGCCTCGGTGCGGATGAAACCGTAGAGCCTATCGCGGTCCACTTTTTGAAGCTGGACGGGCAGATCGGCGTCCTTGAAGCGGAAGACCAGCGGCTTAGCCATAAAGCCCCCGATGGCGGCGAGTGCGTAAAACGGATCTCCGGCAATATATGTCAGGCATTCTTCTAGTTCAAAGCGGATTTGCCGAACTTCTGCTCGGGCCACCTGCTGCTTCCTCGGCGGCCCGCATATGCCCTTTCAATGCTCAATCATGACGTTTACAACTAACGAGAGAGGGGATACCTGCCATGAGCACTACTCCACCGACAGTTGAGACTCTATTTGCCGGACGCCATATTTCGATGGTTCATATCGACGGATGGGAGTTCGTTCGCCGCAACCAAGCCAAGGACGTAGTCGGGATCGTTGCCGTTACGGAGGAGGGCGAACTGTTACTGGTCGAGCAATATCGCCCCCCGGTGAACTGTCCAGTAATCGAGCTGCCTGCAGGACTGGTCGGCGATGTGGACGCGGAGGATCTGCTGACTGCAGCCCAACGCGAACTTGAAGAGGAAACCGGCTATCGGGCCACGCACCTGAATGTGCTCGCGCGCGGTCCATCCTCCGCGGGTCTCACAGAGGAAGTCGTTACATTAGTTTTGGCGGAAGGCCTGACGAAAGTTGGTGGGGGCGGGGGCATCGAAAACGAACGGATTACCCTGCACCGGGTGCCGACGACTTCGATCGGAAAGTGGCTTGGTGAGTGCGCCGCGAAGGGCACGCTCATAGACCACAAGATTCATGCCGCGCTTTGGTGGCTACAGCAGGTGACACCTTCCGGACAGAGACGCTGAAGGGTGCGGGCATGGACGCAATTGACCGGTTGCTGTTGGGCCTTGCCGCGGGCGATTCCCTGGGGGCAACCAGCGAGTTCGCCAGCCGGCACTCCATTCCGTCGATCTACGAGCGGAATCGGCATGATGGATGGCCTCTTCGCCAAGTCGGCGGCGGCGGCTTCGGCTGGCGTCGCGGACAACCGACCGACGATACGGAAATGGCTCTTTGCCTCCATCGGTCCTTCAAGACTCTAGGGCATTTCGATGGCGCCGATGTCGGCAGGCGTTTTGTCGCCTGGATGCATAGCGGTCCCAAGGACATCGGCGGGACCACGAGTCGCACGCTTGCCGCCATCGCCCGCGGCACGCCGTGGTACGAAGGAGCATTGGCCGACTACCGCGGCAATCCGGACAATGCCGCCAACGGCTCCCTGATGCGCAACGGCGTCGTGCCCGGCATGACCACCGACCTTGGGGAAGTGTATGCTATCTCCATCAAGCATGGGCTGATGACCCACTTTGCACCGCTGCCTGCGATCTGTTGCGCAGCGCAGTCCTACTTGATCTGGGCGCAGCTCAGGGATCCCGGCCGCATGGATGGTACTTGGCCGACGGCGTTTAGAGACGCGTTCAACGGTTGGCTGCGCGAGACGAGAGATGAGCAGGTGCTTTCCTGGCGTCGCACGGTCGCCGCCCGTTTGCCAGGGGCGTTCGAGACATTTCTGTCTGCCGACTGGAATCCGCATTCATTCAATCCATTTGAATCGGACTTCAGCATTGGACAAGGGTACTGTCTGTTGACTCTGCAGATAGCGGTATGGGCGCTGCACTGGAGTCTGACGGCGGATCCGTTTCCCGTCCCGGACGGCTTTCCAGCAGAAGTGTTCCAACAGCGCGGCCCCAATGTGTTGGGGTGGGTGGCGATGGTGGGCTACGACAGTGACACGTACGGCGCGACCGCCGGTCCCCTGATCGCGGCGGCTCACGAAGCGCTTCCCCAGGGACTCACGGATGGTCTATGGGTGTCGCGAGAATTGGCCGGCCAACCGTTGACTCCCGACTGCGCGCCCTACAGCAATGAGGCGGAACTCGTTGACGTTCCGGTCGCGGGTGCGAATCCCGGCGACGGAACGAGGAAAATTCGACCGATGGACGGCGTCCAGGGAACATTCGACTTTGACGGTCGCAATGACGCTATGCTTGACCAAGCGCCTTTTTAAGCGCGGCCTTCCAGCCGAACGAGTGCTCGGGATCGACCATGCAGGCGAAGCCGACTCGGCCCGCTAGGTAGGCGGCGAAATCGGGATGATTCTCGCGATTCTGGCTCGCCAGACCGTGCCGCGCTGCGTTGTGTAGGATTGCACGCAACGTCCGCAGCTCCTTGCGGCTCAGCTTGGGGCGGACGTTCACCGTGACGCCCGTGACTTCCTGGTGCCCGGCGCGACGCATGATACGCGCCTTAGCCAAGTTTTCCTGAAACCCTTCATCGGTAACGAAGCAACGTACGGCCTTCAGGAGCTGTCCGACGGCGGAAACGTCCTTCCCTGAGAAGGTCAGATCATCGGCATATCGTGTGTAGACGAAACCAAGCGTTGTAGCGATTCCGTTGAGCCTGCGATCCATCCTGCGGCAGATGATATTGGTCAGCGCGGGGCTGGTGCAGGCGCCTTGCGGCAACATGCGATCGCCCACGGCTACGTAATAGCGTTGCCCTTTGACCTTGGCTATGGCGCGAGGTGGTTCGGTACAGAGTAGTGCCAACAGCGATGCCACTTGCTGACAGTAGCCGAACGTCTTCAACAAGCCTTGTATGCGAGCAAACGTAATCGAAGGGAAGAAGTCCTTCAGGTCGAGGTTGATGACCACGCTCTGGCCGACATGCGGCTGCGCATTGCTCAGTATGGAATGCTCCGTTCGGAAGCCGTGGGCCTGTGGAGCCAGTTCGATCCGGTCAAGAACGTTCTCCAACACCCAATGCTGCGCCCGCTTCAACGTTGGTTTGGGGGCCGAAATGCGGCGCATGCCTCCGGACTTCTTCGGAATTTCATAGCGATGGTAGTGTACCAGTGTGGCGCCGCGCCGATGGAAGGTCAGCCAGCGCAGCTTGCTCAACGTTATGCCGATGGCCGCAGCGAGTTCGACGCCATCATGGATGACTGGCAAGCCCAACTCCGTCAGACGCGCCGCATCGCTGCCCGTCTTGCCTATTCCCGCGCTGACGCCTTCTCCCTGGTGAACGATGGTGGCCTGACGTTTTGCGATCCAGGCCGCGACGCGCTGTTTCCGCTCCTCTTCGCGCTGCTTCTTGCGTTCGGCCCGGCGTTCCCGGCTTTCCTTCATGCGCCGTTTGTGTTCTTCGGCGAGAGCTTTCTCGGGGTCTTTGAGGACGGCATGCTGCTTTTGAAGTCCGGACAATCGCGTTTCGAGCTGCTTCCGTTCCAGTACTTCGGAGGGCGGATCCTCAGGAAGTTCGCGGTCGGATGGCCAGAAGCCGTGGATACGCATCCGTGCCAGAACCCAGCCCAACGGCAAGTTCTGGACTCGGTGATACAACTTGGCCTTCGGGTCATCGGTCATGCCGAACCCCAGCAAGAAGAAGGGGGCGAGCAGCAGCGCTTACCAACGTCCTGTGACGTGCTCGTTCCGCTCAAGCGGAATACGCCTAGCCCGTAACCCGCGGGAACCAGCAGTTCCACCCAGCCGCGGGTGGGCTAGGCGTATTCCGCGGTGACGAACGGGCATGTGGCGAATGGTAGACAAGCAGACAAGCACGGCGTAGCGCCGTGCAGATTGCTAAGTCCGGTCTGCCGCCCGCCCCCAACACTCGACCTCCTATTGCTCTTGCTCCAACCGATTCATATGGGCCAAGCGAAGCGCGAGAATATGTTCGCAGGGTCCTTGCGTCAACTTGTGTTTCTTCCAGTAGGCGCACGTGCAACTGGCCTCAATGATTTTTCCTTGATGGTCTACATGAACTAGCGGGCGTACGGTCTGGTTGTCGGCGCCTTTGGCACTCCCGCTCAGCTTGTAACCAGTGCTCACCGGACGCCGTGCGATGATCCGGATTCGGTCCGACACGAAGATATTCCGAGCCTCCTTCGCCTTCGGATCGCTCTCTTCGAGCGCTTTCTCCGCCAGACCGACGGCAACTTGCGCCGAAAACGGTTCCATGAACAGATCGCGGTGCCGGTACAAACCACTGTGCAGGTCATACATGCCCCGCCCGATCTGGCACAGGTATGACAACGCGCTGCGCGTTTTCTCCAGGCCCAGACCCGTCCGCTGCGCCAAGGCCGACGGTGTCGCGAAGCGCTCTTCCCGCAAGCGATGATAGGTCTGGGTTAACTCGTCCGCGCTGACCTCCATGCGGCGCGCGAGCAGGCTGAAGCGCGAACCACCCGTCCAGTCATTGTCGGTCCATCCCGATAGTGCCAGCGTGAAGGTGATCGGGCCCAAATCGAGCACATAGATGGTGGGCATCCCTTCTCCCGCCAGGTAGAGATCCACCTTGCGGCATACGGGGACCAGGCGCGCCAGCGTCTGCAGCCGGTCGCGCCCCCAAGTGCGGATCGTCTGGGGTTTCGGGCCGTCGTAGACTGCAGTGCCCATCAGCGGGATTTCGTAATTCCAAGGTTCGAGGACCACGCGCGCCGGCGCACCCGGATACAGCTCGAACCGAAGCGCGCGGGGCGATACCTTCGTCCTATGCCGACGCAGAAAACGGCTGATGTTGAACAGGTCTATGGGCTCGAGTGTGACGTGTGCCAGGGAGAGACACATCGTACTGTGCACCTGCAGGAAGCCCATGAGCCAACTCTCGGGCAGATCAATCTTCTTTTCTTTCAGTGCTCCCTGTTGACTCGCGACCGTGAAACCACTGGGCGCCACTTCGAAGCGTGTTTCGCGGTACGAACGCAGCCGATCCAATTCCGCATGCAGGCGCGAACTGAAATCGATATTGGTCGTGCCGCACTCGAAGCTTCCGACACGGTTGAACAGTTCGTGCTTGGCTGCCAGGCGCGCATAGGTGCTTTCGTCGCGCGAAAACGCTTCGAACGAGATCTCATCCGGATGTACCGTGACCACGGGGTCCAGCAGATACATCAGTTCGTATTGGTTCTGGTAGATGTAGTCGAAGAACGCCTTGCGCGCCCCGTAGAATGGCTCCAGCCGTTGGTGATGGGCCGCGTCCAGATCCGAAAGACGCGCTGTAACCGCCGTCATCTCCTCGCGCGACTCCTTCGACAGGGTCCCCAGGCCAGCCAGAAACTTGCGATCCTGGCTCGCGAGCCAGGCGAAGAATGCTTCGCGATCGCGCGGATGATACTTGTAGTCGCTGATGACGACGTGGTACAGAGCCGCGAGGGCCTCTCGCAGCAGTAGCGGATTCCTCAACGCACCCTCGAAGAAGGTCGCCTCGCGCAGTGTGTTCGTGGCAAAGGACAGTTCGGACGAGCGCAGTCCGTTGATCACGTCGCTCTTGCCAGAGTAACGGTAGTGGAGTTCCATTCCGACCCGCTCCTGTCTATCCGTTCAGCAGCGACATCTCGCTCTGTGCCTCTGGTTGCGCCAGTTTGATCCGAACCAGTGCATCCAGGATGTCCTCGCGGTCCGCACGCCCCTGCGTGGCGACCAGTTCTTCCAACAGCAAAAGGCACGCTTTGGCCTGCTCCGGGTCGCACACTCCCCGCTTCCGAAGGAAGGCGATCACGCGACGCTTGAGTTTCAACTGCGGCCACACGTCCAGCAGAGCAGAACGACAAACCCCTTCAACTCGGTGCAAGGCGTCTGCGCCTTCCGGCAGGTGTTCCACCGCCAATTCCATCGCCAATCCGCGCATGTTGACATGGGGGTGTTCCGCCAGGCGGAAGATCAGGGCCGCCAGGTTGAAGCGGTCCTTGTTTTGAAGGACCAGTTGCTTTGCGAAATCTTGAACATCAACGTAATTGGAATCCAACAATCCTTGCGTCAGGTCCAAGGCTTCAGGTGCGTTGACGAAATCAATGTCGCGGCGCAGGATCTTCTCGGACACGGTCCGGCTGTCTGCCCACTCGCAGTCCAACAAGGCAAACAAGGCGGAGGGATCCTGGCGCCACTGGGCGCCCGCCGATTCCATCATTGTGGCGGCGGCGGCACGCACCGCGACCACCGGATGCCGCGCCAGCGCGATCAACCCGTGCAAGCCGATCCTTTCTATCGCATCAGGTTTAGCAGCGAGTAGTTCAACGGCTACGGCTTTGGCCGAGTTGCTCCCGCTTTGCACAAGCTGAAAGAGATCCGCGGTGTCGGCGAGCGGCAACAATTCGTCTCGCAACGACTCGCGGCATACATGCGCCACTGCCTCCAGGCCGTCGCTCGAACCCAACACATCGGCGTCCGTCACCCCTTCCTTCGGCAACTGCTCTGTGACAGCCACCTTCTTGGACGCTCTCAGTGCGGCAAAAAACGCCGTGGCAAGCTGGCGTCGAGCGTCGGGAAGGGCGGGCAGTGCTTCCCGGGCGATGGCGGCAACGGATGACGCCATTTGCGGGTCGTTCACGCTCAAAAATGTGAGGGCGCGTGCGGGATCGCTCAGCCATTGGCCTGCGGTCAGGCGCAGGATCTTCAAGCCCAGTGCTTTGGCGGCCTCAAGCTGATGCCGTGCGAGCCGCACAGGCAGGTCCCAATCCATCCGGTGTGGATCGAAGCGCTTCTCCAGTTCAGCCAGGACCGTCTTCACCATCGGTTCGTAAGGCGAATCCAGCAGCGCCGTGAGTTCCGCCAGTTCGATGCGGCCAAGCAGCCCCGCATGCCGCTGACAGATGGCGCGATAGGCGAACTCCTGTACTTCGGCCAACTTCGCAGCGGCCAGCAACCGAAGGTACGCTCTGGGCTCCGCGTCCCACAATTCCGGGTAAGCCTCCTCGCGAACGCCTTCAGGCGCCTTGGCCTGTTTTGAGTTCAGCAACTGAAAACGCAGAGAACGCTTCCGGAGTTTGAAGCGCTTGCTGTTACCCCACAGGAGCCGGTTCAGCAGATAACACCCCGCAAAGGCCCCCAATTTCCCCGTCGGCTGCGTGGCATCCAGGTCACCGTACTGAATTAAGGCCTCGGCGGCAGCCATAGGGTAGAGTGCCGGCCGGTACCGGGCCAGGTGTCGGAGGTAACGCCATGCAGCGCGGCGCATGTAGCTCTGTGTGCGCCTGGAGAAGATCGGCACTTCGCGGGACACGCCGTCGTACCCGGATTTGACGGTTGCCTTGCTGCTCGTACTGGGTCCGGCCTGCCGTTCGATGCGGTGACACAGTTCGCCCCAGAATGCGAAGTCGTTTCGCAATTCCGCTCTTTTGTACAGGCTCTTGATGTAGCGCCACACAAACGGACGGTTGAACGCGAATTCGGCCAAGGTGGCGCGCACGGCTTCCGTGGCTACGGGCAGGCCCAGTTCATAGAGCAGATCGCACGTCAACGCCTTGCGCTTGCTATCAACGACCTTCAGTGCGGCGACCAGGGCCTGCACGCCTTGCGAATCCGGCTTCGCCAGCATCGGCGCGACGACGTTCCGGACGTTGTCCGGCAGTTCGTCCAACACACGCTGCTGTGCCTGCGCCACGCCTTCGGTATCCCCCAGATTGCGCAGGGCTTCCACCCCCGAACGGCGTCGAGAGAGCAATTTGCGCTCGGCATAAGGACGAACCACCGCGATGCAGCCAGGATCGCCAATGCGCCCCAGCGCATCGATGATTGGGCAGACCTCGTCAACGGCATTCGGCAGCGCTGAGAGGAGGAGAGGAACAATGCGCCGCTCCCTGCGCCAGCCAACCCGATGGGCCGCTCGGGCGCGCTGCTTGGCGCTGCCGGAAGCGAACGCCTCGGCAAGACCGTGCTCGCCACTAGGGAGATAGCCCTCAGCTCGGAGTTGGAGTTCGAGTTGGGCTACGCGCTGGGCCAACTCCGTTTCCAAGTAAGGTCCATAGGTGTTGCCTTGGGAAAGCTGGCCCGCTCTCAATCCACGGCCGAGACGGATCAAGAATCCGTCTTCCCGCCGGAAAGCAGGTTCCGTCGAGATGACCGCGACCGGCAGGGGCGCCTTGGGTTTGTAGAAACGCAGCATTTCCATCAGCAGCTACCCTAGCTTAGTCAAAGTCGTCGAAGTCTTCGTCTTCTTCTTTTTTCGGCGGAGCTTTCGGTTCTGTGGTGCCAGCTTGCGTGCTGGACGCCTTGGATACGGCGCCCATGGCCTTTCCGGTCCCGACCATCGGCGTCAGGTCGCCGAGTTGTGCTTCCAGCGCGGTGCGCAGCTCTTCGAAGGACGCGAACGTCTTCTCACGGAAGAGATTGTATCCGGTCCACATCAGATCAGCGCAGACTTCGACCGGCACGTGACCTGTATTGGCGCCCAAGCCAGGGAGCGCGACCGAACGGATACTGCCAGGCTCGCGGATATTCTGCATGTTAACCGTTTGGAACGCTCCGGCGCAGGCTAGCACGACGTTCAGGGTACCGCTGACATCTTCCGACGAACCCACCATCGTAGGTGTCGAGATCAAGTACTTGGGCTGGGGCCGTCCGGTGGGCGTGCAGATCGCATGCCCCACGGGCAGCAGACCGCCGTAGCGGCTGGCAATCTCCTGCTGCAGTCGGGTTTCGATCTGCTGGCCCAGATGCCCTTTGATGACTGCGTCGAGGCCGCCGTCCATGCTGCCGCGTGCATTGGTTGGCGATACCCAAGCGCTCACAGGCTGTTGGAGCATGGAGCCCTGGACGATCTCCACTTCGGGATTTTCCTCGAAGGTTTGCCGCCACGCGGCAATCATCTTCGGGTTAATGTCCACCAGCATGACTTTGACAAGCATCGGGGGCTCCTTTAGGCGGTGAACTCAACCAGGTAATCCATGCGTTTCTGTTTGCCGTCATAGATCACATACTCGTCATCATCAAACTGAGAACTGGTGCGCCAGGTGCGACGTACGCCGTGACAACTGTGGTAGCCCGGCGGCGGCTCGGTGATGCCATAGGTAATCTTGTTGAAATCCTTCATCTTGCCCAAGGCCACGTTGGCGATAGCCATGAAACGGGTGTGCTTACGGCCAGGTGTTGTGTAGAAAGCGCTGGTACATGCCGCGTCGCCGAAATAGATTCCATTTCCCAGCCAGCCTGCATCCGTACGGTTCACACCCAAATTGACCACCACTTTCGGAAGCAGGATGCCGCGCGACAGCAGCCCCACCCAGTTCTGTATTCTCGAGCCATGGAATAGAAGCCGTTGGTTGCCGATCTGCTCCGCGAATTCCATCGCTTCATGTGGACGCCGAAGCTTGAAGATGTTCGCGATCTTGATGTTTTTCGATTTGACCTGGCTCTTGAGGACATAGGACTCCAGATCGCGATACTCGGGCATGCTCTTCTCTACCGGCGAGATTTCGGCATTCAGGGACTTGTATTGCTCATCGATTTGTGCGGCGTACAGGACATTGCCTTCCGCACCGTTTACCTGGAGCATGTCCTTCATAAGCTGCAATGTATCTTGTTTCTCGCCGAACTGCGCCACACTGTCAATCACGGCGGCCGCCACAGCATCCCGTGAACGGCCAATACGGTGAGGGATGAGCGTATAGAACTGGCCCGAAAGGTCCTCCAACCGCGCACGCTTGCTGCCTGAATTGCCCGTTATGGCCTGATAGAGTTCCGTCAGGATCGCCTCGCCCTTTTCGATCTGACCGATCGTCAGAACACCCAGGGGCGTCTCAATGCCGTTCGCTGTGATCTTGGCCGCCACCGTGCTGGTCAGTGCGCTGGTGGCTTCCGAGAAGAGATATGCGACCAGATCCTTGATCTCTGGCGGCAGATTGAGGGAGGCCGGCTTCTTCACCTCGCCCTTCTGGGCCTTCTCGATCTTCTCTATCGTCTTGGCATCAACTTCCCCGGAACTGGTCCCGCGCGCCTGTTGTGAGCCGATCTTGCTGGAAGCCAGAGAAATTTCCTTATAGCCCTTGCGTGCAGAAGTCTTCTGCGCGTAGATCGACTGGTAGTTGCCTTCCGCCTCCGGCAGCGTCTCGAAATAACGGCACTCCTTTTGTCCGCTGTCGGGGTTTGTCTCCAGATCATCGGTGCGGCCGTAGTGCGTGTAGACGCGAAAGTAGGCCTTGCCCTTTTCTTCGGTGCTGTGCAACTCGATGGCGTAGTACTTGTTCCTGTTCGTCTTGATGTCGGTGACCTGTAGGACGGCTTTCCGCACAATCTTGAAACTCGCAGGGAAATAGGGCTCCCCGGACTCACCATTCTTCCATGCTATCACGTTGCCCACGGACTCGACCCTCCTGAGCGTTGTCTCGCCTGACCGTCGCCCGTTATCCCAGCTTGTTCTCCCGCACCGAAATCATGTTCCCTGTCCCTTCAATGGAGTAGCTCTGCATCCCATCCAGTTCGGCCCGCTTCAACGTCTCCTGTGGGATGCTCAAGCTCCCGTCCTTGTTCGTGGCGGCGACGGCGCTATGCCCGCGACTTGCGACGCCCGCGCGCGAAATGCGAAGCTCCGCGTTCTGCGCGTCCCACGTCAGGTACACCTGTGTTTCGGCTTCGACGCCCAACGCCGTCAGCAGCCTGGCGGGTATTACCAGGTGCCCCTGGCTGTCGGTTCCGCAGACGTCGTCGCCCGGATCCCCATCCCCGTCCAGGGCGCTGCTTAGCGGCAGGGGATTGCGCAGTGCTGGGCCGCCGTTGCAGGACGCCGCGCTCACCGGAGCAGTGTCGAAGTCGGAACGATCCAGCGGGCGATACGTGTAGGGGTTCGCGTTCAGCGGGTGGTAGAGCCAGGCCTGCACCGGAGCGCCCACGTCCCTCAGAGTGCGGGTGTAGCGAGCGCCTGCCTGGCGAGCGGTGCTTTGGTGGACGTAGCCCTTGAGCTCCCGGTGCCGTTGGCGGACGCCCTTTCCTTTGGCTGCCAGCGAGACCTCGAACGCCGTGAACATGCGACCGAGCTGAACCCACTCGGCCACGATGCCGTCGATCGTTTCTCGCGCTGCTCGCTCTACCGCCATCCTGATTCCCTCCATCAGGTTGCCGAGAACTCCGCCAGATACCGCAGCTTACATTGGTCGCCCCGGTAGACAATGAACTCGTTGTTCTGCAGACCAGCCTTGCCAGCCTTCCCATAGACGCTGTGATGGCCGTCGGGAGGCTTCGTAAAGGCCTTCCACGTGTCGGAAACGAACGGCTTGCCCAGGACCACATCGGCCGCGAACATGAAGGCGTGGCGGCCACGGACCGCGCCCGACCCGCGAGACCAATACGAGTTCTCCAGACTGGTATAGCCGGCCGATTTCTTCCAGTCGTCGGCGAAGTAGATGCCCGGTCCAAACATGGCGCCAGTGATCACCACTCCCACCAGAGTCTTTGGCATGCGCAGCGATTCCCGCAGAATGCCGCTGACGTTCACGCTGCGCGTGCCGTGAAACAAGAGCGCCGTATTGCTGGCGTTGAAGGTATTCCTCTCCGCGTCGGAAAGATCGGGGCGCTGGTCAGGCTGGAACATCGGCCGGTCGCTGCCCTTGCTCTTAGCAAACTCGCGGTGAACAGAGTCCAGTTTCCCGCGATCGGCGTGGCGTTCCAGCCGCCACAGGTTGTGCAGCCTCATCTTGCCAATGTAGTCGTGCCGGTTGTTGGTGGCCTTGGGCCACCAGCCGTGGAAGAAATCGCCCAGTTCGGAGTCGGGCGGTATCCATTCCATGTCGAGCTTCAGGTCGTCCAGCGGACTTCCCTTTTCGCCAATATCAATGTCTTCCGCGTATAAAGCGCTCTCGAATGCGTCCAGATCGTTCTGCCAGTTCAGGATGTTGTCCTGCGAGAGAATCCACGTCGACCTATCCGCGCCCAACGGTTTGAGCTTCGGGATGCGGCCATACATCAATGTGGTCAGCTCAAGCAGCTTGCGGTCCTTGAATTGCCGCTTTACTTCATCGCCGATTTCCAGGAGCCGCTTTTGCGCCTCGCCGAGAATCGCGCGCGCCTCATCGATGGTCAACTGAGTGGGCAGGCTGTTGTCGGCCATGCTGCCGCGCGTATAGGCGATGGTCGCGGTATTCAGGTCCCGAAGCAGGTCCAGCGTCTGTTTATCGCCCCTGAGCGGCGCGGCTTGCCCGGCGGACGCAGCTTTTCGCGGCGGTTGCTTGGCGCCCTCGTTGCTCTTGATCCCCCGCGCGTCAGGCAACCCAGTGCTGCGCGTGGCTATTGGCCGGACCAAGTAGCAGTCCTGCCCTTTCCGCGCACGCAGCGTGCGGATGCCGGCTACCGTACTCCATTCACCACGCCGATCGTTCTTGGAGTGCAGTTGGCGTGCAAATTCCCGCGAGGCATCCGCTTCCGAGGCGCACGCGACGAACTGAAAGCTGGGGTGCTGGGCGCCCGTCCGGCCCCACTCGTAGTAGGCGTACCAGTTCCGCGTCTTCTTGTGCTGCACCACAGCGCCATGGTAGTACTTGTTGGTGTCCTTGCCGTCCTGAGTGAAGCAGCCCATGTCACAGATCTTCGCCTGCTCGAACTCGCCATCCCGCATCGCCGGCGGCCCGAAGCACTGGAAGTCGTCCGCCGGGGATTTGTCGGGGAACGTGTCCTTGGCCAGCTTGGTTGGCGCGCCCTTGTAGCTCGGCGAGACCGGCGTGCTCGGAACCGTGGGAGCTGCCGTTGTTGGGGCGGGGGCCACGGGCGGAACCGGTGCCACTACGGCTTGGGGCGGTGCGACCGGATGAGTGGAGGGATTCGCCGTTCCAGCGGACGGCACGCTCGTGGGTTTCGCGACCGGTGCTTTTTTCGCACGAACCTTCGCTGGGGCTGCTTTCGCCCCGGCCGTTGTGGCCGCCTTCGCGATCGGCTTCTTCGCCGGTTTCTGCTTTGACACCTTCTTTTTGGCCACCGGTTTCCCCCTCCGAAAACCCTTAACCTGACGCCCAGGAACTCTATACCAGCATCTTCTTCAGCTCCTCGACGTCGATAATGGAAACGCCCAGTTCCTTGGCTTTCTCGCTTTTAGATCCCGACCCAGGCCCGGCCACCAAGTAGTTCGTCTTCTTGCTCACACTGCCGGCGCATGTACCTCCTAACTCCTGAATTCGGTCCTCCCAATGCCGCTTGCCGTCTGCGAAACTACCGCTAAGGCAAAAGACGGTTCCCGTGAGCTTGCCTTTCGTGCGCACTTCTGGCTCGACGAACTTCAGCAAGTCGGTGATCTCCGCGGCATGCTCCTTCAGGTACTGATGAATGGCCATTGCGGTCTTGGTGCCAACATCCTCCACCTTCTCCAACTCTGCTACCGATGCTTGGCGCAGCGTCTCCAGCGTTCCGAAATGGTCTGACAACGCCTTGCCGGCGGATTTACCAGCCGTCTCGATACCGAACGTGGCAATTAGCCTGGCGAGCGGGAGGCGTTTCTTCTGCTTGACCGCGGCATCAATCTGTTCTTCGAGTTCGTCGTCCTCGAGTTGCTCGGGGGCTGGCACCATGTGAATGGCGGCGATAGCCAGGAGCGCCTGGCGTTGCGACAGACCGCAGGCGACGGCCGACTCGACGTCCAATCGGTAAAAATCGGCAGACGCTCGGATGGCACCGCCGTCTACCAGTTGTGCCACGCGGCTCTCCCCCAGCCCCAATACGCCGAAGCCGGCCAGGTAGTGACAGAGCGAGCTGATGTTCTGCGCGGGGCACTCGGCATTCTGGCAGACCAACTCAAGCATCTCGCCGACTTTCGATTCGCCGCCTTCGACCAGTTTGGCCGGCCCCTTGCAGGACGGACACTGCTTGGGGAAAGCAGGATCGCCTTGTCCCGAAAGGACGCCGACGACTTTAGGAATGATCTTGCCCGCTTTGCGCACTGAAATCTTCGAGCCGACTGTGATCTGACTCCGCTTCATGAAGCCGGCGTTATGAAGTGTAGCACGGGTGACGTTGGTTCCCGCCAGACGTACTGCGTCGAAGATCGCCACGCCGACAATCTTCCCTGTTCGCCCTGTGTTCCATTCGATCTCGCGGATCACCGGCATCGCTTCCTCTTCGCGGAACTTCCAGGCGATCTTGCCCTTTGGGTTGCCCGTTACAGGATCGCCGTGCCGCCCGAGTTGCTCGAGCTCATCGATGGCGTTCACTCCAATAACAACGCCGTCCACTTCGAAGTCCAGGTCTTTGGCGTGCGCTTCCATGTCGTGCAGGTCTTCGAACCGGAACGGCTTGGTTTCGATGTAGTTAATACCAAGCTTCTCCTTGCACCACTTGGCCCGATCAGTCTCCGAGGCGTACGGAGGGTTGTCGAGGCCCTCGATGGCGTAAGCGATAAAGCTGAGGCGCATCTTGGCCGTCTTCGAAGGATCCTTGAACTGGCGGATGCCGCCGGCGGCATGATTGCGCGGGTTGGCGCGAAGGCGTTCGTTGGCGGCAGCCAGTTCTTCTTGAACGATGGCAAAGTCCTGATGCTTGCAGATTAACTCCCCGCGCACTGAACAGGTGACCTTCGTCTTCAATGTCTCGGGGATGTCTTTCACGTACTTGACTTGTTCAGTGATGTCCTCGCCGTTCACTCCGTCGCGAGGACGCAGCCCTGCGCCGACCAGCTTGCCCTGCTGGTAATAGAGCGCCAAGGCCACGCCGTCGAGTTTGTATGAGCGGTAGAACCAGTCTTTCGGATAGGCAAACGGTTCGCCCTTATACTGCTTGCCCTTGGCGTCAATGCGAGGGCGCGATCCGGCGGCGTCCGAGGCGTTGGTGATGCAATCGGTGATCCACTTGAAGAGCATTTCCTCCTGCGTGGCGCTGTTTTCGTGGCTGGCTTTCTCAATGGATGTGAGCGGTGGGCGATGAACGATCTTCCTAACGCTGGTCTTGAGTTTGGAGGCCGTGGCGGTGGCGAAGAGCTTCGATTCCGGCCGCAAGGTCTTGAGTTCGCGGCGCAGGGCGTCGTACTCGCCATCGGTGACGATGATACCGCTGTCCGGATGGGTGCAATTATCGCCGCGTTCGTAGAGCGTGTCGAGGTGGGAAATAACGCGTTCGAGTTCATCAGCGCGGTGAGGTGCGTCAAATAAGTTCTTCATTCCAACTCCCACAGTTGCTGTGGCCTGGGCAGCGAGGCCGGATGTTGCGCATAACAACTTGGTCGGTGAAAATGACCCTATCCTTTTGGGTGCTCCAGGTCAAGATACTGTGTTGCGCCTCATATGTGATGCAGAATAACACCGAGTGAAGGGTCTCTGGCGAGCGTTTGTCTGTGGAAGATTGAGGGATCGCGGGAGGGACGGCCATTGCTGGCCGCCCCCCGCACGGATCCGGACGGGCGGGATTACCGCATCCGGTTCTTACCTCGCATGCAACATCCCTATCCGCCGCCAGTTCCACGAGGTCCGCCATGTCGCGCGTTTCGAGGCCCGCCTGTGCCGCCCAGAAGCCTTCTCCGTCGAGATTGTCCAGCATCGGCAGGTCTGTGAGCAGGCTGGCCGGAACGGCGTTTTCTTCAAACCCCTTGAACACGTATCCCCTGAACGGGACGATGCGGCTGGAGTCTTCGGCGTCCTCGCGGGTGACCTCGCCGCCCTTGAGCATCCCCTCCGCCTCGTCGCTCGCGGTGCTGTGGGCCAGAATGTCGTGGGGGTGCCAAGGCCACGCATCACCTCGGAGAGCCAGGTCGCGGCGGACCGTCACGGAACGCCAGACCTTGGACAGGTCGCAGGCCACGCCGTGGCGGGCAAAGGCTGCACCCCCGCAACTCACGGGATCAGGTCTGCGGGGCGGGCGCTCGGAGCCTGTAAGAGCGGACGCTGCCCGTCGTTGAGTCTGGCAACGGGCAGCAGGGGGGCTTTCTGGAGACGAACTACGCCGCAAGCCGTTGCGCCGCCAGCAGATGCGGCGGTCGTCTCATGCAGGCGATCTTGAAGGCGAGGATCAGCGGTTCGAACTTTCGAACATCAGGTACGCCATTTTGTCTTTTAACGCCCCAAAGAGTTGTACGAAGACTGTCAAAAACTGCGAAGGCGCAAACAGCTTTCTATGCGGTTTCTTTACGGTCCAAAACCGCCACCGCGGCCGCACATTCGCGCGCAGAAGGCTGAGGTCGAAGGTTCGAAGCAACCGGTCTCTTGCAGTTTTCGCCGCGGAAAAGTTGAACCGCGTCACGGCTCACGACGCGATTGGGTCAGAGGATAACTGTCTCGCCTCTTGCAGGACTTCCTCAAGGGTGGTCCAACCCTCGATAACCTTGCGGATGCCATCATCCAGCAGCGTGTGCATTCCGTCGCGTCGCGCCTGATCGCGGAGTTGATCCGTGGTTGCCTTCTGTACTGCCATTTCGCGAAGGCGACTGTTCATGACCATGATCTCGTAGATTCCCTTTCGTCCCTTGAAGCCCGTCCCGTGGCAGAGTTCGCAGCCGCCTGGCCCATACAGCATCCGGCCCGCGAAGACTTGCGCGGATACGCCGAGCGCCCTCAGCCTCGGTGAATCTGGGGGAACTGGTCGCTTGCAGTCGCGGCAGAAAGTCCGAATGAGCCGCTGTGCTTGGACAGCCTGAACTGAACTCGCGACGAGGAACGGCGGGATTCCCATGTCGATCAGCCGCGTTACGGCGCTTGGTGCGTCATTCGTGTGGAGGGTCGCGAATACTAAGTGACCTGTCAGCGCGGCCTCGATGGCGATATGGGCGGTCTCCGCGTCCCGAATCTCGCCGATGAGGATGATGTTGGGGGCCTGCCGCAACATCGCCCGGAGCGCCTTGGCGAACGTGAAACTCTTGTTCGGGTCGTTAGCGATGCTGACCTGGCATTGGTTGACGCCGTCGAGCGTGTACTCGACGGGATTCTCGACCGTGATGATCTTGCGGTCGGGCTTATTCAACTCGTTGAGCGCAGAATAGAGCGTCGTCGTCTTGCCGGACCCCGTTGGCCCTGTGATGAGAATGATGCCGTTCGGCTTCTTAAGCAGCCGCCTAAACGTGTTCATGTCATCATTGTGGAAGCCTAGCTGTTCGAGCCCGAAGCTGATCGACGCCTTGTCCAATATCCGCATAACGACCGACTCGCCGTGCGAAGCCGGCAGTGTGGAGACGCGCAGGTCCAAGCGCCGATTCAGCATCCTTAACTGAATCTTCCCATCCTGCGGCAGCCGCTTTTCCGCGATGTTCAGATTTGCCAGGATCTTAATGCGCGCGATCATAGACCCCTGAAGGCGCTTTGGGGGAGAGTCCACCTCGTAGCAGTTGCCGTCGACGCGATAGCGCACCCTGAGGCGGTCCATCATCGGCTCGATGTGGATATCACTGGCCCTGTGTTGGACGGCTTGCGCAATCAGGATGGAGACGAGCTTGATGATCGGCTTCTCGTCATCGAACGTTTCCTCAGCGTCGCGCTTATTCCGCTCGATGTCGATTATCTGCGGCTCGACATCGATGTTCGTCTGGCTGATCTCCTTGATGTGCTTCGACAGTGCATCCTCCGGCTTGAAGTACTTCTCCAGCGAGGCTTCGATTGCCTCCCTGGTTGCGAGGACGGGCTCGATCTCGTGGGTGATCCTGAATTTGACGCTATCAAGCGCGGAGATGTCCAGCGGGTCGGACACAGCTATTGTGACGACTCCGTCCGTCAAGGCGACGGGGAAGATGTGATATTGGCGACAGACATCCTGCGGCACGATGTTCAACACCTCTGGTGAAACGATCATGCTCTCGAGGTCAACAACCTCCATGTGATACTGGTCAGCTAAAGCCATCATGATGTCGGATGGTTGGCAAACGCCGGCAGCAACAAGTAACTCCCCGATCTTCCCATCGCAGCCGTTCAACTGCTTTTCTAGAGCCCCTTCGACATCCGCCGCCGAAGCGCAGCCCATATCAGCGAGGATTTCTCCCAATAGTCGGTGGTCCATGTTGGCGACCTCAAGTTTTGCTCGCCTCTGCTGCGCGCCTCCTATATCAACAGCCCAGATGATCGTTGGTCATCATTCTTTGAAACGACGGAAGCCACGGACTGAGCTTAGCTCTCAACGTGGAATCCCTGGTGAATACGACTGGGTACTTTTCCGTATGGGGTGAGGAAATCGAGAGACTCCGCCGAGTTCCACACACCATTCCTTTGACGCGCACTCCGCGACGGGGTAGTAGATTCGCGAGCCAGCGCACAGGTGTGCGGCGTTCCAACACGCGGAGGACAATATGAAACCCAGGTTCTTTGCCTTTCTGCTCTGGGTGGCGCCGGCAGTTCTGGCGACCGCGGCAGACTTGAGTTGGACCTTTCCGGATGGGCAGCCAGGGCCATGGAAGCTCGACGAAGCGACGGTGGCGAGCGGCGCGGGTGCGGGGCTGCACCTGAGCTTCAGCGGCAACGATCCGAAAATGGTCCTCGAATTCGACCAGCCGCTCGACATCAAGGCTGACACCGTCTTCGAAGTGCAAATGGCCAGCAACACTGACGGCGCGATGCAGCTTTTCTGGGGCGGCAACTTCAGCGAGACCGACTCTGTTCGGCTACCGATCGCGGCGAGCCCTGTGGCCACTCGGTATCTTCTGATGTTTCCGCGCGACATTTCTGTCCGGCGCCTGCGCTTCGACCCCAACGCGCGGCCGGGCACGGTGCGCATCGAATCCATCCGCCTGCGCCCCGGCGTGACGATTCCATACAACGTAGAGGTCCCCGCGGGCCCGCTGGTCACAGCTCCGGCCCGGCGCACGGAACTCAAAGCCGGACCGCTGAAACTGGCGCTTGATCTTACCCACTGGCAAACGTTCGACGTTTACGTAGCGGACGCTGGCGGCAAGGAGAAACTCGCCGCAACATCCATCCCAACCGAAAGAGTGGTGCTCGCCGGCGGCACAACACTAGACTTCGCCAAAGGCTCCCCGCCCACTTGGGACGGCGACCGCCATCAGTTGCGCACGATCCTTCGCGACGCTTCCGGCACGCAGTGGACATTCGAACAAACCTTTACGCCGCGCGGCAAGCAGCGCTGGATCGAAATCGAGACGGCCGTGCAGACGGACCGCGATTGCGAGGTCCTGCGCCTGCCCATGCTGGGGCTCTTGGCGGGAAACGGCTCCTTCGGACGCGGCAAGAACCAGGGCTTGTTTGCTGGCCTTGAATATCTCGATGACGAGCCGTCCTCCAGCGAAGCCGACGTGACCACGCCGGAGCATCAGCGGTACGTCCCGGCGCCGCACAAGATCACGTTCCCGTTGATGGCGATTCAGGCCGACGGCGTGTACGTGGGCCTGCAGTGGGACAACGTTGCTGGCGTAGCAGCGCTGTTCGATTCGCCCTGCCGCAAGTTCACCGGCGCGGGCCACGCCATGGCCATTTCGCTGCCTGCTGTGGGCCAGGGACTGCTGGAGAACAAACTGCTCGCCTACCAGCCGATGCGGCTAAAGGCCGGTGTGCGACTCGTTGTCAAAGCAGCCATCCTGGGCGGCCCCGGAACGGATATCACCGCAGCGGTCCGGCACTATGTCGCCGCCAACCCGCTGCCGGCCCCGCCGCAGTGGCCGCGCAACCGCGACGCGCAGCTATCGCTTTTTGCCGACGCATACACAGTCAGCAAAGCTGCAGAAGGCGGCCTGTGGCGGCACGCGGTGTGGCAGGGCTTCAAAGCAGGCAAGGCGGCCGATGCCTGCGCATTCCTGGAGTGGTTGGCGTGGCAGAGCAACGATGCCGCTCTGCGGGAACGCGCCGGGAAGTCCGTACGCGCGGGGCTGGAGCGCCTTGCCTCAAGCGAATACCTAGTCGCAAACGTGTCGCACATCGTCCCGCCAACGGCGCCGCTGATTTTCGGGCACCTTGATGAGAGCCTGCAGACGCTGCGCGCGCACGCGTTGGCTCAAGTAAAAGGGATGCAGCCGGACGGCACGTTTGTCTTCGAGGGAGAGCTCAATAAGACACACTTCGAAAAACAAGCTATAGGTTACGCCTCCAATTACGTGCTCCAGATCCTTCGCGCGGCATCGCTGCTGGGCGACGCCGATCTGCTCGCCGCCGGCCTGAAAGGCCTGTCCGCGCTGGTTCGCTTCGATGGCAAAGTCCCCCGCGGTGCTCAGACGTGGGAGATTCCCCTGCACACGCCGGATGTAATGGGCTCGGGCCGCGCGCTGGAGGCATTGCTGCTGGGTTACGAACTGACGGGGCGCAAGGAGTACCTGGACCGGGCGATCTACTGGGCCTGGACGGGGATCCCGTTCGTCTACCTGCGCGATCCGGTCGCGGGCCAGCCGGTCGGCCGATACGCGACGATTGCCGTTTACGGCGCCACGCATTGGAAAGCGCCATTCTGGATTGGCTTGCCGGTGCAGTGGTGCGGCCTGACCTACGCGTGGCCGCTGGCCAAGCTGGCGCAGTACGATCCGGCCGGTCCTTGGCGCACGCTGGCTGAGGGGATCACCGTCAGCGGCATGCAGCAGCTCTGGTGTCCGGATGATTCCGAGCGCATTGGGCTGCTCCCAGACTCGTTTATTCTGCAGCAGCAGCGCCGCGATGGTCCAGCCATCAATCCCGGTGCGGTGCTGATGCCGTACGTTGAGCTGTTCGAAAGGGAGCCACTACACAGCTTCAGGCGCGAGCCGCACGCAGACGTGTGGATCAACGCGCCGGCTGGCCTGAAGGACGTATCGGGAAACGAGGAAAAGCTGAAGTTTTCGACCTGCGGTGTGGCGTGGAAGGAGCCTTACCGCACGCTGCTCGCGCGCGTTCCATCTGTTAAGCGGGTGAAGGTCGAAGATGTAGAAGTTCAGCCATCCGATACGATCGACACTGCGCCGGCCCCGGCGTGGCACTACGACTCCGCAAGCCAGCGCCTCATCCTGAAGCTGAATGGTGAAGCAAAGGTGCGGGTGGACTACCGGTAGGTCGCGGGCGGCAGCCCTCATTGTGCCATAGAGACCGATGTGGCTCAGGGCGAAGAGGCGACCAAGACGATCCACCCCCTCGTCGCCGAGCCGAAGCAGTCAGGAACCTGCGGCGGGCGATGAAGCGTTGGATCTCTTCCTGCTGATGATCCTACATGGCAGTGTCTCCTGGTTGTCACGAGACTCGTGGCAGGTGCATGCTGATGCGGGTGGGCGGGATGAGGCGCTTGAGGAGCCATTTGCCGGGAACTGAATGTGGATGACAGCCCCTGCAAAAAGGGTGGTCGCTGGAACGATCCATGGCCCGAAGTCTTTAAGATGAAGACCGTCTGGACAGGGAGGTGAACGAAAGAATGATGCCGGCGTTCGCTTTGGGGCGGGTTTCTGCCAGGCATCTGCTCGTTATCTTCAGAACCCCTGGCAGCCTTCTTCTCACGTTCCTGGCTGGCATTCTGCACGAACCTGGTCTGGACTGGATGAGAACCTTCCCGAAACCGGTGCAAACTGAAGCTAAACTCCGCCGGGAGATCTTCAGGAATCCGCCAGCTACACGCCCAATGGATTAGTCGTATGCAAGAAACGGGATTATGGTTTATGGTTCATGATCAACCGAGACCAGCGCCATCACCGCTGCCCTGATGTTCCCTGGCAGATTGGGCCAGATTCTGACGAGCTTCTCGATCTGCCAGATAGTGTGCAGATCACACTTTTGTTGTGCTTCTGTTATGCCGGTCCGCGTGCCAACTTCTTGCTTCCCCGTTACCGGAACTTGCCGAGTTTGGTCAACTGGACTGGACCCAACAACTTGACCGTTGCCGACTTCTGATGCTGCCGTACCAAGTTTTTCACCTGGCGTACAGACTCTCGTAAGTCCTGTATTGTCAATGGCTTGAGGTTCAAATCCCCACGGGGACGCCAATAAGCAGAACGCTGCAGAAGACAGCAAACCACAGAGCAAACAAGAACTTACGACGACCGAAGCACCAGTTTCTGCTTCGGGCGAAGTCTGCGCAAAAGTGTAGAACAAAACCCTAAACAGCACATATTCCGACAAGATTAGTACAAGCTTTTCAGCATGCTCTGTGGCGCAAAGTAAACCCGAGTTGCCCGGCGACCTGGCCCGCCTTGCGGATTTGTGGGAGAAGATTCCCTCCGCCGTTCGGCAAACGTGGCTCGCGACCGCTGAAGCTTTGGCTGCCGGTGGCAATAGCCCAAGCGAGTGATGGTCCGCGGTAGACAGCTCATGAGACCGGGGCCAAACCGGCATTGTTGAAACGCTCGCGAGTCTGGCCCAGAAGGATCTCAACTTCGTACCGGGATATCCCGAGCGCCTTTGCCGTTGCTTCGCGAGATTCGCCGCGAGCAAGAGCCTCGCACACGGCTTTTTCACCCCGTGGTAACGTAGCCACGACAGATTCCACGTCCATGGTCAGAGACACCGGCTCAGAATTGTCCGGCTCAGTGCTGCTGTCCATGCAAAGCAACTGATATCTCTCAACCCGTTTCTTCGCCCGAGCGTTGCCTCGCTGAATGTGCGTAATTCGCTTATCGATCAGGCCGCGGATCGCGGAGGCTTCGCTTGCGCCGTTTGCCTTCTGCGGATCGAAGCGGAAACGCAGAATTGCGATGGCAACTTCCTGCTGAACGTCCGCTAGTTCGCCCGGCCGAATACCCTTCCGCCGGGCGCGTTCGACGATCATCTCAACTTTCCAATCTTCCAGCAGTCCCTCATAACTGTTCCGAATTTCCGCTGACCTCATCGCTGCTCCCTCCAATTCTTTGCGCCGGCCAACCCGGTCACAAAGGCAATAAGAGGGGCTCATGAGGCCCATCGCATTACGGCTCATTATGCGCATAGCATGCGCGGATGAGGCTCACGGCGAACATTCCATGCGCGAAATGCGCGCATAATGCGTGAGCCTCACGCATTATGTTTCGCGCAAAAACTCTGCGATGAGCCTCATCAGGGGCAAACACGCTCTCTGGACGGCAACGCTGCTCAGCGATGCCAAAAAGGAGAGATTCGATGTTTGCCCCGCTGTTTATCTGTCACGAACCCGAGAAAGAGTACCGGGAGAAATCAAAAGAGTTCCTCAGCAGTCACCTGCTCGCCGATTTCCGCAAATGCCCCGCGCTCTTTTTCAAGAAGCGCCAAGGGCTCGTGCCAGATGAAGACCGTCCGGCGTACGCACTCGGTCGGGCGACACACACCTTGATCCTCGAAGGCCGAGATAAGTTCAAACAGCAATACGCGTTCGGTGGTCCCATCAACCCAAAGACAAACGCGTACTACGGCGCCAACACAAAGGCTTACGCTGAGTGGGCCGCCGCGCAGGGCAAGCCGGTGCTCACGGACGACCAGGTCGCGCTGATTCGAGATCTTGCTTCAGCCGTGCGCGCTCATGAAGGAGCGACCGAACTGCTGCGTGAAGGCACTGCCGAAGCTGTCGTGCGCCATGAATACTGCGGCGTCCCGTGCCAGGTCCGCATGGACTGTTTCAACCCGGAGTCTCTCGTTGCCTTCCAAATCTGTTGGAAGCTGTGGAACTCCCGCTGGAACCGGACCGGCGAGCACCGCCGGCCCCGGATTTTGTACCTGGCTGACCGCAACATTCTCGTCGATGACCCGAAGGACAAGACGTTTACTCCATTTGGCGATGCCCGCTGGAAGATCGAGGGCGGCGTTATCAATAAGGGCCGGGAAATGTACTTCGCGATCTATCAAGCCATCGCGAGGGACGAGAACCGTCCCGGCCTGTACCGCGAGTACTCGCCGGACTTCTTTGACTTCATTGTTGTGGACGAATGCCATAGAGGCAGTGCCAAAGACGATAGTTGCTGGCGCGAGATTCTCGAATATTTCGAGCCTGCATATCAACTCGGCTTGACCGCCACACCCAAGCGCGACGATAACGTGGACACGTACCGCTACTTTGGCAACCCGATCTACACGTACAGCCTTCGGCAGGGCATCGAAGACGGCTTCCTCGCGCCGTACCGCGTTCATCGAATCGTCACCACATGGGACGCGGCGGGCTGGCGTCCGAGCCAGGGCGATCTCGACCGCTACGGGCGCAACATCCCCGACGATGAATATCACACGCGGGACTTCGAGCGCATCGTGGCGCTGAAGGCCCGCACGCAAGCGATTGCCCGTCACCTGACGGATTTCCTGAAGGCAACCGACCGCTTTGCCAAGACCATCGTCTTCTGCGTCGATCAAGAGCACGCCGACGAGATGCGGCAGGCGCTGAACAATCTGAACGCGGACCTCGTGGCACGGTTCCCCGATTACGTGTGCCGCGTGACTGCCGACGAAGGCGGCGTCGGGCGCGGGCATCTGAGCCGCTTCCAAGACGTTGAAACGCAGACGCCCGTCATCCTGACAACATCGCAGCTTCTCACGACCGGCGTGGATATTCCGACATGCAAGAACGTCGCGCTGTCCGCGACGTGTCGTTGGGCGAAGACGCATGCCGTGTGCGCAGTGGCAGCGCACCACGATTGCTCGCCGGACTCCGCAACGCCGTCATTGGCCTAATCCGAAAAACGAGCACGCAATATATCCCGCGCGTCCTGCAACACTTCGCGGCCAAGCCCCGCGAAGCGCTGGCATTGGTGTTGCCCGAGTTTTGAAAAGCCCTGGCAATCGAATGAAGGGGGCGAACAAACGCTGGACGCTGCAAGATGCGGAATCCATCGCCGCGCTCATCTGTGATCGAGCCAGCGACGACAACCGCTGGGCTTCCCGCTGGCCCGCGCAGATTCTAGCCCGCATTTCTCACCGAATGAATAAGACAAGGCCGCTGTTTCTGACACAAAGTGTTTGCTTGGAACATTTTGATGTCTGGAAACGAGGACGGCCTTGCGATGACAGAGTGTAACCAGCGCAGTTTCGATTTCCACAGC
>DASXUX010000104.1:0-5541 GCA_036504595.1 Planctomycetota bacterium | reverse complement strand
AACCCAGAACTCCCGCTGCGGCTCCTGCTTCTCACCCAACGCCATGCTCGCCCCTCGCCAGCCCCTTAATATGTGTCGCGCGGGACAAGCATTTCTCTCAAACAATTTTGCGGCGTTTTTTGACCCTTTTTCAACGGGCTGTTAGCCCACAAACGCGCCCTTTTACGTTCTAAGCGCGAGTTCTCGCCTCCTGGCACCGCCCTATTTCAAACATCGGTGATGCCGTCTAAGCCCCTCAAACCAAACGACTAGTGGCACGTTCAATATTTGTGCCTATACTCACGTGCGGTTGCTTTCCATGCATATTTCGGAGTAGAAGCGGCACATCACCTTCTTCCTGGTTAGCTGAAAAGCGGAGAGCATATGGCGGCAAGACCTGGTGGGCCAAGCACCGCGACCGGCGTATCATACCAAGCGCTCGCCATCGCGCGCGCAATTCTCGACGTCCATGTGGGGCACGCCGAATGGGTACGGGCCGAGGCGCCGGAGCAGTCCGACCTTGAACGTTCCGATCTCGTGCCTGTCATCGTTGACGATTTCGTCGTATGCCGTAAGGGGCGGCTGGAGTTCAACCAAGCGAAGTCGAATGCGCCGGGCGACGGCATATGGACAACTAGCAAACTCGGGCGCGAGGGGATACTCACTGACTTCAAGAAGCAGGTGGAGGCCACGCCTGGCTCAACATGCACCTTGATCACGCCCAACCCCTGCGGGCTGTTCGGAGCAGTGGGCAAACTGGCGCAGGGCAGTTTGACGTTCTTTGAGTTCCAGGCGAACCTCCCGCAGACCCGTGCGCGTCTTCTCGACGAACTGTCTGATGAACTCCAGACGGGCAAGGAGAGCTGCTATCGCCTCCTGCGCGATTGGCGGGTGGACTCAATATCTTTTGAATCGCTTGAATCCGGCATCCGACAGGTCACGTCTCTGTGTTTTGCAAATCCGCCAGCAGCTTGCGAGTGCCTGCTGTCATTCGCCACCAGAGCCATGCAGTCCGGCGAGAAACTGGATGCGACCGCCATCCGTCAATTCTTCGATAAGACTGGCGTGTTTGATGCGCCTAGAATGGACATCAAGTCTCTTATCGGCGCCGTAGAGGCATCCGGCACGGCTCTGAGATCAGCGAAAAGAGACACAAACGGCGTCGTGATCCAGCGCGAAGCGGTTGCCAAACTTATCGACTGGGTTCGCGCGCCTGACGGGAAGGTTGCGGTGTTGCTTGACGGCGCAGGAGCCGGCAAGACGGCTGCGCTGTCATGCCTGATGACACAGCTTGAGGCAGAGGGTTATCTGGTCCTGGCCATAAAAGCGGACTCGCTGCCGCCATTTGGCTCCGCATCAGAGCTGCAGGATAGACTTGGCCTGAGCGACTCAATCCCGTCCATCGTATCCGCTCTCATCGCGAAAGGCGATAGGCCCATCGTGCTCCTGGACCAGGTGGATGCTCTATCCGCCGCAATGGCGCGCGACTCATCGGCAATCAGGGTGATACTGGATCTCGTAGGACGCTTGCAAACGATTCCGAACGCAAAGGTGGTCGTATCGTGTCGTGAGTTTGACTGGCGATACGATGGCAGGTTGCACGCCCTGCGGAATGCCAATCCAACCGAGTTCGCCGTGGGGCAACTCAGCGCGCAAGACGTGAGCTCTATGCTTGCGACCCTGACGTTGGCAACATCCGACGTGCATCCGGCAATGATGGCTTTACTGCGCACCCCAATGCATCTTGACGCATTTGTGCAGATGATCCGCGATGAGCGACAGCAAAGCCCCGGGTGGATGCCGGCGGGGGCAAAGGTCTACACGCTGCAACAACTTTATGAGCAGCGTTGGTCTGCCACCCTGCGAAAAGCGCTCGACACCGCAACCACCGCGGGCGCTTGTGAACGCGTCGTTGAGCAACTCGTGCGAGAGATGTCGGATAGACAGGAACTGGCCGTGCCTATCGCCAAGATGGGTGCGGCTGATCTGCAGGCAATGCATTGGCTCTGCAGCGAGGGCTTGCTTGTGAACGCTCAACGCTGCGTCCGGTTCTTTCACCAGACCTTCTTCGACTTCATGGCGGCACGAGCGTTCGTAAAGAATGGCACATCCTTGACGGACTTCCTCCTAAAATCGGACCAGAACCTGTTCTACCGCCCGCTAGTGCGACAGGTGCTTGAGTATCTTCGAGCCACGGACCGTGGCGCGTATTTCCGGGGGCTGCCGGTGCTCCTCAACGAGTCCGGCGTGCGAAAGCACATCAAGGCTCTGGTGCTGAACTGGCTTGGGCAGCTTCCTGATCCCACGCCAGAGGAATTGAAGATATTCGAGCCACTACTGAGCCAGAGTGCCGGGCGTGCACGGGCTTTGGGCTACATGGATGCGAACGGCGCGTGGTTTGAAATGCTCGGCCCAGCGCGACTTGCACACTGGCTTGGAAGTCTACCGGAGGCCGAAATTTCCCCCATTGTCTGGTATCTGAGAAGAAATACCGCTCAGCACCAGGACAAAGTCGCTGAACTGCTTCAGCCATTTCTGGGTCGAAGTGCTCAGTGGAATGGATGGATCGGCTACTGTCTCTCGGGTATCGAAAGTGGCTGGCGCGATTCGTCTGCAGGTCTTTTGCGCGACGTCCTTGCTGACCGCGCATCGCAGCCTGAATGGCATTGGCAGCAATACGCATTGGAGGATCTGGCAAAATGCAGGCCCGCCGAAGCGGCAACGGCAATAGGTATTTCCCTAAACCGATGGGTGCCGGAGTGGCTAACGGCGAGTACCAGTGCGGCAGACGCGCAGGCGCGGCCTGCCCGCCGAGAAACAGGATGGTTTCCAGCCGACATGCATGGGTTCTGGGAGGCAGTTGGACATGTGGTGAAGAGCGCCCCAGGAGAGTTCCTTGAGGGCACCCTGCGGTCCATCTTGATCGCGATGGAAGCCACGTGCGAGCGACGCCTGGACGGTTACCGATACAATCTGGCGCTTTGGCTCCTGGAGAAGCAAGAGTATGCCCACAGTGGATGGGAGCGGCTGTTGTGGGCGTTTCTCAACGCGGCCAAAGCGCTGGCCAGGAGGGATCCAGCGCGCCTTCGGCGTCTTGCCACGCAAATGCTCGAGACCGAGTTCGAGCCAATGCAGCAGGTAGTCGCCGCAGCATACGCATCTCAAGGGGAGACATTTGCGCCCGACGCGGCCGCGTTTCTGCTTGCCGACGCTCGCCGGCTCGAGCTTGGTGTGTTGAGCAACGCTGTGTTGCGGAGCGCAACACTGATCCAGGCATGCTCGCCCTTCTGGCCACCGAACATGTTTGCTCAGGTGGAATCCGCAATATGCTGTATGAATCCAAGGCAGCCGAAGAGCACCAAAGAGATCGCATGGCATCAGTCGGAGGTGCTGGAGCTACTCTCGGCACTCGATGCGTCCAAACTAAGCGAGAATGGCAAGAACCTCCTCGGGCAACTGCAGAGAAAGTTCTCTGACCACGCGCCGCGTTCTCACGTGTCAATCGAGGCCGGCTTCGTCGGTCCCCCCATTCCACCAGAAGGCATCAGGCGTATGGGAGACGAGTCGTGGTTGAGCGCGATGCGAAAGTACACAGCCGAGCGGCAGCCTCGAAATGGGAAACCAATTGGGCTGAGCGGCGGAAGAGGGCAACTCGCCGAGGCGCTGAAAGGACGCGCGAAAGAGGACCCGGAGCGGTTCTTTGAACTTGCTGATGAGAAGATGGACTCGTCGTGCCATGTTGATTACGTAGCAGCGATCATCACGGGACTTTCGGAGGCCGGTGCACCAATCGAAAACATCGAGAAGTTGATCGGCCGCTTTGCAGGCGCGATTGACAAAGAATGCGTTCGCGAGGTCTCGTCGGCCATCGGCAAGTACGCCGAGAAATCCGTTCCAGATAGTCTTCTGAAACTGCTTGAAAAGTGGGCGCTGACAGGCTCCGCCGACAAAGGCTCTAATTCCTACGATCTTGTCACCGATGGCCTCAATACGGAACGCGGCGGTGCATTATGGAACCTCGGCGCGATTCTGCTGAAAGCCGAGCCGCCGCAACGCGCGGCATTCCTGGACGTGGCCGAGAAGGTCATTCCTGATACCTCGGTGGCAGTTCGTGCGGTGTGCATCCAATTCCTCACCTACGCGATTCCGGCCGACCCGCTGCGAGCGTGTGAGATATTCCGCCGGATGGTGCGATCTGAACGTGAGCTTCTCAGGAGCGGGGCCTGTGCCGACTTCGTTTACCGGACAGCGCACAAGCATAGCAGCGAAGCTGCCTGGGCGGTAAAGGCCATGCTTGCCGATGCTGAGGACGATAAGGCGCGTGAGACGGGCGGGCGGTTAGCGTGCTTGGCTGCGTTCGAGAACGCTGAGATGGTTCGCATGCGAGATAGGTGTCTTTCCGGCGACACGGCGATGAGAAAAGGGGCCGCAACAGTCTACGCACACAACATCAACAGCGCGAAGGTTTGGTGCCGAGTGCCGTTGCCGGCTGAAGCCGCTGTGGCGCGATGTTGACGCCGCTGTCCGCGAAGCCGCGTCGGCATTTCTTGATCAACTCACCGCAGAGAATCTGCGTTCATCACCCACGATGCTCCTGGACTGGGCCGCTACTCCCGCATTCGAGGGGCACAGATTGGAGGACGCGTCAAGAGCACTGCATGACAACGCGCTGGCTAAGCCGCATCTCACGCTTGAAATGGCAGACCGAATCACCAAACAAGCGGGCTCGGACATGGCGAATCACCAGCATGGGATGATATCCTACTATCTTGTCCCTGGTGTTGTCGCCGTGTACCACGGCGCACCTGAGTTGCGCGGCGTTGCAATGGATCTACTTGAGCGGATGGAGGAATTGGGATGCAGCGAGGTGAACTCTGCATATTCGGCCGCTGATAGAGTGAACTGATCCGTTGCATCCTGGGCGGATAAAGGTGTGCCGTGAGGCAGCAGACTGGTTCCATTCATCGCCTCAGCACGTGCTGGCGAGAAAAACTTTGAGACGGCCCCTTGGCGGTAGCCGCTGCAATCGATTGCGTTATTCTGCATCAATCTGCACGGACGCTAAATTATTGAGGCGGGTTTTGCGGGCACGCAAAGCGCGCGGTTGCGCGCAGTTGCGTTGGATTGCACTGGATTTCAATGGTGGGCGCTACTGGATTCGAACCAGTGACCTCGTGGGTGTGATCAACACGGCCCAACGTCCGATAGGCGGCCTTACGCGAGGCTAACCGCTGGGGTCATTAATCGCCAATCCGCCCGACCTTTCACGCCCTACTTCGTCGCGCCGGCTTTGTCCTTCACGGCCTTGTAGCTCTGCGGCACAGCCTTCTGCAGCACTTCGCCGTTGAAGATCAACGTAACGGGGACGTTGGCTTGCGCCGATGTGGTCGCGTTGATCAATCCGTCATCGGCCAGCGCCGTCGCATATGAACCTTTGCTCAGCTTCACGGCGAACTTGGCGATCTGCAGCGGCGTGCCGGTCTTGCCTGACTTCACGCCTATCGCAAGCGAGTCATTGCCCTTGGGCGACTTGCCCTTGGGGTCGAGCGTGAAGGACTTCAC
>DASXUX010000103.1:0-23830 GCA_036504595.1 Planctomycetota bacterium | reverse complement strand
GTGAAGTCCTTCACGCTCGACCCCAAGGGCAAGTCGCCCAAGGGCAATGACTCGCTTGCGATAGGCGTGAAGTCAGGCAAGACCGGCACGCCGCTGCAGATCGCCAAGTTCGCCGTGAAGCTGAGCAAAGGTTCATATGCGGCGGCGCTGGCCGATGAGGGATTGATCAACGCGACCACATCGGCGCAAATTAGCGTCCCCATTACGTTGGTATTCAACGGCGAAGTACTGCAGAAGTCCGTGACACAGAGCTACAAGGCCGTGAAGGACAAGGCCGGCGCGACGAAGTAACATTGCAGACTGGCCGGATGAAAACCCGATGACATGCTCTTCGGCATCGCAAATAAGTGACGCGAATACCGAAGCCGGAAGGATGATCCGCTATGACACTGTTGCTCCGCCGTCTTCCTGTGGAAAAGACGGCGGCGTGATCGGGCCGCACCAATATTCAAACGCGGCGGGATTGACGCTGCGCTGACCGTAGCAGCACGTCATCTGCTCGCCGCAGATTTCCGCACGAACGACTTTTGGCAGCGCATTGCGGTAACGCGGGAGCACCCAGTAGTAGCCGGACTCTGTTGGACCGTCACGCCATCTCATAAGGCGTCCTCCATTCACCGGCATCGGCAGGGCGCATTCTGTACAGCAGTGAATCCGGCGCACAGAGATCTATCGGCCGGATTTTGGTTGCTCTGGGCACGCGGGGGAGTATTGTCGCCCGTGTATCGACCTTTCGAAAAAAGAGGCCAGCTATGGACACGATCACGTGCGATAGGTGCGGCACTTCGCATTCCGCCAGCGACTTGCGGCAGTCGAGCGGTGGCGTGATCCTCTGCCGCAGATGTGCGCCGGGGTTATTCGGTGGCTCGGGGCGCGCACAAGTTCCTGTCTTTGGTATTGCCGTAGTTGCCTGTCTTGTCACCCCGATACTTCTGTTCGTTTTTCAAGTTGGGATGAGCAAGAGAGAAGACCCAAAGCCGACAAGCACAACACCAAAGACTCCAGCAAAGATACCGCCACCCGCGCCCATTCAGCCGAAAGCAGACACGTTGGGCGTTGTTTCGCAGACGCCCGCCGCCGTTCTTCCAAAGGCTGAACGTTTGATGCCACTGCCTACCCGCTATCCTCCGCTAATTCCAAAGGAAGGCTCAACCGCTGAGCGAAACCCCCGCGAAGCGGACGAGTCGCTTGAACTGAAGCGCCGCGAACTGGACTTAAGAGAGGCCGAACTGAAGTTGAAGGAACGCGAACTACGCCAGCGAGAGGTAGAGTTGCCACGAACGCTGACACCTTCGGATTCGCTCGCCAAAATTCTTAAGGACATTAACGACGAACAACAGAGAAAGACGGAAGAGAGCAACCGAGAATACGCCCGCAAAGTCAAAGAGCTAGATGACGAGCAACGGAAGAAGACGGAGGAGGTGGAAGCGGAATATCAGCGACGAGAAGCCGCTCGGCAGCGGGAACTGGACGAGCTCGCGCAGAGGCGAGCTGCTCGGCAGCGGGAGATGGACAACATTGCGCGCACGCTGGAAGACATGGATCGTGAGCGAAAGGAGCGCGAGACCCGAACTGCATTGGAGGAAAACGCTCGGGCGTTGCGAGACCTGCAAAGCAAACAAACAGAGCCGTGCTTGCGGTGTCGCGGGACCGGCAATGGCATCCTCGCGTGCTACAACTGCAATGGGCGACGCTTTGTTTTCGGAATGGCATGTGTTGTCTGCAAAGGACGTGGCTTCAGCAATTGCATGTCCTGCAACGGAACTGGTCTGTCAAAGTACTGACATAATTCAGCAGGCGTGAGATAGCCATGATATTCAACTGCAAGTGATTGTCTTGAGGAGGTCTGCAATGTTGCGCTGCGACCGCTGCCGTCGATGGGAAAACGAAACCCGTACCCCGCCGGCCAACATGCCTTTGCGTTTCAACTTGGTAATGGCCGAGGTAGAAGGTGGAGAGGCTGAAGTCTGGCTCTGCGCAGACTGCCATGACGACTTCCTCAGCACACTCTCCCCGGAGCAACGCAGGATCGAACTCAAGCGCATAGTCAGTGCCAAGCGTTCGGGCAACGTGTGGATTTGGATCATTGGCGCTGCGGTAATTTTGTTTCTGCTGCTGCGCCATTAGCCTCAGAACGACGTGGGATAGCCGACGGGTGACAAGCTGGACCTTCGCGCCAGTTTCCCACGCTTTGCTTCGCGAAGACCAAATGCTTTCAGCGGAGGGAAGCGCGCATGGCTGTAGATTGGAAAGACTTCTGCCACAGAAAGTTCCTCGGTATGTTGCCGAAAGAGTGCGAGGATCTGAACGCACTATCGGTTGCCGATCTGCCGAAACTCGTTCTTGATACAATTAAGCTGCATCTGAAGGCCACGGACTCCGGTTCGGTCCCGGTGGATGAGTTCGAGAAACGTATTGCGGCGCTGCTGCCGTCGCGGCTGCGTGGTGAGCTATTCAATGCGATAAATGTTCTGCTGAAAGACGGCGTGTTGGTGCAGGAATTGGATGCAGACCACGTTTCCGTTTTGCGGCTGAAGTGCGCGTTGAATGCCCGGCCACCTATCGGTGCAAAGGTTACAAAGTTAAGCTTGGCGCTGGCTACGTTGGCACAACACCCCGAGTGGACGACTACAGCGATTGCCAAACACGTCGGGTGTGTGCGGACATACCTTTCCCACGATGACAAGTTCCTCGCTGCACGTGCTGCGCAGAAGCCTGCTGCAAAACGCGCCGGACGAAACCTGAGAACGGGCAATCTGGAAATTGAGGATGCCGAGGAAGAGTAGCCAGCACACTAGACAGCACACTTCGCTTTTTTCTTCACCTATGAGAATCAGCGCTAACTAATCGAAAAAACAGCACACGGAACGCCACACTCGCACCTGTGCAGGGGGCAAGTGAAAGGAGTTCCACGTATGACGAAAGAGATTGACCCAGACCGGTCACCCACGGCGCTTTTCTGTGCGCTTGAGACTGCTCTGGCGACGGGTGATTTTCACCGCGCTGCCGATCTGCGCGACAGGCTGGAACGGCTTGGTTTCAAGGTTGCCGTGCGCACGCCAAAAAACAAGGCGGGAATGCCAAAGCGCGCCTCCGACCGGGCGGTGCAGCCATGAGCGACCCGAACCGAGAGCGGATTGCCACCGCTGCCGAGGGGCGGATTAAGGCGCTGGCGCGGGCGCTGGACTGCAAGGCAGCGCGGGACGCGTGCGGCGATCCGGCCATCATCGGCAAGCACGGCAACGTTCATGCGGACAGCGCAGGGTGGTCGATCTACGTGGACGGCAAGACGGCGCGGCGCTGGGGGGTGATCAAGCGCGTGTTGGCGTTCTGCCGGGTGACTCAAGACGGCGACGCGGACGGTTGCTTGTGGCTGGACCGGTTGCCGACGCCGACAGAGGCCCGCACGCTGCGGAAGGTGCTCCGAATCCCGAAGCGCCGAACTGTGAGTCCTGAGACTGCCGAGCGCCTTCGCGCTTTTTCCGCCACGCGCCGCGCAGGGAGTGGGGTTTCGGCGTCAGGAAACGACGAACGCAAGGCCAGCGGGGCAAAGACAGCGACAACGCCGAAAGACGCGGTTTCTGGCGCGGCAGGGGGACGCCATGGGTAACGGCGGCTTCATCCTGCTGCATCGTTCGGTCCAGGCCCACTGGGTTCATGCCCGTAAGCCGTTCTGCGAATTCGGCGCGTGGGTGGACTTACTCTTACGCGCGTCATGGTGCGATCATTCAGACCGACACGGCCGAATACAAAAGCGCGGCGAGGTCAGTTCGAGTCAGGTTGCCCTTGGTGACGCTTGGGGTTGGAAAAGGAAAAAGGTGAAGCGCTTTCTGGCGCGCTTGCAGGCAGATGGAATGGTTAATTTTACGACCAACCGAAACCGCGACACTGGTGGGACGTTCATCGCCATTCTGAACTATGGCCATTATCAGGCAACGTTGACTGCTGCCGGTTCTGGACCGGAAGTGTCTCGCACCTGTCCCGTTCGTGGCGCATCAAAGAGCGCATCAAATCACATAGAGGAAGCAGCCTCAAAGTGCGCATCAAACTTGCCATCAACCGCGCATCTGCCGCCCTTCAACGGCACACAACTAACAACGGAAACAAAAAAAGAAAAAAGCAAAAGAGAAACAGCCCCGCCAGCGGCGGCGCGCTTTAAAGAATTTGAATCGGATGATTTCTTAGACGGAGACAACAGAGTGATAGGTGACGCGCTGCGCAGTATCATGCAAAGGCACAGTATCACCGATCAAGAGGTGCGCGCGTTCTTTAGTTGCCTCAGCAGCCAGATACACACGCGACCGGGGTATGTGTTTGACCAGAATCTGCTTATCGACTTTGGCGCGATCTGTATCCAAGCCGCCAACAAGCGAGGCGAAATCGAAGACCTCAAAGCTTACGTTATTGCTTGGGTGACGTCTGCGGTAGAGCATCGACGCCCGCCATATGAGCCGGAAGACTACATACGAACTTCGGTCAAGCGGCAGGTAAATGACGCGCTCTCAAAGGCCAACGGATACGAAAGGGGATACAGCGCATGAGTGAGCACGAGACTGAACTGCGGGGCGCTGGTGAGCGGTTGAAGGTCACAACGGACGTGCAAGACGTGCCGGCAAGGCTGCCGGGAAACATCGCGCCCTTGTGGAGTGTGGCCGAGGTCGCTACGTTTCTCGGGAAGTCTCCGCGATGGGTGTGGCGGGCGTTGACGATCACTCCCGACGATGCCGGCAGCGTTCCGCACGTTCGCATCGGTGCGAGCCCGCGTTTTGTTCCGGACCATATTCGCCGCTGGATTCTTGACGGATGTCCGCCGGCCGCTACATTCCGCGCATGGCAGGACGCGGACGAAAAGCGGCAAAGACGCGCCGGATAGTGCTTAAGTCTGGATGGTCGTTTTCGTGGTCATCCTCAGTCACTAGCCGCTGAAAGGAAAATATCATGGGCCGCGTCTTCCAGAGCTACTACACGAAGCCGGGGGTCTTTGAACTCGATGCGAGCGGTGCGCCGGTAGCGGATGCTAAGGCCAAGCCGAAACTGAAGCGGTTCTACTCCGAACTGTGGACAATCGAGTACACTGACGCACTTGGCCATACCATCCGAAAAGCCGGCGGCACGAAGGCGAAACAGGCAGAAGCCGCGCTGCGCAAGGCTGAAGAACGCGTCTATAACGAAAAGCACAGTCTGCCAACGATCAATGTCGCGGAGTTGAGTTGCTACGATCTGCTCAGGAAATGGCTGGAGTCTCTGAAGGGCCATACCGGAGATGCTTACCGCCGCGACGTTGAGACTTACTGCAAGCGCGTGATAGATGGTTGTCGCGCCGGAACCATAGCGCAGTTGCGCCCCGATGCGGTTGAGGCGTTCCTTAATCGCCTGGCCGACGAAGAAGATTTGGCGCCCCGCACGGTCAATGCGTATCTGGAGGCGCTGAAGTCCTGCTTGCAGTGGGCGGTAAAATCGCGGTTTCTGCCTTATAGCCCGTTGGATTGTGTGCAGAAGCGTAACGAGCACGAACGCAGGCGGCTACGGCGCGCGTTGAGCGACGCCGAATTATCGCGGATGTTGGCGGCTGCACTGGACGGCCCGCGCCGCCGCGCCTTGAACCTGTACCAGAATCGCCCGCGCAAGGACGGGACGTTTAAGCCCGTCGAGATTCCGCTTCAACGACAGGCCGAACTTGCCGAGCAAGGCAGGCGCAATGCGCTGATTTACCGCTTGCTGGTGCAGACCGGCTTGCGCGTCAACGAGGCGCGCCTGTTGGCGTGGAACGACATTAGCCTTGAGGCCGCGACACTGACAACGCGCCCCGAGTGGGTTGGGAACAAAAACGGCAAGCGCGAAACGCTGCCACTGGCCGCCGATCTGGTGGAAGCGCTGAAAGTATGGCGCGAACGGCATCCGGCAGAAGAACACGAACCGGTTATCAAGCTGCCACAAGCGCTGCTGAAGCGGTTTAATGACGATCTAGTGGCCGCCGGACTGGCCAAGCGCATCTACCGCGATAGGGTGGGGAAGGTGCTTCCGGTTGACGCTGACGGTAGGCCGCTGCAAAAGCCGCACCCGGTCGAACTCGACAAGCGCGACGCTTCCGGCAGAACACTGGACCTGCACGCGCTACGGCACACTCATGGCACACGCCTTGTCGCGAGCGGCGCGGACATCAAAACCGTGCAAGCGTTAATGCGGCATTCAACGCCGGCTATGACGTTGGGCATCTATGTGCACGCCGACAAGGGCCGCATGGCCGACGCGGTGGGGAACCTTCCGGAACTGCACGCCGCAGCCGCCAAAGAGCCTGAACTGGCCGTACTCGCAAAGACCGGTACCGATGACAAAGACGAACCGCCGCCGCCAAGTAACCGCCAAGGCTCAAAGCGCGTTTCTCGCAAGACGAGCGGAAATAAGCGTTTAGCTATGGTAGGTGCTCAGGTTTGGGACCAGGAGGTCGCAGGTTCAAATCCTGTCGCCCCGATTTTTACAAGCCGTATAGCAGTAGACAGATACAAGAACGGCGCGAGCCACGCTCGCGCTCGACCACATGACTCTTTGGCGAACCCTTGGCGGCGCAGAACGGGGATTTGACGCGCCTTGAGGATTATGCCTTTTCGGCGAGTTCCTTAGAGCTGGTAGAACACCATACAGTTCAAGAGCAAGGGCTTTTTGGGCGCGCCGGCAGACCGCGGGATGACAAATGCGTTTGGATGCATGGTTTAGTTGAACACCTGAAACGATCTCTGGCTCGGAAGCTTCTGAACATCAAGCCGACGGAGTTAATGGGATTCCCGCGGTGGTGTATGCAGTAACGAGATTGCCGCCCAGGAGTCCGCTATTATGCATGCGAAGAAAGTACCTGCAAACCGTGCCGTCGAAAGCGAGGTTGGACACGAGTTACAGCAGGAGTCGGGCTCCTCACTTGTAAAGATTGATGCGGCGAAATTCTTAGACCTTCTTCAAGTCAGAGGTGCCAAGAATAAAAGTTTTGAACCTCTTAGGAAGAAAGGCATTGGCCACGGTACTGCGGAGAAAATACGCAAGGGTGAAGGATACATGAGGCTGCGGAAGGCATCCTTATTCTTGACTACTCTCAATCTTCCTGTCCGTTATTTTCTTCGTCGTGATCCTGGTCCAAATGCTTCCGCTGAAACTCTTTACTCCACGATAATCGCGCCCTATAGCGACTGTGCGCCACTGAACGACAACAGTTCTGATGGCAAAAAGCAAAAAGTAAGTGACCTCGTTCGAGTAGAGAAGTTCTTTCCGCTTACAGGCAACGCCCTACGCCCGCAAGGTTGCCTTGTGCCGCGGCGTTTTGCCGAATCTCAACACATAATCAACAGTTTTCTGGCAAAGAATTTTTTCGGGCCTCTCGACGAATTCCTCCGAATGCTGAATCAGAATCCACTCCAAATCAAACCGGAAAATCTAAGACAATGGAATACGCCAAATGCCGCGCTCGAAGTAAAACTGGCGCGATCCGCAGCTAGGGTTCTCGCACGAAGTTCGAGCCGGAAAAGAGATGCGCTACGGACGGCTTTGATCAAGCTGGCGCACAATCTAAACGCATTCGCAGAACGCCCTCCTTCGCCGTGGAGAGCGGAAGATATTAGTGGCCAGCGCGTTGTGCTCTTCTGTCCTGGAGGAAGGAAATTTGACCGTCCGGGCCAGGCTTTTCACGAATACATCAAAACCGCTGGTACGGGCTGGATACTCACTGCTGGTAAGGGACCATATTGGGAAAAGCAACAAGGTGTGCCGCACGAAGCCGATGCTTTCGCGAGTTTTCTGCGACTTTTGGAGGTGCCAGATTCGCGGATCTTTAAAGAAGTCGGATCTCGTGACACCCTTGAAAACGCAAAGTGCTTGATGTCCAAGTTGCAGGAAATTGCTGCAAGAGCGGCGCAATCCCTTTCGGACATGAGCTTGGTTGTAATCACCCATCCCTATCACGTTGCGCGCTGTGTTCTTAACTGTCAGTTGATTTTCATGGATCAGAATGTAACCCCGAAGATCTACGCCGTGCCATGTTCATACAGATACAGCGCGCACTCTTTTGACGAATCTCGAAACCGATTCAAGTATGTAAAGGTGGTATTGACGGAATATCTAAAGATTGCAACGGACGTTTGTGCGAACGAGCGTCCGTGCGTTGAAAAGATAGGCGCATCTTATTAGACGTCGCCATTGTGCAGCAACTTGTATAGCGAAACTGGGCTGACAACCCCTTTTCTGAATGGACTAGAGGCCCTCTTCACAAACTCCACGTTTGTTTAAGGATGTTGAGCGACCACCGTTAACGCGGCGGTCGCTCGGACTCGAACCACAGGATTAGGGACAATGGCTCGAACCAAAAAAAGTATCGGCGAAATGTCTCGCGAACTTGCGCGTTTCTCGCGCACATCGCAGCCATCGGCCCAGTCCGTCTCGATCCGAGATTGCAGTTCTAACAACTACGTTGCCCGAAACGTTGGGTTCATCGCCAGCGTGGCGATTCTAGCGTTCTCGCGGGCCGTGGTTGCGGATTGGGGAGGAATGGCGATGCTTTTCGTCAACCTGGCGCGCGTCGCGATGGCGCTGTGTTTCATCGCGGTTTCAATGGCAACGGGCGGCGAAGTTGGTCTCCCTCCACCATCTGTGGCGACCAGTTCGCCACAAATGCGTGAAATCTCGGGGTTTGTCTATTACGACGGCAAGCCCGTCAAAGGTGCCGTTCTTCGTTCAAAGGACGGCAAGCGGTTGACCGTCACCAACACGCAGGGATTCTATCGGCTGCGGTTTGACGACGGCACTCGTCAGGAACTGACGTTGTCGCGAACCGGTTTGTTTTTCAAACCCCCTTGCCTTGATATGTGGTTCTCGGGAGAGGATTTGCGGCGCGACGTGATGGCATTCAAGGCAAGCGCCGCTGCGCGTGCGATTACAGCGACTTCGCCGAACGGCTTCGTTGCACCACAATGTACTTGGTGGAGTGACTCGCGCGAGAATGAACTCGGATGGCGCCTGATGTTCTCGCAGAATTTCGGTCGTGATGCATGGACATGGCCGTCACTCTTGACAAATGCAAAAGTGGTGTCAAGCCCACAAGCGCATGGTCTTGTTATCTTTGCACCGTGGGGTGGCAATAGCAAGGGTCACGTTGGTGTGGTGGAATCCGTATCCGGCTTCTCATTTACGATGAGCCACAGCAACTTCGCTAATGGTTCGATCTTCCGAACGGTGGGAACCACTCCAATTTACCTTGCGAACATGAAGTTCGGAGCTCCATTGGCGCCAGGCTACGTAATGTTCAGTCCGGGTTCGACCATTTATCGGGTTACCTTTCTGGCCAAGAAGTAGGTATCTCCCAGCGCCGCCCGCATCGTTCTGGTGCGGGCGGCACGCCTTCTATGCGAGTTTCGTGTTCGGTGCTAACGCAGGCTGCGGTGCGGCGTACCCGATCTTAGGCAACTGAGCCACCGCCGCCGCGAGCCGTGCCTTGTCGCTGTGAACGTAAACACCAAACGTCATCCGCGGGTCGCTGTGCCGCATGAGCGTCTGCACGCTCTTGGGGTCCACTCCGGGCATGCGACCCAGGCGCGTGCCGAATGTGTGGCGCAAGGCGTGAAGGTCGAGCACGCGCCCTGCAGAATCCCGCTTGTCGATCCGAACAACCCGCTTCCCGTTCTTTTCCTCAATGACGCGCTTGGCCAATCCCGCAGCGACCAGATCGTCATCGAACCAGCGAAGAAGCCGATCCGTGATCTTGGTGACCGGCAAATAGTCCGGTCCCTTGTGCGTCTTTCGCCACACGGTTAGGGCTTCTAAAAGACCCGGGGTAAGTGGCAGGACTTCTTCTTTGCCGTTCTTGTTGCCATCCCATTGTGGCCGGGTGGTTATTGTGCCCGCGTCAAGATCAATGTCCGCCCAGGAAACAGACCGCGCTTCATTCCGCCTCAACCCGACCTCAACCATGAGGCGGTACGCCAAAGCATTGTTCCGACCCGTCTCCAGCCAGCGTTGTTGCTGATCCAGTGGAACCTCAGCGGTCTTGTACGTCCCGTCTTTACGAGGGCGATTCTGATATTTGCGCATTCCGCGGCGGGTCGGACCTTCCACTGCGGCGGCCAGCAGGAGTGAAATCTCCTGGTCGCTCATTGCCCGGCGAACATGCCGTTTCTCCCCTTCGACCGGCGCGATGCATGCGATCGGGTTGTATGGAATACGGCGCGTTCTCACGGCCCAGTTCAACACGGCCTTAAGGCAGGTCAACATTCCGTTCGCCGTCTTGGCGGCTTTGCCTTCGTCCAATCGGCGCGACAGGTACTTCTCCACGGTCTCCAACGTCAGTTCCCGCATGAGCCGGATGCGCTCGACCTTCAGGGCCAGGTCATAACCCTGATAGTCCAGACGACCGCTGGCGTAGTTGTAGCCACTGCTGTTGCAGGCCACGACATTGAAGGGCAGCGTGAGCACGCAGCCGATGTCGCCAAGGATGCAGTCGTGAAACTCCTTAAACGTGGCGGTGGGATGCTCCGCTCTGAACTGCGAAATGTCCCAACCTTCGGGCAGTGAAATCAGCGCGTTGCGCTCCACCTCGATCGACATCCCCGGTGGAATGCTCGATGCGTTTCCTGCGCCGTTACCCTCGTCGTCGCCCGAAGGCGGGAACACGGTTTTCAGCACCGCTGAAACATTTGCCGCAGTTTCTGCGGCCGTGAGAGTCGCGAGAATGTAACGACGCAGGAGCGCAAAGAGTGGCAGCGCCGGAGTCAGTTCGGGGATACCGCGCGCCTGGCCAGGTCGATCAACCCGGTAGTAATGCAAAACGGATTTTGCCGGCAGCTTCGTGAAGTCCAGGGACCACAGGTGGTCGCCCGGATGGTACTTCAGCACGTGGTACTCGACCGGTTCGCCAAAGTCGTCCAAGACGATGCCGTCAACCCGCTTCGGATCGAAGAATGTCTGCGGATACGGGTCGGCGACTTGGTCGGCCTCGACGATGCGGATGTCCAGAAGGACCGGCGTGCCATTCGGGCGATTGGTGAACACGCCGAAGCTCTCGCCATCTTCGGCCTTCGCTATGCGCATCGTCCGCAGCTTGCCGGGCAGATCGACGGCGAGCATCCACGCCGAGAATTCGGTTTCGATGAACTTGTTCAGCTTCTCGTTTGGCGTCTGCATCTGCAGGCGCGGGCCGGTGCCGATCGTGTAGTTGGCCAGCGAAAGCATGATGTTGCGCGCGTGCGGATTGTTCGCGACTTCGTAACGCGTGCGGCTGCGCAGCGTGCGGCGGACGCCCGGCGTGTTCGACGCGTTCGCAGAGAAATTGTCAGCGTTAGCCCAGTGGCGGCGGTTCTCGGTGTTGGTGACGGCGGCGTCGTACTTCGCCTGCACACCCACGCCGATGCGGTCCCACTGGCGCTGCCAGTCGTGATCGCCGAGCCGGATCACGCGAGCGGCAGGCTTAGCAGAGCGGAGTAGGCGGGTCACCCAGCCAAACATTAGACGCTCCCCGGCGGCACAATTCGCCCGAAGCGCAATCCCATGCTGGCCTTTTTCGCTGCCTTCTTGCCTTCAAGGTACTGGTCGGCCTTGATCAGATCACGGATGGGCTGCTGCTCGACGCTCACGCCGTCAACGGAGGCGGACTTCGGCCCCCGCGCAGCTTCGGAGATTCTGTCAGTGAGTTCGTCGCCCATGTGTCCGCTCCCGGTTTACGGGCGGCGTCCCTACATGAGCAATTGCGGGAGTCAATAGAGATGTGAGGATGTAGACGGAGATAGTTACACTAATGTACTCCGCATTTATCGACATCAGTGTGGGCGCTCAAATTTCACGAGAACTGCAGATTAAATCTTATTTCCTGCCGTCCCATCCGAGGGAACCAAAGCTCCCAACGAATTAGCCCAGGAGACGTTGTTTTAACCCCATCCAGAACTAAGACGTTATCGACGCGAATGGCCGGTTGAAACCTCAACTCAGCCACTCGGGATGCAGTCGGGTTGTTAATGTCAAATCTGTAGTATTCCGGTCCGGGGCCAAACAAACTGGGCGTCGAATATCCCCATTCGAAACTCACCTTTTCACCGTAGCGTGGCGCAGGGCTAAAATTTAACATTAAGCCTCCGCAAGTTTTATCCCATTCATAGAGCTCGCAATCTACAGTGATACCGCAAGATGAACTGGCCCAAACGCGAAGGTCCGCTGCATCTACTGGTTTGTCCGTAAACAGCGGGCTCCTGATGCCAGGTAGGCCCGTGTCAAGTGGGACTACTGTTGTGGTAATGTGATGTGTTCCCGTTCCTTCACGGTCCACAGTAATAACGTGTTTCCAAGTCAGAATCCCGTGACGGTTGTGTTCGAAAACTTTTTTTCCCAACTTATTCAATGCGAATGGATTTTCGACGCCGGCAATCTTCGCCGTCCACTGTTCAACGTCTTGTTGGCGAAACGCCAGGGCTTCAACGACTCTTGGATGTTTGAGAAGGAGAAGAGCTTTTTCTCGAACGCCTGGACGCCACGAAAGGTCAAGGATCAGTTTTAGAAAGCCATACAACTTCTCATGCGCCAGCGCCATGCCTTTTTTGCGGTTCAATAACCATTCCATTAGGTTCCGTTTTTGAGGCTGCTTAGCAGCGTCTGTGAACCTGAGTTCGGGGATTCGGGCATAGGCGATGATGTTCAGGAGAGTGTCTAAACCCTTGTCTCCGTAACTAAGAGGCACGGAGGTGCACTCATCTCCAAGCAGAGCAACTACGCACTCGAGAATGGCTTTATTTAAGTCGTCCATTCGGCCTCCAATTTAATAAGTTTAAGATTGGTTTTCGCGCGCTATTTTCGCGGGTTTACTCGAATTGAGCTGCTGTAGCAAATGAATCAGGAGAGTCCTTCGGAAGACTGGGAGGCGTTTTGGAACCTCCCGAACAACGTAGACGCGCAAACATGAGGAGGAAGTTATCGATGGAAAACGAGACAATCAGTTTGATCGCAACAACCATCGCCTCCGCCGCAGTGGCGGTGCATCAATACGTACAACACCAACGAATAAAGAACATAATTCTTGATCCACTGGAACGAAACGATGGTGGGCGCCGATATCTTGACAATCTGTTGGAGTGTCTGGTTGTCTACTTTGACGACAACAACATTGCACGCCGGATTTTTGTTTTTATCGCGACTGCTCAACATCCTCCGATAGAAGATCAGATTTTCAACGAGGTGCGAGCGAATTTCGTTGCAGGCAAAGAATTGCCCGGACAGGACTTAGTACGTGCAGTAATCAAACTGCTAATGAAGGCTGATCTCATCAGACTAGAGTGGGGTGCGCGCTACGTGTTGACCCAGAACGGATTGGAGCTTGCCCAACGACTTCTGCAGTTGCGCGGACTGAGTTGCGAACCACCCTTGGCCGTTTAGCCGCGCGAACACTCACCGTTCGCGGCTTGCCCCGGGCGTATGCTCGTAAGTCAGAAAGCGGTACCCGCAATGCCGGCATTCGCGCCGCCGGAGGATGAGCTCCGGTCGCGACCGTGTGTAGATCACAAACAAATGATTGCATCCACAGCGCCGGCAGGTGATTCCCGTGTTCGCCAGGTTCATTACGCCCTCCGGTACGCCGCCATGAGCTGCTCGGCGGTGTAACGCTTGCCGCGGCTAGAGACGGGCTTGCCATTACCAACCTGAAGGTTGACGCCGAGGATTGATGCTGCGACGGCGCAGCCCACGCTGCCGTCGAGCCAGTGGTTGTCCTGCCCAGAGGCGTGCAGCTTCCATTCGTCCACGGTCCGCCCACGGCCAATCGTTTTGATGCGGTATTCGGACGTCATGTGCTCGGCATACAGCCGGTGGGCCTGCGGATCGCGCCCAAACAGCGAAAGGCAGCCGCGATCGCCCATTGAAACGGCAAGGCGCGCATGGATGAACGTCTTCCAAAAATTCGCATCGAAGATCGCGTGCCTGATTTGGCGCTTGCCCATGGCGGTTGGAATGCGCCAGTTGTAGCCCGCGCGGCAGCCGGGCTCCGGCCGGTACTCGTGAAATGGCTTCGATGAGGCGCCAACGAATCGTCCATGGGAAGGGAGAAGTTGCGATGCGTGCTGGCTCTGCCGGCAGAACTGGTAGACCAGGTCGGTTGACGAGCCCCAGTTCGCGTCCACCAAGCACAGGCCGACACGCATCATTGCGCCATCTTCGCGGCGCCACTCACGCGCGAGGTAGTCGCCCGTTAGCTTTTCGAGCCCCGCGTAAATGGCGCCTTCGATGCCGGCGCCTTTGACCGCGCCCTGCAATGTCCGCTGTCCATCACGCAGCGTGAAGTATGGCCGCTGCTGATCTGGGTAAGCGCCATAATCGAGTATGTATCCGGTGAAGTTCTCCTCCCAGGCGGCGACCACGTAGAACAGCATCTTGGCCTGGACGTCGATGAACATGGTCACATGGCTGCACCCGATCGGGACTTCGCGTCGAGGGTGGCCGTTGACCTTTCCAGCGATCTGGTCGGCGTCCATGATGCCGGCATCTTCTACGCCTTTCTCGGGCAATGGTTCGTTCTGGTATTCGGCGAAGAACGCGGCCTCGTCCTGAAGCCTGAGATTCATTGCGTGCTGGATCGCGCTGGCTTCGTCGTGGTTGAAGCGTTCGGGCCAGGCGATAACCGCGCCTTCGTCCAGGACGGTTTGGTTGGCTTTATAGTGCGCGGTTGCCTCGCGCTGATCGCCATGCATGCGCAGCGATTCAGAACGGACCTCCGCGTACTTCGCCCAGGCCTTCTCCTTGACCGGGAAACGGTAGATCATCTTCGTGCGCTCGCCGTTCCAGTCAGGGTGTTTCTCTTGGTTGAGAATTGTGTCGGCCATGTCGCCCGGCCGGATAACGGTGCACGGCATCACGCCAGCGATCTTCTTGCCTGGACCGGCAAGGCCGAGGACCGCGCCGGCAAGGATGCGCTCTCGCGTGGCGCACTGCGAAAGCGAGCGGGCGGACTCGTCAGTCTGCGGATCGTCGAGAACTACCAGGGATGGGCGCACCGTCTTGCCGTCTGCCCGTTTGTATTTCATGCCTCGCACACGACCGGTGATGCCAGCGACCTTGATGATCGCACCACTTGCGGCACTGCCGGGTATCGTTGGCAGGACGATCTCGATGGCCGTCCAGCCGATATGCGTGCGCTCGCCTTTGTAGAGCTGCCCGCTGCAGCGGTTGGCGATTCCATCGATGCACCGGACCGGATGGCACACCTCCGGGAAGTCGCCGGCCAGCAGATCGTTGCCGTCGAGTTCCATTTTGATGCTGTCGAGCATCTCTTGCGCGTGGACTTCGGACGCGCCGATCAGACACACGAACTCTCGATGGCCGTAAAGCACGGCCCAGATGCAGGCGCATTCCGCAATTGTCGTTTTTCCAGAAGCGCGAGGCATGGCCATCGCGAACAGCCCGCCTTCGAGTACCGCCTTCTCAACTTTGCGGATGACCTTCAGGTGGTCCTTTGACCATGCCAGATGGAACGTTCGCGGGAAGTACGCTTCGCAGAAGAACCGAAAGTCTCGCTCTGCCTGTTGCCGCCGGTCGGGATCGGCCACGGCCGGAAGCTCGCCAATGTCGCGCCCCGCCTCTGCGCGCATTTTGCTGCGCAGCGCGGCGGCGTCTTTCATCTCCTGGTACTTGGCAGCGGGGTCTTCGACGACTCTTGGCGCGTGCTTGCGTTCATGCAGCCACGCAACGTAGCGGAACAGATCGATGTGCCGGCCATCGCCGATGCGGAAGCCCGCCTCCATGCGATGGCGATACAGATGCCGTTCATCGAGGACCATGCCCAGCGGCGTGCTGTTCATCAGCCGCGCAAGATCAGCGGGCTTTAGGTTTCGTGGGTCAATTGCCACGCGTCGCCACCTCTCGAATAAGCCACGCCGCGTACTGAACAATGTTGATGGTGCCGTCGGTATTTACTGGCGCGCCGGCATCAATGTCCTCCCGCAACGATGCCTCCAAAACATGCTTGTTTGCTGCTTTTGACAGCACTCTGGCGGCATCTTGTACAGAGAGCGCCGTGATCTTTAGCCCAGAGTTAGGCGATGTTTCGGCCATGTAGGAATTGACTCCGAAAAGCTGCTTATTCTTCGCAGAAACAAGTTGCTGTTCTGGCCACCATGCCGCTGATGTGTCCATGGCAGCGCGCAGAACGCGCCCAAGACCACGGAGAACGAAGATGACGAAACGCGAACAGAACCGGATGGCAAAAGAGATCGCCAAGATCGCCCGCGAAACCCTCCGCCTCGAAACGCTGGAAGCGCGAAATTCCGACCGCCTCGACTTCCACGAACAGGCGGTCTGGAGCATCAAAGACGCGCTGGTCGCCGCCTACCGCGCCGGCCAGAACGCCACAAAGACGCCGCCAGCCGCAACCACGGAAGACCGCCTCGACACCCTGCGCATAACGAAGATGGAGAAGCGCGCACACGGGGGCGAGGGCACCTGGGTTTGCGGAACGATCGCCGGGTACAAATTCTCCGCCCTGGTCTTCCCCGAACACGCCGAGAACCCGGAATACGAGATTGCCGACAGCAAGATTTCCAAACTCTGGATCAAACGCCTCGCCGACCAGAAGACGGTTTTCAACTGGGACCGCGGCGCCGACGTACAGGCCGAGAACGACACCGTACAGGCCATCGTAGACGACCTTTGCGCCGGTCTCGCCGAACACACCTTCGCCCGCTAACCAGGAACCATCAACCCAAGGAGAATGACCATGACAGAACAAGAACGCCTCGCCAGCCGGATCGAAACGCGCACATACATCCTGGCCTCGGAACGCGAGAACGCGGACAAAGAAATCGCGCAGGCGATCGCCACGATGGAGCGCGCCGTAGAAGACGCCAAACGCTGCGCCAAAGAAACGGACCGGTCGAGCATCCGCAAGACGCTGGCGGTGATGCACGCCCTTGCCTGGGGCCACGCAAACGCGACCAGCAACCTCGAAAACGCGCTGACCAGCGCAGAACGCCAACACGAGACGGAGATGAACTTGGTCCGCTTCCAGGCAGACGCGGCAGCGATCGCGAGCACCGAAGCGAAGTAGAGACGCGAACAAAAGATGCCGGCCCATGTGGTGCTGGCCAACGCAATAACCGCCGTACAGGAGAACAACACCATGTCCAAGAAGAACGCCAAGACTGCCAAGGCCGCCAAGACGCCGAAGGCCAAGAAGCCGACCGCCAAACAGAAGGCGATGGCCGCGATCACCGCCGCGATGGAAACGGCGCCCCTGCCCGAGGCGCCCGCCGCGCCGGTGGAAGTCACGCCGGAGACCGCGCCCGCAACTGAGCCCGAGGCCCCTGCGGCGAAGGCCAAAGGAAAAACGCCGAAGACCTCGGGCAAGATGAGCGGGCTCGATGCCGCCGCAAAGGTGTTGGCCGCTTCCACAACGCCTCTTACGACCAAGGAGCTGGTCGAGGTCATGGTCGGGGAAGGCCTCTGGACCAGCAAAGGCGCCACGCCCGCGCAGACGATCTACAGCGCGATCATTCGCGAGATCGCCAAGAAGGGCAGCGCCGCCCGGTTCCGCAAAACCGAACGCGGGCACTTCACCGCAAACGCCTGAACGCAACGCATCTCTCCATAGTAGACCCGGCTTTAGCGCCGGGTTTCTCTTCGGCCACACAGCATTTCTTCCACGAGCGCGCCTCCCTACTCCGGCACCGGCATCTTGTCCAGCGTCCAGTAGCGGTTTTGTTGGCCGCACGCGCCGCCACGCTTGGCCAACACACGCGCCGCGTTGCGCCCACGGCGCGAGTTCTCGATGCGTGGTAGCACGGATGCAATAAAGGCAACCAATGAGTGGGCTGGATGCCACCCCCAAGATGTTCACGGATATGAGCGCGCCTAAACCGTAGGGAGATGATTGACGCAATGATTCAGGAGGTCTGTGGGCCAGCAAAAGGCGCGACGCCACATCAGACGATCTACCCAGCGATCATCCGCTGGATCGCCCACAGAGGCGATGGCCCCGGATCAACGCAGACTTTAAGAGAGAACTTCGCTCAAGGAGTCGCGTTCTACTGAACGGCCAATTAAGGTGTAGGCTCAAACTGCAGGACTATTCGAAAGCCGCTGTTGGCGTACCGTAGATCAGGCAGGGCATGAGAACGACACGAGGCGCGGCACAGAATGGGGTCAGTGTCCCATGCTCCGCCCCGCTTCACGTATTCATTGCCTACCGCCGGCCCGTGCGGGTCAAAAACAGGAGAGCTGGCGTAATATTTTCCGTCGAAGCGATCGCTGACCCACTCCCATAAGTTCCCGTGCATATCATACAAGCCCCACGCATTCGGCTTCTTTTGGCCGACACGGTTGGTATGCCATCCCGAGTTCTTTTTGAAAAGCGCGGTTTCCTCAAGAGCTGTTTGATCGTCGACGCCACTGAAGGCAGCGGTCGATCCCGCGCGACACGAGTATTCCCATTCCGCCTCGGTGGGAAGACGTATAGCGAAACCCTTTGCGGGCGGCAAAGAATTCGGCAAGCATTTTCTACCAAGTCCGTTGGCCCAGTTGCAGAATTGCTGGGCATCATTCCACGAGATCACGCACACAGCATGGTCGTCCTTCTGGGGGAATCCTGGAGCGCGCCAGTTGACGCCATCACGCTCCCAAAGCCACGCCTGGCCGAACGTGGTCGCGCCTTTCTTCATCTTCTCGGCATCCGTCTGATATTTCGTCGCCTCAGCAAAAACTCTGAATTGGGCAACGGTTACCTCGAATTTCGCCATGTAGAACAGCCTGCTGATGACCACCTTGTGGACTGGCTTCTCGGCCTCATCGCCGTCGTTCGAGCCCATCTTGAACTCACCGGCAGGGATGCACACCATATCCATCTTGACGCCGCCGAGATCCATCGAGATCTCTTTCGGCAAGGTGGGCGCCGTTCCAGGCTTCGCCTCTGCGCTGAAACGGAGGCTTGCCTCCCCCGCCGTCGTCTTTGCGCTGTCGGCGCCGCCAACCTGTTGAGTACCCGGCTTGCTGCGCAGCATCAAAAATAGGACTGTGCTGAGCAGCAACAGCGCGGCCGTCGCCAGTCCGGCATGCAGGACTCGCGACATTTTCTTTGTGGTGACATCGTGTACCACTCCTGGATCAGATACCGGCGCGCGTTTGCCTGCCGGCGCCGTCATCGTCTCCGCATCCGGGCTGTTGGTTGCCGCTTCCAGATCGGCGATCAGTTGCTTGCAGTCGGCGTAGCGATCGGCAGGCTGCTTGGCCATCATGCGCTGGATAATCTGTGCAACGGCTCCCGGAATTTTGCCATTGATGATTCGAGCGTCCGGCACCGGATCGTTCAGGTGCTTCATGATGATGGCTGTCGCTGTTTCGCCGTGGAACGGAGTCTGCCCTGTCGCCAGCCTGAAGAACGTGGCCCCCAGCGAGTAGATGTCAGCGCGTCCATCGATCTCCTTATCGCCGCGCGCTTGCTCCGGCGAAATGTACTGCGGCGTGCCCAGTGCGATTCCCGTTTGTGTGCTGAATGAGCGCTCACCGGAAACCAGATTCTTCGACAGTCCAAAGTCCAGAATCTTTGCGAGCGGCGGGCCCTTGCCGAGCGGCTTGCAGAGCATGATATTTCCTGGCTTGATGTCGCGGTGAATGATGCCGTGCTCATTCGCATGCTGCAGACCGCGGGCAACCTGGATGGTGATCTCCAGAGCTTTTTCCCAAGGCATGGGGCCCTCGCGCTTCAGCAGTTTGTCGAGCGGTTCCCCGTTGCAGTACTCCATGGCGAGGTAGTGGTAGCCCTGCTCCTCTCCAACCACGTAGGCGCCGGCGATATTGGGGTGGTTGAGCGCTCCGGCTGACTTTGCTTCGCGACGGAATCGGGTCACGAACTCTGGGTCGCCGGCATACTTCTTCGGCAAGACTTTCAGCGCGACCTGGCGGCCTACGTTCAAGTCGTCGGCCAGGTACACGGCGCCCATCGCCCCTTCACCGAGCTTCTTGAGAAGCTTGAAATGCGCGAGCTGTATCACGCCGCCGTCCTGCAGCGCCTGAAGTTTCCGTTTGACGTTCTCGTGAATGGCCGGGGTGATCAGGCCCTGCTGTATCAGCGCGTCCGGCAGCGTCAGCAGGATTCCTTTGTTAGCATTTTCTGCCTGGAATGCTTTTGCGGTTTCAATCTGGTCCAGGGAGACGGCGCCCATCTGATTGAGCGCTCGGGCAAAAACGTCATCAGGGATACTGGCTGCCATGTTGTATGACTGCCCTCTTCCACATGACACTCAACAAGAGCACCATAGACGTAACAACTGCCCGGTCAAGCCAATGGCTGCTACGCATCACCCGGTTCTTCCGCAGCTCAGTGATCGTTCCGATCATCAGCCCGAAGCCCCGGCCCAGAAATCCTGCGAGCACAATGGCGCCAGCGCCAACATTCGGCAAACCGCCAACGACGGCCCCCGGCGCGTCCTGCACAGCCGCTGCTAAAAGCGCCTGCTGCACAGTGCCGCGGCTGCTGCTTTCCAGGCCTGGAATCCCAGGCGTCCTTGGGTGAATTCCAGGTCCCCTTGGGCTGGACCGAAGCCCGCCTATGTCTAAGCCGCGCCCCGCTTTACAGATACGGTTTGCTCTCTAATTCGCATACGCCGGACCCCCACCTGCATGTGTCCGAGGCAGGAGGGAACACCGATGCAGATAGACGCCAAAGACCTGACCATTGGACTGGAAGTAGAAACCTGCGCCCCGAGCGCGCTGGTGCAAAGCGGGGAGCTTCGGATTGGCCCGTACCGCCGCGGAATCCAGGTGCCGTACCTGCCCGCAGGTTGGACAGCGGAGTGCGACGGGTCGATCGACAACAGCGCCGGCGGCGAGAAATGCGAGATCGTAAGCCCGATCCTGAAAGGCGAAGAAGGCCTCGCGCAGATCGCCTTGGTCCTGCAAACGCTCGAAGCCAAAGGCCACCGCGTAAACGGAAGCTGCGGAATTCATGTTCACGTAGGCTGGAAACGCGAATGGCCGAGCGACGCGCTCGCCCGCCTGGTCACCATCGTCGCATACGTAGAACGCCGCCTGTACGCGATCACTGGAACCAAGAGCCGCGAGCGCGGGCGGTTCTGCGGAAGCGTCCGCAAATACGGAAACCAGAAACAGGCCAAGAGCCGGATCGACAGCGACCGCTACCACGCGCTGAACCTCACCAACCTCGCCCGCGGAAGTAAAGAGACGGTCGAATTTCGCGCCTTCAGCGGATCGCTCGCCCCGGTGAAGGTTTGCGGCTGGGTCCAGACCTGCCTTGGCTTGGTGGAACGCGCCCTCAACGGAAAACGAAGCCCGAACTGGAACCCGAAACCGCTAACGGGCGGATGGAAGAAAGCCGGCGAAGGCGCGAGCGAAACAGAACGCCTGATGGGCTACCTCGCCTGGGGCGAATGCTACGCCCGGATTCACGGCGGCAAACAGTACGGATGGATCAGTAACGCGATTCCGCAAGACGCGGTGAAGACCGAGTTCCGCCGCCTCGCAGCCAAATACGACGCCCAAGCATAACGCAGAGTGGGCGGGGGAACCCCGCCTAATGCGCCTCGCAATGCGCGAGACGGTCACAAGCCCGTAAACCCGAAAGGAGCACCAAAGATGGAACCCGTAAACGCCACGCCGCCGCAGGTTTTCACGCCCGAATGCCTCGCCGCCGTAAAGACATTCCGGCGAGCGAAACCTTGGCGCGGCAACGTAGAGGAGCGCAAAGAGAAGTTCACCGCGCTCCACACCAAACTTTGCGCCGCCTACCACCTGACCGTCGCGCTGTCCTTCGCCGATGACATCGATCCGCTGGCGGCAGAGGCCGCGAGCCGCTTCGAGAACGACGGCAAGACCATCACGCTTCACAGAAAGCTTTCGGTGGTGACCTACCTCGTCGCGATCGGGATGGCACGCGGGTTCGACTACGCCCAGGCCTGGCTCTGGGCGGTCGAACTCTACCGGCAGATGTTCCCCATCAGCTACGCCCGCCACTCGGTCCAGAACGGGTTCATTGTTCGCCGCCAGGGGCAGTAGCCCAATGGCACTAAACACCCGCGATTGAAGCAAGAATCCTCCTGTGACGATGGAATGGTTGTGCAGGCCAACCACCGTCCCGAGGAGGATTCGAGATGCCTTACCATTCCATCGGCCAGCCAGGCTCCCCAACTGTAGACCTTTTCCGGAAACATGGTCTGACGGCGTTGCGCAAGGTGCTGTCGCCGGAGGTCTTTGAGGCGGTCTGGCCTGGCCCAGCGCATCCCAACGCCGTGCTGGTCCCCTCCGTCGTCTTCTGGCTCATGACGGCGGCGGCCCTGAACGATGGAACGCTGGCCGCGACGGTCCTTACGTTCTGGAACTCTGTCGCCGCGGTCTGCCCGGCACTGCGTATGAAGTCTGTCACGGAGGAAGCCTTCTGCATGGCGCGCCGCGCGTTGCCGATGCGCTTCTTCCGCGCTCTGTTCAACGCGCTCGTGCAGCGACAGTTCAACACGCACGCGCACCGCTGGCTCTGGCACGGCAAGAATCTCTTGGGCATCGATGGCACTTTGGTGACGCTGCCGCCCGACAAGCAACTGCTCCAATCCTACCGGCCAGCCAGCAATCAACGCGGCGCCTGCAAACATCCGCAAGCGCTGTTGGTCGGCCTGGTCGGGTTGTGGAGCGGCCTGTGCTGCGCCTTCGTGCTCGTGCCGCCAGCTCAAGCGGAACAGTGGTGCGCCTGCTGGCTTTCGCGTTATCTCTGCTTCGGCGATCTCCTGCTGGGAGACCGCAACTTTGCCTTTTATGAAATGATGGCTCGCGTCGTGCGCCGCGGCGCGGACTTTCTGTTCCGATTGCCGGCCGGCCGTTTCCACAAACTTCCGCGCCGGGCAACCAACTCGGGCCGCACGGACGAGTGGTTGGTGGATCTGAAACTCCCGGCCGCCTTGCGCAAACGTTGCCCGCACCTGCCGGCCGTCGTGACCGTGCGCATCCTCGAATACCACCTTCCCGGTTATCGGGTCTCGTGGCTGATCACGTCGCTGACCGACGCCCGGACGTACTCGTACGATGAGGTGGTGGGCCTGTACCATCAGCGCTGGAACCAGGAAACCATGCATCGGGAATGGAAATACACGCTGCAACTCTCGAACCTCCGTTCGCATTCGGTGCAGGGCATCTGCAAGGAAGTCTTCGTCCAACTGACCTTGAACAACACGGTCCGCGCCCTGCAGGCCGAGGCGCTGCCACTTGACGGGAAACCGCTGCGCCTGAAATTCCTGGACACCAAGCGCTTGGTCGTCGCGGCGATTCCCACGATGGCGCAGGCTCCCATCCAGCAGTTGCCTGTGATCTACGCGCACCTCTTGCGCAAGATTGCCACGCTCGTCATTGACGTTCGTCCCGGCCGCTCCTATCCTCGCCGCGGCGACGGCAAGCCGAAGAACAAAGGGGGCGGCCGGATGGTTCAACCCGCTCGCCTGCCCAATGCCGCCGGAGCTACCCTTGGCCATGTTTAGTGCCATTGGGCAGTAGCCCCCTGGTTCGCCCGGCCCCGGTCATCCAACGAAAGGGAAAACCATGTGCGGCCTCTTTGGATTCATAAGTTCAGACGGAACCGGCCCGAACCTGGGCTGGCTGAAACGGATCGCCCTTGAAACCCAAGAGCGCGGGATGCACGCATTCGGGTTCGCCTGGATCGCCAGCGACGGGCGCCTGCATTCCTACAAACGACGTAAGCGTCCGAAAACGCCCATCTGCAAAATGGCTTGAGTTTTTGCGAGACTGTGCGCGGGAGGTGGCGCATGGCGAAGCAGACGGCTGCAAAACGGCAGGCGGGTTGGGAGGCGCGGCAGCGTGAACGCGAGGCTCGGTG
>DASXUX010000102.1:0-34690 GCA_036504595.1 Planctomycetota bacterium | reverse complement strand
GTCGCAAAACCGCCTTCTTTGACCGTCATCGAAGCTGCAGCCGCACGCGTCATGACCTCTTTGAGGGCACGAGTCTGCCCGAACGCGGTTTATCGACACGCAGGCGCAAAAAATCCGGAGTGGTGAGAAATGCGGGCTAGCCAGGGAGACGTTAAGCAGAATGCCGATCAGTTCTGCCCTTCAGAATCCCTTTGCGTCTTGGCGTCTTTGCGGTTCAAGTCCTTCTTCATGCGCGCCACGATGTACCACTCGCATCCGTACCCCACGGCGCTGATAAACATCACGCCAATGACAAGATTGCCGAACATCTTCCAGGGCGTCACGTCCGCGTGACGAGCGTGCTGCACGCTGTAGTACATTGGCCAACCGCGCACGGTTGCCTCAGACGTATAGAACTTCCCATATTGGACCGCGTTCACTCGAACGGTCCCTGTGTATTCGATGACGTTGCCCCACAACAGCACGCTGGCCAGAATCACCAGCACATACACGGTCGAAAGATGAATCTGAAACCCCGCCCGCGTCTTCTTGGTCATGACGAGTCCCGGTTTGCTCGCGCCTCTTCTCAACTACACCGAATTCGTGCCGCACACCCAGACCCAAGCGCGAAGCGCAACGCGCAGAGCCGCGCCCCGCACGCTTTCACCCTTGAATCTTCCCACCGAGCGCCGTAAATTACTCGCCAACGCTTTAGCGGGCGTAGCTCAGTGGTAGAGCGGTGGCTTCCCAAGCCGCAGGTCGAGGGTTCGAAACCCTTCGCCCGCTCCAAACTTACAAGAACCGTTTTCTTTCTGCGCCAAACCCGTGCCTACGAACAGCGCCGGTGTGCAGTCCAGAGGATTGCGCCAGCAACCTATCTTGTGCTACATTGTCAGCGGGCACTATGTGAAGGCACACCCGCACATGAGCGAGCAAACGGACCATTCACGATACGACGCCTCCCGCATCGTCCGCGCACCACGCGGTTCGGTGAAAACCTGCAAAAGCTGGCTGACCGAAGCCGCGTACAGAATGATTCAAAACAACCTCGATCCAGAGGTCGCCGAACATCCGCAGTCGCTGGTCGTCTACGGCGGGATGGGGCGCGCGGCGCGCAACTGGCCGTGCTTCGACCGGATACTGGCCACTCTGCGGGAACTCAATGAAGATCAAACGTTGCTGGTGCAAAGCGGCAAGCCCGTGGGCGTATTCCGGACCCACGCCGATGCCCCGCGCGTGCTGCTGGTGAATTCAAACTTGGTACCGCACTGGGCGACCTGGGAGCACTTCAACGAACTCGACCGCAAAGGTCTGATGATGTACGGCCAGATGACTGCGGGAAGCTGGATTTACATCGGCAGCCAGGGCATAGTACAGGGCACCTACGAGACGTTCTTTGCCGTCGCCAATCAACATTTTGGCGGGAACGCTGCCGGGCGCTGGATTCTCACCGGCGGTCTGGGCGGCATGGGCGGCGCTCAGCCGCTGGCGGCCACGATGGCCGGCTTTTCGATGCTCGCCGTTGAATGTGATCCCAGCCGCATCGCTCTGCGGCTGAAGACGCGCTATCTCGACCGACAGGCCGCCACACTGGATGACGCGCTGGCGCTGATCGACGAAGCGCGCAACACAAAGAAGCCCGTTTCGGTCGGCCTTCTGGGCAATGCCGCCGATGTGTTCGGAGAATTGGTTTCGCGCGGCGTCACGCCCGATGTGGTCACCGACCAGACCAGCGCGCACGATCCCGTGCATGGCTATCTGCCGCAGGGCTGGAGTCTGGATGAATGGCGCGAGCGGCAAAGAACCGATCCGGAAAGCATCGTGGGCCCCGCCAAGCGCTCCATGGCCGTGCAGGTGCGCGCCATGCTGACACTGCAGCAACGCGGCGCGGCAACCTTCGATTACGGCAACAACATCCGGCAGATGGCGCTCGAAGCGGGCGAGAAGAACGCCTTCGATTTCCCGGGATTCGTCCCGGCTTATATCCGGCCGCTCTTCTGCGAAGGCAAAGGCCCCTTCCGCTGGGTGGCCCTGTCCGGCGATCCCGAGGACATCTACCGGACCGACGCGAAGGTCAAGGAACTGCTCCCCGACGATTCGCATCTGCATCATTGGCTGGAGATGGCCCGCCAACGCATCGTCTTCCAGGGACTTCCGGCGCGAATCTGCTGGGTGGGCGTCAAAGACCGCTATCGCCTTGGATTGGCTTTCAATGAGATGGTGCGCAGCGGTGAGCTGAAAGCGCCGATCGTCATCGGGCGGGACCATCTCGATTCCGGGTCCGTCGCCAGTCCGAATCGCGAGACCGAGAAGATGAAAGACGGTTCGGACGCTGTGAGCGATTGGCCGTTGCTGAACGCCTTGCTGAACACAGCCAGCGGCGCCACGTGGGTCTCGTTGCACCATGGCGGCGGTGTGGGAATGGGTTTCTCTCAACACGCCGGCATGGTGATCGTCGCCGACGGTTCTCCCGAAGCCGCGCGGCGTCTGGAGCGCGTACTGTTCAACGATCCGGCCAGCGGCGTGATGCGCCATGCCGACGCGGGATACGCGCAAGCGATTCAGACGGCCAAGGAGGTTGGGCTGCAACTGCCGATGTTGGACGTTTGAGTCTGGAGTCCGGAGTCTACACCAAAGTCGCTGCGGACATTCAGACTCCAGACTCCAGACTCTAGGACTCCAGACTGAGGTGCCCATGCACGCAGACCTATTGATCCGAAACGTGCAACTGGCCACGCTGGAGTCCGCCAGCGCCGCCGACGCGTACGGCACGATCCGGAAGGGTGCGCTGGCGGTTTCTGGCGCACGGATTTCCTGGCTGGGGCCTGAGCAAGATTTGCCAGCGAGCATAAGTGCGGCGCGCGAGATCGACGGCGAAGGCGGGTGCCTGACTCCCGGCCTGATCGACTGTCACACACACTTGGTTTACGCGGGCAACCGTGTGGCCGAATTCGAACAACGTCTGCAGGGCGCCAGCTATGAGGAAATCGCGCGTGCCGGCGGCGGCATTCTCGCGACGGTAGCCGCCACTCGCGAAGCCACTGAAGATCAGCTTCTCGCGGCCAGTCTGCCCCGCCTTGACGAACTGCTCGCTGCTGGTCTGACGACCGTCGAAGTGAAATCCGGTTACGGCCTGAATCTGGCCTGCGAGCGCAAGATGCTGCGCGTCGCTCGGCAAATGGAAAAGGTCCGGCCCGTGCGCGTCGTCACAACTTTTCTGGGGGCTCATACGCTGCCGCCGGAATTCGCCGGACGGCCGGACGAGTACTTGGATTTGGTGATTGCCGAACTCCTGCCGGTCTTACATACCGAGAGCCTGATTGATGCCGTGGACGCGTTCTGCGAAACGATCGGTTTTTCTCCGGCGCAGACCCGGCGTTTGTTCGCTGCGGCGCAGAGGCTCGGCTTGCCAGTGAAGCTGCACGCCGAACAGCTCTCTGATCAGGGCGGCGCGGCGCTTGTTGCCGATTTTCGCGGGTTGTCCGCCGACCATCTGGAATGGCTCTCGCCGGCAGGAATCGAGGCACTTGCGCGAGCCGGAACCGTAGCCGTGCTGCTGCCCGGTGCATCCTATTTCCTGCGGCAGTCCAAACGTCCGCCGATCAGCGAACTGCGTGCGGCCGGTGTCCCCATGGCGGTCGCGACCGACTGCAATCCAGGAACATCCCCGCTGACTTCGCTCCCCTTGGCGATGAACATGGCGTGCACGTTGTTTGGACTGACTCCCGCCGAGGCGCTTGCCGGCACTACCCGGCACGCCGCCCGTGCGTTGGGTATTCTGGATCAGACCGGCACGCTGACCGTGGGCAAGGAGGCACACTTAGCCTTGTGGGCGATCAACCAGCCGGCGGAACTGGCCTACCATCTCGGGTACCGCCCCCTGCGGCTGCGCGTCTTCGGCGGAAAGGTCACCCATGTTTCGTCCGCCTGACGCGGCGCTTTGGCACGGCCGCGTGGACGCCGAGGAGGGCCCCCATGCCATCCGGTGGCATCAGCGCGTGCGCGCCTTGCCTGCCGGCCCCACCGAGCCGGGTTTGGCGCTGCTCGGCTTCGCCTGCGATGCCGATGTCGTGCGCAACAAAGGCCGGGCCGGCGCCGCGGCCGGACCGGCGGCCATCCGTCAATCGCTGGCAAACCTGGCTTGGCATTCGAGCCGGCCGGTGTTCGATGCCGGCGACGTCGTGTGCGTGAATGACGACTTGGAAGCCGCGCAAGCCGAGCTTGGGCGCCACGTCGCCGCACTGCTCGCCAGCGGACACTTGCCTGTCGTATTGGGCGGTGGCCACGGCACCGCGTTCGGAAACTGGCAAGGGCTTGCGCCGGAGGCGGCCATCCAGGTTTCAACACCGGTCATCGGCGTGATCAATTTCGATGCACATTTCGATCTGCGCTCGTCGCCTCAGGCTAGTTCCGGAACGCCCTTCCGCCAGATTGCCGAAGACTGCGCCGCTCGCGGGTGGCCCTTCCATTATGCTTGCCTGGGCATCGCCGAGTGCGCCAATACGGCGGCGCTGTTCGGGAAAGCGCGGCAGCTTGGCGCGTGGTGGCTAACCGATGATTCGCTGCGCCTCGATCGGCTCGCAGCCGTCCGCGCCCAGCTTTCGCATTTCGTCGCACAGGTCGATTGGATCTACATGAGTCTGGATCTCGACGTGCTCCCGGCCGCCGTCGCGCCAGGAGTCTCCGCGCCAGCCGCACGGGGCGTCGAACTTGCGGTCATTGAGGCTCTTGTCGATGACCTGCTCGCCTCACGCAAGCTGCGCTCCGCCGATATCGTCGAGCTGAATCCCGCATACGACATCGATCAGCGTACGGCCCGTGTGGCCGCGCGCTTGATCTGGAAACTGGCACGCTGAAACCGTTCATTTTTCGGCAAGAAACAGAGCTTCCCGCCGGCCGCAGTCCGAAGTTTCGCGCGATAACACCGATACGCGGCGTTCGCATCGGTTTACATAGAGATGGGAGCGCTGCCGCACGGTGAAAGGGCAAGCCAATCGGACGTACAGTATTCATGGTCATGGAGGAAACATGAGCAATCGGACACAACGGGTCGGGATCGTGGCTGGGTTCTGCCTTTTCGCAACGTTTGCCTTCGCGCAGGATATCTCCGTCAAAAGCGGCGAGAAGATCGCTTTCCTCGGCGACTCCATCACCGCGGGCGGAATGGGTTCGCCCACGGGCTACTGCCGGCTGGTGATCAGCGGATTGGAAGCCAACGGCGTCAGCGCGGCGCCCATCGGCGCGGGCGTCAGTGGGCACAAGTCCAACCAGATGCTGGCGCGCCTCGACCACGACGTGCTTTCGAAGAAGCCAGAGTGGATGACGCTGAGCTGCGGCGTCAACGACGTCTGGCACGGCGCCAACGGCGTGCCGTTGGACGCGTACAAGAAGAACATCACCGAAATAGTGGACAAGGCGATGGCCGCCGGAATCAAGGTCGTGATTCTCACCTCGACGATGATCGGGGAGGACCAGGCCAATCCCAACAACCAGAAGCTCGTCGCCTACAATGACTTTCTCCGCGAACTGGCCAAAGAGAAGAAGTGCGCTTTGGCCGATCTGAATGCCGACATGCAGGAAACGCTGAAGCAGATGGGTGCCAATCCCAAGAACAACACATTGACGGGCGACGGCGTCCACATGAACCCGCTGGGCGACATGATGATGGCCGCAGGCATCCTGAAGAGCTTCGGACTGAACGAGGAGCAGCTCAAGAAGGCGCGGGACAAGTGGCTGGACACTCCCAACGCAATGGAGACCGTCGGCAAGGCGAGGATCAGCATTCGCCAGTTCCAGCAGCTCAACGCCTACGCCGCGCAGCAGAAACGCCCCCTGCCCGAGCTCCTCAACGATGCCGTAGCCAAAGCCGTGGAGTCGATGCTGAAACAGCAGTAGCCCTCGTGCGTGGATCTGGTGCTTTTTGGACAAGAGTTTTGAAACTCGAAGAAATGATGAATGAGGAATGATGAATGCGGAATTCGGTATATGGCGCCGGGCCTTGCGCCGCTGCAGCCATATTCATCATTCCGCATTCATCATTCATCATTCGGATGCAGATTTCGTCCTGTCCGGTTCAGGCTAGGGAACTACGCCAGCCCTCGTTTACGCACTTCGCTCAGGAGATGTTGTAGCGTCGCCTCTTCATCCAGGTTCGTCGTATCGACGTCGATGGCGTCGGCGGCTTTGGCCAGCGGACCGACGGCGCGCCCCATGTCCACTTCATCGCGCTTTTGAATCTGGCGCCGCAGCCCATCGATGTCGATGAGTTCCTTGCGCGCAAGCAGTTCCCTCGCGCGCCGCTCGGTCCGGGCTTCCAGACTGGCGTGGATGTAGAACTTCACCGGCGCGTCCGGGAACACGACCGTGCCGATGTCGCGTCCTTCCATCACAATGCCTCTGGCACCCGTCGCCAGAAAGGCGCGCGCAGCCTCGCGCATTTTTCCGACCAGCACCTGCCGCACCGCCGGATTGTTCACGACCGGCTTCAGTTGCCCCGTCAGCGCCGCCGTGAAGAGCTCATGCGTGCGGTCCTGATCGTTGACGATGAAACGCTGCGTGCCGGTGGTGCCGGCCTCCATGCCGGCCCTCTGGTCCCCCTCTCCCCCGCGAGGGAGAGGGGTTAGGGGTGAGGGGGAAGCTGACGAGACGCCCGCATTATGCTCCCCGGCCGGCACAGAGGCCGGCGCTACCACGATGCGGTATTCAAAGCGCATGGCCTTTGCCACATCGGCGACGCGCGCTTCATCCGTCAATTCGACGCCGTTCTCCTGCGCCAGAAACGCGACCGCCCGGTACATCGCACCCGTGTTCAGATGCGTGAAGCCCAGCGCTTCAGCCAGTCGCCGCGCGGCAGTGGACTTCCCGCTGCCCGCGGGACCGTCGATGGCGATGACTCGATCTTGCATGCAAATGCCTCTCGAACTACGAACGACGAACAACGAACGCGGCTTCTCGTCTATGCGTCTTCCTTCTTGCTGGCTTCCTCCTTGTTCGACGTTCGACGTTCGACGTTCGTTGTTGCCTGGGGCCTCATCAACGGGAACGGGATCACGTCGCGGATGGAATCCGAGCCCGTCAGAAGCATGATCACGCGGTCAATGCCGATGCCCAACCCGCCGGCCGGCGGCATGCCGTGTTCCAGCGCGCAGAGGAAGTCCTCGTCGATAAGCTTGTCCGCGTGCTCCTCTGCGATCATGCGCTTCAGGTCATCTTTGGGGATGTGCTGAACGGCATCGACCAGTTCGTTGACCGGCACAGCGGTCGATTCGCGGTCCAGCACCTTCAGCGCCGCAAGTTTCTCGACGCCAACTTCATTCGCCTGTTCGACCAGGCGCTTGCGCTGCTCCACCGGATCATTGAGCTCCGTATACGCGTTGGCGATTTCCATGCTCGCCGCGAAGGCCTCAAACCGGTCCGCGAGTTTCGGATTGTCCGGGTGCGCGCGGCAGAGCGGGCTCATTTCGACCGGCTGGTTGATGATGAAACACGCGTCTTTCAAGTGCGGCTCGCAGAATGCGCTGAACACGCCGTCGATCTTGTCCACCAGCGTGAGGCCCGCCGGATCGGCCCCCTTCTCTTTCAGCTTGGCGTCCAGGCCAGCAACGTCGTCCGCGGCTACGCCGGCGTGCTGTTGGAGCAGCGCGCAGTAATCGAGACACGGCCAGCCTTTGGTGCCCGGCGGAAGTCCCCGCGCCTTAAAGCTGAACGCGTCCAGTTCACGCAGGCCCAGTTCGAGTTTCTGCCCACGCCACGTCACCGTCGTTGACCCCGTCAGCTCCTGCGCGAGCGTGCTGACCGCGCCTTCCGTCAGCGTCATCATGTCGCGCAGATCGCCAAAAGCCTGGTAGATTTCGGCCGTCGTGAATTCGGGATTGTGCCGCGCGTCGATCCCTTCATTTCGGAAGATGCGCCCGAGTTCATAGACTCTGTCCAGTCCGCCGACCAACAGTTTCTTCAGCGGAATCTCCGTCGCGATGCGCATGTACATTTTGATGTCCAGCGCGTTCAGCTTCGTCTCGAACGGCCGCGCCGCCGCGCCGCCGGGGATCGTCTGGAGCACCGGCGTTTCCATTTCCAGGAATCCGCGCTCGTCCAGATAGCGCCGCAGTCGTGCAACGGCGCGCGCGCGCAGCACAAACGTATTGCGCGACTGGGGCTCCGAGATCATATCGAGATAGCGCTGCCGGTAGCGGATCTCCTTGTCGTGGATGCCGTGGTGCTTATCCGGCGGCGGCTGCATGCACTTACTCAGGATGCGCGCGCTGGTCGCCCACAGCGTGGGTTCGCCCTTTTGCGTGAAGGCCAGCTTTCCGCTAAGGCCCACGATGTCCCACAGGTCGAGCGTGTCGCGCAGATCCGCCAGCCGCTTTTCATCCAGCATCGCATTCCACAGCGCCACTTGGATCGAGCCGGTTTGATCCTGCACCGTCAGAAAGATCAGTTTCTTCGACTGATCGCGCCGCAAAACCACCCGCGCCGCCAAGCAGAATTCATCTGGAGCGGCTTTCGCGTCGGTGTTCGTGGCCGGATCGAGTTTCGCCATGATCTCGCGAAGTTCTTCGACCGAAGTCAGCGACTTTCCGCTCGCCGCATCGGGGAAGCGCTGCCCCCAGCCCGTTTCGCCGGTGCGCTCCCGATAGAGCGCCAGCTTTGTGCGGCGCTCCTCGCGCAGAGCCTCCAGGCTGGTGGGAGCGGCTGATGCACTGCTGGACAAGCCAGTAGAAGCACTAGCCCCGGATTCGATGCGCACCTTGGCGGTTTCAAAGAGCGCTTCAATCTCCTTATTGATCTCGTTGGCGCGTTTGCCGACCAGCGGCTTCTGCTCCTTGGGGATCTCGCCCATTCGCCCCAGCAGCGCCTTCACACGTCCGCGCGTGCCGAGAAAACCAACGCGCGCGGCTTCGAGCGCCGCTTTGTCGTTGGCGGCTGCGAATGCAGCGCCCGCTTCGTTGCGCAGTGCTTCGAGGTCTTCCAGCAGAGCCATAACACGATTCCTTCCAAACAAAAAGGCAGCCGAAACCCGGCCGCCAATACGAAAAGATATGCGAAATATCGTGGGCGTCAATCGACAACAGTCTGGGGCGGTTTACGGAGTTCAGAGCCCCGTTGCAATCCATTCGCTGTGGTTTATTATTCCAAGTGAGGACAACGATATGAATGATGCCATTGTTCGGCAGATCACAGCGCAAACTCAAACATTAAGTGAAGATGAGCAGCGCCGCGTCCTCGCGTTCGCGAAGCGCCTAGCGCACAAAAATCCACTCGGCGTTCCTGTGGAGCATTTCCTCCGATCTCGGCCGGACATTCCCGCTCACGAACTGAAAGAGATGGAGCGCGTGATAGAGGACGGGTGTGAGAAAATAGATTCCAATGGCTGGTGATATTCTTCTCGACACCAACATCGTCATTGCGGCGTGGGCGAACGACGCGATAGTCCTCGAAAAACTGCGCACGTATGAAAACGTGGTGGTTTCTGTTACTGTTCTTGGCGAACTTTACTACGGCGCAAGAGGCTCCGCTAACGCAGACAAGAACATCTCGCGAATTGAGCAGCATGTGAAGTCGTGGACGGTGCTGGATTGTGATCTCGACATCGCCCGCAACTACGGCGAAATCAAGCAGGAGTTGCGCCGCAAGGCCACGCCTATCCCCGATAATGACATCTGGATCGCCGCCGTTGCACGACAGCACGCGCTTCCGTTAGCGACTCGTGATGCTCATTTCAAGGCAGTTGACGGGCTGTCTCTTCAGATCTGGTAGTACAGTACCACTCACCACTCACCAAGCACCAATCACCAATTCCCATATGACAAAGTCCCGCGCGTGCCGATAATTCATTGCATGTACGCGCTCGTCCTCGCCATGCGGCATCTACGAAGCCGCAGCATCACCTGGGTCGCCACCGCCATGATTGGCGCCGTGGTCGTGCTTTACCTGCTGATCATCTCTGTGCTCGAAGGCCAGAAGCAGTTCTGGATGGATAAGCTCCAGAACATCATGGCTCACACCACGGTTGGCGTCGGTGAACTGGCATGGGGCATCCAGAAGCCTGAAGCCTGGGCCGACGAACTCAGCAGACTCGATCCCGGCATAAAAGGCGTGACGATCGGGCTGGAGTCGCCGGCGATGGCGATTTTCAACAACGCTCGCACGGTGGGAACCATGCGCGGGGTCGATCTCGACCGCGAACTGAAGTACGGGCGGCTTAAAGAGATTCTTTTTCCAAAGGATTTGTCTGATTTCGGCAGGCATGAAGTCAGCGGAAAGCTGCTGCCAGGTTGCATCGTCGGCGGCGCCTGGCGCAAAAGCTACAATCTCTCTGTCGGTTCCCAGGTGACGTTTCTGTTTTCGGATGATGAAGGCGACCCTCGTTCCGTCGCGTTCAGGATTATTGGCTTCTTCGAAGGCAAAAACCCCTATCTCGAAACCGCGGCTTACGTGGATCGCAAGTTTCTCGCCGAGAAGATCGGCGTCAGCGGCTCGGCAAAGACGCTGTTTGTCTGGCTGAACGATCCGAATCGGCCGGACTTGGCGGCTTTCCGCGACCGCGTGAAGGCAAAGATGGTCGAAATCGTGCGCCGCGATTATCCCCAGTCCAGCCACGACAAGTCCGTAATGGTGGACACCTGGCAAGACAAAGACGGCGGCTTCTACAAGCAGGTCTCCAACGAAAACCTGATCATGCGCGTGATCATGTGCCTCTTCCTCTTGCTGCTGGCCTTCATCATTTTCTTGATTTTCGGACGACTCGTCGCCGAAAAAGTGCGCGACATCGGCGCGCTGCGAGCGATGGGCGCGACGCCGACGGGAATCAAAGCGTGCTTTCTGGCGCAAGGCCTGCTGGTCGGCACGCTGGGTGTCGCGGTGGGATTGCTCGGCGCGTGGCTCCTGATCCACTACCTGACCCCAATCGTAGACTTTCTCACCCATGTTGCGTGGATGCTTTTCGGCGTGCGCATCTCTCTTGGAGACATGTTCGGGCCCGAAGGCATTCTGACGCGCACGCTTCCGATGGATGTCGCAGCCATCTCGATCCTGGCAATTCTTTCAGCGTTATTTGGCGCACTGTTGCCCGCGCGGCGAGCGTCACTGCTCAATCCCGTGGAGTGCCTGCGCCATGAATGACCAATTCAAAATTCAAAATTCAAAATTAAAAATTGACGGCGACGTAACGTGCGCGGCAGCCGATAGCGTGCCAGTCCGCAATCCGTCCAGCGCCACTGTTGTCCTGCGCGCGGAGCGCCTCCAACGCTTTTTCATCGATGGCGACCGTCGTCTGGACGTGCTCAAGGGCGTGGACATCGCTCTCCACGCCGGCGAAGTGGTCGCGCTCGTCGGCCGGAGCGGCACGGGAAAAAGCACGCTGCTGCATCTTCTGGGTCTGCTCGATCAGCCCAACGAAGGACTCATACTGGTGGACGGCACGCCCGCCGGCGATCTGAGCGAATTCGATCGGGCGTACTTGCGCAACGCCCACATCGGCTTCGTCTTTCAGCACTATTTCCTGCTGCCGGAATTCACCGTCTTCGAAAACGTGCTTCTGCCGGCCCAAGTCGCGTGCTCCCCATTCAACTGGCCGGCGCGAAAACAGTCGTACTGCGACCGTGCCACGGAGTTGATCAAGCTTGTCGGCCTCGAAAACCACGTCCACCAACGCCCGGCGACCCTTTCCGGCGGCGAACGCCAGCGTGTGGCCGTCGCGCGTGCGCTGCTGCTTGAACCGAAGATCCTGCTGTGCGATGAACCGACCGGCAACCTTGACCCTGAGACGGCACGGCATATTATGGAACTGATCTTTGGTCTCAGCCAAAAGCGAGGCACCGGCATTCTGGTGGTAACGCATGACCGTTCGGTGTCCGAACGGGCTGATCGAGTGTTGCGCTTGGAAAGTGGGATGTTGAACAACGAATGATGAATGAGGAATGCGGAATGATGAATTAGGCTGAAGCAGAACTGTAGCATCCGCATTCGTCACTCATCATTAACTTCGGGGTTTTATGCCGCAAATTCGCGTGAAGACAGGGAAGCAGAAGGGCAAGATCGTCTCGCTGCAGAACCTGCCGCGCCTGGTCATCGGCCGCGATGCCACTTGCGGCCTCCAGATCGGCGATCAGGGCGTTTCGCGCGAACATGCCGAAATATTCCGAGTCGGCGAAATGGTCTTTATTCGCGATTTGGGCAGCCGCAACGGCAGCTTCGTCAACGATGAGAAGATTTCCGAAGAATTGCTGCGGGAAGGCGACAACCTGCGCGTCGGCAACACGCAGCTTTCTTTCGAAAGCTCCAAGGCCGCTAAAGAGCAAGACCTGCAGTTCGACGACGCCGACGAACCCTTCAAGACCTCTCTGGACCTGAAACTCGACGACCTCTACGTGTCCGAATACGCCGGCCACGAGAGCGAAATGTTCAAGGCGATGTGCGAGGCTGCGCGGATCTTCCAGGGCGAACGCGACGAGAAGAAGCTTTTCGAACGCCTGCTGGACCTCATTCAAGACGAGATTCCCGCCGATTACATCTACCTGTTCCTGCGCGAGGACGCCAGCGGCGCCGTGACGCCGCGAGCCATGCGCCAAAAGGCCGAAAAGAAGAACGTCCCAATCTCGCGCTCGATCCTGCGCCGCGTCATCACCGAATCGCGCGCCATCCTCACCGCCGACGCGATGCAGGACGACCGTTTCAAGGCCGACGATTCCATCGTCATGAACCAGATTCGCGCCGTGCTGTGCGTGCCGATTCAGGGCCGTTCGAAGCAGGCGATGGGTGCGCTCTACGCCGTAAATTCCAGCCTCTCGGAAACGTTTGAACAAAGCGACCTGCAGCTCATTTCGGCGATGTGCTCGCAACTGGCCGCCGCGCTGGAGAACCTCGCCACCATTCGCACGCGGCGCCGCATGTTCCTGCGCACGATCGGCCGCATGATCTCGCTGCTGGAAGGCGCCCCCGAAGGGCAGCGCGGGCATAGCGAACGCGTTTCGTTTTTCGCCTCGGTGATCGCGACTGAAATGGCGCTGCTCGACAACGAGATTCTCTCCATCTCCATGGCAGGCCTGCTCCACGACACCGGCTCGATCCAGACCTTGGCAAAGCTGCCCGAGGACGTGCTCTCGCAGAATCCGAACGCGCCGCTGCTGGCTGCGTGCGATCTATTTAAGAACATTCCTGGCATGCCGGACGTATTGCCGAGCGTGCGCACCCACAAAGAGAACTTCGATGGCACGGGAACTCCTCAAGGCCTGAAGGGCGAAAGCATCCCGCTCGGCGGACGGATTCTCGCGGTCGCAAATGGATTCGACGTGCTGATGTTCCCGCGGGGGAGCGCAGCCGCGTTGGAGGAGCCCGATGCGGCTTCCGTGAAGACAGCGTTCACCGAGCTCGATCAGCAGGCCGGCAAGCTGTATGACGCCAACGTCGTTCGCGCGCTCTTCGTGAGTTTCCGTCATGGCTCGTTGCGATCGGTCATCAGCGAAGAGGCCGAACAGGCGCCGCCGCCGGCCGCCGCAAGCGTCGGCCCTTTCCGCCGCGACAGCACCCGCAGCACACCGCCCGTGGAAGGCGACGGGACGGGCGATACGATCCGGACGAACAAGAAGGACTAGTCCGTTGTCGGTGGTCGGTTGTCAGTTGTTTATTTGTGCGCGCCGCGAACAAAAACGGCCCAACGCGATGGAATCGCATTGGGCTGTTTCTTGGGCTGGACGATAGTCTGAGTTGGCCAGTATCACTCGCGCACAAAGAACGCGCGGAGCAGAAAACCACTGACAACTGACCACTGACAACGGACCGGCTGTCCTACTTCTTCGCGGCAGGCTTCGCAGCGGGAGCGGCACCCTTGGCGGCCGGAGCGGCAGCAGCGGGAGCAGCGGCGCCAGCGACTGGAGCGGCGGTGCCAGCGGCAGCCTCGTCCTTCTTGGCTTTCTTCTTGGCGGCGACCTTGATGCTCTTGACCTTGGTCAGGCCCAGCACGCTGTTCTGGCCTTCGCGCCAGCGGCCCTGATCTTCCAGAATCTTGATGCGCTCGGAGCGTTTCAGGACGTTTCGATGCTTGCTCAACGACCCGCCAGTGCGCAGGCTCTTATGGACGGACATAGTTCCGACTCCTCAATTGCGGCGTAGCGCCAACGTCCTGCCGGCCGGCACGGAGGCCGGCGCTACCCCTTCTTTGCACCCATGCCACAAACAAAACTCCGCGCCCGGTTGAGAGCGCGGAAGTCCATATACTTTTATGCGGTCCGGAACGTTATGCAAGGTGAAATTCGCGCCGCCGAGCGACTACGGATATAGCAGAGCCTTCGCTCTTCGACTTTGAAACTCCCCCACCCCAGCCTGCCACTCTTTTTTGATCTCGTTCAGCGCCTTCCCTTCAGCCAAAGCTGAAATCGTCTGCGAACTGCACAACAGCCCGCCGACTTTCTGGATGTTGAAATCCTTCGGGTACAGCCGGTGCAACGCCTGCGCGATGGTCAGCCCGACATCGACCGATTGGCAGTTCCGCCGATCTGTAATCAGGATGGAGACTCCGAAGCAGCGCTGGTCTTTGTGTATGCTCGCCGTCGGTGTGCAGCACACTGGCACGAACCGCACGCCAGCAAGGCCCGCACGGTTCAGTTCCGCGGCCAGCGCCACATCGTTGATGTACGGCGCCCCAATGATCTCAAACGGCGTGTCGGTGCCGCGTCCGACGCTGAGCGCGCTTTCGAGCAATCCGAGGCCCGGATAGAGAATTGCTGCCGTCAACCGGCGCATGTTCGGCGAAGGATTCGTCCACGGCTGCCCCGTTTCATCGAACCACAGCGTGCGCGTCCAGCCTTCGATGGGAATCACTGTCAGCGCCGCGTTGATCCCGCGCTCGGCGTTAAACATGCGCGCCAGTTCGCCCACCGTCATGCCGTGCCGTACTGGCAGACGGTGAAACGCCGTGAAGGAACTCGCTCCCTCGTGCAGCGGGCCTTCAACGCTTACTCCGTTGATCGGGTTCACGCGGTCGAGCACAATGAACTTGATGTTCGCTTTCCCCGCCGCCTCCAGAGCCAGCCCCAGCGTTGAAATGTACGTATAGAAACGGCAGCCGATGTCCTGGATGTCGAAGACCAGCGCGTCCAGGTCTTTCAGTTGCTCCGGCTGCGGCGCACGCGTCTTTCCGTACAAGCTATAGACCGGCAATCCTGTCGGTTCGTCGATGCTGTCGCCGACGCTCGCATCTATTTCGCCGCGAATGCCATGCTCCGGGCTGAACAAGGCCTTCAACGTCACGCCCGGCGCCTTATGCAGCAGATCGATCGTCCGGTTTCGCTGCCGGTCGATCCCCGTCTGATTCGTGATCAGCCCAATTCGTAGCCCTTTCAGTTCCGCATACTGATGTTTCTCCAGCACATCGATTCCATTGAGCACGGTGGGGCGGGCCTCCGTGCCCGCCGCCGTCAGCCCAGCCGCCTCCGCCGCCAACGTTCCCAACATGGTTTCGAGCGCCAAAACGTTTCCCTTTCCATCTGGATGCACGCGATTTGAAAGAAATATCCAAAACGTCTGCGATCCCGGATCGATCCAGATGGCCGTTCCCGTGAACCCCGTGTGCCCATACGACCCGAGCGGAAAAACCGTCCCGCGTGGCTTGCTGTATCCTGAATCGATGTCCCAGCCCAAGCCGCGTTTCGCAGCGAGGCCCGGCGGCGACTGCACACTCGTCATTAGCTTGATGCTCTCGGCGCTGAGCACACGCACGCCATCCAGTTCTCCGCCGGCCAAAAGCATTCGAGCGAATCGCGCCAGATCCGCGGCCGTCGTGAACACACCGGCGTGCCCCGCCACGCCGCCCATCCGCTCCGCTTTCGGATCGTGGACCGTCCCACGCAGGACCTGCCCGTCCCGCAATTCCGTCGGCGCAACCCGCGCCCATGTACCTTTCGGCTGGAGAAAACGCGTGTCGCTCATCTTCAGCGGCCCATAGATTTCGCGCGCCGCGAACTCGTTCAGCGCCGAACCGCTCACGCGGCGCACGATTTCTCCAAGCAGCACGAAGCCCACGTCGCTGTATCTGAAGGCGGTTCCCGGCGGCGATTGGAGTTTTTCCGCGCAACACCGCTCGACGCCCTGTTGATAGCCCGTCCAATCCGCCCGCGTCGTCAAACCTGCTGGAAGCCCCGACGTATGCGTCAGCAAATGCCGCAGCGTAACGCTTTCTCTGCCTTCGCCGGTAAACTCCGGCAGATACGTGCGCACCGGTTCATCGAGTTTCAGTTTCCCGCGCTCGATAAGCAGTATGATCGACGGCGCCGTCGCGATCGACTTCGTCAGCGAAGCCGCATCGAAGATCGTGTCTTCGCTCATCGTTTCCCGCGCCGGCACGAGCGCCCGGTTGCCAAACGCCTTCACATACCGCTCGCCGCGATGTTCCACCCACAGCACCGCTCCCGGCAATTTCTGTTCGCCGATCGCCTGCCGGATCGCCGCGTCCATCGCCGCCAATTTCGCCGCATCGAGCGCCGCGGGCCGCGCCTGAGGCTGTGCTGCCGGTTGCGGCGGCTGAACCGGCGCGACCGGCGCCGGCTTCGGTGGTTCACACGCCACACAACCGAGCAGCGCGACGACACATGCAACGCGATAGAAGATTCGCATACGCCCGTATTAAGCGGTGCGGCGGGAAAATCAACATGGCCGCGGCATCGGGCTGCAACGGCTTGCGAACGCAAAAGGCGCTGACCGTTGTGGGCCGATGGGTGCAGAAGAAGAAAAGAACGGCGAACCGCAAAGGCGCGAAAGACGGTAAGTGCGGACGAACATGGGTGGACACGGATCTCAGGCGAAGGACACGGAGGCAGGAGTTGGAAAAGAAACTCTGTGTCCTCCGTGTCCTCTGTGGTGGGACGTCTTTCACTCTTCGATGATCACCCTGAACCCCACGTTGTAGACAGCCATCCATTCCGGATACGAGAGCCGGAAGGACGAGCGCGCGTACTTGGGGCGTTCGTACCAGGAACCGCCGCGGACCACTTTGCGGCCGGGTGTGGTGACATCACCAGCGCCAGCCTTCACATCGTAGGGGTACGGGCGGTAGTTCGTCAGCGTCCATTCGGCGACGTTGCCGTGCATGTCATTCAGACCCCAGGCGTTGGGCTGATACTTGCCGGGTTCGGCCAGGTGCAGGACGCCATCGTTAAAGCGCGCTTCCTTCGGAACGAAATCCCAGAACTTATCCGGGTTGGGGAAGGGTTTGGGATCGACGCCTTTCACCGCCAGCAGCGTGAGCGATTTGTCGCCGAGGTTCGCAAATTTCGAGAAGTCGGCGTCCAGATCGCCATAGAACAGCGGCGTGTCGGTGCCGGCACGGCAGGCCCATTCCCACTGCGCTTCGGTGGGCAGCGTGACCTTCTTGCCGCTCTTTTGAGAGAGCCATTTGCAGAAGCCCATGACTTCGTTCCAACTCACGCGAATGACCGGAAAGTTTGGATTGTCCATCAGGTAGCCCGGGCGCACCTGATCTTTGTAATGCTGATCGTAGTAGCCGTTGAAGTGCGTGGGGTCGAACTGCTGGAACTGCGCCAAAGTGACCTCAGTCGCTCCCATGAAGAAGGGTTTTTCGATGGTCACCTTCGTCATCGGATACTCGTCTAGCTCGCCATTCACGTCGCCCATTGCGAACGTGCCGGCGGGGATGCGCTTGAGCGCGAGGGACTGACCGCCGCCCAGATCGAGCTTGCATTCCTGAGCGCCGGCAGCTTGCTGCATCTGTTTGGCTTTTTCGGCGCCCAGCGGCCAGCCATCGATCTTCAGCGCGGCGGGCTTGGGCGGCATCGGTTCAGGCTTGATGAAGGCAATCGGCTTCTTTTCGACTTCAGGGATGGCTTCGATGTCTTCGTCGATGCCCGCGTACTGCTTCTTCATCTCGTAGCGGCGCTGCGCAAAGTTGTTGGGAATCTTGTTGATCTCGTGCCACGTGCCGTAGCAGGGAACGTTGAGGTCGATCCATGTGATCAGGCGATCCCAGGCTTCGGCGTCGAGTTTCACATTGTAGTGACCACGCTTGAGCATCTGTACCAGTTCGCTGGTGTCGGCGTGGAATTCGAGCGGTGTGAGCAGGTGATAGTCGCCTTCAGGTCCGTTGCGGCGAACGAAGGGGTGCAATTCCGTATAGGAGAGCGGGAACTGCGACATCCCGCCGCTGGTCTTGATGATGGTGCTGTCAGCAAGGTTGGGCTTGGCCTGCTTGCCGTCGTGGCAACCCGCGCAGTATTTGTCGAGCATGGGCTGGACTTCGCGCACGAAGCTAAAGCCGCGCTTGGGTCCATACCACGGCGTCGGCGCCATGGGCTTCTTCTGTGAGGCGGTGTTGCTTTTGACCATGGACGCGTCGTTCTGGGATTCGTGGCAACCCGTGCACGAAACCACTTCGCCTGGCATCCCGACAAACCAACTGCGCATCTGTTGAAGGGCCTTGCCTTCGGGATCCAGCGGCTGCACGGCAACCGGCGTGTTGGCGGGAATCTCAAACATGGCCGACCCGTCGGGTTGAACGGGGACCGTGCCGATCAGGCGGCGAACGTCCCACGGCCCTTCCATGCCGACAACATAGTGGCCGCCCATGTTCCGGTAGCTGTATTCATACTGGAACACGCGCAGGTTCTTGACCGTTCCACGTGGAACGCCTTTCAGGCCGGGGCCGGCGTAAACGTCCTGGAGCATGACGGTGGCCGTCGTGGCGCCGGGCTTGATCTTGTCGGCGATGGCGCGCGGGCGTTCGTTCTTGCGCATCGGAACTGGTTCGAGCAACGCAAAGCCGGGCTCTTCTTTCAAGAGGATCAGATTGTCGAACACGTCTACGAGATAAAGGCCCCACATGCCGCCTTTAGGCTGCATCGAAACGAGAAAATACTTATCGTTGAGCGGGTACGGATGGAGGAATTTCGGCCAGGAGTCGTTCACCAATCCGTCTTTGATGATCGGTTCGACTTTCTTGCCATAGCCCGGAATGCGTTGCACGGCGCCTTCGGCTTCGTGGCGGCCTTTGGCGACGTCGAACAGAACCAGTTCGCCCATGCGCGTGACGCCGTGGTGGCCGGAGATCACGCAGACGAACTGCGAGGGAGCATTGGGAATCTGGCGCGCGTAGAAAATCGAATTCGGCCAATACGAATTACTGTGATAGTGCGCGGTCTGGTTGGTGCCGTCCGGGTTCATGCGCATCAGCGTGCGGCTGAAGTAGTGCGCCGAATCGGTGTACTCCCAGCGCGTGAACATCACGCTGCCGTCGGACATCATCGTCGGGCACCAGTCGTTGTCCTGATCGTATGTCAGCCGGCGGATGTTCTTGCCGTCCGGGGTCATGATATGCAGGTTGCCGACGTAATCGGCGCCGCCGACGCACGGAACGCCCTGGAAGCCGCTGCTTCCCACGAAGAGGATGCGGCCATCGGCCAGGAACATCGGGTCGTAGCTGTCGATGTCCGGCGAATCACCCGGCGTGATCTGGTGCAGGCCCGTGCCGTCGGCTTTGATCTCGAAAACTTGCCAGCGATTGTTCGTGCCGATGGACGAGAACAGCAGTTTGTCCGCGTCGAAGTTCAGATCGATGTCGCCGACGAAGACGTTCTGCGTGGGCTTGTAGAAGGTCTCGGCTTTTGCATCCGTGTTCTTCCAGGCCAGCGTGTCGATCTCGTTCGCCATATTCGGATTGATGCTCGAATTTCCCTGCCAATTGTGCGGCAGGCCGAGCTTCCCGGCTTCGCGCTTGACGAGCAGCAGTTTGTCGAAATCCATCAGGGGATTTTCTGTTGCCAGCGCGGTGCGGAGCAGCGCATCGTAATCCTGGCGGAATTTGGCGTCCGTCTGAGTCGGCGCCTTCTCCAGCGCTTCGAGAGCTTTCAAGTGCGCGGCGCCGTTCTTGTACTGCTGCGGGAACGTGGCGGCGAGGTATTCAATGCCCAGGCGTAGCGCCTTCAGATTCACCGGCATGGGAACAGCCAACTGCTTCGGCGGCGCGGCAGACTTGTCTTTCGCCGCAGGCGGCTTGGCATTGGCCGGCGGGTTGACCTTGCTCTTGGGGTTGTTGTCCGCGCTCCAAACCAGTGCGGCGCTGAACGTGAAAGCGATGACTGGCGCCATGACAAAATGCATTCGCATGTTAATACCCTTGGATGCTCTCGGTCCTTCCGGAACGGCACACAATTGTATAGGCGAGAACTCGCGAGAGTTGCTGGTATTATCCCGGAAAAATGAATGAAATGACGAGTTGTAAGCGGCCTGCCTGACATGACTGTAGAGTGACAAGCCTGCCATTCTTTCTGTAATCACGCAGCTTTCGTGTAGCCGTATGGCTGCCGATTTGGTATTTTATGCCTCTTTACGGAACCGACAGGAGCGAATGGATGAGGCAAACGTACGAAGGCGGACGACGGGATTTTCTGAGCGCGGGTCTTGGCGCGGGGCTGGTGATTCTTTCCGGTTGCGGCAAGGACGATGGCGCTCACGCCGACGACAAGAAGGGCAAGGAGGCCGACGTCACGGCCGCTGAAGACCTGATGCGCGAACACGGCGTGCTCCGGCGCATTTTCGTTATCTACGAAGAAATCATGCGTCGCATCGAAACCGACAACGAGACGCCTCCGCACACGCTGTCCGTCGCCGCCGCCACGGTGCGCTCTTTTGTTGAGGACTACCACGAAAAGATGGAGGAGGAACTGATCTTCCCCGTCCTGCGCAAGGCGGACAAGCACGTGCAGGTGCTGGATGTGCTGATCAACCAACACGCTGTCGGCCGCAAACTGACGGACACGATCACGCGACTCTCCGAACCTCTGCCAAGTGAACTGGCCGACCGGACGCTGCTGTCCAACACCATGCGGGAGTTCATGCGCATGTACCGCCCGCACGCGGCGCGCGAAGACACCATCATCTTCCCGGAACTTCACCACGTTCTCAGCGCCAAGGAATATGACGCGCTGGGCGATGTGATGGAGGAACGCGAGAAGAAACTGTTCGGCGACAAAGGCTTTGAAGAGACCGTTGTGAAAATCCAGGAAGTCGAGCGGAACCTGGGAGTGCTCGATCTGGCGACGTTCACGCCGGGAACGTAACGGCAGGGTTCAGGGTCCAGGGTTCGGGGCGAGGATGCAAGCATGCATCCCCTGAACCCGTCGTTTATGGGCCGTGCACTAAAGCTATTCTATTACTTCAATCACTTCGGAATCCGTCTTGAACGGCAGCCGGCCGCCGCCGCGGACGAGGAAACAATGCGTGCGCGAAGCTGTGATGCGTTCGCACGGCAAGGCTGTGATGATGACGAGCGGACATTCGCCGGGGAAGTCGCGCGCGTTTTCCAGAAGCTCGACGGCTTCCTTCAGCTTTGGCTGGCGAATCGGTGACGGGGCGCGGCGCTGATTGAGCTCCGACGCGGTCGTCATGCCAAGGTCGCGGACGTCGGCGCCGGCGGTGACGAAGCGCACCAGCGGAATGTTGCGCGAAAGCGCGTACATGCTGATCGCGCTGAGAATCTGTTCGACAAGCGGCGCTTCCATGCGCCCGCTGGAATCCAGGACGATGCCGAACGTGCCGCGCTGCGCGGTTTCTTCGTCGGGCCAGATGTAGCGCGGCCGCGGCGTCTGCGGCGTGGCGCTTTGGCGTCGCGAGGGGCGCGCGTAGGTGCGCACGCGTTCGACCGGCGGCACGTGCTTGTCGAACCAGCGGCCGAGTTGTTCGTCCCACGGCAACGGCGGGTGCTCGAGCGCTCGGATTTCATCGATGAGCGTGTGCGGGAGCGCGCCTTTGCCGGACTCGCTGTGGATCTGGTAGCCGCGCAGGAGAGCGTCGAGCAAGACGCGGTCCTGCTGAATTGCGGATTGCGGATTGCGGATTGTGGATTGATCAGCGGCCAGTGAGTGCGCCGAGTGTGAATCCGCAGCCGGAAATATACAGTCTGGAACGCCTTCGCCGGCGAACGTCACGAGTTTGCGCGCGGCTTTCTCGTTCCTCAAGAGCTCCTCATAGATGTCTTCGGCGCTCAGGCGCGCGAAATCCGGAGAGAGCAATAGTCCCTGGCCGGGCGGCTTGCACATTCTCTGCAGCAGCGCGATCTGGTTCAGCCACGCATTGATCCGATAGTCGCAGGCGGCATTCCACAGGAACGGGTCGCGACCGCGGCGGCGCTGAACGTGCTGTAGGCCGGCGTGCAGAGCCATGTGCGCGAGGACGTACCGATACTCTTCGGGACTCATCGCCCAACCGGGATTGAGGATCAGTTCGCGGCGCTGCGGATTCACCGCGCCCACGCGCACGCCGAGACGTTCACACAGACGCGCGTTCTCCACAATTTTGAAATGCTGCAAGACGGCTCCGAGCAGCGGGTAGTTCTTCACGAACCAGCTTCGTGCCTGTTGAGCGAGGCCGACTTCGTCGTCGGGCCCTGCGGCAGCGCTCAGTGCTTTCTGTGCGGCGCGGCGGATGGCTCGTGCAAAGATGTCGGGCCAGTTGGCCTTTCCGGGGGAGGTCGCGACCATGTCCATGGCTGTGCCGTTGGTCGTCTCGCCTTGTGGCGGTTGCCGGCTTTGCGTCCAGATCGTGAAGAGCTTCTCCTCATCGTTGGGAACGCCTGACGGGAGGCGCAGGAGACCTTCCGGCGGCGTACCGATCTTCATGCGCGAGAGAAATTCGTTGACGACACAGTCGCACGCAATGTTCCAAACGATGCCGCGCCGCGCTTGGCGGATGTGCCGGAACGCGAGATGGAGCAGCGCGTGAGCCAGGACGAAAACCCACTCTTGCGGGGTGCGCGGATGATTGAACGGGTTCGCGTAGATCTCTCCGCTTTCGGCCACGGTGACGAACATCGCTGGCACTTGCGGCTGGTAGTCGATGATCTTGAGTCTGGCTCGTTGGACCAGCGGACCCATGAGCACATGTTTGCGCAGGTCTTCCCACGCGCGCTCGATCCGCTGCGTTGAAATCTTTAGCGTTTTCTCATCCATCGGGCGAGTGTGCTTCGGAGCGGCCATGAACGGATTCTAACCGCCATGGGTGCCATTGGTCTACAGCGGCGAGCGCTGTTTCCGTTTGCTGGCCGTTGCAGACCGATGCCTCACGCGCCAAGCCACCCGTAGTGGCGCAGTTACGTTGCCGCGCCAGGGTTCTGCTCGCCGGAATGTCTTTATAGCGGCGAGGTATTCGGACGTGAAGACCAGCGACGGCGACGGCGCTGCGGCACTGGCTGGGCCACGTTACGAGGAGCCGATCTGAGCGAGCGCGTGCGACGAGAGCGCCGGTCAGCGGGGCCGTGTGTGCTGATGCTGCCGACGGAACTCTCTGCGGTGCGCTTGAAGTCCACCAGCACCTGACTTCGATAAGCCGTACCGTCGATGCGGAATGCCACGTCCACGGAACGCCGGAGAGCCGAGAAACCGACTTCCGTATCCCGGATGGCCTGGGAAACGCCGGCGTTGTTCAGTCCGAGCGTGTCCTGCACAACTTCTGCACAACGAATCCGCAGGCTAGCGTTTCCTCTCCTTGCGTCGCCGCCATTCACGCGCCCTTTCAGAAGCAGCCACCTGCAGTTGGGCAGTGCCTTCTGACCGCGTCGATACTGCTGCTCGACTATTGACGAATGGCCGGAACACGGGGAACTTCGGGATCAGTCGCGCGAGCAAATGGGGGCGTATTTATCCCATCTTCCCAAGTGACAGCGAAGTGAACATACTTGCGCCCAGCGAGTTCGTTCCGGTGCGAATAAAGGAGGAGGGAGCAACGCTCGCGACGCCGGGTGCCTCTGGCGACTGGCCCTGCGAGGTGAGCGGCGCTGGAGGCATCCGCGTGCGCCTGCGGGAACGGCCGAGCTTTGCGCGGCGACAGAAACTCCAAACTTGAACGTGTCGTTCGTAAGCCCGAATAGGTCAACCAGTGAGTGAGCCGTGGAACCAACGGATGCCGCGTGAACAACTTCGCGAATGCTGCAAAGCGATGATCATAGCAGTTGTCAGAACGCAAAGGGTAAAGTGGAACGCGAGCGACGAAAAGGCGCCTTTCCAAGAGCAATCTACACGAGCAGAACTTAAGTATGGGAGTCGGTGGACCTTTCGTGACACAAGTTCGTAATGCTTTTTGTTGGAAAACCCTGCATCTGATAGTACGTTTAGTGAAAACACTTCACGATACTACTGGGGGTCACGCGAATGCGACGCTACGTTTTGCCCGGCCTTCTCGTCGTCCTCGGAACGGCGGTCGTCGTGTGGCTGTTAATGGTGCGTGAGGACAGCCAGTGCGTCCAGAGCAACAGCGATGTCGCTCCTCTAAAAATCCCCCTATCCGAGCGCTTTACCAAAGCGCTCTCCCGCATTGAAACTGCCGCGCTGGAGAAAGACACGCGCCCTGCCTATTCCCTTCGCATTGTCGATGTTGCACGCGACTCCCAGGCTGCCCAGCAAGGGCTGCAAATTGGCGATTTGATCGCAAAAGTGAATGGGCAGCCAGTCCGTGGCACTGTGGCGCTTAACGAGCAACGGAGCGGAAAGGGCGACACACAAACGATCTGGTCGCCACAGAAGGGTCTGAGAGAAATCCGCGCGTCAGGACGGCTGGGTATCTGGTATCTCGAGCACTGGCTTCCCGAGTTGGACTACATTCGGAGTGCTGAAAGAAGTACCAAATGGGACAAGATGGTTTTAGTGGCCGCTCAGCAATTTCAGCAGGACCCCGAGGTCGCGCTTTATTCCATTCAGGAAGCGGGGAAAGTCGGCTACCGTGGATGGCTCAAACCGGCGCTATCGCTTTGTAGCTACAGTTGTAGCGGTGAACATGAGAAGGCCGCTGCGTTGGCTGGCGAAGTACGCGCATCTGTACCCCTTGAGGCGGCGCGTCCTGTCTTTGCCGCACTGTACACTTCGTTGTTGCTGAGTGGCCGGATTCAGGAAGCGGCTGCGTTAGCAGAGGAGCATGGATCGTACCACCTTGCCGACGCGAATTGGGACGATGAGCCGCTCAATAAGCGGCTCAAATCGTTGAGCGTCGCAGACCGAAAACTGATTGATGCGCAAGGCAAGTTAATCAAGAAGGTCACAACCGATCATACCAAAGCGCTCCAGGCATGGGATGAAAATGCGGGAATCATTCTGGGCTACCTCAAAGATCATCCAGATTTCGGATTTAATCCGCCAGCAAACCAGTTCTCCGTGGCCAATTTCGGGCCATTCACGAGGAGTGCTGAATTCGGAGTCACATTTAAGATGAGTCCGGTCCAGAAGCGCGATCCTAAGGCGATCTACGGGTTCACGGTTGCTTTCATCGACTCCAGCGATGGTACGGGTGTGCGGTTGCTTGAGCTGACTGCCCTGGTCAATGGTCCGCTCAAACTCGCGTGCCACGGATACCCCACTCAGGAACTAACCGCAGGCGACTTGGTAAGCAGCGGTGACAACCGCATTGAGCTTTGCATGATCGGTCCGTGGTTCGAAGCGTGGCTCAACGGTCGGCGCGTTGGCTTTGGACTGGCACCTAACCAAAAGCGTGAGCTTACTCCCCAAATCGCAGCCACCGGCACGCAATGCATTTTCCGTGAAATCGTCTATCGCGAATTGGCCGGGGACGACGCGACAACACAAGCTATCGTCACGGCAACAACCGCCGGTTCGCCCGTTGTGCCAGCCCTCCCGACTGATCCAACCCAGCAGTGGTTCTACCGCATCTTTGTCAGTGATTATCTGAAGCATGGCAAACGTGGCGCTGCCTGGGACCAATCGGCGGTCGATGCCTTGGCGCTGGCGGCTCGCTGGTACAACCGCGATGCAACTGCCGACCAAAGCATCATCTTCTCGCTGTGCAATACGGCTCTTGAGAATGGATGCGATGACCCGCTCGTGCTGTTCGTCTATGCCGATCTGTTCGCTGTTGTCCAGCAGGCAAATAGTGAAACAGCTCGGCGCGCGTACAAAAAGGCCGCAGAGCTTCTGGGCAAGCGCGGTTATCACCCTCTGCTGCAATATGCGATCCTCTGCGAGTGCGCGCGGGGCGAAAACTACTCAGGTATCGAGCCTGTCAAAGAGCGCGCCCAGGCACGAACGCGTGCCGCTTTCGCGTTGCTGCCGGAGATATTGAAGGATAAAGAAGCGCCTGCCTGGATGGTGCAGCGCACGATCATGTTCCGCATTCCCTATTCCTGGCTGGAAGGCACGACACGCAAGAAAGAGTTTGATCGGCTGTATGCCGCTATCGAGAAGGCCGCGCCCGGCAGTTCGCTCGCGCTGACCGTGAAGGGGGATTTCTACATTACCTATGCGTGGGATGCTCGAGGCTGCGACTGGGCGCGCAACGTTACCGATCAAGGTTGGAAACTCTTCGACGAAAGGCTGAATATCGCTGAAGCGGCTTTGAAATCGGCGTGGCAGATGGATCAAACAAACAGCGGCGCGATGGATCGGCTCATCACCATCGCTATGGCGCGTCACGATGCCGAATATGACGCCGACACGTGCTTTGTGAATGCCATCCGTGCCGATCCTGCAAACTACGAGGCCTACCGCAAGAGGCTGTACGCCCTCGAACGTCGTTGGGGCGGAATCCCTGGTGCCATGTATGCGTTTGCGGTACGGTGGTTTGAACGAGTCGCCAGCAATCCCGCCATGGATGCGGACATCGCCAGAATCCTCCTGCAGGCTCATGAAAACCTCGCTGACGACGAGCGCGTCGCAGGAGATAACAATTTCGAGTCAGCGACGCTTGTGACCCAATACTGGTTACGCCCGGAAGTGTGGCCGGACGTTTCGCGCGTTTACGAACTGATCCTCAAACGTGCGCCATCAAACTATGTGAAAAGCCAATACGCCAGCGCTGCCGTGCGGTGCGAAAAATGGGACGTGGCAAACAAGCTTCTCGACGAATTAGGACCGCAGGTCGCTCCTGGGCCATTTGGCGGCACGGTCGCCTTGCGGCAGGCGAAGACATCCGCGAAACGGCATGTGGCCCAATTAGCACCGGTTTCAGCGCCGGGCAGGTAATCGAACGTTGCCAGTTGCCCGCGACGGACAGCGGCAGCGGTGGGAGTTCCTTTCAGCGCGAGGGGATCAGCAGTCGGGCCGGGGTATCGGTTGTGGCGACGCGGCGGATCACATCCACCAGGTACGATTTGTGTTGACCTTGTTAACATCCTGTCCGCCCGGCCCGCCGGAACGCGCAAAGTGAAAACGAAGATCGGATTCGCGAATGCTCACGCCGCTGGCGAGGGGTATCTGTGACGTGGTGTTCATCGCGGAAGTATACCCTTTGCCAGCAAGCCGCTCAATCCTACTGCATCGCGCTTCGTTTCCTTGTGCCGGTGGTCGCGAAGGTTTCCGCTTCCGGTGCGCGTCAAGTTCGTGGTCGAACACAGTGGCCCTCAATAGATCGCGCCAGCCGGTTTGGGTTACTTTCACCGCCCTCGACAATTCCGTCAGTCTCCGGCGCTCTTGACATTTTCCCCTTTTGCGTTTTGGGTATCGCCTTCTACGCTACTCACAAATCCAGTCAACGCCCAAGGAGACCAGCATGAGAAATTTCCTGTGCATTGCGCTCCTCGCTGCTCTTGCGACATCCTGCTTCTCCGGCACGTTGCCAGCCGACAAGCTTGGTCGCTTCGTTGTGCCGCGCATGTCCAAGCCGCCTGTTCTCGATGGAAGAATTGACCCGGAGGAGTGGAACGAATCTGTCGCCATCGGCGGCTTGGCGCAGCAGAATCCCGGCGGCAACCTGCTTGTAATGAGGCCCACGACATACTTCGTTGCCTGGGACGCCGATCACATCTACATCGCGTGCCGAACGTGGATCATGCCGGGCTACAAGCCGCACGTGGGTGGCCGTGGACCGGGCGCAGTGACGGCATTCGACGATGGTATGGAGTTCAGCCTCAAGCCCATGGGCAAGAACGTCCCGCCGGGACGAGCGGACAGTTCGTACAAGTTCTTTGTCACTTGCCTTGGCAATGACGGAGACCTTGCGCGCGTTTCTGTCGGGCAGCTCTTTCGCAACTGGCAGCCGCACATCAAAGCGGCTACGCGGTTGACGGAACCGAATTCCGCGCCGCTGGGAGGGCGCTGGTGGGAAGCGGAAATCTCGCTCTCGACGCAGGACGTCGAGCTTGCTGGCCCAAATCAATCCGGCGACGCCTGGCGAATGCTGCTCGCATTCAACCACATTCCCGGTTGGATGCAGGCGGCGATTCCGATCACCAGCGGCTACTTCGACGCCAGCGGCTTCCCCGAGTTCATCCTCGGTGAAAATGTGCCGTCCGTCCACGTGACTATGGACGAGTTGCCCGGCCCGATGGACGGCACTGCGTCCGCACAATTCAGCATCTTCAACCCGACTCCACAGGCGACGCAGGTCAGCGTCCTGGCTCAATATAGTGAAGCGAGAGAGAAAGCCGGAGCAAAGGACGCGGAACTGGACGAACTGCTGAAGAAGGAGCAGACGCTGAGTATCGAACCAGGGAAGAGCGCGGTGTTCAAGGTCAGCGAGAAGCTGCCGCGCGATCTGGGCCAGGGAACGGGCGGCATCTACTACCGCGTCACCCAGGCGATAAGGAAATCTTCCGATACTTCGTGTGGTTCAAACTCGGCTACGAAGAGCGCTGGACCAAGTACACGCCGCCGAAGGAAGCGTTTCCACTCTCGGGCTCGTTCAACCCGGCGCGCAACAACTTCCTGCTGCAGGCGGACACATACTACCTTGACAGCCCAGCCGCCGCGAAACAACTGCGCTTCCGCGTCGCGCGCGAAGGTGACACGCAGGCCATTGCGCAGGGGACGCTTAGCAGCACGGAATACTTCTACTTCGCGAAGCTGCTACAGCTCCCTGAACTGAAGGAGGGCAGCTACAACGTTGAGGCAACGATGCTGCTCGACGGGGGTAAGGAACTCGGTCCCGTCACGACCACGTTTAAGAAGTTCGACGAAGGGAAGGTCTTTGGCGCGTGGTGGCAAAACAAGCTGGGCGACACCGAACGCGTCATTCCGCCCTTCGAGGCGCTCAAGAAGAAGGGCGACGCCGTCAACGTCTGGGGCCGCAGCTACACGCTGGACGCACTGGGGCTACCGCGCGAATTCACTTCGCAGGGCAAGCCGGTTTCGGCGAGCGCTGCCCGAATTGTCGTGACCACCGGCGGAAAGGAATACGACGTAAAGCTCACTGACGGGGTCAGCTTCAGCGACAAGAAGGACTGGCGCTACGCCTTCAGAGGCAAGGCCAAGGCGAAGGACGCGGGGTTGATCTTCACGAGTACGGGCACAGTGGAACAGGACGGTCTGGTGCTGCTGAATCTCACGTACGCGCCTGCGAAGGATGAGCCCGTTACGATCGACGGGCTGCGCATCGAGTTTCCACTCTCGATCGACGCCGCCGAATGCCTGCTATGCGGCGGGCCGGGCGGGAACTTCGCATCACTTTCGCACATGATCTTGCCCAACAACAAGCAGGGCCGACTGTGGAGCACGCTCGAAACCGGCAAGGGCGGTTCGATGATGACCGTCGGTTCGTTCTACCCCGACGTGTGGCTGGGCAACGAACAGCGCGGGCTGTTATGGTGGGGTGACAGCGACCAAGGTTGGGTGCCGGACGACGCCGTGCCCGCGCACGAAGTCCTGCGCGAGGGCAACAGCGTCGTTCTACGCAACAACATCATCGGCAAGCCGTACATACTCACCCAGCCGCGCACCATCACGTTCGGCTACATGGCCTCGCCGTTCCGGCCGCTGGTAAAGGGCTGGCGCATGGCGATCCATTCTGAGGATGGCACGTTCGACGGTCCCCACAAGAAGCGCAAGGACCCGAAGACGGGCCAGCAGATCGACGGCTGGAACTGGCTCAACCCGCCATCGCACGATCCGAAGGATTGGTCCGATCTGTGGGCGTTGCAGAAGAAAGAAGCCGATGCGAAGGTAAAGCGCGAGCAGCCCTTCAACCCGGCGCAGGCACGCAACAGGAACTACGTCCACACGTCCGTGCCGCTCGTCGGCTGGGGGCCGCTCACGTCGGACCCCGTCACGCCGCAGTATTTCGCGCCGGAATGGGCCGAGAACACGCTCAGCCCCACACAGCGGGATTTTCTAATCTGGCTCTGCGACCGGCAGTTCGGCGAGGGCGGCCTGCGCACGACCTACTGGGACATCTTCTACATCCACTGTTCGAAAAACGAACAGAACGGCACGGCGTACCGGCTACCCGACGGACGGCTGCAGACGACATACCAGGGCTTCAACCTGCGGAAGTACATGATGCGCCTCTACGCTCTGATGTACGACCACCAACTGATGCCGGGCTCGAACGTCGCGCATTCAACGAACAGTTTCCCGTTGGTGGCGTTCCCGTGGATGGACGCAGTGCTTGACGGTGAATGGGCGGAGATTACCGACGCCACGCCGCGCGACTGGGTGGACTTCTACGCCGTCGAGCGCATGCGGCCAATGGCGATTGCAGAGAACTTCGGCACGGTCATCAGTTGGATGAGCCTGTTCCATGTGAAGGACAAGGAACGCGAGAAGCGGCTCTTCCGTGGTTTCATGGATTACCAGCGCTTACACGACACCTGGACGGGCCAGGATGGCCGTTTCCCGCCGCAGGCCGTGCTGGACTTCGGCGTCAACGACGAACGCTTGCAGTATGTTCCATACTGGCGGAACACGGCGTTTGTAACGGACGACAAGGAAGTTCTTGTCTCGCAGTGGCGCTTGCCGGACCGCGTGCTGTTGATGGTTTTCAACAACAATCGCGAGCAGAAGAAGGAGGTCAAATTGAGCGTGATCATGAATGAGGCATTTGGGGAAGCGACAAGACCGCTTGAGGTAACAGCCCGCGAATTAGGGGAGTGTGGTGATCCCGAAGTCACGTTCGACAAGGACCGCCATGTGCTCGCCGTCCCTGGACTCGAATCACACACGGCGCGCTACGTCGGCTTGCGGCGCGACATGCAGCACGACAATACCGCTCCCGTAGTGCCTGAAGAGGTTCTTGACTGGGGATTGCACAGCCCATCGATGCATTGGGAGGTCGGGGCGCATCCCGGAATTAAGTGTGACGATCACGATGTCTCTATCAAGGCGCTGAGCGCGGTGGACCGGGTGCTGCTTTTTGTTGAGACGAAAGCGGAGAAGACAAAAGACGTGACGCTCAGCATCGACCTCGACGCACTGGGACTGTTGCCCAAGCTGCCGTGGCAGGAGTTCGTCCGCGTTAGGACGTTCGGTCCACCGAAGATACCAGAGGCATCGCTCGACTTCTACGCGCGCAAGCTGATCATACCGAAGCTCGATCCGAGGTCTGTGCGGCTCATCGGCGTGCGGCGGTATTGATGCAATCGGGGTACAGACGACGACCTGAGGCGTCAAGACGTCCAGCATTCTCTGGGTGACAGCGGCGTTGCATCGTTGCTATTGCGATTAGCCGGGAAGATGAACGGCGGCTCGCTCCCGTGTGCTTGACAGTATCGCAGGGCCTGCGGACACTCGGCCTCAGATGAAGAAAATACGTCGTGCGCCTGTACCCCGAGCCCGCAGAACCACGCGCTACCGTGATTCAACTCGCGCCAAAGGTGGTGCCTACCGCCGCGCGAAGAAGACATCGAAGCGCAAGTACCGCGTGACCAAGACCGTCTACCTGCATCTGAAGAGCGCTCTCTTGTCTTCTTCTACCGCTGTTACCAGCGCCTCAAGGAAGGCGGCGGCACATTTCAGATTGATGCTCGGGGCGAATGGGAACCAATCAGCTCAAACCACCAACTTGACGCAGTGGCAACGCTCACCGTTTGCCCCGGCGCTCCTATACGATTCCGTGTCACGCCAGTGACAAGAAAAACCTGAGCGTTTATCAGGCACCCGGGAACACTTTCCCCTCCTACTGCGTCATATCTATAGCGGCGACACCTAGTCGGGCATTCCGATGGGTGCTTCGCCGGGAACATTAGAAAGGAGGTAAGCGCCATGTCACGCTTCCGCGTGCACTACGTCGACGGTTCCGTCGATGAGATCGAGGCAAAATCCGCTGCCGCAGCGCGAGATGCCGGTGAGGAACAGTTCGGGTAGGTTCAACGCGTCGTCATTCAGCCGGAATACGATGACGAGGATCTGGGGGACGAGGACGAAGAAGAGGACGAGGAAGGCGAGGACGAAGTAGAGGACGAGAAGCCTCGCAACCCTCGCAAGAAGTAGAGCCGTATTCGCCTGCGGCGGTCGCGTGGTCCGTTCCGTCGTTTCAGATCACGCGGCCGTTCGCGGGCGACATCTTCACAAACCGTAGGTTCGTAAACAACATCACATTGCGGAGGACTAAAATGCCTGCTCTCTCGAAACATCAAAAAGCCTTGTACCAGCGTCGTCGATCTGCCCTAACTCAGTTGCCGTGTTTTTGCTGTGGCAAAGTTCTTCGCGCCACCACAGACACTGGGCTGGATCATCCGAATGGCGGCGTGGCATTCACGAGCGTCGCTGGATTTGTGATGCCGAAAGGGCTGCCGAGATACATTCCGTGGCTGGCCAGTAGCGGCCTCCAGGTGGTTATCTGCAACAAGTGTCTGCAGACGCACCCGGCCCGCCTTTTGGCGGTCACGCGGGCGAAATTGCCGCCGGTGCCGCCACGGCCACTGCCACCACTTTTCATTGTCAGGAACGGCAAAGTGCGACGATGCCGCGCTACGTCATGAATACCCACTGAGAGGAACGACCGTGAGCAAGACTAAAAAAGCAAAGAGGCAAGTTGCATCCGATGGTGGGTGGCTGCGCAGAGCGAGCGCTCTGAAACGCCAGGATGGCCAGCAATTGGGGTCCGCACGGCGTCGTGCTGGCGATCCGCCGAGAGCGCTACGCGGCTGTCCAGCAGGCCGAGCGCGCAAAGCCTTTTATATTCTGCCTGCCACCATGCGTGCGGCAAAAGCGCTCTTCCCGAAGGGAAGTCGCAAGCGACTGCGTGCTGTGGCCGACCTGAGCGATCATCACACCGATCTGTCGGGCACCATCCGATGCTGCGCAATCATCGTGCGCGACATAGAGAAACACGCCGGTGACAAGAAGCCCTTCTGGCTTTGGCTCACTCGCTACGCGCTGCGGGACGTGATTCTGGCCGCTGGCTACAATCCGGACCGACTAAAGAAAATCATCGACGAATGTTGACCATCTCGCGTTCCAGCGCGGCGGTCGCGTCGTGACTGGAGGGACCGTGGCTACACTGGATCGCGAACTGCTGTACCGGATCATCTCCGACGAAGACGAAGCTTGGCAGCACGTATGCGCCGAGGTGCGAGAGTGCGTTCGGATTGATTGTGCCATCGCGATTGATCCTCCCGAAACGACTCTTGAGTTCCTACGGCAGAACGACCGTCGCGTGGTAGAGGGCGCTGCGCGCCAGTTGCTTTCCCTGGGCCAGCGGCGTCGCGTCCTCGACGCGCTACTGCAGCGACTTTCAGAGATCGTTCTCCTGAGTAGTTGGATAAGCCGGACGGAGTCGACTGAAGACCAGCATCGAGCTCCGATGAGGCCGCCGCCGCGATCTATCCCCGAGCTACGTGCCGGGTATTTGCTGTTGATCGGCGAAACCGGGTACCGAATCGTGGACGAGAATGGCGTAACCCGCCACCGGGCGACCCTCCCGCCGCGCTTACAGCGGCTGCTGGCGGCCTGTTGGGCCTGTTGCTGGCTCAAACAGCAGTGCGGCCCGGGCGGCGATGCGGTGAACGCGCCGGTGATCGGCGAACTCGACCTGGGCAGACTGCGAAAGCTGATCGGAACGACCGCAAACCGCGCGAATGTCGCCGAGTTGCGGCGGCACATGAGCATGGAGGGCGGCAATTCCGTGCTCGACGTAGGCAAACAGCGCATGTTTTTGCTCGATTTCGCGCTGGATTTGCCCATCAACGTGCGAGAGGAGTCATTCGTAGACCACGCCGCTCAGTTTCTCCAGAGGCACAACATCCGGGTTCCCGAAGGGTTCCCTGCGGCCGTTAAAAGTGGCGTAAAAAGTGGTGTAAAACGGGCGTAAGGATCAACGCAAAACGTCCCGGCTTGGGAGGGTGAGAAGATGACACGCAGGCGCATAATGTTGGTTCTGTTCGGCGCGACGGCTCTTGGCCTAACGCCGCTTTGGCCGCTGATCGGCGGTGGCCTCCTGCTAACCATGGCGGCGCTGGCGGTGCTATTCAATGGCGAGCAGACCGGGTTTCCATTGCGATGCGTCGCCGCGCTGGCGAGTGGCATGATTGCACTGGAGGTGCTGGGGCGGCCTATGGTGGCCGTCTTGCACGCTTGCAGCGCGAGTTCGAACCTCACCGTTGCGCTGTGCGCCTGCACCTACAGCGTCGCCGTAGGAGCCTTGATTGGTGCTTGGCTGGGCGCTCGTGTCAACGCTCTAATGCTCGGCCCGGGCCCAGACCGCGTTTGAACACGGGTTTCAATGGGTTCACTACTTGGATGTCGCCGACCGCATGGCCTTGGCGGCAGCCATTCGCCCGTCACCGGCCATGTACGCCAGCAGCGCGATAGCCCATTGAGGCAACGTGATGATTAACAGCACTGGCGGCGAGCTCGTCCTCCACTCTTCGAACATCGTTACGAGCACCACAACACTGGACAGGGCGGACGCTCCGTTAACCCGCATTTCTCACCACTCCGGATTTTTTGCGCCTGCGTGTCGATAAACCGCGTTCGGGCAGACTCGTGCCCTCAAAGAGGTCATGACGCGTGCGGCTGCAGCTTCGATGACGGTCAAAGAAGGCGGTTTTGCGACG
>DASXUX010000101.1:0-44388 GCA_036504595.1 Planctomycetota bacterium | reverse complement strand
ATTTTGAAGTTTCCGGCGATCTTTACGTTTCACTCGAAATGCACCTCCAAAGGCTCTCTGAATGGCGTGAGATACCTTTCAGACGCCTATGAAGGATCGACATTTCGAGTTTTTTTGTGCCTCTAACGCGCTTGTTCAGGGCCTAGAAGTGGGTGACAGCGAAGCGTATCGCAGACTTCGCGGTTATCTTCTGCAGATCGGCGGCAGGTGCATCCGGCCAAACCTGGCGCGCGCTTAGAAACGCTGCTTTGGCTTCGCTAAAGGAGTTCTTCTGCAGCAACTCGCCAGCGCTTGTCATGTGCGCCGCGAAATCAGCGCGCTTCGCAGACCCGTTCCCAACCGGCAACCTCGCTGCCCATGCGCCATACTCCCATGACGGCCACACCGTGCAGCCGGTGAAAAACTCCATAAGCCGCCCCGCGCACGCCGGGCGTCAGCGTTCAGTTCAACGGAGTTTTTGCTGCGGCTTGACGCCGCAAAAACTCTCAATTGGTTTTTAAGATGCCGGTCCGAACGACAAGAGAGCCTCCGGAGACGGCGCGTATCTTCTGTTTGCGCCAGACCTGCTGCTGTTTCATGTTCGTTCTGACTATCAATCCGACACAGTCTCACCCATCCTAACGACTTTTTGCAGATGTGTGAGATCGGAGGCCCACGCAGAATTGAGTTAGGGTTCCTTGCGGTGGTTCAAAAATGACATTCTTGAGTTTGTGCAAAAATCCTGGCACAATACTGTCCGTTCTGGGCTGCAAATGAGGATTCGCGCCGCACGCTACCATCGTCGAAAGAGATGCCGTTCTCTGGTGCTCAGGAGGGCCTATGAATTGGAGGGAGTTCTTCCAACAAGACCGGAACGTGCGATCGCTGCGTGACGGGTTTATCGAACGCGTCCGCCGGCTCATAAATGTCGAGCTTACTGCCGAGGACGTATGGGCGGATGAAGAGCCTCTGGATGCGACCGGTTTGCTGCTGTTGTCCTTGTACCGCGAGATCGTGGGTTGCCAACAGCCGCAAGCCGCCGCCAGTGCTAAATGGTTGCGTGTGTGCGACGGAGTGAAGAACGGCGAGCGGATCGTGAACTTCAAAGCTGGGCGCCAACTGTGTTCGGTGCCGCTGAATTTCGTGCGTGCTTTTTGCGCCGGAAAGCCGATCGACGGTTTCTTTGAGACCGACCCCATGACTGGCGAGTCGCTTTTGCTGAACGCCAACAGGGTCCTGCTTCGCTTGCCAGCGGGGCTTCTTGACCACCTGATCGAGTTGAGGCGGACGCATCCGGAGGGTGACGCGGAGCAGACGGCGGCGAAGGGGACTTCATAGGTGCGTCCCAACTCCCATCCCACGCGGCGTAGTGGGACACTCTCTCGATGCTTAGGCGTGCACTTCTGTAAGCTAAACTCCCTAAGGAGGTTGTATGAGCCGAGAGCAAAAGCGTAAAGAAGTTGGGTTGCAGGACTCCGCACAACTCCAAAAGTCTGATCCCACGGACATGCGGGTGCTTCAGGCTGCTACCGAGGCCAGTTCACTGGAGTCTCTCGCCGCAACCACCGGCATTCCACGCTCGACGGTTCACCGGCACCTCCTGTCCTTGGTGGAAAACGGCTCAATGCTCAAAATAGGGCATGCGTATCGTGTTTCACAGGCTGGCCAGGAGCTGGGCGGGCGCAGAAGAGTCTCGAAACTGCCTCCGCCACACTTGGATGACCAGTGGCCGTGGCTGCGACTGTTTCCCACGCCGGTACATCGCGCCGCCGCCATCCTTGTTCTTGTCCTGATGATCGCCAGGCGCGACAATCTCGTGGAAGACATGCATGTATCGCTGATACTCTGTGGACCCACACAGCGGCTCAAATCATGGCTTGTGAAAGTGTGCTGCTGGTTAATTGGCGTGGATCCGGGGAACTGCGAGGTTTCCATGATGCAGACCCGAGGTCGTGGTTTGCTGCGCCGTCTCGATGGGAGGGGCGAAACAGTATACCAATGTGAGGCTCTAAAGCAGCCCATTCTTTGGTGTAACGAACTCTCGCGCGGTGATCCCCAAGTCAAGCGAGATGTAATGGCGATCATGCACGGGCGCAAGCAGTTCAAAATCGAAAACGACCAAATCGTTGTTGAAGGCGTTCCTCTTTTCGAGATGAACTTCCTCAAAAAAGAGGGTGATTTGGAGCAGAAACTCGGGTTCGATGCTGCCATGTTACGCCGGGCCGTGACGGTGGACTTCACACGTGTGCCTGTTTCGACTGATGTACGGGCCGAAAGCAAAGAACTAGCCGAGAAGCTCAAGGCCGTCGGTCCGATCAAGCTGCCAAAGGCACCTCAAACGCCATTATCTAGCGAGTGCCACCGCCTGATTGAACAGGCCTGCGAGCAGTGTATTTTGGCGGAGTCACGCGACTTCACGGATTCCGGCCGCATCATCACTGCAATACTCGGCGCGCGCGCACTACTGTCGGATCGCAAGGCGACCGAACTGGTCCTCTACTGTTGGTTTCTCGTTTTTGAGACGACGGGTTTTGTGAATCCCGAATGGCGCGCGCAGCTAGCGCTTCTGTTCTCAAGCGGCCCTGACAAGCCCGGCACTTCTGGGCTGGAGCGGGTCAAACCTGCTTCTGTAGCCCCTGAGAAGAAGTCGTCGGCTGTTGCCCCCGCACAAAGTGTTGCGGATGAGAACGAGTTCGATCTTGATGCTAACCTGACCCGCACTAAAGACCTGCTGGAGCAAGCCGGCCTGAGGATCACCGATGACACTGAGTTGATTCGTCCCCTTCTTGCGTCCGTTGTGGAGCTGCAGCATGGGCGTTGGGACCGTGGTTACCTACTTGCGTTCTTGCAGAGACTGCCGGTGCTCCAGAAATGGGATGAGCTACTTCGAAAAGCCGCCATCAGCGCTGAGGATATGGCTGCGCTTTCGGTCTTGGCTGTGGATCTGCGTGAAAAGGGGTGGGTCACAGACGATCTGGTTGAAGCACTGGAGGTACTTGATCACCTGAACGCGTTCGATCTCAACGGCAAAGCGGCGGCAGCGCTGTTCCGAGAACTGCGAGGTGCCATGGATGCCGGCGGCGCGCGGTGGCGGGAGTTCTTGCTCGAGGCTGCGCAGCAGGGGGTGGATATCCGGGAAAGGCGAAACCAGCTTCTGAATGAGGTCACCTCACTAGAGAGCAAGATCGCGGAGCTTGATGACGCTCGCCGCGGGGTAGAGGACCGACTCGCACAGCTGAAAGACCGGTTGGAGAGAAGCGCTCAACTCGACGAGGAGCAACAGCGCAACCTGCAGGTCTTCTCCGAGCGAATGGCGCAACTCAAAAACGCAGTAAAGCACTGGCGATGTCGGACACTCGCAGGGCCGATACTCGAACTGTTGCTTTTCGACACACGTGTCCCACTTGACAGAGAGCTAAGTTCATTAGTCAGCGAGTTTCTCTTGTACCGAGAGTGCGCCGACGAGGACTCCGCAAACAGAAACTTGCACATCATTATTGGCCGTGCACAAGAGCGGCTTCTGCAAATGCGTTTTCAGGACCCGGCACTTGAGGGAAAAAGAACCGAAATGCTGAAACTGCTGGATGAGGATTTGAGCGGCAGTGCCCTAGACGGTGCGCAGTCGGAAACAACAGCTTGACCTCGAATGCGAGCGCAGAATGCGTTATGCGAATTTTGTTATCCAGATGTTATCCACAGCGGCAATGCGCCTATGGGACACGGAGGGAACTTAAAATCCTTTCAGTGTGGGTTCGACTCCCATCCCGGCTAGTTTGGTAAGTGCTTTGTACTCATACAGCTTACATCAATATAAAGAGTTGCAGCCATGCTGAGTACCGCGACCGATGGCGCGCGGATACTCTGATGCATCAGGCGCGGCCACGCACGAATCAGTAAGCTGGGTGAAATATTCCTTTGCCAGGCAACGGCGACGTTCCACCGCCGAATCAAGGAGGGGGTTTAATGTCAAGCCAAACGAAAATCACGCCAGCGGAGGTCATCGAGCGCATTCTCGATCTGATCAAGGCCATCCCGGAAGCCGCGCAGGGCCTGCCCAACGGCCATCAAACGCGGCAGTTCTGGGAAGACCTTTTTGCCACCAATGACCACACCCGGCGCATCCTGGAAGTCATGACCGAACTGCCGGCGTTCACGAACCAGGCTCCGCCGCCCGGCGACGCTGCCGCTTGGCAAAAACTAATGGATCGCGATTTCGCCGGACCCGCAGCGGCGCGGCCCAAACACGCCAACGCGATCCTGCTCGCCGCCTATGTGGCCAGCAAAGACGTGGTTCGCTCGCAAAAAGAAGTGAAGTACTGGCGCGATCGCTTCGGTCCGGATGAAAAAGTCCAACGTGTCCGCCCGCAAGAGTCCAACGCGTACTTGCACAATCCGCACCGCGGCACGACTGTGTTCCAGCGCTTCCAGGGCGACGACACCTACCCGTCGTGGATCACCAGCGACACGCACGGCCCGTTGAGTTTCCAACCCGACGCGCCCATGCGGGAGAACGTCAAATACCCGGCGCGCACGACGTTGACCTACTGCCGCTGGCCGTGGGCGTTGCTGGAACCCCAGAAGGGCAAGTACAACTGGACGCTGGTCGATCGGGCTTTGAAAACCGCGCACAACCGCGGCCAGACTTTGCAGACGCGCTTCCAGCCCTATACTCAGCAAGTCGTTTACGCCGAAGAGCCCTGCACGGCCCGGCGCCATCCGCCTGAACGTTCGGTCAACGTCCCGGATTGGTACTGGGATACCGAAGCGAAGTGGATCGAACAGGGCCCGTACGCCAAGAACGAGCCCGACAGCAACGACCCCTTGTACCTGAAGCACTTCGGCGCTTTTATCCGCGCCTTTGCCAGGCGCTACGACGGCCATCCCGACCTGGAAAGCGTTGACATGGCCTACGCTGGGTTCTGGGGCGAATCTGGCGGCAACTCAACGCCAAAGACCGGGGCGGCACTGGCCGACGTGTACCTGAAGGCTTTCAAGAAAACGCAATTACTCTCCATGCTCAGCACCGGCGGCTCCAAGCACGCCGCCGCCAAGACCCGGGGCACGCCACGCCAGGTTGGCTTTCGCGCCGACTGCATCGGCGACCTGCGCAAACCATTGACCGCTCCGGTGCCGCCCGAATTGTGCTGGAACCACACCTTCGACGCCTATCCGAAAGGGATCGTGGAGGATGGCCTGCAGGACGCCTGGATGCGCGCGCCGGTGACCATGGAAACCTGTGGTAATGTCGCGACCTGGTTCATGGACGGCTATGACCTGGACGTGATCGTCCGCGAAGGATACCGCTATCACATGTCGGTCTTCATGCCCAAAAATGTCTTCTATCCCTCCGCCACGTGGGAGAAACTACTCGAGTTCGACAAGAAGATCGGCTATCGCTTCGTGCTGCGCCAATTGCTGTTGCCCATCGAATGCAGCCCGCGCAAAAAGATAACCATGGAGTTTTTCATCGACAATGTGGGTTGCGCGCCGATCTACCGGCCCTATGCGCTGGCGCTGCGCTTCGGCCAGGGGAGCAAGTCCAGCGTGGTGCGCCTTAAAACAGATATCCGCAAATGGATGCCGGGCCACACCTGGCTTGCTGAACAGTTCGCCGTGCCGTCGTGGCTTAAGAAGGGCGAAGTCAAGATTGGCCTGTGCATCGTCGACAAAAAAAACAAACCCAAAGTCTGGTTCGCGATCGACAGCGAGCAGAAAGACGGTTGGCATCACATGACAAGCATAGATGTCGTCTAGCCGCATTTCTCACCGAATGAAAATCGTAGGTAGTCGCTGTAAGCGGCGCGTCACTCGGCAAAGGTCTGCGCCCCACCACACAAAACTCCCGCTGCGTGCGCCCCGCTTGCCCGTCGGGCCAGGCCCGAGGGGGTCGCTCCGATGGCGACCCAACAAACCGCCTCAAGTCAGCCAGATGATTTCGCTGACACTGGGTCTCGTTGCGGGTTAGTGTATGGAGATTGCGTGATCGTTGCTGCTCGAAACTCAGAGAAGGAAAGGTCGCGAAATGAAGATTGCCCGACTTGTCATCACCGCCCTGCTGATGGGGTCTCTGGCCGCGCTGCAGGCGGCGGAGTCTGCCTGGAAACTGACGCTCGACGAGAATTTTGACGGTAACGAGCTTGATCCACGCATCTGGAACATCGAAACCGGCAAACGGCGTGATGCGATGAACTCTCCGCTGGCCGTTGACGTCAAGGACGGCAAGCTCGTGATCACGACCTTCACGGATGAACAGGGGGTGACGCACTGCGGGTTCGTGACCTCGCGCAAGAAGTTCCTCGTGACACAGGGCAAAGCCGTGGCCCGGTGCCGGCTCTCCGTCCAACCGGGCACTCAGGTTGCATTTTGGGCGCAATCGCCGACCTACGGCAAGTCGGGCGACCCGACCAAGGCTGTCGGCGATGGCGTCGAGATTGACATCATGGAAACCACGGGGCTAATGAAGGGCGCTTACCAGTACGCCCTGCACTGGGGTAGCTACAAGCCCGAGACGCACAAAACGAGCAACCGAAAGTTTCCTGACCCCGTCGGTGACCAGTGGCGTGAGTACGGGGTGGAGTGGGACGACACTGGCTACCGCTTTACCTTCGACGGAAAAGTTGTGGCGACTGACGAAAAATGTCCGGGTTCCAAGGCCCCGGAATTTCTCCTGTTCACGAGCGAATCGAACATCAAGTCGTGGAACGGCGAACGGCCCAAAGACGGTTACGGCCCCAAGGAGAAGTCCACCAATACGTTCGAGATCGATTGGGTCAAAGCCTGGGAACGCGTGCCGACAACAAAGTGATATCCAGTGACATCCGTCGTCATTAATAGTAAGCTCAACGCATGAACGTTAATGTCTACTCGCACATGAAGCACGCATCGGTAATTGTCACGGCCGTGCTGCTGGCGCGGCTGGCCGTATATGCCGCAGACGATCCCCGCTCTGAGGTGCTCGACCGCCAATGGGTCGCCTTGGGCCGGACGGGAACGTTGGATTACAAGACGACACCGAAGGGTGACCGGATTGTCGATTTTTCACATGCGGGTTACATGAGTGGTGGGGTCGCCATCCCCACGCTGCCGGTGAAGAAGGAGGTGGCTCCATCGGGTGGCGATGACACGGCAGCGATCCAGGCTGCCATCGGAGAAGTCGCAGCGCTGCCGTCAGTGCTGGGCTTTCGCGGAGCGGTGTTGCTGAAGTCGGGGACCTTCCATTGCGCAAAGCCGATCACCATTGAACAGGACGGAATCGTGTTGCGCGGCTCGGGTTCGGGCAAGGATGGAACGTTGATCGAAATGACGGGCGAGCCGCATACCGCATTCGTTATCGAGGGTCCGGATCTGTCGTTCCCGAAAGCGACTCCAGCGAACACGTTTCCGATCGCGGATGCATATGTGCCAGCGGGCACGCTGAATCTTTCAGTGAAGGATGCGACGGGGTTGGCGGTGGGCGACAGCATCCGCCTCCGTTGGGCGAGAACCGAGAAGTGGATTCACTTCATGGGCATGGACGCCCTCGTCCGCGGCGGGAATCCGCAGACGTGGATGAAAGACGACTCCTCGGTGACGATTCATCGGAGCATTCGCTCGATCGAAAGAAATCGCCTTACGCTGGATGTCCCGCTCACTGACACGATTGACGGTGAGTTCCTCGACCAGGACCCGGCGGTGGTCATAAAGACGCCATCGGTCAAACGCCTGAGCCAGTGCGGAATTGAATCGTTGCAGGTCGTTTCGCCGCCGCACAAAGGCACACTGGCCGCTGGGAAGAACATCTCCGTAGCACTCAAGGGCGATTGTGAGGACTGCTGGGTCAGGGACATCGTCATGCGCGAGACGCTCAACAACGTCCAGGTGTGGGGCGGTTGCCGGCGCATCACCATCACCGGAGCGCACTCGTTTCATAACTCTACAGTGGAGAAGGGAGCGGGCTATCCGGCGGATATTTCCATCCGAGGCTCCCAGGTTCTGGTGGACCGGTGCACCTCGCACGGTCTTGGAGGATTCTATGTGGCAACCCTGAATGCCGCAGCCATGTTGAACGTGGTGCTCAATTGCACTTTCGAAGGCACGGGCAGCATCCAGCCGCACATGCACTGGTCCACGGGCCTGCTGATTGACTCGTGCAACATCCCTGACGGCAGGATCGACTTGATCAACCGCCACAGCTCGGGCTCCGGTCACGGCTGGGCCATCGGTTGGGGCATCGCGTGGAATTGCACCGTGAAATACCTCCAGGTGCAAATACCGCCTGGAGCTTTGAATCTGGCGATCGGATGCACGGGTGAGCCACACAAGACGTTCAGCCAAGAAGCGTTCTTGTCCCCCAACAAACCCGTGACTCCCGCCAGCCTGTATCTCGCGCAGTTGCGTGAGCGACTGGGTGAAGCGGCCGTGAAGAACATTGGCTATTAAGACCCGTTTACGGAACTCCGGACCATGAAATGCGTCCTCACTCTCATTACCGCCCTGCTGCTGGCGCCGCTGGCCGCACTACATGCCGCCGCCGCGGAAGATACTCGTAGGGATCGCATCGAGGTCGTCCGCTTCCAGAACAACCCGATCATCCGGCCCGAAATGCTACCGGGCCGCGACGGCGAGAACATCAATGGCCCTTCCCTGATTCGCACGCCCGCTTGGCTTCCCAATCCGCTCGGCAAATACTACCTCTATTTCGCCCACCATAACGGCAAATACATCCGCCTCGCCTACGCGGACGGCCTGGAAGGCCCGTGGAAGATCCACGAACCCGGCACACTTCATCTGGAGGAAGCGACCGGTTGCACAGGTCACATCGCGTCGCCGGACGTACTGGTGGACGACCGGCGGAAGGAGATCCGCCTTTACTTTCACGGCCCGGCGAAGGCGGGCGGCGGCCAAAAGACGTTTCTAGCCGTCTCGGGGGATGGTCTGCATTTCAAGGCGGCCGACGAGCCGCTCGGAATTTTTTACTGGCGTGTATTCCTTTGGGATGGCTGGTGGTATGCCATGGCCAAAGGCGGACTGCTCTACCGGTCGCGCGATGGAAAGACCAATTTTGAGGAAGGATCCAATCCCTTTCCCGGCAGCGAACTGCGGGGAAAGGAGTACAACGCGCCCGGCGTTCGCCACGTGGCCCTGCATCTATCGAGCAACCACCTGTGGGTCTATTACACGAACATCGGCGATGCGCCCGAGCGTATCTTGCGCTGCCGCCTCGAACTGACAGGCGACTGGACAACCTGGAAGCCGTTGGCGCCGGAAGAAGTCCTGCACCCCGAAGCCGCATGGGAAGGGGCCCTCCAACCGCTAAAGAAATCCGCTGCCGGCCCGGTGAAGGGCCCGGAGAACGCGTTGCGTGATCCGGCGATCTTCGTCGAAGATGGCCGCGTCTTTTTGCTCTACTCCGTGGCCGGCGAGCGTGGCATCGCCATCGCCGAATGCAAAGCCGCTGCGAGCGCGGCCACACCGCCAAAGGACAAACCGTGAAAGCGCACATCTTCCGCTGTTGCTTGAGAATCCTTGTCACCGTCCTGCTACTCGTTCTGTCTGGCGCGGCTCATTCCGCCGACGTCCAGAAAGCGGAGATGGCGGGCTATCTGCTGGTTTCGTCTGACAAGGTTTCCGATGAGTACAATGCCGGGTTCTCGCTGTATGCTGCAGCTTGGCCGCTGCTGCAGCGGTATCCGGGGCATCGCTTTCAGACGGGCCTTTTCGGCACGTGGATGCATGCGCAGTATGAGGGCAAGCCGCCGGCTGAGCTTTACTCGGACATCGAGGGCGGACTGGGCTGGTGGCGCGACACGCGTTTTCCGACCGAGACGCCGAAGTTCATCATGGGCGGCGTGGCTGTGAATTTTAAGGAGATCGCCAATGGGCCCGCGCATGGCGCCGGGAACTGGGACAAGCCCAGAGGCCTCTACGGTGTGGCGCAACTCAGCCCGTGGCTGCTCTTCCCCATCGACGGTCTGAACCTAAAGCAAGGCACCTGTGGTGATCTGTTTGGCTACGGTTATCTGCCGCTGCCGCTGACAGTGGTCAAGGCGACCACAGGCGGAAGGAACGTTGCGACCGGCGATAACTGCTGGACCTTGTTCCTCAACACCAATAACTTTAAAGGCCCAGTCTGCTTCTTCACGCCGTATTTCTGGTCGCACTCCGCGGAGGTCAATCCGGCGTACGCCGGCCTGCTGCTGGATTCGCGTCCCTCGGCCCCGAACAAGCCTTTCCAGATGGAGACCCAGTACGTGCCGGCCGCGCTGTCCGTGGACGAGAAGGGCGAGACCTACGCGCGCGTCGCACCGACCTCCTTTCCAGTCGGTCCGGATGGCAACACGGTCGTCTTGCACCGCCTGACGTCCTACAACAAAAAGGCCCTCTGGGACGGCGTGAAGGCGTGGCTTGACGGCGGCGCGGAGGTCAGCGGCGCGATCAACCCTGCTGGCGCCTGTGTACAGACACTCCGCGCCAGCGGCGGCTCGACCTGGAGGATCTACGCGGAGAAGACGCCGAAGGAGAAGAAGTTGACGATGGCGTGGAACTCCTTCGCCACGCCGATCGCGCCGGACCCGACGACCTACGGGTACAAATGGAATGAGCAGCTCGTCACGAAGATCAATGAGCCGAACGGTTCCCGCGTGGTGCTGCCGGAATACTTCCGCCTCCAGAATGATGGAAAGAAGACTCAGTGGGTCGTGGCTAAGCCCGCCGAGGTGCCCGCTGCGTCAGGGCTCGCCGGCATGCGTTTTGAACTTCCGAAGGAGAAACCGCAGGAGCCCTACGACACGCCCGAAGCTCCCGAGAGCGCCTTCAAGAAGCCGGGTCCGGTCGCCGGCCCGTTCAAGGCGCATCTCGGCGATGGCAGCGTGGTGACTTATTATTGGTATCGTTTCGCCGACCAGCCGGCGTTGCTGAACGCTGATCTGTCCAAGGAGGAGCGTGAGAAGATGCAGGCGAAGGTCGAGAAGCTGCATCGCGCTTGGACGAAGGACCGCGACTATCTCGCGCCGCCCACGGTCGGGAAACTCGCCGACCTGGACCCCGCCCAACTCGTCACTCCGCCCAAAGGATACGAGATCGGCTACGTGCCCATCGCGGCGCGACAGGAGCTCGACATTTCGCGTTCCTCCAAGTAGGCCTGCTACAGTTGCTGGTGATGCGTTGTACTGCCAGAGAGTCTGGCCGCGATCCTGTCTCAACGGGGAGGATCCATGAATTACATCCCTTCTATGCGAATTTGGATCACGGGCGGCCGGACTTGGGAAGCTGCGGGGCGTGATCGACGCCCCATGGCTCTGAACCGATCTCCTGCTGGATGAAGGTGGACAACGTCGAGCCAGTGAAGGCGCCGTATCTCAAGATCGGGCTCAGCGACGCCGCGGGCAACTGGATCACGAACAGCGCGACCAACACCTACGCGCCTGTGGCGCCAAAAAAAACAGGCCCGGGCGGATGAGACCGGGGCTTGAGGCATTTCCGGCGGATGACTAGTCCGCCGCCTCGTTAAGTTTCCGCTGGTGCATCCAAGAGCGCCGCTGTCACGCGTGCTCAAGATCAAATTCTACAGGTCAGCCCATGGCTCTTGCCCCAGGGCTGTGACAATCAAAGAGGGACTTCTGAGCTTTTTATCTCTCCTACGAGAGGAGAAGGATCGGACCGGCTCTGGCGAGGCCTGTGCCTTCGATGCCGGCGCGTTTCTGGCTGAAAAGGCATGGCCAAACGGCCGTTTGTGGAGTCTAACATGCCAGGCAAAATGAAAGTTCGAGGCGGTTGCGCCGTTAATGTAGACGAACCGCTGTTGCCGAAAGGAGCCTGACATGTTTCTTGCTGCTCGCGCTGCTGTGCTGTTGGTCCTCGCTTTGGGATTTGCTGTCCAAGCCCACGAGATCGGTTTCGCCGAGGACTTCGCGCTAGCCGCGGACCGCGCCAAAGCGTTGCAGCAGTTGATTCCCGGAACGGATGATTATTACTACTACCATTGCCTGCACTACCAGCAAACGGGCGACTTCGGCAAGATCGACGGTCTGGTAAAGCTATGGATTGAGCGTCATGGGCGGAACGCGCGCGTCGAGGAGATACTGAACCGCCAGGCGCTGCTGACCTACGACAAGGATTCCAAAAAGTCGTTGGAGTTCATTCGCTGGCGCCTCGGGCTGAATTTCGACCACGCCAAGGAGCAGCTCGACCAAAAGCCCAACCTGCCGACGCGTCTTGATCCGACGCTCATTTCCCGTGAGGCGCTCACCCGCACAGCCTTCGCGCGCTACAGCAACCTGCAAGGCTTCGAAGACTCGGCACTCGACTTCCTTGCGGCGCAGAACTTGAACGGCGAGCGGCGTCGAGACCTGTTGACGCGGCTGACTCGCCCTGACCTTCCCAACCTGCCCAAACTGGTCGTGGACGATCTGAAGTTCGAGCGCAGCAGCGGCTTCGGCTCCATCCCGATCCATCGCCAGTTACTTCTGGCGCAGCTCGACGAATGCCTGCAGCTCATGCCCACGCTGCTTAACCAGACGAACTTCGTCAACATCTACTTGCTCAAACTGCAGCCGACGCCGGACGCGGACGTGGTCAACGACGCAAAGGAGCGCACGGCGTACCTCGACCGGCTCTGGGCTTTCGTGCAGCGCCTCGCCCCAGCGCACAACTCGCTGAAGGCGCACGTGCTCTACGCCCGCCTCGACTTCGACCGCAACCAGGGTGTGTACGACAAAGACCGTTTCATGGAATATCTGAAGCTGCCGCGCCAGACCGGCTACATGAAGCCCGAGTACCTGCAGCGCGCGGAGTTCCGGAACTGCCCGGCGCAGTTAGGCGTGGGCTACCCGGACACGCAGCTACCCGTCATCCAGGATGATGAGCCCCTGGTGCGCGACTATCTGATGAACTTCTTCGTCAAAGAAGACACATTCGAGCCGTATGCCGAGTTCGTCCGCGACACCTACCTCAAACCCATCTTTGCCGAGGCAAAGATCGTGAACGGCATCGGTGACATGGAGAAGTGGTATTCGCTGCTGAACGATCCGGCCAGTTACCAGCGCCTGAAGGACCGCGTTGACATTGACTTCGTGCCGGCCAACAAGACGTACTTCGCCGCTGGCAACCCGGTCAGCCTGGATCTGGACGTGAAGAACGTCAAAACGCTGCTGGTCAAGGTGTTCGAGATCAACGCGCTGAACTATTACCTTGAACAGAAGCGCGAGGTGGATGCCGGCGTCAACCTCGACGGCCTGGTGGCGAACGAAGAGAAGACCTATGCGTATGAAGATCCGCCGCTGCGGCGCCTGCGCCGGCACTTCGATTTCCCCACTCTCAAAGCCGCCGGCGTGTACGTTGTCGAGTTCATAGGCAATGGGATGAGCAGCCGCGCGCTGATCCACAAGGGACGCTTGCGCTTCGTGGAGCACACTGGCACCGCCGGCCACGTGTTCACGATCATGGACGAAACCAACAAAACCGCGCCAGACGCACACCTGTGGCTGGACGGGCACGAGTACAAGGCCGGCGTCGGTGGCGCCATTGCCGTGCCGTTCAGCACCAAGCCTGGCCGGCAGATGATTGTGCTGAGCCGCGACACGTTTGCGACGCTCGACTACTTCGACCACAAGGCGGAGACGTACAGGCTGCAGGCCGGCTTCTACGTGGACCGCGAGGCGCTGCTGAAGCGCCGCAAAGCACAGGTGCTGGTCCGGCCCGCGCTGTACATCAACGACATGCCGGCGACCGTCGGCCTGCTGGAGGAGGTGTCGCTGGTCATCCAGTCCACGAACCGTGACCGGATCAGCAGCACGAAGGAGGTCCCGGGGCTAAAGCTCACGGATGACAAGGAATCGGTTTACGAATTCCTGACGCCGGACAATCTGCTCCAACTCAGCTTCACGCTCAAGGCGAAGGTCAAGAGTCTCAGCGAAGGCAAGAAGCTGGATTTGGCCAGCAGTTTCAGCGTCTCACTAAACGCTGTAGATACGACCGACAAGATTGAAAGCCTGCTGATGTCGCGAACCGATGCGGGCTACACGCTGCAACTGCTCGGAAAGACGGGCGAACCGCGGCCGGACCGTCCGGTAAACGTGATGCTGCAGCACCGTAACTTCCGCGAACAAGTCCACGTGGCGCTGCAAACAGATGCCACCGGGCGCGTGCAGCTTGGCGCTTTGAACGAAATCGTGCACGTCACCGGCAGCCTTCCCGATGGGCAGAACTACGAATGGCGCATTACTGACGACGACCACAGCTATCCGACCACGGTCCACGGCAAAGCAGGGCAGGTTTTGCGCGTTCCCTACATGGGGACGGAGAAGCAGCCCACGCGCGGCGCGTTTGCTCTGATCGAGCGTCGCGGAACGCGCAGCGAGAGCGCCAACGTTTTCGTCAAAGATTGGTTTGACGGACTGGCCATCAACGACGGCTTCCTGGAACTGAAGGCTCTGCCGCCGGGGGACTACGAATTGGTCTTGAAGGAGACCAATGACAAGATCATTGTCCGAGTGACCGGCGGCGAGGCGCGCGAAGGTTATGTGTTGTCCGAAAACCGCCTGCTGGAAGTCGTAAACGCGGAGCCGTTGCAGATTACGAGCGTGGACGTGGCCGCGGACGCGCTTAAGGTGCGCATCAAGAACGCTGGACCGGCCGCGCGCCTGCACGTAATTGCGACGGAGTTTTTGCCGGCGTACTCGCTTTTCGCGCAACTCGGCGGCATTGCGTTTCCGGAGCCGGAAATGGTCGGCATGACCAAGACCGTCTCAAGTTACCAGACAGGCCGCAACATCGGCGACGAGTACCGCTACATCCTCGATCGCCGTTACGCCGCCAAATTCCCCGGCAACATGCTCAAGCGCCCCGCGTTGTTGCTCAACCCATGGGCGTTGACGCCAACCCAAGCCGGCCTCGACGAAGGAGAAGGCGGCGGATCGTTCGGCAACCGCCAGGGCGGCGGCCGGCGCCTGATGGTCAAGCGGCACGGTGGTTCGAGGGCGACGGAATCCAATACGGGCGTTGTGCCGAACCTCGACTACCTGCCGGAGGGCGCGGTGTTGCTGGCGAACCTGGCGCCCGACAAAGACGGCGTGGTGACCATTGCGCGCAAGGATCTGGGCGGACATCAGTACGTACGTTTGCTGGCTGCGGACAATGCGAACACCGTGTACCGCTCTGTCGCGCTGCCCGAAGCGCCGTTCAAACCGCTGGATCTGCGGCTCGCCGCCGGCCTGGACCCGGCGAAGCACTTCACGGAGCAGAAGCAGGTATCGATCATCGAAACGGCCAAGGCGCTGACGCTGGACGACGTAGGCGCGGCGAACGTCGAACCGTACGATTCGCTGGGCAAAGTCTACGCTCTTTACGCGACATTGAATGGCGACGCAAAGCTGGCTGAGTTCCGCTTCGTCACCAACTGGCCCACACTCAAGCCTGAAGAGAAGCGCACAGCATACTCCAAGTACGCCTGCCACGAACTCAATTTCTTCCTCTCACATAAGGATCCCGAGTTCTTCAAGACGGTCATTCTGCCTTATCTGAAGAATAAGAAGGACAAGACGTTCATGGATCGCTATCTGGTTGAGGACGATCTGGCCGAGTACCTGAAACCCTGGGCATACTCGCGGCTCAACGTCGTGGAGCAGATTCTGCTGGCCCAGCGACTGCAGGTGGAACGCGACGTTATGTCTCGCGACGTGACCGACCGCTACGACCTGATTCCGCCGGACCTGGAGCGCTTCAACCATCTTTTCAAGACAGCGCTCCAAGGCAGCGCTCTGGAAACAGCGGAGCCGATCGCTGGCTTGCGTGCAGCCGAAGAGAGAGCGAAGACGGCCGCGGCTACGCCCGCGCCTGAGGCCAAGTCGGCCGTGGAGGCCCTGGAGAAAGCCGAACTCAACGATGAAAAAAATGCAGCCAAGGACAAGGCGCCGGCAGAGGCCCCGGCCAAGCCGGCGGCAGCGCCCGCACAGGCGCAGAACGGGCTTGCGCTGAAGAAGGCCCAGGCGCGCGCGGCCGGCGAGGCGAAAGAGGAACAGGCGGCCGGACCCAAGGAGAGGGAACTGGCCCAGGATCTCGGACGCCGCGACGAATTGCGGCAGTTCTATCGCAAATTGGAAGCGACCGAAGAGCTGGCGGAGAACAACTACTACAAGCTGCCGATTGCGCAGCAGACCGGCGAGTTGATCACGACAAACGCGTTCTGGAAGGACTACGCAGCGTATGTCGCGGCCGGCAAGGAATTGCCGTTTCTGTCGCGCAATCTGGCGGAAGCATCGCACAGCTTCACCGAAATCCTGTGCGCGCTGGCCGTGTTGGACCTGCCCTTCGAGGCCGCCAAGCACGACGTGGAGTTCAAGGCGGCTCGAATGACGCTGACGGCAAAGAGCCCACTGGTAGCGTTCCACAAGGAGATCAAGGAGAGCGCACCCGGGGAAAAGACACCCATCCTCGTCAGCCAGAACTTCTACCGACTCGACGACCGTTATCGTATGGAGAGCAATGAACGCTTCGACAAATATGTGACCGACGAGTTCCTGGTATTTACGGTTTACGGCTGTCAGGTGGTCCTGACCAATCCGACCTCGTCGCCGCAGAAGCTTGACCTGCTGCTGGAAATTCCGCGGGGTGCGTTGCCGGTGCTCAACGGCTTTTACACCAAGGGCCATTACCTGCAGTTGCAGCCCTATTCGACGGCCACCTTCGAGTACAACTTCTACTTCCCTGCGCCGGGCGAGTTCCCCCACTACCCGGTGCATGTTGCCCGCAACGGCAAGCTGATCACCTCCGCGCCGGCTGTGACGCTGAAGGTCGTGTCCAAGCTGACCAAGGTGGACGTTGAATCATGGGACTACATCTCGCAGAACGGCACCGACGAACAGGTCGTGGCCTATTTGAAGGCGAACAACCTCTATCGCCCCAATCTTGATCGCATCGCCTGGCGCATGAAGGACGCCGCGTACTTCAAGGTAGTTCTGGACCTGCTCGCCAAGCGGCACATCTACAGCCACACGCTATGGTCGTACGGCATCAAGCACGACGATCCGCTGGCGGTGCGCGAGTTCCTGACGCACGCGGACGACTTCGTTAACCAGAGCGGCCGTTGGCTGGACTGTAAACTGCTCGTCATTGATCCCGTGGCGCGGTACGCGTACCAGCACCTTGAATACAGTCCGCTGGTGAACGCGCGCGCGCACCGCCTGGGCAAGGGAAACAAGATCCTGAACGAACGCTTCTATCAGCAGTACATGCGCTTCCTGGAAGTGCTGCGCTACAAGCCCGCGCTCGACGACGCCGACCGGCTCACCACAGCCTATTACCTGCTGCTGCAGGACCGCATCGAAGACGGTCTGGCCTTCTTCAAACGCGTCGATCTGGCCAAGGTTCCGTCGCGGCTTCAGTACGACTACGCGCAAGCCTACGTGGACTTTTTCTCCGACGGTCACAACGTGGCGCGTGAAATCGCGCAGCGCTACAAGGACTTCCCGGTGAACCGCTGGCGCGATCTCTTCGCGGATGTGTTGAGCCAGCTCGACGAGGCGGAAGGCAAGGCCGCTCAAGTGACGAACGTGGAGGATCGCGGACAGGCCATGGGCAAACTGGCGACGACGGCGGCGGCGTTCGACTTCAAGGTCGAAGCGCAGAAGGTCCTGGTGAACTACCAGAACCTCGCGGGTTGTGAAGTCAACTACTACCCGATGGATATCGAACTACTCTTCTCGACCAACCCGTTCGTGCGCGACGTTACCGGGCAGTTCGCGTTCATCCGGCCCATCAAGACGGACACGGTGAAGTTCCCCGAGAACCAACGCACGCTGGAGTTCGAACTCCCCAAGCAATTCCAGAACTCCAACGTGATGGTGGAACTGGTCGCGGGCGGCATGCGAAAGTCACAGGCGTATTTCGCGCACTCACTGGCGCTACAGGTGATCGAAACCTACGGGCAGGTGAAGGTGACGGGGCAGAAGAACGGCCAGGCAATCCCCAAGGTGTACGTGAAAGTCTACGCCAGAACGAAGTCCGGCGGCGTGCAGTTCTACAAGGATGGCTACACCGATCTGCGCGGGCGCTTCGACTACGCATCGCTCAGCACCAACGAACTGGACAACGTCGAACAGTTCGCACTTTTGCTGATGAGCGAGTCGGACGGCGCGGTGATCAAGGAGGCGGCGCCGCCGAAGCGGTGAGCGAGGCCCCGCAGTTCACGTTGTGCCATCACTGCGAGGAAACCGCGTAGAACGCTGTTTTGCGCTTTTGCGGTTTTTGGCAGCGTTCGTGCAACTCTTTGGAACCTAGACTAGTAAGAAAATGGCGTCCCTGGCTCGCCTTCGTTGGAAGCTTTTGCCAATGTATTCCGCCAATCTCTGCCCTCGCCTTTGCTGAATTGCGCAGCACTTGGCAAAGCCAAGAGGCTTATTGAACTCGCACACATCCGGGCGTACTCCGTTTGATCGGCCTCGCTTCACTAGAGCGTAGGTGGCGAGTCATTTGCGAGCCGCCGCGTCGGAGGGGCGTTCTTCTTTGCTCCAGGGAACGTCATCTTATTGGAGAGCGCCGCATGGGTATTTTAGTCACGCGCAAATCGGTATGTGTTCAATGTGATCCGCAGCGCCTCTACGCAATTGGCAAACTGGCGATCCTGCTTGTAGTGCTAATCTCCGCTGACTGCGCCTTGGCGGCCGCCAACGACCCGCCCGCCGACGCTGTCCTAGGCCAGCCCGATTTCGCCAGTAACAACGCCAACCAGGGTGCCGCGGCTCCCAGCGCCAAGAGCATGAATCTGCCCAGCGGCGCGGCCATCGACCCGCGCACAGGGCGGCTTTATGTCTGCGACTCAGGCAACAACCGCGTCTTAAGCTGGCCCAGCGCGGCGGCCTTCACCAACAACCAGGCTGCGGACAAGGTCTTCGGCCAAAACGACTTCGTTAGCGGACTGCCCAACCGGGGTCAGGGTTTTGCTAACGAAACTACACTTTCCAATCCGCTAGGCGTGGCCGTCGATAGCCGCGGCAATCTATGGGTCGCCGACAGCGGCAACAATCGGCTCTTGGAGTACGACAACCCCAATGTCAGCGACAGCGTCGCCGATCGCGTTCTGGGCCAGCCCGACCTGGCATCAAACACCGCGAACAACGGGGGAATCAGCTTTACCAGCCTAAGCGGCCCCACCGCGTTATTCATCGACCCCAGCGACAATCTCTGGATCGCAGACACCGGCAACAACCGGGTGGTAACGAGACCGACGCCGTTCGGCGGGTTCGGAAGCTTCAATCTCTTTGGCCAGCCGGATGGGAACAGCGGCGCGCCCAACAATGGAGGGATCAGCGCCAAGTCTTTGCTTGCACCCGAGGGTGTTGTTGTCGATGCGCAGGGAAACGTAACGATTTTCGATACTTTGAACAACCGAGGCTTGTTCTACCAGAGCGCTGGTTCCTTTTTTGATCCTGCCGCGACCTTTGTGCTCAGCCAGCCGAACGCCACATCCAGCCTGCTCAACAAAGGAAACCCGCAGCCAGATGCGACGACGTTAAACTCGCCGGGCGGAGCAGCCTTTGATCCGGGCGGCCAGGTGTACGTGGCCGACATTGGCAATAACCGCGTGCTGGCATTCGGCGGCTCTGTCGCCGGTTTTGCCGTACGTGTGTTCGGACAGCCGGATATGACTTCCGGCGCGAATAACCAAGGCGGCGTGCCCAGCGCGTCCACTTTGTCTTTCCCCCGCAGCATTGCGTTCGATGCGGCGGGGAATCTGTTTGTCGCCGATCGCGGAAACAACCGCGTCTTGCGCTTTAATCAGCCTTCGCCCAACCCCGTTCCGACGATCGGCACGCTGCTGCCGGATTCGATCGGGGTGCCAGCGACAGATTGTGTCATGAGCGTGAACGGCACCGGCTTCGTCCCCGGGGCCGTGGTCAACTGGAACGCGACGCCGCTGCCTACCACATTCTTCTCCAAGACAAGGCTGAACGTTAGCGTGCCAGCCAGCTTGCTGACTTCCCCCGGCAGCGCGGCGGTCACCGTCACCAACCCGGCGCCTGGAGGCGGGCTCTCGCCATTACGAGTCGTCACGCTGTACCCGCGCGTTCCCGGAGACACCGTTGCCGACCGCGTCCTTGGCCAGGGAGACTTCTCCACGGCCGGCCTGCTGGATGGGATCAGCCCGCGCACCCTGTTCCTTCCCTTCGGCGTGGCGGTCGACAAGACGGGGCGTTTCTGGGTCAGCGATATATCCTTTGCACGGATACTAAGCTGGCCGGATGCGACGGCGTTCACCAATGGGCAGGCCGCAGATGCTGTCATTGGTCAGGCGGACCTGAACAGCGCGGTCCTCTCCGCCACAGCGAACGACAACACACTGAACAGTCCCGAACGCATTGCCTTCGACAGCAAAGGAAACTTGTACGTTGCTGACACGTTCAACCATCGCGTGCTGGAGTTCGATGCGCCGATTGCCGCCGCCGGAGCACACGCCAGCCGGGTCTTCGGGCAGTTGGTATTCACCACCAAGGTTCCCAACAACGGGGGGGTCAGCGCCAGCAGCCTGTCCTTTCCTCAAGGCGTGGCGGTTGACTCGGCGGACCGTCTGTACGTGGCCGACACCCTCAACCATCGCGTCCTGATTTACGACACGCCCTTGACCAGCAGCGTAGCAACCCGTGTCATCGGCCAACCCGACTTCACCAGCAATACAGCGAATAACGCCGGACTGTCCGCCAGCACACTCAGCGCCCCCAACTCAGTTGTCATCGACGCGTTTGGCAATCTTTACGTCTCAGATAGCGGAAACAACCGCGTACTGGAATATGATGCCCCCGTGGCGTCGAGCGCCGCCGCGAGACGTGTCTTTGGTCAGAACGGCAGCTTCACCACCGGCACCGCGAACAATGGCGGTATCAGCGCCGCCACGCTGGGCGGTCCTGCGGATTTGGCTCTGGATCGTGCCGGCAATCTCTATATTAGTGACAGCTCCAACTCCCGCGTGCTGGAGTTCGATGCGCCGCTCACCACCGACACTGTTGCCGATCGTGTTTTTGGCCAGGGGCATTCCTTCATCAGCAGTACCGCGAACAACGGTGGAGTTGGCGCCGGTAGCTTCTTTTTTCCACTAGGCGTGTGCGTGGACGCTAAAGGTAATCTGTATGTTGCCGACATTGATGTCCACCGCGTGCTGGCTTTCGATCATCCCGTCAGCACGCCACCGGTCTTCAGCGCGACCCCGACTGCCACGCCCAATCCGGCGGCGCTGGGGCAAAGCGTGAGCTTCAGTGTGACCGCCACCACGCTCGTCAGCGGCGCGACGTTGAGCTTCACGTGGGATTTTGGCGACGGCCACCAAGGGTCCGGCGCCGCGCCCACGCACGCGTACGATCTCGCTGGAACCTATACGGTCCAGGTGACTGCCAGCGATGGGATCGGCGATTCCGCCAGCGCCAGCGTCAGCGTGACCGTCGCGTCTTCGCTGCCGCTCACCTCCGGTCCCACGGCCACGCCCTCATCGGCGGCGATCGGGGAGCCGGTAGCGTTCATGGTCGCGGCCACATCGCTCGCCGGAGTGCCGGTATTCTTTTCGTGGGACTTCGGCGACGGCAGCACGGGCAGCGGGGACGGGCCGACCCACGCCTACGCGGCGGCAGGCACGTTCACGGTCAACGTGACGGCCGACGACATCGCTGGAAATACGGGAACCGGAAGCGTGCAGGTGGTCGTCAACCCATCGCTGTCGATTTCCAAAGTGCAGATCAAGTTGAATTTTGCCAAAGGCGGCAGCGACGCGATCGCGTTCACCGGCGTCTTGCCGATCCCCTCGGGATTCAAGCCCGGCGGCAAAGTCTTCGTTGTACAAGTCGGTGGATCGACGCAGAGCTTCACCCTGCCGGCAAAGGGCACCACCGCCAAGGCCGGCCAAAGCAGTCTCAAACTGGCGCTGAAGAGCGGCGCGCCCACGGCGGCCTTCGCGGTCAGCATGAAGGGCAGTTTTGCCACGGCGCTGGCCGACGAGGGACTGCTTGGGACGGCGACCGTCAGCAACCAGCCGCACACCATCGTGTTCAGCGTGCAGTTCAGCGGCGGCACGTTCGAAGCGGCACGTACGGTGTTGTACAGCGCCATCGCCGGGAAGGCCGGCTCAGCACGCTGACACTAGCCCGACAAAAAGTCCACTCCAAGAAGACGAGAGGCGCACTCAACGAGCGCGACGCTCGGCCTAAGAAAAGGTCGCAGCTACGCCGCGGCGCCGTCTTGCCGCACTTCCAGATCCAGGTACGCGAAGTTCCGGAAGATCTCCTCCAACGCGCACTTCAGAGCGGATTGGCGGGTGGCCATGGCATTTTCTCCTTCAGTGCCTCAAAGATATCGCGCACCATTTCCGGGGTGAGCGGCTTCGTGCGATAGCAGTGGGCGCCCAGTTGAACCAATTCAACGGCGGTCTCGTTGTCGTGGGCGCTGGTGATCACCGCAACCGGGATGTGCCGCCATAGCTCGTTCTCCCGCATGCGACGGAGCAGCTCGCGCCCGTCCATCTCCGGCATGTACAGATCTGTGAAAACGCAGTCAATCCAGCGCTCCTTCAGGATCTCGATGGCTTGCCGTCCGTTCATGGCCTGGTGGCAAACACCGACCTCCGGTTCGGTCAGGCGAACAATCCGTTCGATAACCATGCGTGTCGTGGCGGAATCGTCGACAATTAGCACTTCCAGGCTCATTCTCACAGTTCCTCACGTCCTTCAGGCGACTGAATGGCGATCCGGCCAGTACCCACGTTTAAGCGTACCGTACGCCAAGAGGTTCCCCCGACCGACTGCCGGGATGGAATCAGGCCGTGCTGCCAAAGGATCCGTTTGACCGCCAGCACGTTCTTGCGTCCGATCTGAAAGTACGCGTTCGGATCGGCCACCGTGGCGCCGCCGACCAGCGCTACGTTGAGCCGCTGCCGCATGCCACCGCCGGCGTACATTTGCGACAGCAGTTCCGGTACGCCGGACTCCGCGCAGGCCCACTCGGACTCCGCATCCCGCAAACCGCGGTGCTCGGGAAACTGAATGTGCGCCAGTCCGCCAATGCATGCGACCCCGTCGTACAGGACCACAGCGACACAAGATCCCAACCCGTAAGTCGTCAGGACTTCGCAAGAGTTGCGCGAGACGTAGAGTTCTCCGACGCCCACTCGCACCTGCAGGGGGATCTGAGCGTCGTTGATTGGGACTATTGCCATTGCATCCTCGGGCGCTCGCTTAGAACTGCTTCACTTCCTCGTCGGTGAAGGGAATGACGGCGGCGGGTCGAGGGGTCTTCGCGGCGATGACGTCCGCGATGCGGCTTTTGGGAACAGCGAACTCCTTCTGGCGCTCATGGTGGCCATTGCCGTTTCCGCTTAACAATTCGTGCACGCGGCTCCGCGACCTCGCAGCGGGCGCCGTTGTCGCGGCGTCCGGAATGTGAGCGACGCGGGCTGGGGCGTGTGCGGGCTGGGGAGCCGCCGCCGCCGTTCCGGCTGCCCCTCCTTCCACAATGGACATCAGAACGTCCACTTGCTGCTGCAGCTCTCTGGCTTGCGCGCTCAATTCCTCGCTGGCCGACGCGGTTTCTTCCGCATTGGCGGCGTTGGACTGCGTGACCTTGTCCATCTGCGAGACTGCGGTATTAACCTGATCGATTCCCTTCGACTGCTCTTCGCTCGCGGATGAGACCTCGGCATTGACTGCCGTGATCTGCTTTAGAAGTTGCTCGACCTCACTCGATACTGAAACCCCGCGCTCGGAGTTCTGCTGCGATTCCTCGATCAGCGCGGAGGTGTTCTTGGCCGCTTCGGCGCTGCGCTGGGCGAGATTCCGAACTTCCTCTGCGACCACCGCAAAGCCTTTGCCGGCCTCGCCGGCGCGCGCGGCTTCGACGGCGGCATTCAGTGCGAGGAGATTGGTCTGAAAGGCGATCTCATCAATGGTCTTGATGATCTTGGCCGTCTGATCGGAGGATTTCTTGATGTCCTTGATGGCCGCGGACATGCGCTGCATTGCCTCGGTGCCTTTCTGCGACGCCAAATTGGCTTGCCGGGCATTGTCGGCGTTCTGACGTGTCATCGCGGACATCTCTTCCAACGAGGCCGATGTCTCCTCCAGGGAGGACGCCTGCTCGCTCGCGCCTTCAGCCATCTGCTGGCTCGACTGCGACACCTGCCCCGAAGCGGCCGCAACTTGTTCGGAACTGCCGGACAGGGCATCGATGACGCCTCGGAACTGTACGGCCGTCGCTTCCAGTTCGGCTTTGCTGAATCGCTTGAGCCCCTTGAATATCTGTTGAAAAGGCGCCGTGACCGAACGCGTGATGAGTAAAGCCAGCGCCATCGCGGCTATCGCGATGCATAGCGCGGAGACCCACGCCACGCTGCTGGCGCGTTCGGCCGACCGAGTGATCAGTGCGCAGGACGCTTTCTCTTTTTCCTCTGCATCTTTGACGATCTGTGCGATCAAGGGCTCTGTCTCGTGAATCGCGGTCCGCATCTGGTTGTTGGCTTTCAGGGCTTTCACGTCCGCCGACACAAGTTCCAGAAAAGCCTTCTCATAGAGATCCAAGGGCAAGCTGATTGCTCGCACGTGTTCGGCGAGCAACCCGGTCTCTGTCTGCGCCCGTCCGAGCGCTTGTTTCATTCGAGCGATGGCCTCCTGTGCCAACTTGGAGAACTTCTCCGCCCCCGAGTACAACTGCCCCTTTTCATCGGTTTCCTCCTGTTCGAGCAGATAGTCCTTCTCATGCCGTCGCATCGTCAGAACCATCGGAATGGCGTTGGGCAGCAGCGCCCCGCCCAGTGCTTTTTCCATTTCCTCCGCGGACTGGCGCAACATCTCGTAGCTCTGCTGCGCTTTGTCTTTATCTGCCGCGGCAGCCAGGAGCGCCGGAATGGCCTCTTCGTACTTTTTGAGCGCAGCCTGCTGGCCGGCTTTGGAGAGCGGCTCGCAGCCGCTGCCTTTCAGCAGTGTGTTGAACACACGAGTCGTCTTCTGCCATTCTTCCTTGTCTTTCTCGGAGCGGGTCAACAGGAAGCGTCCTTCGTCTCGGCGCATCGCGAGCAGCGCGGTTTGCAGATCCTCGTTGGCGTATGCATCCAACTCGCGCTCCAGGGCGTGCGACGCTTCGCGCAGCTTTCCGACGAGTCCCGTCTCGCGTGTCAGCCCAATCGTCTTCGTGGTCTCCACGACCTCCGCAAAAGTCGTCTCGTAGCTCTTTACAGATCTGGCAATTTGGGAAGCAAGATCCGCAATGTTCCGATGTTGCCGCGCCTCCGCGACCCGCAGAATCTCTTCGGCGTCCTTGTGCAGGGCCGCAAGACTGAGGCCGTGCTCGTCCACATACTTCGTCTGGAGCCGCAGCATGAAATCTTTTTCATGGCGCCGGCACTGCAGCATCGCGGCTGCAGCGCTCTGGGCGCGCGTCCGGATCTGGATCTCGCCGTCAAGCAGGCCCTGGTATCCGTCGCGCGTCTCGCGCAACGAGGACCAGAAGAGCGCAGCAACGCACAAAAGCAAGACGATGACCGCGCCGAACCCGAGCAGGACTTTCGTCGAAAGCTTTATGTCGGAAAACATGTGTGTGTCCCCCAAAGTGTAACCCAGTTTCAGCCAGTGATTGCAGCGGCCGGTACTCAACTCGCGGTCATTGCGGGCTGGCGGTCTCGCCAGCCTTCGCCAGAGCAGCCACGTGCTCGCGCGTCAAGACCTGCTCAGTGTCCAACAGCATGACCACCTTCTGCGCGACTTTGCCCATTCCAAGGATGAAGTCGGTGGAGACGGAGGCGCCAAGCGAGGGCGGCGGTTCAATCTGCTCCGCCGCGATGTTCTGTACTTCCGACACGTCGTCCACCAGGATTCCGGTCGTCACGCGCCTGTCGCCCTGAGAGATCTGAACGACAATGATGCAGGTCCGCTCCGTATCGGCTTGCGCGGCCAGTCCAAACTTCTGCCGCAGATCGACGACCGGGATCACTTTTCCGCGCAGGTTGATCACGCCGCGGATGAACGAAGGCATCTGCGGCACGCGCGTGATCCGCATCGTGCCGATGATCTCCTGTACCTTCAGGATCTCCAGACCATACTCCTCTGCCGCCAGCTTGAAGGTCAGGTACTTCCCGGCGCGCGCCGCAACAACGGCGGTCATTGTGCCCGTGGAACTAGCATTCTGTGCCATACGTCCTCCAGTGGGGTCAGGCTGGTCATGCAACTACCCAAGGTGCACAAAGTGTACTTCTCGGAGGGTGTTGTACGAAATACGCACAATGCGCAATGTTTCTACGCGAAAGTGCAGTTCATAGGTTTTGGCGGGATGTGGAGCTTATATGCGGTAGTCGCCGTCGGTGAGATCAAGTGGCGTTAGCCCGAATCGTATTGCGCACTTCGTCATTTCGGCGTCGCTGGATATGTTCAGTTTCTGGTTGATGTGGGTGCGGTGAACTTGTACGGTGCGCGGGCTGATGTTCAGTTCCGCTGCAATCTGCTTGTTGCTTTTTCCGCTGGCGACAAGCGTCAAAACTGCGCATTCCGACGACGTAAGTCCTGCGGACTCAGCGGGATTGAGCTGCCTGACCAGCTTCACGAACGATTTCAAGGCGCGCTTAGCGAGTTCGGGGCAAATAAACACGTTCCCAGCGGCGACGTCGCGGATCGCCTGAATAAGCACCTCCGCAGACCTGCTCTTCACAACGAAGCCCGATGCGCCGGCGCGTAACATCGCCTCTAGCAACGGTACGTCGTCGCTTACAGTCAGGGCAATGAAGCGTGCGGTCGGCAAGGCTTGGTGAATCTGGCGGGTCGCCTCGATGCCGTTCATCCCCGGCATGTTCACGTCCATCAGAACGATCTCGGGTTCGGTCTCCTTAGCGATCGCCAAGGCGGACGGCCCCGAGTTGGCCTCGCCAACGACCTCGATTCCATGAACCTGCTTCAGCAATGAACTGATCCCCTCACGGACCAGGTTGTGGTCATCAACAATGAGCACGCGTGTCACCGGCATGGGTTCTATCTCCGCTCTGGCGCGCGAGACCCGTCGAGTCTGGTATGCTTTCTCAAGTTGGCAAGAGCCAAGCTAATAGTGCCGAACGCCAAAGTCACTCGCTAAATTCGATATAGAATTACCTGCTGCACTCAGTCGTCAACGTCCGCAACGCGCAGGCCCGCCGCTACTGTCTTGGCAACCTGATAGTGACCTCTGTACCTATGCCGCGCGCGGAATGGAGTTGGAGTGTCCCGCCGAGGTGCCCGACCCGTTCACGGAGACTAAAGAGGCCAAAGCCGCCGACGCCGGGGCTATCCGTCGTCATGCCCTGACCGTCATCCGTGACGCTCAGAGCGATTTCGCGACCGGTTAGTCTCAACGTCAGTCGCGCAGTTTTGGCATGAGCATGTTTTACGACGTTGTGCACCAGCTCGCGCGCGGAATGGTAGAGCAGCAATCGGGCGCCTTGGGCAACCTCGCAGCCGGGCACATCCGCATCTAGGGTGCAGATAAGGTCATACTGTTGCTGCGTGCTCTCACACAAACTCGTCAGCGCCGCCGTCAAGCCGACGTCGTACAGTATGGGCGGGCTGATTTCGAAGGTCAGCGAACGGGTGCGCTTGATAATCCCCTCAAGGACACCCCTCACTCGCTGAACCAGTTCTTCGTACTGCGTGCCCTGCACCTGTGAGATGAGAACTCCGAGCCGGATGTTGCAGAAAGCCAGATCTTGACCAATGTCGTCGTGCAGCACGCCAGCCAGCCTGCGACGCTCTTCCTCTTCCGTCAAGGCTAACATTGCCGCAAGCGAACGCAAGCGCACATTGTAGTCGCTCAGGGCGCGCTCCCACTGTTTGCGGTCGGTGATGTCACGGGCAAAGCCGCAATTGTATTCCTTGCCGCCGAACTCCACGTATGTGGAAGAGACCTCGACTGGAAATTCACTGCCATCCTTCCGCCGATGCACCGACTCGACGGTGAACGTCCGTTTCAGGCGGAGCTGTGCCCACACCTCCCGCATGCGGTTCTCCGTCGCCCGGGAGTTCACTGTGCTCACGGGTTTGCCAATCAATTCATCGCGTTGATAGCCGAGCACCTGACATCCGGCATCATTGACGTAAACGAACTTGTTGCTGTTGTCGATCCAATAGGCGCCATCGAGATTCACGTCGATCGAATGCTTCAAGAGCTCGATCTGCTCTTCTGCCCGCTTCTGCTCGGTGATGTCCTGCACTGCTCCGACCAGCGATGTCATCCCACCACGAGCATCCCGTCCCAGGACGCGGAAAGCATGTCTAATCCAGACGATTCCACGATTGGGATGCTGATAGCGGTACTCCACCGTCTCATGATTGCGGTTCCCGTGTTCCACTTGCTGCGTTATTTCAAGCAACCGCGGGCGGTCGTCTGCGTGGAGGTGTTCTGTCCAGACTTCAAGAACCCGCTCGGAAGTTTCTATGCCGAAGATGTCGCGCGTCCTGTCATCAAGCGCGAAGATGCGGAAGCCTGCTTCGGCCTGGTAGGACCCCATCCCCGCCGCTTCCAATGCTGCTTCCAGCCGGCTGCGGCTGGCGGTCAGGTCTTCTTCCGCCCGCTTCCGTTCGGTGATGTCCCGAAAGTACCACACTCTGCCGTAGTACGCACCGTTCTCGCCCATCATGGGGGCGGAGTAGCGGTCAAACGTTCGGCCGTCTCGTAGAACGATTTCGTCTCGACTGGTCTCGTGGCGATGGTCATACAGGTACTTCACTTTCTCAAGGAAGCCTTCGGAGTCGGCAACCTGGGTTTGGGCAAATCTCAAGCAGGGATCGTCGGCGTCGGTTGCCAACACCGTGGTTGGAAGGCCCCACATCTCAGCAAATCGGCTGTTGCGGCATAGTACTCTGTCGTTCGCATCCACTACCAGAATGCCATCGATCGCCGCCTCCTGTTGCGTGGCCAGGATCAGGTTGCGGAACTTCAGTTCGTCTTCCGCCCGCTTGCGCGCGGTGATTTCTATCCCCATGCCGATCAGGCACGCCTCCTGCTCGAACCGAAGAAGCATTCCTGTAAAAAAGTATGGCGTCCGGGTGTGGTCTTTGGCGACGAAATGGGCTTCGAGGTGTAGTTCGCCGCCCTTGAAAACCTGCTCGATTTGTTCCGCGATCAGCGTCTTGTCCGGTTCTTCAAAGAAAGCCAGCGGCGACAGACGGGACAATTCTTCCGCGGAATAGCCTGAGACCGTCTCGAAGTTCCTATTCCAGCGCAGGAAGCGGTTCTGGCCGTCGAGAACGTAGAACAGCCCGGGCAGCCTGTCGAGCGCGGCCTTGGTGAAGTTCCGCTCCCGCAGGAGGGTCTCCTTGGCCACGGTGCGCTGGGTTATGTTCCTGCACAGCATCACAATCTGGCTTGCGCCGGCGGCGCGGAACACGGTGGCGTTGATCTCGACGGGCGTTTCTTGGCCGGCGGGCGTAACGAAGTTGATCTCAAGATTCCGTGAGAAACCTTGTTCCAGGCACGTCCGCACGGCGCGGCTAGTCCGCTCACGATCCTGCAGGGCGGTCCATTCCAGCGCGTCATGGCCTAAGATCTCTTCCATCCGTTGGCGGCCCGCCAGCCGAACATACTCCAGGTTGGCATCGGCCACACGGCCCTGATCGTCGAGGATCGCGTAGCCCGTCCCTGTCGTGTCGATGAGCTGTTTATGTTTCTCCTCGCTCCCCCGCAGCGCGTCCGCCGCCCGCTGGCGCTCCGCAAGAATTGCTGCCGAGAGCAACCCGGTAAAACACAACACCGCAAGGAACATCTGCAGGGCTGCAACCACAGTCTGGGTTGGCACATGCGCGCCGATGACGAAGCTGGCGTGGCCTCGCGCTGTGCACCACCCCGCGCACAGGGAAACAATCAGAGTGGCCAGCGTGGCGCCGCGCACGCCGAAGCCTAAAGCCATGGCGAGCACCCACGGCAAGACACTGTATTCCAGATTGAGATCGCGATGCCACCGGTCATCAAATACCAGTATGGACCACAGGCACAAGGCCGTCAGCAGCGCCAAGCCCACGCCATGCCGGGCGGTTACCGCCCGCCAAGGGGTTGCGCGAATAGACGTCAACCACACGATGAGCAAGGGGGCAAAGACGAGCACCCCCATTGTGTCACCGCTCCACCAGAGCAGCCAAGTCGTCCAGTAGGATTCTCCGCCCGCAATGCCCGTAACAGCAGCCGCGCCGACAAAAGCGCCAAGAGCGGTGTTAAGCAGTGCCGAGCAGATGGAAAACGCGACGACCTCGCGCACTGTCGAGAAGGCAGGGCACTCGGACACAAAGCGCCTCGTCAACCATGCCCCAGCTAACGCCTCGACGCAGTTTCCGCAGCAGAACATGGCGCTGACCGGCAGCGCCCGTCCGTGCAGTAGATCGAAGCCGACATTTGCGGGAATCGCCGCGATGACGAACGCAAGCCAGTGCCGCGGCTTGTTGAGCAGCAGAGTTGCCACGAAAAGCCCGCTTGGAGGCCAGAAGTTGACGAAGGCTCCAGGTTTCAAGGTGAGCGAACTGCCCAACGTGGCGAAGGCAAAGTACGCGACGCTGAAAAGAGCGACACGCGCCCACAGCGGCGGCCAAGCAGGGGAGCTTTGTGCAGGGTTCTCTATGGCCGGCGTCCTCGAATGAACGCGTCCATCAAGTCAGGGCGCCGTCTACTCGCACACTCTTTTTTTTCGCAGCGCGGCTCCCGGCTGTCAATATCTATTCTCGCTGAGTCATCCCCAGTATTGGAGTAGGTAAAGAAAAGCGGTGTGCCGTCCAAGAACTTCTTTGACCCCGCAGGGTTGAACAAGGGCGGCATCTCTCATGGTATCCCGGCTGCCTGCGACCAAGTTTTCGCTCCGAATTCTAACGAAAACTCCATGACACTGTTGTTAACACTCATAGAATTGATGTATAGAGTTCATTGCTCATCCTGGCGAAAGTTCGTCCTGGCGTCTTAGGGAAGACTTTAGCCACGGCCTGATCCATTGGCGTTCAAGTGTAGCTGCGCTCAGTCGGCGAACCTGAGTTTGAGCAAAGGCTCGTTTGCGGCCGCCTTGGCCGTTGATGGCTTGCAGAACGAGACGATGACGAGCCGCCTGGCGGTGCCAGTCACCGTCATCTTCAACGGCCAGCAATTGAGGAAAACAGTTCCGCAACGGTACACCGCAGTGAAAGGCCAGAGCGGCACGACTAAGTAACGGGTGCTCAAGCGTTTCTTGCAGGATGTAACTGAGTGTCTTCGGGGGGGTGGCAACATGCTTCGCCATGTTTGGCTGGTGAGCTTCTTTCTTCTGGCCGGCGGCCAGATGCTCGCCAATGCAGCATCCAGAGTTCCGGAGAATCCCACCGGAACCCAAGCAGGTGTCGTTTATTGGTTCTATACGACCAGCGGCAGCGGAGGCGTGCTGCCGAACTTCGCACAAATCACCCCCAGCAAGACTGGAACGGCCCTTAATTTCGACCTGAGCCCGCGTACGACCGATTACGGCATCAGCTTTCAGTATTTCGGGTACGTCACGGTCCCAACGACGGGAGTTTACACGTTCTACACGACCTCTGACGACGGAAGCCGGCTGTATATCGGCAGCACGCTGGTGGTCGAGAACAACTACTCCCAAGGTATGACGGAGCGCTCCGGCACGATCGACCTAATGGCCGGCACGCACGCGCTGACGGTGCAGTGGGGCCAGGGCGGCGGCGGATTTGGGCTGGAGGTGCGATACGCCGGGCCGGGGGTTAGCAAACAGCTCATCCCAAACGGCGCGCTGAGGTACTTGCCGATGGCCGCCCAGCCGACGATCAGCGGGACGAACAGTTATCTGACACCCAGCACCGTGACTCTAAGTTGCTCGACGACGGGAAGCACAATCCGTTACACAACCGACGGCACCACGCCGTCCGCGACGAACGGCACCACGTACACCACACCGTTTGTCATCAATTCAGCCTGCACACTAAGCGCAGTTGGCATTGCGCCCGGCTACATGAACAGCGTTGCGGCCAGTGCGGTCATTGCCGTGCCAAGAGCGCCCGAGAATCCGACGGGCGTGATCCAGGGATTGATCTACAAGTTCTACACCACCTGTAGCGGCGGCGGCACAGTCCCTGATTTCACCACGCTCACGCCGGCGAAGACCGGAACCATCACTAACTTCCTGCTCGATCCGCGCACGACCGACACGACGATCAGCTTTCAGTATACCGGTTACATCACGATCCCGACCTCCGGATTCTGGACGTTCTATACCACCTCGGACGACGGCAGCCGTCTGTTCATCGGCACCACATTGGTCGTCGAGAATAACTACGCGCAAGGAATGACGGAGCGATCCGGAACCATTGGGTTGGCCGCAGGCACACATGCCATCACCGTTCAATGGGGTCAGGGTACCGGCGGCTACGGGCTTGAGGTCCGCTACCAGGGGCCAACCGGATCGGGAGTATCGTACCAGCAGATTCCCGACGCTGTGCTCTGGTATCGGCCCCTCGTGGCCACGCCCGTGATTTTGCCCTCGAACAACCGTATACCGGGCACGAACTTCAGCATGTCCATAAGCTGTTCGACCCCGGGCTCGACCATCTACTACACGACGACCGGCGTGGATCCGACGACTTCCTCGGCCGTATACTCCACCGCGGTCAACTTGAGCGTTCCGGTGACGGTCAAGGCCATGGCGACCGCGCCGAATTACGATCCGAGCCTGGTGGCGGCCAGCACGTTTGTGACGTCTCTGCCGCCGGTGAACGACAATTTCTCCGCCGCGATTGCTCTGAGCGGAGCGCTGCCGATCACCGCCAGCGGCACGAACCTTAACGCCACGTGGGAAAGCGGCGAGCCAAATCATGGCGAAGGCGCGGGGCAAAAATCGATCTGGTACACGTGGGTGGCGCCCGCAGCCGGTAGCTATCAGTTCTCCACGTCCGGGAGCACGCTCCTCGACACGACTGAAATGGATACGACGCTGGCCGTCTACACAGGCTCTGCCGTGAACGCGCTGACCTTGATCGCGCAGAACGACGACGCAAGCTCGTCCACCGCCACCAGTATGGTCGCCATCTCCGCGATCGCAGGCACCACCTATCGGATCGCGGTGGATGGCTTCGACGGCACTGAAGGAAACGTCACTCTAACGATTTCGCAAGGCCCGACGATTTCCGTCACGGCGACCACTCCCAATGCCAGCGAAACGGGGCCGGTCAATGGCGTATTTACCATCACGCGAACGGGAAATACATCGGGCGATCTGCTGGTGAACTTCGCCTTCGCCGGCTCGACGACCAAAGGGGCCGACTACAAGCGTATTGACGAGTTCGTCACCATTCCGAATGGCTCGGCCTCGACAACGGTGACAATCACGCCCATCGACGACCTGATCATTGAGGGCTCCGAAACCGTTACCCTCACCCTGTCGCCGTCATACTACTACGCCATCGACTCCGCACACTCCGCGGCAGCGGTGATCATTGCGGATAACGACAGCGGAAGCGGCACAGTCAATGACGTAACATGGGGCGTGTATCGCGGCTTCTACAGTTTGCCTTTTGACGTGACCATCAGCACCTCGACGTTGGGCGCGAGCATCAGATACACGACCGACGGTTCAATGCCCACGCCAACGGCAGGCACGCTGTACACGGCGGCCATCCATATCACGCAAACCACCGTGCTCAGGGCCATTGCTTACAAGACTGGCATGACACCCTCGAAAGTGGATACGCAGACCTACATCTTCACGGCTGATGTGATTAACCAATCGCCGACAGGCGCCGCGCCAGCCGGCTGGCCCGCAACGTGGGGCGCGAACACCGTCGATTACGGCATGGACCCAGACGTCGTCACCGATGCGCAGTGGAGCGGCACGATTCAGAACGATTTGAAAACGATTCGGACAATGTGTCTATCGGTCAATCTGCCCGATCTCTTCGATGCGTCGATCGGAATTTACGCCAACCCTTCCGGCGACGGTTATGACTGGGAGCGTCCGTGCTCGCTGGAGATGATCGATCCGGCCGCCTCGGCGAATTCCTGGGGTGGGCTGTGCGGCGTGCGCCTCCGGGGCGGCTTCAGCCGCAGCACGAGCAATCCCAAACACGCCTTCCGCTTCTTCTTCCGCAAGGACTACAACAAGGGTTCCCTGAGCCAGCCCCTGTTTGGCCCCCCGCCGGCGCAGCAGAAGATAGACAAGTTCGACCTGCGCTGCGATCAGAACTACTCCTGGAGCTTTCAGGGCGATGCCGGCAATGAGTGTTTTATCCGGGACAACTGGTCGCGCGACACGCAGTTGACCATGTCTGGCATCGGCACGCGCGGCGATTACTTCCATCTATACATCAATGGCCAATATTGGGGACTGTATGGCACGGACGAGCGGCCGGAGGATTCGTTTGCCGCCAATTACTTCGGCGGGAATTCAGATGATTATGACGTGATCAAGACGTCCGGTGACACCGGGTACAACATTTACGCCACGAGCGGGAACCTGGATGCGTGGACACGTCTGTGGAAACAGTGCAAAGCCGGCCTTTCGTCGAATGCAGCGTACTTCAGAATCCTGGGCCGCAACCCTGACGGCACGCTTAATCCCAGCTTGGAGAACCTGCTCGAAGTTGACGACATGATCGATTACATGTTGATCATGTATTATGGGGGCAACCTGGACGCGCCGATCTCGGCGTTTCTGGGCAATGCTTCCCCCAACAACATCTTCTGTTCACGAAATCGCAAAGGCAGCGCTGGATTCCGCTTCTTTGCGCACGACTCGGAACACACGCTGCTGAACGTCAACGAAAACCGCCTTGGCCCGTTCTCCGCGGGCGACACGTTGCTGAAAAGCAATCCGCAGTGGATCTTCCAGCAGTGCATGGCCAACGCCGAATTCCGCATGAAAGTTGCCGATCATGTGCGGAAGCACTTCTTTGGCAGCGGCGCGCTGACGCCCGCGGCTTGCGCGGCGCGCTTTCAGGCGCGAATGAACCAACTGGATCGCGCGGTGGTCGGCGAATCGGCGCGCTGGGGCGACTCCAAGTTGAGCACGCCTGCTACCCGCAACGATTGGCTGAACGTGTGCAATAACGTTCTGAACAACTTCTTTCCCACCCGCACCCAGGTCGTGCTCAATCAGTTGATGTCGGCGAACCTCTATCCGTCGTTGAGCGCCCCGACCTTCAGCCAGTACGGCGGTTCGATTTCCCCGGGCTTTACGTGCACCGTCACCAACCCCAACGCTACTGGGCGCGTCTATTACACGGTGGATGGCGCAGACCCACGCGCCGTTGGCGGCGGGATCGCGGCGTCGGCTGTGGCGGGTTCGGCAACGACGACGAGCGTGGTCATGAATGGCACCGTCACCTTGCGCACCCGCGTGCTGGACGGTTCGAATTGGAGCGCGATGACAGAAGCGACGTTCACCGCGCCACAAGATTTCTCGGCCCTGAAAGTCACCGAGATCATGTATGACCCGCCGGCGTTCAACGGCACCGACGGCGCTGAATTTGAGTTCATCGAGCTGAAGAACACGGGAGCGGTGGCGCTCAACTTGAGCGGCGCGCAGTTCACGTCAGGACTCGGCTACACTTTTGCCAGCGGTTCTGTGATCAACCCGGGGCAGTTCGTGGTTCTGGCGTCCAACCCCTCGCAATTCATTCTGAAATACCCAGGCGTCACGCCGTACGGCACGTACACGGGGCGGCTGAATAATGGTGGCGATACCATCACGCTGACCTATTCGACCGGCACGACGATCTTCTCCTTTAACTACAATAACAAGCCGCCTTGGCCGGCCACGGCAGCCGGCCTCGGCTTCTCACTTGTGCCCACGAATCCTTCGGCTGCCGCCGACTATGGCACTGCCACTTATTGGCGTTCCAGCACGAACGCAGGAGGCTCGCCCGGCGCCGACGATCCCACCGACACGCGCGGCAAAATATTCATCAATGAAGCCCTGACCCATGTGGACGTCCCCATGCGGGAGTACATCGAGTTGTATAACGCCGGTACTGCCGCGGTCGATATCAGCGGCTGGTACCTGACGGACGATCACACCACGCCCCTGAAGTTCCGCATTCCCGATGGCACGGTATTAGGAGCGGGCGGGTACGTCTCCTTTGATGATGCCGCCTATAACTCCAATCCAGGCGTACCGCCGAGTTTCGCGCTCGATTCACACGGCGAGGAAGTTTACGTCTTTTCGGCCAATCCGACGACGCACGCATTAACGGGCTACGTTCACGGCTTTTCGTTTGGCGCCGCCGAGAACCCCGTCGCCTTTGGCAGATACGTCATCAGCACCGGCGCGGAACATTTTGTTGCGCAGATTTCCAACACGCCGGGGGTGGCGAACTCCGGCCCGCGGGTGGGTCCCGTGGTCTTCAACGAAGTGATGTATCAGCCGGCCTCCTCAGGCGATCCGTTCATCGAGCTTCTGAATATCACCAGCAACCCGGTCAACCTTTATGATACGGCCAACCCCGCCAACAACTGGACAGTGACGGGCGTGGACTACACCTTCCCGCTGGGGGCGCAACTTCCGGCCAGTGGGATGGCGATCGTCTGCGGGATGGACCCCGCCACATTCAGGACGAAGTACAGCGTCCCTGCGGGCGTTCCTGTTTTTGGCCCGTGGGCGACGCCCCTTTCTACCAGCGGCATGCACCTTGAACTGCAGAAGCCCGATCATCCCGACGGCGCGTATGTGCCGTACATCGTTGTGGACGCCCTGGACTACGCCAGCAGCGCGCCCTGGCCGCAGGAGCCGGCCGGCAATGGTCCGTCCCTGGTTCGCGTGGACCCGCTAAGCTACGGCAATGATCCAGTGAACTGGCAGAAGAGTCCCGCCAACGGCGGCTCACCGGGCCGCAACAACGCCGCCATCCCGCCGGCTCCGACGGGCGTTACGGCGACAGCGCAATCGAACACGGTCATCAATCTGGCGTGGACGGACAACGCCACCAACGAGACGTCGTGCACTGTTGAGCGCAGTCCGGACGGCGTCTCCAACTGGACCGCGCTTCCGCTGCTGGGCGCAAATGTCACTTCCTACCAGGACCGCGGGCTGTCGGCGTTGACGACGTACTATTATCGCGTTCACGCCACCAGCCCGGGCGGCGACTCGCCGGCCTCAAACGTTGCCCATGCGACCACGTTGGCACCGCCGCCGCCGGCGCAACCGGCGAACCTGGTAGCGAATCCGTTTTCGCAGACGAAGATCGACCTGGAGTGGGACGACGGCAGCAGTAACGAGAATGGTTTCAGGATCGAACGCAGTCCGGATGGAACGAATGGCTGGACTGAGATCACTCGGACCGCGGCCGACGTGGCAACCTACCGCGATAATGGCCTGCAGCCGAACACACGATACTACTACCGCGTTTGCGCCTTCAATACGTACGGGGAATCCAATTTTGCCAACATCGCCACGGCCCAGACGCTCCGGGACCGCATCCTGAGCGTCCGCTGTCCTGCGCCGCTGGTCCGCAGCCACAGGGGCACCATTTTCATCGATCTGAACTCCACCGGCGGGGAGCACAGCGTCACGTTCAGCGTGGGTTTCGACCCTCTCGTGCTTTCGAACCCGATCGCCACAAAGGGCGTTGATTCCGGGGCGAACGTGACCCTGTCGCAGCAAACCGGGCCAGATGGCATTGGCGTGACGCTCACCTGGAGCGGCTCCGGCGCTTATGGCTCTGGCACCAAGGCGATTGCGTCGATCAGCTTCGATGTCGCCGGTTCGGGCTCGGAGCTGAACACGAGCTTATCCTTCGGCGATCAGCCGCTGGCCCGTGGGACTCAGGACGCCAACGCGCTCGATCTGGAGAGCACCTATTCAAATGGAACGGCCAACGTGGCGCCCGACAGCGCGCCGACCGACTTGATGCTTTCCGCGGCGACGTTGGCTGAGAATCTGCCGGCGGGCACGACCGTCGGAACTTTCTCGACGACCGACCCGGATTCGGGCGAGACCTTCACTTACGCGCTGGTGAGTGGCGCGGGCAGTGGGGACAACACGGCGTTTGCGATTTCCGGCACAGCGCTGCAGACGGCTGCGAGCTTCGATTGCGAGACGAAGAGCAGCTACAGCATTCGCGTGCGCACGACAGACGTTGGCGGGCTGTACATTGAGAAGAGCTTCACGATCAATGTCACGAACATCAACGAAGCGCCGGCAGATTTGACGCTGTCGAGCAGCAGCATCGCCGAAAATCAGCCAGCCGGAACGTCTGTGGGAACGTTCTCAACGAGCGATCCGGACGCGGGCGACACATTTACGTACGCGCTGGTCGCTGGCACGGGAGACAACGACAACGCGTCGTTTGCGGTCATTGGCGCAACCCTGAAGACCAACGCGAACTTCGATTACGAGAGCAAGAACAGCTACAGCATCCGAGTGCGGACAACCGATTTCGGAGGACTGTCCCTGGAGAAAAGCTTCACGATCAGCGTGACGAACGTGAACGAAGCGCCGACCGATTTGGCGCTGTCTTCCAGCACCGTTCAAGAAAATCAGCCTGCGGGCACGGCCGTTGGGGACTTCTCGACCAGCGATCCGGACGCGGGGGATTCATTCAGCTACACGCTGGTGAGTGGCGGTGGGAGCGCTGACAACGCGGCCTTCATAATTACTGGGGCGACCTTGAATACGGCTGCGAGCTTCGATTACGAGACGAAGAGCAGCTACAGCATTCGCGTGCGCTCGACCGACGCGGGCGGACTGTTTTTCGAGAAGAGCTTCACCATCAGCGTTAGCGACGTGAATGAAGCGCCGACGGACTTGGAGTTGTCCTCGGCGACCATTGCTGAAAATCAGCCCGAGGGGACGACGGTCGGCAACTTCACGACCACCGATCCGGATGCGGGTGACACCTTCACGTACACGCTCGTCACCGGCGCGGGAGACGATGACAACGCGGCCTTTACGCTCAACGGAGCAGCGCTCAAGGCCGGCGCAAGCTTCGATTACGAGAGCAAGAGCAGTTACAGCATCCGTGTGCGGACAACGGATGTTGGGGGACTGTTCTTTGAGAAAATCTTCGCGATCAGCATCACCAACGTGAACGAAGCGCCAACCGATCTGATGTTGTCGGCAGCAGCGATCGCCGAAAACCAGCCTGTTGGCACGGGGGTCGGAGACTTTTCGACCACAGATCCGGATCTCGGCGAAACATTCACATACACAATGGTTAACGGCGTCGGAGCAGACGACAACGCGGCCTTCAGCATCGCGGGAGCGGCGCTGCAGACGGCGGCGAGCTTCGACTACGAGAGCAAGAGCAGCTACAGCATCCGCGTGCGCACAAGCGATGCAGGAGGCCTGTTTTTTGAAAAGATCTTCACGATCAATGTGATAGACGTCAACGAAGCACCGACCGACCTGACGCTTTCAGCCGCTACAGTCTCCGAGAATCAGCCCGTCGGAACATTAGTGGGCACGCTGACGGCAACTGATCCGGACCGGGGAGAGACGTTTGCCTACGCACTGACCGCCGGTCCGGGCGACGATGACAACGTGTCGTTCAGCCTTTCTGAAGCGGCGCTGCAAACGGCAGAGGTGTTCGACCTGGAGATCAAAAACAGTTACTCAATCCGCGTGCGCGCGACCGACGCTGCTGGGCTGTGGTTCGAGAAGAGCTTCCCGATCACCATTACGTGGGTTAACGAGGCGCCCGCTGATTTGGCGTTGTCTGGCGCCAGCGTTCCTGAAAATCAGCCGACCGGAACGGCCGTTGGGACGTTCTCAACAACCGACCCGAACGTGGACGACACTTTCACCTACACGTTTGCCAATGGGGCCGGCGGCGAGGACAACGCGGCGTTTAGGATAGAAGGCACAACGCTGAAGACCGCCGCCAGTCTTGATTACGAAACGAAGAACAGCTACGGCATCCGCGTGCGGACGACCGATGCCGGCGGGCTGTTTCTTGAAAAGACCTTTACAGTTAGCGTTACCGACGTGAACGATGCGCCTACGGACATCGCGCTTTCGGCGTCTACGCTCGCCGAGAATCAGCCCGCCGGAACGACTGTCGGCACGTTCGCCACGACCGATCCGGACGCGGGGGACACATTCACTTACAGCCTGGTGAATGGCGCGGGCGGGCAAGACAACGCGCTTTTCAGCATTGTCGGAGACGCGCTGAAGACGGCGGCAAGCTTCGATTACGAGGCCAAGAGTAGTTTTGGCATTTTGGTGCGGACAACGGACTTTGGCGGTTTGTCTTTCGACAAGAGCTTCACGATCGCCGTTACTGACCTGAACGAGGCCCCCGCGGACATCGCGCTTTCCGCGTCCGCTATCGCCGAGAATCAGCCTGCCGGAACGATTGTCGGCACGTTCTCAACGACTGATCCGGACGCAGGGGACACGTTCACTTACAGCCTGGTCAATGGCGCGGGCGGGGACGACAACGCGGCCTTCAGCATCTCCGGAGCAACTCTCAAGACGGCCGCTGTTTTCAATTATGAAGCCCGGAGCAGCTACAGTATTCGCCTGCGCAGCACGGACTCCGGCGGGCTGTCGTTTGAGAAGTCCCTGATGATCAGCGTGACCAATGTGAACGAAGCGCCGAGCGATGTGGCGCTGTCATCGACCATCGTTATGGAGAAGCAGCCGGCGGGAACGATCGTGGGAGCGTTCTCGACGACCGATCCGGACGCGGGAGACAGTTTCACGTACACGCTGAGCGCGGCGGGAGGCGTGGATAACGCATCGTTCAGCATTGCGGGGAGCACCCTCAAGACGGCCGCGAGTTTCGAGTTCAAGACCAAGAGCAGCTACAGCATTCGCGTGCGGACCACGGACGCCGGTGGGCTATTCCTGGAGAAGAGCTTCACGATCAGCGTCAGCAAACGTGACAACGCGCCGACGGATATTGCGCTGTCAGCAGCCAGTCTGCCGGAGAACCAGCCTGCGGCTTGGGCGGTGGGGACGTTCTCGACCACCGCGCCGTACCCTGGCGAGACGTTCACGTACGCGCTGGCTGTTGGCGCGGGAGGCGACGACAACGCCGCGTTCGCGATCTCGGGAACAACGCTGGTGTCGGCGGGGAGCTTCGATCACGAAACGCAAAGCAGCTACGCCGTTCGGGTGCGGACCACGAATGCCGATGGCGAGTTCTTCGAGAAGAGCTTCACAATCCACATAACCAATGTGAATGAGGCGCCGACGGCTGTGGCAACCGGTTCGCCCTCTAGCGGAACCGCTCCGCTGACGGTCGCCTTCAATGGGGCTGGCAGCACTGATCCCGAAGGCGGTGCGCTGACCTACAGTTGGGCGTTTGGCGATGGAGCGTACTCTACGGAGCAAAACCCTGTTCACACGTACGCGGCGGCCGGGACCTATAGCGCCGTCGTGACGGTAACGGACTCGGGCGGCTTGACCGGCGTCGCCGCGCTGACGACCACAGTTAGCGCGGGGACGAGCGCACGGCCGAATGAAGTGGATTCGGACGGCGATGGCTTCTCTGATGAAATAGAAGTCGCGCTGCAATCGAACCCGAACAATGCCGGCGATACGCCTTTGGGAATGGCTGCGCCAAATGTGTTCGGCGAACTGACCGGCGCGAAGATGAACATCAAGCTGAACTTCCGGCAGCCCACTTCTGGCGACAGCATCAAGCTGAAATGCACGGTTCCGCTGGCCGCAGGCACCGTTATCGCAGGCCAAACGGTCGTGCTTGACGTAGGAGGTGTGGTCAAGGCGTTCACGCTCGACAAGAAAGGCGCTTCGACGCCGCCCGACGCCACCGCATCGGCCAAGCTGGCCTTTAAAACGAAGAAGAAGGCCGTTCCGGCGCAGACGGCCACGCTAAATATCCGTCTTGCGAAGGGCGCGTTTGCACATGCGCTCGATGACGATGGCTTGGCGAACCAGACTCAGCGAACCTTGCTGACAGTCCCTGTTACGGTCGTGTTCAATGGGCAACAATTGAAGAAAGCTGTTCCGCAAAAATATACCGCCGTTGAGGATAAGGCTGGCGCGACGAAGTGAGCTGGCGACCGACGGGCTTCGCTGGTGCACGGCAAAGCACGGCCGGCCGAGCGTGCCGCAGCCGCAGGCATACAAATGGGCGCGCTTGCCTGACCGCGTATAGGCTGACTGCCTTCGTTCATTTGCCCACCTGGTATGGCGGAGGCGGAGTGATCAGGAAATTGGTGACAGGCGAGGTCGTGACATACCACGTATCCAAATAACCGAATGTCACACTCGATCCTGTGGCCTTGTAGGGACCATGCAGAACCCCATTAGAAAAAATCTTGAATCGGCTAGAGAGATACGGGGGCGGGCTACCAGACTTATTCCGCTGTTCGATGATCGGTGGCCCGTCACTGTATCTCCAATAATCCTCGAGTTGCGATAAACACTAAAGGAACCTCCTTTTGCTCTTCCCCACCCGCTGCCACGATATGGGTAAGGTCGTCGCCTCTTATCGCACCGTCACCGTTAAACTCTCTGCGTCGCTCTTGCCGTTTGCATTGCTGGCCGTGACGGTCACTGTGTAGGTGCCCTTGGAGGCGTAGGTATGGGTCACCGTTGGGCCACTCGTATCCGTCGTGCCGTCGCCGAAGTCCCAGGCAAAGGACACGGCCGTGCTGTCGCTGGCCGCGCAGGTGAACTGCACCGCGGCGCCGATGGCGGGGTAATTTGGTGACGCCGTGGGCGGACTGGTGAACTGCGGCGGTTCGACCGCTGCGGCCGCGATCGCGTCAAAGGCGCCTTTGGCGGCGGTCGAGAAACTCCACGTGACCGTCTTGCTCACGCCGGCCTGCGTATAGTTGAGGGTCACCGTAATCAGCGATTTTGACGGCATGGCCTTGTCGGTGATCAAGCAGATGGAGCCATACTCATACGCTGGATTCGCGGGTTTGTTGGGCGCGATGACCTGATGGGTCAAACTCTTGACTTTCGCCGTCGTCTTGCCGATGGGCTGCGCCGTCACCGTGCTGGAGACCCAGGCGATCGGATCGGGCGTGCTAAAATAGGCGACGATAGGATTGCCGTTCTTGACGCCGAAGTTCGGGATAGGCGCCGGGATCTCCTTGCCTCCGCCACTGGTGCGGATGCCGGCCGAGCCGGGTGGGGGAGTGAGCAGGATGGGAGCGGGGGCGGCGTTAAAATTGTAAGAGCCAAAGCGCAGCAAGACGATATGCAAGCTGCCGTTCCCGCCAGTATTGTCCCCGTAGCCAACAGTCTGTAGGCCACTGGCTAGTATCGGTGTGCGGTGATAATAGCTGTTATAGAAGAACTCCATGCACTGCAGGCCCGGATTGGCTCCGTTGCCGCCACTGAAATAGTTGATGTCCGAAGCGGCCGCCGCTGCTGCGCCTGCATCCGTGTAGCCCGGCCGGGCGGGATCTTCGGTGTGGGCCGCCAGCGTGAAGGGTTTGAAGAGGTCCGGGTTCTGGCCGAGATAGTTCGCGTGCAGCACGCAGCCCTCTGAGATGGTTTCGTCAAGCGTCACCGGCAAAAGCCCGCTCAGACGCCGGTAGAGATTCACGCGGTCCACACAGGCCTGCGCACGCTGGCGCATGTCGGCCGTCAGAGCCAGGCAATTCGTCGTGCCGGCGCAAAGAGCGCAGAGCAACGCGAGCACGGCGGAGCGGGCAGGTTTCATCAGATCCTCCAGGGTTATCGCCGACTTCTTGAACAGCTACACCGAGGGGCGTCCTACGAGATTGTCGGCTCGCATTAAGTTTTGTTAAGCACAGCGAATCTCTCAACGCGATCTTCGTGCCGACGCATGGTGGCGCCGTATCGCGTTCGCGAGAATTTCGTAACCATCTTCCAGCATCTCCAGTTGTGCCGTTCAAAAATGCCGCACCCCACGTGGCCGCTTGGGTAAACTGCCAGTTTCGCTGTCGAAACCTGCGCGGTTATCCTGGAAAGGTTAAGGTGGTCACGCCTACCGGTGTTGCGGAAGGTCGTCCTGGAGAGACACGGGGGCGGGCCACCAGACTTATTCCGCTGTTCTCCGTCACCGTGTCTCGGTTAGCAGTAGTGAAGCTGTAACGCATTGTGGATCAATGCTTTATAAGTCACCACTCCTGATCTTGCTACTACTGTAGGAACAATGGTTTATCAGATTACGAAATGTTAATCACCACGTAAGTCACCAGTGCTAACTTTTTTATTCATTTGATCGTCAGTATTTATGCGATCCGATAGCATTGATAAGTCACCAAAACGAGCTAATAGTAGATACTTCAAAACTCGTAAGCGTTCAGCCCTGGCAGGGGCGATACACGGGTAGCCCACGGCGTAAGCCGTGGGAATAGACGGCGTGGGAATAGAGAGCCCTCGATGGGGCGACACAGCGAGCAGCACCAGCATGTGCCGCCCCGTCCGGGGCTAACGGGATCGTTTACGCCCTCTCCCCGCGGCTTACGCCGCGGGCTACCCGTGTACCGCCGCTCCGCGGCTACGACCGGCCCGGCGTGGTCGACGCGATGGGCGCGATGGACGCACTGGAC
>DASXUX010000100.1:0-13616 GCA_036504595.1 Planctomycetota bacterium | reverse complement strand
ATTTTGAAGTTTCCGGCGATCTTTACGTTTCACTCGAAATGCACCTCCAAAGGCTCTCTGAATGGCGTGAGATACCTTTCAGACGCCTATGAAGGATCGACATTTCGAGTTTTTTTGTGCCTCTAACGCGCTTGTTCAGGGGCTAGAGACGGTGCTGATTCCGGCAGGCAAGTTCATCATGGGGACGCCGGAACCGGTGCCGGTGGACGAGGCGGTGTTCCGACAGAAGATCGTCACGGGACAAGCGGTTTTCGCGGTTGGCGGCGGCGTGCTGCTAGTGCTGCTGCTCACTGCGATCATCAGCGCCATCCGGCAGCGGCACAGGCCGCAGATGTCGCTGGCGCGATTCACGGTGATGATCATGGTCGCCGGTGTGGCCGTGCTGGGCGGGGTGCACTGGTTGCACTCAGCGCGGGCGCTGGCGCAAGCACAGACTGAGTACAAGGGGGCGTGGGCTCGGTTCAAGGACTCCGGCGACTGGGATAAGCCCGCCCATGACGTGACGCTCACCACGCCGTTCTACATGGACAAGTATTCCGTGACGCAGGCGCAGTACCAGCAGGTGATGGGCGCGAACCCGAGCCGCTTCGAAGGTGTCAACTTGCCAGTGGAGACGGTATCGTGGGATGACTCGGTGGCGTTCTGCAAGAAAGTCAGCAAAAAGACGGGCTTGATCGTGCGCCTGCCCACGGACGCGGAGCGTGAGTACGCCTGCCGAGCCGGGACGACGACGTTGTACTACACGGGTGACAGCGAGGACGATTTGGACAAAGCCGCATGGTACGGCGTCTACAGCTTTGGGACGACACATCCGGTGGGACAGAAGCTCCCCAATGCATGGGGCCTTTATGATATGCACGGCAATGTCTGGGAGTGGTGCTCCGACTGGTACGAAGAGTATAAGCCCGATGCCGTCATCAATCCGCAGGGACCGTCCGAAGGTCTGCGGCGTGTTTTGCGTGGTAGCGCTTGGAACCACCTAGCTCCAGATTGTCGAGCGGCGTACCGTATCGGGTTTTATCCCACCGTTAGTGAGTCGGACGTCGGCTTTCGGATGGTGGTGGATGTGGCGTCCAAGACTCCGTGAAGCCAGCATGCCCATCGAGCAAGCCGAAGAATCCCCGCTGACAGCCCTGTGAAACGCGCTATACTGCCGCCCTTATGGTCGCCCTCGCCGCGCCCGCCTCCCGGCTATCAATAAAAGGATGAATTATGGTTCGTTTTGGGCTGTTAGCCAGCGATTGCGGAAGGCTGTATTCCCTGCTGCCCGGCGCGGCCTGCCTGCCCGGCCTGGAGAATTAGCTCTGGTGTCGCCTGAATTCTTGCCCAAGCGCCGCTTCTGGAAAATCCAGATCCACCTCAGCACTTGTGTGGTCTTGATGACTGTTGCCGGAGGCATATTGTGGGGACAGTGCGTCGGTAGGTCCGATTCGGGCGGCGACGGTACGATCATTACGAGTTACGGATGGCCAGCCGAGGTTTACAGCAGATGGGATGATCTCTTTTCAGCCTTGGCCGACAATGGGTCGCTAATCCCGAAATTCATCAGTGCCAAATGGTCGTTGTACGGCTGTGCAGCCAATCTCGGACTGGGGACGATGGTCCTCGCCACGGTGGCGTTTCTTCTAGAATCGCATCGGATGCGGCTGTTTACAATCATTGGCATCCTGCTCATTTCTGGGCTGGCCGGGTGCCTCAACCTGACTGGCAGGATGCATTATTCCGCACGAAGTGGATTCGTAATCGAAGAATGGGGTTGGCCATCAGTCGCAGCGGAACAAATCGAATTTGCGCACGACTTTCTGAATGCGAGGCATTCAAAGGGAATTCTCTTTTCCACAGCGGGAGTCTACTTCGATGTCTCTGTGCTGCTTCTGGCGCTCGTAGGGTGGGTAGTTGCCAGCGATTATGTCTTCCGCCACTGGGGCCACCGCCATCACTGATACGCCCAAGCGCCCGCCATGCGCAAGTTCATCCATGACGCCAGCGATCTGGTTCGCATCGCAGCCATCACGGTCCTTGCCGACTGGGCCGACGCCGAGAGCCTGCCCGCCATGCAGGAAGCGGCTGCATTCCAGATTTATTCCTTCGCCCTGCCATCCGCGTTCCAGCGCTTGCGGATGGCCGGGAACAACGCGCACGCGGCCTTGAACGTCACCTTCTTCGCGGCGGGATGCTTTGAGTCGTCCGGCTGGCGTATTCCCTCGATTACCAGCGCGTAGCCCACGGGCTTGTCGTCCGAGTAGTAGACGATCACGCTATCTCATGCGCTGGGCTCTACCCGGATTGCTGGCCCTTCCCTAGCCCCGCCAGTCTTCGCCGACATCGCCTTGCCCGCCGAAAAGCGAACCGACTTCTTCGGCGGCACCTGAACCTCGGCTCCTGTCCTGGGATTCCTGCCCCTACGCGCTTTGCGCTGGCCGACCTCGAAGACGCCGAAGTTGCGCAGCTCAAGGCGGCCTTCGCTAACGAGCACTTCAATAATGCCGTCCAACGTTAACTGGACGACCTGTTTGACGACGGCCTGCTCGACGCCGGTTTCTTTGGCGATCTGGATGGCAATGTCTAGCTTGTTCATCGGCGGCTCGGTTAGCTCTTCGCCTGCTGCAACACGGCAATGGCCTTGTCCAGAACCTCGTTGACCTGCTTCTTGACGACGCTGGCGACAATGGCCTCAATCGAGGATAGGTCGCCAGTCTTGGGCGGGCGGCCCGGCCCGCGGCGTTGGACCGCCGCCTTCGTTTGCATCGGTGGTCTGCCGCGACGTTTGCCCGCGGGTCTGCCGAGCTTTCGCACTGCTTGCTTTTTGGACTTGAGCGCAGCGTTCCGGATCATTTGCTCCAGGCCGCCGAGGCTGCCGGTATAGCCCGCTTCTTTCGCGGCCTTAAACGCCTCGTTCCAGGACTTACCGTCGCTTCGGGCCGTTGTAGTGGCCTCGATGATGGCCGCCTTGACCTTCTTGTCGTACCGTTTGACTGGCATGGTTCCCCCTCCCGAATGGATAGGAAAAGGTAACAGGCGTGGAGAATCACGCAATAGCAGACGCTTTTTTCAATCAAGTACGACGGGCACTCAGGCTTTCCGGCGTGTTCTCTTCGGCACCGGCTCCGGAAATGGAATCGCGTAGCCGCCGTCAGCCGCTGGATAAAGCCGCGAAAGTTCACCTGTCCAGCTTTGCGGCAGCTTATCTGGTAGCGCTGCGGAGATCTCGCACTTAGGCAGCGTGTGCTCCCGGCGCAGATGCCGGATCAGACACCTATAGGCTACACAGCCATCTGCGAACTTCAGTGTGCCATCTCGGCAGGCTATGCGGTAAATCAGTTTGTATCTTGGTTCCAGTTCTCGGGCGGACGCGGGAACTTCGAACCAACCATCGGACCTGCCGAAGATGGCCCGCAGTTCCGGTAGGAATTTACGGTCGGGATCATCCAACGACACGAGGTTAGACTCGTCTGCTTTCTGTAAGCTGTGGCTTCCTAATTTACCGTTGATTTCGTCCCAGGAAACCTCCTGATGCAAGTACACCAGAGTGCCGTCGCGGAATGCCAGCCTGAACAGGTAACTCGTCGTCGGCGTGTTGCACGACTCATCCCTACAAGTCTCATCAAGGAACGAAAGTACATCAAACCCGAGATCCTTATTCGGATTCCCGCGGGCCAGCGATTGCTTTCGTTCAGAACTGACCTCCCACAGCCATTCGATCTGTTTGGAAACCAGACGTAGCGTTCCTTGCAGAAGCTGAATCCTCAAATCAAGGGAGTCGTGGCGCAGCCTGTTGTTTTCACGCCCAAGCCGACGCTCTGTCTCTCCGAAAAACGCTTCCATCGCCTGGGGATGAAGCCCGTCCAGATCGGGATGCTCTCGGTTGCCCCACGTACGAGAATTGGCCAGAATGAACGAGAGGTCCGAGCAAATGTCCTGGGCTTGCTGCGGATCACGCCCGAGATCTACGCGAATTTGCGTATTGAGAATTGGATGGCTGAATCGGATCCAAAGGCACTTGCGGTCCGGGCGGGAAGAAGGTCTTAGATCGTCAGCCATCAATACTCCAGTTGCAGCAGCCGGGTCGGAGTCGATTTCACCCCGGCAATCCGGCTAAAGAAGAAGGCTTAGTGTGGGATAAGGATCAGGGAGAGGATAATACCCCCAGGCCACGGCATCCCACTTACCTCCTGTCGGTGCCAGGCGAGATAAGCCGCACCACGCCCTCCGCAGTGATCTCCACAGGCAGGATTCCAGCCCGTTCTCGCCACGGCGCTTTCCCGTCGCTGCCGAAGTAGGTGGACCACCACTTGCCCGAATCGTCCCGGAAGAAAGCGTTGTGACCACCGTGGGGAATGGCTTCGTAACGGGCACCATAAGGGCCAAAGAGACTTCTGGCATTGGCCACCATGCAACTGTAGCGGCCTTCGAACTGCTCCGCACAGCATAGGTGGTAAACCCCGTTTGCCTTGAAAATGAACATTCCTTCAAAGCCAACATGATCGAAGGGATCTTTGCCGAAGATTCCGGCGCAGAGGCCGGAGTGGTGCCGCGGATCAGGGTCAGTCTCGCTCGTCTTCAGCCAGTGGTAGGCTTCCGCCAGACCGCTCATATCCGGCTTCATCTTCGCGATCTTGCCGCTGTGCCAGAGGAAGTAGACTGAGCCGTCATCATCCTCAAATAGCGAGGCATCGATCTCATCCCCGAGGCGTTCGTTCGGCTGAACGTCCTCGTAGGGACCTTCTGCTTTTCCGGTTGTGCTTTTCAGGAGGCCGGAGCCACTGTTCTTGGCGTCGGTTCCTTTCGGATCACCTGCTTTCCATCCTGGCAAGCTGTAGGTCAGCCAGAACGTTCCTTTGAGGTAATGGATTTCCGGCGCCCAGAGCGGCTTCTTTGCTTTCAGGTATGGCTCGTGCCACGGGCTCTTGCCGTACTTCCAAACGAACCCCATCGGTTCCCAGGTGACCAGATCTTTCGATTTCCAGAGCTTAATCCCTTCGTTGAAGGACCAGAACGGCTCGACGGTGCCTGTCATGTACCAAGTGCCATCCGGCCCACGGCAGATGGAAGTATCACGCAAAGGCGTGTCGATGAGCTTGCGCAGACCGGGCAACTCTGTGGCACAGACAAAGCCGTTGAGCAAGAGCAACAACGACAGAATGGAAGGTGTTCTGTTCATAGTCGATCTTCTCTCCCTCTCTGTTTTTGCCAACGAGACCAAGTCTGTTCTCTAGCGCATTTCGCCGGAGTTGGCGAGCACTTCTGAGCGGCACGTCCCCACCGACTGATTTGGAGAACCCGAATGAAAAGGAGAACTAAACGGCCGCGGCGCCGTTTTCTCATGCCGCATCGTCTCGAATGCCCGGCGCGTGCAGCCAGCCACGCAATAAAGGCGGCCGTGCTGCTGCTGGAAATGGTAATTCTGGAAGAACGTTCTCTGGTTGCCGAGGCACGCCTGCAGTTGGACGAAGCGCAGAAGTGGCTGAATTCAGCGTCCCGGCCGCCGCACAGCGGCTAAGGCGTGAGCGATTCGACAACCTTCCGCAGTTTCCGTACCAACTCGATGTCGTGCTTTTTTAGCGCCCGGCAGACCATCGCCAGTTCCTCGTGCATGCGGTCACTGGCCGGTGTGGCGATCTCCGGGAACGCCAGGAATTCGGACAGGTCCATTTCGAACGCACGGGCGATCAGTTCGAGCGTCAAAAGTGACGGCATGGCACCGGAACGCTCCAGGCTGCTGATGTGGTGCTGCTGAATCTTGGCTCGCTTTGCCAGCTCTTCCTGGCTCCAACCCCGCTGTACACGCAGGTTCCGCAGTCGTTGTGCGAATCTGCGGACCGTCGTATCCCGGTGAGCGCGCCGTTCCTCAGCCTTCTCCCGCTTCTTCTTCACGCCGCCCCTCCCCCTCAACCGTGGTGATTGAAAGGAGTAGGCGGCAAGAACGGGCTTGCGAACAGGGGCCACGGTGTATAGATGTTATGTACTATACAACATACATGCCGGAGGGGAATTCGGGTGTATCCGGAAGTTCGGGCAGGAACCCATCGTGCGTTGGCGTGCGGCCGCGTTGCTGTATCCCGTCAACGCATCAGTCTTTCCACACACAAACAACCAAGCCGGTCAAGCACCGGCAAATGGAGGTATGCCTATGAACAAGTGCGCACTTGCGATCTTCTCTTCAATGCTGCTCCTGACTGCCATTCCCGTCCGTTCTGCCGAAGGTCCGGACGGCAAGAAGGAAGACAAGTCACTGGATGAACTCCTGGGCGTCGGCAAAACCGATAATCGAGAGTCCTCGCCGGAGACGAAGAAGCTGTGGGATGGCCTGCTGGCGGCGCTCGAAACGAGCGACTTCAAAGCGGCCCTGCCGCTCGCTAACCAATTTAACGACGTGAAGGACGTCACGGAGCCATACCAGAAGACCTTCTCTGCATCCATCATCCAGATCCTGACGCCTACTCCTGCAGACGCCAGCAAGGCCCAGGCGGACATCGACAAGCAGGTTGTGGACAAGCAGGGGGCGATTGCCGAGAAGAAGAAGGAGATGGAGTCCGCCACCGCAGAGATCGAGCAGAAGAAGGCCGAAATCGACAAACTCCGTGGCAAACGAGACAAAAGCGAGGCGGAGGCCGCCGAGAAAGAAGGCGATTCGGACAAGGCTCGTGGAATCGGAGGGCTGCTCGGCGGGAAACGTGGTTCTGACGCGGGAAGTATCTTTGGAGGCGAGGGCGGCAAGAAGAAGAAACAGGAGGCCAACAGCAATCGGGAAAAGATTGCCGACCTGGAGGCTGATATTCAGAAGGCTGAGAAGCGCAAGGTGGATGCGGAGCGCGCCGTCGCGCCCATTGAAAAAGAGATCGCCGACATGAAGGATAGCCTGCGGAAATCGACAGACCAGCAGGCCATCGCGTTCCGGGATCGAATCGCCTCTCAGATCGGCCAACTTCGCGACACCGGCAACACGCGCCCGGCTGTCGCGCTGGCCAACACCTACCTGAAGAACGTTACTGCCGATCCGGAGATCACAAAATTGGCGCAGGCGTGCATCGACGCGCTAAAGGCGGAGTCAAAAGCCATCGACATAGCCAAGGCGGTCGCGAAGCCTATTGCAGAACAAGTCGAGGCAAACAAGCTCTGGGCCGCCAAAGCAAAACTGGACGAGGCCAAGGATGCTATAGCACTGCGCGTCACCGACCCACAGCAGCTTAAATTCATCAACAGGGAACTGGCGCGCACGAATGCCGAGTTGGGCAAGCGCATGAAAGATGCCACGCAAAAGCTCACGACGGTCTTCGAAGCCGCTGCGCGTGACGCCGCCGATGGGCAGAAGCGCCTGGACGCTTTCTTGAAGGAATATCCGGACTACCCGAACGCAGACCAGGACAAGCTCAAGCTGGCCGACATCCGAAAAGACCAGGTCGCCAAGAAGTTTGAGAAGAAGCTGGCGGCAATCCAAGAGGTCATCGCCAACGATCCGGCAGAGGCAAAGGCGATGATCAAGAAGCTCATGGAGACGGAGATCGACCCAGACGAAGTATCGATCATGAACGCAAGGATCGTCGCGCTCAAGCGTGGCATCCTCGAACGCGAAGTAGCGAAGATCGACGACGAAATGAAGGCTGCGCAGGGATTCCTGACGACATTCAACGCCACGTATTCGAACGAACTGAAATCCGAGAAAGTGACGCTGACCGAAACGCAGCATGTCTCCGCTGGCGTCGAGAACCTCGTGGCCGCCCGCAGCCGTCAGGCTGGCGCGATCAAGCGCCTCGAACTGCTGATCAACGAAGAGACCGACAATGTTACGAAGTCCAAGCTCGTCGGCCTGCTGGAAACGCACAAAGCCGCCGTCTCCCAGATGGACGATTCGATCAACAGCACCAAAGCGACGTTGGTGGCGATGAACACACGTCTCGAAGGACAGCAGCAGAACGCCCGGACGCTGACGATTGCAGCGATTGTCGGTGGCTTTGTGCTGCTGGGCGTGATCGCGGCGCTTGTTCTCAAACGCAAACGTGGTCCATCGGCCGCGTGAACCAAAGTTCGGTGAGGAGTTGTTATGCCAGCCAAATATCCTCTGTTCGTCTACAACGACCACGACTGCGTTGGCCCGCTCAAAAGGGCCACCGAGGACGAACTAAAACAGTTTGTGGCTGTATTGTGCACGAAAACGTCGTGCTCAATAAAGTCCGACTGCAGTTGGTTTTGCCATAGTCTGCAGAAAACTCAATGGAATCAGCGGCCAATTACGTTCAGTTCAGGAAAAGGTCGAACGGCTTCTTGATCAGCAAGCTAGGGAAGAATTTCGAGAATGGCTGACCCGTGAGAGCATCGTGGAGGCGAATCTTGAAAGCCTCGCCATGGGATTGCGAATTAAAGACGACCATCTGATAAAAGGTGCTTTCTTACGACTCGGCGAGAGTGCGACATTCTTCAAGAAGATCTCCAATCATTTGCTCGCAACGCCACGCAGCGCATTTATGGATCCACTTCCGGCTTGGCGTTGCATGGACATGGCCGTTGCGTGTGATTTGGCACGTTCCCACGCGCTGATGCTGAGCGGTCATAATCAAGAGGCGAAACAGATCGTCAGCAACCTCAAAAGCTGGCATGAAACACTGCTGAATTCTCTTGAGGCGCCAATCAATGCCAAGGCAATTTGGCTGGCAAGAGTTCCCGATGAATGCTTACGTACGGCGACCCAGATGATGGAGCATGCTCGTGCGGTGCCAGAGGGGTTCGAATATGTTCGAAACACTATCGAGTTTTGCGAAGAACGTCACGTAAGTCCATCGGACATTGCGGCCTTATCAGCGGATGCGCCGATTTTGGTCCTTTCTTGACTGAAACACCAGGGATTTTGGAGACGGTCGAGGTCGCGCAGCTCCGAGCCTCTTTGTCAGCAAGGATGTCGATGGCGCCATTGTCTGGAGCGATCTGACCGCGGTGCCGCCGTCAAATATCGCTGTTTCGGTTCTTAATCGCCCCATCCGGGGCTTTCTCACAACCACAGGAGGATCCTAAATGATCCGTCTCGAAGCATCGTTGTCCCGTAAATTGCCCTTGCCGGGCGTCCAGTTCAGCTCGCAGAGTTTCTCTGCCGGAATTTCCGCCGAGGTGAGCGACGCGGACTCGCCGGAAGTGATCAAATCCAAGCTGCAGAACCTCTACGCTTTGTTGGACGAAGCGGTGAACGAGCAAATTGCGGCGGCTGCTGTGCCAACCGTGCCGGTTCCGCCGCGCAACCGGGTGCAGAACCTGCAGCCAGCGTCTCCGCCGCCCGTGGCGGCGCAACAGACTGACGGTAACGGCCGCACGCCAAAGAACGGAAATGGGAACGGACGGAGAATCTGCGCCACGGAAGCTCAGCAACGGGCGATCTTCGCCATCACCAAGAGCCTCGGTCTCGATCTTCAGTCGGTCCTGGCCGATTACAACGTTGGCGAAGCGTCGCAGCTCTCGGTCAAGCAGGCCAGTCAGGTCATCGACGATCTAAAGAGCCGCCAAGCGCCAAATCAGCCGCGCTGATTGGCGGTGCGGCGCATCAGAACAGCATCGAGGAGAAAGCACAATGGAGACAGATGAACTCGCCCTGCTCTACGCACTGTTGAGGCAGGTGGTTCAGCAAATGGCTGAGGTCCTGTTCGCGAAGTTGACGGCTGCAAGCCGGGACGTCTATCTTGCGATAATCGAACGAGGATCATCGATAGTGGCGCAACTCTGGGCGTTTATCACTCGAACAATCGGGCGCATCAGTACGGCAACCATGAACACCATCCGCGCCGCTATCGATGTCTTTGTCGGTGTCAGTGCGAAGCTGGGCAGTCTCATGGCACCTGCCGCCTAAGCGTTTCATCACCCCACCCCAACAAGAAAATAAACAAAAGGAGACGTGAACCATGATCGCCACCGCAATCGCGGCGGTGCCGGTGGCCGTCTGCACTGGGTCGGACTTTTGGCGGCGCTATCCCAACCTGCACATGTGCAGCTTGTTATCTGCAGAAGATTTCCGTCGAACGCTCAAATTTTGTTATTTTCTTCCGGGCCTTACCCCGTTTCCTTCCCACCCCTCTCGTAAATTGCCCTTAGTACCACGTAGGAGAAGATCGTTCATCGTAAGGCGCTACACGGCGCCATCAGGGAGGGGAACCCGATGCACGGCAAGCAGACCTTCAGCTCAATCCTGAACACGACACGCGACAAATGCGCGGAGCGGGCGTGGCAACGGGCACGTCTGGCATCGCAGCTTCGGCACATCGCCGCCGATGGAGGCCGCTCACGTGCTGCATCCATGCTCGGGCGCATCAAACAACGCGCCATTCTCCGGGTGATCGCACTGTCTCCTGTAGGACTGCGCGTTGCCACCGACCGGCACCGGTACGTTGGACTGCCAAGCATCAGTTGGGCTGGTCACGGCAGACTGCACCTGCCAGCCAAGTTCGCGTGTAGGTTGGATTCGGCACTCGGACGGGCAGCCATCGCCTAGAACACTCACACAGCACAAGGCCAAACAGAAGGAGGGAAACCCAGATGAACGAATACGCATTCCGTCACCGGCAACGCCTTGACTTCGCCGCACAAAAACTGGCGCGGGACATCGCCGCGATGCGCGCCGATCCGCACCTGCCGAAGCTTTACCGGGAACTGTACGAATCGCTGGAGGCGCGGTTGGCCGCAGTGACCGCGGCGCGCATCCGGTTCGGCCGCTGGCTGCGCCAGCATCCAGATGCGTCCGTGCGGCAGGTGCGCATCGCTTTGATCGACATGAAGATTCCGGTCACACGCCCGGCGCTGCGGCGCGCCATTCACCGGCTTAATATCGATACGCGGCGCCGAGTACAGGCGAGTTGGCGGGCGGCTGTCTGATCAGAAATTTCGACTGTGGGGGGGGAGAAGGGATGACGGCGCAAAGTGAGTGCGCGGCTCGTATAGAAACTTTATCCGCACGGCAGATCGTGAACCGACTCGGCCGTCTGCGGAATACGCTGAACCGCAAGTGTATTGAACGCAGCAATGACGGCTGGAACACCGCCAGCTTTGATCCGAACAGGCTGCTGGCTACCTGCAAACATATCCGCCTGAAGCCTGGTATGAAACTGATCGCTTATCAGTTCCGCGCCTGCAGTAACGGCAACGGCTTGGTTCTGGCCTTGCCTGCAGAGCGCCAGATTCCCTCTCCCGTATCTCTTGGTGATGGCCTCCTGCCACGCAGACTTCCGAAGTGGATGGACCGCTGCATCGCTCACCATATTGAAGGCGATGGCAGCCCGGAGTCGTACTTCGAAGCATCAATCCTGATTCGTGAATTAAGTGAACTCGGCGCCGTTTGGCACGGCTGTTCGTGGTCGGAACATGCCGTCGTGCTGTCTGACGAGGATGTGCCTGCGTTCAAGTGGGAGTGGCGGCATGCGCGGCCCGCCGACTGGCGCCCGGCGTTTCAGCGAAATGCCTCCGGAACCAGTATCAGTTTCTGGACCTACACTGGCTACGAGCGGGAGAGAGTTATACGTTTTGAGGACCAGTTCACAGACCAGTACGACTTCGCCACCGAGGCCGGTGCCGTTGCCGAAGGTCCGGGCGGGTACATCCACTGAGCGGGAGCAGCCATGCCGATCACATCAAACGCATCCAGATTGCAGGCGGCGCTTCAGATCCACCGCGAAATCATGTCCGGCACTTATCCGAGCGCGACGATGCTCGGTGAGAAGCTGGACGTCAGCGCGAAAACTGCGCGGAAATACGTGGAGCTACTCGCCGACATCTTCGGCGTGAACCCGATCTACGACGAAGTCCGGCACGGCTACCACTACGAGAACGCCACTCGGGCGTCGCTCGTGCCGCGGCTGCGCGAAGATGAAGTGGCCGCAGTGTTCTTGATCGAACAAGCGGCGCGCAGCTTGGCGGGATCGCCTGTCCAGAAAGTCCTGGAGTCTGTCCTTGGCAAACTGTCCCTAATGATGCCCACGGGCTGCGACATCACGCTCGGCGAGCTTTCGGATGCACTGTCTCTGCGGCTGGAGCGGGCATCGAGCGTCAGCGATCAGCATCCTGAAACGCTGAACACGCTGTACGATGCGCTCGTTCACAGGCGCCGAGTGTCAATGGTGTATGCGGGTCGGGATCGCGCTGAAACGACACGGCGCAAGATCGACCCGATTCACCTCACACGCTGCGAAGGCCAGTGGTATCTGGTCGCGCACTGCCATCTACGGAAGGAGATCCGCACGTTCGTCCCGGCGCGGATGAAAGATGTGCGCGTGCTGAGCGAAACGTTTCAGCGCCCCGCCGACTTCGATCCACAAAAGCATTTCAAGAGTGCGTTCGGCATCGTGGCAGGGCGCGATGTACAGCAGGTGAAGCTGCGCTTTTGCCGGGAAGTCGCGGGATTGATCCGGGAACGGCAGTGGCATCCGACGCAGGTGATTGAAGATCTGCCGGACGGAGAAGTCCGGTTGACGATGACGTGTTCACAGGGGCCGGAGTTGGAGGCGTGGATTCTGAGCTGGGGAGAACAGGTGGCGGTGGAAGGGCCGAAGGAACTTGAGGGCAACGTGAAGGCGAGGCACAAGGCAGCGGCGCAGTGAACGACGCAGAACGCTATTGCAGCGGTTACTCTTTCTAAAGGAGGATCCCGTGAGCACGCAGACTTTCTTCGACGAGATTCGGGAGCAGTCGCTGGTTAAGGCCACGATAGTCGAGAAGTATTTTGACGCCTGGGCAGGAGTAATAACCGGGGCTCAGAACAAGTGGCGCCCCAATCAGGATCACCGTATTGGGTATGTCGATTTGTTTGCTGGCCCAGGGCGCTATAAGGATGGTGCGATCTCAACGCCTCTGCGCGTGCTTCAGAAGGCAATTGAGAAGCCCATATATGCTGACCGGTTGCTGACCATCTTTAACGACAAAGATGAAGAGAACGTGCGGAGCCTGGAGGACGCGATCCGAACGCTGCCCGGCATCGAGCGCCTCAAGAACAAACCGGAAATCTGGAACACGGAGGTCGGAGAGAAAATCGCCCAGGATTTCGCAAGGATCAACACCATCCCAATTCTCGCATTCATCGACCCGTGGGGATACAAGGGGCTGACGCTGAACTTGGTCAACTCGTTCCTTAAGAGCTGGGGCTGCGACTGTCTCTTCTTCTTCAACTATGGCCGCATTAACGCGGGGCTGAGCAATCCATTCGTACATGAACACATGTGTGCCCTGTTTGGCAACGAGCGCGCAAAGCGGCTGGAATCAGATTTGGAGCCCATGACTCCCTCGGACCGAGAGTTGGCCATCGTCAACCAACTGGCCACCGCTTTAAGGGAGTATGGGCATCGTTTTGTGCTTCCCTTCCGGTTCCGCAACGAAGCTGGTACACGGACGACTCACCATCTGATCCTCGTAACGAAGCACTTCAAAGGCTACGATCTAATGAAGGAGATCATGGCGAAAGCCAGCACGAAGGAGGAGCAGGGCGTCCCATCATTCGAGTTTAACCTCGCAGACTGTCAGCGCCGGTGTGAAAATGCGGTAAATCAGCCGGTTTGAAAATGTGGTGAATGCGCCGGTTTGAACGTGCGGTGGCTGCATGGCGTCTGCGCGGGCGGTGGGTGTAAGCTGGCATGGTACGGCGGCTTCAGGGGTCG
>DASXUX010000099.1:0-43169 GCA_036504595.1 Planctomycetota bacterium | reverse complement strand
GATCGCGGCGACGTTAATACGGTAGAACAAGTCTTCTCGGAAAGCGCCGGAGTCGACGCGCTCACGCAGGTCGCGGTTGCTCGCCAGGACGAACCGGGCCCTGCATTCCCGCTCGCGAGTCTCACCCACCGGCACAAAGTGTCTATATTCCAGTACGCGCAGCAAAGATGCCTGCTGCGCTAGCGGCATGTCGCCGATTTCATCTAAGAACAACGTGCCGTCCTCAGCAGCCTCGAATTTTCCCTTCATGTTCTCCACGGCCCCGGTGAAAGCACCCCGCCGATGCCCGAAAAACACGGACTCGACCAGGGCCTCCGGGATCGACGCGCAGTTGACGACAATGAAGGGATTACTTCGCCGCCGGCTGAGATAGTGCAGCGCGCGTGCGGCCAGTTCCTTGCCCGTTCCGCTCTCGCCGCGGAGCAATACGCAACCGTCCGTCTGCGCGAGCCGGCGGATTGTCTGGCGCGCCTGTTCCATGGCCGCGCTTCGACCGATCAAACACCCTAAACCGCTTTGTGCCTCCAATTCGTTCAGAAGATACTCGCGAGACTTGAGCAACGCGCGCTGACCAAGCGCCTTCTCGATGCGGTTCAACAGTTCCGCGCCCGTGAAGGGTTTAGGAACATAGTCGAACGCACCCAGCTTGATCGCGTTTACGATCTGGGGGATGTTTTCGGTTTGGCTGGTGAGGACAATCACGTCAGCGCTGGTCTCCTCCTTGATGCGCTTCAGCAGGCTCAGATCGGTGCAATCGGGGAACCTGATATCCAACAGCACCAAGTCCGGCTTATGTTCGCTAATCGCTTGCCACGTTTCCTTAGCAGTACTCGCAAGCAGAAGGACCTCGATGGTTCCCTTTAACAGATCACTTAGGTCATCTCGAATGTACTTGTCGTCGTCGGCAATCAGCACCGTGCACGCATACTTGGCCATTTCGCCTCCCGAAAACCCACTGTTTTTACCTTATCCGATGCGAGGTGCCTGCACAACGCTGCACAACCCCTGCACACAACTGTGCTGTATCATTCCTGCTTGATCAGCACAAGCAGGAGCGCTCACCTGCAACCCTGTGCACCAGCGGCATTTCGTACCGAGCACTGCTGGGGCAACGAGACTTCCGCAGAGGCAAGGCTGTTGCTTAAGGGAGCCGCCGATGCATGCCTGTGCCGAAAACGGATTTCGAGCGTACACCGCCGCCCCGGTAATGGGGCACGATCTGCTCGCACAATTTGGAGCAGAGAAATGCCCCGTCGTAAACTCAGCGGGCGCAATTGCGGCGGTATTTGCCGAGATCGCGACACAGGACCGAGAGGTGATGGTCGCAGGGGCAGTAAATTCGCAATGCCGCCTCCTATACTGGAATCTGATCTCGGTGGGCACCGGTGATCACCTCGTGCTGCGCATTGGCGATGCCTTCTACGGCGCGGTGCGCTCGATGGCCAGCGCTATTTTCCTGGTCCACAATCACCCGTCCGGGTGCCTTGAGCCCAGTGATGCTGATCTGCGGGTGACGCGCGACACCGCGGAAGCCAGTCTGCTGATCGGATACCCGCTATTGGATCACATTATTCTCAGTCGCACTGGCCACTGCAGCATCATGACGCCCCGAGCTCTGCGGCGCGTACGTCACCAAGCCTTCGCCGCAACCTATCTGCGCGAAGCAAAGGAAACTGGGCCATCGCTGGGTACCTGGGGTTGCCCACGCTGCGGCGCCACCAACGATGTGCCTGGCGCGCGCTACGGTGTCGCACCGAAAGTACCCGGTCTCTGCCACCCAGGCCGGTGCCAGCGCTGCGGAAGATTCGCCTGGCTGCACACCAGTTACTGATATCCATTGCGACGGATACGTGTGATCGTTCTGGAGCTTAGCTATGGCATTTCCAGCTCATCCGCCAACAGCCTGGGAGTTGCTGCACGATTTTGAAAACGCAACTGACCCTCGCCGGAAGTGTGAACTCCTGCACCGTGCGGTACGACGTGTGAAGAGCGAACCTGAACTGTACGCCGTGGCAAGCAAAATCAGAGAGTGGAGAAAGAAGTCCTAACTCCACGACTTTGGGTCGCGCAAAGTAGCTTCATTTTCAGCCAAAGCGTCAGCGAAAGATCCGCTGCATTTTGTCGGTCGCTCAGCCTCACGTAAGCGGTCGTTATCGGACCGCGGTGGCGGAGATTCGCACACGCACGCCGCGCTAAATCTTGGCTTCGTTGAGCACCGCGATGGCGCGGTCTAGCACTTGGTTGACCTGGCGCTGCACAGCCTGCTCAACAATCTGCGCCACCGTATCGAAGCCAGGCGCCGCTTCGACGTTTTTCGCCGGTCCGCCGCGCCGCGTGCGTGCCGGCATTTTGAGACTGCCTGGTTTTGCGTATGGGTGCCTCTGACCCGCCTCACGGCACTGGTCCATCCGTCTAGAAAGCCAGACATTCTTATTCTGCGCTTGTCGAGTTCCCGGCCAACCTGTATTGCAGGGTAGCATGTCAACGGGAACGCATCATTTTAAGATTTTGTCCGCGATGTTGCTCGTAAGCACCGGCGTCCTCGGTGCTTTGCTGGTTGCCGAACGAATGCGGGCTGGCGGCAGGACGACGTCTGCGAAGGCATTCCCGTCGTCTCAACCGGAAACTCAGGCCTCTCTGGAGGCTTTGACAAGGCACTCCGATCCGGAGATACGGCAGAAGTCCTTGGAGTTACTAGGTGTGTGGCAGCCACAGCGTGCGCAGGCCCTGCTGCCCGACCTATTGCTGAATGAAAAGAACGAGAATGTCGTTTTATCGGCACTGGATCTTGTTGCGCGGATAAAGTGTACGCCGTCTACAGGAGGCGTGCTCTCACGAATCTCTGCAAAAGAGCGGACAGTCAGCCGCAAGGCTTCCGTCACGGCTGGATTTCTCGCGAATGAGATGGATCAACGAACCAAAGAGGACGCTGTTGCCGCGATTAAGAATTGCGTAGAAACCGAACTGTTGATGGCTCCGGCAGGCCAACCCGATCCGGGGATCGTCCTGCCATATGTGGATGCACTGGCAAAACTCAACTGCACTTCCTCGGTTCCATTGCTCCTTAGACTGCTGCGATCGGGCAGATCGCCGGCAGTGCGAAAATGCAGTGCGATTGCCTTATGCGGTCTAGCTCGGAAGGACGAAGAGGCGGCGCTCACTTCAGCGTGGAAGACTGAATCCGATACCCAGGTTCGCACAGCTATCGAAGGGATATTGGCAAAGTCCCCTTTTGAACTGGTCCCGAACCACGAGCAAGGGACACTCGTGCGCAGGTAGCGCGCTCCTGCAAATGGCGGATTAACATACCTCTTGAGTTCTGCATTGCAGAAAGGCTTGAGGATCGGCTGGACGAGGTTGCACGGCAGGTAATGCAGCAGCAAATATCTGTTCGGATTGGGGCAGCCGAGGGCTCGGGGGTTATTTCAGGAACGCGCCCTGTGCATCATTTTACTCGGCCATCGGTTTCTGGCATTCGCCCCTTCCGATTGCACTTGGACTAGTCGCAATCCACCAGTACGAGTTGAGTTCTTTCAGACAACAGCCGTTCGGCGGCGAAGCGAATAGGTTTCGCTGCACAAAAATCAGATCGCAGCGATCCGTGACAAATGCTTTTGACCAATCGACAGTCTCATCATAGCGCACAACGCTGTGGCGAAAATCCGGTCCGAACGCGAGGTAATCCCACTGATCTAAGTCCCCACAATACCCGATCCGCGCGGGCGGCAAGGTGGAGACAAAACGCAGCAGGTCGGCATGGTACGGCCGGTGGCGGCAGCGTTGTTGTTCAGGACTGAATGCAAATACGCTGGGTTGGCTGCCAATACGCATTAGCGGCTTGATCTCGTTCTGAACTGCGGCAACCAAAGCCGCAGTGGCGGTCAGTCCGCACACCATGCTCCAGCCCGCTCTGCGCCACCGCCGCGACATGCGGCCGAACATATCGCGGAGGCCCCACATCGCCGCAGGCACCAGCAACAAGAGCGCTGCAACATAAAACCGTGCGATCCACGGTTGCCACCGCAGCAGCAGACAGACGAGCAGCGCAAATCCGAACGGACCGGCAACCTGGGCCGCGTGCGCCCAGCGCCCTCGCCGCAGAGAGCGCAGACAATGCACGGCCGCGCCGGCAACGACGAGCATCCCCAGTGCGCCGTACCAGGCAACGTCTTCGCACAAAATGTTGGCCGCGAAGCCAAACTTCGTGCTTGGATAGGTCGCGTCCGCTGGGTTGAGCCACTCGACATCCACACCCAGCTTGGCAAAGGCGTAGCGCTTCAACACACAGATCGCTCGATTGGCTGGGTACGGCAGGCCGTTCAAATCCATCAGATCGAGGGACGTTCGCGCTCCGTTGGCGACGAAGGTACGCAGCGTTGGATGGCTGACGGCGACAATTTCCTGCCGCGGCAACACATGGCCGGTGGCGGCGCAGTTTCGCAGGTACTGCGGCGCGGCGAAAAGAATGCAGCCGAGGACAACGGCGCCCGTGGCGACCGGCAACACACGGTGCCAGCATACCGTACTGCGTCTAAGTTCTAACAACCACCAGAGGAGCAGGCCGGGCGCGAATAGACAAACGGTAGGCTTGGTTCCAACCGCCAGCCCGATTGCTGCGCCGGCTAGAAGTGCATAGCTCCAAAGGCCTGTATGCGCGACGGCAAGCAGAAAGTAAACGCCTGCGCACAGCAGCCATGCGGCCGTGAGATCGTTCTGCGTGCTGCTAGCCTGCAATGCAATCTGCGGCAGGCTCAAACAGATGAGCGCCGCAAGTCCGGCCATCAGCCTCGGTAGACGCAGGCGCAGGCAGATGCCCGCCACGGACAGCGCAGCCCCGATGGCCGCCGTGAATTGCACCAGCACCGCCAGCCGGTCGCTCCTGAGAAACACGATGGTCCAGAGCATCGCCAACTCAGCGTTCACGGGGAATTCCGTCTGGCGAGTGTTGTTGGTGACGAAATGTCCGAGGTGTCCTTGCTGAAGATAGTAGCCGATCCGGGACAGGTGATAGCTCATCGAATCCCACGTGTTCGGCGGGAGCGCGACGGCCAATGCCAAGATGATCGCGTAGGCCAGCGCGACGCTTCTTCCAGTCCATCGCCATTTCGGCAATCCGATCGATCCAACGGCGGCCTGGGGCGTCAAGAGCCGCGACAGTACGACTGCGACTGCGCTGCCGGCCAGCCAAAAGCTCGGCCGGTTGAGCATTCCAAAAAGGGACGCCAGTTCACCAATGGCAACGATGCAGCCGAAGACAAGCACCGGGATCGCGATGGCTCGTTCGAGCGCTTGACGCAGCAGCCTGGCGCTTACGCGCTGCGCGGCAAGGAACAGACACGTGCCGGAGATTGCAAGTAAGATCCAGCTCAAAGAGTTGTTCCCCAAAGAGTTCGCCATATAGAAGAAGCCACAAACAGTAACTTTACGCAAATGGGGAACGCTGCGCAAGATTGTTGGAGGAGGTGTAGGCGTGAGCACCCAACGAACAACGGCGTTGGGATTTCTCCATGGTGCTCGCACGGCCTGGTCCGAAGACTCGGCCGCCTCAGGTAACCCTTTTGCATGTTCTTATTTGAGAAATAGTTTTTGGTGATCTGTTATAAATGACATGCGTTATCACGATTATTTTGCAATTTATATACATTTTCGTCCTTGCGTACAGATTTTTAGCGTGGTAAATAGCTGGAAACATCAACGAAAAGAGGCGGGACCGTGATTTTCCGCATAGTGGCTGCAAAAAGCGGCAACGGCACTTGCGGCGACGGACACGAGAGGCGGGGTGAAAATGTCCTTGGTTCCCGCACCGCTGAGAGAATGCGAAATCGCAGGTGATACGCTTTGCGACGAGGAGTTTTCTCAGGTTCACTGCTTTTCGTCTTTGATGGAAACGATCTGCGTTGAGACCTTTTGGGCTGAAGTTGAGCTCTTCGATTGGAGGAGGGGGACATGTCAGGCAAGATCATCAGACTCGCTCTGTTTTGCATTATGTCCTGGGGCTTTGGCGCTTTCGCCGAAGACGCTTTGACGGTTGATTCCAATGGCAACGTTGGGATCGGTACGGCCACGCCGGCCACGAAACTGGACGTGAACGGCGACACAACGATTCGCGGGAACATGTACTTCAACTACAGCGGCGGAGAGAAAATCCGCCTCACCACCGAGGGCAGGATAGGGATCGGCACCGATGCGCCGGCGGAGGCGCTGCACATTGGCAGCGGCAACTTGCGCGTGGACGGCGTGATCAAGCTAGGAGCCACCGTCATAACTGACGGCAACGCAAAAATCTTGTCCACGGCGCTGCCAACCATCAGCTATTCCCTGATACAGCAGGTTTCCGGGAACACGATCCTGGGCAATAAAAACGGCGCGGCGGCGAGCTGCATGGAATTGAGCGTCATCGACGTAAAAACCATGCTTGCGCTGACGAAGACCGACATTGGTCTCGGCAACGTGCCAGACACTGATTGCACGAATGCCAACAACATCTCCTCCGGAATTCTGGACGGCGACTTTTTGCCGGCGATGACTAGCAACAAGAAAGGGGCTGTTCCTGCGACGGGAAATCCGAGCGGGAAGTTTTTGTGCGACGATGGCACTTGGCAAAGTTCATGGTCGCCACCGGCAGCAACGGCCAACTTTGTCTTCGCTGGCCCGGCGGCTGGCCAGCCAGCCACGCCATCATTCCGTGCGCTGGTTGCTGCGGACGTTCCCGACCTCTCCGCCACGTATCTGATTGTGGGTGCTGCTGCTAATGGGGACTTGAGCGGTACTTACCCGAATCCGTCGATCGCGGGCAATGCAGTGACGACGGCGAAGATCGCGGACAATGCGGTGACGGATGCGAAGATTGTTGGAGTGTCCGGGGGCAAGGTGACGGGCGCGGTGGCGAACGCAACCGCTGCGGTGAACTTCAGCGGAACGCTGGCTGGCGATGTAACGGGAACGCAAGGCGCCACGGCGATTGCGAGCAATGCAGTGACGACCGTGAAGATTGCGGACAATGCGGTGACGGACGCAAAGATTGTTGGGGTGTCCGGAGCGAAGGTGGCCGGAGCAGTAGCGAATGCAACCGCTGCAGCTACGGCCACGACGGCGGCGACGGCCAATGCGCTCGCGAACACGGATGCAGCCGGTCAGAGCGCGATAGCAGCGATAAACTCGGCGACTACGGGCGCCCTGCCAGACGCCAGACTTAGCTCGAATGTACCGCTGAAAAATGCCATCAACACATTTGCAGCGGCCGGAACGCAAACGGTACAACCCAGCAACGACAGCAAAGCCTTGATCGTAAAGGGGAGTGCCAGCCAGAGTGCCAACCTGCAGGAATGGCAGAACAGCAGCGGGGGCGCGCTCGCATCCATTAGCGCAACTGGCGTCGTAACAGGCAATGGCAGCGGGCTTACGAACCTGAGCGGTGCAAACATCACACTCAGCGGCGATGTCAGCGGAGCAGGGAACAGCAACACGATTGCATCGAGTTCTGGCAATCACATTGTGACCGCACTCAACAATGCCGCAACGACTACAACAATTAACGATGGCAAACTCTCAACGATTAGCACTGCGGGGAAAGTCTCTGATAGCGCCTTGAGTTCAAATGTACCGCTGAAAAATGCCATCAACACGTTTGCAGCGGCAGGCACGCAAACGGTACAACCCAGCAACGACTTCAAAGCCTTGATCGTCAAAGGGAGTGCCAGCCAGAGCGCAAACCTGCAGGAATGGCAGAACAGCAGCGGGGGCGCGCTCGCATCCATTAGCGCAACCGGCGTCGTAACAGGCAATGGCAGCGGGCTTACGAACCTGAGCGCCGCTAGCATCGCCGGGACCGTACCTATCGCCCATGGCGGCACCGGCGCGACGACGGCATCGGAAGCGCTGAGCAACCTGGACGGCGCATCGTTGACAGCAGCAAACACGTTCGCGACGGGTCTTCAGACCATCCAAACGGGTGGCGATGCAAACACAGGCTTAATCGTCCAGGCGAACTCAGGGACGCAGACGGCTAATCTACAGGAGTGGCAGAACAGCACTGGTGGGGCGGTGGCGTCAGTCAGCGCGACGGGCATGTACAGCGGCAATGGCAGCGGGCTCACGAATCTGAACGCCGGTAATCTCTCCGGCACTATAGGCGTGGGCCAGGGCGGAACGGGGCTTTCTGCGATACCCACTAACGGCCAACTCTTGATCGGCAACGGAACAGGATATGCGCTCGGGACGCTGACCGGAACGACGAACCAGGTCAACGTCGCAAACAGTGCAGGCAATATTACGCTAAGTACGCCGCAGGACATTCACACCGCCGCAACGCCGCAGTTCGCGAAGCTGGGAGTTGGTACTGTGGCCAGTGCCAACAACAGCTTCACGGCGCTGTGCACATCAACCGCGAGTAACAGCGCCGCAGTAAACGCGAGCCACACGGGAATCATCCCAAGCGGTCCGGGAATGGCCGGGTACTTCTCGAAGACGGGAAATTGTCTCCAGAATTTCGGACTGATTGCAGAATCGTCCGGAAGCAACAACACGAACTACGGCATACGAACGACTGCGACCGGTGCTGGCAGCCAGAACGTTGGCTTGTATGCGTCGGCTTCGGGAGCGACGGTGAACTACGCTGCGGTCTTCCCCAACGGGTACGTTGGGATCGGGACGGAAACGCCAAATTACCGGCTTGCTGTGATGGACTCGTCTCCGAACCTGTATGCGACCTACCTGGCGCAGAGCGGGCAGCCAGCAGGATCATCCTACGGGTTGGCGGTCGATGGCGGGACGAATGCGAGCGATGCCGCGTTGCGAGTGCGGAATCAAGGAGGCACCTCTACGTACCTGTATGTGCGTGGAGACGGCAACGTCGGCATTGGGACGGCCAGTCCAGCGGCAACGCTGGACGTTTCCGGCAGCGTGAACTTCAGCGGGAGCATCACGGGCAATGGCGCGGGCCTGACGACCTTGAACGCGTCGAATCTAAGATCTGGAACCGTGCCGACTGCGCAACTTGGGTCAGGAACAGCATCGAGTTCAACCTATCTGCGCGGCGATTCCACGTGGGCGAGTTTACCGGCTTCGCTGATAGGAACGACGCAGATTGCCACGCCATTCTTGACTGTGCTGGGCAGCACGGGGGCGAATTCGGCGACGGGCGTGCACAACACGGCGATGGGGTATCAAGCGCTGAATCTCATGACGACGGGCTCAGAATGCACGGCCTTGGGTTACCGGGCTGGAAGCGCGAGCACGGGTTCAGACAACGTCTTCGTTGGGTCGGTTGCTGGCGCGTCGAACACGACGGGCGTAGGGCACGTCATCGTCGGCTCCGGGGCCGGGACGTCGATCACGACCGGCACCCACATGACTGCCATTGGGTATTCCGCCGGATCCTACACGACCGGTTCCGACGTGACGGCCGTTGGGTATGCCGCCGGATCGACGGTGACGGGGGCTCAGAATACGTTTGTCGGCGCTTCAGCGACGAATTCCACGGCGGCTGCAACAAACTCGACGGCCATCGGCTACGGCGCGACGGCTACGACCAGCAACCAGGTTGTGATCGGCAACAACAGCGTCACGACAACCGTGCTGAAGGGAAGCGTGGGGATCGGGACCAGTTCACCCAGTACAAAGCTGCATGTTGCTCAAGACAGTAGCGGCGCATGGACCGCAAAGGTCATCGCCAATGTCACGTCGAGCTACGGACTGACGGTACAAGCCGGCACCGACAGCACCGACCAGGCGTTTCAGATCAGCGACAAGACGAACACCCTTTCCCGATTCCTTGTTCGAGGCGATGGAAACGTCGGCATTAATCAGGTGAGTCCGTACCATAAACTGGAGGTGAATGGTGGCGATATTGGTGTTGACAACAGCCTGGCGATAGGCGGCGAAGGCTATGGTCTGCGGCTCTATACCGACACGAGCAATCGGCCTTACCGGTCTGCGTCGCTCGTGCCATTTGTGCCGACCGGCTCGGCGGGAGTCGACCTATCCGGATTGAAGATCTACACAGCGAACGGGGGCACCAACCGAGTCAACGCGATGACTATTCTCCCGGGCGGCAACGTCGGCATCGGGACACCGTCGCCTACCTATCGCTTAATGGTTGTTGACGCTCATGCCGATGCCTACGCCGGATACATTGGGCAAGGCGGACAGGCTTCGGGGCACTCCTTCGGCTTCAACGTTGATGGCGGGACTGATGCAACAGACGTTGCTTTCCAAGTGCGCGGCCAAAGCGGCGCCACCTTCATGCGCGTGCGAGGTGACGGCAACGTTGGCATCGGGACTGCTGGACCAGGACACAAACTACATGTTGTGTCCACAGCAGGAGAAGATGGGGTTGCTGTCGACGCCGCGACTTTTCCGGAGATCCGTTTTGACAGGAGTGGAACATCTAAGGCGTACTTAGGTGTTGCTGGTACTGCGGGAGGGTATGGCACCGGTACTCTTGCAGATTCTCTAGTCGTGCGGTCTGAAAATTCTTTACACCTTATTTCCAATGCCGGAACAGTAGGTCTGACTGTGAATGCTGGCAATGTTGGTATCGGCACGACGGGACCGAACTACAAATTGGATGTCCAGGGCACGGTTGGATTCAATACCGCCGTTTACGGCAATGGCAAAGCGATTGCCGAAACTGGCGATGCATACTTGCGCCTTAACCAGGCAAACCAGTTTGGCAACGGTATTTGGCTTGGCAGTAGTGATCTGAAGATGTACACAAGTACCTTGCGAATCGGAAGCGGTGGCGGCACTGGTGAAGTTGAAATATCGGGTACAAGCGGAGATTCCACAAATCGAATATCGATCAATGGAAATTCCGGGGCTGTTTCGTATTTTAATGCTGGCAATGTTGGCATTGGCACGACGTCTCCCGCCGGCCCTTTGCACGTCATCGGCAACGGCTATTTCAGCGGGCGGGTGGGTATTAGGACCACGGCGCCCATAGCTCCTCTGCATATCCTTGGAGAGGGAGATCATTCAAGTTACTCAGTGCCAATTGTTGTGCGGGATTGCTGGGATACTTGGGACAACTTCTATATTCGGGATAACGGGAACGGATATCTTGGCTGCCCATCCTGGACTTATGGCTCAGACCGGAGGATGAAGGAAAACATCGTCTACTTAAATGAGGTCTATAGTTCACAAGCGAAAGCTATGAGTCAGCTCATGAAGCTTAAGCCGGCAAGATTTGACTACATTAGGGGAAGCAAAAATGAAGTGGGTTTTATTGCCCAGGACGTTCAAGAGATCTATCCTGATCTTGTTGCTCCGATTGGAACCTCGCCAACCAGCGACTCGCTGGGATTGAAGACAACCGAGTTGGTGCCGTACATCGTTCAGGGTTTGCAGGAACAGCAAAACGACATCCTAAGCTTGCAGGCCGCTACACCGAAGAACCTCGCTGAGCGTTTTACCACCATCGAGATACAGAATGCTGCGCTGCAAGGAGATAACGCAGCTCTCAAAGCAGACAATACTGCACTGAGGGATGCCCTCGCAAAGCTGACAAGCCGCATTGATGCGCTCGAAGCTGCTGCTAAGAAGTAATTCTCACCCAACAGTCGTTGCGCCTGGGACCGCAACGCCGGTATTGCACATTGACCAACTTGCTGAGGGGTGAATCGTGAAAGCAACGGGTGCCGCAATAATTTTCTTAATCGCTGCCTTTTCTGCTTGCGCCGCGGACGTGACGATCTCCGGGGACGTGAATACCAGCACCAACGTCTGGAGCGGCGGGAACGTGACGACGAGCGGAAGCGTCACGGTCAGTCCGGTCGCCAAGCTCACCATAACGGCTGCTGGTACGACCGTGTTCGGTCCGAATTTTCACGTGATCATGCCGACCGATCAGGGAGCGGGGCTTCTGGTCAGGCATGACGTGAATCATGTTCCCTCGTTCACCAAAGGCGCGGACCAGACTGTCACTGAAAATTCCGGGCCGAAAACGCTTGTTGGCTGGGCGACGAACATCTCGGCCGGCGCGGCGCTGGAAGAAGGGCAGACTTTGACGTTTGGGGTCACACACGACAACAACGCTCTGTTTTCGGTCCCGCCCGCAGTTGCATCGAACGGCGATCTGACTTTCACGCCGGCCGCAAATGCGCATGGAACGGCGATCGTGGGCGTGACGCTCCACGACAATGGCGGCACGCTAAACGGAGGGCACGACACCTCCGATCCGCAGAGCTTTACGATCACGGTGACGGCGGCAAACAGTCCGCCTATTGGAACTGACAACACGATCACGATCCTCGAGGACGCGACGTACACCTTCGCGTCGAGTGACTTTGGCTTCAGCGATCCAAACGATACGCCGGCGAACAACTTCATGGCGGTGAAGATCAAGACGTTGCCGGCAGCGGGGAGTCTGGAACTGAGCGGTGTGGCGGTATCGGCAGGCGAGATTATCCTGGTGGCCAGTATCCCGAATTTGACGTTTACTCCGGCGGTGGACGCCCACGATTCTCCGTACGCCAGCTTCACTTTCCAGGTGCAGGACGACGGCGGCACGGCCAATGGCGGGGTCAATTTGGCCCAAACGCCTAACACGATCGCCTTCAATGTGACGTCGCTGAACAATCCTCCGGCAGGGATGGACAACACGATCGCGATGCTGGAGGAGGGGACGTACGCGTTCGTGGCCATTGACTTTGGCTTCAGCGATCCAAACGACACGCCGGCGAACAACTTCATGGCGGTGAAGATCACGACATTGCCGGCAGCGGGGAGCCTGATGCTGAGCGGCGTAAGCGTGTCTGCTGGCGACTTCATCCCGGTCGCTGGAATCCCGAATCTCACGTTTGCGTCGGGAGCCGGCGGCAACGGCTCACCGTATACCAGTTTCACGTTTCAGGTGCAGGACGATGGCGGAACGGCAGGCGGTGGGGTGGACCTCGACTTGCAGCCCAGAACGATGACGATCAATATCTGTAAATTTTGGACGGGCAACGGCACCGACAACAATTGGACAACGGGCGCCAATTGGGCGGGGGGCGTGGCTCCGGCTGAAGGAGACAGTCTGCTCTTCGGTTCCACGGGAGCAGTGAGGAAGAGCAATAACAACGATTACTCTGCAGGCACGACGTTCCGTGGCATCCGCTTCCAGGATTCTGGGTACGTTCTGACAGGCAACGCCGTCGTTTTTAGCGGCGGCCTTCCGATAAACAATGTTGCGGGGACAAACGCGGTAGATTTCGACGTGGCGTTCAATGCGGACGGGCGACTGACGTGCGCCGCTGGCAGCGCGCTGAACATTTCTGGCGCAGTGAATATCTCCGGCCGGACGCTTTTACTCGATGTGGCAGGCAACCTTGCCCTAAGCGGCGCAGTTCTCGGCACTGGAGGCATGATCAAAGCCGGTTCCGGCACTCTGACGCTGACTGGCACCAGCAGCTATACCGGGATGACCGATGTTTCTGAAGGCGTTCTGGTGGCCAATGGATTCCAGCCGAATAGCGCCGTCGATGTTCGGGGTGGCGCGGAACTTTGCGGTACCGGTTCAGTTGGAACGGTGACGATAAGCTCTGGGCAGAACGGGATAGTCAGGCCGGGCGCCTCCGTCAGCAGCGGCATTCTGCAAACCAAGGACGTGAGTTTTGGTGGCTCGTCTTCGACACTTGCCACAGTGATCAACGGGAGTGTCGCCGGCGCGGATTACAGCCAACTGCAGGTGACCGGCGCGGCCTACTTGAACAATTGCACGCTCTCGCTCACGTTGGGCGGGACGTTCACGCCCGCTCTCGGGGATTCCTTTACGATTCTCACGTCAACAACTGGGGTGAGCGGAGCATTCAGCAACCTGCCGCAGCACAGCACCTTCACGCTGAACGGCAGCCTGCTTCAGATCGTCTACACGGAAACCGACGTGAAGATCGTTTGCGCACGCCCGCTCATCCTATCCGACGTGATGCCACTTGCAGGTTCCTATGTGCCGACGCTGCGCCCAACGATCGCCGCGACGGTGGAGAATCCAAATGGCGATCTCAACTTCAGCACGTTGGATGTCCGTGTGGATGGGCGTCTGGTCAATGTTACCACCAGCACCGGACCATTCAGGTTCACCGGGCCTGCTCCCATTCTCAGTCAAGGCCCTCACGTGGTTAACGTTACTGTCGCGACGACAGCCGGAATGAACGCGGAAGGCAGTTGGACGTTCTTTGTCGATACAACGCCGCCGATGATCACTAACCTTTCGCCGTACGGCGGTCTTGCGACCAACAACTCAAGACCGACGTACTCGGGGACATTCGACGGAACTGGATCGCCGATCGCGTTGAGTTCCATCCATCTGTACCTGGATGGGGACGACGTGACACAGTTGAGCACCCTATCGGCTGCTGGCTTCAACTTCACGCCAACCACGCCTCTTCTCGATGGGATGCGCACATTGACGATCAAGGTTTCCGATGCGGCGGGCAATGCCGGGCAGGCGTTGGCGAGCGCAGAGATCGACACCTCTCCGCCGCCGATGCCATCGATTACCAGCGTTACGGCGACGCCCGATCGGGTTGTTCTGACGCTCGATTCGCCGGCCGGCGTGGTTGGGGTCATTGCGACGGCAGATGGCGCCCAGGTTGAAGGTATGGGTGCAGGAACGTTCGTCGCGGCGTTTCAGAAGACAGGCGGAAATACTTTTAACTATAGCGTAAAGTTTCAAGATGCGGCGGGGAACATTGGTCCTCCACTGATCGGAACGGAGACGTTTTCTTCGACCAGCACCACGCCGCCGCCTACACTAGCTATTACTACTCCGGTTATTAGCGGCTGCACGACGCTGGTTCATGATGGCAAGACGTTCGTGAACAGCACTTTTTTAACGTTGTCGTTCAATGTCATCGGGGGCGTGCCGCCGTATCAGGCGAAGATCAATCAAAGCAGCGTGGACCCACAACAAGGAAGCTACTTTATTGGATTTCCAGGGGACGGTGAATACGCCATAGCCATTCAGGTCACGGACTCCGCCGGGCAGGGCGCAAACAAGAGTCTTACCATCGTTGTGGATACAACGGGGCCAACGATCAATCTTACCCGGCCGCTCAAGTTTACCACGGCAGACCTTCAGTGCCTGTTTCTCGGACCGGCTGATAAGGAGGTCTATTGGGATCCGAGCACCCAAGATCCGGATACCTTGCGGAACGTATTCGGCAAGGACGACTTTACGCCGGAAGGTGAACTGCAGGATGCTTCGGGCGTCGCAGAATTGCATGCTCGCGTTTGGGGGTCTAGTAGCAACGGGAATCTGACATTCTTCCGAGATCTCATCACCACCCCGAATTACCAACCAGTAACGCCGGATAACTGCTATACGCTCAACTCCCCCGACACAACGATACATTGGGCGCTGCCAGCCCCGGGCAGCCTGACCGCGAGTCTGCAGGATTATGTGAGCAACAACCGTGCGGCAAACCTGTGGGCTCTTTCTCAAGCTGGCCAGCCGGGCGACACAGGGAAGACGATCAACGAGCTAACTAGCACCCCTCCGGACAGTGCCGCCGGCTACAAGTACACCTATCCGGATTCGGACTTTCCGCTCTCTTCTCCGGATTCGAATGTGTCTTATATCCTAGCCTTGCGGGCGAGGGATAACTTGGGCAATTACGGTGATCCAGTCTACGTCACTTTCCTTGTGAAGTGTTCGCCGCCCGTGGTGCGCGCCTACCGAAGCTTCTCGCCGGCATTAACCGTGTGTTCCGATGAGGACACATACATGATGATGCAGGGCAACGCGCGGATGCGAAAAGAGCATCTGCAAAATCCTATTTATAATTCCACATGGCGGCTAGCCAACCCGGTTCAGTTCAGCGGAACATCAGTGCAGACCACCGTATCCGGCATCTACGCCGAAGACATTGCGGGGAATACGACGAACAACAACCAGTCAGAGGATCTTACGATCTGGCGCATGCCGATGAGGGTCGCCGATAGTTGGAACTGGAATCCAACGACGATCTTCCCTGTCAGCCCATACTACAACAACCCGTCTGCGATGATGTGGGAGTACAGCGGCCACTATGAAGATGGTGGCAGCGTGCGATGGCTGGCCGGCGATCAGTTGCTGATGTGGAGTTTCGATTATAACGCGACTGACAAACTCGGTCTTTCGGTCACCACAATGCCGACGCCGCCTACCGGCGTCCGAAATTGCTATGGGATGAGGATCGATTACGAGAACTGGCCATACACGATGACGATGCAGTCGGTGACAAGGACTGGGGATACGGCCTGGTGGGATCCAGCTACGGGTACGCCGGGGACCACCACCTTCATAGATGACTACGATGGGTCAGTGATCCCAGGGTTTCAATGGAATGCGACCCTGAGGAGATCGATAGGACCTGTCCCGGCGTTGAAGCAGCACATTTTCAGCGAACCCTCGGAGGCTCCGGCGCTGACGCTGGCGCGCGAGGACGAGATGTGTCCTGCCGCAGTTGCTACGCCTACTGAACCCCTTCCTCTACCAGGTCGATTCTACAACGTTACAATACCGCGCGCCGATGGCATTCCATCCAAGGCCGTTTTTGACAGCAATGGGGTTAACAATCTCCTCCTTGGGTTGAAGCAGTTTAAGGAGCCAAATGGGTTGCCAATACCGGACGGTGGAGACCAAGCGACAGACCCGGACTTCATGGCTAGCGACATCTTCTTGAACACCGACGTGCACCATAGCTTGGGTCCTGTTTTTGTCTGGCACTTCTGCGACAAAGATGAAGCGAGGAACGATCCGCGCACTCTTGCCGGCGCGCCGCCAGTATTTACAGGCGAAGAAGACAGCATCAGCGTCCGAATGGCTGGGGTACCGCGATTTTACGAAGACCGGACAGACGAGAACAGATGGAAGTGGATGCAGCCAGGGTGGTCGCCTTTGCAGTATATGATGACGGGTGGCACTGGGCTGCCTCTTGGAGAAGCGGGATGGCCTTTTGAGAACCACTCCGACCTGAATCTGCTCCGCGTCGACCCATCCACGGTCGTCATTGGCAAGCCACAAGAAATCTCGATTATTGGCGGCGGTCTGCCTGATCCTGGACAGCCTGCGGACGTGCACTTCATCAATACGGACACCCAACAAGATGTCACGGCATCCGCCAGTACCTATCCGGAGAACGCGAAGAACAAGATCATCGTTCAGATGGCGAAAGGGGCCTATTACAATCAGTATCTGGAGCGTAACGGGGCATTCGGGCTTGATGGCGATATCGCAAAGAAAGTCAAGATACGGGTATTCATCGGCCCGGATGTGCCCGCGGGCAACTACGATATTACGGTGGACACGACGTACAATCCGACTCAATGCCTTCCCGCCGCGCTGCGGCTGATCAAATGCCACGCGGTTGTGGACGCAAACCACGATGGAAACATCGATGGCAGCGACTACTTCTGCGACAAGACACCGCATGGCGTGCAGATCGTCTCGGGCTTTGGCATCGCCAATGAGCCGTCGCTTTCGAGCCGTGTGAAGGTGAAACTGGACGTCCCGCAGGACCGGGGCGTGGTGTTCCTGATGAAAGACAACCCGCACGTCAAGATCTACGATCAGCCGACGGGCGGGACCGAGATTGCCAGCACAGAGGACGCTTACTTTGGCACGCCGGGTCAATACTGGAGTCAGTATTGGGACATCACGTATGGCAACGAGAACTCTCCGCAGTACGTCTACCTTGATTTTCCCGCCGACGAGATGATTACGCTTTGGGTCGGGTCATACATCTACTGTCCGCATACGGATCATTACCATGTGCCTGCGCAGACGCAGATACTGTGGGCTGGAGCAACTGGAACGGACCGCTGGATTGCGTTCGTCTACGACAGCACGACAATTGTACGGCAATCGAACGGGCTGGGCGCGGATGACGGCATTTCCGCGCGCGCGGACGTTGTTCCTGGCTTCAGTTCGATCAACCTGATGAGGGGCAACCATTATTTCGGCGCGGTGGCTCGGACCTATGACACCCCGGCGATGGGACCGGACGTGACGGTTTCCTACAATCACCTGGATGGGATTCCGACCGGCTTGGGGCACAGTTGGAGAAGCAATTATGACGTGCGTGTCTTCGATGGCTCAGCCGATAGGAATGGCGACGGCACGGTGAAGATGGACGAGCGAAAAGCCGGCGATTTGCTCGTTCTGATCGATGAGACGGGGCGGCGCTTCTACTTCGAGTACGATACAGGGTTATCCAAGTTCAAATCGAATGCTAAGTGCGGGCTGTTGAACGCGACGGTCGATCCCGACGCGGCGAATTTCGATCCGAGCGGATCGCAGGGCTTCCAGTACAAGCTCGTTCGCAACGACAACCGCACGTACTTCTTCCGCGCGGACGGCCAACTCGTCGAGATTAGGAACATCCGGGATGAGAAGCTGCGAATCTCGCGCGACAGCAATGGTTTCGCAATCGCCGTTGCTGACGACTACGGCCGCTCGGAGGCATTGGGCTCTGAGAGTTTCGGTGGCTGGGATGGGGGGAACTTGGCGTCGTTGTCAGGACGGCAACTGCCGAACTTCGAGTTTTACTATGACGATGATTGGCACCAACGAATCTCAACTACGGTTCTGTCGGGAAACTTCACACATGGCAGTTCTGTTACCTATGACACAGATTACGATAGTGATTCGTCTAAGGTGGCGCAGGTGTTGATGCCGATGTCCTTCACCAGGACGTGCACCTACACTCCAAACACGAAGGACGGTTCCACCGACGTTTCGATTGCCGAGCCTTTTGGGGGAACGACAACTGTCACGGTCAATCCCGATGCCGATGCGCTGACCGTCTACACGGAAGCGGTCAATGTAACTGACAATTTAACCACGAATTACACGGTGGACGCTTCCAATCGTCGGATAACGGAAGTTGTCAAAGGCCGCTACCACGCGAGCATGCAATATGACGGGGCAGGGAATCTGACAAGTGTTGCTGTTCCTGGAGGTACGACAACAACCTACACATACAGTGATTTTGGGCTGGAGGGCGCCAATTTACTGGCGAACACGGGTCTCAGTGGTTCGGGTTCGACCACCTTCAGCTATTACACCAGCGGCAAGTCGGCGGGACGCGTGCACACGGTGATCGACCCGTGCAACGCGAGCACGTCCTATGCCTATGATGGTTCGGGATTCCTCGCCAGCACGACAGATGCACGTTCAAAGGTGTGGCCAGTGAACAGCATCAGTGCTTTTGGGCAGCCGCTGATGGTCCAGTCACCGATCGGGCGCATCAGTGCGACGACGTACGATCCGTATGGACATACGCTCGGCACAACCGACAGCATGAACTACCTGGCATCCTACAGGTATGATGCGCGGGGACGGCTGGTGGCGACGACGCAGCCTGGCGGCGCAACGGCCACGACCGTTTTCGATCCGCTGGATCACGTCATCTCTTCCACCGATCTGAACGGCAGAACGACAACGTGGACGTACGATGCAGTGGGCCGGGAAACAAGCTACGCTCCGTCGGGCATCGCTCCGCTTCAAAGCAGCTACAGTTCGATTGCCGGTGGCACCCAGGTGGACCGCACGCGAGCCGGCCGGACGATTGAAATTCTGGAACTGGATTTCATTGGCAGGACGGCACGCAGCGGGGTCATGCGGCAGCTCGGGCAAAGCGGCGCGACGCGTTGCAACACTTCCTTCCAATATAGTTTAGCGGAAGGATGGCTGACGTCCACGACCGATCCGAGAGGAAACGCTTGGCAGACCGTCTATGATGACGCGGGCCGGGTGACGCAGACGATCTCTCCAGAGGGCGCTGCGCAAAAGACTGACTACGATGCGGCGGGACGCGTATCGACCTCCACGGATCCCGACAACAATGCGACGGGCTACACCTATGACAACAACGGGAGGACGCTGACGGTAACCAATCCGGCGGGCGGGGCGGTGACGAACGGTTATGACGAGGCCGGCAACGTTAAATCAGTCACGCCGTCGTTGGGCAACGGCAATACGTTCACGTACGACGATGACGGCGTGCGGGCGACGCAGAGGGACATTTTTGGCAAGGTTCACCAGTTCACGGTTCTCGATTCGGCTCGCCAGATTATCGAGAAGGTCGATAACAACCCGCTGCGCACGACGATGAAGTACTTGGATAGCAGAGGGCTGCTGAAGACTAGCATCACGCCATTCGGCGCCGTCACGCATGATGTTCGCAACGACGGGGTGCAGTTGGGGTTCACGCCTCCGGGGCGAGGCCCGTCTGGCATGACTCTGGACGGTTTGGATCGCGTGGTGGCAACATCCAGTCCCGCTGCAACTGAAACCGTCCAATATGACGGCACGCAGGGCGATCTTGCCGGTGGAACCAACGCTCTGGGACTGGTGACGACGAACATCAATAACCCTGCAACGGGCGATCTCCAGCAGTCAAAGGACGATGTGTCCGGATCGTTGCAGGCGACTGCAACGGTGCTGCAGCGGGATGAGAATGGAAATGTTCTGAAATTTACCGATGCGATGGGGCGCGAATGGAATCAAGCGTTTGACAACGACAATCGGCGCGTGTCGATTACGGGGCCGGGGCCGGACGGGATCACGGCGAAGGTTACCTATTCGCCAGGGTCGGACGTGGTTGCTGCGACGCGAGCGGTGGGGGCGGCGGAAGAGACGATCACGCACACGTATAACGCTTTGCACCAGCGGACGAGCAGCACCGATCCGACGGGACGAGGGGCGACGTGGGACCACGACGCGTTCGGGCTGCCGAAGTCGGCCACGGTCGGTTCGCTGAAGACGTCCTTCACGCATGACCCCGGTACGCGGCTGTTGGTGGGCGTTACCGCTCCGGGCGGCGTCAGCACAAGCTATGGGCGAGACCGCTTTGGCCGCCTGACGAGTGTGACCGACAACGAGGGGCACCAGACGCAGTACGCCTACAACGATCTGGATAACGTCACGCAAATGACGTATCCGGACGGGGCGAAGGAGCTCTTCAACTACTACGGGAACGGGGACCTTCAATGGCACACAGACCGTGGCGGACGGAGCACGCGGTATTCCTATGATCCGGCGGGGCGCGTCACCACGAAATTCTTCGGCGACATTGGGCAGAGCGCGTCCTATGGGTACAACGGCGCGAATCAAGTGACTTCGGAGACGATGGGCGACAGCGTGGGGCGCGCTTTCGACAAGCGCGGGCGATTGACATCGGTCACTCACGGCGCGCAGGCGGGGGCTTCGTTTACCTATCATGGAGATAATAGGCTGGATACAAAGACGTATGCCGGACAGACGCTGAGCTATAACTATGATCCGGTCAATGGCAGGCTCCTTGGAATTAGCGCGCCGGATGGGGATGTGACGTTGACGTACAACGCGCTCGGGCGAGTCGATACGATGAACCTGCCGCTCAAGAACTTGTCTCGTACGTTTGGATACGACGGCGCGGGGCGGCAATTGAGCATGCAGCAAACGCTAGGATCGCTGGTCGAGGACAATGCGTACGTCTACGACGACGCCGGGCGGCTGCGGAGGCATGATAGGCTCGACATCAGCACGAGCACGCAGTTTACCTATGATCCGGCGGGGCGGCTGGCGCACGAGCGGCGGACGGGGGTTGACGGGTTTAGCAACAGCTACAATTACAGCGGGAATGGCAATCGGATCGCGGAATGCCACACGGTTCTGATCCCGCATGCGCTGGATTTGTCGGGAACGGCGCTGCCGAGCGAAGCGAGCGTGTTGAGCGGAAGTTGGAGTGTCGGCGGCGGCGTGTTGACGGGCTCGGGGACCGATGCGGCGCGGGTGGGGTTGACGCTTGGGCAGGACAACGGGCTCCTTTATACGGTGGTCTTGAGGCCGGATGTAACGCAGCTTGGGGTGAATGAGGAAACGACGGCCGGGTTCTTCTTTGGGGAGACGCTGAACGGGCGCTATCGCTTGAACCTTGTGGCGTTCAAGGTGCTGGAAGACGGCGTCGAGGCGCTCAAGCGCAAACTGCGGCTGGAATGGGTGGCGGCCAGCGGCACCCTGGTCTTTATCGAGGAGACGGCTGCACTAGCCTACAACGGCACCGACTTGGTGACGATTTCCATCGAGCTTATTTTTGGCAACATGGTGGCGTCGATGCTAGGTCCGGTTGCGCCGACGCTCAGCGTCAATCTGGTTCATGGCGCGGCCGGAAACGTGGGGCTGGAGGTGGGCGGTTCGGGCGCGGTTTCGGCGGAGTTCAGCGCGTTTACCTGGCAGAGCGGGACGGCGCAGACTCAGACCTGCGCGTACAATGCTTTGAACCAATTGACGTACAGCAGCGGGACGGACGATACGGCGCTCCTCTATGACGAGGTGGGCCGGATGGTGCAGAGCACGCAGAACGGCGTGACCTCGACCTATGGCTATGATAGGCTCGACCGGTTGACGTCCGTGATGGCGGGCGGGCATACGAACACGTATGGTTACTATGGGCCGTCGTGGATGCGGCAGAGCGCGACGGTGGACGGCGTGGCCACGAGTTACAGCTACGACGGCTTTGCGTGCGTGGCGCAGACGACCGGCGGCGCGACGACTCGGTACATGGTGCCGGGCCGGTCGCCGCTGTGGGAGACGACGGGCCCTCAGACGAAAACCTATGCTAGCGACGGCCGAGGGAACGTTTCGGGGCTTTGGACCGGCGCGGGCTATGATCGAGTGTTTAGATACAACGCTTCGGGCAAGGTGACGGCGTTCGACGGCGGCGGTTCGCCGGTAAGCGCCACGAGCGGGCCTCGATACCGCGGCGAGCTCTATGATGCGAGCACGGATCAAATCTACCTGCGGAACCGGTATTTGAACGCCGGCAGCGGTTCGTTCAGCTCGCCCGATCCGGTGCGGCAGGGGACGAACTGGTATGCGTACTGCGGCGGAGACCCCGTTAATAGAAGTGACCCGATGGGAACGAGCTTCGATGAGGTAATAGCTCAATTCATACGGGACAACGAGCGAAAGCCCTCAGCCGCAGAACTGGCGGACCTTTTTAATAATGCAAGCCAAAAGGACATTTATAGTGATGAGCTCACTCCTACAGAGCTGGAGCTAATCAAGAGATACAGTGTCGTAAGCTACAGTGCCGCCGATGTGTATGGACTTGGCAAGTCCGTGTTCGGCAACTCACTGCGAAGAGACCTCGCCGACGCTGCCTATGCACGCCAGTGGACTCGACACAACCTAATGGTTGTATTGGCAAATGCCGACCCCTCGTATGCCGCTTATACCAAGATGTTTGGAAAGACACTGTTAGCAATCTCGCCGCCAGCATTGGCGCTTAGTGGAGTCATACAGTACACGTCATCGGATAATAAGTTTGTTCAAGCGGAAGGCGTGGTGGACGCGACGGTGGGCCTCCTGCCTTTGGCAGGTCAGGCGCTCCGATATCCGACCGTCGCGCCCATTCGAATGACCGCTTCCGAGCTAGAGACGCAGGGAATTGCTATTTCGAGAGCTCAACGGCTTACTATGGGCGAGATATTGAAAGGCGTTCCCAAGAACGCTATGATGCATATGACGACGGCCACAGAAGCCGAGTTGGCTTCAGGTGTGGATCGGGGCTCGCACTGGGTGCGCGTGGGAGATGTCGAGAACATGACCGTTCTGGATTACCAAAGGACGGTTGTTGGGCCAGGCGCGGCAGGTTATAGTACAGGTGTGAAAGGCATCCTCGTTGTTGATGAGCAGGCCGCTGCAACATTCAGTCCAGGCGAGGAGATGGGTGTGGCGGGGGTACGAGAATGGCAAAACATGAACGGGCCAGTGTCTGGAAATTACGTGCGTATTCCGCAGTTGGTCCCTCGAGGGGGAGCCAAGAATGTCGCGCCTGTCGTCGAGGGGGAATAAGCGGTGATGGACCGCGTGCTCGAAGATAGCGTCACAGCCCTGATTACGGGTGAGGCACGGATCTCTTCGTCTTTGCTTCAGGAACCCGAAACGGCGTTGATTCCTTACAAGGGCACGCGTGAACGGTTCTTTCTCCTTGTAAATCTGGTGCTTCGCCCGCATATCCTCGACTTTGTCACAGTTTCGTTTGTTGCGCGCCGGGTAACCGAGCTGGCGTTACGCGGACACGGCGTTTGCGCGTTACCGGCTGTCGAGACAGCGTTGTACATTCCATACGAGAATAGGATAACCCGCATACTCCGTCTTGGAGTTTTCTCTGAGGCGTACAAGTATGTTTCGAAATTGACTGACGACGACCTCATCCGTGAGCCATTGTACCCGGGAATCAAGTGTTGGTGGTCCGTTGACAAGCCGGAGACGATTACTGACTGCATTAGCATGAAACGGGAAGATTTGTGACGGCCGTAGCGGCCCAAGATTCAGGAGGACAGCGAATCGAACGCAAAGCTGTAGTGGCTGTAGTGGCCAGTCTGCTGGAGGGCAGAGTAACGAACGGGAAAGCGCATAGAGTTGAAATTTGCACGGGTGGAGAGGCGGGTAACGACAGACGGAGTTTCCCTGCGGCGGCAGAGCGGCGGCAGAAGCGGCGGACATGAAGGGCATTCACGATGGAAACTCTTGAGCGCAGCGTACTGATCCTCAAGCCGACGAAGAAGTTCCTGAACTGGGTTCGGGAGTTGGATGACGCCAATTCAGGCGTGACGCTGGAGGATCTGCACTCGAAACAGACCGTGTACTTGATTCCGCCGTATGATGACGAGCAGGAGGCGGTTGAGTACCTTTGGGATTACTGTCCGGTCGTGTTCCGGCATCAGCTTGGGCGCTGGTGCAAAGATGCGAAGCTGTTTCCCAAGGATTTGTCGTGGAACACGTTCATGCAGTGGTTTGAGATCGAGTTGCAGCCGAAGGTGGTTGACGTGAACGATGACGCCGAAGCGTGCGACCGGCTTGGGAGAGACGGTTGATGCAGAAGCCGTCGCTTGCAGGAAGGGCAGGTTTGGGGGTCGGGGCTGACTGGGCGGCAATGGAGGGAGCGCAGGCCGCATGGTGGCCAGCCCGCCTTTTTAGTCCTCATCGCCCCTGCACCCCCGCCCCTTCGCCCGCGCCGTACCCCCGGTACGTCTTGTTTCCGGGCGGATCGAGGCGGGAAATCAGGAAGAACTCCAGCGCAGGCGCAAGGCAGACGAGATTATCCGGGAACGGGATCACGTCGGTCCAGCGCCGGTCGATCTCCGCATCGTGGCTCCAGACCCGCTTGTCAAACGACCACATCGCCAGCCCGACGTACAGCAGCCGTTCATCCGGTCCGAAGAGAAGATACACTCCCCGCATGCGGGCGAAGCCCTTTGGCCTGCGCTGCCGGTACTCCTCGTCCGTCCAGGTCCGGTCGCTGGCGGCGATGACCGTCAGCGGCGGGATGGCCGGAGCGAGGAGAGACTGGAAGTCCCGGAGCGCCGGGAGAAGTTTTTCCCACCGCAGGTGTTCCACTTACGATCCTCCGAAGAGCAAGCACGACGCCTCTGCTATTCATCATCAACAGCAATACGCTCAACGAGCCGCCCCTCTCTTGCATCCTTCTTGCCGTAGGTGCTCCGACGCCAACTGTGATTCTCGTCTGACTGTTTTCCGCACTTCAAACACGTTACAATGTACTCGCCGACAGGTGCGTTCTTCTCTCAGCATCTTCGCCGTCATCCTGCTGGCTCTGCTCGCTCAGACCGCCAGCGCCGACCCCTTCATGCCCTCATCCATCCCGCCCGACCCGCAGCCCGTTCCCGTCATCATCATCCCCAACGCATGGTCGGGGGGATGCCCCTGTGAATTTCTTGGGGGAGCGCCTATAGGATACTGCGGCGGAGACCCGGTGAATAGAACTGACCCGATGGGAACTACCATCAAGTTCATTAATGGCGATGAGTACTCCGATGTCCTGCCGCTCTTCTGGAGCGGAACTCGGAAAGGTGAAGTATTGGGTGCCATGATGGCGTCGAAGGATGTATTCTATTTCAAAGATGTCCATCAGATGACTAGCAGCGTGGAAGCAAGACCGGACTACTATGCTGCGAGAGTAGGCTTTGGGACACCTATGCCGATTGTCAATCCCCCGTCCGAGTTGACGCAGTTCATACAGGGTGACTTTAACAAGAAGGGTAGTACAACTGGCGGAACTATCGCGAACAGCCTTACCCCGTTCGTTCCGATTGCGGGACAGGTGGCGGGGGCGAGGGATACTGTTTCCGCTGTCAAGGATTTCTATCAGGAACCCACATGGTCTGGCATCGGCAAGATTGGCGTTAACGCCTTGACCATACTGCCTGCTGTCGGCTACTTTGCGAAGGGCGAAAAGACATTAGTCGGAGCGGAGAAGACCTTTGCGAAAGGGAGTATGCTATTCCAGCAGGGGAACAGCTTGCGGGGTGAGGAAAAGGCGACAGAGGCACTAATTCGTGGTGTAGAGTCAAATGGTAGAGCGATAAACTACGCTAGAGCGGCTGGAACTGAAGCCGAACGGGAGAACCTAAGGTTCTTAGACTACTTCAAGGCAAATGCCAATGCTGGTGGAGAAGGGAATTTGCATCTGATTCTTAGAGAGGACCCGCGTAAGATTGAAGTGCTGGAAGAATTCTTGCATGGAACTCAGCATCGCTTAGGACTTATAGATAGGCTCGGTATGGAAGGAGCCGAGATACACGTAAAGGACTTCATGATACGGCACCAGAAGTCGTTGGGGCTTTCGGACGCGGATGTTGAGGTTCTTCGGCAAATGATGGGTGGAGCAAAATAACAATGGGTACACCTTTCGACATGGATATTAGGGATGTGTTTTATATAGGCGGCGGCAGAGTTGTTGTCGCAGGTTTAATTTCAGGCGGTGATAAATACATTCGAGCGTGCCAATGCGAAGTGCTTGTCGAGGGACGAGCGTTTGCAAATATTGCAATTGAAGGCGAGTGGATGACTGAGAAGGCAAGCGATATTTCCGACCGTGCCGTGTCAACAACGGACGACCTTAAACTGGACAGAGAGCTAATTGCGCGAGGGGTGTGCAAGCTTCGTTCCGTGCAGCAGTAATGTCTTAGACCTGAAGCGATTCAGGATTCAGTGGGACTGAATTATGAGTGCAGAGGCGCAGGAACAACGAAACGCATGCCGTGCACGCGGAAGGTGGCGGCGGAGCCACCGTGGAACAGCGAACGTGGGGTCAACTGCAAACGTTAGCAGTCAGGACGATGAGAGGGGGAGACATGGCAAAGACCATTCAGCAGATACAGGCGGACTTGCAGCGTGCCGGGGGGCGGATGCGGGAAGCCTCGCAGGGGTCGAGAGGTGGAAGAGTGTCGAGGGTGACAGCCGAAAGGAAAATCAGAGAGGACCTATAGCTGCCGGGTTCTTCGGGCAAAGGAGGGCATGGTGAATGTCACGTTCGGCGAACACAAGGGCACATCGGTGGAGACTCTTATCCTGAAAGAGCCTGGATATGTTAGCTGGGTTCTTTCCGTGCCCAACCCAAGCGGCCCAATGCGGGCGCTCAAAGCCGAGATCGAGCGGCTGATTACGATTTTCGACGGAAAGCCCTTCAGCAAAGTCTGCCACGGTTGCCAGAAGGTCGCCACCAACTGCAGCGTCTATCGCTACAACACATACATGCCGATGTGGTGGTGTGACAACTGCGATCCATACCAGTCCGGGGCCGATGCAGGGAAGCTGCAGGTGATCTCCACATACCGCCAGGCGCTTGGTCATAGCAAGGCGTACAGCACCACAAAGGACGCTCTTCGGACACTCATCAAGACGATGGCGCAGGCTAAAGGTCTCCCGGCACGAATCGGTAAGTCACAGGCTCAGGCGTTCTTTTCGTAGTCTGATGAGAGATGTAGCGGCCGGAGTGCCCCATGCCTCCGGTACGTCTTGTTTCCGGGCGAAGCGAGGCGGGAGGTCAGGAAGAACTGCAGGGCGGGCGCGACACAGATGAGTTTTGCAGTCGCCAGTCGAGCGAAGGATAGAAACGGATTGTAAAAGGGAGGAATCGATGAAGTCTTCAGTTGTTCTGATTGCACTGGCTACAGTGATGACGTTTGCAGGCGAAGCCCCTCAACCTACTCCCGGGCCGGCTACTGGGCAGCCAAAGCCGGCGGCGGCGGCCACTCAGCCGGGTACTCCGCCGGCCAAGGTAGCGGTGCCATCTGTGCTGACGCCGGCGATGCCGAACATGCCAGCTCTGCAGCCGCCTGGAACGCTTCGGCTGCCAGCGGCCGGACAGCGTGGGGCTGACCCTGGCGTTCAGACGGCGGAAGCGGCAAAGGCGGATCCAGCGTATCTGAACGATCTTGCGCAGGTTCATCTGCGCTATGGTGTGCTTGAGGCGGCGGAGCCCCTTTTGAAGGAGGCATTGGATAAGTACAAAGATGCGGCGCAGAAGCGGCAGGTGTTTGGCTCGCTCGCCTCTGTGTACCAGCGCAAAGGCGACTGGAAGGGGGCAGCAGAGCTCTACGAAAAGGCGCTGTCGGGGGCAACCAATCCATCCGAGAAGATTCGCTTGGTGACGTCATTGGCCGATGCGTGCGCAAACGCCGGTAATTTCGAAAAAGCGGAGAAGGTCTTGACGGAGGCGATCGAGAGCGGTGAACAGAGCCCGATGGGGCAGTATCAACGGCAGGAAGCACAGCGGCAACTGGCGCGGATCTGGGACCGGCAACCCGGCCGCATCGAGAAGGTGATTGAGGAGAACGAGAAAGCGGTTCAGGCTGATCCCAAGAACGTCGCGGCCATTGAGAGGCTTGCGGATATATACTCCCGTCCGAAAGGCAACCCCGAGAAGGCAAGCGAATGGTGCGAGAAGTTGCTGGCGCTTCGGCCCGACGACAAGAACCTTCAGAACCGTTTAATGAATCAATACCAGATAGGGCGGCAATTCGACAAGGCCGCCGAGCTTGGCCAAAAGCTCTTTGCGGCTGCGAAAACGGATGCCGACAAACGGACGCACGCGTTTCAGATTGCGCAGCTTTTGCTTAGCGGAGGGAAGAAGACGGAAGCCGGAAAGTGGCTGCAACAGAACTTTCCGAAGCAGAATGCAGCGGGCTATGAACTGACCAGCCTGTCCATGTTCTTCGACCAAGCCGGGATGGAGGGTGAGGCTGAGGAGGCACTTTTGGAGGCGTGCGCTTCAGCAAAGTCGCAAAGCGAAAAGGCTGAATCGCAGCTTCGTTTGGTGGACTTGCAGACGCGGCACCAGCAGTATGCCAAAGCTGACGCACTGCTGAAAACAGTTTTGGCTGAGTCGAAGAACAATGAGAGTGTTGTGCAGCGCGCAAACAGCGCCTTGGATCGCTTGCGCCGGTTGCAGTTGGCGCAGACTCAGCAGGCGCAGGTTCAGGCTCAGCCAACTGGCGCCAATCAAGCTCAGACGCCACCGGGCCAGGGCCAGCCAGTCCCGGTGCTCCCGCCAATGGCACCGGAAAAGAAGTAGGGACCGTCATTGTGGGCGAGCATGTTGCGCAAACGGCGGCAAGACGGGGTGTTCTCAGACGCTTACGTGTCCCCGCTGCAGTGGCCCAGCAGCCAGGAAGACAGGCTGCTGAACGTCAGACCGCAGGAAACTGAAAAAATGCACGGGTGCAGAGGGACGTGAGGCGGGAACAGAAGACAGAGTTTCCTTGCGGCGGCCGAGCAGTGGGCGGAAGCAAGTTGTCAAAGAGCCGGGGCAGCAGCATTGGTGTCCCCGCCCGAATTCGCGTCGTAACGATTCTCAAGTTAAAGCTGTGCGAAACTGCACCTAAAAGCGGCCCGATTCCCACGCTCTTGACAAATTTGGAGGAACCGGGGACGCACCTCTTCGTAATGCCTCCCAAGTTGCCGTCGTAAACTGGCGATTCCCGATTTCTGGTCGCACGTTTTGCGACGCTCCGGATCTGATCAAAGATGCCCGGTCCGCACAGCAGGGCCGGGGCATTACCAATTTCTCGTCGTACTGTTCTGGCGCTGGCGCAGGTTCAGCCTGCGCTGGCGCTGCGATTCCCAAGTTCCTGTCGTAAGATTGCACTCAGCGGGAGCGGCTCCTTTTCGCGATTTGCGATGGTTTCGGTCTGGCGGGCGAACAGTTTCGGGCCGTCTCGCTGGGCGTTGTAGAGCAGAAGCCAGCGTTGGAGCAGTCCCACCGCGTCACGGAACTCGTATCCGTGGGCCAGCAGGAGGTCGATGTTGTTGATGTTCTTGGCGCAGTGGAAGCAGTGAGCGAGATTGTTCCTCGGATTCACGACGGCCAGGGTTTCGCTGCAGTGCGGGCATTGAAAGCGGCAGCGGCCTTCGACCGTTTTGGCATAGGGGCCTTTGTTGCCCAGTTGCTCGATGGTGAAGTGCATGGGCAGGTCGTTGCGCAAGGAGCGCAGCAGGGCGCGGGTAATCATGCGTGGTCCTTTCAGAAGTCGGTGATGTCGCATTCCTTGCGCCAGTGCGGTTGGATCAGGACGCGGTTGACGTTGTCGATGTCGATGGTCTTTTCGGCGGCGCGCACGGCGTCGAGCATGCAGGATAGGCACAGGTTGCGGGTCTTGCGCAGGACGCCATCGGCGGAGCGAACGATCAGATCGAGCGCCGCCTGCGAGAAGATGTTGTGCCCCAGGCCGAGGCGGTCGAGTTCGGCCAGGATGAACGCCTGCATGTCGTCTGGATTGAGGCGCTTGGTGATGACCGAGAAGGTGATGCGGCTTTTGATGTCCTGGTTGACGTTGAGCGCCAGGCTGGAGAGCAGGGCGGGCTGGCCGATCAGGATCAGGTTGTGGTTCTTGGGGAAATCCTCGAAGAGCAGTCGCAATTTGCGCAGCGTTTCCATCTCCATCAGGTGGGCGTCGTCGATGATGGTAATCAGGGTCTTACCGAGGCGGTTGAGATTAAGAGCCTCCTCGATCAGGCGCCGTTCGCATTTGAACGATGAGCCATCGAACTCGATCTTAAAGGCTCCGCAAAGGATCTTCACCGTGTTGGTATAGGTGTGCAGGGTGCGTGCCACCGTGGCGACGAGTTGGCGCTTGTCGGAACCGGCCACGAGGGACTCCTTGATGACGGACTTGCCGGTGCCGGGACTGCCGAGGACCAGACAGAGCCCGCCTTGCTGGCAGTGGACGCGCAGCGTGTCATGGATCACCTGCTGTTGCGGCAGCAGCTTGAGGTGGCGCGGGGCGAAGGGGTTTTCGATGATGCCGTAGAACGAGCGAATCATAGTCAGTTTTCCTTTCTGCGGAGGAGGCCGTTGGCGACGGCGTCGAGGGGTTTGGCCAAGCCCATGCGCTGGGTCTTGTAGTAAATGACGATCGGTCCGTCGCGGTGCCGCTCGTAGCGAAGCTGGATTAGTTTGTCGCGCAGATCGACCGGCGTTTCATAGCGGACGTTGCGGAAGCTGAAGGTGTTGTCCTTTTTGACTTTTCGCTCGGCTTCGGCATAGAAGAGTTCGTCGTTGGCCTCGTTAGGAGGCAGAAAGCGGATTCGACTCAAGTCCAAACCGAAACGGTCGATGGGCTTCATGCCGATGGCGGAGTGCTCCGTGGCGTTGTATTCGTTCTCCACCCACTCGAAGAACTGGCGGTTGAGGGTTTCGAGCGAGGAGAGATCGAGTTGCCGGATCAGGAATTGGTCGCGCACCCGCCTGAAGAATCTCTCAATCTTTCCTTTGGCGGCGGCGTCGCGGACCGCAGTGTGCCGCAGAATGCAGCCGACGCGGGCGCAGATGAGGATGAATTCCTGGCAGGCGTAGATGGAGCCGTTATCGACGTAAAGCTGCTCGGGGATGCCGCGTTTGTAGAAGGCGGCTTGGAGCGCCTTGACCAGCGCGTCCACGTTCTCGTCGAAGAAGAACTCGCCGTGGCAGAGCACGCGGCTGGCGTCGTCGATGAAGGCGATCAGATAGGTTTGACGGTTGACGCCGCTGCTGTCGCGGACATAGGGACCGAAGAGGGTGTCGGCTTGCCATAGTTGGTTGGCGAACTGCATGCTGAAGGCCAGACGACGCTTGTTCGCGTCGGTCTCCGGCTTGAAGAGGTCGTACTGCCGGATGAAGCGGAAGTAGGTGGTCTGGGCAATCTGGCTTTTCTGGAGCAGGCCCTTTTCGATACAGAAGCGGTAGATGGCCATGCGGGTGTAGTCTTTCTCCCGGAAGTGTGGCAGCGCGGCGTTGATGGCCTCCAGCAATTCTTCTGGCGTGATCTTGCGGGGCATTCCCTTGTCCTTGCGGGATTGGTTGGTGACGCCGGTAATGCCGTGTTTCTTGTAGCGGGAGTACCAGGTCTGGATGGTACGCCAGGTGAACGAGCGCGGCTGGGCGGGCGCGCTGGGCGGTCTGGGCTTCTTTTCCCGCAAGACACGTCGCACCGTCGAGCGGCTCAGTTCTTGACCGGCGCGGAACACGCGCATAGCGATGGAGCGGGTGCCGAATTCCGGTTCAGGACACAATTCGCGAACTCCAGTGGACCAGCCACATGAACCAGAATGGCGAGGACAGCCGATTCTTCAAGGCTCCCCATCAGCGAAGCAGGGCGGCGGCATGCTCTCAAGCCGACTGCGAAGCAAGTTTGCGCCACGCCTTTCAAGAGTCGCGTTCCAGGCGTGCTCGTCGCGCTCGGCGTTGGTCCGTATGGAAGGCGAGGGGCTGCTGGCCGCGCGAGTGCGCGCAAGCATGGACACCGTCATGAGCGTGCAGGCGACGGCGTCTGAAGTCTTGAGCACGGAATCGGGCCATGTGGAGACATTGCGCAAGTTGACCGCTTGTTCTTTGGGCATGGACAGTTCGCTTTCGTGGAAGGGAAGCGCCACAGCCTATTCGGAACAGCGGCGCGGTGCGAGGGTTGCTGACGGCCAGCCCCTGAGGAAGGGTTGTGCCGGTTGAGGTGAAGGAGGTCGTGCCGCTGGCGCAGAAGGACGAAGTTGGAAGGTAACAGCGAAATCGTGAAGCAAGGAGCCGGGACGAGGCTGAAAAGGACGGCTCAGATAACCCAGGGGGACTGCGCGAAGCCGCCGAGAACCCAGCACAGCCGAAAACTACGCCGATTTTCATAGGTGAATCGGCACAACTTCTGAAAACGGCCGAATGGAAAACTACGTCGTTTTTCATAGGTGAAATGCGAGGAGTGCTGAAAATAGGTATTATCAGAAGTGGCTTTTTCACTCATGAAAAGCATATAAGTCATTATATTATAATGACTTACGGCAAGACTCGGAAAGACACCCCGAATAGGGCTCTTTTTTGACACCAGTGTCAAAAAAGGTACGCTTTCAGCCGAGTGGCCGAACGCACCCGTGACCAATTCGTCGTTGATGACGCTCTCGCCTATCGAGAGTGCCAGTTCGCCAAATCGTCTGAATCCGACGGAGTACTCCTGCATCGGCTCTACTTTCCCGATCCGCCTTTGCCGGCGGTCGATTTGTATTGAAACGTCTTCTGAGCTTCGTAGGCCAGTTGATAGTGATAGTCTGGCTGCCCGGAGTGAAGACGAAGAACGGTGTGGCCAGGCGCTAAGTGTAAACTGACCCCAAAAAACAATACCTTCGGGGGGAGACTGTGGTCAGGCGTGACCACCAAGAAACAACAGGCGCGCGAGCACTATTTCGCCGAACCGGCCTTCCCGGCCTTCGCTTTGTAGAGAATGGCCTTGTCAGCTTCGTAGCCCATCACGTCCACCAGCATAATCGCCGAGAGCGTATGCGACTCCCCGGTCTTCGCTGTCGTTGTGTCCGCGAAGCCGAAGTGCTTTAGTGCAGCCAGGAGCGGTTCGCCCTTGATGCTCAGGGTGAATTTCGCGGGGGTCACTTTGAAGACACCCTTCTTCATTTTGCCTTTCATTTGGAGCTTGCAGGCGCCGCTAGTCCCCTGGCCCTTGGCGTTCAACGTGAAGTCCTTCTTGACGCCGCCGATCAGAACCGTCACGTTCTTGCTCGCAGGCTTGAAGAACTTCGTCACGGGAAGCGTGCCGGAAATCTGCAGGGCGTCTTTGTTCCCATCTGTAAAGCTGAGCTTCAGCGCGCCCTTCAAAATCGCAAATTCATCCAGCGCCGCGGCCTCCCAGGAATCGTCGCCACCGTTATCCTTGCCGACAGGAGCTTCAGCGGCACTGACGACAAGTTCAAAGGTCTTCGTCGTCGTGAGCGTCCCATCTGAGACGCCGACCATTACGCTGTAGATTCCAGGCGCGGCGTAAACGTGCGTAGTACTCGCGCCTGTGCCTGTCATGCCGTCGCCAAAGTCCCAACAATATCCAACAATGTCGCCGTCCGGATCGGTCGCGGCGACCGTGAACGTCAGCAACTGTCCGGTCACAGCCGCCTTCACATCGACTGCCGGCCCCGACGAAACGGACGGCGCGCCGGCCGCCGCTTCGTCCGGGCGTGAAATGGTCAGCCGCAGCGTTTTGCTCTCCGAACCGGCAATGTTGGTGGCCTGCAGCGTAACCAAGACGACGCCCCCAACGCTTGCGCTGCCGGAGATTGTATCTCCCGAGAACGTCAGCCCGGGCGGCAGTCCGCTTGCCGAGAATGTCATCGGCGTGCTACCCGTTGCGCCAATCGTGTAACCAAAGCCGCTCCCCAGCGTCGCCGAGGCGTGCAACGGGCTCGTGATTGCCGGCGCCGTGGCCGCTTTGACATTGATCATTACGGAGACGCTCGCGCCAATGTAGTTTGCGCTATCAGCCGGCGTGAACGAGACCGACAGGCTCTGCCCATCGCCTGATTTGAGCACCGTTTCGGCCACAGGGTTATAGGTAAATGTTCCATCGACGTTTGCCGTCGCGTTGAGCTGCACGCTGATGAGCGGATTGCCATAAATGATGTCGGCCGGATTGCTCCACGTCAGCACCGGTTGAGCCTTGGCAACGTTAAGAGACTGCTCCGTACTTGCCGCCGCATTGAAGACGTCGTTTCCAGGTTGCGAGGCCCGGACCACAACTGTTCCCGCACCAGTCAGCGTCAGACGGCTGCCGCCGACCGTCGCCGGACCGCTGACAACGTTGAAAGCCACCGTCAATCCCGAACTGGCAGAGGCGCTCAAGTCGAACGCAGGGTCGCCGTACGTTCTTGCTGGAAGCGGAGCGAACGAGATGGCCTGGTCGGTCTTGCTTGCAGGCACGTACACGCTGGCAGCCGTCGTGCTCTGGCCGGCTGGCAGGCCCTCTCCGTTATCCGTTGCCGTGACCTTCACGCTCACATACATGCCGTTGTCGGCACTGCTAAGCACATACGTTCCGGAAGTCGCTCCGGGGATGTCCGCCGCGCCAGCACCAGCGCTGTCGTTGGCGCGCTGCCACTGGTAACTGTAGCTCAACGTCCCCGGCGTCAAATCGGTGTTATCGTCCCAGGCGCCGTTGTTTGCCGTCAGCGTCTGGCCCACGTGCGGCGTCCCGCTGATGGTCGGCACCGCGGTGTTGTTCGGCGGGTCGTTGCGGGGGCTGATCGTCACGTTCGCCGCGATCGTAGCGGTGCCGCCCAACCCGTCGCTCACCTGCACCGTGAAGCTGTCGCTGCCGTTATAGTTCGCGTTTGGCGTGTAGGCGATGGCTTTGCTGCCGCCAGTACCGCCAACTGCTGCAGTCCCATGGCTCGCCGCGCTGGAGATGCTCCAAGTGATCGTATCGCCGTCGAGGTCGGTCGCATGGAGCATCAGATTGAACGCAGAAGGAGTGCTGTCTTCGTCCATTGTTATGGCGACCGGGCCTGGGTTCTCAGTAATCACCGGCGCCCTGTCCGCAACGACTTCAAAGCTGTTGCTTGCGCCAGCGCCCCCGCTGGTCTCCTGCGCTCGCAGCAAGAACGTTCCTGCATCTGAAAGGTTCACAGTATGTGAACTTAGCACGCCGTTGGTGAAAGTCGCCGTCGTTCCGCCGCCCTCTGTCAGCGTGCCGGTTGACGAAATTGTCACCGTTCCATTGAACGCTGTATTCCGCTGGCCAGCCGCATCGGTGGCTGCAATTCGGACATTGAATGGAGCATTCTGTCTTTGGCGGTAGATGGGGCCGCCGATGTCGCCTTCAAACTGGAAGTAAAGGTTGTGCGCCGACTGGCCCGTGCTCTTATCCAGCGCGAGCAGGAAGCCGCCGAAGTTGGTCGAATCGAACGGGCCTATTCCGCCAATTCCGGCGTCGGTGCTGGCGAAGGTGCCGCGGACATAGACGTTCGTCGCGTCCGCAACCACGCCATAGCCGGAATCAGAGTTTGTTCCGCCGAAGGCCTGAATGCCGCTGCCAGAGCGCCCCCAGCCGCTCTTCGCCGCGCCATCGGACGCATTCAGGGCGAGCACGAACGCGTCTTGAGAGCCCCCGACGCTTTCGATGCTCGTCCCGGCAGCACCGAGCTGCGCGCTGCCGTTAAAATACCCGGTGGCGAACACGTCCGTACCATCGGTCGCGACGCCGTATCCATAATCAAAGCTGGTTCCGCCGAAGGTCTGGATGCCGCTGGCCAAACGGCCCCAGCCGCTCTTGGACGCCCCATCGGAACAGTTCAGCGCAATGATGAACGCATCTTGAGATCCGCCTGTGCTGCCGATCGCCGTTCCTGCCGCGCCGATCTGCGCGTTAGCGCTGGTCAAGACCCCCGTCGCGTAGACGCTCGTCCCGTCCGTCGCCACGCCATAACCGGCGTCGTTAGTTGTTCCGCCGAAGGTCTGAATGCCGCTGGCGGACCGGCCCCAGCCGCTCGTGGCCATCCCGTCCGAGATGGTCAGGGCGATCACGAACGCGTTCCACGGGCCAGCGCTGGCAATGCCTGACCCCGCCGCGCCAATCTTAGCCGTTCCAGCAAATTGTCCCGTTGCGTACAGATTCGTTCCGCCCACCGCCAGGCCATAGCCGAAGTCAGAGCCTGTTCCGCCGAAGGTCTGAATACCGCCGCCCGAAATTCCCCAGCCGCTCTTGGGCGCCCCATCGGAGCAGTTCAGCGCAATCACGAATACATCGGAGGCGCCAGCGCTGACAATCGCGGCACCCGCCGCACCGATCTGTGCGCTGCCAGTGAAGTAACCGGTGGCGAAAACAGTGGTCCCGTCTGTCGCTATCCCGTACCCTCGGTCGTCACTGCTGCCTCCGAAAGTCTGAATGCCGCTGCCGGAGCGGCCCCAGCCGCTCTTGGTCGCCCCGTCGGAGCAGTTCAGCGCAATGACGAACGCATCCCATGAACCAGCGGTTGCGACGACCACATTACTCATGCCGATTTGCACGTTAGGACTCGACGTGTACCCAGTGGCGTACACACTGGTGCCGTCAGTAGCTATGCCCCAGCCCGAATCTGTGCCGCTCCCGCCAAAGGTCTGAGTCCACGCGTAGCTTCCATCGGCGTTGAAGCGCGTAACGAAGACGTCTTGGGTGCTTCCCAGGGAGAGCTTCACATCCGCTCCGGCTCCAGGGTTAAAATCACGCACACCGCTGAAGTTCCCGACGACGTAACGGTTGCCTGAGGTATCAAGCGCAACGAGCTGTCCCTGGTTCGCGTCGCCCTGGATCACCGGAGGATAGATGCTGGCCACCTGGTCCAAGATGATCGTAATCGCCAGCGTAGCGTAGGTCGTCCCAGCGGCGTTGGTGGCGCTGATGGTCGCGGCATAGGTGCCTGCCGCGGACGGCGTTCCGGTGATGGCGCCGGCGTTGTAGACGAAGCCTGGCGGCAGATTCACGGCATCGTATCCGGTTGGGCTGTTGGTGGCCGATAGCATGTAGGTGAAGGCCGCGCCCACGCCTCCGGCGACCTTTAGCGGACTGGTGAAGACCGGCAGGGACGAGGGGGCCATTCCAGATGTCTTGTCCAGCGTGAGCAGGAAACCGCCAAAGTTGGTCGAATCGAGTATACCCAAGCCGCCGACCCCGGCGTCCGTGCTGCTGAAACCGCCACGGGCGTAGATGTTTGTCCCGTCGGCCGTTATGCCATAGCCGCGATCGTCTCCTGTTCCGCCGAAGGTCTGAACGCCGCTGCCCAAGCGGCCCCAGCCGGTCTTGGCAGCTCCGTCGGAACCGTTCAGCGCGATCACGAACGCGTCATAAGAGCCGGCGTTGCTGATCGCTGGCCCCGCCGCCCCGATCTGCACGTTAGCGCTGTTGAAATTCCCCGTGGCGTACACGCCCGTCCCGTCCGTCGCCACGCCATAGCTGCCATCACCGTTTGCCCCGCCGAAGGTTTGGATGCCGCTGCCCGAGAGGCCCCAGTCGCTCTTGGCCGCCCCGTCGGAGGCGTTCAGAGCGATCACGAAGGCATCAGCAAGACCGGCGCTGCCGATAGCAGTGCCTGCCGCTCCGATCTGCGCGTTAGAGCTGGAAAAATTCCCCGTAGCGTACACGCTCGTCCCGTCCGTCGCCACGCCAGAGCCACCGTCGCTGGACGTTCCGCCGAAGGTCTGGATGCCACTGCCCAACAGGCCCCAGCCGCTCTTGGCCGCCCCATCGGAACCGTTCAGCGCGATTACGAACGCGTCTTGAGATCCACCGGCGCTGCCGAGCGCAGTGCCCGCCGCACCGATTTGGGCGTTAGCGCTCGAGAACTCTCCCGTGACGTACACGCTCATCCGGTCCGTCGCCACGCCAGTGCCAGCGTCGCTCGATGTTCCGCCGAAGGTCTGGATGCCGCTGCCCGAGAGGCCCCAGCCGCTCTTGGCCGCCCCGTCGGAGGCGTTCAGCGCGATGACGAAGGCATCTGGAGTTCCACCGGCGCTGCCGACCGCCGTGCCCACTGCACCGATCTGTCCGCTGCCCTGGAAAACCCCCGAGGCGTACACGCTCGTTCCGTCCGTCGTTACGCCGTAGCCGTAATCGTTGACTGCTCCGCCGAAGGTCTGAATTCCGCTGCCCAAGCGGCCCCAGCCGGTCTTGGCCGCTCCATCGGAACAGTTCAGCGCGATCACGAATGCATCGTAGTTGCCCGCGCTGGCGACGGCCGTGACCCCTGCGCCAATCTTCGCGCTGCCCGCAACGTATCCGGTGACATACACGCTTGTTCCATCCGTCGCCACGCCACGGCTGTAATCGTCGGCTGTTCCACCGAAGGTCTGCGTCCAGGCATAGCTTCCGTCGGCGTTGAAGCGCGTGACAAACACGTCACTGCCACCCACGCCGACTTTCGCATCCACGCCCGGTCCAGGATTGAAGTCCCGAACGCCGCTGAAAACCCCGACCACGTAGCGATTCCCTGCCGCGTCAATCGCGACACTCTGGCCCTGATTCGCACTGCCCTGAATTACCGGGGGGTAGACGTTGGCAACCTGATCCACAAGGATCGTGATCGTCAGCATCGCGTACGTTGTCCCGGCGGCGTTTGTGGCGCTGATAACGCTCGAATACGTTCCGGCTGTGGTTGGCGTGCCGCTAATGACACCGGCGGCGTAACTCAAGCCGGGAGGCAGGCTGGCGGCGCCGAACCGTGTCGGGCTGTTGGTGGCCGATAGACTGTAGCTGAAGGCGACCCCCACGCCACCGGCGGCCTTTAGCGGACTGGTAAAAACCGGTAAGGGGAAACCGCCTGTCGCCTTGTCCAGCGCCAGCAGGAAGCCGCCGAAGTTCGTCGAATCGAAGGGACCTAAGCCGCCAAGTCCAGCGTCCGTGCTGCTGAAGCCACCACGGGCGTGGACGTCTGTCCCGTCCGTCGCCACTCCATAGCCGGAATCAGTGTTTGTTCCGCCGAAGGTCTGACTGCCGCTGCCAGAGCGCCCCCAACCGCTCTTGGCCGCCCCATCGGAGCCGTTCAGCGCGATCACGAACGCATCATAAATACCGGCGCTGCCGATCGTGGTCCCTGCCGCACCGATCTGCGCGCTGCCTTGGAAATTTCCCGTGGCGTACACGCTCGTCCCGTCCGTCGCCACGCCGTAGCCCGAGTCGGTGCCTGTTCCGCCGAAGCTCTGAATGCCGCTGCCGGAGCGGCCCCAGCCGCTCTTGCCCGCCCCGTCGGAGGCGTTCAAGGCGATCACAAAGGCGTCTTGGGATCCAGCCGCGCTGCCGATCGCTGTGCCCGTCGCGCCGATTTGCGCGACGCCGGTAAAATACCCTGTGGCGTATACGCTCGTCCCGTCCGTCGCCACGCCATAGCCGTAGTCAGGGCTTGCTCCGCCGAAGGTCTGAATGCCACTGCCGGAGCGCCCCCAGCCGCTCTTGGGTGCGCCATCGGAACAGTTCAGCGCGATCACGAACGCATCGGTTCCACCGCCGCTGCCGATCGCCGTCCCCGCCCCACCGATCTGTGTGTTGCCCTGGAAATATCCCGTGGCATACACGCTCGTCCCATCCGTCGCCACGCCATAGCCGGTTTCGACGCCTGTTCCGCCGCATATTTGAATGCCGCTGCCAGACAGGCCCCAGCCGCTCTTGGCCGCACCATCCGAGCAGTTCAGCGCGATCACAAATGCGTCCTGAGATGCGCCGGTAGTGCTGATTGACGCACCCGCCGCGCCGATCTGAGCACTGCCGAAAAAATATCCTGTGAGGTAGACGTTTGTCCCGTCCGTCGTCACGCCGTAGCCGTAATCGACGTTTGTTCCCCCGAAGGTCTGGATGCCGCTGCCGGAGCGGCCCCAGCCGCTCTTGGGTGCGCCATCGGAACAGTTCAGCGCGATCACAAACGCATCTGAAGATCCAGCGCTGCTGATCATCATTCCCGCCGCACCAATCTGCGCGTTACCGCTGTAGAAGTACCCTGTCACGTACACGCTGGTGCCGTCCGTCGCCACGGCGGCGGCGGCATCGTTGTTTGTCCCGCCAAAGGTCTGGGTCCAGGCATAGCTGCCGTCGGCATTGAAGCGCGTGACAAACGCGTCAGTGTTTCCGACGCTGTATTTCGCATCGGTGCCCGGTCCAGGATTAAAGTCCTGAACGCCACTGAAGGACCCGACGACGTAGCGGTTTCCGTCCAGATCAATCGCGAGGCTTTGACCCTGAGTCGTATCGCCTTTAATGACCGGCGGGTAGACGTCGGCCACCTGATCGACAAGGATCGTGATCGTAAGCGTTGCGGTGGTCGTGCCGTCGGCGTTCGTGGCGCTGATGACGCTCGAATACGTTCCGGCTGTGGCCGGCGTGCCGATGATCCTGCCGGCGGCGTAGCGCAGGCCTGGCGGCAGGTTCACGGCTCCGAACCCCGTCGGGCTGTTGGCGACCGAAAACGTGTAGCAGAAGGCAGTCCCAACGCCTCCGGCAGTCTTTAGCGGACTCGTAAAGACTGGCAGGGTGGTTGCGCCTGTCGCTTTGTCCAGCGCGAGCAGGAACCCGCCGAAACCCGTCGAATCAAAGGCACCTTGCCCGCCGATCCCGACGTCAACGCCAGAGCAGGAGCCGCGGGCGTAGACGTTTGCTCCGCTTGTCGCGACGCCAAAGCCGTAATCGGCGTTTGCGCCGCCGAAGGTCTGGATGCCACTTCCCGAAGTCCCCCAATCGCTCTTGGCCGCCCCGTCCGAGACGTTCAGCGCGATCACGAAGGCATCCGCGCCGCCCGCGCTGCTGGCAGCAGTTCCCGCCGCGCCGATTTGTGCGCTGTTGGTAAAGTACCCCGTGGCGTACACGCTTTCCCCGTCGGTCGCCACGCTGTAGCCGGAGTCTGGAAAGGTACCGCCGAAGGTCTGGATGCCGCTGCCGAAGCGGCCCCAGCCGTTTTTGGCCGCGCCATCCGAACCGTTCAGCGCGATCACGAAGGCATCGATGCCGCCCGCACCGCTGGCGGCCGTTCCCGCCGCGCCAATCTGCGCGCCGCTTTGGAAGGACCCCGTCAGGTAGACGCTTGCCCCGTCGGTCGCCACGCCGAAACCGATCTCGTCGCCTGTTCCACCGAAGGTCTGAATACCGCTGCCCGAGCGGCCCCAGCCGCTTCTAGCCGCGCCGTCCGAGCTGTTCAGGGCGATTACGAACGAATCGTTGCCTCCCGCGCTGGCAACGCCAAAGCCCGCCGCGCCAATTTGCGCGCTGCCTTGGAAGGATCCCGTCAGGTACACACTCGTCCCATCTGTAGCCATGCCATAGGCAAAGTCGGCGCCAGTGCCGCCGAAGGTTTGGACGCCGCTGCCTGATAGGCCCCAGCCGCTTTTGGGTGCACCATCGGAGACGTTCAGCGCGATTACGAACGCATCGTAAGATGCACCAACGCTGATAACGCCAGAGCCCGACACGCCGATCTGCGCGCTGCCTTGGAAGGATCCAGTGACGTAAACGGTTGTACCGTCGGTCGCGACGCCGGTTCCGGTATTCCAGCCTCCGCCGAAGGTCTGGATGCCGCTGCCGGAGCGGCCCCAGCCGCTTTTGGCCGCGCCATCCGAGCAATTGAGCGCGATCACGAATGCATCTGTTCCTCCGGCGCTGCTGACTGCCGTGCCCTCCGCACCGATGTGCGCGGTAGTGCTGGCGAGAGCCCCCGTGACGTACACGCTTGTCCCATCCGTCGCCACAGCCGTGGCGCGATCGCTGGCGGTGCCGCCAAAGGTCTGCGTCCACGCATAACTCCCGTCGGCGTTGAAGCGGGTGACAAACGCATCACTGCTCCCGAAGGTGCCTTTCACATCCAGGCCCGGTCCGGGGTTGAAATCCCGAGTGCCACTGAAGTCTCCGACCACGTACCGGTTCCCTGCGGCATCGACCGCAACGCTTTGACTCTGACCCGCGTTGCCCTGGATCACCGGCGGATACGAGGTCGCAATCTGTTCTGTGCCGTGCAGAGCTGAGAGTAGCGACAGGGCCAGAGCCAGAACTGGATAGAAAGCTCTCTCGTTCCGCATGAGATGAATCCTTTGCACTTTGCCGAAGCAAAAGAGCTGATCGCGCTAACGCATCCGAGATGCATACGACCCGCGATCTCCTGTGACGCTGCCAGCGGATGTTTTTCTGAAATGAAGATGAAGCTTGGAAATAGCGCACAGAAAGCATTGGGTCAACATGATCTTGGAAAATACAGAAGACGACCGTGCACGTCATGCGAGCATTGGAAGCTACTTCGGTACCGGGTAGGCAAGCACGCAATACCTTTCTGCTGAAGAACCGGGAATCTGAAGACTGTAGCACTGTTACTCGCTTTCTTCGTCTCCGTTTTAATGCAGCCTAATTTCGGCAACAACTACGATCAGAATTTGGGGCGGAACACTTATCCCAGGAAACGGCCAAGAGTCGCAACCGCCCCGGCCAGTGCGGGCGAAACAGGCAAATATCTGCCTGCGTGACGGCTTTGGTCCGGTCAGCCCGCGTTGCTCCTCCTGTGGCCGAGAAGAAAGAAGATTCCACCGGTGCGGCCAATTCAACGAAGCAGGGAGAACCTGAAGTCCTCGACGCAGAGCGGGCACGAAAAGCACTGCTTGATATGATCGATGCTGGCGGGC
>DASXUX010000098.1:0-13400 GCA_036504595.1 Planctomycetota bacterium | reverse complement strand
GCCCGCCAGCATCGATCATATCAAGCAGTGCTTTTCGTGCCCGCTCTGCGTCGAGGACTTCAGGTTCTCCCTGCTTCGTTGAATTGGCCGCACCGGTGGAATCTTCTTTCTTCTCGGCCACAGGAGGAGCAACGCGGGCTGGCACGTCTTGCTTGCCCTTAGCTTCAGCAGTCGAAATTTCCTTCTTCTCCGCCACGGGAGGCCCAGCGCGTACGGGCACGTCCTGCTTGCCACAACCCTCGGCAAAGGCTAACCAGACGCCGACCAGACAAAGGCACTTTCTTCTCATAAAGCCTTACCCCTGTTCCAGAAAAGTTGCGCATCTCCATCTAAAGTGGCGTTCGTGGTCCCGCACAGGCGGACGCCACTTCTTGGTCATCAAAGTTGAAGTGCTCCGCCCCCGCTTCAACTATGATTTACTTAGACAGTCTTCGATTAGACGCCTCACATCAGGATGAACATTACGAGACAAAAGCCGGTTGAAATACCACGCCACTCGTGGCTTGAGACCTTGGTCCACATCCACACATATCGAAAGCACGTCGACGCAAAGATAAACCCAATCAGCAGCGGCTATTTCGGTGGCCGCAAAATACGCGGAGGCACCCCGACACAATTCTACCATGCACAATCGTTTAAGTTCGGCGTTCCCAGCCGCGATTTCGATAGGAGATGCTTCACCAGATCCCAGTTGGACCAATAATTCGATGATCCTGGGGCGCGCAGACTCGGTACAATCCTGCAGCGCAAGTACCAGGCAAGTCGCTGTTGGCAATGCAGCCTCATAAAGAGATCCCTGAACAACGACTTCGTTATCAATTCTCCAATAAGCCTTTTCAGCATTTTCCGCACTGTCGGCGTTCTTAAGCCACATAATTGAGGTAGGGACATCCTTGGCGGACGTGGCCGACCTTAGCTTCGCCCAGTCGTATCTCTCGAGTTCCCACATTCGGTATCCCCCCAAGAATCCAGTCTGTATTCTCCCGTCGCAATTGTTACGCACACCGGGCTTCTGGTCGGCGCTCTGGCCAACCCCGTGCCCAATGCCCTTTTCAGTGGGGAAGTGAAAAGGTTCTCCTCCTTTTGACACTCGCTCGCCATGTATCATTGGACCAGGCAAAAGCGCCCCAGTAGGTGTGGATGAAGGCTGGCGTTCCGTCGATTGAGAGAACAAACGTTCGTGCTCTTAGATTGCAGTGCCATGAGCCGAACCAGACCGTGTCGTCATCATCCTCTTTGACCTTCGCTGTCTGTAATCGCTGCCTAAGGATAGCCAGTAGTTCAGCGTCATAATGGAGCCCGCCAGCATCGAGCATCTCGAGCAGTGCTTTTCGTGCCTGTTCCGCGCTGAGAACTTCAGGTTCTCCCTGCTTCATTGAATTGGCCGCACCGGTAGAATCTTCTTTCTTCTCCGCCACAGGAGGCGCGACGCGCGCTGGCAGGTTTTGCTTGTCATGAGCTTCAGCACTCGAAGGTTCTTTCTTCTCCGCCACGGGAGGCCCAACGTGCGTTGGTATGTCTTGCTTGCCACAACTTGCGGCAAAGGCTAACCAGACGCCGATCAGACAACGGCACTTTCTTCTCATTGGCCTTACCTCTGTTCCCAAAAAGTTGCGCAACAGCGTCCATGTATCAAGTCTGCACGTCGCTCAGAATCCGAAACCACCCGCCAGCCACGAGACCTTTGCGGATCGAGCAATGGATCCAGATCCCGCCGCGCGATGGACGCGAAGCCTATTGGCGGTCGAGAAACATTGGGAGTGCCCTGCCTCACTCTTCAAAAGCTGAGGTTGCCGAGGCCAAGAATGCGTATCCACTATGGCGCCGCGGGAATCTCGCACGACCGATAACAAGAGAATCGTTAGCGAAACATGCATCCGCATTCATTTCGCCTCGACCGGATTACGCATGGCGGAGCATAATACCTTTCGGAGGTCTTCCGTCCCACCCATGACGGTGACTTCTCCATAAACGAGAAGTTGCAGTCCAAGCAGGCGCGCGATCGTCGCTCCAGCATTCATGGCCGGCAGTGCTGCATTGTTGTCCACCCGCTCTTCGAATAGTGCTTGAATGATTGCATTCTTGCGGTCGCGAATTTGGACATTCAGGCTTTCACGCGCGGCACGCGTTTGCGGTCCAATCGCCAGAACGACAGGGCTGAGGTCGTTGTGGGACCAAATACGTCGCTGCGCGAATTTACTTTCGCAGACAAGCGAGCGCGTGGTGCCATCAACGACATAGACCAAGCCCACGCGAAGAAGCGCACGCCAAATCAGCATGGGACCACCGACGGTACATGCGATCGCTGCTATCGTCAGGCGACTATCTGAATTGGTGTTCAAAAAGCCGTACCAAAGCAGCGCTGCTGCAAGCGTGAGCCCGATGCCGCCAGCGAGGGTCTTGAAGGTCCGGTGCGGAAGCGCCTTCAACGCGAGCGCGTTATCTTCGACGAGTTCCACTTCAAAAGGCCCAAAGCGGGTGCCCTTTTCGATCGTGACAAACTTGGACGCATCTGCATCACCTGTATATGGCACGAGGCGGGAATCGACGGGAATGTAGGTCAAAGGCATGCAAGTCTCCTCAATTGGGTTGCAGGTAAGGTAACATTTTTGATTTTCGGTGCTCGCGGGTTTTGAACACGACAAGCGGCATTTCAGGGCCTTCCCCCACTGCCGTTCACTTCGAATGCGGCCCAGTGTGCCGGGTGTGAATCGGTTTTCAGGAACTTACGCTGGGCTTCGCACAGAGCTCCGGTCGGGTCGTGCGGGCGAGCCCTGAGCTCCTCATGCAGAAGTTGCATCAGCTTTTCGGTGGGGATAACCAGCACCGGCCAGAGCGTGCCCAGCACATTCTGAGCGCCGGCAACTTGGAACGCGCGCGTCACACCTGTTACTTCGTCACCTTCTCCGAGCTCGCCAACACTGCTGACGCAGGAACACAGCACTAGCGTCTCGACCTTTTCCAGTTTAAGTCCGTAGATTTCTTCGGCGGTGAGAAGGCCTTCCTCTTCCTTTTGAGGCGCTAGATGCAGGCCGGACCGAATTGGAATCCATGGATTATAGGAGCCGTGAGCCGTTATATGGACCAACCCGCAGTTCGCCGAAACTCGAAACTGCTGGCGTGTGGACTGCTCGCCAATATAGGCTGTCGCACCACGGTACATCTGTTTGAGGAAGGGCGTAGGTGTGTGCGAGAACACTGAAGCGGGATCCTCTTCGCGTACCGGATCGAAAATGACGACGCCCGCCGCCGCCTGCGGTGCTCGCTTCGCAAGCGCAACCGCTGCGCTGCCGCTCGGTGAATAGAACAGATCATGCTTCTCAACCAGGAAGGATGTTCCGTCATAAAGTCCCTGGAACGGGACGTAATGCAGCATTCGATGTGGGATGATGCACAGGCGTTCGTTTGGCCGAAGCTTCGCCTCTATTGGCGCCCAGATCTTGTCATAGAGCGCGCGTGCGGCGCTCTTCCAGTCTTGCCCTTTAATCTTCTTGAGCAGCGCGCGCGCGCCGGACTCTTCCAGAATGCTGTCGTGGTATTTCCTGACCAGCACCTCTAGTTCTTTGGCCGGGACACTTAGCTCGACGACTTCAGCGTCGTCGCGGCGGATCACCCACGCCAGCACGTTTTCAGGCCGGCTGAAGAACGCCACCATGCACGAGGAACCGCACATCTGCTGTAGAGCGGCGAGGTCGACGACCGGCAGCGGATCGGCAAGGCCAGATTTTGCACCCAAGCCGTCGAGAAACGCTCGGGCGCGCGATTGCTCGGCCAGCGCGAAGGCGGCAGCCGGATCTTTGCGTTTGAGGGCGAGCTCAACGGCCAGATCGTAAGCGCTGAATTTGTTGTTGTAGAGCGTGCGGCGGCGATGGAAATCCTTCAGGCTTGCGCGTTGCGTCTCGATGGTACGTATCGCCTCCTCGGCCCACTTTCGTGCACCCGCAACATCGCCCTGCAAGTTTCGAGATTGCGCCTTTCCTAACTGCCAAGCCCATTGCGTCTCACTGCTCTTCATCATCTTCTGGTACTTCGCCGCATCATCGAACGCTTGTTCGGCGCTGCGGCCATTCTTCTGCGCCAGAAACATTCGTCCAATCTCGAGGCTCGAGTACGTGCGGTAGTCCAGATCATTCGACTGCATTGAACGGCTGAACGCCTGCAGGGCTTCATCGAAACGCCCTTGACGGCTCAGGCAGACACCCAGGCGGTAGTAGGGCACGCAGCGCATGCCTGGCCCTTGTGCGAGTTTTTCAACGCGCTCTGCTTGTTTCCGCAGGTAGGGTTCTGCACTGGCAGCGGCACCCAGTTCACACATGGCCGTGTTCAAACCGGCCTCCGGGTCGCGGTGCAGAAACCAATTTGTATGGAAATCTTTGGCCAGTTTCGTGGACTGAGCATAGGCTCCCGCCGCTCCGCGGTAATCGGCGAACTGCATGCTCATTTCGGCGAAAAGCCGCTTGGCTTCGGCCATATGGCCGGGCTGGAGCTCTTCAGCGATTCTTCCGAGCTCCATCGCAGCTTCGTATTCGGTCTCCAGATCGCCGCGTACATGCGCCATAAAAGCCAGATACGAAAGGGCATCGAATAACGCCTTTGGTTCGTTTTTCTCGCGCGCGGATTGTACCGCCAGCCGTGAAAGAGACATCGCAGTCTCAGTGTCGCGATTACGCGCGAAAAGTTGTTCTGCGCGACGCATGAGAGCGCCCGGCTCAGCACGCAGTCCCTTGTTCATGTTTTCCGCCGCTGCGCGCATGGCCGCAGTGGGCGAAATGCCAGCTTTTTCGGCGGCCTTGATAATCCGTTGAACCTGGCTCGCCGCCAGAAACACCCAGTAAGGATCAAGCTTTCCCTGGAGCGTTTGGATCTTCGCGAGGTGTTTGTGAGCCAGCGCGACCACCGCACCACAAGCTCTCTCATAGTCATCAAGATAAGGAGCATTGGGCGCGTAGGTGTTCATCGCAGCAAAAGCTTCAAGAGCGGCGACGAGGTCGGACTTTACCTCGCAGGCGTGCATGCATTTGTAGAAGTAGTGATCGACTCCAGACGATCCCGTGCGCCAGAAACCCGGGCAAAGCTTTTCGCACTCCTTCAGCATCGCGAGCGCTTCATCGAACAAAGCCATCTGGCTCAGGCCTCGGATCAGGTTTTCGTAGCAGCCCATATCGAATCTGCCGCCTGCCTTCAGGTACCGAACGCCATAAGGCACGGAGAGCGCGGCATGCCCGTTATTGCCGAGCAAGAAATACGCTTCACCGAGAGTCTGGACATCCTTTGGCGTCTGCTCCAATTTTCGATTGGATGCGAGTAAGGCCGCTCTGACATCAGGTGACAGGTACTGGCTGTCTTGTGGCATGAACATCCGGGTTTGAGTCGTTCCCAGCCCATCGTTAAGAAACGATTTTGGAAGCAAGTCCTCCGCGGCCAGTGGCCAGCCCGGCTCGGAAGCGCCCCCAGCGTCAGGCCAGTTGTGCCAAAGCACGAAGCCGGCAGTTGGCAAGAGTGCGAGGAGCAACAGAATCTTCAGATAACGCATCAAACGGCTCCAGAGGCTAAACTCGAAAGGAACTTACCAGTGTATTCGCAATTCCTTCAGCAGCTACACACGTCATGGTTTCTCGTCGTGCTAACGTCGAAAACGTTGGATGAAAAGCGGAACTTCCTGGAATTTCGAAGAGTCTACCAACGATTTTGGTTCAAATCCGACTGCAAATGGGTGAAAGTGTTTTCACAGCGGCCGGTTCGTCGTTATCATGCGCACACAGACCTTTAGAGTGCGTGGAATACGAGCGAATGGACGGTCGAACCGACTACCGCAAGGCGTTCGAGATGTATGTGTACGAGCCTCACAAGGACATCGTGTACCGCATCGCCTTGCGGCGGCTGGGCGACAAGACAGCAGCCGAAGACGTGGTTCAAGAGGTCTTTGTGCGCGCGTTCGAAGGCCTCGACTCAGTCTTGGATCCAAGCCGCCTTTTGGATTGGCTGACGCGCATCGCCGAAAACGTCATTGCCGATCACTACCGCGCGAAGTTCATGGCGCTGAAGCATGAAGATGACATCCGGTTGGCGAAGGCCGGCAAGGCGCCGGATTCCAGCGCTGAGTTACGCGAGCTGCTAATGGCCGAGATTGCGAAGCTGCCGGTCAGCCTCCAAGAGCCGTTGCTGTTGTCGTACGAATCGGAACGGACCGCGCCGGAGATCGCGCGACTACTGAACATCGCCGAGGGGACCGTGCGCTGGCGCTTGTCTGAGGCGCGGAATGCTTTGCGCGAAGGACTGCGCCGCAGAATCAGTGACGCCCCGGCGCTTCAGAATCTGCAGATCGCGGAGGCCCTATGAGCGCGACTGGCAACAAAGGCGAGAGCGATAGCTTCGATGAAGAGTTGCGGCAGGCGCTTTGTCCAAAGCTCCCGCCCGAAGCCGACAAGCGCATTCGCGAGAAGCTCTCGACACTGCCAATTCCAGAGCAGATTCCGTCTTGGATGCAGCAGCCGGTGGGCGGCACTTCGGCGGCACCGCAGGGGCCGAGGCGCTCCTGGGCGTCTTGGTACGCTGCGGCCGCGGCCGTCTTTCTGTTCGTGGCATTGGCCGAGGCGGTGTTTTTGGTCCGGCCTGGCGCGAAGCGGGCGCTCGGCAATCCACCTGCGCTTCCGGCCGTTAGCGAGGATCAGAATGGCACGCCGATGCCGGGGCACTTGAGAAAGGACGATCGCGGCGAAGTGGCAGTCGCCCCGAACAGGCCTCGCGAAATTTCGGGTGGTGCGACCTTGCGCGGAGACGAAAAATACGTTCCACCCTGGCAGCAGGCAGAACCGCGTGAGAACGTACCGGCAAAGCGAGATCCCGAAGAACTGAGCCAGTTGCAGGAACATATTCAGAGCCTGGTGCAGGAATTGACCAGGGCCATTAACAACAAGGATTACGCACACGCCCAGCAATTGCTGGTCGAGCTGAAGAGCCTAACCGATGCCGCCAAACGTAAGAAGCCGGAGTGAGTCCGCGCTAACGCCGAGATTCCCAGGAGTTTCTCGCCAACGTTTCGTGGGCACGCGCGACTGCTTGTGTGTTGCCGCGACGAGAGAATCGTAGAGGAACCCACATGAGATGGATGGTTACCGTAATCATCGTTCTTTGGCTATGCGGATGCGGGAATTCGCCTGCGCCATCAACACCAGCACAAGAATCAGCGAAGAAGCCAATTCCTGAAGAAGTCGGACCTCGCACGTTGGTAGTAGAAGCGGGCGGCACGTACAAGTCGATCTCTGCAGCGCTCCGCGTGGCGAAAGATGGGGACACAGTAAAGGTCGGCCCAGGAACCTACGAAGGCGGTTTTGCGGTCTCGAGAACTGTAACGTTGCTGGCGGATGGCAAACCGGGAGAAGTAACGCTTGAGGCAAATCTAACGAGTGTGATCACGTTCTGCGCTGATGAAGGCAAGCTCTCCGGGTTTAAGATTCGGCAAACCGGGACACGAGAACTGGTTGCGGTTCACGTCAAGCGCGGTCATCTGGCCCTTGAGGACTGCGACATCGCCGCCGAGAGTTCAGCCGGCGTGGTCGTCGAGAAAGGCGGCAACGCCGAGCTGCGCCGAAACAAGATTCACGACTGCAAAGGAAGCGGAGCCTATTCGGTCGGAGTTGCCATATTGGATCAAAACGAGCTGTTCTCCAACTCTTCGATCGGCATCTGCATTGAAGGGGGCGAAGCGACAGTGCGCAACAACTCAATTTACCACAACGTTAACAATGGTGTTTACATGTCTAGAGCAGTGAAAGCTTTGGTCGAGAAGAACAAGCTGTTCGAGAACGGCAACGGAATTTCCATCTTCGAGAAATCTGAAGCGACAGTCACCGACAACGACGTCTATGCCAACAAGCAGGTAGGTGCGGATATCAGAGGTGCCGGCACGAAGGTGACCTTCCTTAGCAACAAAGTCCACCAGAATCCTTTCTCCGGCATTCATATCGAACAACTTGCTCTGGTGAGCGTCGCCGACTGTGACGTTTATGGCAATTCTTCCGATATGGCCGACGGGGCCGTTTCCGTCTCGCTCGAAGCTAAAGTGACCATTCAGCACTGCAAACTTCATGATAATGAATCCAACGCTGTGTGCGTGCATCATCAGGGCAAGGCGACGATCGAAGATAGTGATGTTTATGCAAACCATTTTCCCGGAATCTGCCTTACGGGTGAGCAAACGGCGATCATTAAGAAGAACAGAATCTACGGGCATCTCGCGCATCCCGGCATCTCGGTGGTTGAGGGTTCCACTGGGGGCACGTTTGAGGAAAACGACGTTCATGACAACGCAGGCTGCGGTGTGCGCATCCGCAGTGGTTCACGCTGCACGTTAAGAAGGAATACCATCAGCAAGAACGGTCAGTATGCGATTCAGGTCTTCGACAACTCAGGCGGCGTGTTCGAGGAGAACGACTTGGGGAATAATGCACGCGGACCGTGGGAAGTCGCAAGGGAATGCAAAAGTACGGTCACGCGCGCACGGAACAAAGAAGATGAGACCCCGCTTCTGCACGCAAAAGTCGGCGATTGGGTTGAGTACAAAATGATGATTTCAGCGGGCGGCATGAAGCGCGAACAGAATACGAGAGTGATGGTAAAACAGAAGACCACAGATGAACTGACCGTGGAGATTGCGGATTCCACTGAGGATGGCAAGACGACTAAGAAATCCGATACCGTCTGGCTTTGTGAGCGCCAGGACTTTGTGACCGATCTGGAAAGGACTGCAAACGCGGAGGTCCTGGAGCTTGAGCGGGGCCAAGAAGCACTCACCGTCTGCGGCAAACAGATGAACGCAAAATGGACGAAGTACAAAGTACTTTTTGCTGCGAAGGACGGAAACGAAGTCTCCTCTGATTTCAGGGTTTGGACGTGCCCCGAAGTGCCGCTTGAGAATACCGTCCGCGTTCGTGGCGAGTTACCCGGACAAGGCAAGGTCGAGATCGATCTCACAGCCTATGGTGATGCAACCACAACAATGAGGGCACCACCGCCCCGACCGGACGCCAAGAAGCCCGAGACCTCGACAGGAAAGACAGAGCAAAAGCCAGGACCCGCGGGAACTGGAGCGACAATCTATGTGCTCAAAGACGGCAAGAAGATTGCAGCCGCCAAGATTGTCGACGCCGGCGACGAGCTTTCGATCAAGGACAACCACGGCCAGTTTCACCTGATCAAGAAATCAGACATTGAGCAGACGATCAAGGAATAGATTTCATGCGCCGACAAACACTTTTACTGCTCTTGCTTCCGGTTCTGTTCGTATGTGGGTGGTACGCATGGCGCGAGCCCAGTATCGATCAAGGTGATCCCACCGCATCTGTGGACCCTGACGGGTACATAGAGACGCCGGTTCCTGCTTCCTTCAAAACGGATGGTCGTGGATCGGTGGCGACGAAGTCTTTCTACTATGAAGAGCGCACACCGCTTCCACAGAGAATCCTTGATGCTTTGTACGTCCACATTGCCGTCCTGGAAAATAATCCTCACGACAAGGACGCCTTGATCGGCGCGGCTGACGTGCTGTCGATGGCCAGATTTCTTCCTCGTGCTGTTCCATATTTGGAGCGGTTTGTTGCTGAAGGAGGAGACATAAACGAATTTGGCTACTGGTACTACATCTCTGGGCTGTCGATGCTCGCACGCTTTGAACAAGCGGAAAAGCTCTGGCGCGAGGCAGAACGCAAGTTTCCGGGCAGCATCAACATCGCTCATGCAGGAGTTCGTCTTTACTGGTGCCGTTGCCACTACGCGTGCCGCGTCTTGAAGAATTTCCATCAGGCACTTGTTGAGTTCGCGGCAATGAGCAACTGCTGTCCGACGGCGGAGTATTCGTCCGAAGAGGGGGGTGCCGCTCAAGGCATCACAGAATTTGCCACGGAAGCCGCAAAGAACGGGAGTCTGGCCGAAGCACTACGGAAAGCGGATGGCTACTGGGTCTATCTGGCGCCCGACCGCGTTCAATACGTGCTTAAGTGCGCTAAGCAAGCGGGCCTTGCGCCCAGCCCCGCCATGTTGGCAGCCTGCGACCCACTTAACGAAGGTCATTTTGCGCCGCCGGCTGCACTCATTCGGCGCGCGTATCCCGCGTACGAGCACGTCGGAAAACTCACTCAAGAGACGGCATACAAATTGAGCGAACGAGCCGTTGAAAGCGCGCGGGAGCAAAAGGATTCCAGACAGCTCCTTTTTGCACTGTCAAATATGGCAATGATGGCGGACATGCGGGGGGAACTTGAGGCCGAATGTGATGCGGCCGCTGAAGCTTTTCAGTTGGCGCGCAGCATTCGCGAGGCCGGGCTGATTAGCGAGGCAAAATTCTCTGTCGGCCTAAGCTATGAGAAATTGTGTGACTTTCGGCGCGCGGTGAGCACCTACAACGAAGCGGCCGTGCTCGCCGAACAGCCTGTTCAATACGCTCGCGCTGCCGTGTATAAGGCGGCAGCCGCCCGCGCCCGGTCACGCATCAGCGCAGAAGAAGCGAAACAAGTAGAGGCAGAGCTGCGCCTTGCCGTACGACAAGTGGATGAGCGTTTTCCCGGCCCTGATCAAGCTCGATTCGTTCCCTGCCTCAACTTGGGGTATTGTCTGCAGCAGCAAGGCAAGCACGAAGAGGCCATCAAACAGTTTCGTCGCGCTATTGAGCGGTGTGGACCAGACGAAGTCGCTCGCGTAAACGTGGAGATTGGCCGCTGTTTGCTGAATCTTGGGCGTGCCGCCGAAGCCGAAAAGTCTTTTGAGGAGGCTACACGCTTCGAACGGAAGATTCCCAGTGCAGAAAGTCGTTGGGGTTATCAACACGGCATCGCTCGTGTTAAACAAGTGCAGGGCGACAAAGCCGGCGCATGGGAAAGCGTCCAAGAAGCGTTGAAGACGATCGAGTCGCAACGCGCGAGTTTGCACGATTTTCAGAGGCGTCGCAGTCAGCAGGAGAACAAATACGAAGTTTACTCATTGGCGATCGAACTGGCGCGGGCGCGGAATGATCCCCCGCTGATGTTCTCTCTTGCCGAACGCTGTCGCGCGCGAACCTTCTTGGATGCGCTTGGAAGTAAGGCCGCAGTGGCCAAGCAGCTTCCGCTCACCAGCCTTCAAGATGTCCAGAAAGCATGTCGTGGGTTCTCCACTGTGATCTTTCTTCAACAAGAGAACGATCTGATCGCATGGATCATCTCGCCGGAACGAACGCAAATGGTCGTCCTGCCTGCGCCAAAGGCACTGCAGCGCAGACTGCTCACTCGGCTTTATGGGCTGACAGGTATCCCGGGGGAAGACGCCGAGCAGGCCGCACGCGAGCTTTATGACCTGCTCTGGCAACCTATTGCGGGGCAACTAAAGGCCGGCGAGCGCGTTTGCATCATCCCTCACCAGCTCCTGCATTATGTTCCCTTTCAGGCGCTGCACGACGGTTCTCAGTTCTTAATCTCTAAGCACGAACTGCTATATTCACCGAGTGGCAGTGCTCTGGTGGCTGCTGCGCACATCGACTCTGCACAAGCACAGGAATTGAGCGTCCACGATCCCATACTGTCGCCTGATCCGAACTCTCCATTTCACGTGACGGAAACGGCAACGATTCAAAAACTGTTTCCGACTGCGGCTGTCTTTCTGAGCGAGAAGGCAACGTTGGGGGCATTCAAGTCCTCGTGCCCCAAGAGCGGGATACTGCACGTTTCTTCGCACGGCTTCTTTGACCGGTGGATTCCCGCTCGGTCTGGTTTGATCTTCTCCAAGACTTCGAGCGACGATGGAGTATTGCGCGCCAGCGACGTCTATGGCATGAGCCTGGACCACGTTGGACTTGTTGTTATGAGTGCGTGCGTCAGCAGCGTTGGCGAGTTCGGCGAAGGGGATGAAATGACCGGGTTGACGCGCGCGTTCCAAGTCGCAGGAGCGCGAAGCGTTATCGGCAGCCTCTGGCCGGTTCCAAACGATGCAACAACAAAACTCATGGGCTTTTTCTACGAAGAGATCAAGAAGGAATCGTCAGACGCCGTGAAAGCACTAACGAGTGCGCAGCGAAGGTTCTTGCGGGAAGAAGCAGATCATTCTATTGGACGCTGGGCCGCCTTTGAAGTCACTGGATCATGTGCAGCGAGATAGGGCAGTGCAATCACCATGCCCACTGGCCAGAGACCTGATGCAGAATGTCTATCTGAGTGGCTCCTAACCAGAAAAATCACGGGGCGGCGTGATGAATGCCGGTCAGGCGTATAGATCGACTCGACTAAGGATAAGCTTGCCTTTATGCGACGTCGGCATTTCAGCGGCATCTACGCACCAGGATGCGCCCATGGAGTTCTCTAACGTAGGCTTCCGAAGTACAGGCCGTGCGTCGTCTGCGCGATATTTAGCGGGTTCCCGAGTCTTACTACCAAGAGGCGATCGGGGTTCGCTGAGACGCCCAGAATCGCCAAAGCGCCGACGGTTAGGTTGACCGTATGCGTCGCGCCGTCAGACAACGCGCCGGGGAACTTCCCGATCAGAAGGCCAAGGATCTCGCTATCGCATTCGGTCCCGGCGCCAACCCGTACTCGGCGGCTAGGTCTGCGTGGTTCCCAGGTCGTGCGCCAGGATCTCTCTCAGACTCTTGTCCTGAACTCGCTGCAAGAGACCATGGCGTTTGTGAAGGAGTTTCTCTTGAAGGGCATCGGCTGAGAGGGCTGGAAATCCACGAGTATTCGTGGACAGAGCACCTCAGACCTTTGGGGTTGGCAAGCGCCTCTAGAGTTAGCGTTTTGGCCATCAAGTGATACGCTGCGTTGTATCAGAGGCGCGCGGATATGCGGCCGTGCCGCCGGATCTAAATGAGAGCCAGCTCAAGGAGCGCTGGACCGGCTGATCAATCTTGTCGATCACGGCGTGTGACACATTTCGTTTTCTCGGGACGTTGGATTGGACTTTTCCTCAGATCAGATGCCGCGCGCACTATTGCTCTCTGGCTCGGCCACGAAGAGTCCAGCGACCACGCACATGTACATGGAAGCCGACATCCGCATGAAGGATCGCACCTTGGCAAAGGTTCGGGAACCGGCTGCCAAAACGATACGATATCGAGCATCCGACAAGCTGCTTCAGTTCCTGGACGGACTGTCGACTCCTGCTCTGCCTGCCCACACTGTCATTTCGCCGAACCACTCTTCCCAGCCGTTGCCTTGTAGAGCACGGTTTTGTCAGCCTCGTAGCCCAGCGTGTCCACCATGATGATCGCAAAGATATCAGCCGGCTCTCCAGCCTTAGCTGTGGTCTTGTCCGCGAAGCCGAAGTCTTTCAGAGCGGCTAGCAGCGGTTCGCCCCTAATGCTCAGCGTGAACTTGGCCGGCGTCGCTTTGAATACGCCCTTCTTCATCTTGCCGCTCAGCTTGACGCTGCTCCTGCCG
>DASXUX010000097.1:0-306684 GCA_036504595.1 Planctomycetota bacterium | reverse complement strand
GAAACCGTCGGCAAGGCTTCGTGAAGATGCATCGCAAAGGATACGGTCTTACGTGCGAGTGCCTTGCACCGCCTCGCGGGAAAAATGCACGAGAGTAATGCCTCTCCAAGCAAGCTGGTGTACGAATGGGTACTTGGAGCTTGCCTGCGGGATGTTCATGACCGCGCGTCCGGCACCCGTGGAGATTACCTGATCCAAGGCCTCCATGAAGACGGCCTCGTTGACCACCACTTTCCGTTCATGAAAACGCGTGCTGATGGCCAAGGCCAGGTCGAGATCGTGTACCATAATCAGCCTCTTCCTTTATCTGATCCCATAGTAGCGGATTTTAGATCGAATCGTGTTCCGGTGATATCCGAGCAGTCGCGCGGCCTGAGACTGGTTGCCGCCGCATTCCTGTAGCGCACGGAGCAGCTCCCGCTTCTCGTGAAGTTCGCTTGCGCCAAGCTGCTCGCCCTGCTGACCATCGCGGGGCTGCATGGCCAGCAGTTCGGGCGGCAGATCACGGAGCGCGATTTCATCCTGGTCCGGTCCGAGCAGCATCATGGCCCCTTCCAGCACGTGCTTAAGTTCCCGCACGTTGCCCGGCCAGTCATATTTTGCAAGCAGTTCAAGCGCCGGCGGGCTGATCCGCACTGGTGGTCGTCCCAGTTCCAGGCCCAGCTTGATGCGGAAGTGTTCCGCCAGATCAGCCACGTCTTCGGGGCGGCTCCGCAACGGTGGGAGCGTGATCGCGGCGACGTTGATACGGTAGAACAAATCTTCTCGGAAAGCGCCGGAGTCGACGCGCTCACGCAGGTCGCGGTTGCTCGCCAGGACGAACCGAGCCCTGCATTCCCGCTCGCGAGTCTCACCCACCGGCACAAAGTGTCTATACTCCAGTACGCGCAGCAAAGATGCCTGCTGCGCCAGCGGCATGTCGCCGATTTCATCCAGGAACAGCGTGCCGTCCTCAGCAGCCTCGAATTTTCCCTTCATGTTCTCCACGGCCCCGGTAAACGCGCCCCGGCGATGCCCGAAAAACACGGACTCGACCAGAGCCTCCGGGATCGACGCACAGTTGACGACGATGAAGGGATTACTTCGCCGCCTGCTGAGATAGTGCAACGCGCGTGCGGCCAGTTCCTTGCCCGTTCCGCTCTCCCCGCGGAGCAATACGCAACCGTCTGTCTGCGCAAGCCGGCGGATTGTCTGGCGCGCCTGGTCCATGGCCGCGCTTCGACCGATCAAACACCCTAATCCGCTTTGCGCCTCCAATTCGTTCAGAAGGTACTCGCGAGACTTGAGCAACGCGCGCTGACCCAGCGCCTTCTCGATGCGGTTCAACAGTTCCGCGCCCGTGAACGGTTTAGGCACATAGTCGAACGCACCCAACTTGATCGCGTTTACGATCTGGGGAATGTTTTCGGTTTGGCTGGTGAGGACGATCACGTCAGCGCTGGTCTCCTCTTTGATGCGCTTTAGCAGGCTCAAATCGGTGCAATCGGGGAACCTGATATCCAGCAACACCAGGTCCGGCTTATGTTCGCTAATCGCTTGCCACGTTTCCTTGGCAGTACTCGCAAGCAAGAGGATCTCGATGGTTCCCTTTAACAGATCACTCAGGTCATCGCGAATGTACTTGTCGTCGTCGGCAATCAGCACCGTGCAGGCATGCTTGGCCATTTCGCCTCCCGAAAACCCACTGGTTTTACCTTATCCGATGCGAGGTGCCTGCACAACGCTGCACAACCCCTGCACACAACTGTGCTGTATTATTCTTGCTTGATCAGCACAAGCAAGAGCTCTCATCTGCAACCCTGTGCACCAGCGGCATTTCGCATCGAGCACTGATTGGGCAACGAGACTTCCGCAGAGGCAAGGCTGTTGCTTAAGGGAGCCGCCGATGCATGCCTGTGCCGAAAACGGATTTCGAACGTACACCGCCGCTCCGGTAATGGGGCACGATCTGCTCGCACAGTTTGGAGCAGAGAAATGTCCCCTCGTAAACTCAGCGGGAGCAATTGCGGCGGTATTTGCCGAGATCGCGAGACTGGACCGAGAGGTGATGGTCGCAGGAGCGGTAAACTCGCAATGCCGCCTCCTATACTGGAATCTGATCTCGGTGGGCACCGGTGACCACCTCGTGCTGCGCATTGGCGATGCCTTCTACGGCGCGGTGCGCTCGATGGCCAGCGCTATTTTCCTGGTCCACAATCATCCGTCCGGGTGCCTTGAGCCCAGTGATGCTGACCTGCGGGTGACGCGCGACACCGCCGAAGCAAGTCTGCTGATCGGATACCCGTTATTGGATCACATTATTCTTAGTCGCTCTGGCCATTGCAGCATCATGACGCCCCGAGCCCTGCGGCGCGTACGTCATCAAGCCTTCGCCGCAACCTATCTGCGCGAAGCAAAAGAAACTGGGTCATCGCTGGGCGCATGGGGATGCCCACGCTGCGGAGCCACCAACGATGTGCCTGGCTCCCGCCACGGTGTCGCGCCGAAAGTACCCGGTCTCTGCCACCCAGGCCGGTGCCAGCGCTGCGGAAGATTCGCCTGGCTGCACACCAGTTACTGATATCCATTGCGATGTATACGTGCGATCGTTCTGGAGCTTAGCTATGGCATTTCCAGCTCATCCGCCAACAGTCTGGGAGTTGCTGCACAATTTTGAAAACGCAACTGACCCTCGCCGGAAGTGTGAACTCCTTCACCGAGCAGTACGACGTGTGACGAGCGAACCTGAACTGCACGCCGTGGCGAGCAAAATCAGAGAGTGGAGAAAGAAGTCCTAATTCCACGCCTTCGGGCCCGCAAACTGGCTTCATTTTCAGCCCAAAGGTCAGCGAAAGATCCGCTGCATTTTGTTGGTCGCGTGAATCTGAGCCTCCCGAACGCGATTCTCTGCAATCTGCACAACTACGGCGTAGTGAACGCGGCCAGCGGTGAACTGCAGTTTCCCCTATCAGCGTCTTACGCGTGGAACGAGCTTGGCGGCACGTTGACGAGCGAGCCCGGGGCCAAGATCGTCCTTCCCGCAGGTGGTTGGCTTCACAATTCCGGTACGCTCGCCGGCACGCTTGACGTGCTCGGGAACTTGATGCAGGAGGCGAATTCGTCGTGCAATGGGACGCTCAACGTGGGCGGTTTCGGCGGCATTGGTGGATTCAACGCATTGACAATAAATGGTACTGCCAACGTAAGTGACATGGCCGGGTTCAGCGCGCAGATAGGTATCTCAGGATCGGGCACGCTCAACTTCTTGCCAAACTCACAGGCCCAGATTTGGAACGGGATCACCCCCTCCGGAACGGTCAATCTCACCGACGCCTGTGTATGGGGACCCGGCTTCATCGCGATTTTACCGTCGAGCACGCTCACGTCCCAGGTTCTCGTGAACACGTCGAGCGCGGTCCAGTGCCAACTGCTGAACGTGGGCGCCGTAAACGCGGCGAGCGGCGAACTGCAGATCGGGGACGGCACGCCGAACGCGTACGCGCGCAACGAAAGCGACGGGACGTGCGCGGAGGGGGCGAAGGTTGTGATCACGACGGGCAGCACGCTCTACAACTGCGGGATGCTCAGCGGCACCGTGGACGTGTGCGGAACTGTGGTGCAGGAGGCCAACTCGACGTGCACGGGCATGCTCAACCTTTCCGGGTCTACGAACGGCACAGGGGTTTTGACGATCGACGGAACGGCGAACGTCAGCGGCGCTTGGCTGAATGCGCCCTGAAGCCCATCCACGCTTAAGAACTCAAGATCGCTGGCCTGCGCATTGACCTTCTCAGGACAGTTGCTCGTTCCACAATCGCCGCAGTGGCCGAGCATTGGCGCACCTACCATCAGTACGCCAACCTCCAGCATGAACATTACCAACAGCAGCCTGCTTGTGTTGCTCTGGCAGCCGCTGCTGTGGGCCGGGCAGATTACGCTCGACGGCGGCTATCTGTCTAGTACGTTTGCGGCCCGCCACCATGGGTATCTAAAGGTCACGACGGCTGGTTCGTACACGCTGTACATCAAGTCATCCGACGGTTCAAAGGTGTACCTGGATCGCGCGCTCCTCGTCAGCAACGACGGCGTTCACAGCATCAGCGAGAAATCGGCCACGAAGACGCTGACGGCTGGGTACCATGCACTGCGCATCGAATACTTTGACAATACGAACCAGCACGGGTTGATCTTCTCGTGGAAGGGTCCGAGCATCAGCAAACAGGCCGTGCCGGCCAGCGCACTATTCCACGGAAACTGATTGTGCTCGCGCGCCTGATCGTCATCGAAGACAGAAAGCGTCTTGCGCCAGGCGGCTTGCTGCGAATCGAGGGGCAGTGCGAACTGATTCCGAAAGCCAAGAACGGCTACAGCCGCGATGGGCGGCCCGACTGCCGGCAAGGGGTGCTGCAAGAGGAGGGCTCGGTAAACGTTGGGATCTGCGTTAAGCCGCCGAGAATCCAGCGCATCCGAAAACTACGCCGATTTCCATAGGCGAATCGGCACAGTTGATGCACAGGATGTCGAAAGCGCGACACTTCAGAAAGACCCGAACTGGGAGAATTGGTGTTTGGGTTTGGAAAAGCTTGCGATTTGCTTTCAGGAAGGTTTGAGGAAGTCTGTTGGGCCGTTTCGACGCATTCTTCTTTCTTGTTACTATCTTTGGAGTTGGCTACGGGAAGTTTCCTGGTTTCTGTTTACTCAGGATGCTAACAACGAGGAAGTCCCACCTTAAGTCAGAGAGTGGTTGTCATCCAAACTAAAAATGGGCGGTGATGCGATCCTGGGTGAAGAGCTAAGGCGCATCTCAGATAAGCGCGGACCTATCCGTTGCGAAGTCGGCATAGGACTGGACCTGCATTGACTGCAATTCGGCCGTCCCCGGTTCAACTGATCCTGATCCAGAACGGCGCATATCAATTCTTCATGGGCCTGCTGATTGCAGCCGAGTTCTGACGAGCGTACAGCGACAGCTCATTGTGGAATTCATGGACGATCCCCTATCCAGGCGCGGGAAACCATAGTCATTCGATGCGTAAATTGGCGCTCCCCCGGCGCACGCGATCTTGCGTTGATTGATGGCAAGCATATGTGCGCGCCGGCGCGCGACGTCCGCGACACGCAGTCAGTCATTGAAGGTCAACGTGATGCATGGCGCCTTCCAGAGCGATCCCAATTCACGCAACGAGCTGTTTCAGAAGCCGGCCACCACGTAGGAAATCTGCCAATGCCATGATCGGGGCACCGACATTCAAAGTAGGCGATCACGTTGAATGGAACTCGGAAGCGGGCCGCGTTCGCGGAACGATCAAGAAAAAGGTTACCTCTGCCATCAAATTCAAGACCTATATCGTCCGCGCTTCGAAAGAGGTGCCGCAGTATTTGATCAAGAGCGACACGACAGACCATCTGGCGATGCACAAAGGCTCGGCTCTCAAAAAAATTCGTAAACGCAAGCGAGCCGGATGACCTCAGGTGGGAGGATAACCGTGCACATTCGACTCAAGACGCTTCTGCTGCTCGTTTCGCCGCCCCTGCTCCTGGTTGCAGCAGCTTACATCCAGTGGGGCACTCTCGGTCTCCCGGTCCTCGCGCCCATCGTCGAGCTTACGCCTGCAACGGCGGCTGGACCTTATGGCCTCCCGGCATGGCTGCGCATCACGCACTACGTCAACTTCATGTCTCTAAGCCTATTCATCCGCAGCGGCCTGCAGATCCTCATGGACCACCCCCGGCTGTACTGGAACGTTCACTGCACCCCGGGCACGGAGTGGCTCCGGCTTACGCCGGTCGAAGTGCCCAACGACCGCGTCTGGACATCAAAAGACGACTCCCGCCACCTCTCCCCGTGGATCGGCCTGCCCGGCTACCGGCACACCGTCGGCATGGCCCGGCATTGGCACTTTCTAGGCGTCCTGTTCTGGGTGGGCAACGGTCTGGTATTCCTGCTCCTGCTGTTTGGCACTGGGCAGTGGCAACGTCTGGTGCCGACCACCTGGCAAATCGTGCCCGATGCCTGGGCTGTCTTCGTCCACTACGCTACTTTCCACATGCCACCGGAGCCCAACGGCTTCTACCACTACAACGCGCTCCAACAACTGGCATACTTCGGGGTCGTGTTCGTCCTGGCACCCCTGGCGATTCTGACCGGGCCCTCCATGTCGCCAGCCTTTACAGCCCGGTTCACATGGTATCCGAATCTGCCCGGCAACCGCCAAGTTGGCCGGTCGATCCACTTCTTGGTCATGTGCGTCTTCGTCGTCTTCACCGTTGCGCACGTGACCATGGTCGCGCTCACCGGCTTTTCCCGAAACATGAACCACATCGTGGTGGGCACGGACGACGCCAACCCGATCGGTCTGTACCTGGGTCTCACGGGGATCGGCGTGGTTGTCCTCCTGAATGCATTCGCCAACTGGGCGGCTTGGAGGCACCCCCGGACCGTCCAACACGCCGCCGAGGCGGTCGTTACCCCGGTGATGGGCATCCTTCTCGACCAATCCGCTCCGGTGGCCGAGTTCGGCCGCGAAGATATCTCCCCTTTCTTCTGGCCAAACGGCAAGATGCCGACTTCGACGGAGTGGAAGACGCTGGCCGCCGGCGATTTCAGGGACTACCGGCTCAAGGTTTACGGTCTGGTGGAGAACCCGGTCGAACTGTCGCTAGACGACCTCCGGGCGCTGGGCAAGAAGACTCAGATCACGCTGAACCACTGCATCCAGGGCTGGTCAGGCATCGCTGAATGGGGCGGTCTGCCGCTGGCGGAATTGATCAAGCTGGCCCGCCCACGACCAAAGGCCAAGGCAGTCATCTTTTACTCATTTGGTGAAGGTGTGGATTTCAATACGGGCGTCGCTGGCGGGCAATATTACGATAGTCTTTCGATCAGGAACGCTTCGCACCCGCAATCATTGCTGGCTTACGAAATGAACTACCAGCCCCTGAATCACCTGCACGGGGCGCCGTTGCGGCTGCGTGTCGAGAACCAACTCGGCTTCAAGATGGTCAAGTGGATTCAGTCGATCGAGTTTGTCGAGGACGTCAAGTCGATCAAAAAGGGCGAAGGCGGTTACGCCGAGGACAATGAGTACTTCGGCGAACTGGCTAACATTTGACGCTTTCATGGAGGTGCTCAATGACCGCCTCGCATTCAGACGCGCTGGTGCTGTTCGGTGTGACGGGCGATCTCGCCCACAAGATGATCTTCCCGGCGCTCTACGCGCTGACCAAACGAGGTGTCCTGAAGGTTCCGGTGATCGGTGTCGCCGCCCCGACGTGGAGTCTGGCACATCTGCGCAATCGAGTGAAGGACAGCATCAAGCGAGCGGGCGGGATCGATAACCAGCGTGCGCTCCACCACCTAATGTCCCTGCTCAGTTATGTGAGCGGTAACTATAACGACCGGGGCACGTTCACGAAGATAAAACAGGCGCTGGGCCGCGCTCGGCACCCGGCGCACTACCTCGCCATCCCGCCCTCGCTCTTCCCGACGGTGATCACAGGACTGGGCGCTGCGGACCTGGCCGATCATGCACGCGTCATCGTCGAAAAGCCGTTCGGCCGCGACTTGGCCTCGGCGCGTGAGCTTAATCGCATCGCCAGATCGGTGTTCCCGGAAGATTCGATTTTCCGCATCGACCACTTCCTTGCGAAGGAAGCGATTATGAATATCCTCTATTTCCGCTTCGCCAATTCGTTCCTGGAGCCGATCTGGAACCGCAACTATGTGGCTAGCGTCCAGATAACTCTGTCCGAGGATTTCGGCGTTGGGAACCGCGGCGCGTTTTACGAATCCGCCGGCTGTCTGCGCGACGTTGTCCAGAACCACCTCTTCCAGGTCGTTGCGCTGCTGGCCATGGAGCCGCCGGCCTACAGAGGCTTTGCAGCCGTTCATAGCGAGAAGGCTAAGGTCTTCCAGGCCATGCGCCCCTTGCAGCCCGGTGATTTGGTGCGCGGCCAATATGCGGGCTATCGGAAGGAGCCCAACGTGGCGAAGAACTCTGACGTGGAGACGTTCTGTGCGCTGCGACTCTTCATTGACTCGTGGCGTTGGAAGGGAGTGCCTTGGTATCTGCGCTCCGGCAAATGCCTGGCCGAAACGGTGCACGAGGTCCTTGTGGAGTTAAAGGCGCCGCCGCAGGAACTTTTCGCCGACTCAGCGCCGGCAACCGGCCGCTCCAATTACCTGCGATTCCGGCTCGCCCCCAGTTCCGCCGTTGCTCTCGCCGCCCGCGTTAAGCGGCCAGGGAAGGAGTTCGTCGGCGACCAGCGCGAACTGTACTTGGTCGAAGAACAGCCGGGAGCAGAATCCCCTTACGAACGGCTCTTAGGTGACGCCATGGCCGGCGACGGCGCGCTCTTCACCCGCGAAGATGCAGTTGAGGCTGCTTGGACGGTGGTCGAGCCAGTCCTTAGGACTCACCGCCGGAGTCGCCCTTACAAGCGCGGCAGTTGGGGGCCGAAAGAGGCTGACGCCCTGATCGCAGCAGACGGCTACTGGCATAACCCCGAACTTGCAGACGTTTCCGGATGGCGACCTTATCGAGGCTAGTGAATGTTCCTTCTCGCGAGCAAAGCACCCGCGAGGCCTCTGGCCAGCCGATGTTGGCGAACATGCATTCGTGGAACCACTGGAACCCGACGGCCGGCAACACGCCATCCGCGTACGTCAACAGGATTCCATAGCGAGACGGTTTTTGCTGCCAGTGGCGCCATTCCAGTCCCTGCCGGAGAGGGCTGGATCACCAACAGGTTGTCACCGGCTTCGGCGCTTCGCCATTCCACGCCCCAAACGGGCTGCTGGTCGGTCCCACGCAGTTCCAATCGGCGGCGGCTGAAGGCGGGGCAAGACGGAAAGGGCAGCGCCTGGGGTCACTCTAGATTTCATCGACTTACTGCGACGCTTGGTTCCGCTTGGCGACCGCAGCCCCTTGGATGGCATGAGCGAATCTGCTATAGTTCTGCCGTCAGCGAGCAGCGATGATCCAATGCGCGTCTTACTCATCCAGGACATAGTCAGGGGACGGGCTACTCTGTGAACCAGTACGAGACGCCTACAGTACACGCCACGTCGTTACGAGGAGGATGATCATGGGGCTCCTGAAGCGCCATTGTCTTGCGATCCTGGCCTGCGGACTGTTCACTGCGCCGGCTGCGTTCTCGGCCGCGCCCAACACGACCCAGCCCGCCGAAAAGGACCTCCCGCGGCACAGCGGATTCCTTGAAGACATCAAGACCATGCACGGCACGATCAACCTCGTTTTCGTCGGCGATTCCATCACCGACGGCTGGCGCGGCGGCGGCCGGCAGGTCTGGGACAAGTACTTTGCGCCGCACAAGGCGCTGAACCTGGGCATCAGCGGGGACCGGACCGAGCACGTCCTGTGGCGGTTGCAACACGGCGAGCTCGACGGCTACGAGGCGCGCTTGTTCGTCATCATGATCGGCACCAACAACGGCGATCCGGCGCCCGACGTCGCGGAGGGAATCAAAGCCATTATAGAGGAAATAAAGACGAAACAGCCGCAAGCCAACATCCTGCTACTCGGCGTCTTTCCGCGTGGCGAAAAGGCGGACGGCGGCCGCGAGAAAAACGCGAGCGTCAACAAGCTGATCGCGAAGTTCGACGATAGCGTGGTCCACTACCTTGACATTGGCGCCAAATTCCTCCAGGCGAACGGCACCATGAGCGCCGAGATTATGCCGGACTTCCTGCATCCGAGCGCCAGAGGTTACCAGATTTGGGCGGAAGCCATCGACGAACACGTCAAGCAGTTGCTGCAGGAGTCCACTACCGCCGCGCTGGCGGGTCCCGGTCCGTATAAAAGACTGCCCAACCTGGCCGCGCAGATCAAGGCCGGCATTGGCTTGGGGCAGGTCCTCAAGACGCTCGCTCAAAAGAAGGACAGTAAGGACGCTGCGGAGGCCGCGGAAGCAAAGATGATGTTCGATGCACTTCAGAGTGGCGGACAGAAGAACCTCGACGCCGCGCTCGCATGCAAGGACACGAAGCCAACCAGCGCCCTTCCGCGACTCGACAGACTGGCCGCACAGTTTGCCGGCGACGAAATCAGCACGAAGGCCAAGCAGGCAGCGGAGCAACTGCGCAAGGATCCGAAAGTCGCGAAGGAACTTGAGGCCGACCAGGTGCTCAAGAAGCTCCAGGCCTTCGAACAGGGCTTCAAGGCGGCCGGCAAAGATCGAGATCGGAGCCCCAAATCCCCGCAGTTCCGCAAGGTGAACGCCCAGGGAATCGAAACGCTGATCGCCGGCTGCCAGCAGTTGATCCAACGCTACCCCGGCACCGCCGCCGCGCAGAAGGCGGAAGCGTTGATGAACGACTACAAATAGCGTCCGCGCAGCTTCGCCGGACTGCATTGCGTGGCCAAAGCGGCGCCTGCTCACTTCTTCCGCGAACTCCCCGTCAGCAGCAGGGGACGCAGAACCTCGCCCGTGGCCTTTGAAAGGAACCACTGGGAATTCCAGCGCTTGATGAAATCGGCCTCGCTCAACGCAATCACGCCGGGCGCGTACCGCGCCGTGTCCTGAAGGTAGATCAGCCCCTGCTGACGGTCGTAGCCGGTCACCGTCACCGTATGCGCCCCGCCTGTCGCCTCCGCTCCACGAACATCAATGACCACCGGGTTGCCGCGGTCCAATTCCCCCCGGATCAACGTCAGCCCTTCTGCTGCACCTTTGGCATCGAAGGAGAACGTCCTCAGTTCCCAACTGAAACCATACAATTTCTGAAGACTCAGATTGATCTTGTCCCAGGCCGTTCCCGTCCCAAATGGGCTGTCCGGCGCATTTCGCTTGATCTCTTCCGGGTCGCCAGCCAGCCCATAATAGCGCAACACGACCGACGTTGACGTTGGTGCGCACAGGTTCCATCCCTGATCGAGATGCGGAACCTTCAAGAACTGGCGTTCGCCGGCGACGGCCGCCCGCCCTTCCGCAGCCGCACAATCTGCGGAGGTCGCAGTCTGCCTGTGACTCTCGCTGGCCTTCGCCTTCTCCCAACAGTGCTTCGCCTTCTCCACGTCATGCCCGCCGGGTTGGCTGTAGTAGTATTCTCCCAACATCCACCATGCGTCCGGATCGCCGTCTTTCGACGCCGACTCCCAACAGGCCACCGCTCGCGCCTCGTCCTTTAGGATCCCGCAGCCGTTCATCAGGCAATAGCCGAGCAGGAAAGTCGCCCTCTTGTGCCCGCCCGCCGACGCGGACTCCCACCACGCCACAGCCCGCGAACAATCGCGCTCCACGCCACGGCCGAAGAAGTAGTCCATCCCGAAGTTGTACTGGCCCTGCTTCCAGCCTTTCGCCGCCGACGCCCGGAAGTAGCCGGACGCTATTGCCAGGTTCGCCGGCACCCCCCGCCCTTCCAGGTACAGGAAGCCCAGGTTGTCGTATGCCTCCGCATTGTCCAAGTCCGCCGCCCGCCGGAACCAAGCCGCCGATTCCCGCTCGTCCTTCGCCACGCCGCCTGCGCCGTCGCGATACTTGTATCCCAACGCCAGCATCGCCCGGAGATCGCCATTCTTCGCCTTGGTTCGCAAGTCGTCCGGGCCGTCCGCGCCATGCAGCGCGAACATCGCCATCAGCCCCGTCATGGCGGCCAAGAGTCCGCTCCATTTGCTCATCGTTCTCTCCGTCTTGCAGCCGCCTCAATGTTCAGGTAAAGAACGGCGAGCGCCGCGCCCACTGCGCCCAGCGCCATGCCCCCGAACGAGCAGGCCCTCACTCCGGCTGCTTCGGCATCGACGGCTCTCATAAGTGCTTGGCGTGTCGTCGGGCGAACATTTTTAGTTGACGGGTGGCGCGTGTCAATCCGAGTTCGTTGGGCGGTTCTTGGGAGTTAACTGCGGGCTCGCGACCGCCGCTGGGCCCATTTCGTCGGGATGGCGATTCGACGAAGGCCGATTTGACGAGGGACTGAAGCGCACGACAATCACTACACACCACGTTCGATCTGCTGGCGAGCCCACGACCAGGCGGCCACGGTGCGCGGAAAGCCGCACGTGTTCATGGCCAGCAGACAAGCCTGCTCGATCTCGGCTTCCGTAGCTCCGGACTGCATGGCTTTTCGAACGTGCGCGCGCATGGCCGAATCCAGGCCGGCTCCGATGCAAATGCCAATTTTTACCAGCTCGCAGGTCTTCTGATCAAGCGGGCCGGCGTGTTCCACTGCGCGCGCGACCGTTTCATGCGCATCGCCCAATGCGGGAAAACGCTCAATGAACGCTTTGAAAGCGCCCGGTACTTTGCCTTCTTTGCTTGTGGCCTGATGCTCAGACATGTTCTTTCTCCGTTCTGTTCAAAGCCATTGATAGAAAGGCCACGGACCTGGGCCGCACTGGCCCGGGGGCACTTCGATGAAGCCGTCGGCTCGCGCTGAAGCCACCAGATCACCGGACCCGTGATTGGACACCAGGGATGCAGATCCGTTCTCGCCCAAAGACACCAGGCGATACCACCACAGCTTCAGTGTCTCCGCATCCGGCGGATCGAGGAGCACTTGCGAAACATGCGGGGCTGGCTTGCAGAATCCGGCGCGGGCCCGCAGCGCCGGAACACCAAACCTGCGCATGGTGACCAAGCTCGAAACGGGATTCCCCGGTAACCCCAGAATAAGCTGCCCCTGACGCCCGATGGCGCTCAGCACCGGTTTGCCGGGCCTGATCGGAAGCTTGTGAAATACGATCTCCGCGCCGCTGGACTGCACCACTGACGGTACGTAGTCGCAGTCCCCCATCGAGACGCCGCCCGACAAAATCAGCGCGTCGCATTGTTCGAGCGCGCCCTGCACCGCCTGCTGCAATAATTCGCGCCGATCGCAGATCCGCCGCTCGATGACGTGTTCGGCCCAGGGGCAGCGCCCCAGCAGCGCTCGCAGCGCCGGACCGTTGGTATCGCGAAGCTGCCAGTCTTCCGGTTGTTCTTCCGGCGTGCGCAGTTCGTCGCCGGTGACCAATGTGGCGACGCGCACCCTGCGGTAGACGCGCACGCGCGCTTGTCCAAAACACGCCAGCGCACCTGCGACCACGGAAGAAACCTCAATGCCGGCGGCAAGGACATGCTGGTTTTGCCGCAAGTTCTCGCCACGCCTCCGGATGTCTTGTCCGAACTCCGGCACGGCTGCTCCAGGTCGCAGACGCACACGTTCGCCGCCTTCCTCAAGAATGTCCTCGCGTCGTATGACGACCTCAGCGCCTGCTGGCAACATCGCGCCAGTCATGGCTTTCATGGCCGTTCCGTGCTGCAGTTCTCCTGCGGGTGTGCCTGCGGTGACACATCCGCGAACCGGCAGACCTGAGCGAGCGAGTGTCTCCAGGTCAGCTATCCGAGCGGCATAGCCATCCATCGCGCTGACATCGCAACTCGGGCTGGGTCGGTCAGACACGATCGGCTCAGCCAGAACTCGCCCCGCGACCTCGCGCCATCGAACATCTTCCGTTCCGACCGACTGAATGCGCGACAGCAATTCATGTAGCGCAGTCTGCGGCGTTACCTCAAGGGAAATAGCTGCGTTCATGGCTGCTCTCCATCATCGATCCACAAATTCGACGCCCTCGGTTACGCACAGCTCCGCGGGCGTGTTTAAGTTCCGCAGGCACTTCCGCTCGGCGTCGCTCACGTCGAGAAACTGGGCGCCGACATCTTGTGCGAGCCACCGCAATGACCAACGTTTTCGCTGCACAGCCGCTTCAACCGCCGGCTGACACACGCGCCCCCAAATGGCGCATGTCGGTTCGCAGAAATCCGGCCCGGTGCGCGGCAGCAGCGCTTTCATCTCCGGCGGGCTCCAGGTTCTGTTCAAGCGCTGCAGCAAGGCAGCGTTCATCAGCGGCAGGTCACAGGCCAGCAGGAGAACGTCGTCGTCGCAGTGCATCAGCGCAGCATGTAGTCCGCCGAGCGGTCCGCCGCCGGGCACAAGGTCTGCCACGAACGCGTCCGGACAAGCAGAGCTAAACTGCTCGCGCTGTTCCGATCGCCCAATCAGCACGCAGCGTCCGCATGTCTCGCGCAGGTAGCCGGCGAGTAGCGCTACGACGCGCTGGCCGCGCAAGGCTAGCATCGTCTTGTCGCGCCCCATGCGCTGGGACAGACCACCGACTAGAAGGGCTCCAATCATGTCACGCTCCTACCCACCTATTTCCGTCATCACTCCAGTGCCGGCGTGCGCATGTTCCTGCGGCTTCTGCGCGAACGATTCGGCGAGCAGGGCGTCCAGTTTCTGTTCGTCGAAAACAGGTCTCAGCGCAGAAAGCACGTTGGCGCTGGGGCTGCCCATCAGGCACGGAAACAGCGACCCGTCCGCGGCAATGCGCAGGCGGTTGCAGCGCGAGCAGAACGCGCAGCTCATGGCCGTGATGAGTCCAACGATGGCCGTCTCGCCGTTAACCAGTCGCACGCGATAACGCGCCGCCGATTCCGCTCCATGAGGCAGCAGTTCCCAACTTTCGACGAACGGAGCCAATGTCTCGCACATCTCTTCGGCACTGACGAAACGTTCCGCCCAGCGGCCGGCGAGCGGACCCATGGGCATCAATTCGATCAGCCGCAGCTCGAAATGCTGCGCGGCGGCCCAGCGCAGAAGGTTGGGCAGTTCGCGGTCGTTCTCGCCGCGCAGGACCACGGTGTTAATTTTGATCGGCGAAAGGCCACAGCGACGCGCCTCGTCCAGTCCCGTCAGCACGTGCTGGAGAGTAGCGCCGGCCTCCGTGCCGGCCGACAATGCCTTGGAACCCGTGATTCGTGCGAAACAATCCGCTCGCATCGAATCCAGGCTGACGTTGATGCGTTTCAGCCCTGCTGCAGTGTACTCTTGCGCACGCTGCGCCAGCGTCAGGCCGTTCGTCGTCAGACACACTTCCCGCAATTCCGGAAGGGCATGCAGACGCGCGATGATCTCCGGCAAGTCGCGGCGCAGCGTCGGTTCGCCACCGGTCAGCCGCACTTTGCGCAGCCCGTGTTTTCGCGCGAGATAACCAGCAAGGTTCTCGATCTCCTGCGCGGTGAGCGTGGGACGAGCACAGGAACGGGCGCCGTCGGGCCGGCAGTAAACGCAGCGCAGGCTGCAGGCCTCGGTGATCGAGAGCCGCAGGTATTCGAAGCGCCGGCCGTGGCAGTCCTGGATCATCACTCGGCTCCAGGGGCCGCGCCGCAAGTCGAACAATCCTCCTCGATTGCGCCGCAATTCGGAAGGACTGCGTCGCTCGGGCAGGTGCTGACGCCGACGCGGCGCACGACGGCTTCAGCCGCAAGCTGCAGGTAACGCGCGGGACAGTTTTGAAGAGCCTCCGCGACGCGCGATGCCAAGGTCTTCAGGTGCTCGTCTGCGAATTTCCGCGCTGCATCGGCCGCGATGGACGCTTCTTCTGCGTTTCCGTGAACTAGCGAGAAGGCTTCTTTCATGCGCAGGTATGAAATGAAACCGATCTGAATCGCGATGTGATCCGGCGCTTCTTTCAGCGACGGCTGATACGCAAAGGCTTTGTAGAACGCCGCTATCTCGGACAGGAACTGACCAGGTGTCATGCTTTGGCGGTAGGTGACCTCGCGCAGAGAAACCCGGCCGCTGGGCGCAATGGCCGCGTGGTAGAGTCCCTCCGACGCATCCAAAATCGCTGCCTGAGCGGCCTGCTGCACGTCTTCCGCTGCGATCTCGCTCGCCAGCGCGTTGACGTCCTGCCGCCAGTCCGCCGCTGTGGGCACTTCGAACAGCAGCCCGATCAGTCGCCACGCGGCGGTTTCCTGGAGCAACTGGTCAGTGGCGACTGGTGAGTGGTGAGTGGTCGCAAGCGGCTCTGAACCACCGCTTTCCACCCGACGCGCCACCACTCCACCACTCACCGCTCCACCACTCACCAATTCATCCATGTTATTTTGCCTTCAGCGTTAGAGGAATCCACGCGGTGCGCATCTTTCGCGCGCCGACTTCCTGCTGCGAACCGTCCCAGACTGCAAATGCCACTTGCGATCCAAGCTGCGGGGTAATGCCGGCTGGAAGCCGGCGTCGGATCACCACCGCCCAGCCCGTGGCGGTCCGTTCGCCCAACCCTTTCGATGTGGTTTGCGCCGCGGGCGTAAGCGTCCCGGGGCCCGCCGCAACCAGATCCTGCACGGGCGTCGTGCGCGGGCCGGACATGGCGTTGCCCAAATTCCGAGCCGGCGCGTAGCGCGCGGCCATCTCGCGCTGCTCATTGGGAGTTTTCTTCAGCGGCTCGGCTTCGAAGGGATAGTGGTCGATGGCGGCGTTGGGGTAGAGCGCCTTGATCGAATCCTCCCGGCCGTTCACCACCGCCTGCCAACCGGCGTTCCAATATGTGATTTCGACTGCCTTGCCGACCTCGCCCATCTGCGGCGCGGGAACGGCCGGTTCGACCTTTTCCGGCACTTGCACCGCGCACGCGTCGCAGAACTCGCTCATCTTGGCGACTTCATCCCGCGTCGCATCATTCCATTCGATGCGAAACGCCGCGTCGTTGCCGAGACCTAAGGCGCGCACGCGCACTTCGGCGGTGGTTGGCGCCAATTGGCGCGGCTCAACCATGTCCTGCAACAGCATCTTGGCCACGAACTCCGGCGCTTGATTCCACGCTTGATCGCCGGGCTTCTCCGGCAGCGCGGTTGCAGGGATGATCGAAACATCCTGCTGCGGAGCGGGCGGTGCGGCGGGGCCGCAGCCGGTCATCCACGCAACGGTAGCGCAGAAAACGATCGCAACGAGGAGAATCCTACGCATGGTCAAGCGCTCCTGACAACGGACTACGGACTACGGACAGTTCGTTCGAGCAATGTTGTACTTTTCATCGTGAGCTTTCCGAACCAGGACCGGCTCACGGAGCGGGACACGCAAGACCTCCTTGCCGCTCTCGTCAAAGCCCGCGATCTGCTCGCCCTCGCGCTTCCACTTCGCGAGCACTTTTTCAGTGCAGCCGAAGAGGCCCAGCAGTCCGCTGAGATCCTGGTCGTCCTTGGAAGCTCGGTATGCCTTCACCGCGGCCTCGGCGCCCGGCCCGAACATCTGGCGCAGGAAAGTTGCCGGCGCGTGAATCGGCGGAATGTAGTAGACGTTGGGTTCGAGTCCGAACTGAGGAAACAGGGGCAGCGCGATCTTGCGCACGTGAACCAGGTAATCGATCGGGTTTTCCGGGCTCGCCTTCTCGGGAGTCGAGAGATGACCCGACATTCTGATCTTCCCGATACAATTGAGGAAACACTGCTGCGTCAAACCTTTCTCGAACTTGGGATAGCAGGCGATGCACTTCTCCGACGTGCCGGTCATCGGGTTGTAGAAGACTTTCTTGTACGGGCAGGCCTGTACGCATTCGCGGTAGCCGCGGCAGCGGCTTTGATCGACCAGCACCACGCCGTCTTCCTGCCGCTTGTAGATCGAGCCTCGTGGGCAGGAGGCCAGACAGGCTGGGTAGGTGCAGTGATTGCAGATGCGCGCGAGATAGAAGAACCACGCCAAGTGTGGCACTTGCAGCTCAGCGCCGTTTTCAATATGCCCCGCGCAGTCGTCTTCGCCGACGTTCGGGTTGGCGTAATCGCGGTCTTCGGGGCGCCAGCCAAGCACGCGTTTTCCCGCCGGCGCGGCCTCGAAGAGCGTTCGCCCCTGGTACGCGCCGCCGGCCCAATCCTGCTGGCCCAGCATGTTCAGCAGCTTCAAATCCCATTGCAGCGGATAGAAGCCGTAGGGCTTGGACTCGACATTGTTCCAGAGCATGTACTCTTGGCCTTTGCCGGACGTCCAGGTCGTCTTGCAGGCCAGAGTGCAGGTCTGGCAGGCGATGCACTTGTTGATATCGAAGACCGCCGCGAATTGCGTCTGCGGCCGGTTCTCCGGATACCAGTACGACATCTCCCGCCCAATCTGCCAGTTGAAGACGCGCGCCATTTTCTTGTTCCTTTTCCGTGGTCCGCTGCGAAACCGAAATTCGGGCGCATTCACCAAGCGGAGGTTCAGGGTCAGGGGTCAGGGTCCAGGGGTCAGGGGTGGATTCTCCTGTCGCAAGCCGCACCCTGAACCCCGAACCCTAGACCCTAAACCCTGCCATTCATGAATCCGCCCGCCAAGTACTTCTTCATCTCTTCGCTTTCGTTCGTCGGCCGAATGCCCAGCGTGACCGGCCGCCACAGGCCTTTGCCATCAATGCCGCCCGGTTCGGCCTTTGAGATTTTTACGATCGATTCGCGCGGCGCGCCGGTGGGGCAATGCACGTCTGGCAGGAAGCCTTTGCCGATTCCCTGCCCGAACATGCCCTTGCGCACCAATGAATCGGTCATCCACGTCGGCTTCAGCCAGCCGCGCGTGGCCGATTGGTGCGAGCCGGAACGGAACATGGCCTGGTAGCCCGTGCGCGGATTCTTAGCCAGGCCATCGGCCCGCTTCTCCTGCCCCTCTTGCGAACCGGGCGTCGTGCCATACATGTTGAACCACATGCGTGTGACGCCGCGCGGCGTGCCGGGATAGTAACGCGCACGGCACAGCAGCCGGGCGAACTTGTAGTCCCGCTTATTGTTCTGCCAGCCGCGGAATGGCCGGTCTTCCGGATCCGAATCGATCCAGACGTAATCGCCATCATCGACGCCCAGTTCCCTGGCGTCCGATGGATTGATGTCTACATAACCTTCCGTGACGAACGGCGCGCGCTTGTCGTGGCGATAGAGATCGCCAAAGGGCCCGAAGAGCACCGCGACCATGTCTGTATCAATCGGCGTCGTGTGCGCGCCGTGGCGATACTTGGGCGTGTGGAAAACGAACTTGTAGCCGTCCTTTTTGAGCGGATGCGGCGACGCCTTCGTTTCGGCCCAGGTCTTCACGACGTTGCGTCCACAGCGCGTGTCGCAGGACAAATCGTCCCGCTTGACGCCGTACACTTCCGGCCCATCGGGTTTGATGGCCTCATGCGGCGGAGCGACGATTACGTTGGGTTCGTAGAATGTTGAGTCCACCGGCTCGCGGTGCACCGGCAAGTTCTCGCCGGCCTCGATGAACTCTTTTTCTTCGCGATAGAACTCCAGCCGCCCGGACTTTGTGTACCACGGCCGCGAATCCACCACCTGTTCGTAACCGACCGCCTTCGGCGTGGTGCGGCTGTTCATCAGCGCGGGGATGCCATCTTTCGCACGCTTCTCCAGTTCAGCGAAGCTGTAACCCTTCGTGTTCGTCGAGTGGTCCAGGATGCGTTGCAGGTACACGTCCGTCCGGCCGTCGCGCACAAACTTGAAATAGTCGTCGAACCGGCTGTCGCCGGTCAGCTTGCCCATCTTCGACGCCACCAGAGCCATCACTTCAATGTCGCCCATCGTATGGAAGGCGCGTTCCAGCGGGGTGCGCGGAAATACCTGCAGGAATGGATTGGTTACTGACGCGGTCATATCGGGATGCTTGAGTTCAGCCCAGCAGTCCACGCCGAAAACGATGTCCGCCCACTCGCAAGAGGTGCTCCACCACCATTCATTGATCGCGATCATCTCGATCCGCGGCAGGACGTTGACGACCGTATTGTAGTGCCACTTCACATTTCCAAGGATCGAGTTCGCGTTGGCGAACCACAGCGTCTTGGTCGGCGTGGGCATATGCGTCGCTCCTGTCAGCAGCTTCTTGCCGACGCGCAGCGGGTGATCTTCGTGGTTGTAGTAATGCGCGGATTCGGCGCGCCAATATTGTTTCGGCCGCGCTGGTTTCGTTGGATCGAGCTCAATATCGAACGGATTTTCGTTGATGTACTGCGGCGAGCCGTTGAAGAGCGCTGTCCGGTAGTTGCCGGCGTAAGAGCCGACATTTCCGCCGATCCTCCCGATGTTTCCCGTCAGTGCGGCAAGCAGGAATGTCGTGCGATCTTTGTTGTCATTATTGAAGAACTGGTTCGGCCCCATGCCAATCGCAAACAGCGTCGTCCCCGGTTCTTTGGCGATGAGCCGCGCCAGATTCTCGACGGCGCTCGCCGGCGCCCACGTCAGATCTTCGGTCGTCTTCGGATCGAAATGCGCGGCATACTCTTTGATCAGATCGAAGTTCGGCCGGCAGCGAACCTTCGTGCCGTCCTTCAGCGTGACTTCGATCGAACCTTCCAGCAGCGCGTCGCCAACCGTGGACTTGTCGCCCACGTGGTCGCGCGTGATGGCCTTCGGCGCGTTTGAGGCGTTGTCCCACCAGACGTAATCGCCCCAATCCTGGCGCAGAGCAGTGGGAATGAGCATGTCGCTATGCGTGCCGGGCGGCGGCTCCTTCTCTCCGGCAGCGAGGACCTTCGTCTGGTTCGAGAGCTCCGCTGGCGCCGTGCCGAACACGTCCCCTGCGCGCAGCATCTTCAGCGTGTCCATCCGCACCAACAGCGGCAGATCCGTCCACTGCTTCATGTACTTCTCGTCGTAGAGCTTCTCGCGCAATAGAACGTTGCACAGGCCCAGCGCGAGCGCCGGCGTAGTGCCCGGCCGCACCACGATCGCATCGTCGGCTTTCGTGCAGGTTGCGGAGTACTCGCAGGCGATGACCACGATGCGCGTGCCTTTCAGCCGCGCTTCGGTCAGCCAGTGGGCGTCGGGCATCTTGGTGGTGATGAAGTTCATGCCCCAGACGATGACTGTCTTGGCGTGTTCGACAGCGTTCAGGTCGAACTCGACGGTCTGCTGCCCCGTGACCATCGGGTGCCCGGGCGGCAGATCGGTGTGCCAGCTATAGTTGTCGAAGCCTTTCGCCCCAACGGCCTGGTCGGGCCCAACCTTGCGGATCGCAGCGTCCAGCAGCGCCATCGAGTTCGCCAGCCGGTACATTCCAAAGACGCGCGTGATGCCCAGCAGCGGCATGCCGCCGCGAAACTTCAGCACCTGTGTGCCGACGCCCTGCGTCGCCTCAACAACGGCCTCGTCATAGTGCTGGGCTTTGAGTTTCTCCTTGCCGGCGTCGCCCGTGTAAGTTTCGGCGATGTTCTTCAGCGCCGCGGCGACGATGGTGGCGGCTTCGTCGTGGGGGATGCGGACCCATTCGTCCCGGGCGCGGTTGAAGTACTCCTTTGGTGGCAGACCATTGGCCTCCCGCGGGAACTTTGCCTCGTACCACTTCTTGAAGCCCGCACGCACCATGCACTGATTGACGCGTCGGTCGCCGTAGAACCGGCGCGTGAGGGCGAGGCCCTTCTGGCAGCAGCGCGGATCCCAGCGGTTGCTAACGTGGTTGCCGTCCAAATCCGTGGCCTCGCCATAGCGCATGGTGGGCCCGAGGCGCGTGACGACACCGGAGCGCACGTAGGCGTTCAGGATGCAATTGTGCGTGTCGTTGGGCGCGCAAAGAAACGTGAAAGTGGAATCATATTTCCACAAGTCGCGGTACGTGCGCTCCCAGTCGCGGTTCGGGTAAGCGGCCAGCGGGTTTTCGATTGCATCCAGCCCCCACGCTCGCGTCGCCGATGCTGCCAACGCGCCGAATCCGGCTAGGCCGAGCATTTCCATGAATTGGCGCCGGTGTAGCGCAGGCGTCTCGCCTGTTTGTTTTTCTAGCTCACTGCTCATTTCTGTTTCTCCAGCGTGCGAAGGAACGTCACCACGGATTCGATCTCATGCTGCGTAAAGGCCGGGTAAATGGTCGAAGGCTTGGCAAAGGCGCGCATGACTGTGCCGCGCCGGCCCCGGCTGATCGTCTCGACCAAATACGTGTCCGTGGCGTTGGCCAGCAGCGACTTGTTGCTCAGCGGCGGAGCTTCACCGGTCGAACCGTGGCAAGTGGCGCAGTGCGTGCCGTAAAGCGTTGCGCCAAGAGCAAAGTCCCCCTTTACCCAGCGCGCCGGCTTGGGATCAGGAGCGGGCGGCGGCGTTCCGCCCAGCGTTCGCAGGTACGCGACGACGTTCTGGATTTCCTCGGGCCGCAAGCCGCCTTCTTTCTGTCCCCAGGCGGGCATGCGCCGGCCGGTCCGGCCGTGGCGGACGGTTGCGGCGATGAACTCGTCGGAGGCGACAGACAGGAAGTCCGGATTCCCGATAGCCGGGAACACCGGCGTATTCGGATAGCGTTTGCCCTCTCCGCTTGCGCCATGGCAGGCGGCGCAGAACGTCCCGTACAACGTCGCTCCATCTGTGGAAAACTCGCGCTCGCCCAAGCGTTCGGCGCGCACGCGGTCCTTCGGCCAGTAGGCTTCCGGATAATTGCTGCGGCGTAACGAGAGTATGTAAGCGGTGAGTTGGTCGATCTGCGGTTCGCTGAGCGCGAAGTTCGGCATTTTGGAGCCGGGGACGAGCGTGGCGGGCGTCCGCAGGTGAGCGGCGTGCCAATTCGCTACAGTATGCTCGCCCGCAACGTGAGCGAAGTCGAGGTGCGCGGGGTCTTTCTGGCCACTCATCGTCAGTTCCGGGCCGTCATCGCCGCCGACGCCGCCGACCTTGTGGCAGCCGCGACAGCCCAGCGAGTTGAACAGTGATTTGCCTTCGACCAGACGCGGCGCACCGACGCGTGAAGCCAGGTACGTATCGATGACGTCGCGGTCGGCCGGGTTGATCTCGCCAAACGAAGTCTTCCACGCCCGGCTGGCCGTATCGGACTCTGTGCCACTGCTTCCGGATGCGGGAGCACCGCCTTGACCAGCAGTGCCGCCGTTCTCCCCCTTCCCTTCGAGGGAAGGGGGTCGGGGGGTTAGGTTGGCCTCCCGCGATTTTTTCAGATGCGGCTCATACCATTGTGGCGGACACGTTGCCGCACCCGTGCGGGAGAGATCCGGGCCACTCATGCCGCTGACGCCATCGGGCCGCAGCGTGCCGCCCCGATCGTCAATGCGGTGACAGGCCAGACAGTCGTAGCGTTCGACCAGGGCACGCCCGCGATGCAGCGTCGTCTGGTCGGGCACGCGCAGGTGCGTGTGGCAGCTTCCGCAGCCTGAGTATGCGTACTTTGCCGGAATCATCGGCTCCGGCCAGAAGTCCACGTCCCCGTGAGCGTCGGCTTTCTCAGTCGCTCGCCCCTGTCCGCCGTGGCAAACAGTGCAGCCGAAATCGGCCGGCTCGTGTCCGACTTTGGGGTGCTCTTGGACAACCTTGCTGCCGGAGATGCCCATTTCTCCCGGAGCCATCCCGACGTGGCAGGAGACGCAGCGATCATTGGCGCGCAAGCCGGGGACAGAAACCTGCCGCAGCCGTACCTCAATCGGTCCGCTCGCGGAGACGGTCGCTTTTTGGATGCGCCGCCACTCACGGAATACGTTTTCGTCGGCCCATGCGATCACCAGCAGCGTCAGGACGCCCAGGCTGGACCAGAGAAGCAGGTGCTTGTTCCGATTCATTGTCCTCACTTCAGGCTTGAGGCTTGAGGCTTGGGGCTTGAGGAACTGCCCCGCTCCCGAACCTCAGTTCTGTAAGCCATCCCTCAAGCCTCAGGTCTCAGGCCTCAAGCCTTCCCTAGTGCTTTGGCCAATCCGACGGCGACCAGTAGAAGACCCACGAGGGCCCACGGAAGTAGGTGCCGATGACCGTCAGAATCAAGAAACCGCAAAGGAAACAAGTGAACAGGCCCAACGCGCCGGCGCGCGTAGAGTTGTATCGCCGCACCAGCCACAGCGAGTACAAAGCGAAGGCGGCGGTCAACAGCGTGCCGGGATTGATGAAGGTGATGACAAGCTGCGGGATGTTCGGGAACTTCTCGCGCAGCCAGCCGTAACGGATGGCAAACGCTTCGATGGACAGTGTGACCGCGGCGCCAAAAAGGACGGAATACTGCACCAGCGTCTTGCCGCCCGGACCTCCGAACCACTCTCCTGTTCCGCGCTGCTCGCGGTCCAGAAACGGAATCAGGCCCAGGCCGATGATCACGATCGCGGGAATGCCGATTCCGCCCATGAACGCCGAATACGCGACCAGTTCCTGCAGACCCAGGAAGTACCACGGCGCCTTGGCCGGGTTCTCTGGAACCGCCGGATTCGCCAGCTCCTTTAGAGGAGCATCCTGCACGAGAGAAAGAGCCAGGCAGCCGAAAACGACCAGCATCAGCACGGCCAGTTCCGCGTAGAGCAAATGGGGCATCGAGGGAACTGTGTTCTCCGGCCCTTGGCCGACGTGAGGCGTGCGCCCGCGGACAAGCATCGCCAGGTGATACGTCTTCTGTGGCTGCTCAGTGAAAACAGGGTACGTCTCTTTCGTCGTCGGGCCCAGGCGCGCATCGACATCCGCTGGTCGGGCCAAGCCGCCGTCCTTGCGGATTCGCCAGAAGTGCACTGCCATCAGCGCGCACAGCGCCAGCGGCAACACCATCACATGCAGCAGATAAAAGCGGATCAGCGCCTCTTCGCCCACGATGTCCGAACCCAAGAGCAGGTGCCGTTGAATGCCGCCCGGGTCAAACATATCCGTCAGGCCGAGCGCGTCGGTGATCTCGCGCGGCGACTGTGCAATGTTCGCGCCGATCGTGATGGCCCAATAGGCGAGTTGGTCCCACGGCAAAAGGTAGCCCGTAAAGGACAGCCCGAGTGTGACAACAAGGAGTCCTAATCCGATCAGCCAATTGAACTCCCGCGGTTTGCGGTAGGACGCCGTGAAGAACGCGCGAGCCATGTGCAGCAGCACCGTGACGACCATGATGTTGGCCGCCCAGCGGTGGATATTGCGGATAAAGCGCCCGGTCGGCACCACGTAATGTATGTCCTTGATGGCCGCATACGCCACGTCAGGGTACGGCTTGTAGTAGAACATCAACAAGATGCCGGTGATCAGTGTGATCAGGAACGCCGCCGCGCTGGCGACTCCCAGTCCCCACGTGGCGCTCCAGCGCAAACTCCATCGATGCGTTCGCGCCACATGCAGGTGCAGAAAGACATTTCCGAAGACGAACGTAGAACGCGAGCGATCCGTGTTCGGCTTGCCGCTGCGAATCGTGGCATCCAGCAGATTTCGCGGCGTCTGGAGCAGATTCTGCAAAAACACCCGCAGGGCGGATTTCGATTCGTCGACGCCGTTCATACCTTTACCTTTGTGCCGCTGTGAACCAGAAACTAGAAACCAGGAACCAGAAACCTGTTGTTCATGCCTTCACCTTTGTGCCCAGTGCCACTTTGGCGTCCTCGTCCACGACGAAACTGCTGCCAGCCGCGGCGACCTTGCACCAGCGCAGCGGCTGCGGCGCCGGGCCCTTCACAACCGCGCCGTCGGCGGCGAATTGCGAGCCGTGGCAGGGGCAATCGAATCCGGAACCGGAGGGCTTCACGATGCATCCCAGGTGCGTGCAAACCAATGAGATCGCAAAGACACCCCCGGTGTCCCGGAAGACTGCAACCGCACGCCCCGGCGGCACGAACGCATCGCCGGCGGCAAGCGTTTCAGGCAGATTTACGCGGAACTTTTTGGATGGCGATGAGGCGACGGCGGCGTTCGGCAGCCGGGCCATTCCCGCACACGCAAACGCAGCGCTCGCACCGGCGGCAGCCAGGGCTGCCAAGCCCAGGAAATCCCGGCGCGGAACAGGCTCGGGATCCAAGCGCGAGGGCTTTGCCGCCGTTCCCGCCGGCACGGCGGCCGGCGCTACCGCGGGGTTTTGATGCTGGTCGCTCACGCGGACCTCCAATCAGTACGGAATGACACGCGTTCCATCTCGATGGCTTCGACCGGACAGCGCATGGCGCAGAGCGCGCAACGGATGCAGCGGTCTTCGTCTTTCAACATGGCGGATAACTCAGTCGAGCAGTCGAGGGGTCGAGAAGTCGAGGAGTCTGCGGCTTGTGGTTGCGCGTTCAACGCTGCCGACTTCTCGACTTCTGGACATCTGGACTCCTGGACTTGTGCTATCGCTGTGTCCAGTTCGGGGCCGCCCGTGAGGTCGGCAACAGGCACCAGTTTCAGACACTTGGTCGGGCAGACATCGACGCAGCCGCCGCAGAGCACGCAGCGCGAGCCGTCAAAGACCGGCGTGACGCCGCAGTCCAGGCAGCGGGATGCCTCGCGCATGGCCTGCTCGCGGCCAAAGCCTTGTTCAACGACCGTCTCCGGATGTTTCAGACGCTCGTGCGGCTCAAGCGTCGGAACAGAGGCGCGTCGGATGGATTCGTAGCCGGGCTCGCGGCGATACTGCGGCAGCGGAATGTGAGCCGTTACGGCGTCAGTGTCGAGCTTGCGCCCGGTAACGAAAGCATACACGGAACGCGCCGCCTGCTTGCCCGACGCGATGGCATCAATCATCAGCCGTGTGCCATGCGCCAGATCGCCTGCGACGAAAACCCCGGACGCGGTCGTTTGCAGGGTTGCCTTATCGACCTTGGGCCAGCCGGGCCGGAACTGCTCGATGTCGCTTCCACCGTCCTGAAGGAAAGACAGATTCGGTGCCTGCCCGACAGACAGGAGCACGGTATCGCAAGGGATGATTTGCTGATCAGCCTCGTCGAACGCAGGGCTGAACTTGCGGTCCTTATCATAGACGCGCAGGCAACGCTTGAACCGCGTCCCTGTCACTGCGCCCGCGGGATTGCGGACAATTTCGAGTGGTCCCCAGCCGTTGTGGCGTTCAATGCCTTCCTCATCGCCCTCCACGATTTCCACGGTGTCCGCCGGCATTTCCTCCAGCGTCTCCAGGGACACCAGATGCACCTTGCCGACGCCCGCCTGCCGCGCCGCCGTGCGCGCCGTGTCGTAGGCAATCTGGCGCAGGACGGTGCGCGCGACGTCGTAAGCCACGTTGCCGCCGCCGATCACGACGACTTCGCGCCCCAGGTCAATCTTCTCGCTCAGCGCCACCGCACGGAGCAAATCCACGCCGCCATAAACGCGCGGGCCGCGCTCGCCGGGCAGGCCGAGGCCGCGCGAAGACTTCGCGCCGACGGCGATGATTACCCCCGCGTACTCCTTGCGCAGAGCGGCCAGGGAGACATCTTTCCCGACCGTGACGTTGCAGCGGATTTCGACGCCCAGTTGCCGGATCACGTCGATTTCGCGCGCGATCAGTTCGCGCGGCAAGCGGTAAGCCGGCACGCCAACGATCAACATGCCCGCAGGAACCGGTTCGGTTTCGAACACGACGGGTTTGAACCCAAGCAGCGCCAGATCATGAGCGGCCGACAGACCCGCCGGACCGGCCCCGATAATCGCCACGCGCTGCCCTGCGGCGGGAACGATCCGTCCATTGAGGCCGGCACGCAGCAAGGCGGCCATTTCTTCGGCGTCCGCAGCGACGGGCGGCACGTGACGGCGCAGGTCGTCGAGGACAGCGGTGGTGCTGCGGGCCTCCGGACCGGATTGATCGCACACGAAGCGCTTCAGCGCGCGAATGGAAATTGGGCGGTCTTTGGCAACAAAGCGGCCGTCTTCATCCACACGCGGAACCTGCCCGCGGCGGCAGGCCGTTTCGCACGGCGCGCCGCAGATGCGGCCGCAGATCGACGCGAAGGGATTGGGGCCGCGCGCAATCAGGTACGCCAGATGGAAGTCGCCGGAGGCGATCGCGCGAATATACCCGCGTGCATCGGTATGCACGGGGCAGGCGCGCTGGCAGGAGATCAAATCCCGGTGGTAGTTCTCGCCGGGAACCTCGACCCGCAGCGGATCAAGGCAGCATGCACGCACTGTCCCGCCCTCCTCGGAACACACGTCGGCAGATTTGCTGGTACTCTGTTTCGCCTCTGGCATATGTCGTGCCGCTTCTCACGAATTCGCCCGCGCGGCTGTCCGAGTTGATGCAGCCCGCGCAAAATCAGCCATTTTGCGGCTGCGCAGCAGTTCGATCACCTGCCGCGAAATTCTGTGAATTTCTTCGTCAACGCCGCTGGGTGTCTCGTTCGTACACGCTGTTGTCCCGACAACGCACAATTCCCAGTCGAGTTCCTTCTCCAGCGCTTGCACCAATTCCCAAAGCGAAATGTTCTCAGCAGAACGCGCCAGTGCGTAGCCGCCGTGAATGCCGTGGCTTGAGCGCAGGATGCGGTGCCGGCACAGTTCCGAGAGGATTTTGCGCAGAAACAACGGCGGGATGCCCTCGTGGTTGGCGATCTCGCGTGCGCCGCAAATACTGCCGGGAGGCTGCGCGGCCAGATAGGCGGTGGCGCGAATGGCGTAGCCAGTTGCTTTTGAGAACAACATACCACCTCGCCTAAAAGGATATGTGGACAACATTATCTATTTACCTTCTTGCGGGGTATGTTCACAATGATGCGTTCACATCAATTTCTTGATGCGTTTGCCTGCGGCTGCTTTTGCCGGTATTGAGGTCAACCATCGCGGGCGCCCGGAGGTCGAAAAGAACCCATGCAACTGCGCGAATTGCAGAAACTTGTCGATAGCACGGCGGACGCCGCATTCGCGGTGGACGCCTTCGGCAAAATCGCGGCTTGGAATGTTGCGGCGACAGAGATGTTCGGCAGCGCCGCCGCTTCAGCGCTCGGAAAAACCTGCGGCGTGCTGGTACAGGGCAGAGACGAGTGCGGCCCGGTGTGCTCGCCGGACTGCCCGGTCCTGCAAAGCACTCGTCAGCGCCGGCCGTTACGCAACTTCGACCTGCAGGTTCAGACAAAGCACGGCCTACGCTGGTTCAACGTCTCAGTGCTGGTCGCGGAAGTCAGCGGGTCTGCCGCTCCTTATATGGTTCACGTGATCCGGCCCGTAGACTTGCGCAAACGGCTAGAGATGCTGGTGCGGGATTTCGTCGTCACCGGGACGGGACTGCCGCCGGAAACGGTCACCCACATGATCAAGTCCGGCCGGCCACCGGCTCAGTCAGCCGAACTGACCAACCAGGAGAAGGCGATTCTGCGCTTGCTGGCCAGAGGCATGCCAACCGAACGCATCTCGACCGAACTCCACATTAGCCGCGCGACGGTCAACAACCACGTCCAGCACGTGCTACATAAACTCGACGCGCACACGCGCCTGGAAGCGATCCGCCGCGCCGAACGTGCGGGCTTGATCTAGCTCCTTTCTTTATACATTGCACGCGATGAATAACTGATCGGTATTTAACGGTCATGGCGGACGGCGCAGTCCTATGACAGGCGGAAATGGCTTCAGCCTGCTTCCAGACGTTGTCAGGCCCCAGCTTTAGCTGTTTCTTTGGGGGGCCCGGACAATCCCATAGCCGACTTCAGTCGGCTTGCCCCGACAGAGAAAGGGCTTAAGCCCAACGCTCCTGCCATCGACTAAAATTGGCCCGCGTTTGGCGCGCTTCGACCGCGATGCCGTGGCGCAATTTGTCAGTGGCTTAGCCCGCCGCATTGAACAGCAGCATCGCGACGCGCGCTAAGTGCACGTTCGCCCCCTTTCACTTCGAGGAAGGGGGGCGGAGAGGTAGGTTTGCGTACGCGCCGCAAACTCACTACTTCGCCGTCAACACGCCCGCGTTATCCACCCACATCACGAAGAACGGCTGCGCGGCGTCTCTCTTCTTCATGTAAAGGAGAAACGGGCGATCGAAAATAAGCTCGAGCGGCGCATTCTTATCTGCTGCTTTGATCTCCAGTCTCGCCTCCGAGATCACCTGCGCACCGCCGCGGTCCAGCCGGAACTCCGTGTCCTGCTCGGCATTGAAGATAAAATACGACCTGAACGTCGGCTTCTGCAGATACCTTCCTTCCAGTTCGCTGAAATGATGGTCCACGCGCCACAGCATGTTTGGAATCCGCAGGATCTCCAGCTTAGGGTCGCTCGACGAGCCTGCCGCCCGATCCTGCACGTACTTCACCGTCTCCGCCAATGTGGGTTTGGGTTTTAGAATCGCCAGCACAAGCTGCACTGGCTGGGAGTCGCGGCAGACATCGACAACGACTTCATCGACGCCTCCCGGACTCTGGCTATTCTTTAACCAGAGCACGTGCGTCTGCTCCGCAAGCTCTTCAGAATTCGGTCTGTGTGCACTGAACCCAAACGCCTTCACCCGTGTCTCTTTGTTTGCTGAATCCCTGAAATTTATGCCATCCGGCTGATCGTCGAACAGCTTCGTGAACTTCATCCCTACCGCCAGAAACGCATACGCCAAGAACGGCTCGGTCTGCGGCGCCGCCTTCTCGGACAGAAACGTTGGTGGCCGCGCGCCGGGAAATCTCTGCGCCATTTCCTTCCGGATCGTCTCAGCGATTCCGTCTTTGATTGCTCCTGCCGCCGCGTAGTACGACCCCGCCGGCAAATCCTGCTCGCCTTGCGGTGCGTTGTTCAACGCCGCCGCGACTTCTTCCGCGCCAATCAGCGCGATCGGTTCCTTGATCACGTCATTCTTCATCTTGTTCCATGCAATCTGGAAACTGGAACACCACATCACGCTCTTTCCCACGGGCATCGCCGTATTGAGCGCCGGTACGATGACGCAGCCCGGCAGCGCGCTCTTGGCCTCCGCCTGAAACGCCCCCAGCGGCTTGTCTGCCGCCGTCTCCGGCTGTGGTGACTTGCGCGCAGCGTAGTACGCGAGCCACCCGCCACTCGCCAGCAGCGCCGCGACAAGAACGCAGACGCCAACATTCGAACCCGGCCGCGACTCTGCTGGCATAATGGTCATCTCCTCTGTTCCGTTCCTGCCTACTGCCACTGCCGCCTGCCTACTGCTGTTCGCCGACTCTGGACTCCTGGACTCCAGACTCTAGACTTAATCCACCATGTCGTCGATGGAGGAAAAATTCTTCGCCGAAGCCCGGAAGCACGCCGACGCTGCTCCCGCCGATGTACCATCGCTGTCTGAAATCGCGCCCCCCGTCGCGCAAGCTCCCGCGCGCCGCTTCCCATACGGGCTCGTGGCGTTGCTAGTGTTGCTTACGATGGGTGCAGGCGTCTACGTGTGGTTGCGAGCGGACCTGCAGGGCCCGTTCGACCAGGTGATCGCATCCAGCGAACGCAACCGGGGCGTTGTGGCACGGCCGCACTATCAGGATGTCCTGGCGCGTTCAGTGCTGGTCTTTGATCTAATCAGCGTTGGCCCGTCGCAAACACAGACGGATGTCTTCCGCGTGCTGCTGCAATTTGCCGCGAAGCTGAAGGACCGGGAACACATGTCGGTTATCCTGGCCTACCGCGGGCTGCCGCGCTTCAAACTCGAAGGCGGCTATTTCCATCAGCTCGGTGAAGATTACAGCTCCCCGCACTGCAACCCCGTGACGTTGATGCGCAACTTTCCCCAAAACGTGAAGAACATGGAGGGCGCTAATATCTACCCGCGCATCGCTGGCTCGCCCGCCGAAGTCTCCGACAAACAGATGGACAACTTCGCCGACTTCCACCGCCGCTGGTATCTCGACGAACTTCGCCAGCCGGAAGAGAACCCCGCCCCGTAGGTGGCACGCTTGTGTTCGCGCGGCTGTTTGGCGCGAACTCAAGCGTGCATCCCGGACGACCCCTCTGCACGCATGAGACTGGCGCGAACGGCGGCGCCAGTCACATGCGTGCCACCCTTACAGCGCCGATCTTAGAATCCACGTCAACACTTCGGGCGGCAGCACCACCGGGTTGTAGCGCATGCTGCTGGACTTTTGAGCCAACCCGACCAGCTCCGGCACATCCTTCTCCGTGATCCCAAAACTCGCCAGCGCCGGAATCTTGAACTGCTTGACCAGCTCCGCCGGAATGACCTCCGCGGCCTCTAGAGCCTCCTCGTCGGGGCGATGATTCCCGAACAGCACGCGCCCGACCTCCGCATATCGCGCCAGCGAGCCGGCCGCGGTGGCGCCGGCCTCCGTGCCGGCGGTTCGTAGCGCCGAAATGTTTGCGGCGATCACATGCGGTAAGAGAGCCGCGCACACCGTTCCGTGCGGCACCGGAAAGCGCGCACCCAGCGGAGCCGCAAAACCATGCACTGCGCCTAAGCCCGCATTGGCCAGCGTGATGCCGCTCAACAAGGCCGCCAGCGCCATGTCTTCGCGTGCCTCGTAATCTGAACCGTCACGCCACGCCCGCTTCAGGGACCGCGCCGCAAGCCGCAAACCTTGCAGGGCCAGCGCGTCCGTTACGGGGTTTGCTCCGGTCGATGTGTACGATTCGATCAACTGCGTCATTGCATCCATGCCGCAGCTTGCCGTGATCGCCGGCGGCAGCGTGAGCGCCAGTTCCGGATCGATCAGAGCGACTTTTGGCAAAAGCTGTTCGCTGCGAATGCTGGCCTTGAAGGATTTTTCGGGGCAGCCAATTACCGCGTTGCGCGTCGCTTCCGCTCCGGTGCCAGCCGTCGTGGGCACGGCAATCCACGGCAGCGCCGGCTGCGTAATCTTCTGCCCGCGCCCGACGACCTCCATGTAGTCCAACGCCACGCCGCCGTTGCCCAGCAGCCCCGCGATGGCCTTCGCCGCATCGATCGCGCTGCCCCCGCCCAGCCCGATCAGTAAGTCGCACCTGCTTGCCTTCGCCGCTGCCACGCCCGCGTCCACTTCGTTTGCCGTCGGTTCGCCCTTCACGCTGAACTGCGCGCAGGCGATTCCTTTTTCGCTCAGTAGCTTCTGCGCGCGTTCGAAGACGCTCTGCACGCCACCGTGGCTGGCCGTCGTGACAACGAGCGCGCTATGCCCGAAACCCGCGGCAATCTCGCCGACGCTCTGGAATTTTCCGCGCCCGAAGACAATGCGCCCGACGCTGGTAAGCTCAAAAGGATGCATGCTACCTCTCGGATATGCTGCTCAAGCCTCAAGCCTACCACGCCTCATCCGGCGGGAAAATATTCTGGTGCCGCACACCCCGTCGCGGCTGAGCCATAAACGGCGCAACGGTCTCCTTCCACTTCAGATAGTGCGGCGTCTGCTGGTGCTTCACGAAATCGTCCTTCGTCTTGTAGACTTCATAGAGGAGAAACCGCGCCTTGTCCTCTTCCGCCTGCGCCACATCGAAGCGCACGTTCCCCGCTTCCGTCCGTGTCCCCCGCGCATTGTCCAGGGTCGCCTGAATGAATGGCTGCACCGATTCCGGCTTCACAAAAATAGTCACGCTCACAACGTACATGGGTGCCTCCTTAACTGAAGTCTTGAGTCTGGAGTCCAGAGTCTGGAGTCTTAAAGAACGTGCGCCTCCTTCACGGCTGCGGCAACGCGCGCGATCTGCCCGGTCGTCAGCTCTGGGAACAGCGGCAGCGAAAACACTTCGCGCGCGGCTTTCTCCGAATGCGGGAAATCGCCCTCCTTGTGCCCGAGTTCGGCCCACGCCTTCTGCAGATGCACTGGCACCGGGTAGTGAATGCCCCACTGAATATTGTGCTGCGTCAGCACCTTCTGCAGGACTTCCCGCCGCGACGTTCGGGCGGCAAAAACGTGGTACACGTGTCGAGCGTACTCGCACTCGGTGGGCGTCTGCACGCCGCTGCCGGCGAGTGCTTCGCGGTATTGCGCGGCGTGAGCCCTCCGCGCATCGGTCCACGCCGGAAGGTGCCGTAATTTCACGCGCAAAATCGCGCCCTGAAACCCTTCCATGCGCGCGTTGAAACCTTTCAAATCGTGATAGTAGCGCTTCTCCTGCCCCCAATCGCGCAGCACGCGAATCGTCTTCGCAAACTCCGCATTGTCCGTCACCACCGCGCCCGCTTCACCGTACGCGCCAAGGTTCTTTCCCGGATAGAAACTGAAGCACCCCATATCGCCCATGCAACCCGCTCGACGGCCCTTGTACTCAGCGGCGTGGGCTTGAGCCGCGTCTTCGATGACGCGCAGGTTGTGCTTGCGAGCGATCGCCAGAATCGGGTCCATGTCCGCGCACTGGCCGTAGAGATGAACGGGAATAATGGCCTTTGTGCGCGGTGTGATCGCCTTTTCAATCAAGCTCGGGTCCATCGTGAACGAGCGCGGATCGGTGTCCACGAACACCGGCTTTGCGCCGCTGTAGCCGATCGCCGCGACCGTCGCCACGAACGTGAACGGCACCGTGATGACTTCGTCGCCCGCCCCGACTCCCGCCGCCAGCAACGCGAGATGCAAAGCGCTCGTCCCACTGTTGACGCCAATCGCTTGTTTCGTATGGCAGAACCCGGCGAACTCCTCTTCGAACGCAGCGACTTCCTTCCCGAGCACGAACTGAGTGCTTTCGAGCACGCGTGAAAGCGCCGCGTCAATATCGTTCTTGATCGAACGATACTGCGCCTTCAGGTCCAGGAAGGGAATGACGCTTTCTTCGGCCATGAGTAGGCTCCGGGTTCGCCACGATTGTAGCCGCCAAGAGCCAAGAGCCAAGAGCCTGATGGCGTGCGCTCAGGCTACTTGGTCGCCTGCGTCTCCGGAAACCCCTCCGGCATCCATGCCGACAGCGCCGCAATCGATGCGCGCGCCTGCTCGCTGGTCGGCACGCCCCAGGCCTGAAAGAACGGGCCCAGATTCTTTCCCACGGCCTGCGAGAAGCGCACCATCCACTGATCGCGCTTCTCGGCGTCGTTCTTCGGCCGCGCGTTCTGCGGTAGGTCGCGATAAACAGTAAAGACTTTCTTGAACGCGTCCCAGCCGAACGCTTTCTGCAGTTGGTCGTACATCGTCAGCGCGAGAAAGGGGTCCGATTTCCATTTTTCGAAATCTGCGCCAGCCGCAATATGCTTTCGCACCATCTCGGCAGCCTGCTTTCCCTGCACGCGCTGTTTCTCAATCGGCACGCCCGACGCCTTTTCCATGCAGTAGCGCGTGAAGAGGTTCACCGTCACTTCCCCTGTTCCCCCAAACGTCCAATCGCCGGACTGATGATTGTGTCCCATCTCGTGATAGAAGCCCCACGTCGGCTCGTCCTTGGTCAGCATCCACGTCTTGTCCACAATCGGCTTGGCCGCATCCAGATGCGTCATGATCGGGTAGCCTGAATGCATGTAGCCGGCGCTGATCTGCATGTCCGTCACGTAACGCTCCGGCCGTTCGCGTTCAAGCGGCCGGCACGCCAATTCCGCGCAACAATCCAGCACGACGTCCCAGAATTTCATCAACTCTTCCGGTTCCTCCAGCGAGCGGACAACCTCCGCCGGCACCGTCAGGATTACCTTTTTCGCCTGAAGCTCCGCCCACGGCGCCTTCCGCAGACGAATTTCATTTCGCCACGCCGTCAGATCCGTTTTGCCGAGAACGTAGTACGGCATTTCCACCGCGCCGCCGATGGACACTTTCACTTCGCCCAGAGCGCAGTTGTACGGGACCTCGATGTAGACTGGCCCGCCAAACGCGCTGGCGATTTTTGTTTCCATCGCGTTGAGCGGCCGGTGGAGCGTGATCTCCGGACAGCGCGACCAGCTATCCAGTTCCCAAAGGTGATCTCGATGCGCGCCGATGCGCACTTGCAGGCCCTTGCCTGCCGCATTTTCCGGAATCGTGACCGTAAGCAGTTCGCCCGGCGCCGCGTACAAGCCGGTGCTGTGCCAGTCCGGCACTTTGGTGTCGATGGCCACTTCGCGCTTGACGCGTGGAGCGTCTGCTTGAACGCTGCCTGGGAATTCCGCCGCCGCGGGATGAGCCTTGACCTGTTCCGGCGCCTGCCGCTTGAGCGCCTCAAGCTGCAACGTCAGCACCAGTCGCGCTACCGCATCCGTCTTTGTCCGCAGCGGCTTCTTTGCCGTGGGAATCGCATTCGCCGCGGACTCCTGCGTCAGCTTCTGCAGCTTCGGCAGAAAGAGCGATTCGTCCGGCGGAAGCGCGCGCGCCGCGAGCGTCAACGCGCCGGCCGCTTGAGCCAACTCTTTTGCACTCGGCTTTGTGCTTGCTGCATTCTGCAGAAGTGCCAGAGCTTTCCCAGCGTGAACGAGTTCCGGCACCGGCTCTTTTGTTTCAAAACCGTCCTTCGTGGTGCGTTCGAGCGTCCCGTCGGCCCAGACGATTCCGGCTGCCATCAGCAGCCTGTTGCCTGGATGATCGAGCACCAAGTTCTGCTTTGGGTGAGTCTGCGCCCAACCCCAGCCCAGACTTCCCGCGACCAGTCCGCCGCCATCTTTGATGAACTTCTCCAAGGCCGCGCGAACGTTCTCCGGCGCCAAAGCGTCGTGGCCGCAGATGACCACGTCGCAGGGGTTCAGCTTTTCCTGCCAGTTCACGGTATCCAGGGCCGTCGCCTTCAAGCCCAGTTTTTGCAGCGCAGCCACCAGCCCAAGGTTTCGCGTCACGGCTACGCGCGGACCCTCGCCCTCGCTTGCCTTTCCACCGGCCCAGCGGATCGCGTTGACCATCAGCTTGGCAGTGTCGCCAATTTTGAACTCTCCGGGATTCAGGAAGCCATCGTGCCCAAAAGCCACGACGCGCCCGTTGCCCCACCGCGTCGCCGCCACGACTGCTTCGCGCCGCTCTTTCACTTTGCCCGTCGCGATGACAAACGCCTGCTCGCCAAACACGCACAGCGGCCCCGGCGCGCCCGGCGCGGCGATCTCATTCACATTTTTGAGCAAAGCCGCGGCGTCGTCAGCACCCACGCAAGACAAGGACGCCACGCACGCAACAGTCATGACTACGCGAACAACCATGTGATTGCCTCCCAGGTTGGCACAGGGAATCTACCGGAGGGCATCCGATATGCAATACTGAATTCCAGTATAGTGGACGCACTTTTCTTACCACCGTTTGTCCTGCCGCAGCAGCAGGTAGATGAAGCACGGAGCGCCGAGCAGCGAGGTCAGTACGCCTGGTTGCAGAGCCGTGATGCGCTTGAACGCTCGGGCCGCCGTCGCGCTGCCGCTGGCGGCAAACCAATCGGACAGCGCCGGACAGAGGGCGTGCTGAAACGCAACGACTCCGACCAGCAGTGCGGCGCCTGCCAGAAAGGAAATCGGCAGCAGCGAACGATGATGCGGCCCGATGAGCATTCTCATGACGTGCGGCACCAGCAACCCGACAAACGCAATCTGACCCGCCACCGACACCGACGCCGCTGTCGAAAGCGCCACGCAGATCAGCACGACCGTTTTCACGCGCCCCGGATCGGCGCCCAAGCCCGCCGCGTCGTCCTCGCCGCCGGCCAGAAGATCAAGCTCCAGCCCGACGAACGGAATGCCCAAAATCGCCAGAATCGCCCCGGTCCAGACCACCGCCAGATGCGTCGTATTTCGGTCGTCGAGCGTGCCGAAGCCCCATGCCACGATTGCTCGCGACACTTGCCAGTCTTGCAGCAGAAGCACTTGGATGCCCGCCATCAGCGCGCCCAGCAGGGAGTTGATGGCCAGCCCGATCAACAGCAAGGCGGGCACTGAGATCCTGCCGTGCCGCGTCGCCATGCGGTAAATCGTCAGCGAGGCCGCCATCGATCCGATAAATGCGCAGATCGGAATAAGGCCCAAAGAGATGAACGCGTGCCCGCCCGATGTGCTCAAGTCAGGAGATGGCGTCCAGAATTCCGGCCCGTATCCGCCGAGCACCGCAATCGCAATCACCGCGCCCAGCATCGCGCCGCTGCCCAGCCCCAGCAGTCCCGGTTCGGCGAGCGGATTTCGGAACAATCCCTGCGTCATCGCTCCGGCCAGCGCCAGACTGCCGCCAACGCCAACAGCGCACAGCGCGCGCAGCAGCCGCAACTTCAGCAGGTCACTGTCGGGCGGTGGTTCGATTGCACCGAGGCTTGCCAGCACCATGCGCATCGCGCTGACCAGCCCCTGCCGGCCTGTCTCGCTGTAACCGGTCGCCAGCAGCACCAGCAGCGGCAGTGAAAAGGCGAGAACCGCGCCAAACCAGAGCGCTCGTGTGCGGCTGGGGTTCATTTTTGAAACGCATCCGGATGCAGTTGCCGCGCGAGGATTTCCACTCCATCCACCACGTACTGTGCGATCGAGGTGTAGTAACGGTCCGGCACCACGGCGATTCGGCGCTGTTTGATCGCAGGCAGTTCGGACAAGCTGGGTTCATTCAGCAATACGGCTACTTGCGGACTCTCCATTCCTTTGTCGCCCGTGACGATGATGCAATCCGGCCGCAGCTTCAGGATTTGCTCAAACGAAAAATGCACGTGCCCCGTCAGATTCAGTTCGCTCGCCGCATTGATCGCCCCTGCTCCGCGCATCACTTCGTCCTGGCTTTCGCCGGAACCGATCACGAAACCTTGTCCAAAATTCGAATACGCTAAACATCGTACCTTCGCTCGCCCCGCCAGCGCCTTTTCGATCGCCGCCAGCCGCCGGTCGAAAGACTCCGTCAACGCCTTCCCCTTTTTCTCTTCGCCAAGAATGTGTCCGAGTGCTTCCATGGACGCGCGAATGCCTGTGAACGTCGTGTAAGACTCACAGCGGAGGACCGGCACGCCTTGCCCCTGCAACACGTCTATCGTCGCCGCTTCCTGAAACGAACTGGCCACGACCAGATCAGGCTTTAGGGCCAGAATCGTTTCCGCCTGGAACTTCTCGAACCGCTGGATTTCTTTGTGCGCGGCGTAGAACTCTGTTGCACCGCCGTATCCATCTGCCGTCGCCGGCAACGCTATCAGGCGTCCGGGTGTAACCAGGGCCGATAGGATATCCGCCAGCCCCGCGTTGCATGGCACGATGCGCGCCGGTCGGGCCGCGATCACAACCTTCCGGCCGTCACTTTCGGTAATGGTCATCGGGTACGCTGCCGCCGTTCCGACAACGGGGGCCGTTGGCGCGGCCCGGTGCTCCGCCTTCAGCGCCGCGAGCGTGACGTATCCGACGAGCCCCAGCAGAGCGACCGGCACCAGCCAGATCAGCGCATGAATGCCGCTGTGTGTTCCCTTTGCCAGATTCGGAGATGTGGTTTGCAGATCCGTGTCCATCCAGATTCCCAGGGCAGATGATACGGCCGCCCGCCGTGTCGCGCCAGCGCGGCAGGCAGGAGCGCCGCCCTTTCCGGCGCGCGAGCTTTCCTGTACAATCGGCGCGCGGAGGCCATTGATGCCGGAAATAACCCAGGAACGCGTCCTCAAAGCTCTGGAGGACGTCAAAGATCCCGACCTCGGGCAGTCCATCGTGCAGATGGGCATGGTCAAGGATCTGCGCATCGACGGCACACAACTCACCTTCACCTGCGAACTCACCACGCCGGCCTGCCCGCTGAAAGAACAGATCGAAAAAGACATCCGCGCCAAGATCGCCGAACGCATTCCGGAAGTCACCGATCTGCGTCTGACGATGACCGGCCGAGTGCGCGGCGCAGGCGCAATGGGGGCGGCATCCCCGCCGGCCGAAGACATCGCCATGCCGCAGGTCCGCAACGTTATCCTGGTCGGCGGCGGCAAGGGCGGCACCGGCAAATCGACCTGTGCCGTGAATCTCGCTCTCGCGCTGAAATCGCGCGGCGCCAAAGTCGCTCTGCTCGACGCGGACATCTACTGTCCCGCGCTGCACATTCTGCTTGGACTGCACGAACGCCCCCAAACGGCCGAAGGCAACAAGATCAAGCCGCTCATCGCGTTCGGCATGGAAGTTATGAGTCTCGGCTTCCTCGTGGAGCCCGACCAGCCCATGATGTGGCGCGGCCCGGTCGTCGGCGGCATCATGATGCAGTTTCTGCACGACGTTTTGTGGAGCGAAAACGACTACCTGATCATTGATCTCCCGCCCGGCGTCGGCGAAGTTCCGTTGGCCTTGACGCAAAATTGCGCTCCCGCGGGAGCCCTTCTGGTCAGCACGCCGCAGTACGCCTCAATCGCGGCCGTCGTGCGAGCGGGCCATCTTTTCGAGCAAATGCATATTCCGGTGCTCGGCCTGATGGAAAACATGTCCGGCGGTATCTTCGGCAAAGCCACCGTGGAGAAAGCCGCCGCTGAGATGCAGCTTCCTTTTCTGGGAACAATTCCGCTCTCTGAAGCGATCTCGCAAGGCAGCGACGCGGGATTGCCAATCGTGCATTCCAGCCCGGATTCCGAGCCGGCGCACGCTTTTGTTGCCGTGGCCGAGAACCTGGCCGCACAGGTCTCCATCCGGAGTTTTCAGCCGCAGATGAACACAGATAAACACGGATGAATTGCAGTGCACAATCAACAGTGACCCATCACAACGGAAGACCATGGACCAGCCAACGATTGACGAAAAATCCCGTCTCCTGCTCAACGTTCTCCAGGACGAAATCCCGCTCGTTGACCAGCCTTTCGCCGCTCTCGGTGCGAAAATTGGGTTGAGCGAAGCTGACGTGCTCGCGCGCCTGAAAGAACTCAAAGCCTCTGGCGTCGTGCGCCAAATCTCGGCGATCTTTGACACGCGCAGTCTCGGCTATCACTCCAGCTTGGTCGCGTGCAAATCGCCGCCGGGCAAGACCGATGAGGTGGCCGCAATCATCAGCGCTCATCCCGGCGTTTCGCATAATTACGCGCGCCGCCACGAATTCGACATCTGGTTCACCATTGCCGTGCCGCCGGCATCCAATCTGGAAGCGCATACGGAAAAGCTGCGTGAACTCAGCGGCGCGTTGTCGATGCGCCTGCTGCCGACGCTGCGGCTCTTCAAAATCGGCATGAAACTCGACATGACCGCCGGCAAGGCCCGCGAGATGGGCATCGAGGACGACGCGCCATCGTATAATGAGGAGTCGCGCAGCGGCGAAAAGCAGCCGCTCGACGCCGTCGATATTGCGTGTGTCGAAGCGCTTCAAGACGACATGGAACTCCGAACGGACTTCTTCGCGCCGGCGGCCCAGCGCGTGGGCATCACGACGGCTCAGCTATTTGAGCGCTGCCGCAGTTTTCAGCGGGATGGCCGCCTGCGCCGCATGGCCGGGATTATGCGCCACCGACAGGCGGGATTTGCCGCCAACGCGATGGGTGTCTGGAACGTTCCTCCAGAACGCGTGGACGAACTCGGCGCCTTTTTCGCTCGCCATCCGGCCGTCACGCACTGTTATCTTCGGCCGCGTTACCCGGATTGGCCGTACAACGTTTTCACCATGGTTCATAGCAAGGATGTCTCTTCGTGTGATCAACTGCTCTCGGACCTTTCCCATCAAAGTGGAATTACGCAATACGGAGCCCTGTACTCCTACAAGGAGTACAAGAAGGTCCGTCTGCGCTACTTTACCGGCGAGATTGAAGGGTGGGAGAAACAGAATGGGTTGTCCGCAGTCAGTGGCCAATAACCTTCGTTGTCAGCCACCGACTCCTTGACTTCTCGACTTCTGGACTCTCGACTTACTTCCGACGCACCGCGGCGCCGCCCAACGCTGCGAGCAAATCTTTGCGCTGCGCGCGTTTGGCAGCGACCAGCTTGCGGCGCTTCTTGTCGCTCGGCTTTTCGAAATGCTGATTCTGCCGCAACTGCTTGGTCAAGCCTTCTTTTTCGCAGGCTTTCTTAAAACGACGCAACACTTTTTCGAGACCTTCGCCCGCCCGTGCTTCTACTCTGACCACAGTGACCCCCAGACTGTCCGGGTTCGTTCGCGAACCCAAAATAAAACCTCATCCGCTCCAGCGGATGAGTCAGATTCTAGCGTGCCTGGCTCTTCGATCAATCGGTAATCTGCAAGCCGCACCGTTCGAGGCCAAAAACTCTAAGGAACCTGCGCGCCCTGTCAAGCACCAGCATCCCCCAGCACCAGACTTCGAGACCAAACCCCAGACCCCAGACCACCACTCACCAAGTACCATTCACCAAGTACCAACTTCGGTTGACGTTGGCGCCGCCATGAGAATAATGTAACGTGGCAGTCATAAATCGACAGGAGCGCACTCTTGGCCAAACTGGTCGTCAAGTCGGGCCGGCACCCGGGGTCGGAGTTTCCCCTCAGCGGCGATCGCTGTCTCATGGGCCGGCGCTCAGCCTGTGCCGTCGCCATTCCCGATGAAAAAGCCTCGCGCGAACACGCCGTGATCACGCGCAAAGGCGACGACTATTTCCTCCAGGACCTTTCACGCAACGGTACGTTTCTCAACGGCACACCGGCCTCCAAGATGGTGGACGGAAGCGCTCTGCGCTTCGGCGACATCATCCGCATCGGCGAAACGGAGATGGAATTCGTCGATGAGCGGGCTGAACCGGCGCAGATAGACATCCCCGGCTACACCGTCATGGAACGGGTCGGTTTGGGCGGAATGGGCATCGTCTACAAGGCCAAGCAGCTCTCCATGGAGCGCATCGTTGCGTTGAAGATTCTCAACGAACGCTATTCGGCCAACGGCGAATTCGTCGATCGCTTCATCCGCGAAGCGCGCGCCGCCGGGAAACTCAATCATCCCAACGTCATTCACGTCCACGACATTTCGAAGGCCAATGGCCGGCACTACTTCTCGATGGAGTTCATCGACGGCGCGTCGGTGAAAGAAATACTGCGCAAAGAGAAGAAGCTCCCCGCTTCCCGCGCCATCGACATCGCGGTCCAAGCCGCCAAGGCTCTGGAATTCGCTCACGAGAACGGCATCGTCCACCGCGACGTCAAGCCCGACAATATCATGCTCACCAAGGAAGGCATCGTGAAGCTTGCCGATCTGGGCATCGCGAAGACCTTCGAGGAAGAGCCGCTCACCACGCCCACCGGCCAGCGCCGCGTGATGGGCACGCCGCACTACATGGCGCCCGAACAGGCGTTGGGCAAAGCCATCGACCACCGCGTGGACATTTACGCGCTCGGCGCGACCTTCTATCACATGGTCACCGGCACCACGCCGTTCGCCGGGCATACAGCGCATGAAATTCTGAAAGCTCACATCCAGAAATCGCTGCCCCCGATCCAGGAACTGAACCCGCAGGTCCCCGATCCCGTCTGCTTCATCATCGAACGCATGATGGCCAAGCTGCCGGAAAAGCGCTATCCCAACATGAGCCGGCTCATCGCCGACCTCGAGCGCGTGCAGAAGGGCCTGGGCGACATCGACCGCATCGAGGCCGGCGAATCGACCATCGGGCGCGCGCTCAACATCAAGCCCGCTGAGGAAGGCGTCGAAGAAGATCTGGAAGCGGAAGGCGCCGAAGAAGGCGCTGAAGGCGAAGAAGCCGAAGTCGTCACCGGGCAGCAGAAAAAGATTTCCGGAGTGGTCCTGGTGGTGGCGATGGTGGCCGTGTTCCTGGCCGTCGTGGGAACCGTCGTCGTGCTCGCACAGCATTTCCGCAAACCGACGCAGGAAATCGCTCCCATAAACAACCCCAACCCAAGTCCCACCACAAACACCGGCCAGGGTACCGTCGCTCGCAGCGAAGCCAGGAAGTTGCTGGATGCCGCCGTCATTGCTCAAAAGCGCGACGATCCGTCCGAGTACACCCGCTTGCTCGAAGAAATCCGCAGCAAGTACCCGTCGTCCGCGGAGGCGGAGGAAGCCGCCAAGCTGCTGCAGGAATACCAGAATCAGGATAAGATGGCCGCGCGCAAGACCGCCGAGACCGCGCTGGCAGCGGCGGAGACTTTCGAGACCGCAAACCCGGCGAACCTGGCTGAAGTCGCCAAGAAATTCGACGATGCCGCAACGGCAGCGAAAGCGTTCGCGGACATCGCGGACAAGGCCAAAGCTCGTGCCGCAGCCATTCGCAAGAAGATGGATGCAGAGAACAGCAAAGTGACGGAGACTGCCAGCCGCGCGGCCGTCGATGGCGCAAACACGGCTCGCGGCCGCAACGATTTCGATGCCGCGCGCGCGTCGCTGCAAGGATTCCTGGACAGGTACCCGAACGCGGCGCAGAAGGCCGACGTTGAAGCCTCTCTGAAGAACCTGGACACCGACGCGCAGGAAAAATTCAAGGCCGTGCAGCAGGAAACGGCCACCATGGACATTCCCAGCGCGCTGGCCCGCTGGACGCTCTACAGCAATACCATTAAGGACTCCAAAACGGCCGAGGAGGTGAAGACCGCGCGCACGAATCTGGAGAGCAAAGCCGAACAGTTCGCGCAGGACGAATTGAACAAGGCCGGCGAGCGTGCCAAGAAATTCGCATTTACCGAAGGCATGAGTATGGCGCGAGCCGTAGGCCGCAAGCTCGCCGGCATCAAGAAGTGGGAAGATGCCGCCAAAGCACGCGAGGACTCGATCAAGTTCCAGAAAGACCTGCATGAGAAATTCCTTGCCTGCGCGGCGAAGAAACTGCAGGCCGGAGGCGTGCCGGTGCCCTTCCTGGTCATCCAGAAAATGCAGGACGTCAAATGGAAAGTGAGCCGTTTGCAGGGCGAGGAAATCACCCTGGACGACCTGATCCCAGGCAAGCCCGGCACGCTCAAGCGCCTCGGCGATCTCACGCCAAAGGAGCTCTACGACTTCTACATGGCCTTCTTGCCGCCCGTAAAGGAACTCACCGCGATCGATCACAAGTCCCTCGCCGCCTTCTGCACCGAACGCGGCCTGACCACCGAAGCCCAAACGCACGAAGCCAAAGCCGCCGGAAACTGAACCAATTGCCGCCCCCTGTCCGAGGCACAGCGTAGGACAATCTGCCAGATTGTCCCTCTGTTCTGTCCAATCCTGCACCTGTGTGCACATTCCTTTCCCCACCCGCGCGTCGCCCAGTTCGCCGTTGAAGGGTGCCATCGGTCTGGAACGGTCCGCGCTTTTTCCGTTTGCGGACCGTTCCAGACCGATGCCGCCCCACCTTGCACCCCCAATTTCCGTTCGCGTTCCCCAAACTCTCGTCTTTCGCGCCTCGTTCTTCGCGCTCACCCAACACCTTCCCTCCGCCAGTCTCACCAACCCCAGCCCGAAACGCTAATCTGGTCCGCCTCCGTTCGAGCCTACGTCACCGAAACTCCCGCCTCGCGCTTCTCTTCTCGCTGTTCCTCGCCCTCGCTCTTCCTCACCGCCACCGCACTCCCGGTAGTCACGCCTCCAGTTTCGCGCTCCGCCTCTTTCAGAATCTCTTCGATCAATTCCATCTCCAGTTCATGCGGCGTCTTCCCAAAACAAAGCAAACAAGCCCTGAAAAACCTCTGGTAGCTTGAGAACCCCATCCCCATCGCCCAAGTCGTCCGATGCCACCGCCCATCCCTCCGCGATTTCTTCAGCGCCGCAAAAACTTCATCCGCCTCCTCCGTAGTGCGGGCGTCTCGCCCGCCGCTCCGGTTCCCCTCTCCCCCGCGAGGGAGAGGGGTTAGGGGTGAGGGGGAATTTCCGTCGTGCTCCTCTTCTATCCGTTCTCCGCGCCTCTGCGTCTCTGCGGTGGAAATGAACTTCCTCAACTCCTCCTTGATCTTCCCTCTCACCCCCTCCGCCTTGATCCGATCCACCATCTCAATCGCCGACATCCCCGTCAGTTCTTTGCAGTAGCTCGTCAGCCTCCGCTGCGAAATCCCCAGATGAAAGCAAACCGTCCGCAGCGGATCCCACAAATACGTCCGCACTTCCGCCGCATCGATCTCGCTCTTTTGTTCGCCCGAATATTTGATCTCGTACCGCAGCAGGCGCTCGGCGTTCTTCACAAGCAGCAGCATGGCCCCGAGCCGCTCGCGCGGACTCATCTTCGGCTCGTCGTCAGGAAAAAGACCGGAGACCTGCATCCACAGCGGCACCCGTTCCACCGCCTGAGCGCGCATGCGCCGTTCGTAGCGCTCTTCGCGGCGTTTCTCGGCCTCCGCATCGCCAAACTTTTCGCACTCTGCCACAAAGCGAAAGACATCTTCGTCCCCGCCTGCGCCCGCGTCGCCGAGCTCTTGCGCCGTCAGAGCCTTCCGCGCCTCGAACATCTTCACCACTCCGCCCGAAAACATCGCCTTCCACGGGTTCTTCAGTTCCTCCCCCGTCAACTCACCCGCGCCCGCCGTACCGCCGGCGTCCCGAGCGCTGCCCTTCTCCCCCTTCCCTCCGAGGGAAGGGGGCCGGGGGGTTAGGTTTGCGGCAGCGCCGCAGTTTGTGCCGCAGACGTCCTTACCTGCCCCGTCGTGCTCCCCGTCGTGCTGTTTCCCCCCGTCTCCCCGTCCCCCCGTCACCCCGTCTCGTTCGTTCTCCATGCTCCCACCCTCCACCACCATCGCAGACCTCTCCACCCGTCACCCGTCACGCGCCACCCGTCACGCCACGTAAGCACGTGACGCCACCGTCGCGCTCTGGCTTCCTTTGAAAATTGTGGATCAGTCCTGCGATATTCGAGACTCGCCCGGTTTCCCTCGCCAGCGTAATCACGCCAGTCCGAGATCAATATGTTTCGGCACGATCTCTGCCGAAAAACGTAACCGATCGCCACCCAAATATCAACTTAATTCTCCCCTGAATAGGGCCGCGCCTTATCCCCCCAACCCTGAACAGTGCAGCACGTCATCCCCTGCCTTGAATGTGCGCTCTCGATGATGTTCAGCCTGACCGTCACGGTATTCGCGAATGGAGTCCACGACACGGACAGCCAACGGCTAACAAAGGCTGCCGTGGCACAACGTGGTGCTTGACGGCTGACGGGTTTGGCGAGAGAACTACACCCATGCAACCGGCGAAGGTGCGTGCACTGCTGAAGCGAGTTCAAACGGGGTCCTGCTCTCTCGATCAGGCGCTCAGCGAATTGGCCTCGCTCCCGTTCAGCGATCTAAAGGTGGCGAAGTTCGATCACCACCGGCCGCTGCGTTGCGGGTTTGCGGAAGTTGTGTTCGGCGCGGGAAAAACCAGCGAAGACATCGTTCATATCGTTGAAAACGGGATGAAGATGCTGCCGTGCATGCTGGTCACGCGCGTCAGCGAGGCTCAGGCGCTGGTCATCCTCAAGGCCTTTCCGCAAGCGCACTACAACACTCGCGGCCGGACGGTGCGTGTTGGAAAACCCACGCCGCTGAAGACGGCGGGCGAAGTGGCCGTGATGACGGCGGGGACGAGCGACATTCCCGTGGCCGAGGAAGCGCTCGAAACGTTGCGCGCGTTCGGCTGTCCGGCTCAGAGCTACTACGACGTCGGCGTCGCGGGATTGCATCGCGTGCTGAATGTTCTGCCGAAACTGCAGCAGGCGGTGAGCATCATCTGCGTGGCGGGAATGGAAGGCGCTCTGCCCAGCGTCGTCGGCGGACTGGTGGCCTGCCCTGTGATTGCGGTGCCGACGAGCATCGGCTATGGGGCCAGCTTCGGTGGCGCGGCGGCGCTGCTCGCCATGCTCAACACGTGCGCGGCGGGCGTGAGCGTGGTCAACATTGACAATGGTTTTGGCGCAGCGATGTGCGCGCTGCGGATTGTGGGACCGAAACAGCAAATCCGAAATCCGAAATCCGAAGGAAAGGGAAAAACAGAGAAAAGGAAAAACGGCTAACCGAGGCGGCACCTCGGTTCTCTGTTTCGCTGTTTTGCTTTTTTCCGTTTCCTTCGAATTTCGAGTTTCGAGTTTCGGATTTCAAAGACAGGGATGCTCTTTCGGAAGGAGACTGGACGTGAACAACAGCAGCGCAAATGGCAAGGCAACTCTGAAGCGTATCGGTGAACTGGGCGTCGTGCTGGTCGTGCGCTGCGAGACCGAAGAGGAAGCGGTCAACGGCATTCGCGCGGTGATTGAAGGCGGCATCCGCGCGTGCGAAGTGACCTTTACCGTGCCGGGCGCGCCGAGCGTCATTCGGCGCGTGAAGCATGACCTGGGCGATGCGGTGCTGTTGGGGGCCGGGACCGTGCTGACGGCTGAAGAAGCCGAAGACGCGGTGGACGCCGGCGCGCTCTACCTGGTCTCGCCGAACACGGACGAAAAAGTCATCGGCGCAGCCAAGCGTCTGGGCGTGCCGATCATTCCGGGCGCGTTCACGCCGACCGAAGTGGTTCGCGCGTGGGATTTGGGCGCGGACGCGGTGAAGATCTTCCCGGCGTCCCTCGGCGGACCAGCGTACATTCGCGCGCTCAAAGCTCCGCTGCCGCACATTCCGATGATTCCGACCGGCGGCGTTGATGAGCGCACGGTGGGCGAGTTCTTCCGGGCCGGCGCGTTCGCGGTCGGCGCGGGCGGGGCGCTCTTCGACCGCAAGCGTCTGCAGGCGAAGGACTACGCGGGAATGACCGAAGTCGCCGGGCGTTTCATGACGGCGCTGAAGGCCGCGAAGGCCGAGTAATTTTGGAATTTTGATTTTGGATTTTGGATTGAGCGCTGAATCCAAAATCGGCAATCCAAAATCCAAAATCGAATGCGGAGGGGGAATGGTTCAGCACGTCACCACGATTCCCGCTCTGCCCGCTCGCGCGCCGGATGCAAACAAGGGCGACTGCGGGCGCGTGCTTATCGTCGGCGGTTCGCGCGGGATGGCTGGCGCGCCGTGTCTGGCGGCTCGAGCGGCGTACCGTGGCGGAGCGGGACTGGTGCGCGTCTGCGTGCCGATGTGTATCTGGGATGTTGTTGCGACGAAGCTGGACGAATGCACGACCTTCGGTTTGCCTTCGACAAAAGATGGGACTTTTGAGTGGCTCGGCAAGATTTATATGGAGGACGCGACCTGGAATGATGTGACCATTCTGGGTCCTGGAATCAGCACGCGTTCGAGCCAGACCATCGACGAAGTGCGTGGCTGCGCCTGCAAGATCGATTCGGCGCTGGTGCTCGATGCAGATGGCCTGAATGCGTTTCCGAACAAGCGTCTGGGCGAACTGGGTGAGGCGCGCGCAAAACGCAAGAAGCAGAAGGCGCTGGTGATTACGCCGCATCCTGGCGAGATGGCTCGATTGCTGCGGATTTCGATATCGACGGTGCAGCGCAAGCGTGAAGAGACCGCTCTGAAATGCCAGAAGCTGACCCACGGCGGCGTTGTGGTCCTGAAGGGCGCTGGAACGGTCGTGACCGACGGCAAACGTATGTACGTCAACAACACGGGCAATCCGGGAATGGCGACCGGCGGCACCGGAGACGTGCTGTCGGGGCTCATTGGCGCGCTGATCGGGCAAGGGATGAGCGGGTTCGACGCGGCGTGCCTGGGGGTTTATCTGCACGGATTGGCTGGCGATCTGGCGGCGGCGCGATTGGGAATATGGTCGCTGATCGCGGGCGATCTTATTGACGAATTGCCGAATGCATTTCAGCGGACCGCTGGGGGCAACGGTCCGCGGCCTTGACAGGAGCGATGCTTATGACTCTTCCACTCGTGGCACGCAAAGTGGCTCTGGTTGTTTTGGTGTTTTCGGGATTCCTGCTGATGGGCGGGTACATGTCCGGCGCGCGGGAGTTCGGCGCGACCATGGGCATCATCTTCGCCGGCGCGTTGATCGCTTTGGCGATCGCGGAAGTGAATCCGCGGGACCAGTAACGGCATCCGATTGCGGGATCGTGTTTTCCCTTTTGTTGAACGTCCTTGCTGAGTTAGATTGTGCCCATGCCAGCGACCGCCAAAAAGTCCAAGTCCAAGCTCCGCTCACGCGCCGTGCGAAAATCGCGCCGGCCGGTGATGCCAAGCCTGTTCGTGCGCGCGCTCGAAATCTCCAACGAAGAAGCGGCGTTGATGCTGCGGCAGATGTTTTCGATCAGGCTGCTGGAGAAGAAGCTGCATGATCTGAGCGGCTCAGCCAAACCGGCGCAATCCGGGAGGATTCCGTTACCGGCGTTCTACAGCGGAAAGGAAGCGGTCGCGGTCGGGGCGTGCTCCGTGCTGCGGCCGGATGACTTCATCAGCATCACAGAGGGCGGACACGCACATTACCTCGCGCGCGGGCTGACGCTGAAAGCGCTGCTTGCAACAGCCGCCGGGCGAGCGACGGGCTGCGGCAGCGGGAAAAGCGACCTGCAGCGGCTGCCCTTCTCGCCTCCCGGAAATCTCGGTCGCGGCGATCCGCCGCTTGCGCTGGGCGCGGCGCTGGCCTGCAAGCTCGCCGCCCGCCAGCAGGTCGCCGCGTGTTTCGTTGGAGACGGCGCGGCCAGTGACGGAGCGTTTCACGAGACGCTGGCCGCGGCGGCAGCGTGGGAAGTGCCGCTCATTTTTGTTTGCGAAAGCGAGCATTCGAGTCGCACTCGGGAGGCGTTGCATGTGCGCGCGCAGGCCTATGGGATCGAGGGCGTGAGCTGCGATGGTTCGCACGTGCTGGAAGTGCGCGAAAGCGTTGCGGCCGCCTGCGCACGGGCGCGTGACGGGCAGGGTCCCACGCTGATCGAGGCCACGGTGAAGCCGATCGTCGTCGGCGCCGAAGACGAGGACGGCGTGGACGGCGGCAAACCGAAAGAGCCGATCGAACTCTTCCGCATCGTCCTGGCCGAAGCCGAAGCGGTCTCGCCCGCCGCGGCGGATGCGATGGAAGAGGAGGTCTCCGGCGAAGTGGACGCCGCCGTGAAGTATGCGCTTGAGCAAAGTCCTCTCCCGGACGCGTCAGAACTGCTGCGCGGAATTTACAAAGGCTGGAGCGAAGGCCCGGCAGGGCTGGTGCATTGTGAGAATTAACCATCCAAAAGTGAAAATTAAAAATCGGCGGCAGACGGCAACTACATTCAGCTTTTCGATACTCAGCACTTTTTGCCTCAGCCTCCTGCTCTCCATTTGCGACACGATCGCAGCGGGGGAGATTCCGCAGCCCTCGCAGCCGGTGGTGCCGGGGATCGAAGCGGGCGTGTGGGTTGCGGAAGCGTGGGGGAACAGCGGGACGGCGGAGAAAACGGCTTCGGGCGCATTGCCTTTGTTGAAGCTCACGTACGGTGGCGCGAAGGACAAGACGGCATTCAAGCGGCTGACGAATTTTGGTCTTTCGTCCAAGGGCGGGCTGCGGCTGCTGGTTTTTTGCGGAGAAGAAAGCCCGCCCAAGTTTGCCGTGGCGATCTGCACGACGGGGTTATTCCTCTGGCAGGAATCGAAACCCATCGAACTGAAGAAAGGCTGGAACACCGTCGAGGTGCCGCTTGGAACCAACGAATGGAAGAGCGAAGCGAGCGGCTGGAAGCATACGGCGGCGCTTGAGGCGCCGCAGGACGTGCGTGCCATCGATCTGATCGTCTATGGCAGCGCGACCGGCGCGTTATACGTGACCGGTTTTCAGTACGATCCGGACGACAAGAGCGCGCAGTTTGCGGTGCTGTTGCAGCAGCTTCGCGGGGAGGATCACGCGGCGAGGGAGAAGGCCGAAGACGCTTTGGTCGAGATCGGGCCGTCGGTCGTCGAGCCGCTCACGCGTCTGGGCGAGGATGAATCGCCGGAGGTTCTGCTTCGCGCTGCCTCCGCCTTGCACAGAATTGCGCAGAAAACTGAACTGGCAGGCATGAACGCGCAGCAGCGCGAGGAAGAGGCTCTGGATGAAGCGCGGCAGCGGGCGGAGGCCGCGTTGAAGTCTCTGCAAGAGCAGCAAGCGAAACTGCTGGACGCGGCCGGCGCGGCGAAGGAAGAGATTGCGCGGGGACGGGCGGCGGTGGCAGGGATGAAGCAACTGAGTGACGACAAGCGCGAGAGCTATCGGCAGCTCACCGAGAAGATTGAGGCGGCGATTAAAGCTCTGGATGTAGAGCAGCGTTGAAGACGCCGAACGACGGCTGGAAGAGCTTAAGGGCGCTCTCCAGATCGGCGACCATCGGAACGACTTCGGAGAGTTTCAACAGGTCGAGGATTTCGCGGACGTCAGGCGCTGCGGCGGCCAGGACCATGTTGCCACGGTTTTCACGCAACTGAGCCAGTGCGTTCATCAGGACTCCAGCGCCAGCGGACGACACGTAGTTCACGTTGGCGAGGTCGATGACGATGTTGAAGTGTTTCTGACGGAGCACATCGCTGATTTCGGACTCGAGTATGTCGAAAGTTTTGGCACTCACCGAGCCGATAAGGGTTAGTACAAGGACGTCTCGATCCGGCAGCATCGTTCGCTCGATGCAAAGCTCTTCGATAGCGGAATCTGCGCGCATAGCAAACGCTCCTATTTTCATTTGAGGCGGGCTTTATATCATATTTTTGCACACGTGCGCAGACAATTCAACAAATTTGTAAACTGAGTGCACGACGTGTCTTACAAACATTTATAGGATGTTGAGAGCTCCCGGCGCTTGCATTCCGCGTCCGTTTGCTTCATTAAACGTTTATGGTCGTTTCGCGGCTGGCACCGTCGCCCACAGGTTCGCTTCACATAGGAAATGTTCGCACGTTTCTGTGGGCGTGGCTATCGGCGCGCGCGCAAGGCGGTCGTGTGATTTTGCGCGTGGAGGATCTTGACACGCCGCGCGTGAAGCCGGGCGTGATCGAGAAGATGCTCGACGATCTGCGCTGGCTGGGACTGGACTGGGACAATGGGCCGGGCGTAACAACCCACGAGAACTTTGTTCAAAGCCAGCGGCGCGAACACTACCAGCGGGTGCACGCGAGGCTGCTGGCAGAGAACGCAATTTACCCGTGCGTCTGCACGCGAGCGGAACTGGCGGCGGCGCAGAGCGCTCCACACGAAGGCGATGTCGAGCCGCGGTATTCGGGGACGTGTCGTGAGCGGTTCCGCAGTGGGGCCCACGCGCAGGAGAGTTCTGGCCGAGCGCCGGCGTGGCGGGTGAAGGTTGCTCCGGGCGTCGTGAGCTTCGACGATCTGCTGTTCGGAAAGCAGGAGATCGATGTGCACGGGTCGGTCGGAGATTTCGTCGTCGCCAAAGCGCCGGACAATCCGGCGTATCAACTCGCGGTCGTCGCGGACGATATTGCGATGAACGTCACGGAAGTGGTTCGCGGGGACGATCTGATTCCGAGCACGGGGCGGCAGATTCTGTTGTACCGTCTTCTGGGCGCGCCTATTCCGCGTTACGGACATGTGCCGCTCGTGGTCGGAACAGACGGGAAGCGCCTGGCCAAACGCCACGGCGATGCGCGCATAGCCACGCTACGAGCAACCGGCGTCGATCCGCGGCATTTGGTTGCGACGCTCGCCCGATGGTCGGGACTGGAGTGCGCTGCTCGCGCGACGCCTGCGGAGTTGTTGAGCGCGTGGTCCTGGCAGAAGGTTTCTCGCGAGCGGATCGTGCTGACAGCCGAGAAGCTGCGGGAACTGGGATAAACGTAGGGAGCGCAGCGCGGCGGCGCGGATCAGAACCGCGACCGTAAGGGAGCGGCGGCAAAGCGCCAAAGGCGCGACAGTAGACCAGCGAAATCCTCGCGGCCCGCGAGGATTTGAAACGTTAGCAGTGCATAGAGCGCAGAGCCGAAATGGCGACATTTGTAGACGAGGTCCGGCTGGCGTTGGAGCGACGCGCGGAGCCGCTGGTCAAAGAAGGCGCGGAGCGCTACTTCAAGCACGTGGTCCGCTTTCACGGCGTAAAAGCACCGGCGGTTAAGCAAGTCGCTCGCGAAGTCCTGCCGTTGTTGAGAGAGCACCCGATAGAAGACATTGTTCGCTCGGCATTCCAACTGCTGAGCTCCGAATTCTCCGAAGAAAAACAGATTGCAGTCATCGTGCTCAATCGGCACCTGCGAACGTTGCCGAACGAGTTTCTGACGCAGCTTGAGCCCGTCTTCGAAGCCAGCGTTTGCGACTGGGGCACGTGCGATGCGATCGCTGGACGGGTGTTGCGATTTCTGCTTACCCGCAGCCCCGCCGAAGTAAAGCGCGTCGTGAGTTGGAGCGCGTCAAAGAACCTGTGGCGGCAGCGGGCCTCCGCGGTGGCGTTCGTCAGTGAAGCGCGGCACGGGCGGCACAACGAGCAGATCATCACCGTCTGCAGACGCGTGGTGCGCAATCCGGAACGGTTCGCTCAGCTTGGCGCTGGGTGGGTGCTGCGGGAGTTGTTCCTCGCCGATCGCGAACGGGTACTGAGCTTCTTGCGTGAACACTCCGGCTACATCAGCCGCGAAGGGCTGCGGTACGCGATTGAGAAAATGCCCGCAGCTCTGCAGAAGCAAATGCTGGCGGAGCATACCCGTGCGAGGCGCCGCTGATATTTACGCGCCGCTTTCCTCGCGCACGATCTTCACCCACTTCGCCAGCCGCGTCGGGTCGCCTTCGACGGTTTCGATGTCCTTCAGGTGCAGGTGCATGTACTGGTCTTTGCAGATATTGATGCCGTCGCGGATGGTTTTGCGAATGCGATCTTCGTCGAAGCCGGCGCAGACCATGTCCGCAGGATTCGGCCGCCACGAGATTGCGTAGTCCTTTCCGATCTGCTCAGCGCAACGCTTCAAGTGGGCTCGCGGGGCGACGGCGATAATGCGCAGATTGGGAACCTGTCGCAGCATGTCGATTTTTGACGTCAAGTCTTCGCAGCAGCCGTAGTGCGTCAGTGCAAACTGCTTCATAATCGGCAACTGATATTGCAGCAGAAATTCGTCGTGCATCTTCGGCGAAATCAGCGTGTACTCCTGCGCCGCGAAGAAGCCCCAGATCTGGCGGCGCTGTCGCGGGCCGGAGTTCGCGCACGGAGACTCGAGTTCCTCCGCATACGGCATGCACTGGTTCTGCCCGGAGGTAAGGCTGAAATCGCCGGCGTCTTCGGCGGCCTGCTGGTTCTCCAGAATCCCATCGCGCATGAACGCAAGCAGTTTGTGAAGCTGCTCGGGCGAATCGAACATATCCAACATAAGCTGTTCGAGGCCGCGCAGGCCGGCGATGCTGGTCGAAATGTCGGCCATGAAGTTGGAACATGCCGGAGTACGATCCACGTTGACGGGGAGGATTTCGCCAAGCGCATCGCGCAGGCGCGCGACATCTTGAGCGGTCTTCTTTTCATCGATGATATGCGGCGGCTTAATGAGCTTGCTCAGGTCCGACCAATCCTTGATGGGCGGGTCGAAGCTCCATGCGCCGCCTTCGACGTTCGCTGGGTGATTGCCTTCCTTCACGCCCCAGAGCGCGCGCCACTCGCCGGCTACCGCGGCGCGTTGAGTAATCCACGGTTCGAGAATGTAGTCATCGCCCACCGAGTGATGAAAAATCTGCATTCGCAGAGTGCGTTCATGTTCGCGTAAGAAAGGATCGGCGCAGCACATCTGCGCGTCGCCAAAAACTTCGCGGCACCACACGTTCCACATGCCGTAGGTGGCAAGGACCAGCGGGCGAGTGGGTTTGAGGCTGTTGTGCGCGCGCCAGAGTTGGCGGCGCTCTTCTTGGACCGGCAGTTCAGCCAGGTCCCGGTATTGTTTCGCGAGACCGCGCAGAATGGAGAGATCGCTCGACATAGGCATGCAGAGGTTCCTTTTCTGGCAAAGGCTAGCCGCAATTCGGCAAGAAGGCGCCCATCTTCTTTAGCCGGGATTGCAGTTCTTGGACGCTGATCTTCCGCGGGTCGGCGTCCTTATCGAGCGCCATCGCTGCGGCCATTCCGGCGGCCTGGCCCGTGATGAAGCAACCGGGCATCACGCGCACGGAGCCTTGGATGTAGCGGTCCGAACTGATGCAGCGGCCGGCGACCAGAAGGTTGCGCACGTTCTTCGGCAGCAACGTGCGAAACGGAATTCCATAGTTCTCCCCTTTCTTGTAGCGCAGGGCATGGAATTCATCTTCGAACTTCGCGAAGTTCTTCGCGTCGGGCGTAGACGCGTGGATATCGACGGGATACGAGAAGCGGCCGATTTCGTCCTCAAACACCGCGCGCTTTTTGAAGTCTTCGAGGTTGAGCACATAATCGCCCATGATGCGCCGGCTCTCGCGAATGCCCAGCAGCGAGCCCGTTGTCACGAGCGTCATGTTCTCGAAGCCCTTCAGGTACTGTTTGTAGTAACGCTCGTACTCAAGCAGACTCTTGCGCGCCCACACCAGAGCGTCGGTCAGCGAACGTTCGTTCGTCGAATCGACGCCGAATGTGTGGCCGATGTTACCGCCGCCGATTTGTTTGCCGACGAACCACATTCCAGGCAGGTGACGATCTTCAATGGTGAAGACTTTGTCAGCGAAGGCTCGCGGCAGTTCGCGTTCGGCATTCAGCTTGGATTTATGGACGGCGTCCCAATCGATGCCGGCCCACAGGCTGCACAGCGTGCCGGGCATCATCTTGCCTTCGGCGTCGCCTTTTTCGAACGGCGCTCCGGCCCACGCAGCCAGATCGCCGTCTCCGGACCCGTCCACGAATGTCGTCGCCTTCACCGCGTAGATGCCGCTCTTGCCGCAGCAGATCGCGTGCGTGATCGCGCCGTCGTGCGTTTCCACACCGATCACTTGCGTTTGCAGCGAGAAGGTCATCTTGCTTTCGACGACCATCTGGTCGTAGATGCGCTTGAGCACTTCGACATTGATGTTCACGCAGCCCAGCGTGCCACGGTGATCGCTGGGGCCGGCCGCGCCGATATCGAACATGCGGTCGTAGACTTCCTTGCCGAAGCCGCCCGCGAGGAAGTTCGTGCCGTCGCCGAACGGCATGAAAGCCGGAACCAGCGCGGCGGTGCCCATTCCGCCGAAGCACGTGTGGCCTTCTGCGAGAAAAACCTGCTTGCCTTGCCGCGCCGCCGTGATCGCTGCTGCCAATCCCGCCGGTCCGCCCCCAACGACAAAAATGTCCACCTCGTGGCGCACGGGAATTTTTCGCTGGAAGATCATCGAGTTGGCCATCGTTCACCTCTTTTTCAACGCAGAGACGCGGATGGCGCAAAGCTCGCAAAGAAGGAATACTGCGCCATCATTTAGAGAGTTTCTCCCAGCTCACACCGCAATACACGCTCAGCGTCAGCGCGCACTTCTGAATGTACCAGTAATCGGCCTGGCACCAGGGAATGTCGGTCAGATCGTCCAGTCTCTCCGCGGACGCCTGGAACAGAAGTGCTTTCACCAGAAAATGGCTCATCGGCGAACACGGCGGCACGGCGCCATTCGAACCGGCGTGTGCGAGATGGCAGTGATGCGCGTCGATGACGTCCAACCACGGTCCATCATTCGGAAAGCCGTCTTTCTTCGCGCCCTCGAAGATATTCGGACGCGCCTTGATCTGATCGAGGTAGGAGCCGGCGTGGTCGCGGAGCATGCGCGCGATTTCAGGCGTCAGCCAGGGACTGGACCAGTAAAACGGCGCGGTTTTGGTGCTTAGTGTCTGGGTGGCGACAAACGCGAAGCGTTCTTTGGCCCACGACACTTCCGCAGCTTCGCCCATTCTGTCAGCGATCCGGCCGTAGGCAATCAGCGCGGAGAGCAGCTTCGTGTAGCAAAACTGTTTGAACATCGAACCTTCCGCTTCGTCGCGCGGCGGATCGTTCTCGTAAAAGCCATGTGTTCCGACGAGCAGGTAATGCAGCAGCCTGTGCTGGTAGCGCGGCGAGAGCGCTTCGGCCTCAGTCAAAATGCCCGGCCCGGCCGGCACGGAGGCCGGCGCTACCGCGGCTGGCAGGTCTTTGCGGAACCTCGGCTTGAAATCGTAGTTCTTGGCGACGCGTTCCTTCAGCGCTTTGATATCGGGCCAGAATTTTTTGATCGCATCCCATTGCCCGAAGACATCGGCGTAAGCCCACAGGCCATAGAGCGTGCGGAAGCACGCCACATCTTTTTCGGGTCCCGACATCCACGGGCCGCCGCTCTCTTGTTTGCGGAGCTTCTCGGGCACATCGTGCCAACCGCGCGGTTCGCCGTCCTTCAGGCCCCGCCACGGCATCGTCAGCGGCGGATATTTTATGAGCTCGCGCTCGGCCGCTTGCTTTGCCGCGGCTTTGCCTTCGTCGTCCAACAACGGGTATGCAGCCGCGAGCGCCACGAGCAGTTCATCGGTGCAGTTAAAGTACGTGAAGCGATTGCCTTGCTGATTGACCGGATGAGACAGAAGTTGCCACGGGCCCCAATCTTTCGATGCCAGTTCCAGGACTTCCTTCTTCATCAGCCCCGTCAGTGTGCCACGGGCAGCCTTTGTTAGCTGTTGGCTGCCCGTGCTTCTTACGCTCAGTTTTTCGCTGAAATACGTGTCCGTCTTCTTCTCGTCGTACTTGAAAAAGAGCGCGTCTTCTGCGCAGGCGATCACCGTCAGCAAACAGAAACTTGACGTCAGAAGCCGGAAACCAGCCCTCACGGCGCCACCCCTTTCAGGCACACCAGCAGGCTGCCGGTGATCCACCAGACGTGGTCCTTGTAGATCGCAACCGCGCCGCGGGAGGCGCCATTCCATTCATTGTTGATCGTCAAGTGCGAGGTCGGCGATTCGAGCTTCAGCAGCGGATGGCTATCGACTTTTGGATTGGAGTAGATGCCGGCATTCCCATAGCAGAGCAGCACGCCGCCCCAGCTTTCGGTTTGATGCGAGGAAAACGCGGGCACGACTGTCTTGGTCTTCATATCGGAGTAGGCGAGGACGTGATCGTGAGTATCGAACAGCTTGTCGCCGGCGATCGTGAAGTTGTTGACTTCGTCGCCGGTGATCGGCAGCGCGGAGCCGACGCTCGGCGTGGCCTTCGGCAACATCGCGGGAAGGCCGGTCTGGTAGTCCAACGTGCCGATGCAATCGTATGCCCGGATCGGATATTCATACTGCGTGTAGAGCGTCTTGAAGAGCACGTAAAAGTTCTCGCTGGCGTCGATCGGCCCGGGCGTGGGCGTTGAATAGCCGTTTTCGCTTCCCGCGAAACACACAGACGTCACGAGGCGCTCTTTGCCGTCGGAGACGTTGAGCATGTAGAAGCTCTTCAGCGCGTTTCCGGCCGCGATCTGCTCGCGCATGAATTCCTGTTCCTGCTTGAATCTCTCCGGCGTAAAGCGCTGGTACTTGCTGTTGATGAAATCCCAGTGCGGCTTGCTCCATTTGTATTTGTCGCGAGTTTCGCGCGCGAGTCTGCCGTCTTCGGTCGCTTTCTCGATGATGTCCTGTGCACGGTTGATCTCGCTGTCGGCGCCGCAGACACGGAAGATGACCGTATCGCGCCAGAACACGGGATAGTAAAAACGGCACGAATCGCTCTGCATCTTCGCGCCTTCCCACAGCACCTTGCCGCTGGCCGCGTCGAAGCAGCGCGGGATCATGTCTTCGGCCGAGACGCACACGCGTCCGTCTTTGGCGGCGCAGGTCTGCTGATAGATGCCGCCAGCGGTGAACGTCCAGACTTTGGCGCCGGTGGCCGCGTCCAGACAATAGAGAACCTTGTCGCGGCCGCCGAGAAAAATCTTTCCTTTATAGAGGGCCGGACTGGTGACGAATCCGCCGCGCGTGCCTGGCTTGAACTCCCAAAGCTTCTCGCCCGTGCTTGCTTTCAGGCAAAGGACAGAGCCGCCGGTGCGGTCGCCAATCGTCGCGAAGTAGATTTTGCCGTCGCCGTAACAGGCGGAATGCCGCACGCCGCCGGGCGCGCTCGCGGTCCAGACTTCTCTTCCGCTGAACGCTTCCAGAGCGTAGAACTTTCCGCCCCAATCGCCGACAAACACCAAGCCCTCTGCGACAATCGGCTCGTTCTCCGGTGAAAGCATGCCCTCAAAGAAACGGCGGTGCCAGGCATACTGAAAGGGCGCGCCGGGCGAATAGTTCGTGCGGCCGCTGCGCGCAACATCATGATGCAGCGTGAACCAGCCTTCGGTGGGGGACCACGCGTCGGTTTCGGCGCGCGCGCAAAAACAAAGCAGTAGCAAGGAACCAAGGGCACGGACCGCAAGCAGCCGCTGTCCGTGGCACCCCATGCGAACCGTGAACCATGAACCACGAACCATGAACCGATCACTTCGCCGCATAATCCACCCACAACGTTTCGACTTTCTGCCCGGTGGAGAGCGTCCAGGTTGTGTCTTCCTTGCCGACTTCGGCGGGGTAGTCGTGGCTGGCGGTTTTCGGCGCGCCTGCTTCGGTCCAGGAGAATGTGACTTGGACAGGGCCGGGCTGCGCCACGCGATAGGCCAGATACGCTTCGGCTTTCAGATAATTCTTGCCGCCGTCGTTGCTGAAGCGAACGCGAACAGGAGTGGGGCCGGCGTCCGGAGCCGCCGGCGCGACCAACTCGACATCGCCGAAGCAGAAGCTCTGGCTCCAGAAGTCGCCGGGTTCCTGCGGGCGGCGTTGCACCTGCCAATCTTTCACAACCGGTTGCCAGGTTTTTCCCGTATCGAGCGAGTACTCGATCTGATACTTCACTGGCGCTGGCGGCGCGCCTGAACCGACCCAGCCGACGGCGTAGAGCCGTGCCGGCACTTCCTTCCGCGGCGTCGAAAGTTCCAGCGTCACCGTTTTGCTGCCGAACGTGCCATCGACAAGGTGCGCTGCGGCTTGATTCTTGTTTGGTCCAGCGGCGAGGACTCCCAAGCCGGACGCAAGAAACGTGATCTTGTTTTCGCCGTCGTGCAGGCGCGGGATGATCGCGGTATTGCACTGGCAGACTGTGCGGATGGTCAGGCCAGTGCCGGCCAAGGTCTTCGCGCCCGCGGCGAATCGAATCAAATACTGCTGATGCCCCTTGACCAAGTCGGTCAGGTCGAGGCCATCTTGCGCATTGGCGGTCGCGCTCCAGGTTTTCCCCTGATCGGTCGAAACGCTGACGGGACAAGCCATCTTGCCCCGAAGGACGAGTCCGTTTTTGCCGCCTTCATCGTAAATGCCCCAGGGCTTGTCGTTGGGCGGGGTGCAGGCGATGACATAGGGCGTGTAGAACTCGAAAGTAATCTGCGCGTCGCTTTCATCAACCACGCCTTCCTTGTACTTGGCGCTCGTGAAGTCCGGCGCGTAGGTGTACACGGCGTTCGCGAACCGAACCTGCCCCGGAACCCAGCCCGTGCCTTTTTTCGAGCCATGCATTTTATCCGGCTGATTGACCCATGTGCGGCTGCGTTCCGGGCCTGGAATTCCGGCGGCCTTGTAGTTCATCCCCCAGAAGACGAAAGTGGGGCCGGCGTTCTTGTCGGCCGGCACGGAGGCCGGCGCTACCTCCAGGCCGGGCTTCAGGTAGCGCCTCAGGCTTTCGCCGGCGCGAAGCTGGACGGCCGGCGGTGGGCCGGCGTAGCCAGCGAGGTACTCGGCAACCTTGTATTCGCTGTACGCAGCGGCATCGTCATCGTGGAGGCCCGCGACGCGCCAGCCGCGCTGGCGTTCCGGCTTGAACGCGGGATTCTTCAGCGTTTTCAAGTCGGCCATGATCTCCTTTATGGAGAGCAGGCGCGAGCCATCGGGGCTGAAGATCACGGTGGAGACGTCGTGGTCGAGCAGCGCCCAAGAGCCTTCGCCGTATGCGCCGCCGGTGAGATAGACTTCGAAGCTGTTGTGTCCGGCAACGCCCGTCACGCGGCTGCGGCAGTGGCCGAGAAGCTTATCGAACTCCGCGGTCCACTGCGCGTGCGTGGTCCCGCACAGGCCGAAGCCGTGCGCGAAGAGGCCGGTCCAGTACTCGCGCGTCTTGCAGTCGCCGCCCTTTCGAAACCCCTGGCTCCAATAATCGGCGGCGCCTTCTTCGCCGTGAGCGTAATTCAGATTGCGCCAGTACCACGCGGCCAGCGCTTTCTCTTCGTCGGTCGCCGGTTCCTTGCCCGTTGCGCGCTTGTAGATTTCCGCCTGCGTTTTGAACAGGCGCTCAAAGCTGGAGCATGACAGTTCGCCCGGATACCACGGGTGATCTGTCTTGAGTTGCGGATCGCCGCAGGCGGCCTGCGCCCACGCGGCGGCGAGAACGGCGCACAGGACGGCTGAGATCAGACGCATGTGAGGAACCTCCAAGTCTGGACGGCAGATACATGGATGAGTACACCGGAACGACGTGACGGGGAACGCGGCTGGACGCTGGCGCATCACTCCCGCTGACCCATGATCTCTTCAATCGCGAACCCATCTTCTCTCTTGCCCGTCTTGGGACGTGCCAGATAGCACTCTACTTTCAGGTTCGGATTCTTGTGCTGAATTCGGGCTGCGGCGCGACGCAGGTCTTCTTTTTGCAGTTCGACGTCACAACTTCCATATCGATGCCGGTAGTAGCCGCAGTCCACGTGCGACACCAGCAGCACGCGCTGGCATTGATGTGTGCGGAGCAGGAAATCGAGCGCCTCCGTTGCGACGGAAACTTCAAAAATAGATGCGTGCTCCATGCACAGCCGCGCCGGGCCGCCGGGAAAAGCCAGCAGATCGTGACACGCGGTTCCCTGCGCAAAAAGAAATTCCTCGATCGCGTCGATGTAGCGGCCGTCGCTGCAACAGACCGAGAGCACGCCGGGCCTCGCATCTTCAAACGGCCGGCGCACGAAATGGACGCGAGACTGAGGGTCCAGCGGCGCTGGAACCAGCGGCGGATGCTTGCCTATATCCAGCGACGGCGATGGCTGCGCCAGCTGAAACTCGGACGGCTGAGGCGCAGGATAAGCCGGCAGAACCTGTTCTGAAGGTGCCACCAGCGGCGGAGCGATGGGAACAATCAGTGCCGCCGGGGCGTGCGGCTTCAGCGCAGCAGGCTTCGGGCTTGCGTTTTGATGCGCAGGCTGAGGTTTGGCGTCCGGGTAGGGTGCGGGCGGCTTATAGCGCGGCAAGCCCTCGTGAGGTTCCAGCGCCGGCTTGCTTTTCGGACGCACGGGCATAATTCTCTCCCTCCTGCTCGTTTGGCCGATCTGCCCAGCATCACCGCAAGCGCCGCAAGACGCAAGAGCGGAAGACGGGCGGCGTCGTATCGCCGGCGCTGCACGCCGCATAGCTCTTAGCTCTTGGCTCTTGGCTCTTGGCTACGCAAGCGGAGAAGGCGGCCAAGAGCTATGAGCTAACAGCCCAGAGCCGCGGACGGTATCACTGTCTGGCTGCCCACGCAGACACGCGCGTGCTATCGGCGTTCGCTTGATTAAACGAGCGCTGATCGTACCATCATGCGGTTGTTTTCAACCCGTAGGAATATCCAACAAATGGCTCAACCCGACCTGGCCACCGCCAGCGTGCCCGCAACAGAAGAAATCAGCCTGTACGATATCGTCGGCTTTCTGGGCGATTACTGGAAGCTGATGACTGCCCTCGCGGTCGTCGCGGCCGTGGCGATGGCGATCTACGTGTTCACGCTGCCGGCCATCTACGAATCCACGGCGACACTGGTCGTTGCGGCGCCCAAGCCGCGCCCGGAAAGCACGCGGCCGGTTCTGGCCGGCCAGGCCTACCAGCGGCTGCTGGAGTCGGATCTGGTGCAGGCGAAGGCGCTCGAGCAGCTCATTCAGGCCCAAGTGCTTCCTCCGGATTACAGAGGCACACTGCCGGTGACGGCGAAGGTGATCGCGCCATCGAGGCCGGATGAATCCACCATCATTGAAGCCACCGCTTCAGCGCTGATGCCCGATAAAGCGCAGAAGATTGCCGACCTTTGGGTCAAAGCGTTTCTCAAACACGTGAGCAACATGCTCTCCACCACCGGCACGCTCGCCACCACCGTGCTGCAGAAGCAACTGACCGATGCAAGAACCGCGCTGTCGAAGCTGGAGACGGAGCGGACCGCCGCGGACGAAGCCCAATTCAAGAAACAGACGGAGAAGATCCTGGCTCTTGAGGAGGCGGTGGCGAAAGCAAAAAACGACGGCGCGGACAAGATGACCGTGTACTCTGACGAGACACGCAAACTGACGATCGACCTGCTGAAGAAAGGCAACCTGGAGGCTCGCGAGGCCGAAGCCAATTCCATGAAACTGATCTACTCCGAACTGCAGGAGGAATATGCGCGCTTGGGCAGCCAGATCGAACTGCAGCGGCTCCGGCTGGAAGCCGCCCGCAAACAATTGGCTCAGACGCCGCCCATGCTCATGCAGCGCAAGGCCATCGGCGACGATGCGCTTTGGCAAAGTGTGGCCGACAAAGGCGCCAAAGCATCCGAACAGGATGCTTTGAAGAAGTTGACGCTGATTTCTGAGCTGCCCAATCCGTTGCACGCGGAACTGGCGCGCAAAGCCGCCAACGCGGAGCTCGAACTGAACACGCTCACCCCGCACGCCGAACGCCTGAAGACGGATTTGGCGCGCATGGAGCAGGAACTGAAGGCGGTTTCCACCAGCGCGCGGGAGATCAAATCGGCGCGGCAACAACTCGAGGACGAGCGCGAGTCGGGATTGGCCAAAATCAAGGAGCTCGCCAAGTCCGAGGCCAGCGCCAGAACACGCATGCGTGAGCAGGCGCAAAAAGAGTTCGAGCACGAGAAATCCGCCGACATCGCGCGGCTGGATCGCGAAATTGCCGGGCAGCAGGATCTTTGCGATCGAATGACGAAGTCCTGGAACGCTCTGAGCATTGCCAAGTCGCAAGAGGATCTGGAAGACCTCCGAATCGCCGCTGAACCCGTGATTCCATCCGCCCCCACGCAGCGCCGGCAGTGGACTTACGTCCTTGCTGCGGCTTTCGGCGGGGGCATGCTCGGCATGTTCATCGCGCTGCTCCGCCGCTTTTCAACGGGTGCCCCGAGTTCCGTGCTGAAGCCCGCATAGCGGCCTCCTCAGGCTTGCTTGCTGATAACTTCTGGCGGGCTGCTCAGCACCGCCGACTGGTGCATCGCGGCCTGATAAGCCGGGATGACCTTTTCGACCGGCCCGTCCTGAACGACCTGCCCGTGGTCCAGCCAGATGCAGCGCCGCGCCACGCTGCGCGCCAATTCCAGATCGTGCGTCACCAGAATCATGATATGCGCGCTGGCGATGAACTCCTGCATGCGTCGCGTGGCTTTTTCGAGAAAATGAGCATCGCCCGCCGCAAAGATCTCGTCGAGAATCAGAATCTGCGGCTCCATTTCCATCGCGACGGAAAACGCCAGCCGCATCATCATGCCCGACGAATAATACTTGATCCCCGTGTCGAGAAAGTCCGGCGGAATCTCCGAAAACTCCATGATGCGCGGCAAGCGCCGCTCCGCTTCCGCGCGCGAAAACCCGAGGATCGCCGCGTTCAGAAAAACGTTCTCGCGGCCGGTCAATTCCGGGTTGAAGCCCGCGCCCATTTCGATCAGCGGCGTGATTCTCCCGCGGATGGAAATCTCACCCGACGTCGCGGGATAGATCCCCGCCACGATCTTCAACAGCGAACTTTTTCCGGCGCCGTTGGGCCCGATCAGCACTACGCGGTCGCCGTGCTCGATGTCCAGCGACACGCGCTTGAGCGCATCGAACGTGGAACTCTGCTTCCCGCGCAGCGGACTAAGAAACATCTCGCGCAACGAGAAACTTTTGTTCGCGTACAGCCGGAAGCTCAGGCCGATGTCGCGCAGTTGGATGTGTGAGTCGTTGGTCATGTTCCGTTTCGAGTCTGGAGTCTGGAGTCTTAGAGTCTGGAGTCAACAGCGGCGGCCTTAGCCCACGACTCCAGACTCCAGACTCTGAGACTCCAGACTGCTGTTACAGCCTGAAAATCAGATTCCTCTCCAACCGCTTGAAAATGTAATGCCCCAGTCCCACGCTGACCACCGCCACGGCCGCGGCCATCCCCCACTGTTCGGACGTTGGACAGCGGCCATCGGACAAGATCGCCTGAAACAGTCGGACGATGTGAACCATCGGGTTGAACTGCAGCCACGGGCGAATCACGGCTACTTCGGGCATGTCTTCCCGATAGAGGATGGGCGTGAGATAGAACGCAAGCTGCAAAACAATCGACATCAGGTGGCTCGTGTCCCGCACGTACACGTTGATCGCCGAAACCGCGACTACCACGCCTTCAACAAAAAGCACCAGCACGAGGATGGCGCCCGGCAGGGCCAGCAAGGCCCACGAAGGCTTGAACGCGATCAGCGAAACGATCACGAACAGCGCCGCCAGATTGAACAGGAAATCCACGAAGCGAGCGAAGAGCACCGATAGCGGGAAGACGAGCTTCGGGAGATAAATCTTCTTCAGCAGCGCTTCGTTGCCCAGGATCGCGTTCCCGCCCGAAAGACAACTGCTCACGAAGAAATTCCATGGCACCAGCCCGGCAAAAATGTACGGCACCATTTCCTTCCAATTGCCGAATCGCATGAACTTGAAGAACACCGTGGCCAGAATCACCATGGTCATGATCGGGTAAAGCAGGCTCCAACCGTAGCCCAGCAGCGACCGCCGGAAGCGCAGCTTCAGATCGGTGCTGACGAGGTTGCGCAGCACCTCGCGAAATGCACACAGGTTTTTGATTTCGCCGATCACGTTCATGCGATGACTTTAACGGACACCCCAAGCCTCAACAACTAACAGAAGGGTTCAGGGTCCGGGGTTCGGGGTTCAGGGAAGGCTTTGCGATATCTCGTTTCGGCACCCTGAACCCTGGACCCTGAACCCTGAACCCTGCCCGTCCTCCCTCTTGCATTCCTTCCCCCACGGGAGTAAGCATGTTTTCAGGAGGTTCCCCTTATGGCGCGCAAAAATCACAAGAAATCCAAAGAACCCAACGGCCGGCACAATCAGACAGCCGTCGCAAGCGCTCCCGCGGTCATTCTTCCGGCTGCGCCCAAGCCGCCGGTCGAAACGCGCATTCCGCCTTCGACCACCGTGCCGGAAGGCATGGACCCCGCGCGCATGGTCGTCACGCAGCAGCCCAAGCGCCACGACATGTGGGAACAGGCCCTGCGGCAGCTTGACGAAGTCGCCGTGCGCATCAACCTCGATCCCAACATGCACGTCATGCTGCGCCATCCCAAGCGCACGCTCGAAGTCGCCGTCCCCATCCGCATGGACGACGGCCACGTCGAAGTCTTCCAGGGCTACCGCGTGCATCACAACCAATATCGCGGCCCGTGCAAAGGCGGCATCCGCTACCACCACGAAGTCAGCATGGAAGAAGTCAAAGCCCTCGCCATGCTCATGACCTGGAAATGCGCCCTGATGAACATTCCGTACGGCGGCGCAAAGGGCGGCGTCGTCTGCGACCCCAACAAGCTTTCGTTGGGCGAACTGGAACGCATCACGCGCCGCTTCACCTCCGAAATCATGATCGTCATCGGCCCCGACCGCGACGTCCCCGCGCCCGACATGGGCACCAACGCGCAGACGATGGCCTGGATGATGGACACCTACGCCATGATCATCGGCCACTCCGTCCCGCAGATCGTCACCGGCAAACCCGTCTCCGTTGGCGGTTCCCTCGGCCGCATCGAAGCCACCGGTCGCGGCGTCAGTTTCATCACCGCCGCCGTGGCCAAAGAATGCGGCATCGAGATGAAGGGCCTCCGCGTCGCGATCCAAGGCGCCGGCAACGTCGGCTCGAACGCAGCCAAAGCCCTGCATGAACTGGGCGCCAAAGTCATCGCCATCAGCGATGTCAAAGGCGGCATCTACAACGAAGCCGGCATCGACCCCTTCAAGCTCTTCTCGTCTCTCGGCCCCAAAGACAGCGTCGTTGATCGCTACCCCGGGCAAAAGCTGAGCAACGACGAACTTCTCGAAATCGACTGCGACGTGCTGATCCCCGCCGCTCTCGGCGGCGTCATTACGGGAGACAACGCCGCGAAAATCAAAGCCAAAACGATCGTCGAAGCCGCCAACGGTCCCGTTACGCCCGATGCCGATCTGATTCTCGACAAACGCGGCATCGTTGTCGTCCCCGACATCCTGGCCAACGCCGGCGGCGTCACCGTCAGCTACTTCGAATGGGTCCAGGGCATCCAGTACTACTTCTGGGAACTCGAAGAAATCAACGCTCGTCTGCACAAGATCATGAAGAGCGCCTTCACCCAATTGTGGGCCCTCTCCCGCCGCGAACGCGTCAGCATGCGCACCGCCGCCCTGATGATCTCCGTCGGCCGCGTCGCCGACGCCGCCAAATCCCTGGGTTTGTTCCCGTAGCTTTTCCTAACCGCAAAGACGCGAAGGCGCGAAGAACAGCCAGAGCTTTGGATCCTTTCAGAAAGAACGGTGCCACGGACCCGCGCGGCCGTATACCTTGGTGCGTGCCCGACAATCCCCCTATCTGTCCTTCGCGCCTTCGCGTCTTTGCGGTTGATTTGAAACCCCTCCAATCACGCGTAGACTTCCCTAACCATCCAAGGAGCCTCCCATGCCTACCCCCGAAGTCCGCTACCAACTTCTCCGCCCCGCCCAAGTCGTCGAACGCCGCACCGAATGCCCCGTCGCCTACATCCCCATCGGCACGCTCGAATGGCACGGCCCGCAAAACCCCCTTGGAGCCGACAGCCTGCAGGCCGAAGGCCTCGCCGTCCTCTGCGCGCAAAAGGGTGGGGGACTGGTTTTCCCCACCCTCTACTACGGCGAAAGCCGCGTCGAATCCCTCGTGGATGCCAACGACCCCAAGCGCGCCGAAATCGCCAAAGCCATGCAGCTCGACCCTGACAACTTTTTGCCTGAACGCTTCCCCTTCTCCCCGATGCAGCAGAACGAAAACTACCAGCAGCTTCTCATTCACATCCTCAGCGAAGTCTACACGCTCGGCTTCAAAGTCGGCGTCTTCGTCGCCGGCCATTACCCGCTCATCGACCACGCGCGAGCCGCCGTGCTGGTCTTCAACAAGCACCGCTTCAGCCCCAAGGAACGCTACGGCATGCTCGCCTGGGCCTGCCTCGATTACCTCCCTCTACGCGAAAAATACGGCGCGGTCGCCGGCGATCACGGCGCCGGTTGGGAAACCTCCCACCTCCTGCACCTGCACCCCGAAGCCGTCGATATGAGCACCCTCCCGCCCAAAGGCCAGCCCACCCTCGGCATCGGCGGAGCCATGGAAGCCCAAGCCGCCACCGCGCAGTTCGGCCGCGAAACCCTAGAGGCCGCCGCCGACTGGGTTCTCAAAGAAGTCCACCACCGCCTCGCCCACCCCACGATGTACCAAGGCCACGGCAACTGGCTGGCGGAGGGCCTGTGGAAAAGCAAGTAAGCAGTAGGCAGCGGCAGTAGGCAGTCGCCGCATTTTGAATTGAGCCGTTGCTCCTGCCCACTGCCACTGCTTACTGCCGACTGTCAGTTTCCAAGTGACTCCTGCCTTCCTCGGGTGTATGAATGTTGCGCTGTCGCTAGTTCCGTGCTGGGGCAGGTGCCGTTCATGACGCTTCTTCAACCGGTCAGTCTTTGCAACCCCGCGTCAGTTCCTGCCTACTGCCGCTGCCTACTGCCTACTTGGCTGTTTCCCCGCGTCCCCGCGTCCCCGCGTCTCCGCGTCCTGTTCCTCCGCTCCCTGACGGTCGCGGTTCTGATTCTCGCGCTCCCCCGCGCCACCGCCGCCGAAGTCGAAGAACCCCGCACCGAAGACATGGCCGCGCTGGCCGATCAGCTTCTGGATCAGATCGCCAAGGAAGAAGTCGAAAACGTCTGGGAGGCCGTCAACCGCCTCGTCCGAGTCGGCAAAGCCAGCGGCACCATCACCACCGACAAGCTCGCCGAACGCCTGACCGCCCCCGATCAGAAGATACAGCTCGCCTGCGCGCGAGCGCTCTGTCAGCTCAGCAACACCGAACGCGCCACGCCCGTCCTGCTCGAACTGGCCACCAAAGGCCAGACACCCACGCTGCGCCGCCTCGCCGCCAACGCCGTCGGCCTCACCGCAAGCCTCGCCGGCAACCAGAAGGTCATCGACACGCTCGCCGCCGCCGTGAAAGCCGAAACCGACGGACTGACCAAAGTCTCCTTGGCCCGCAGCCTGTGGTACATCGGCCCGCACGCCGACGGCCGCGAAGCGCTGCTGTCCATCGTCAACAACGGCGCCGACAAGAACATCAAAGACGAAGCCGCGCTCGTGCTGGCTGAAAACGGAGCGGTGAAAGTGGACCCCGTCCGCCAGCGCTTGCTCAACCTGTACAACGAACCAACCGCGCAAGGCGAACGCGCCCGCAACATCATGCGCAACGCCGAAGAAAACAGCCTCGCGCCCGGTGAAACCGGCATGTCCCGCGGCGACGTGCTGATGCACGAAATCCTCATCAAGATCAAAGCCGCCTATCCGGATGCGAGCCGCTGCGAAATCGACAAGCTCTTCGAAGACGCCGCGAAGGGCATGGTCGGCGGCCTCGACCCGTTCTCTCAATACCTGGACCGCGACGAAGTCAAAGCCACGCAGGAGATGCTCGCGCAGGATTACGGCGGCATCGGCGCCTACATCGGCCAGAAGAACGGCAGCTATTTCGTGATCAGTCCGATCTACGGCTCGCCCGCCCACCGAGCTGGCTTGCGCGCGCGCGACGTCATCGTGGAAGTGGACGGCCATAAGGCGTCCGAAGTCGGCGAAAGAGGCGGCGTCACGGCGATCGTCTCGCGCCTGAAAGGCAAGCCCGGCACGCCGGTGCAGCTCAAATACTCCCGCCGCGGCCAGCCCAAGCCTGTCGAAGTCACGATCGTTCGCGACAACATCCGCGTTGAAAGCGTCTGCTGCGACCTGCTCCCTGGCGACATCGCCTACGTACGGCTGACGCGCTTCGGCGAACACAGCGCCGAGGAAATGCAGAAGGCCCTCGACGAAGTGCTCACGCAAAAGAAAGCCCGCGGCCTCATTTTCGATCTGCGCGACAACCCCGGCGGCCTGCTCAAAGCCGGCGTCGAAATCGCCGACAAGTTCCTCGCCGGCGGCAAGCTGATCGTCTATTCCGAAGGCAACAAAGAATTCGCCCCGCGCAAAGATTTCTATTCCAGCGGCGGCCCCGAAAAAGAAAACTACCCGATGGTGTGCCTCGTTGGCGCTGGCAGCGCGTCCGCCAGCGAAATCGTCGCCGGAGCGCTTCAGGACCACAAGCGCGCAGCGCTCATCGGCGAACGCACCTACGGCAAAGGCTCCGTGCAGCAGATCATGCCGCTCCGAGCCACCAGCCAGGAGACGCAGCTTCGCCTGACCATCGCGCGCTACTTCCTGCCCTCCGGCCGCTGCATTCACGAAAAGGGCGTGGACGTGGATGTCGAAGTCAAAGCCCCGGCCCCGGCCGAAGCGCCCATCACCGCGAAGCAGCAGAATCTGATCGAAGACTACGTCCGCACGAATTGGGAAAGCAATAAGGAAACGCTGCTGAAGCTGGCTCGCAACGATGACTGCAAATGCGAAAACTGGCCGAAGTTCGACGAGCTCTACAAAGACCTGCACACGCCCCTGCACCGCGACGACATCCGCATCGAAGCCCGCAAACTCGCCCGCTGGCGCCTGGAAGACGAACAGAAAAAGCAGCTCGCCTGCGACGTGGAATCCGACGACGTCGTTCAGCGCGGCGTGCTGGAACTATTGAACAAGCTCAACGTGGACCCCGCGACGATTGCCGAATACAAATCCCTGCCCGCCAAGTTTGCGCCCGCCACCGAAGGCGCCATGCTCCCGCCATCAGAACCGCGACCGTAAGGGAGCGGCCATCATTTCTGCTCATCCAGGTCTGTATGGCCCGTCGCACGCCGCACTATTCCCACAACACCGATTAAAAGCACACCGGCTACAAAGAAAAGCAGCGCGTTCCCTATTGGCGTAACAAAATCGATCATGGCCGTAGACTCAAGCGGCACACCCCGGGCGAGGGAACTTGCACCGTCTTCCGCGGATGGAAGCCTTTGCCCGGCAAAACCAAGAACGACTGATGCCATGAACCAGACCGCAATCGCGGTGTCAGTCTTCTTCACTTTCCAGCATACTATGGCCAGCAGTCCAGTTACGCCGGCGAGAAAGCTGAACGCGATGACGCGCTCTTGTGCGATAGTGTAACCTACAAGAAACAACAACGGCGGCAAGAAAGCGCTTGTCACGACCATGACGGCCAGGGCCGTGTCGAGGTGGAATCGCAGACAACCGAGACGTTCGTTGCGGGGGTCGCCCAATTCTTGTGACTCCCTATTGTCTCGCGCATTGCCAAGAGTTAATGCTTCCTGCCGACTGCCGCTGCCTACTGCCTACTTCGTCACCGTCCCGCCGCCATCCAGCGGCACTGGCCCCGGCGCAATATCCTCCGCCGGCAAGTCCAGCGCGGCCTTCTCGCTCAGGTCGCCCAGGTCGTTCACCTTCACCTTGGCATCCGACAGCGTGTACAGGTCCGTGCCGATGAACAAGCTGCGGCGAATGTTCGTGTCCGGCCCGTAGTACCAGTAGTACGGCATCCCCATTCCCGTCGTCTGCCCCGTGTCCGGAACGCCGCTCGGCCCGTTGTGCGTGATCACGCCGCGTAGCACAAAACCTTTGTCCAGTGTTACGCTGTACACGTGAGCCCCCACGAACACGGTCTGGCCCCACGTCCACGCCGGCGTGTCGGCCGTTTTGTTCACGATCTGAGCTACACTGACCGGCAGCACCAGCAGGTTCTGCGCCTTGTCGAAGAGCAGCGCCTTCGGATCGTACAGCACGTCCGACGTGCTCCCGCGATCGCCAATGGTGACCGTGAAGTCTTCAACCGGATTGGCCACGTCGCTCACATCAAACAGCGAAATCTTCAGCCCCTGGTACAGCCCGTTCACCGCATCCTTCCCGAAGCCCAGGATGTGAGTGTCGTCGTACGGATGCAGGTAATTGCTGAAGCCCGGCACCTTGAGCTGCCCCAGAATCGCCGGCGCGGCCGGATTGGTCAGATCGATGACGAACAATGGGTCCACCTGGCGGAAGGTCACCAGATAGCAGCGGTCCCCGATGAAGCGCGACGCAAAAATCTGCTCGCCCGGCGCAATGTCCTCCACGCTGCCGGCGATGGTCATGTCGCTGCCCAGCACGTAGAGGCTGTTCGTCGTCGTCCAGTCCGTGTAGTTGCGCTTGGTCGTCGCCACGCGCAAGTACCCGTTCTGCTCGTCCATCGAATACTGATTCAAAATCGTCCCCGGCACATCCCCGCGCTGCTGGAACGTGACCTGATCTTTGTTTAGCTCGAACTTGTAGATACCCGTGCTGTCCGATGTCGCCTGCTTCTCCGCCGGCGTCGCCGCGGCGTTGGGCACCAGCATCCGGATCGCGAAATAATTCGATGCGGCCACATACAAGTGGTTCTCGGACGCATAGACTTCATTCCCGGCGCCAAGGAACGCCCCCACCTGCGCGGCCGAATCGTTATTCCGGATATTGAACGCCGCGACGATCAGGTAATCGGGCTCATACGAATCCGGGAACCAGAACACGCTCTGCACATCCAGCCGCTTCAGTGTCCCGCCGCTTGCCGTATCTCGAACCGCCGGCGTAATCGTCTTGCGCGTGTCCTTCGGCCGTCGAGCCGTCTTTGTGCGCACCGCCGCGTTCGTCACGACCGTCGGCCCGGCCGTGGTCATTCCAACACTGGGCGACGCCGCCAGAGTGGCCGGCGCGACCACGCCGCCGCCGCCCATCGCAATCCCGACGTTCTTCATGAGTGCGTAGTAATCCGGATACTTGCGCGCGATCAGGTACATGTAGTCGTCAATGCGCCGCGAGGAAAGATATCCGCCGTCGATCTCCACTTCGCGCACCTGCGTGATCGCATCTTTGTTGCTGACATCGAAGACGAGCGCCTTCACGGTGGACGTCGGCCAGGAATCCTGCTCGCCCGGCACCGCCACCGATCGCCAGGCCGATCCGATCACGATCAGCCGGTCGCCGGCCAGGTACAGTTCCTGCGGATAAAAGTCGCTGCCCATCGGCAGATTTGCTTTGACCGAAAGCTCCGTCTCTGGATACGCGTGAATCACCAGCACGCGCGAGCGGTTCACTTGATAGATGTACTCGCCATCGTTCTTGACAATGTCCCCTTCGTCCACACCTGCCACCTGCACGTTCGTGGTCGAAAACGGCACGTCGCCGCTTGCGCTGCCGCCGCCCGCACCGCCGGCCATATTCGCACCGGCGACTGAGCCCGTCAGCGGCGCCGATCCGCCGTTGGTGCTCGCGGTCACCGACGGCACATTCGGAGCCGGTCCGCCTGTGGCGTTCAGTTCGCTCGCATCGCCAAACGCATAGCTCGGATGGTGCCTCTGAAGCAGTTTCAGGAGCTGCGCGGCAGACTTGATGCGCTGCGGCGGCTTCTTCTTCGTCGCCAGCGCATCAGCGGCAGCCGCCTGCAAACACACTATCGCAGCCGCCAGAACGAGGATGGTCAGGGCGCGTTTTGTCTTCATACAATTTAGTGATTCCCGCCTTTAAACGTTTACTCGTCTTTTGCGGCCCACTCGACTAGACGCCCATCTGGCGTCAATGACCAATGAAGGATCTAGTCATTAGTCATTTGTCATTAACAGCAAGACGATGGGATCTTTAATGACTAATGACTAATGACTATTCGAGCGCCTGCTTCCCCAGCGTCACCATCGCGTAGGGCTCAAACGGATGCCCCGCCCAGTATGCCTTCACCTCCTCGGCGGTCACTTTGTCAATGCGAGCCACAACTTCCGGCAAGGGCACAATCCGGCCTTCAAAGAACACGTCATCAACCAATTCCCGCGCGCGTGAATACGTGCTTTCCTGATCCATCAGCATGTGAGCTTTCACGCCCACCTTTGCGCGATCGATCTCCTGCTGCGTGATGTCTTGCCCTAGCCTCGCCAGTTCGTCCTTGATGACTTTCAGCGTCTCGGCCGCTCGCGGCGCCGTCGTCCCCGCGTAAACATACATCGCGCCCGCTCCCCGCAACGACACCGCCTGCGATCCGACGGTGTAGACCAGCGCGCGCTTCTCGCGCACTTCCGTGAACAGCCGGCTGCTCATCCCTTCGCCCAGCACGCTGGCGGCCGCGCGAGCCACATAGTAGTTGGGGTGATTCTTTGGCACGGCGGGGAACGCCAGAGCCATCTGCGTCTGTTCGCTGTCCTTGAAAACGTGCTGGCGCAGCGGCTGGCTCGGCACGCTCGGCGCGTCCTCCACCGGCCAGGCCGGGCCGCCCGCCGGCAGGAGTTTTTCAAGCTGCTTCTGCACGATCGCCGGGTCGTAATTGCCGGCGACCGCCGCCACGCTGCCGGACGGAATGTACTGCGCGCGCCAGAAAGCATCCATGTCCGAACGCGACAGTTCCGGCACGCTGCTTTCGGTGCCGTATTCGTAGTGCCCCCAGTTGGCGCCGAAATAAAGTTCCTTCAAGAGCACAAAAACTTTGCTGAACGGATCGTCATCGAGGTGCTTCAATTCCTGCATGGCCTGCACGCGAGCCGTCTGGCATTCTTTCTCGGGGAAGGCCGGCTCGCAGAGCACTTCGCGCAGGAGTTCCAACGCCTTCTCAAGATGTTCGGTCAGAAACCGAAGCTGCAACACCGTGCTTTCGGTCGCCGTATACTCGTGCCGCCGAATCCCGAGGAAATCGAACGCGTCCGAAAGCGCTCGCGCGTTCCGTCGCTGCGTGCCCTTGAACAGCGTCTCCTTAACCAGATTCGCCAAGCCGAACTTGTTCGGCGGATCGTCCTTCAGCCCTGCGGGAATACGCAACGAAATTGCGACGCCCTGGCTGCTGTCGATGCGTTCTCCGACTAGGCGCAGTCCTGTGCTTAAGGTCGTATCGAGTGTGCTGTCGGCCGTAACGGTGTCGGGCATGAGCGGGCGAGCCTCCTGTATATATGCCGCCCATCACGTTAGCCGAAAAACCCCGCGCGGCAACAAGTCTTAGATGTGCCACGGGCAGCCTCTGTTTGCTGTTGGCTGCCCGTGCGAACGTGTGCCACTGCTGGCTCGCTCAGCAGTGCGTTTTCGTAGTGCGGGCGCCAAAGCCCGCTGCTCCGGTTCCCCTCTCCCCCGCGAGGGAGAGGGGTTAGGGGTGAGGGGGCTACGGATTTCGCTACCTACAACCTTTCCAGCGCCTGCGTGATGTTCTCTCGCGCCGTCTCCTCGTATTTTTCGCGAAAATAGGAAGTCGCGTAGATCTGCTGCCGTGCCAGAAAACCCCGCAAGACCGCTCCGCGCCCTTCGCGATACTTCTCCGCCGGCACCCAGTCGTACTCCATCCGGATCGCTTTCTCGTACGCGTCGAACTCCGCCGCTGACCGCCCCAGTATCGCCAGATCGATGTCGAGGAGAATCGCCGTCTGTTCGTCCTGCGCCGCCGCTGTGTGCTTTGTCGCAAGGATGAGCCTCTGCACCTGATTAATCAGTTCGTCGCCCGCCCCCGCCGCGCGCAACACCTCCGCCGCCAGTTGCGCGCTGCGCTCCTCATTGTCCTTTTCTTTCGGGTCGTAGATCGCATCGTGAAACCAGATCGCCGCCTCAACCTGTTCCGGCTCCGCGCAGAGGCTCCGAACAAGATCGAACTCCTCCAGGCAGAACTCAATGTGCTGCAGATTGTGATACGCGCGCTGCGCCTCGCTGTAACGCTGCCGCAAATCATCGAACACGGCGCCGCCATCCCCGCGCGCGCCTATTCTGCCCCACAATTTCAGCCAGCGCTCCCGATCGTCCATCACCACTCACCATTCACCACTCACCAAGTACCACTCACCACCTTGCTTTCCGACTTCTGCATTTTATGATGCAAATGTCCAGAGGGCCAGCCGATGATATCTCAGACTGCCGAGTACGCTTTGCGAGCCATCGTGTATATGGCGCAGCATCCCGAATCGTCGCACATTACGCAGAAGATCGCCGAAGCCACGAAAGTGCCGGCCGGCTATCTCTCAAAAGTACTCCAGAGTCTCAGCCGCGCCGGACTCGTCAAATCTCAGCGCGGCCTCGGCGGCGGGTTCGTGCTCGCTGTCTCGGCCGAGGAACTCTCAGTGTACGACATCGTCCAGGCCGTCGATCCGCTCCAGCGGATCCGCCGCTGCCCGCTCGGAATCCCCTCTCACAGCGGCAAGCTCTGCGTTCTGCACCAGAAACTCGACGACGCCATGGCCGCCGTCGAACAATCCCTGCGCGACGCCAAAGTCGGCGAACTTCTGAACGAAGCCGCACACGCCGAAGCCCTCTGTTCCATCCCGCTGCAGGAAAAGCCGAGCAAAGCGCTGACAGCGAAACGAAAAGCGTAGAGTTGACGGAAGCGTTCAATCTCGCGTAAGAAAACAGCATCCGACGCCTGCTTCTCCGTGTCTCCGCGTCCCCCGTCTCCCCGTCTGGTCCATCCGCGACCGCCGCACATTGGCCATCTGACCGGTCCACGTGGTATGGTTATATATGAGGAGGGGAATTCCGCGCCGCTCGGCCGACCGTCGGCGCCAAGGAGGTCTACATGCCCGTCTCACTCAAACAAGAACCCGACAGCAAACTGCTCTCCGTTGACGTCAGCGGCAAACTCGACAAAGGCGACTACGACAAACTCGCGCCCGAAGTCGAAAAACTCATCGAGAAGAACGGCAAGATCGACATCCTGCTCAAAATGCACGACTTTCACGGCTGGCGCATGGGTGCGCTCTGGCGGGACATCAAATTCGACATGAAACACTACTCCGACATCCGCCGCCTGGCCATGGTCGGCGACAAGACCTGGGAAAAATGGATGGCGACCGCCTGCCGACCCTTCACCAAGGCCGAGATCAAATACTTCGACGAGAAAGAAGAACAAGCCGCACGCGAATGGGTCGGCGCCGCGTAACGGAGAGTAGGCAGAAGGCAGCGGCAGTAGGCAGTCACGAAGGGCCAACGGGCCTGCGGAAGCTCTCTACAGCATCAGGCGGAGCGGCGGGCCAGGGTAGCCTTGCGCTCGCGGCGCTCGCCGGCTTGGGCTTCGCGACGTCGCTCAGCCGCACGTTGGGCTAGTGATCGGCGGCCCCACTCGATGTTGCGCTTGCGCTTTTTCTCAAGCTTCTTGAAAAAGGCAAACATCTCGTCCAGCGTGGCAAATTGCTTGTCCATCTCTTCGCGCACGCGGCGGAGGCGTATCACTTCGGAGTTCTCCACCGGTGTGCGAGATCGCCTACGTGGCATTCTTAGGCCTCCTGATTACCTGACCGAGCCACACGCGAGGGATCGTCTTTGGAGAGACCAGCCAAGGCATGTACAATCCTGTTCGTTCATGTAGCGCCTTCAATTTTGCCCACGTCTCAACATTGAGCAAGTGCGCCTGATTCCACGTCATCAGATAGTCTATCATATGGACGGCTGCAAATGCCAGGTGGTATGCGTCTCCAGGACTCGAAGCTGGAACGATCTGCTCCTCCAGGTACGACAGGGCGAGATCCCTCACTTCCCCCGAGAAGACAAGAAATCGAAGCCGCCGAACTTCTGCCAGAGCCTCCGCCTGGCCAGAATATTTCCCAGCGGCAAGTTCGCTCTCCGTTCGAACGGAGCTATAGAGTTGGAAGAATCTCCGTTCCTGCTCCCACCATTCCCTTGTGACAAGCTGGTGGTCGCGCAAAACCCCGCGCGCGCGCCGCTGGTGCAACACGGACAGGATATTGGCGTCCAGATACACGCTCGGCTTTGCGCCCACGGCTCTTGTCCCGTGTGTTACGCCAACTGAATCGCGTACGCGTCCTCGCACCCGATCGCCTGCTTGATCCGCTGCAACACCTCCGGCGATGCCGGATCGTCGATCGTCAACGCCACGGCCGCCTGCCCGCGCTTCTCGCGCCGGCCCACCGCCATGTTGGCGATGTTGATGTCCGCTTCGCCCAGGAGCGTGCCGATCTTGCCGACCATGCCCGGCCGGTCCGGGTAGAACATCAGCAGAATCTGCGGCGCGGGCACCAGGTCGATGTCGAAGCCGTTGATGCTGACGATGCGCGCCGCCGCGCTATCGAAGCACGTGCCCGAAATCGAATGCTCCTGCACGCCGCCGCCAGCCTTGTTCGTCTCGACAGTGACGGTCAGCAGGTTCGAATAATTCCGCGCCTGCTCGGACTTGTTCTCCACCAGCATGATCCCGCGCTGCTCCGCCAGGCTCGGCGCGTTCACCAGCGTCACCGCGTTGCCCGTGCTTCGAGCCAGCAGCCCCTTCAGCGCCGAGAGCGTCAGTTCGCGCGTCTCGCCCGTCGCCAGCTTGCCGTAGACGCCGACCTTCAGGCTAGCCGCCGGATCCTTGATGATCTGCGCAGCCATGCTGCCCATCATCTCCGCCAGCTTGGCGAACGGAGCAATCTTCGGGTCCAGGCGCACCGAGAGATTCACCGCGTTCTGGATCAAACCCTCTTTGAAGAACGCCACGAATTGCTTGGCGATGTCTTCCGCGACGCGTTCTTGAGCTTCCTCCGTGCTGGCGCCCAGGTGCGGCGTCAGGATCACGTTGTCCAGCGTGCGCAGCGGCGAATCGGCCGCCAGCGGTTCCTTCTCAAACACGTCCAGCGCCGCGCCGGCAATCACGCCGTTCTTCAGCGCGTTGTACAAGTCCGCTTCGTTAACGATCCCGCCGCGCGCCGCATTGACCAGCCGCGCCGACTTCTTCATCAGTTCCAGTTTGTCTTTGTTGATCAGGTTCTTTGTCTCGGGCGTCAGCGGCGAATGAATACTGACGAAGTCCGAAGCCGCGAGCAACTCGTGCAGAGTGCGCTTCACGACGCCCAGTTCTTCCGCCTTGCGGTCGGTCAGGTACGGATCGAACACGACAACGGTCATGTCCAGAGACTTGGCCGTGCGAGCGACAATCGCGCCGACCTTGCCCATGCCGATGATCCCCAGCGTCTTGCTCGACAGTTCGACGCCCGTCAGCCCCTTCTTGTTCCACTTGCCGGCTTTCATCTCGCGGTCGGCGCGAGCGACATGCCGGGCGCTGGCAAACAGCAGAGCGATCGCGTGTTCGGCGGCTGAGGTGATGTTCCCCAGCGGCGTGTTCTCGACAATGATGCCTGCGGCCGTGGCCGCTTTCAGGTCGATGTTATCCACGCCGACGCCAGCCCGGCCGATGATCTGCAGCTTCTTCGCCGCCGCGATCACCTTGGGCGTCACAGTGGTGGCGGAGCGCACGATCAGCCCCTGGTAATTGCCGATGATTTCGCAGAGCTGATCTTCTTTCAGCCCCGGCCGCGTCTCCACGTCGAGCCCGGCTTCCTTAAGGATTCCGGAGCCTCGATCGTTAAGCGGATCGGCCACGAGAATCTTCGCTTCGATGCGTCCATTGGGGGAAATCGCCATAGCTATGCAGGCCTCCTGAAATTTGGGTGGCCTGTATTCGTAATAGATTTCACAAGGTGGTCAAGTGTGCTTGGGAATTGGTACTTGGTGAATGGTACTTGGTTATTGCTGCAAACAGTGGGCACCCGTCGCCGCGTTCGCTGGTCATTGGTCAGTGGCCGCTCACCAGGTACCACTCACCAAGTACCACTTACCAAGTACCAACTACCGATAGCTGAGCTTGATCAGCACCCCAATGCCGCGGCAGAGCGGGCAGCGTTCCATAATGGGCGTGTTGTTGGCCGGATCTTTGCCCGGAAGATAACCGATGTTGCGGCAGCTCGGGCAGGCGATCTTCTTCACATCTTCGAGGCGAACCTTGAAGACCTTGTCGGCGGCCAGAGCGCGCAGCACACCAAGCTGCGTCTCGGTGTTCTGGAACTTCCACCACACGTTCGGATCGTCCGTCGTGTCGGGCATTTCGTCCGGATCGGGCGGCTTAATCTGGTTGTTATTGTTGTTGTTATTGCCGCGATTGTTCCAGTTTCGGTTGTTGTTTTGATTATTGTTGTTCACGTTGCCCTGCGTGCGCGGACCCGGCCGCATGCCATCGCGCAGCCACGTTCCCGCGCCGTAGGCCGCGTCGTGGAAGGTCGCGTACAGCGGCGTGCTGGTCAGGACGCCGCCTTCATACACTTGCTCCTGCGCCAAGCGGCCGTCAAAGACCTCCTTCACCTTCGCTTCCGGTGAGCGCAGGACCTTCGCGATCTTCGCGACCATCTGAGCTTTCAGGCCGTCGGGCCGGCTCGTGTCGGTAATCCAATCCTTCAAATCGTCGAACGCCGGAACGATCTCCTTCTCGGATACCGAAAGATCGATATCCTGCACTGAAACGATGTCCTTGCCGCGAATCGTTACGCGTTTCTCGTTAATGCGCAGAATCATGTCCTGACCCGCGCTGCCCGTACCCGTTGTCCCGGCGGGAGTCGCCGTAGTTGGCGTCGTCCCGGCGCCGGCAGCGGCCGTGGCATCTCCCGTCCCGCTGGCGCTGGTTTCGTCCGCTTGGCCTTCCAGCGTGCCGCGGAAGATGTGCCCGGCCTTGGTCGTCACCTGCTTGCCCGGAATGGACGGCACCACGTTGCCTTTGGGATCCACGCGCACCTTCTTGAACAGCCGCTGCTGCACCAGGTCCATCGCCGTGCTGTAAGCCATCTGGACAATGCGCTTGGTAATCTCCGTCTTCAGGCCCGCTTCGACCTGCGGACGCAACCCTTCCCAGCGCGTTTTGTAGTCGGAATTCGGGAAGTTGCGGTCGAGTTGCTCTAGCATGTCCAGCGCGGAGCCGAAATCCATGCGCCGCATGGCCATCAGCATGTTGTTGTAGAGTTCCAGCGTGCGCTGTTTGGCGTCTTCAGCCACCAACTGCGCATAGAAGTCTTTGTTGCGTTCTTCCATCAGCGGGTCGATGGCGGCAGCCATCTTCAGATGGTCAATAGCCTTCCCGAACAGCTCGATGTTAGCCACCTTCTGAGCCATCGCGAAATGCGCCGCGGCATCGTTGTGGCTGATCGGCTTGGCGGTCAGCCATTTCTGGTAGACTTCCATCGGACTGAACGCATCGCTTTCCTTGCCCTCAAAAGGCTCCTCGTTGCGAATTCCGGATTCAGGAATCCACATCATCGGCACTGAACGGGTCTTGATGGCTTTCTGTCCCAGACGATCGCGTTCGGGCACGCGCAGGCCCTCGATCGTCTTGCCGTTCTCCATTTTGAAGCGCGTCATGCTGATCGCGTCGCCAAAGACCTTCTGGCCGTTGCGCACTTCCATCTTGTAGACTCTGCGCAGCCGGTCGCGCTCCGTCTCTTTCAGGTCCAGCCACCGCAGGCTGACAATGGTTCCGGTGTCTTTCAGCTTGAATTTATATTCCGTTTCGGTCGCCGGCAGAATCGGCCAGCCCGCCGTCGGAATATCGCCGATGAGGATCACTTCCTCATTCTCTGAAATCGTCTCTTCCGCGGGTTTGTCGGCCTTCGGATCAGCCTTTGTCTCCGCCGCCGGCGGAACTTTCGCCTCGGTCTTGGCAGGCTTTTCTTCACCGGCTCCGGCGGTCAGCGCCACAACGGCAACCGTTAACACGGCCGTCAAAAGCCTGATCCGTAGTGCACGCGAGTTCGATGTGCTCATGGTCGTGCCTCTAAAGTCTTTCGCCGGCAGCAAATCTACCGGCATAGTGCCCCGCTACAATGACGATTTTCCGCCGTAAATGCTGCAACGTTTCAAACGAATTCTGCCCATTGTCCGTGGTGCGCGATCCACAAACTACTGACTGCTGACTACTGCTACTCCTTCATGTTCTCCAACATCTGTCTACACCAACCGGCCAGCTCCTTGATCTTCGCTTCCAACTCGTCTTTCGCATCCGGAGACATATATTCCCGGTACTGCTGCAGCATCTCGACTTTGCGTTGAAAATCACGCGCGCTGATCGCGTGCACCGCCGTATCGATAGTGCTCAACTGCTTCTGCTCACTGGTCGCATTCTCAGGGATCATCTCGACTTGCGCGTCCAGCGATTTCTGCCGAGATTCCGCCGAACTGCCCCCGTTGCGGATATGCTTGGCGAGCACCTCGGCCACATGGCTGGCAACTTTCTGCACTTGTGCACGAACACGCTTGCGATCCTGCTCGGTGACTTCTTCGTCACCCATCCGCGACAGTTCGGTGTCGGACAGCACGCGCTCGACCTTCGCCACTTCGCGCTGAACCGTTCGCGAGGCCGACTGCGTTAGCCCCTTCAACTGCTCGCGCTTCAGCGTCCCGCGATCAAAAAGGCCCAGCCGCTGCAGCGACAGACCCACCTTGTCTTCGTTCCATCCGCTGCCCAGGAACTGGCTGATGTCGGTCGGCGTGAGCTCCGTCATCGGCGTCTTTGTTTCTTTGGAAAGAAATTCGCGCGCCACCCGCACGGTCTCATCGATGACTTCCGCGCTGACGCGGTACTCCTCCATATTTTCGCCGGCCATTATGCGGATCATCGCGCCGTCGTCGAGTTTCCGGACGGGCACATCGACCTCGTAGCCTTCATCCAGAATCTTCTCGCGCACCAGTTCTTTTAGCGCTTCAAGCCGATGATGTCCGTAGGCAACCTGATAGTGCTTGCCGTCGTCGCTCTTGCGCGCCAGTACGTTGTCCCAGAACCCCGTCGCGCGAATGCTGGCCTTCAGCGCTTCGATCTTCCCGCGATGAAACGGATAATGCGCCAGATCCCGAAACGGATTGGGTTGCAGTTCGCTAACGCTAACTTTCATTGACTACGTTCTCCATTTTCTGGGATTGGGCCACAACACAATCCGCCCCTATACCCCGGACCCTGAACCCTAGACCCTGCTGTTACAGATGCCACGACGCCACAAGCCCCGCCGCTCCCGCCGCCAGCACCGCCGCGAAAACCGCCAAGACTTTTCGACCGTAAAGCCACCCGCCCAGACTGAGCGCGAACGCGCCCTTCAAGATCGTGTTCGCCGCCGCCGCAAGCAAGATGGCATTGGCTGCAACGCGATGGTCTAGAATCCCGTCGCGAGCGAACTGCGTCATCGACAGGGTGATAGCGTCCACATCCGTCAGGCCTGAAAGAAACGCTGCGATGTACGTTCCGCTGGAACCCAAGTACACAGCCGCGGCTTTGGTGGCCAGCAGCACCAGTGCAAAAAGCAGCCCGAACTTGATGGCGGTGTGCAGCTCGAATGGATTGGAGAATCGAATCTCCTCGGCTTGCGGCCCGTTATGCCGGCTCCGCAGATAGAAAACCAGCGCCCCAACAAGGCCCGCCACGAACATGCAGGCCATGGGAATCAACAGGTGCAACACCAGCGGCGAATACACGATGCTCACGACAATCAGCATTCGCGGCAGCATCACGCAGGATGCCAGCACGACCGCCAGCGCACAGGCATTCGCCAGATTCAATTCCTTGCGCGCGCGCCCGGACACGTCCAACGTGACGACCGTTGACGACACCAGTCCGCCGACCAGACCCATCAGCCCCAGGCCGCGCCCCGGACCCATGATTCGGATGAGCGCGTATCCGACCAGCCCGATGCCCGCAATCATCACGATCATCAAGCCAATATAGAACGGATTGAGCACCGCCAGATTCGGCGGCCCGTAAAACTGGTTCGGCAGCAGCGGCAGAACAATGATGGCGAGCACCAGGAACTTGATGGCCGCGAACGCGTCATCCGCCGAAATTTTCGCGGCGATGGCGTGCAGCGGACGCTTCAGCGAAAGCAAGCTCGTCACCACAACCGCAATGGACGCGCATACCAGCAGTTTGTGCGAATGCGGCTGAATCGCGCTGTCGCTGCACGAGAGCGCGCCCAGCAGAAACGTGACCACAAACGCGAGCTTGGACGTCAGCCCCCGGTCGCGCCCCGTGCGCACGTCATCGGCATAAGCGATGGCCAGGGGAATCAGCAGAATAAGGAACGTCGCACCGACAAACCACGCGCCCAACTGCTTCGATAGAATCGTGGACAGCCCGCCGGCAATCGCAAACAGCGGATACGTCCGCACGCCGCCCAGCCCCGACTTGTCCGAAACGCCCTCCGCCGCCAGCGACTGCTCGCGCTGCAGCCCTATAAGCAGCCCTATTCCCAGCGCCACCGCCAGGGAGATGAACGGTTCGTACTGATCCATGAGTAAGCAGCAGGTTACTCAACTTCGCTGCGTTTCGCAACCGTAGGGCGGAGTTCCAGATGCCGAAAGAAGTCTTTTCCTGAACGTTCCTTGCGGGGTATAATAATCTTGGCAATTTGAGGAACTGAAGATGACATACCGAGGCAAGGTAACACATGGGGTGGTGGTGCTGGAAGACCCGAAGGCGCTGCCGGAGGGAAGCTTGGTCAACGTGGAGCCGGTCGGTGCCGGAGCGCAACCCGCTGAGGATCTCTGCGCCATGTTGCTGCGCCACGCGGGCAAAGGAAAGGGACTCCCTTCTGATCTCGCCCGCAACCACGACCATTACCTGCACGGAGCACGCAGGCGATGAGAGCAGTTTTCGGCGACACCTTTTACTTTCTCGCCGTGCACAATCCTTCAGACGAGACATTTGCGCAAGCCACAGGGTTGACCCCAACCCTGCGGGGCGCAACGATTGTTACGACGGCTTGGGTAATAACCGAATTTGCCGACGCGTTGGCCGATGCGAGCAACCGAGAGGCTTGCGTCGAGTTCATTGACGACTTGGCGCGCAATCGCGATGTGGAAATCGTCCCGCCAAGCCAAGGGCTGCTGCAAGCCGGCCTCGATCTATACCGCGCCCGTCCCGACAAGGACTGGTCCCTTACTGACTGCGTCTCCTTTGTGGTGATGAAGGAGCGCGGCATTGCCGAGGCCCTGACGGGTGACCACCACTTCGAACAGGCTGGGTTTCGGGCGCTCCTGAAGTAGCACGTGGCGCCGGCGGCCGTTGTTCGTAGTCAGCTGCGCTGCGGTGGAACGTCAGAGCATGCGTCCGTGATCGTGAGCTACTTCCCGTCGATTCTCACCATCACCCCATATCGGAACGCCGGCAGCGTCAGCTTCCCATTCTCCAGCTTCGCCGCGCCGGTGCTTTCGCTCCACGGCCACTCCGTTTTGACCTGCCCCGCTGTGACGCCGATAGACCCAAGATCAACCACCGCGTTCTCGATCAACCCCGGCTCCTTGAAATCGCGCAGCACCGCGTGCCAACTATCGGCCTTGTTCCGCACCCACGCCAGCGTGTGCTGCTTACCCTTCAGACACAGAACCCAGCAGTCCTTCGTCGAAAGATCTTTGGCCTGAAAGTCCTCCGCATCGAGCTGAATTCCGACGATCAGATTGGAGAACGGCTTGAAATACTGCCACGCGTTCTTTTCATCGACATAAAGATCCCAATGCCAGATGTGCCCCGTCCCCGCCGCGCCCGCGAAGAACGCCGGAAAGGTCGTATCGTTGAAAATAATGCTGCGGTGATCGCCGCGATAATACCGGAACGGCCCCGCGTGGTTGTCGTTCACCCCGCCGGTTTCGGCCAGCAACACTGGCCGGTCCGGCCGGCGCGTCTGATTGACCGCGTCGATCGAAAACGCGACCGGATCGGTGCGGCAGATTTCGTAGCCTGCGCCCTGATCGAGATACCGATGCACCTGCTGGAACGGCATCTCATCCATCTTGAAATCGTTGTAGTGCGGCTTTGACCAGTCGCTGTCAAAACTACCGAGCGAATTCACCACGAGCTGCTTCGGGAACATCTTCTGCAATTCTTTCAGCATGTACTTCGTCCACTCACGCTGATTCTCCCACCCGCCTTCGGCCGCGTTGATTTCGTTCCACAGTTCCCACACCGCGACAGTCGGGTCGCCGCCGTAACGCTCGCCATACGCCCGGATTTTCTTCAGCCAAAGCTCGCGCCAGGTCTTTCCGGTGAAGAACTCCGCCATGTCTTTGGGCGGCTTGCCGTCCGCTGGATTTTTGTACAGCCGGTAGTTCTGCCCGCCTTCCTTGACGCTGCGGAACGCATCCATGCAGAACTTCAGCCGCACGCCGTTCTGCCGAGCCAGCTCCACAACCTTGTCCAGCCGGTTGAACATCAACAGGTCCATTTCGCCGGCCGTGGGCGTCTGCGCGTCGAAGTACGCCCATCCCACCCACAGCCGAGCGAAGTTTCCGCCATTTTTCGACATGGCTTCGAACCAGTGGCGATACTCGTTCGCGCCCAGCGTCCCGCGTCCGCCAAGCTCCGCGTTCTCCTTATTGGGCCGGACAGTATGCCACGCCGGCCAGCACAGATTCGTGCCGATCGCGCAATAAGATGTGCCGTCGCTGAGCGCAAAGTACCGCGGATCTTTCTTGCTGACTTCGACGTACCCATGGTTCTCTGAAGCCGCGCACGGGAACGTTCCTTCCGCAACCGCCGCGTCTCCTTTCATCGCGCGATACTTGTACGCGCCCGCTTTCGTCGGCGTGAATCGCACCGCCGTCATCACCGCGCCCTTCGGCTTCAGGATTTCGTACCCGTGCCGGTCATACGTGAACTCCCCCGGTTGATGCGCAAACGCCGGCCGGCTCTCGACCACCCCATCCGGCCCCGTGAACTCCACGCGCTCAACGCCCAGCTTCGCGTCGAATTCTTTGTGCAAACGTCCATACAACGGCACCGAGTCTTCTGCCGCCGCAGCCGGGATCGCCAGCGCGCCGCACAACAGCACCAGTCCGAAGAACGATGGTCTTTGCATGATTCTCATCCTTCCGCCAATTTGAAATTTGAGATTTTCAATGGCCAATTCTCAATGAATGGGAACTATGAGCAGATTAGGGCTCCGGACTGGAATTGAAAATCGAAAAAGAACTCAAACGCATGTCTCTCGGCAACACCCTCATCATCCGCCCCGGCGCTCTTGGCGACGCCATCCTCACGCTGCCTGCTCTTCATTCGCTGAGACTCTCCGGCGCGCGAGAGCTGAACATTCTCGGCACGCCCGTCAGTTGGAGCTTCCTGCGCCCCAGCGCTGACGTTGCTCTGCGCGTCCACGATTTCTCCTCACCGGCATGGCTCGGCCTGTTTGCCGAGGGTGCCCCACTCTCCCCCGTCGCGCGCGAACTTCTTTCGAGAATCCAAACCGCTATCGTCTATCTCTCCGGCGACACGAGCGTCCTGCAGCGTGCATTCAAGTCCGCCGGCATCAAAACGATCATTTGTTCTTCGCCGCCAATCGCCTCAACCGCGTCGGGCTCTCACGCCGCCGAACTGTTGCTGGAGCCCATCCGAACGCTCACCTCCGCCGAACACGCTCAGCAAGCGCTAAGAATTGCCGATCAGAGCGATGATCCTCTTATCGCGCTATCGGAAGAAGAACTCATCCGCGCAAAGGCTGAACTGTCCGCGCTCGGTTGCGCGCGCTTTTGTGCGATTCACCCCGGCAGCGGCGGCCGAACGAAATGCTGGCCCGCCTCGAACTTCGCTGAATTGGCGCTGAAGCTTCCTGAACGCGGTCTGACACCGCTGATCTTCTTTGGCCCGGCAGACAAAGCGGTGAAAGACGAGCTCGAGCGTGCGATGTACTCAGCACCCAGCACTCAGCACTCAGCACTGGCCGTTGTTTCCCGGCCGTTGCGCGAGGTTCTCGCTCTGTTAAGTTGCTGCGAGGGCTACATTGGGAACGACTCAGGCCTGACGCACCTGGCCGCGCGCGCATGCCCTACGCTCGCGCTCTTCGGCCCGACCGACCCCGCCGTGTGGGCGCCGCTCGGCAAAAATGTGCGCGTGTTACGCGCTCCGGGCGGAGACCTGCGAGCGCTGGACGTGAACACGGTGCGCAACGCGGTTTGTGGTTTGTAGTTCAGAGTTCGTGGTTCTTTTCGCTGTTGCCGTTAACCATGAACCATAGACCACGAACAACGGTTGGAGACTCGGATTGGCGAAATTCAACCTCTACACCGCCGGCAACACCTCCCAGCGAGCGCTGATCGAACTCCGCGACCACCGCATCGCATTCCCCGGCGTCGCGTGCGACGAACCGCTGCTGCGCGGCTGCAATCAACGCGATTGGCTGGAACAGCTTGCTTCGCTCGGCATCCGCCACTTGATCGTCCCGCTGAACGGCGCGCACGAGGACGCCTGTCTGTTCGCGCGCCGCCACCCCGCCGAACCGGCCTCGGCAAGTTCCAGCATGCAACCGGTGCTCTACGACCTGGAACATCGCGATGAAGGCGTTTTCGTGCGCCTGCAGTTCCTGATCGAAGCCGCCGAGCAGATTGGCATTCTGGTCGGGCTTTCGCTCTTCGATGCGACCAGCCAGTCCGGGCCGCTGCGGCGCGAAGCCAACGAGCAGGCTGTCGCACTCGAGGACATGCTGACCGTTCGAGCGCGAACGCGAAAAGGAACGACCGTGATTCGCGCACGTAATCTCAAGCGCGAAAAAGTCCTGGGCGCGATGAACGCAGCCGTGGATTGGGTCGGCCCGGTTCTGCGCGGTCACCGCGGAGTGTGGGCCAGTATCTTCCGCGGAAAGCTCCTGGGCGCGCCGGACGGCGCGCTGGAGTCGGATTTGATCCGGCGCATGGCCGGGCAACTTCGCCGGGCCGATGACGCGCAAGACAAGCCCGCCGGCCCCTGGATCGTCGCTCCCCCGCAAAGTTCGCTTCATGCGGAGATCGGTTCGCAGTGCGCACCGTTTGTGCTCACCGATGCGCCCATATCGCACAGCAGCGCGGGCTATGACACGGCTCCGGAGCAGCGAACGGGCGAGGACCGGCGGCCGGCCGTCTGCTGGCTGGCGGCGAGACGCGACCTCACCGCCGTGCGCGGCACGCATCGCTCCATTCTGTGGCAGACCGTGATGCAAGGCGCGTGGCCGGTCGTTTCGTTCCGCCGCCGCGAACTCGAAGAGGAGCGCGGCTGGAAAGATCTGGCTCAAGTGGCCACCTTCGGCCGCCACTGGCTGAGCCACGGGTACGTTCGCCCCTGCCCCGAAGTGTTGCAGCACATGGCCGCCGCGCGCGCCGACGGCAAAGTCTTCGCCGCGACCGACGGCTCCGGACGGTACTTCGCCTTTTTCCGGAGCAGCGTGCGGAAAGGCTTGCGGCTGATGGTGCTGCCCGGAACGTATCGCTACTACTGGTTCGACGTCGCAACCGGCCGCGGCCTCGACTACGGTGACGGCATCGAAGGCGGCCGCGACTGCCAGGTTCCCCACCCGCGCTCAACGCGCCAGACCATGCTCATCCTGGAACAGGAAGAACTCACCGACGCGCTGACGAGTTGGTGAGTGTGGCACGGGCAGGCCGCGCCGCGCAGGTTGCGTCGCTATCACGGACTGACGGCTGCTCGCGGCGCGGATTGCCCGTGCAGAGGCGCGCGGGAGTCACGGGCAATCCGACGGCGCAAGAAGCCGCGGCGCGGCCTGCCCGTGCCACACAGTTGCTACCGTTTCCCCGCGCAGCGCGGACACGGCTTGTATCCGGCCGCCTCAGCTTCGTCCGGCATGGCGTATTGGTGGAGATTCCGCGCCCCCAGGCTTTGAGCGACAGAGCAGGTATTCAAGTGGTAGATTTTGGATTTTCCTGAAGCCCAATAGGGCTTTGCGGGATCCGGTGTGGGGCGTTCAGGCAGACTCCACAGGCCCGCGTTCGCTTGTTTGGCTTCTGCTTCGATCTGCTTGAGATCGCGGTATTCGTCCCCCGTCGTGCCCAAGCCCATAACTTTCGCCAGACCTTCTTTCACCAGCAGAGCGCACACATCTGTTTCCGGCGCCTGTTCCCCGTCCGGTACCAGAAAAACCCGCGCGCAAACACGTCCGTATTTGTCGAGCGGGTCGCGGGAAAGCCGCAGGCGAACTCTCTTTTCCCCGACCAGAGCCGTGTTTCGCACAGTCGCTTCCGACCCAAACGGATCGCAGTCTTTGACGAAGTGCCCCATTTCCGGGGCGTTGATGCCGTTGTAGCGGACGTGAACGCCGTTCTCGAGCACGATCGTGTCGCCATCGACCACGCTCCGCACGCGGTAAATGCCGCCGTCGGTGACACTCAAATCGATTGTCGCTGGTTGCGCCGTTGCCTGCGCCGGCTGCGGATTGCGCCCCCACTTCAGCCAGGCCGCGCCGGTGCCGAGACTCACGCCAAGCACAAACGCGCAGATGACGGGAAGCGAGCGTCGCACGGGACCCCCACTGACATAGCCGCGTTAACGAAACTCTTTGAACAGCGGGCGCATCTGGTCCCAAACTTCTTCCAGCGCCACGGGAATCGTGCTGGTGTTGTCGAGAATGTGAATGAAATTCGTGTCGCCGATCCAGCGCGGCAACGCGTGCATGTGCAGATGCTCTTCCACGCCCGCACCCGCGGCTTTGCCCAGATTCATGCCCAGATTGAAGCCCTGCGGCTGCAGCGTTTTCGCGATGACGTCCACCGCGCGCCGCGAATACCCCCACAGGTAAGTGCTTTCTTCTGCTGAGAGCGCTGGAAGGTCGGCGGTGTGCCGCAGCGGCGCGATGAGCAGATGTCCGCCGGTGTACGGATAGCGGTTCATGATCACCAGCCCGTGCTCGTCGCGGTGCAGCAGCAGCATTTTCTTCCAAGCCGCTTCATCGCCGGCCGGAACTCTGGCCGCCTGGCACATGAAACATTCCTTGTCCTTCTTGCCAAGGATGTAGCTCAGCCGCCACGGCGCAATGTAAGCCTTACGCCCCGGTGGTTCCGGTGGCACGACATTTTCAGCATTCGGACACTTGCTCCCCACCTGCTCCTCCCTGCCTTCACTCCTGCCCACTGCCTCCCGCCTACTGCCTACCGCTGTTCCCCTGGCCAGGTTGCCGCCGGCAGAGGCAGGCCGCGTATGACTCGCGGAAGCTTCACGCTAAAGGACGGATCCTGCGTCTTGCCCGGGCTAAAGCGTTCCGGGTCCGTGTGATTCGTGTACGGAAAGTAAGCGCCGCTGCTCGATCCCAACGCTGCGAAGGATGAGCCGCTCACCCGCCCGCTCGACCCCCACGGCTGACTGCCCGAGGATCCGAGCATGCGGCTGCTGATGCGTCCAAAACTGCTTTGCAGCCGCGACGAGCCCAGATCGGTGCTTCCGAGTGCCTCGAGTTGCGGCAGGATGGCCTCTTGCTCTGCCGGCCGCATGCGCCAGCGCTCATCGACCACCGGCGACACCGATGCGGTCGGCGTGCGAATCGCCCCCGAAGCCAGCAGCGAAACCCATTCGCCGTCCGGTGCCAGCAGACCCATTTCGAGCTGATAATTTCCCGGCCGGCCGGTGTAGAGGTACCAGTTCCCGGCGCCATGCGCGATCTCAATATCGATCGCCATCTGATCGTCGATCTTATGCAGCCGCAAGACCCACGCGCAGGAGTCAATGAATGCCTGCCCGCGGCGCGCGCGCAACGTCGGCAGGATCGAACCGTGCAGCTCCCAGTAGCAATATATCCACGCCGGATCGCGAACCATTGCCACCAGGCGATCCAAGCCATAGTTCTCGGGAATCGGCAGCCCGCGATCCACGAACTCCGAAGCCTGCTTTTCCGTTTCCGACGAGACGGGTGGCTTGGGCGGTGTGCTGATCGCCATGCGACGCGACGGCGCAGGCACCGGCCGCGGAGCCGAAACCGCTCGCGATGACGCCGGCTTTGCCGCTGCGACCTTCGCTGCTGAAGGTGCTGCTTTCGCCTTTGCGGAAGGCGCAGGCGCGACCGCGGCCTTCGCTCGGCGCGCCGAAGGCCTTTCTTTGGCCTTGCTGTCAGGTTCACTCTTTCGTTTTGCCATTTCCAAACTCTCCGGTCCCCGAGTGCGCCCATGCTGCAGGGCATTGGCCAGCAAAATGCGCAATCAGGGTGCCCGCCCCGTAGTTTGTGCCGTGAATTTTATATGTCGAGGATTTTTTGGTGGCACGCTTGTGTTCGCGCGTTCGTTTGCGCGAACTCAAGCGTGCAGGGGCTCACGGGCAATCCGCGCCACAAACGAATGCGCCGCCGGCCTGCCCGTGCCACCGCCTGCGATTTTTCTCGTTTACCTTTCGCCGCTTTCCCGTACTTTATGCATCAGGTTGTGAGGGGTTTAGAAAAGGCAACGAATGGCCATACCGACGCATTACATCAAGAAGCGGGATCTGCTGCATTCCGAAAAGACACCCAAAGCCACGCTGTCCAAGATCGGCCGGGAGTTTTTGTCGTTGGAGCGCTTTTCCGACGCCCTCGATTTTTTTGAGAAGGCGCAGGACCGCGATGGAATCGAGCAGATCAAGCGGGTGGCTCTGGATCGCGGCGATACGTTCCTGCTTGCACGGCTGGACCGCCTCGATCGCGCGATGGTGACCCGCGAAGACTGGGAACGCGCCGCGCAGACCGCCGAACTGGGTCATCGTGAAAGCATGGCGCTGTTCGTAAAACGCAAGTTGGCGCCGCCGCCGGGACCCGCCGCCACCGAACCGCAAAAAGAGGCTGAACTCCCGGGAGAGGCGCCTCTATCCGAAGTGTAAGTCAGTACCGCGACCCATGAGGGCGCGGCAGATCAGGACCGCGACCGTGAGGGAGCGGAAAAGCAGCGGGGTCGTGACGACCGCGGGTCGCGTATTGGCTGTTCAATCCGCAATCCGAAATCCGCAATCAGAAGGGGAGCACATGGCATCCAAGAAGAAGAATCGCAAGTTCCGCAACTACAAGAGCAAGCGGGCCAATCACGGCAAGAAGCCGGCGCAGGGTCAGCCTCGCAGCCAGTTCAAACGCGCTCAACGCTGAAGTTTTCAGCGTCATCATTTTTCGAGCGTCCCTGAGCTAACCTGCTGTTGATGTTGCGTTCTGGCAGAGCAATCCTGACAATTGGACTCATGAGGGAGGATTCAGCGAATGGCTCATGTGGTAACTTCGCCGTGTATCGGGACTCACGATACTGCGTGTATGAAGGTCTGTCCCGTCAACTGCTTCTACGACCTGGAACTCTCCGACCTGGGCTTGCAGCCGTTGCCCGACAAGCCCGATGTAACGAAGTTCCTGATCATAAGCCCCGATGAATGCATCGACTGCGGGCTGTGCGTCCCCGAATGCCCCGTCGCGGCGATCTTCCCGCTCGACGACGTTCCAGAAGCCGAGAAGAAGTTCATCGACATCAACAAGAACTGGTTTGTCGGCAAAGATGCTGCCGCGTTGGACGCCGCGCGGATTACGCCGTAGTCGGTGAATGGTACTTGGTGATTGGTACTTGGTGATTGGTACTTGAATACCACTCACCAATCACCAATCACCAAGTACCAAGTACCAAGTACCAAGTACCAATTTCCCGCATCAAGGAACGCCATCCCAGCGTCTAACAAGCGGCGGGGGAATGGCAGTTGATGGATACAGCGCAAAAAAGCCAGACGCCGGTGCTGGAACCTTGGGCCAAGGATCCGGTCGCTTCACGCCTGCGCGCCATCCGCATCCGCGAAACACTCTTCGATCTGCTCGGAATTATCCTCGCCGCTCTGGCCGCCGTGGCCACCTACGTGGCCGCCGAAATGGTGGCCGACCGCATCCTCGAAATCTCCAGTGTCAATCGCATGCTGCTCTGGACGCTGGCCGCCTGGTCGCTCGCCGGCGGCACGCTTTTCCTGGCCGCGCGCCTGTTGCTCCGGCACCGCAATTTCCGCTTCCACGCTCACGAAGTGGACAAGGTGCTCGGCTATGACGACGATATGCTGGTCAGCTATGTCGATCTGCGGCGCGGCACATCCATTTCGCCGGAGCAACTCGAAGCGGCTGTCCTGTTGAAATCGCAATCCATCGAGCGCCTCAAGTTCCTGGACGTGGACCAAGTGGTCGATCTGCGCCCCTTGACGCGCTCAGCCTGGGCGTTCGGCGGCGCCTTGGCCGCCCTAGTGGTGCTCTACGTGTGCTGGGCGAGCACCTTCAGCGACAGCCTTTACCGCTGCGTGATTCCGTGGCGCCCGATCGGCCCGCCGCGCATGACGCAGATCACGCAGGTTCTTCCCGGCACCGGCGTCGCCGTGTTGGGTGAACCGGTGAGTTTTAGCGTCTCCACGCGGGGCGCATCTGCGTCCGCCGCGACGCTGGTCTACAAGGTCGATGGCGCGGCCGAAGGTATCGAAGAAAAACTTCCGCTCACCGACCGCAACGTCTACTCGAAGGACCTGCCTGGTTTCACGCGCGCCGTGACGTACTCCGTCCGCTGCAACGATGCGAGCAAAGGTCCGTTCCGGCTGCTGCTGGTTGACCGGCCCGTGGTCACCGCGGTGAACCTGCGCATCCTCCCGCCGCCCTACGCCAGCTTCGCGCCCGCTCGCGAAGTGGCCGGTGGAAACGCCAGCGTGATCGCCGGCAGCCACGTCCAAATCAGCGCCGCCGTCAGCCAGCCGGCGCAGGGAACAGCTAGCGGCTGGCTGCAAGTAGGCGCCGCTCGGCAGCCCATGACCAGCGACGGCAGGACACTTTTCGCGACCCTCGCCGCGGACCGTGCTTTCGAGTACCGCATCGGCTACGTGGACGTAAACGGCATCCCCTGCCGTGAAGGGCTCCTCTATCAGATCAAGACGACGCTCGATCAACCGCCCAAAGCCACGTTAACTCGCGAAGACAGCGCCATCCCGGACGCCCCCGCCGGACATATGGACGTGCTGCTGCTGAATGCCTCCGCCAGCGACGACTTGGGTATCGGCAAGCTCAGCGTCTCGGCGCGAGTGCTGGGGACTCTGGAGAAGCGCCCGCCTTACGCAGTGGACGTTTCGCCCGATGTGCCGAACGCAAGCGTCACGCGCGCCTTCGTCTTTGATTTGCGCCCGATGAAGCTCAAACCTGGCGACACCATTGAGCTGATCGCGGTCGCCGAAGACACCCGGCGCCCCAAGCCGCAACGCGGCGAAAGCGCGCCCCTGCGCATCCCCATCAAGCAGGGCGTTGAACGCACGCCCACGCCGGCTGCGACAGAAACCTTTATCGCACGCGCCGACGTTACGCCCAAGAACGCGGAGGAGCAGCAGATCGAGCAACTCGGCAAGGCCGCGCAGGATATCCTCCAGCAGATCGAGAAGATGCTCGCCGAAAAAGACGCCGACCAGGGAAAGCTCGCCGAACTGGCCAACGCCGAGGAAAAATTGGCGGATCAGGCAAAGGACTTGGCCGACGGCAAACAGAACCGCGACCGTGAGGGAGCGGAGGATCAGAACCGCGACCGTCAGGGAGCGGCGGAGAAAAAGGACGGGGAGGAAAAGAAAGACGGGGAGACGGGGAGACGGGGAGAAGAAGGACGACCAAGACCGCGGCCAGGGAAAAACCGGCGGCAATGACGAACGCAAAGAAAAAGGCCCTGCTCAAAGCCAGGGCGAAGGCAAAGACCAAAGCGATGGCAAGGACGCCGGCAGTGGCGGCGGCAAGAGTTCTTCCGACGGCAAAGACGGCAGCGGACAGGGCGGATCCAAAGGGGAAGGAAAGAACAGCGGCGGCTCCGGGCCAAGCCAAGGCTCCGGCGACTCCAAAGGCCAGGGGCAAGGCTCATCCAGCGACGGAAAGCAGCCCGGCGGCCAGGGCTCTCAGGCCGGTAACGGCCAAGGCCAGTCCGGTACACCGGGGCAAGGCGGCGGCAACAATCAGAACCGCGACCGTCAGGGAGCGGCCGGTGGCGATATGAAAACACCGCCGGGCGCGGGCGAGAAAAGCGCCGAAAAGGCGCGCGAAGACATCGCCGCAGCCGCGCAGCAGCTTCGCGACGGGACCGCTAACAAAGAGACCGTCAACAAGATGCAGGTGGCCTTTGACCATCTCTTCAGCGCCGGCCGCAAACTGAACGATCAGGATCGGCAGAAGATCAGCGAGGCCACCCTATCGCCCGACAAGAAGACGGGCGCTTCAGGCAAAGCCGCAACCCGCGAGAACGCTCCGCCCGGTCGCGCGCGCACGAGCCTGAACAACGGCGGCTCTCCCGACAAAACCGTCACTCGCGCCGGCGAACTGAAAGAGGACGAACTGGGCCGCTCCACCGAACGCGGCCAGGTCAAAATCGCCCCTGAGTACCGCAAAGCGCTGGAGGACTACTACAAGGCACTCTCGAAGTAATGCTCTAGCCGTTGGCTTTGCGCCGCAGCAAATATGCGCCCGCCAGTCCAACGACGATTCCCACCGCTCCGGCAATCCGCATCCAGTACATGAAGAAGGCCACAGCGCTGACTTGCACCGGGTACGCGGAACGCGTGTCGATCCAGCCCGGCTGCGGGCCCGCGAGAGCGGCGCTGGGCGTCACAAAGTCGTCGTGAGCTGCCACCGGTCCCTGCACCGAAAGCACCCGCGCGACCAACGTGATCAGACCGTGCGCGAATGTTCCATGCGGCGGCAGATAGCAGGATACGGGTTCCTGGCCGGCAGTCTCATAGATCGATGCAAAGGGCGCATCGCCGAGCAACTGCGCCTGGCCGAGAAGCTCATCGCGTTCGGCAGAAGTGGAGAAGCGTGGGTTCACGCGCCACGCAGTGGTGCGGTATGAGTCCAGATACAGCGGGATCAAAAATGAAGCGGCGAGCGCCAACAGCGACCCCGCCGCTACAACAAGAGATAGAATGCGCGATAGGCGTGCGCGCCCCGACATAAATACCTACAGTTCGTTAACCCCGGTTAGATTGAGCTTGATGTGGAGCGTGTCCGAAACCGTCGCGGGAATCGCTGGCGACTTCACGTCAAAATCGCTCAGCTTCAGGTCGAAGCTGGCCATGATCTTAACGAGATTGCCCTTGGGCATGTGCAGCTTCTCGAATGCCTCGGTGTAAGGAATGTACCTGAGCGTCGCGACGGTCGAGATCGGCTTCTTGACGCCTTTGATGGTGAACGAGCCCTGCACCTCGTATTCGGTGGCGCTCTTGGCTTTCACGCTCGTGGTTTCGAAAACGATGTCGGGGTTGGTCTCGGCGTCCAGCCACGCCTTGCTCTGCAGGTGCTCGTCGCGCTGCTTGATTCCGGTTGAAAGACTCGTGACCGGCACGCTGAGCTTCGCGTTCCCTGTTTTCGCATCGGGATCCCAAAGCATCTGCCCGCTGATCACACTGGTCGTGGTCACCATCGATTCCAGATCCGTCTGCGACTCGACCGTAATGACGTTGTGCTTCAGCCCGTGTTTGCCAAAAACAAACGTCTTCTCCGCGGCGCGACTGGCTCCGGCTACGACTACCAGGATAAGCAGCAGAATCTTCCAACGCATATACAACCTCCTCGTTGTCTATAAGCGCACTTCGCGCCCAGCTTATTCCACGCGGAGGCAGACGGAATTAGAATCTTCGCAAAAATGTTGTACCGTGACACACTGTGTTCGGGATCGTTTTTTGGGCGAGGCGCCACCACTCACAACTCACCACTCCACCACTCACCAACCGTGTCTCTCATCGATATCTGGGATTACCTTCGCGCCGCCAGCGACCGCCGCCTTCGCCAGCAAGGCTACGTCAGTTCCGGCATGGGCCTCGTCGAGCGCTATCGCCGCGCCGCCTCCTTCTGGGCGCCACATCTCGAAAACAACCAACGCCGTCTGCGGTCCATCGCCGCGCACCTTTCCTTGAACAAAAAGTCTCCGGCCGGAACGCTCCTGGTCCTCGGCGCGGGTCGATTGCTGGACGTGCCGTGGCAGGATCTTTTTCCGCTGTTCGAGCGCGTAGCGCTTTTCGACGCCGACGCGTGCACTGTTCCATACGTCGAACGCATGCTCTCCGCCGCGCGGATTCCATCGATGCCTCAGCCGCAATTCGAGATCGGCGACTTGACCGCCTCCGTCGTGGACCTCGCCGCGTGGGCCCAACATACGATCGGGGCCGCCGCGTCCGCTAAGGATGCCGCACGCGATCTCGCCGCCGGCTTTGAACGCGCCGCCGCAGTGCAGCCGCCGTGGGCGCGCACGTTCGTGGACGTGCGATTGGTGATCTCTACAAATTTACTCAGCCAGCTCGGCTATTTTCCGCGCCTGCATGTGCAGGGACTCTTCCGCAAACGCTTCGGCAAGCGTTTTGACGATTTTGACAACGCCGCCGAAAGCCTCGAACGCTACTTCGACCGCATCCGCGCGCGCCACGTTCAGGACATCGCATCGTTCAAAAAGTCGTGGACCTATCTTTCGACCGATGTCCAAACGGTCGTCTATTCTGTGAAGCCGCCACACAGCCTTGATCTGAGGAACGCCCCGAAGGACGCCGGCGTGCGCTTGGACGACAAGGGCCAACTTCAGTTCGACTGGCCCGTTGAAATCCTGGAGCTCGACGATCCGCTTCACGGCCAAAAAGTGCGAGAACTCTGGCCGCGCACCGCCAGCGTGAATCCGCCGGAGCGCTGGGCGTGGCACATCGTTCCGCAAGGCAGCGAGAAGCGTTACCTCGACCGCGGCCGCGTCCACATCGTTGAAGCCTGGACGAAAACAGCGGTGAGTGGTGAGATTTGAATTCGTCCGCTCCATACGCTACAAGAACCCCATGATGAAAACCGCTCAGCCGCCCCGACCGTCACAGCCCATCCAAATGATCGCTTTGGACCTGGATGGCTCCCTCCTGCGTTCCGACAAAACCGTGGGCGAGCGCACGATCAAAGCCCTTCAGGCCGCCGCAGCCAAAGGCGTCGAAATCGTCCTCGCCTCCGGCCGCATGACCGCCGCGATGGAGAAGCCCGCAACCATCATCGGCATCGATGTCTCCATGGTTGCCTTCAACGGCGCCGCCGTTTGCGGCCGGGCCGCAACGAAGCGCGAACGCTACTTTCATCAGCCGCTGGACGCCGGCATCGCCAGCGAACTGCTCGATATCGCACACCAGCGCGGGTACCAGTGCAACTTCTACCAGAACGATGTGATCCTCAGTGAAGACGGTCCGAATCTTCGCCCGTACATCGAAATCTACCGCGGCCGGACCGGATCGCCTTTCCGCTTCGTCAAGAACCTGAGAGACTTCGCGGCCTCCGCGCCAACGAAGCTTCTTTACGTCGTCGATGCCGGCAAGCGCAATGCCATCAGCGAAGAACTGCGCCCGCGTTTCGGCTCGCGCACCGCGATGATGCACACCGACCCCGAATATCTCGAGTTCCTCGACCCGCAGGTAAACAAAGGCACCGGCCTGAACAAGCTCGGCGAAGTGCTGGGCATCCCCATGACCCAGGCCATGGCCATTGGCGATGGCGAGAACGACATCCCCATGCTTGAGGTCGCCGGCATCGGCGTGGCCGTTGCCAACGCCGGAAAACTCTGCAAAGCCGCCGCCAACGCCTTCACCGACGCCGACAACGACCACGACGCGGTGGCCGAAGCGCTGGAAAAGTGGGTGCTGTAACGCGCTGCTCTCTTACGACCGTCCGAAACTCCGCCAGTCCACGCCTTCCATCGCCAGGAAGCGCTTTTTCCAGCTAATGCCTGAACCAAAACCGCCCAGGCCGTTTGAACTCACGACCCGGTGGCACGGGATCAGCAGCACGACCGGGTTGGCGCCGCAAGCCGTGCCGACGGCGCGCGTGGCTTTCGGCGAACCGGCCGCCTTCGCGATCTGCGCGTACGTGCGGGTCTGGCCAAAGGGAATCGCATGCATCGCTTCCCAAACCCGCACCTGAAATTGCGGGTGGCCGTCGAGATCAAACTGGTCCCACGCGATCTCCGCCGGGTGGCCGCTCAGGCGCATGAGCAGCGTATCTTTCAGCTCTTCGAAACGCGTCAGAACGGACTGCGGATCCGCAAACTCCTCGACACCGTGGCAGAACGGGCAGGGCAGCCGGTCATCGGCAATCGACAATCCGCGCAGTCCTTTTTCAGAGAGGACCGCCATCAGAATCAGCTCGCCTTCCGGATTCTTGCCATCGGAGAGCAGCGGACTTGAAAGCTGGAACACAAACGTGGCTACACTCATAGTTTCAGGCTACGCGGCAGAACAGCAAAATTCAAGGCGGCCCCAATCGACCACTCACCACTCCACTACTCCACCACTCACCATTCCTACGGCTGCTGCGTCCACCGGCCGCGATCCGGAACAATCACCCGGCCTGCCTCGCCCGTAAAGCCCGTGAAGCTCAGTGCGAATGGGAAGATCGTCGGCTGCTTCGAATCGATCGCGCGCTCAATGCTCGTATCCGCCGGCGCAAACACGTTCGTTTCGATGTAGTGCACAAAACGCTTCGGGTCGAGCAGCACCTTGGCGAATGTATCGCTGGACGTCCCCTTAAACCCCGGCCGCACTTTCAGCATCGCCAGCGTAACTTGGTTGGAGAAATCTCCAATCACAATGGTCGTGCTCGTCGCGGCCAAGATCGTCGCGGGTGCCTTCGGGGGCGCGAACGTCGGAGCGGGGACGTGCGGATGGCTGCTGGTCGGCGTACCGGCCGTGTCCTGCCCCGGCATCCCCAGGCAGCGGACGATCCACTTCGTTCCCTGCGTCTTGTCCTTGGCCGTCTGATCGGCGCCGGTCACACTGACGATCTGACACGCGCCCGCGCGCGAGAATCCGCGTGAGCCGAGCGCGTAGCTCATGCTGAACTTCTCCACATGAACGTGCGTCTGCACTGCCAGCACCTCGCAGGTGCGGAAGCCCGCGCGCGTCTCGGCTTCATGAAAACCGGTACAGGCAAATTCGAGCGCCAGGACCAGCGTCTGCACCGAAGGCCCCGTGCCGAACTTCGCCAGGTTGGTGGCCGGATCGATGGCCGCACCGACGGCGTCGCCCAGAAACACGCCCTTAAGCTGCACCGTAAACTGCCCGGACGAACTGGAGAAACTCGCCTTGCCGACAACCGGAGCGGTGTCGGTCGCCTGGTCCGGCGTTCCGTTTTTCAGATCCGCTTTTCCTTTTGAATCAAACTGTCCCGAAAAAGCGCTGGTGCCAACGCGCACCGTCACGTCCGCTCCAGCCAGGCTGGCCGCTTTGTTTCCTTTCGGATCCAGAATGCCGGAGTAGCGGAACGTGTCTGTGCCCGGCGCCGTGCCCGTCGGAGGAACAAGAGCGCCGCGAACTTCGCACGCGGTCGCCGTTAGTTCTGTGGAAATCGGAATGCTGCTCTCGATCGTCAACGTGAAGAATTGGTCGAAAGATTGGCCGTTGCGGCTGCGAGCGAATTGCGGCGTCGGAGACGTTTGATCCTGTGCCTGAACGGTGAACTGGAGCGTTCCGGACCGGATCGGGCGGCCGTAAAGTGCTCCGTCGGCCGATAGCACCAAGCCCATATCTTTCAACCGGTCGCCATCCGTCCCCAATGCCCGGTACGTGATCGTGCCCGTGCCGCCGATGGCTTGAATGTTGGTGAAGTACGTGCGGCCTTGCTGAGCCACCGGCAGCTTGTCCATGCCGAAGCGAAAAGTGGCATTCGCTGAGTTGATGATGTTCATCCAAAAACGCCCGACCCGGTTCGTCGAAACCATGTCCTGCAAGACGACGTCGAACCGCATCGCGGCTGAGGCGCCGCTGGGATTGGGCAAGTCAAGGAGATTGAGCTTTAGCTTGCCGAACGGCAGCAACTGCGGCGGCTGAAAAACTTTTCCGTTGATCGCATTTCGAGGATCCACCAGCGGCTGAGCCGCAAAGGCGTATGGCAGAAAACCGCCCGTGGCGTTGATGTAGCGCACCAGCGGCATGCTGGCGATCGCATCGCCCAGATCGAACCCGTCGGGATCGGACTTCGCATCGCCGCCGGTGGGGAAATACAGCGGATCGGTGCCCGCAGCCAAAAACGGATTTGTAAAGCGGATCGCCTCGCCCACCCCTCGCGACTTGGCCGTCTTGCTGCTCAGACGATTCGCCGGGTCGTTCAATGGTGTGGCGATCGCGACGGAGAATCCCAGGAATGCCAGCAACACGGCCAACGGCATGGGGCGTCTTAGACTGGAGGCTGGATTGAAGTTCATGCGCCCGCTTCTACTACTTGAAGAAGATGCTGTCCAGATACAGCGTGAATGCGCTCTTGGTGTAGAACAGGAAAATGATCTTCTTGACGTTGTCCCGGCCTGCGATCTCCAGATCGAAGTCCTTGAAGTTGTTGCGCGTAGCCTTAAAGCGCTTGCCGTCCACCTTCACGGACATATTGCTCCAACTGTTCGGCGGCACGCGCATTTGCTGGCTTTCGTGCCATTCGCCTTCAGAGTTCTGGAAGGCGATCGCCATCGGGATCGCCTTGTCCGAGTTGTGAAAAATCCGGTAAATCATCTCCTTGCTTTCGCTCAGGTTCAGCGGCTGGCCGATGCGGCTGATGGCCACTTTATCTTTATCGTCTTTGGTCCCATCGGTCGTGACGACAACCGTGCGATTGCCCGTGTTTGGATCCACCGAGAACTGCGCCTTCGCTGTGATGGCCCAATTTTCGGCGATCCACGTGCCGTCGCCTTCCAGGCCATCCACATTCTTCGACTTGATCTTCTCCCCGTCCGCGGATTTGGTTTCTTCCGGCTTGACGACCTTCGTCAGCTCCTTGACTTTTGCCGCAACTTCAGCGTCCTCGGGATGCAGCTTCAGATAGTCGGAATACTCTTCCAGGGCCTTGTCCAACTGCTGTCGGTTTTCATAAGCCTTGCCCATCAGCTTGAGCATGTCCGGCCCGACCCCTTCCTTACCCTTCAGCGCCTCAAACAGCTTGATCGCTTCCGGATACATCGCTTGTTCCATCGCTCCGACCGCGACCTTGTAGCGCTTGGCGTAATCGTCTTCGGGAATGCCCTCCAGCTCGGAATCGAGATCCTTTTCGACCTTCTTGATCTTGTTCAACGGGATCCGCACTTCGTTCCCATCGTCTTTGCCAACCCTGAAGAACAAATACTCATCTGTCTTGCGAATCACTTTGCCTTCCAGCTTCAGCCCCTCGTCAGGCGACGGGCTGTCCGGGTCAGGCACAAGCTCGACCGTGTCGGCGCACGTGCTCCAACTCACCAACACCGACACCAGGACTATCCAGGCGTAACGAAACATAGACGAGCCTTTCTTTCCCCACCGCAAGCGCCGTGACGACAACCCCATTAATAATACAGCCATATACGCTTATCTGTCACATGGAAATCCGGTCCGTGCATTTCGCTGAACGTAGTGCGGGCGTCCCGCCCGCTGCTGTTCTCCCCTCCCCTTCGAGGGGAGGGGCCGGGGGAGGGGTTTGCGGCAGCGCCGCAAGCTTTCTCCCGATGAAGCACGCCACATGCCCGCGATCCTTCAACTTCTAGACTTTCTCGACTTCTAGACTACTAGACTTCTTCTTGACCTTCTTTCCCCGACTTCTGGTTGCGGCCTTCGCATTCCCCGCGTACCTTGTTGCTCCAAGATTCATGGGGAATACATGATGAAGGCGCTCGTTTTGATCTTTAGTCTCCTCCTGCCCGCATCGGCAGGTCTGCTCTTCGCCGCGCAAACGCAGGACTCCAAGGCGCCGCCTGCGGCCGTCCCACTGGACTTTGAAAAACTCTCGCTCTTCAAAGATCCCGATGCCGGTTACTCCATGCGCGTTCCCGAAGGCTTCGCCAGACTCAGCGACGAAGAAAACCGCCAGGTCTTCCGCGGCATCACTGAATACATGGGCAAGCAGGCCGGAGAACGCGCACTGCGCCGCCCGCCCGCGTGGTTCAAAGGCCCCGCCGATCCCACCAACGCCAAACTGCCCCCGCCATCCCTCGCCATTGGCTACACCGATCTGACCGAACCCGTCGATCCCACGCAGATGTCCCGATACAAAGAGGAACTCGAAGAAGCCTTCCGCAAACAAGGCGAAAAGTTCGGCGATTTCAGCGTCGCCCTTGCCAGCGTCGGCGGCGTCACCTCGCTGCGCATCGAACGCGAAATCGTCAGCGTCGTCGATGGCAGCCACGGCCGCGTCGTCAACCTCGCCGTTCCCGGCAACGGCCGCCGCTACGATATCGTCTTCAACTACTCGCCCGAACAAGCTGCGCACGTGCAGCCCGCAATTGAAACCGTCACACGCACCTTCCGGCTTGAAAGCGCCCTGCTCGACCCGCAGACCAAATCGAAATGGACTCGCATCCTCATCTGGACCATCGGCGGCTTCATCGTCGGCATCGTTCTCAGCCTCCTGCTCAGAGTCCTCGCCGGCGTCGGCGACAAACCCGACACCCCGACCAAACAGTAGCCGCGACACCCGCACCGTACCGCAGGCTTTCAGCCTGCCACCCGTTCCCGTAGTGCGGGCGTCTCGCCCGCTTCTCCGTGCTGTAAAAAAGTGCACATGTGGTGGTGGGTGCCATCGGTCTCCGCCTTTTCCGTTCGCAGACCGATGGATTCAGCCACCTAACCGTCCATCCTTCACCAAGGTCCATCGTGTAAAAAACTGCACCTGTGCGTGGGTGCCATCGGTCTGCGCCTTTTCCGTTTGCAGACCGATGGATTCAGCCCTCCAACCGTCCATCCACCAAAGCCCATTCTGTAAAAAAGTGCACGTGTGGTTATACCCGCCTGTAATTCTGTCCAAACCCGCACAATGCGTCCTTACTCCCACCTCGCCAACCCGATTCTTGTTTTTCAAAGAGCCCGCTCTGCCGAGACAGAGTTTCCCTCTGCCCCAATATAGATGACGCTCAATCTCCAAAAATGTTGCACAGAATCTTCGGTTTTATTTAGCTAATCTAAATAGCATGCCCAAACACCGCCGACAGAATGATTTGAGCGAATTCAGTTTCGGCTCCTGCCAGCCACGCTCACGCGGAAAAGCGAGCTTCGGCATCGGCCTCTCCAAAAAAGGACAGAGCCTCACCCAACCTTCGCCAGCGCAGATGTCGATTTCTAGAAGGCACTCTCGCCGCTCCGCGAAGTACGCCCGCACTTCCGCCAAGTGTCTTTCGTATGCGTCAGTGTAAGCCTTCGGCTCGAAACCCGTCGTGCCGTAGACCTGCTGCCGGATACGGAGCCGATATTCTCTCGCTCGCTCCGGCAAAGCATTCAGCGCTCGCACGCGCTCGGGATCAGTCAGGTGTCGTTGGCAGGAACGCAGCCACGTCTCGCGTTCGCGAAGCGTCAGTATGAACTTCGATCCTGGGAAAAGCCGATCCAACTCCTGATATTGCGCAGCCACAGGAATATCCGTCGCCGCGTCGTTTTCCTCAATCTCCTGTAGGTCCACGGGATAGTGTACTGCCTTGAATCCAAGTAGCTCCAGCGCGCGCGTTAAACTGCGCGTCCCTGTGCGCGAAAGCCCGATCCCGAAAATTTTCCCCGCCATGACTCGCCGCTCGGCCCCTCAATCCGCAATCCGCAATCCGCATTCTCAGATCACTTCCCCGGTATCGCAATCAAGCTCCTCTGCGTCGGAACATACAAAACCCCGTCCGCCGCCGCCGGCGTCACCGGCACCGTCTTGAACCGTCCCTGCGACAGCACTTCAAGCTGCTTCCCCGCCTTCAGCGTCCAGAAGGTGCAGCCTTCAGTCCCGACAAAAACCTTCCCATCCGCCACCAGAGCTGAACTGCCCCACAGCTTGCTCCCCAGCGGATGCACCCACTGCCGCTGTCCCGTCACCGCGTCGAAGCAGTGCAGGTTCCCCGTGTAGTCCGGAATGTAAAGGAGCCCGCCCGCAATCGCTGGCGTCGCCAGCGTGCGCTCGACAAGCTGCGAATCCCACACCTTCGCTCCCGTCGCCGCATCGATGCACGACAAACACCCCCGCCCCACCCCATGCACCGGACTCTGCCCGATCGCCACATACACGCGCCCGTCGCAAAAAACCGGCGAACTGATGATCTCGCTGGGCCCTTCCGGGCTATTTCGCGTGTGATTCGAACGAGGCACCGGCTTCCCGTCTTTCATCCGAAAGTCCGCCGGATTGCAGTCGTAGCTCCACACTTTCTTCAAAATCTGCACGGTAGCGCCGGCCTCCGTGCCGGTGGTAGCGCCGGCCTCCGTGCCGGCCTTCCGGTCCCCCTCTCCCCCGCGAGGGAGAGGGGTTAGGGGTGAGGGGGCCGTCGGCACTTCAAACGCGTACAGCACTCCATCCGCGCCACCGAAGAAAACGAGCGCCTTCCCGTTCACCATTCCCGCCGTCGGCGACGACCAGTTGCAGTGCAGACACCGCGTCCCGATCTTCTCATCGTCTTTCGCGACAAGCTGCCCGGTTTTTTTGTCGAGCACAATCAGACTCGGCGCGAACGGCTTCGGCACTTTGTCGTGCTTGTCGTCCAGGCCGTTCGACGTGCACGCGAAAAGCAGATCGCCCACCATGACCAGCGTGCTTCCGCAGACGTCGTGCGGAATGACGTCCGCATCCTTCAGCATGTCGAAGCGCCAGATAATGTCCCCGTCAGTCGGAAGCAGGGTAGCGCCGGCCTCCGTGCCGGTGGTAGCGCCGGCCTCCGTGCCGGTTCGGGTAGCGCCGGCGTCCCTGCCGGCGTTCTCCGGTTCCCCTCTCCCCCGCGAGGGAGAGGGGTTAGGGGTGAGGGGGCCTGCCCCGCTGATCCCCATGTACTGCAACTCGTCCATAAACGGCCCATCGTTCCCGTTCGCCTGTCCTTCGCGGTCGAGACACAACACTTCGCCGCGATTGCCGACGACATACACGCGCTCGCCATCCACCAGAGGCCCCGAACACACGCCGCACGCCCATTGGTCGAAGTGATTCGGCGGAACGACGCCCTGCATGAATCGCGGGCTCAAGAACCGCCACAGCATCTTGCCCGTCGCTTGCTCGAAGCAGATCACCGCCCCGCCGCCCGTCGGCTTGTAGCCGACCCGGTCAACGTTCCCATCGTTCACCGCGACGTAAATCCGCCCGCGATCGATCGTCGGAATCGAATATTGATGCGTCCCCAGTTTCACTTCCCACAGCGGCGGCACGTTTCCCGGATCGCTCGGCAGATTCTTCGCCTCGCTGACCATATTGGAACTGTTCGACCCACCCCAGCGAATCTCGGAAGCTTGCGCCACTCCGCGCACGACTTCAACACAGAGCCACAGAGAACACAGAGAGCACAGAGAAAAAAAAGGGTATCTAATGTTGATCATAAAAATTCTCTGCGCTCTCTGCGTCTCTGCGTTGAAAAGGAGCTCCGGGCGCCCTCGCCCGGGGTAGGCGGGCGAGGGCGCCCGCCGCTCCTATTTACCCCGCCCCTCTGAATTTCTCGTAACCAAACGCCCCACCCAGCGTCTAACCGTTCAGCACGCGGCAAGTTGCTCTAATAACCTCGCCGCTCGCACGGTTATATGGGGATGACCTATCCGGAGGAGGCGAACATGAGTTTCTCGAAACATCTGTGTCCATCAGTGTTCATCTGTGGTTTGATTCTCGCCTTATCTGTCCTCTCCGCCGAAGCCCCCGATCCGCAAGCCAACCTCGAAAAAGACGTCACCCAAGGCGCCCTCCGCGTCGTTCAAAAAGACGGCGCCGTCGTCGAATGCCCCCTCAAGCACACCGACGTGCAGGCCGAAATCTCGGGCTTCATCGCTCGCGTGAGAGTCACCCAGACCTTCTATAATCCGACCGACGAGAAAATCGAAGCCGTCTACGTTTTCCCCCTGCCGCACGAATCCGCCGTGGACGAAATGACCATGACCACCAGCGGTCGGCAAATCGTCGGCGTCATCAAGCGCCGCGCCGAAGCCCGAGCCATTTACGAACAGGCGCTCAGAGCCGGCCAGACCGCCGCTCTGCTGGAACAGGAACGCCCCAACATTTTCACGCAGTCCGTCGCCAACATTAAACCCAAGGCCGAAGTCAAAATCGAAATTTCTTACGTGGACGTGCTGAAGTACGACCAGGGCGCTTACGAATTCCACTTCCCCATGGTCGTCGGCCCCCGCTACAACCCCGCCGGCTTTTCAGGCGGAATCGGCGCAGTACCGACCGGCCAAGAACGCGCTTCCGGCCAGCAGAAGGAAATCGCCTACCTCAAGCCCGGCGAACGCAACGGCCACGACATCACGCTCTCGGTCAAACTCGACGCCGGCGTCCCCATCCAGGATCTGCGCAGCGTCCTTCACGAAGCCGGCATCAGCCGCAAAGGAGACAGCAAAGCCGTCGCCGCGCTCAGCCCCGCCGGCACCATTCCGAACAAAGACTTCATCCTGAAATACCGCGTCATGGGTAAGAAGCCCGAAATGGCCGTCTTGAGCAGCACGCTCAGCACCAGCGGTTACTTCATGCTGATGGTGCAACCCAAGGAAGACGAAAAGCTGGCCAAGGAACCGCCGCGCGAAATCGTGTTCCTTATGGACATCAGCGGCTCGCAGATGGGCTGGCCGATCGAGAAATCCAAAGAAGCCATGCGCGAATTCCTCTCGCTGATGCGCGAGAAGGACACCGTCCAGGTGATCACCTTCGCCAGCCAATCGCAAAAGCTCTTCGACCATGCCGTGCCGGTCACCAAAGAGAACATCGACAAAGCCATGGCCTTCAGCCAGCAGCAGATGGGCGGCGGCGGCACCGAGATGCTCAAAGGCGTCCGCGCGGCCATCGACGATCCGCTGGACAAAGAACGCATGCGCATCGTCGTCATGTTCACCGACGGCTTCATCGGCAACGAAGCGCAAATTCTCGAAGCCGTCGGCAAAGGCTGCGGCGACCGCATCCGCTTCTGGTGCCTCGGCGCCGGCAATTCGATCAATCGTTTCCTGGTCGATGGCGTCGCGCGGCAGGGTGGCGGGATGAGCAAAATCCTGACGCTCAATCAGCCCGCAGCCCCGATCGTCAACGAATGCATGGAACGCATCCAGCGCGCGCAGCTCGCCAAAGTCAACATCGATTGGGCCGGCATGAAAGTCAGCGACGTCTACCCGCAGCGCATCCCTGAACTCTGGTCCGGCCGCCCGATCATTCTGTACGGAATGTACGACCTGACCACCGCCGGCAAGCCCGTCACGCTCAAGATCAGCGGCGAAATCGAAGGCGAACCGGTGAGCTGGCCGCTCGAAGTCAACTTCCCCACCGCCGCGCAAGACAACGCCGCGCTGGCCAACGTCTGGGCGCGCCAGAAAATCGAATCCCTCATGCAGCAGGTCTACTACGGCACGTCGCCCGAAGTGGAGGAGGAAGTCACGAACATCGCTCTCGATTACCGCCTGATGAGCCAGTACACCAGTTTCGTCGCCGTCGATCAAGCCGACGTCCCGAACGTCAGCGCTTCCGCCCGCCCGCCCCGCCGCATCGCCGTCCCCGTCCCCATGCCCGAAGGCGTCAGCTTCGACGGCAACTTCGGTGGCGCGTTCGATGACGACAAGCCGGCGTTCGAGGGCAGCCCGCGCGCCCTGTCCAAAGCCCGCGGCGTCGATGCCGCTGGCCGCTTCAAGTCCATCGAGAGGCTGCGCTCAGGCCTCTCGGCCGGCGATAAGAGCAAGGACGTGGACAGGAGACTCGGCGCGGCGTACGGACCCAATGCACCAAAGCCAGGTTCGGCTGGCGGAGGTTGGGGTGGCGGCGGTGGGATGTACAGCAACGGCGTTCTTCACCAAGGCCTGACGCAGAATATGTTGAAATTGCAGTCAACCTCCGGTCTTGCGCCCGCCGCCACGGCAGCAGCGCCCGTGACCCCCGCCCCCGCACCCAGGGAGGCAACCCGCGCCGCCAAGAAGGAGATTGCCAACGAGGAGCTCGCAGACATCACCGCCCGAGAGTGGCAGGCCGCCGCTCAGCAGGACCGCCAAGATCTGTCGAAGCGCCTGCCCGACGGCGTCAAAGCCGCCGAAGAACTCCGCAAAGCCGGCAAGCTCCTCGAAGCCCGCGCCAAATGGTCGCACATCTACTTGCTCGATTCTTCTCTGACCAACGCCGGCTGGAGCGCCGGCCAGAACGCCGCCCAAGCTCAGGCGCAAATCGAAGAGATCAACGCCGAACTGCTGAAAGAGTGGCGCAAGGCCCAACCCGCGCTTGATAAGAAACTCGACATGGTCCTGCGCGACAAGCCCCTCTCCGAAGCCCTCGACGCCATCGCCCAAGCCGCCGGTTTCAAAACACGGTTGCTCGAAGGCAGCCTCGACGACGCCTGCGCCTTGGCTCTTCGCAAGGAACTCCGCATCAGCTACCTCGACCTGCGCAACGCAACGGCCGCTCAGGCGCTCGATTGGTTGCTCACGCCCGCCGGACTCCGCTGGCAATGTGGCACCGGCGCCCCCGCCGGTGGTAGCGCCGGCGTCCCTGCCCGCGATGTCTTCGTGTGCTCCGACCGCCGCAACCCCGAGCTCGAAACCGCCTGGGTCTACGACGTTTCCAGAATCGCGCTGCCCAACGCCGACGAGATCACCGAAAAGGACTACCAGAAACAGGCCGAAGCCCTCCGCAAGCTGACCGACGCCTTCGTCGAAAGCATTCGCAAAGCCCTCGATCTGCCCGCGGAGTCCACCGCCTGGTTCGGCCCCGGCCAGTTGCTCATCAGCGCCAAAGCCGACAAGCACGCCGCCGCCGCAAAACTGTTCACAAGCTTGGCCGACGCGAAAGCAGAAGTCCCCGATGCCCTCAAGGAACTCCAGAAGTCCACCAGCGCCCGCGCCGAAAAGCGCAAAGACAACGCCGCCAAACTCATCGAACTCCGCGAAAAACAGTCCGCCGCGCAGAAGCTCCAGGAATTCGGTTGGCCGTTGCTCGCCGCCGGCAGCCTCGGCAAGACCCACGACGAAGCCCTCACCGAACTCTCCATCGCCTGGAAGAGCCCATCCATGGCCGAAGTGGCGAAACTCGACCCACTTGACACCCTCCGTTCGTTCTGGATCAGCCAGCAGGTGGTGCCGGCCTCCGCGCCGGCCGGGGTGAGGGGGCTCGCCGCCGATGAAAAGCTCGCCCGCGCCGCCGCCGAAGCCGCCCTTGGCGAGCTCGAAAAACAATCCGAAAACCCGCAGCTCTGGTACGCCGTCGCCTACGCCGCCCTGGCCTTCCGCAACGACGCGGACTTCGTCGCCAAAGCCACCGCCGCGCTCAGCAAGATCAACGCCGAGCAATCACTGCTGACCACACAGCAGAAGTTCGTCACCGCCCTGCTCGCTAAGCAGCCAGACGCCAAGGCCGTTACTGAACTCTTTAAGAAGCGCAACGACTCGCCCGCCGCCCTGCAGCGCCGCATGTCCGAAGTCCTGCAAGGCCCCGACGCCGTCCTGCTCGCCGCTCTGACCTGCCGCAAAGCCGGCGGCGAAGCCTGGAAGACCTTCCGCGAAGACCAGCGCAGCCTGCTCAGCGCCCAGCCGCTCCCCGGCAGCCTGATCATCTTCGTGAACAGTCTGGAACGTTCCACGCTCCCCATACTGCGCGGAGAATGAGCTCCGGTTGGCGCCACCGGCACGCGGCAAGGGTGCCGCGGCCGAATGTGCGTCCCGTTGCGGATTACGTGAGCTTCAGAAACCTGCCGCACAAGCCCAGCGAACCTATTGCCGACTCCTCGCGGAGCTGTACGATGATTTTTAGGACGTGAGGAGCCAAACATGAACTGGATCGTCTGCATATTCTTCGCTGCATTAACGTTGGTCGGCAACGTCGGTGGCCAGGAACCGGGGCACGATGGTTATCATCTCGTAAAAAAGCAGGTCATCGGCGGCGATGGCTCGTGGGACTATCTGACAATCGATCCGGAGGCCCGGCTCTTATACATTGCGCGTGAGACCCGAGTCCTGGTTCTGGACATGAACACATTCAAAGTCGTCCATGAGATCCCCAACACTAATGGCGTTCACGGTGTCGCGCTGGTTCCAGAGTTCAACCGGCTGTTCACCAGCAACGGCCGCGATAACAAGATCGGAATCTACGACCTGAAGACGCTGGAGAAAGTCGGCGAGGCAAAAGCCGGCGCCAAGCCTGACGCGATCATCTACGATGCGGCATCACACCGTGTGTTTGCCTTCAACAACGGCGGAACGACCGCCACCGCACTCGATGCCAAGACGGGCGAAGTGGCCGGAACTGTCGAACTCGGCGGCGCGCCGGAGTTTGCTGTCGCTGACGGAAAGGGCCGCGTCTACGTGAACCTCGAAGATAAGAGCGAGGTCGTTCAGATGGACTCGGTAAAGTTGACCGTTCTGAATCGCTGGCCTCTCGATCCGGGCAAGACGCCCACGGGGCTGGCCCTGGATCTCGAACACCGGCGCCTCTTCAGCGGCTGCCGTGATACCAAGACGGTCGTCGTCATGGATGCCGATAGCGGCAAGGTGCTGGCAAGCCTGCCCATCGGCGCCGGAGTTGACGCCGTCGCGTTCGATCCGGCGTCTCAGACCGTGTTCAGTTCGAACGGCGACGGAACGCTAACCGTGATTCATGAGGACACCCCCGACAAGTTCCAGGTCACCCAGACCGTCGCCACACAAGCTGGAGCGAGGACGCTGGCACTGGATCCGAGCAAACACCAGGTGTGGCTCGTCACCGCGGAGACAAAGCCCGCGCCGGAGTCGCCGGAAAAGCGGCGTAGAATCGTGGTGCCAGATACGTTCACAGTCTTGGTGCTGGACAAGAACTGAAGGCCCGCTGATCACGGCGAAGTCCGCTGGCGCTCTCCCGAAAGTTGCGCCGAGAACAACACTGTTATCGCTTTGGCAGCAGAGCCTCGTCCATGCGGACGTCGTAATTCGCGTTCCCGAGTTTCGCCGCCTCGATGAACGCCGCCATCGCCAGGATCAAGCCCAGCCAACGAATTCCGTTCATCTCTGGAGCCCCTTTAAGGACGGTGTTTCCCCCGTGCCCCGCGCAGTTCTTACTTATTCCGAGCACGAAGCGAAATCCAGTTCCATTGACTCGAAGCGCAGTATAATTGCGCGCCCAGTCGAACGCTGTGAGGATCACCGATGCTCAGAACGTTAACGTTCCTTTTCGCCGGGTGGGCGCCCCTGCTTGCCGTGGCGGCTGGCGAATCACACGATAGCTCCCGCCTGCACCTCGTCGCCAGCGGCGAGCCCCGCCCGCTTCCCGATCGCATCTTCGGCGCGTCGGTCGAACCGTTTGTCGAACACATGATCGGTGATCCGGCAAAGACCGAGGCGCTCAAGAAAATGCATATTGGCCTCACGCGCTTCCCCGGCGGCTCGCAAAGCAACTTTTACGACTGGCGAACGGGCCTTTTCGAGATCCACCTGCGCCCGGACAGTTCGGAGTACATGCACTTTTGGGCAAAAGTAATGCCCATGATGGCGCGCCGTTTCCCGAAGGGCATCTCCGCTGAGGAGTACAAGCCCTTCGTCGAATCCTTCGGCGCGGAGTCTATCCTGGTGCCGAATCTGGAAACGTCCACGGTGCAAAGCCAAGCGCAATGGTTCAAACGTTTGGCTCAGGCCGGAGCGGTTCCGACACGCATTGAACTCGGCAATGAGTTCTACATCGCCATGGGCAACGATCCGGCAGGGCTGGAGAAATGGCCGAATGAGCCCGTCGCTCTACGCACCATGAAGGAGTATTACGACGCGATCAAGCCATTCCTGCCGAAAGGAGCGAAGGTTGCGGTGCAAGCAGCGGGCGCAGCGTTTCACATTCAAAATGCCCGCGGGAAATGGCAGCAGCGGATGGTTCAGTGGGACGCCGACTTGAAGCCTGAGCCGTGGTTTGATGCTGTAACGGTACATCTGTATCCACGATTAGCTGATGTTTTGGGGGAGCCTGGGGCCGATGAGGTCGCGCTGAGCGACAAAAATGCTGTTCCGCGACTGCAGGCGCTGATGGCACACATGGATTCCGGTGTCGGTAGAGTGCTCGCCGACATCGAAAAGCACCTACCCAGCAAAGAAATCTGGGTTACAGAATGGAACCCGCATGGCGCGACCACCTGGCAGAACAAGCCTGAGCCGACGAGCCCGGCGATGGCGCTGCAGCTAGTCACCCGGACGGCGCTGGTGTATCTGCGGTTCCCCTCCGTGACGCATCAGTTGTTCTTCATGTTCACGTTCTACCCAAAAGGTCCGCACACCTATTTCGTCGAGAAGGATGGAAAATACGAGCCCACTGCGATTGCGGTCGCGCTGAGCTGGCTTGACGAGGCCGCAAATGCCGGAGGGACTTTCCAGCGGATGGTGGACAGCGGCGCCAGGCCGATAGAAGGCAAGAATGCCTGGCCAGATTCATACAGAGAAGTCGAAGGCGCTGTGTTCAGGAGCGGCAAGAAGACAACGCTGATTATTCAAAACGCATCCGCTGAGTCGCGCCGAGTTGTGCTCAAAAGCATCGCTGAGGACAAACCGCACAGCATCGAGGTTCTCGCGATGTCGGACTTCACAGACATGAAACGCAAGGCGGCAGACATTGATAATTGCAGACCTGCCGAAGCCATCAAAGTTCCGGCGTATTCAATAACTCGTGTTGTGTGGCCGGAGCCGTAAGGGCCCGGCATGGAATGCGGTCTGCAATTTGGCGCTGTGATTTCTGTCGTCGCCCCTGCGTCAGAGACCCGCCGTCTCGGAGTGGAAGGATTCGGAATATGGTTCGCGCCCGCTCAACTGTTTTGCTTTGTGTTTCTCTCGGGTTGTTCTGCTTCACAATGCCCGCGCAGGCAGAATTGCAGCCTAACGATGTCATCCTGGTCGCCGGAGATACCTCGCCGCACAGCCCATTTACGACCGCAAACTACATCGCCGACTATCTGCTGATGTGCCAGCCGCTTCCAGGCGTACAGGTTCTGCAATTGGGCCAGGATCGCGAAGGGCTGGAACGCTTCATGAAGCGCATCGAAAGTGACTGCGCGCCCTATCGTCCCACGGTGGCCCTCATTTATCACGGCGTTGAGGAGGTCAACGGCAAGAATCCGGTCGGCAACTTCCTGCATCACAAACTCTATGTTGCGAAGACCATCGCGGATCTAAAGAAAATTGGCGTGCGAACGATCATCGTCGGTTCCGCCAACTGCGTCGATTCGTTCTACTACAACAACAATCCCGCCGAAGCCGCCTTCTGCAACAAGAACCTCGCCATCCTCCGCGATGTGGACAAACCTATCGTCGAAAAAGAAGGCGTGCCCTTTGCCGATATCTATCAATTGATGTCTGACATCATGCCGAAGGCGAAAGCCGCGTTCGGCGAGAAGTACGCCTTCGTGGGGACGGACGGCATTCATCCGGGCTCCAACGGCCAGCTCATCATCGCCTACGCATTTCTCAAGTCGTTGGGCTGCGGCGGCGCCATTGGAACGCTTACTGTCGATCTAGCGGCCAAGAAAGCGGAGGGCACGGCCGGGCAGAAGATTCTGTCTTTTGAGAACAACACGGTGGAACTGGAAAGCACGCGATATCCATTCTGCTTCTTCGGCGAGCCAGCCAATCCCGAGTCCTCCAGCGGCATCATTCAGTTCTTCCCGTTCAATGAAGACCTCAACCGGTACATGCTCGTCGTGAAAGGTCTGGCGGCCGCCAAAGCCAAAGTCACTTGGGGAACCGAAAGCCGCGATTTCGCCGCGGACGATCTGGCCAAAGGCGTCAACCTCGCCGCCGCCTTCGCGGCGCATACGCCCTTCGACACGCAGTTCAGGAAGGTAAACAGCGCGGTTCGAGATCAGCAAGAACACGAGCCGTACCTTTGCGAGACGGTTTTCCACAACCTCGGCGTTTTCAGGAAATTGGCGCCAGACCATCCGGATGCCGTTGATGGGCTGGCGCGCGCAGCTCTGCAGCAGAACAAAACCAAAGCCGACAAAGCTGCGGCACTGGTGATCCCTGTTCGGTGCACTCTCAAAATCGAAGCGATCCCATGAAAACCATCCTCTTGAGCAGCGTGCTCTTTCTATCCGTCGCCGGAATTTCCGCCGAGTCCCTGCTCAAACCGGGCGACCTCGTTGCGGTGTGTGGCGACTCCATCACGGAACAGAAGATCTACTCGGTCTTCATCGAAGACTATCTCTTGATGTGCCAGCCGGTGCCGCGTGTCGGCACGCTGCAATTTGGCCAGGGCGGCGCCGCGGCCTATGTGCTGGGCAAACGCACGCCAGGAAATCTCGAACTCTTCCGTCCTACTGTTGCGACCATGATGTTCGGGATGAACGACGGGCAATACAGGCCGCTTAATGACGAGCGCGCCACGAACTTCCGCAAAGGTACGAACCAGTCGATTGCCGAGTTAAAGCGAATTGGTGTCAGAACCATCGTGGTCGGTTCGCCGAGTTGCGTCGAATGGGTGAACAAACTCGATGACACCAGAATGTACAATACGACGTTGGCGTCCCTCGGCGACATTTCCCGCGACGTCGCTCAGCAGCAAGGGCTCGTGTTCGCGGACGTCCAAGCCTGCATGCGCGACGCCATCGCTAAAGGCAAAGCCGCTTGCGGCGCGCAGTACAATTTCGGCGGCGACGGGGTTCACGTGGGGCCGAGCGGCCATCTCATGATTGCCTACGCCTTTCTCCGAGCCATAGGGTGCGATGGCGACATCGGCACGATCAACGTAGACCTCGCCGCGAACAAAGCGACCGCCACTTCGGGTCACACGGTTCTTTCTTTCGACAAAGGAACGCTTCAGGTCGAAAGCACCCGCTACCCCTTCTGCTTTGAAGGCGACCCAAAGAAACCTGACGCGCCCACGACGGCGGGCGTGCTGGGATTCCTGCCTTTCAATGAGGATCTCAACCGTTTCGTGTTGGTCGTTCACGGCCTGAAGTCCGGCAAAGCAAAAGTGACTTGGGGACCGTCGAGCCGCGAATTTGCCGCCGCCGATCTCGAAAAGGGCGTGAATCTCGCCGCCGCTTTCGTGCCCGAAAATCCCTTCTCCAAGCACTTTGGAGAAGTCCACGCCGCGGTCCTCGAAAAGCAGACTCTCGAAACGATGCTGACAGTGACTCTTCTCAATAACGTCGAGAACATTCGACGCCTATTGCCGGATCAAGGACCAAATCTGGAGACCATCACAAAGAGCGGTTGCGAGCAGCGGCAGCGATTAATGGACGCGCTCCCAAAATTGCTGACGCCGGTTCAGCACACGCTTTCAATCGAACCGTTGCCCTGAAAGTCCTGCGCCGAGGCATGCGCGTTGCCGGTCCAAAGTTGGAGCCATCATTCCTGCCCATCGGTCCGGAACGCGTCACTTCCACAAATGTAGCATCCGTTTTTAGATTCATTTCCAGTGTTCAATGACTAACCTGACTAAACCGTTAACGTCGTCTAGCCGTTGCTGCCGCATACCCGCGGCGCTGTAAAGGCAGGTTCGCATGATCATCCTTCTACGGGCAATCATGGTCTTCGTGGCAGGCTTGGTTGCAGTGACCGCGCAGGGATCCGAAAGCGCTGTGATCGCGATAGATGCCAGCAAGCCAAAAGGCAAAGTCGTGCGCGAACTGCTGGGGACAGAGATCAAGTGCTTTCACGGCGGCCAGGGATTGATGACCGGCCTGCGCAGCCCCCGGAATGATTTTCGGCCCGAGGTGATGGAATGGGTCGAGAAGCTCGCTCCGACGTTCATGCGCTACAAGTTCATCCGCGGGAACTGGAACTGGGAAGACGGCATCGGGCCGATGGCCCGCCGCGCCGACGATCGCGCACGGCAAAAGTATATGGGCATCGACGAGATACTCGCCTTCCAGTCACGCGTGCTGAAGGATGGCTCGAAGTGCCACCTGGTCGTTAATCCGCGTGATCCGCAGCAATGTGCCGCGCTCGTCGCATACCTGAACATCCCTGCTGGCGATCCGCAGAAAAATCGCCATGACCAAGCCATCGGCGTCTCCAAGGAAAACGGACGAGACTACAAAACCATCGGCTACTGGGCCAATCTGCGCGCCGAGCACGGACATCCCCAGCCGTATGGCGTGACGTGGTTCGAGATCGGCAACGAGAATTACATGCGCGATGCGGGCTTCAACGGCGATCCGAAGGTGTATTGCGCCAGAGCTAAAGACGTCGTCACGGCGATGAAAGCGGTCGATCCCGGCATTCGTTGCGGGCTGAACATGGAGGCTTATCCGACCAAGAATCAGAACTGGCGCCCCACGGTCATCAAAGAAGGCGGTGCCTTCGCGGATTACTTCGTGTGCCACGCCTATTATCCATTTGGCTATCCCCGCAACGAACGATACATCGCCGCGATAAAGAACTTGGACAAGAAAGGAATTGAGGAACTTTATTACAAGATGATCATGGCCGGAGCACACCAGGGCCTCTCCGATTGGTGCTGGTTCCGCGGCCAGATGAAGGCGCTGACGCCACGCGCCGACGAGATCCGGCTTTGTCTGACGGAGAACGGCTTCCATCTTGATGTCTACGATCCGAAGGCGCAAAACACGGTACTCGTCGGCGTCTACGATGCGGACTTGATCGGAATGATGGTTGAGCATGCCGACGAACTGAAACTCGATAACGCCAACCTGTTCTACCTGCAAGGCGACGACAATTGGACGTTCATCGCACATTCGTTCGCCAACTCGGACAAAAGCGCGATCACGATTCGCCCGCCGTTCTATGCTCTTTTCCTGTGGACGCATTATTTCGGCGATACGCTGCTTGCTACGGCCGTCACAAGTGGCACGTTCGCCATTCCGCTGCCAGACGGCGGTGATTGGCCTAAAGATGGCATCCTTTGGACGCGCATCGCCGCTCAAGAAGGAATTCCACTGCTGGCCGCACACGCCAGCGTGTCTGCGGACGGGCAGAAACTTTACCTGATCGCCATCAACCGCGACCTGCATAACGACATTGAGGCAGAGATTCGCTTGACGGGTTTCTCGGCCGCCGCGCAGGCGGACGTGCATTGCTTGAACACGTCGGCGGAGCCCAAGTCGGGCCGCTTGGAGGACATGTTTGCGGTCTGGGATTCAAACAATGAAGACAAGCCGGGAACTGTGTCGATTCGCGACTCCTGTATTGATGTGGCCGGACCGGTGTTCAAACATAAGTTCCCAGCGCACTCAGCCACGGCTGTCGTCGTGCGGCTAAAATAGCGCTTCGGTGGCGAAGCGCTATTGCTTTGACAGCCATGGGCCCCCTCCATGCGGACGTCGTAATTCGCATTCCCGAGTTTCACCTCAAGGCGATTTATGGCGTTCCCGGGGGGAATCGAACCCTCAACCTGCGGATTAGAAATCCGCTGCTCTATCCAGTTGAGCTACGGGAACGCGCTCGGCCTGACAGAAACATATCATGCGCCGCACCCCAGAACAAGGCCCGCCCATCGCCGATCGCTTGTGCGCACGGAAGCTGCGGTGTACATTCCCACAATCCTCAATTGGAAAACCAACATGCTTCGATCTCTCATCGGCGGACTTGTGATCATGGCGCTTGCAGTTTCAGCGGCGGATAGTGACGTGGTGCTCAACCTCGAACCCACCCAAGACAACCCGCGCAACTCAGAGGGCGCATTTGCCACACTCAAGAACGGCCGCATCGTTCTGCTCTACACGCAATTCTACGGCGGCACCCACGACGAAAGCCCCGCGCGTGTCGCTGAAGTCCATTCCGACGACAAAGGCGCCACCTGGAGCGCCCCTTCAGTCGCGATCGAAAACGACGGTAAGCAGAACATCATGAGCGTCTCGCTGCTGCGCCTGGCCAGCGGCAAAATTGCGCTCGTGTATCTGGTGAAAAATAGTTGGACCGACTGCCGCCCCGTCTTCCGGGTCTCCACCGATGAAATGAAGACCTGGACGCCCCCGATCCTCATCGCACCGGAGCCCCAGTACTACGTCGTCAACAACGACCGCCTGGTGCAGCTTCGCAGTGGAAGATTGCTCCTCCCGGCGGCCTGGCACAAAAGCCCCGATCGGAAGTTCCACCCGCACGCCGTTGACTGTTTTTTCTATTCCGATGATGACGGCCAGACGTGGAAGCAGGCTCCCGCGGTCCTGGACGTCCCCGCGACGCTGAAGGCCGGCCTTCAGGAACCCGGTGTTGTCGAACTGGACGATGGCTCGCTCTTCGGCTGGGCCCGGACCGATGGCGGTTGCCAGTATGGATTCACATCGAAAGACGCCGGCCTCAACTGGACCGAACCCTCCGCATCCGAACTTAAGTCGCCTCTCTCCCCCGCCAGCATCAAGCCCTTCGGCGATTCGAAGCTTCTGACGATCTTCAACGACCACTCCGGCCAGTTCGAATTCCCCAAGAATAAACGCACCCCGCTGGTCAGCGCAATTTCGGCCGACGGCGGCCGCACGTGGACGAATCGCAAACTGATCGAGAACGACAAAGACGGCTGGTACTGCTACACCGCCATCCATTTCGTAGATGATTTCGTCCTGCTCGCCTACTGTGCCGGCGACTCCAAAGTCGGAGGCCTCAACCGCCTGCGCATCCGCCGCGTAAAGCGCGCGTGGCTTGAGTCACAAGAACCGCGACCGTAAGGAAGCGGCCAAAGAAACTGAGTTGAGCTTCTTCAGCTCAACTCAGTTCCCCACTCACCACTCACCAAGTACCAACCTACCCCTTTAAGAAGAAGTCGTTGGCTTCCTTATCCGTGTGCCGCACGCCCGCGTTGTCGTGAACGTTCGCCACTTCGGTGATGATCGCGCCTTCCGGCCCGGCCCACTGCCAGTGCTTCGATTCCACCGGCTGCATCTTCACGAACATGCCGGGCTTGGCGACCACTTCGTGCCGCGTCTCAGTCTTGCCGCTGTTGTGGCACGCCGGAATGATCACGTCTTTGCCCAGGTTGTCTTCGCCGACGCCGACGATGTGCGATTCGCCGTGGCGCACCAACCAACCTTCCAGTTTGGCCGGGTTCTTCTCGGTCTTGAGGTGCCAGTGTTCGGGGAGCATCTGACCGGGAAGCAGATAGATGTCCATCAGCATGTAACGGTCCTGCTCGTTATTCATGATCATCCACGCCGCGAGCCCGAACTTCGTATATTGGCCCTTGCCGTAGTCGGAGACCCACAGGTTCTTTTCGATGCCGTCGAAAACCGGGTAGCCATGGTACTTCATCAACGCGACGATGACTTCCTTCGCCTTGTCTTCCTTGAACTTCCCCTTGGAATCGTAGAATTCCGCGTTATCGACCTGGATCTTCTTCTTGTCCCGGTCGTCCGCGTGAGCCGACCCGCTCAACAACGCCGCCCCGGCCACTCCAGCAGCCGCCATCAGCATCTCCCTTCGCTCCATCGTTCACTCCTCCTCTAGGTTTCGTTTCCCGCTATCTCTTACTCAGCACTCAGCACTTTTCACTCAGCACTTACTTCAACGTGATCACCGACATCGTGTGCGCGTCGTGTTTTACGTTCGGCCCGTACGTGATGTCAATGTTCGACACATAAATCTTGTTGCCGCGCTTGATGCATTCCGACGGCGCGTGCAGTTCGCCGCTCGCGCAATCGACCTTCTTGCACGGCTCGTTCTTGGCGACGATCGTCACCGCGCCGGTCTCGGTGCAGATCTTCCCGATCGCGTTGCCCATGAAGTCCGCCACCCACACGTAGCCTTCGTTGTCCGCGTGGAGCCCGTCGCAGCTCAGCAATCCCTGCCCCTTCGCCAGCGACTTGCTGTCCGTGACTTTGCCGTCTTTGTCAACGGTGGCCTTGATCACTTCCGCATCGCCAAAATTGCAGACGTACATGTTGCCCTTGCTGTCGAAGTCCAGGCCATTCGCGCCGACCTGGTACATGTCATCCTTATTCTGCGTCAGGACCTTCAGGACCAGATGCGGATCGCCGAGTCCCGTGACCTTTACCGGAGCATCGCCTTTCAGTTCGCTGATCTTGAAGCAGTACACGCCGCTGGGCATGGGCTTCTCTTTGCCGAGCGTTGTGTCGTTCACGTACACGCAATCGCCCCAACACGCCAGACCGTTGGCCATGTTCAGCCCCGTCGCCACCGTCTCAATCTTCCCCGCCTTGCCGTTCTCGATGTTGACGCGCAACACGCGCGAGGTCCCCATCTTCGCGCCCTCGACGAACAACTGGTTGTCCGCAACATAGAGATTTCCGTCCGAGCCAAAACCGTTGCCCAGCGGGCTGCAAATCTTCGTGTCCGGATGTCCCGGCAGTTCGCAGAACTCTTCCAGCTTGTTGTCCGCGGTAATCCGCATGATCTTGCACGGATCCTTGAACTCCGTGTTCTTGTTGTTCATCGACAGGTAAATGTTCCCATCCTTGCCGATGCACATTCCGTCGGGACTGCTGTGCTTGTTCTCCAGCTTGAACAACAACGCCGGCTTCAGCAATTCCGCTTTCCCCGCCGATGCTTTTCCGCCGCCCGGCGCTCCGTCTCCACATCCCACCAACATGAAGCTGACCGCCACTACGCTCGCCAGCGCAAGACATCGTTTGGTACTCTGCATAAGATCTCCTCCTTCAGTTGTTGGACTTACCAAAAATTCTTCAGTGCCTTGATCGCCCCGTGGTATCGCTCGTATTTTCGCTCGTAAAGCTCCTTCTTGCTCGCATCAGGCTCGTGCCGCCGAGCGATCCGCGTCATCGCCGCGACCGCTTGCGAGTAGCCCGGATAAACGCCCGCCGCTACCGCCGCGGCGATTGCCGCGCCCAGCGCGCCCAGTTCCGTCCCCGCCGGAATCTCGATCGGAATCTGGAAGCAATCCGCGAACATCTGCACCCACACCTGGCTGCGAGCAGCCCCGCCAGTAAACCGGATCGCTTCCGGCGCGCGCCGGAACTTCAGCAGCCGCTGTAAGTGCGTGTTGTGTCCGAAAACAACGCCTTCGTAGACCGCGCGCAGCACGTGAGCGCGCATGTGCCAGCCTTCCAACCCGATGAAACAGCCCTTGGCGTTCAGGCCGGCATTGGAGCCGTACAAGAATGGCAGAAAGATGGCGCTGACGTCCTCGCCGCGCACGCTCGCAACCAGTTCGTTGCAGAGGTCGTAAATCGATTTCTCGGCTGGGGTAGCGCCGGCCTCCGTGCCGGCAGGGGTAGCGCCGGCCTCCGTGCCGGCCGGCAGGGACGCCCGCCCTACCTCGCGCCCGATGATCTCGTTGACGAACCACTCCAGGTTGCTGGCCGACGTCGGGCTGCCTTCCAGCATCAGGTAATTGCCCGGAATGCAGAAGCAGGTAGTCATGAACAGGTCTTTGTCAATAAGCGGCTCGCGCGAAACGTATGTGTGGCAGCCCCAGGTTCCCGCGACCAGCGAAATCTGCCGCTCGTCCACAATGCCGGCAGCCAGCGCGCACGCATCGATGTCGAACAATCCGCCCGCGACCGGCGTCCCCGCTTTCAGCCCGGTGTCCGCAGCCGCTTGAGCCGTCACGCTGCCGCAGATCTCAGCCGACTTCACGAGCGGCGGCAGCAGACGCTTGACTTCCGGAATCCCGAACAGCGCGAGGACCTGATCGTCATACTGCCCCGTCACGACATTGAGCAGGCTCGTGCCCGACATATCCGTGACTTCGGCCTGGACCGCGCCGGTCAGGCGGAAGCGAACATAGTCCTTGCACATCAGGACCGCGGACGACTTCTTGAAGACTTCGGGCTCATTGTCTCGCACCCACGCCAGCAGCGCGTTCGGCTGAGCGGCCCAGAGACACTGCGTCGTCTTGGGCAGCACCTTGGCATCGATGCCGTCCGCCAGCCACTTGTCCACATAGCTCTGCGCGCGCTTGTCGGTCGAGTAAATCCCGTTGCGCGTGGGGTTGCCGGCTTTGTCGATCAGGTACAGCCCGTTCCCGTGCCCCGCCGTCGCGACGCAAGCGATCTCGGCGGGATTGACTTTGGTTTTCGTCAGCAGTTCGCGGATCGCTTCGGCCGTGCTGCGCCACAGCGCTGTCATGTCGCGTTCGGACCAGCCCGGCTTCGGTTCGAGCACGTCCACGAGCCTCGACGCGACCCCGACTTCCTCGCCGCTGGTCGTGAACAGCGCCGCCTTTGACACTGTTCCGCCGTTATCTATGCCAAGCAGATAGCGCGACACGACTACTCCCCCCGAGTCCAAGGCGCCGCGAAAACGCTTGCGTCAACCTTAAACTTAAAACCTTAACCATCTGTTACGCCGCCGCCTTTGCCTTCTCCGCCGGCGCAGTCGTGTTCGGCTCGCCTCCGACCACCAGCATCTTGTCGTGGAAGCCGACCATGAAGAACGCGAACAGCGCAATCGCCATAATCGCCGGGTACAGCCAGATCTTGCTCCACAAGTGCCGGTTCGGCGCGATCGTCAATCCTTGGTCGTTAAACGCGCGTTCCAAAAGCACGCGGTTGAACTCGTGGAGATCGCCATCCGTCATCTTCTCGCCGCCCTGCTGCATCTTCTGCTGTTTCTCCAGCAGGTTGTTGAACATCGCGTCCTGCCCGGACTTGGCCTTGGTCGTAATCGCGGCAAAATCGGCGGCGTCGTACAGGTCCGCTTTCGAAACGAGAGGGTTCAAGACTTTCGCCAGCGTATCGCCGCTCTTCTGGCTGGCAATCGCTTCGCGCGAAGGAGCATCCAGCAATTCCCAAACGCGCTTGGCCGGACTCACATCGGCCTTGACTCCATCCTGAAGCCGCGCCGAGAGCGCCGCCGGATTGACGATATCGCTGGCGGCCAGGTCATGCGTCACGTTGTTGCCGACCACCATTCCCGCGCAGTAAACGGCCGCAAACGCGCCCAGGCCGGAAGTGATGAACGAAAGCAAGCCTTGAGCGCTCGCCTGCACTTCCTTGGGCGCTTTCTTGTCGGTGTAAAGCTGGCCCGTCACGAAGAAGAAGTCGTAGCAGACGCCATGCAGCGCCAAACCGATGTACATCAAGAACGCCAGATCTGCGGCCTGGTAGCCGTAGCCAAAGCAAACGAATCGGGTCAGCCACGCGACGAAGCCGACGGCCAGCATCGTCTTGACGCCATAGCGCATGAAGAAAAACGGCATCAGGTACATGAAGACAACTTCGGCCATCTGCCCGATGCTCTGCTTGAACTGCGCGTTCTGCATGCCAACTTCGTTCAGGTACATGTTGCAGAAGCCCCAGTAGAACATCGCTGGAAAGAAAATCAGGAAGGACGCAATCGCGAAGACAGAGAAGCTTCGGTCTTTGAATAGACGAAGCGCCTTCACGCCGAGGATGTCGCTAACCGTCGGCGCATGCCCGATGCTCTTGGGCGGCGTACTCGGCAGCGCGAAGCTAAAGAGACCGGTAACCACTCCGATGCCGGCGCCGATGAGCATGGGAATGCGCGTGTACTCGAAGTTCTGGGTCGTGCCGAAGATATCTTTGATCTGGGTGCTAAACAGACAGACCGTGCTGACGGCGATCCACCCGAAGGTGCCCATCACGCGAATCCCTGGAAACTGCTTTCCCGGGTCGCTCATTTGATTGAGCGCAATCGTATTCGTGAGCGCCCAGGTCGGAGCATAACAAAGATAGTGCGCGAACAGGATCCAGAACATCACCACCGGCTGCGGCTTGCCAGCCGAGTCGGCCGCCATCGTGCAGGCCAGATACAGAAATACGGCGGAAAGAATGTTCAGGACGCCGAGAATCTTCTCGGCGGAAAAGAAACGATCCGCGATCATGCCCACAAAGAATGGCGCAACGATGAACCCCAACGCTCCCGTCGTGCCCATTCCCGCAGCTTGCGTATCGGTGTAGCCAACAGTCTTCGTCAAATAATTGAACAGCGGTATGACCCAGATGCCGTTGAACGCGTACTGCAAGAACATCATGACGCTCAGCCGTACGCGCACGTTCGTCGACAGGTCTGCCATCGCGCTTTCCTCTTTGCGCCGCTGCGGCGATTGCTACGCCGTCGTTTCGACCTTCTCCGCCGGCGCAGCCGCGTCTTTTGCTTCTTTCTCAATCACCAGCATCTTGTCGTGAAAGCCGAAGAGGAAGAAGGCGAACAACACCATCGCCATCCCCGCCGGGTACAACCAGATCTTGTTCCACTGGTGGCGGTTGCAGGCCAGCACAGCCCCGTCATTCGTGTTGACGGCGCGCTCGATACTTGAACGATTCAGTTCGCGCAGATCGCCATCTTCCAGTTTCTCATCGCCCTTCAGTTCGCCCTTGCGGCTCTTCTCCAGTTTCGCCACCAGATTGGTGTAGTTGATGTCTTTGTCCGTTGTCGCGGTCGCCACGATGCCGGCGAAAGCCGCGGTGTTGAAGAACTCAGGCTTCATGACCACAGTCGTGATGGCCTTTGCGACGTTGGCGTCCAGCTCGCCGCTGGCGTCCTTGGCAGCGCCGGCTTCGATGGCCTTGCGGCCGCCCTCGTCAAGCGTCTCCCAAACGCGCTGCGCCGGCGAAGGCTTTGTGGCGGCCTTGCCTTCCATAATCTTTGCACAGAGCGCCGGGCGATCTAGAATATCGCTGGCGGCAAGGTCGTGCGTCGCGTGCTTGCTGATGACCATGCCGGCGAGGTTCGCTCCAACCAACCAGCCCAGGCCGAAGGTGATCATGGACAACATGCCTTGCGCGCTGGCCTGGACGGCCTTCGGCGCCTTCTTATCGGTATAGAGCTGCCCGGTGACGAAGAAGAAATCCCAGCACACACCGTGCAACGCGATACCCAGATAGAGCAGTGCGGCGACGCTGGCCGTCTGGTATCCGAAGGCGAAGCACACAAAGCGCGCGAGCCAGGCCATGAAGCCCATGGCGAGCATCGCCTTGACGCCGTAGCGGATGAAGAAGAACGGCATCAGGTAGGTGAAGAAGACTTCCGACATTTGCCCGATGCTCTGCTTGAACTGAGCGCTGCGCATGCCGATTTCGTTCAAGTACATGTTGCAGAAGCCCCAGTAAAACATGTTGGGGAGCAGGATCAGGAAGGTGGTCACCGCAAAGATGCAGAAGTTGCGATCTTTGAACAGCGCGAGCGCCTTCACGCCGATGATGTCGCCAATCGTCGGCTTGTGCCCAGTGCTCTTTGGCGGAGTGGAGGGCAGGAAGAAACTGAAAACGCCGTTGGCCACGCCGATGCCGACGGCGATCAACATCGGGAGGCGCGTGTATTCAAAAGGTTGGCTGAGACCGAGGGCCGCGTTGATCTGGTTGCTGAAGAGACAGATTGAACTGACGGCAATCCAGCCGAACGCACCCATGACGCGCACCGCCGGGAACTGCCGGCCCGGATCGGACATCTGATTGAGCGCGATCGTGTTCGTCAGAGCCCACGTCGGCGTGTAGCAGATGAAGTGCGCCAGCAACAGCCAGAACATCACCTCCGGTTGTGGTTTGCCGTCAGCGGAGGCGGCCATCGTGCTGGCCAGATACAGAAAAATGGCAGAGAGAAAATTCAGTACGGCCAGCACCTTCTCGGCGGAGAAGAAGCGATCCGCAATCATCCCCACAAAGAACGGAGCGATGATGCAGCCCAGCGCCGTGGTGCTGAACATGCCGGCTGCCTGAGTGTCCGTGTAGCCGACGGTCTTGGTCAGGTAGTTGAAGAGCGGGATGATCCAGATGCCGTTGAAGGCATAGGTCAGGAACATCATGACGCTCAGCCGCGCGCGCACATTTGTTGACAAGCCTGCCATGCTTCGCTCCTTCTGACAGAGGGGTCCTTGCTGATGATCGCCTGTTTGCTGCCCCCTTGTTCTAAGCCAGACTCGTTTTCCGCGCCAATCCCGAACACAGACCTGAGGCTTGAGACTTGAGGCCTGAGATCTCGGCTTGCGGCGTGTCCTCAGGCCTCAAGCCTCAAGCCTCAAGCCTGAAGTCTCGTCTAATGCATCGCCAGCCCGCCGCTCACATCCACCGTCGCGCCGGTCATGTAACTGGCCGGAGCACCGCACAGAAACACGGCCACGCTGCCAATTTCTTCGGTCGCGCCCAGCCGGTGCAGTGGCACGCGCTTGTTGAATTTCTCCGGATCGGCATCGATCAATGGCGCCATCAATTCCGTGCGCATCAGGCCGGGCGCCACGCAGTTCACGTTGATCCCATGCGGAGCCATCTCTCGCGCCAGCGCTACCGTAAAGGAAATGATCGCGCCCTTGCTCGCGTCATAAGCCAACTTACCCGATTCCGACCCGCGGAATGCCGCCTGCGACGAAATGCTGACGATCTTCCCCTTGCGGCCGGATTCCAGCATGCGCCGGACGTGCTCCCGCGTGCACAGGAATGTGCCTTCCATGTTGACCTGGAAGATCTTGCTCCAATCCTTCTGCGCGATCTTCGTCATCGGCCCGCCGTTGGGCGCGATCGCCGCGTTGTTCACCAGAAAATCGACCGGCCCCAGCGTCTTCTCGATCTGGTCGTACATCGCCGCGATGCTGGATTCGTTCGTCACGTCGCACTTCACGCCCAGCGCCTTCACGCCGTAGGTCTTCGTCAGTTCACCGGCCAAAGCCTGGCTGACTTCGAGGTCGCAAATCGCGACCTTGCATCCTTCCGCCGCAAAAAGCTGGCAGATCGTTTTGCCCAACCCTCGCCCGCCGCCAGTAACCAACGCAACTTTGTCTTTGATCTTCAGGTCCATCTTGAGCTCCCAAGAACCAGACTTCCTACACAGAGGAATGGACTTAGTCAGGACATAAGAGGAACTCTGTGTCCTCCGTGTCCTCTGTGGTGAGCTTTTGCCGTTACGGCATCAGCACCACTCTCAGCGATTCCCCGCTGATCATCAACTCAAAAGCCTTGTGGATCTCGTCCAGCTTCAGCTTGTGCGAAGCGAGCTTGTCCAACGGCATCGAACCGCGCGCCATCAGATCGACCGCCTTCTGCACGTGAGCCGGCGTCGAATCGCTCGTCCCGACAACGCGCAGCTCGCCGTAATGCAGCAGCCGGCTGTTGAGCGTGATCAAGTGCTTGCCTTCCGAAAGTGAAGCGAACAAACACACCGTCCCGCGCCGCCGCACCAGTTCCAGAGCCTGCTCCTGCGGCTTCCCCGCCGGAGCGGCCACGACGACCACGTCCGCGCCCAGCCCGCCCGTCGCGTCCTTCACGATCTTCGTCAAATCTTCCTTCGCCGGGTTGATCAGCCGGTCGCAGCCGAACGCCGCGCCCTGCTTCAGCCGCGCTTCGTTGATCTCGGCCAGGAACACCGTCTTCGCGCCGTACTCGCGAGCCATACACGCGTTCATGATCCCCATCGGCCCCGCGCCGACGACCACAACGGTGTCGCCTCGTTGAATGTTCGAGTTCTCGCACGAATTGACGGTGCAGCTCAACGGTTCGGCGAGCGCCGCGTGCTCGGGCTTGAGCTTCGCCGGAACTTTGATCACGTGCCCGCGTTTGATCGCCTGAGCCGGAATGATGACGTACTCCGCCATCCCGCCATGATAGCTGAACCCCATCGGCGCGATCTTCGCGCAGATGTTCGGCCAGCCGCGCCGGCAATAAAGGCAATCGCCACACGACACAGAGGTCGCCATGACAATGCGTTCGCCCTTCGCGAACCCAGTCACGCCAGCCCCGACCGTTTCGATCAGCCCGGTGAATTCATGCCCCATCGTCATCGGCGGCTTGATGCGCGGATTGCCCGACTGAAACGCCTTCAAGTCCGACCCGCACACCGCGCACGCATCCACCTTCACGCGTAGCTCGTCCGCGCCGCACTTCGGCACCGGAATGCTCTCAACTGCGACCTTCGTTGGCGCGTGATAAACGACAGCCTTCATGGTTTCAGACATCGAAATCTCCAAGTGAACCGAATTCTGAGTTCTTAGTTTTGAGTTTTGAATTAAGGCTTTGTGATGGGCCGTCATCAGCCACAACTCAAAACTCAGAACTCAGAACTTTGAACTTCCGTTAGTAGTTCCCCTCTGCCTTGGCGCCATCCAGCACCGCTTCCGTCGAAGCAACGCCCAAGCGCGAACAGCCCTGCTTGAGGTAACCGATCGCCACTTCCCACGTGCGCACGCCGCCCGACGCCTTGACCTTCATCGTCTTGCCCACGGTCTTCATCATGATGTCGATGACTTCGGGATTCGCGCCGTCGCCATTGAAACCCGTGGACGTCTTCACGAAATCCGCCCCCGCCGCTTCGGCGATTTTGCACGCCTGAGCGACCTGCTCAGGCTTGAGCAAACAGGTTTCGAGAATGACTTTGACCAGGACGCCCTTGGGCTTGGCGACGTCCACGACGCCAGCGATGTCCCGCTTGCACCACTCCAGATCGCCCGACAGGAACTTGCCGATATTCAGCACCATATCGAGTTCCTTCGCGCCGTCCTCAATCGCCAGCTTGCTCTCGAAGGCCTTCGTCTCCGGCTTGTTGGCGCCGTGCGGAAATCCAATGACGCACGACGCCACACAGGAACTGCCCTTCAACGTCTCGGCCGCAAGCTTCACGTCCGACGGCCGCACGCACAAGCTGCCGACTCCGCGCGCCATGCACATCTTCGCGTTCTTGACGATGTCCGCATCCGTCTGATTCGGCTTCAAGACGGCGTGATCGATTTTCTTCGCAACTTCTTCTTTAGTGAGCATCAGTCTCCCTCCTGGTTATCAGTCATTAGTCATTGGTCATTCGTCATTAACGTCACGCGGCAATGACCAATGACTTCCTCAACCCTGAACCCTGAACCCCGAACCCTGCTGTTAATGCATTTCCCGCCCGCCCGTCACGTTGATCGACTGTCCGGTCATGTAATCAGAACCTTTGCTCGACAGGAAAATCGTCAGCGCGACAACATCGTCGATGCTCGCCAATCGCTTGAGCGGAATCTTGGACGTGAAGGTCTTGATGACGTCTTCGCGCGACATCTTCATGTTGTCGATGTAGCCCGCCGAAACGTTCTTCCACACCCCCGTGTGATCGGTAATGCCCGGGCACACGCAGTTGACCATGATGTTGTCGTTCGCGAGCTCAAAGGCCAGCGCCTGCGTCATTCCCATCACAGCGGCCTTGGCCGCGCTGTACGCCGTCATCAGCGCCGACCCGGTCTTGCCGGATTTCGACGAGAAGTTGACGATCTTGCCGTACTTTTGAGCCTTCATCAGCGGCACGACTTGCTTGATGAAGAAGAAGCTGCCCTTGCAGTTGACCGCGAAGATCTTGTCCCACTGCGCTTCGGTCTCTTCTTCGATCTTCGCCTGCCCGACGATGCCCGCGACGTTCGCCAGGATGTGAACCTTGCCGCCGCCGAGCTGTTTCGCCCCGGCGACGACCGCTTTGACCTGCTCTTCTTTGGTTACGTCAGCAGCCAGACCGGCGCACTTGCCTTCCTTGCCGGAAAGCTCCTTCACCGCCGCGTCAATGGCTTTCTGATCGATGTCAGTGATGAAAACGTTCGCGCCGCACTGCAGGTAGCCAGCCGCGATGCCCTTGCCGATCGCGCCCGCCGCGCCGGTCACCAACGCCGTCTTGCCTTTGAAATCCAAGAACATGAATTCCCTCCTTTAGAGTCTGGAGTCTGCGAGTCTGGAGTCTTGAGTCTTCTGTCGCTGTAGACTCCAGACTTCCAGACTCCAGACTTCGTTCAAACCACTTTGAACTCCACTCCCAGTTCCGTTAACTGCGCCTTCGCGGCCGCATCCAACTTGTCGTCTGTAATGAGCATGTCAATCTTGGCCAGCGGCAGCATGTGAGCAAAACCTGTCTTCCCGTACTTCGTCGAATCGGTCACCAGCACCAGCTTCTCGCTCTGTTCGGCCATCGTGCGCACGACCTCGGCGTCTTCCACATGGTGAGCGGTCGCGCCTTTGTCTGGTGTCAAACCGTCGCAGCCGATGAAGGCCATCTGCACGTGAAAGCGTTTCAGTTCCGCGAGCGCAATCGGCCCGACCACCCCTTCGGTCCACGGACGGAACTCGCCGCCGACCAGCGTCACGTGAACCGACGGATTGATTCGCACGTACGGCAGCAACAACGTGGAGTTCGTCACGATGTGAACGTCACGCTTGCCGAAGAGGTATTTTGCGACCAGCGCCGGCGTGGTTCCCGCCACAAGCATGATGCGGTCGCCATCGTGGATCAACTCCGCCGCCGCCTTCGCGATGCGGTTCTTCTCCTCCATTCCGGTTTCCTGCCGGTCGAGGATACTTTGGTGAAACGCCGGAAATGCCGCGCCCCGCCGCAGAACCATGTAGCCTTTTGACGCGAGATTATTCAGGTCAGTGCGAATCGTGACCGCCGACACGCCCAGACGCGCGCTGAGCTGCGAAGCGGACTGCGTGCTGTCGTCCGACAGAATCCGCATGATCTCTTTTTCGCGGCTGGTCAGAAGTGCCATCGATCTTCCTCAAGCTTTCAGAGCGCTTACGAAAATGCTTCGCAACTCTTGCGGAATGCTTTTTAACGCATTCAAATGAGAAGACAAGGGAAAAAAGAGGGAAATCTAGTTGTTAGGATATACTCCGCGTTCCATCGGGTTTTGTTAGAAAAAAGAGAAACGAAAGAAAAAACACGCCAACTAGCTACTGATCACTTTCACCGAACTTCTCGACGACTTGCGTATTTCCCGCAAAACCCTGAACCCTGAACCCTAGACCCTGCCGTTAAAACTCCCCGAGCAAGTCCTTGACGGCCTGCACCAGTTTGTCCGGAGCGATAGGCTTGGTCATGTATTTGAGCTTGGGGTAGGTCTGCACGATGAACTCATCTTCAAGCTGATCGTAAGCGGTGCAGACGACCACTGGAATTCCCAGTTGCTTGTCCGAAATGCGCGTCAACACTTCCAGGCCGTGCAGTCCCGGCATCTTCATATCCAGCACCGCCAGCGCCACGCCACCCTGCTGCAAGCGCTCCCAGGCTGAGATGCCGTTGTCGAACTCCACCGTCGCAAAGCCCGCATCTTCCAGCCGCATGCGAAAAACCATGCGCGCACGCTTGTCGTCGTCGGCGAGCAGCACCAGCGGCTTGCTGCCGGAACCGGTCGCCTGCGCCATCGCGCCAAAAATCAAATCCTGCCGCGCTGAAGTTCGATCGCCGGCTGGCGGGAGTCCGGCGTTTGCGCGTGGAATCGGCGGCGGAGTGACCGGAACGACCGTCGCCGCCGGCGGCTTCGGACGATCCTCAAAGATCATCGTCGCCCGCCGCTGCGCAGCCGGACCGCTCATCGACTTGGGCATCGGCGGCAGCGAAGCAGGCGGCGGCACGGGTGGCGGCGGGGGCGCTGGTACTGGCGCAGGCAACGGAATCTGCAGCGGCGCCGGTTCAGCGGCTGGCGGCAGATCGGGTGGCGGCGCAGCAGTATCGGGTGGCGGGGCCGCTTCCACCCCCGACAAGAACGGAGCCCTGCGGACGACCGTCTGCCGCGGCACTCCTGTGGCTGGAGTGTGGCCCAACGTGCCCGGAGGCGTTACCTGCCCGGCGGGGCGAAGCAGCGTGCCGCCCGGACCTGGCTTCGGAACGTCGGGCGGCGGGGAAGTGGGCGAGGTCGCCTCGAAGGTCATAGCAAAAGGAGACCGCAGTTTGCGCGTGGAGAGGATCTGCTGGTCCATGCCGCTTGCCGCCGAGGCTTTCTCCGTGCGCAAAAGCAGGTCGGAAAGAAAGGCGGAAATCTGTTCCTGCGTGTAGCCCGTGGCGCGAAGATCGTTCTCGACCAGATCGATAACTGCTTTTTTCTCTTGGTCGTCGCGGATGACGGCATCCAGCACCGCCCGCAGTTGAAACATCGGCATGCGGCGTGCCTCGAATTCGCTGACGATAATCAGCGCTTTCGTTTCTTTACTGAGTGCCTTTAATGCCGATGGATCAACCACCGTCGGCTCTCCGGAGCCCCACTGAATAAACGTCCTAATTCACTGTAGGACGGCGCGAGCCAAAACTCAACTGAAACGGTCGTGGCCTGAACTTTTCAAAACACAAGCTTGCCGCACCGGCAAGTGGCCTCTAATCTGTTTGCGGCCTGCTGCTTCTGAAAGGATCTTCCGATGGCTGATGGCCCCAATCGTTGTCGTCGCTGCGGGACACTGCTGCGCAACCGCAAGGTCTGCCCCTGCTGTGGATTCGACGGCGCCGAAGGCGCGCCCGTGACGCTGCAGGTCTCCGCCGATGCGGAAGCACACGCGCCGCGCATTCGCGAAGTCACCGCCAAGGCCGGCGTGAAGATGTGCGGCATCTGCATGGAATCCACGCCCGAAGACCAGCTTGTCGAACAGGATGGCCAGAAGATCTGCCCCAATTGCGCCGAAAACCTGCGCAACAAAGCCGCGCGAAAACTTGCGGGAGGACAGTAGTCCCTTCGTGCCGGAATCTTGTGCTTTTTGGACAAGATTCTGAAACTCGAAACAGCAAAACTCGAAATCCGAAGGAACGGGAAAAACGGCAAAACAGAAAAGAGCCAAATCGGAGCGTTGTGACCAGCAGTTTTGCAGTTTTGCTGTTTTGCTGTTTTGCTGTTTTGCTGTTTGATGTTTCTTTCGAATTTCGGATTTCGGATTTTTCTGTTTCCGGCTTGTGCGGGCTAGGCGCAGCGCAAGCCAGAGGCTTGCGCTATCGTTGATAAATCGGCAGCAGATGATAATGCACCGCCAGCGACAGCGTGGCCAGGCTGGTGGCGTAGACCGCTCCGCCCGCCTCCGTCTCGTTATTGCCCGGCGGTTCGGGCCAACTGCCATCGGCGTTTTGATGCTTCAGGAGCAGATCGTCAACGATGGGAAAAAAACGATTCCACGCTTCGTCGCCCATCTGGTACATGCCAACCGTTGCGTAATACGTTTTGTAGTAGAACCACGGGCCTTCCCAGCGCGGTGGATCCCGGAGCAGTTTCGCGGTGGTCTTGGCCAGTTCCGGCGCGTCGTACACTCCGCACACCGGCAGCGTCAGCAGACCGATGCCCTTCAATGTCGGCCTGACGTTGGCCCCGTCGTATGAGAACTCCCCGTCGCGAAACATCGCACGGATGTAAGTCACCGCCGCCTGGATCGCGGAGCCTGGCACTTCAATGCCTATGTTTTTCGCCGAGCGCAGCGACATCGTCTGCCATCCGGTCAGCGATAGATCGCTATCGGTGCTCGTCGGTTCGTAGCGCCAGCCGCCGTTGTGCTGCCCGTTCTTTTTGATCGCTTGCGCCTTCAGAATCACGTCCACCGCGCGCCGGCAGCCCTCCACAATTCTCTTTTCAAGCACCTCGTCGTGCGTCATGCCGGCCGCTTCGGTCAGCATCAGCGTGCAGATGCCATGGCCGTACATGCGCGAATTGTCCGCGTGCCCGAGGTAACCGTCATGCCGCATCTGTGCCAGCACATAGTTGATCGCATTGCGCACCGCCGGTCCATGCTGAGGGTCATCCGGCGTGCGCCCCGCCGCCATCAGCGCCATCACCACCATGCCGGTGATCGCCGTCCGGTATTTGTCGCCGAAGCTCCCGTCCTTCTGCTGCTTTGAGATCAGGAACGCGACCGCCTTGTCGATCGCCTGGTCGCGCGGAACCCGCTCCTGAATCTTCCGCAACACCGCCGCCTCGTCTTCCGCGATCACCGACGCCGCGCTTGACGCCGGCCGCGGGGAAGACGTCTCGCCGGCGAACGCATAATAGGAGCCTGTCCACGCGCAGAGCCACAACATCATTATCAGAACGCGCGCACTCATGGCTACTCCTCTGCAGTCCAGCTTCCGAACGCGAACCTCAAGTCTCAAGCCTCAAGCCTACTTGTTCTCGTCCTTCTTCACCGCCGCCACATTCTTGAAGTAGCGTTTGATGCTCGCCTCGTACTCCGCCGGGAAGCGCCCACCGGCAGCGTTCAGTAGATCGCGGCGCATGTCGTCCGGCAGCCGGTTCCACGTCGCCTTGTCGATGGGCAACCCCGCCGGCGGTTCCGGCGCCAGCGCGCCCTTCGACTGCGCGGCAAACGCGCCCTTGGCCGCGTTCCCCTGCCCCTGGTTCTTGCCCTGCGATTTGCCCTGTCCTTTGTCCTTGCCTTGAGCCTGCGCCTGTCCTTTGCCCTCTCCTTTTTGCCCCGGCTGCTGACCGTTGGCTTGCTGCGAATCCGGCGAAGGCGCCGGCGCGCCGGTGGCCTGAGCCCGCGCCGCTTCGGCCGCTTGAGCCAAAAGCTGCTCGGCCTGCTGAGCCATCTGCCCCGCCTCGGCTGGAGCACCCGTCTGCTGAGCCGCCTCGGCTCCCGCGACCTGCTGCAACGCTTCGGCCGCGGTCTGTCCGTTCTGTTGCGCATTCGCCGCAGGCGCCGCCGGTGTCATCGCCGCCGCGAGCTTCTCCATTTGCGCCGCCACTTCAGTCAGCCGTTCCGCCTCCGCGCGAGCTTGCTCCGCCGCGCCCGGCTCTTGGCTCTTGGCTCTTGGCTCTTGGTTCGCAAGCGCTCCGCCCGGCGTCCCACTCTGCTCGCCGCCGCTCTCCTGCTTCCCACCTCCCGCCTCCTGCTTCTTCTCCCCTTCTCCCCGTCTCCCCGTCCCCCCGTCCTTCTCTCCCTGTGCCGTCGCTCCTGCCTCCTGCTTCCCGCCTCCTGCCTCCTGCCCTTTCTCCCCGTCCCCCCGTCTCCCCGTCTCCCCGTCAGCCTTCCCTTGCGGCTGCTGGCCAGCCTGCGGAGCCTCCGCTGCCTTCTTCAGCGCGGCCAATTCCGCCGCGGGCGCGCCGCCTTCCTTTTCCAGCGCATCGATCGCCGCGTGAGCCTGCGCCTCGAGCTGTTGCCGGTCACCCGCATCCTCTTTGGCTTCCGCTTTGGCCAGTTCCCCCGCGCGCGCTGCGTTCTGCATTTCCTGCGCAAGCTCCGCCGCCTTGCCCGCCGTTTCGCGAGCCTCCCGCCCGGCCTGCTGCGCGCCTTTCATTTGCTCTTCCGGAGCTTTGCTCATCGCCGCCGCCAGTTCGCCCGCCGGCTTTTCTATCTGTTGAGCAAGCGCGGCCATGTCTTTTCCGAGTTCTGGCAGCGGCGCCGCGTCGGCCTTGGCCGCCTCTGCGGCTGCGTTTTCAGCGGCCTTTCCAAGTTGCTGCTCCGCGTTCTTGAGTGGCTGGGCGACGTCGGGCGACTTGCCTTGAGCATCCGCCGCCGCTTCCTTTTGCGCGCCCTGCAGCGCCTGAGCCATCGCGGGCGCTTCCTTCTTCAAATCCTCTCGCGCCTGCTGCTCCAGTGCCGCCGCCTGCGAAAGATGATTGGCCAATTGCCGCTCGTCGCCCGCCTGCTGCCGCAAATCCTTGGCAAGTTCATCCAGCCGCTTGCCCATGGCCTCGCGCGCCGCCTGCTGCGGGTCGGCGCCAAGGGCTTGCGCGAGCGTTTTCTCCGCCGCATCCAGATTCGCGGCTTTCTCGGCGTCCGTCGGGCCTTTCTCCTTCGCCGCTCCCTCACGGTCGCGGTTCTGATCTGCAACTTGTGCCGCGTCGTTCTTCGCAAGTTGCTCCGCGACCTTCTCCATCGCCGCCGCGTTCTTGAGTGCCGCTTCGACGCGATCCTGCTCACCCTGTTCGGCGAGAACCTTATTGAGCGCCTCGCGCGCCTGCTTCTGCTGATTCGGATCCTGCGATGCGATCTGCCCCGCGATATCGGCGAGTTTGTTCAGCTTTTCAAGCTCGCCCTTTTCGCGCTTTTGAAGCTCCTTGTTTTGCGCCGCGTCGTTGGGTTCGTTACGAGCGCCATTAACGTCGGCCGCCAGCGGCGCGAGTTGTTTGTCGGCTTCGTGATTTACCGCCGCCGCCAGCCGCACGAGATCGTCCGCCTTGGCCTTCTGCTCCGGCGTCTTCGCATCCTTACGCGCCGCTTCGGCGTCCAACCCGAGCCGCTCGGCTGTGTGGTCGGCTCTCTCCTGCGCCGCCGCGGCTTTTTCGGCAGCCTGTTCCATCGCCGCGGGAGTGTTCTGCGGCTGTTTGGCTTCCGCCAACTTCTGACTGCTCACCGCCAAATCCTGCGCCGCTTGCCGCAGCGCCTGAGCGGGGTCACCGTTGAGTTGCTGCGCCGCGTTGGCCAGCTCCTTATTGATTGCGCTGGCGGCGTCGAGCGCCTGTTTGGCCTGCTCGCCGAGTTCCTTCGCAGCTTCCTTTGCCTTCGCCGCGTCTTCAGGCTTCGGCTGCGTTTCTCCGGCCAGAGTCTGCGCGGCTTTCTTCTCGAGCAACTCCGGCGCCTTGCTGTTTGCAGCCTGGTCGCTCGCCTGCTGCGCCTTGCCGATCGTGTTTGGATCAAGCTGGTTGCGCGCGTTCTCCAGCGCCTGCTTCAGATCCGCGGCTTCCTCCTTCAACTCGCTGGCCGCGCGTTCCTGCGCCGCCGCGTTCTCGGCCGTCGCTGGCTTGGTGAGAGCTTCCTTGGCGGCGAGTTCGTTCTTGGCCGTATCCTTCAGTTCTTCGCGCAGAGCTACCGCACGCTCCATCTTCTCGGTAGCCTGCGCAAGTTCCGCGGCCCGTTGCGCAACTTCCTGCGCCTGCGCGCCTGCATTGGGCCACTTGTCTTGAGTCTTGGCGAGCGCCTCGGGCGTTTTCGCTTCCTCCAACCGAGCCTGCAATCCTGCCAGCGGCTCGACCGCGAGCATCTCCGCCTTGTGCTCCAACGCCTCGATCAAACGGCGTTCTTCCAACGGACGCCGGCCATCTTCGGCCTCCTTCTTCAGGTCGGCCGCGATCTCCTTTGCCTGCGTCTGCATTTCCTCGGCCATCGCGCGCACAACCGCATCGGCCTTCGCCATCTCCGCCGCGCGCCGCTCGTCGTCTTTCTGCTGCCGGGATGCTTCGGTCAACTTCTCGAACGCCTTCTTCGCAGCTTCAGCGTTTGCCTGCATCTGTTTCATCTTCGCGCTTTCGGCGAAGACCTCGTTCGAAAGCTTGCGCAGCCATTCCTCAACCAGCCGGCGATAGCGCGCCCGCACCTCCACGTAGCGCCGCGCCAGCACCGCCGTGTGCTCCTGCCACTGGCCGATCGGCAACGCCAGCGGCGGTGAAAGCGACTTCACCGCCTGCAACTCGATCGTGCAGCGCGTCACATCCGCCCGCCACTCGCCGCTCTGCTTCAGCGCTTCGCCGTCGGGTTCCGGCGGCAGCATCGCCAATCGCGTCAGTTCCGGCGAAAGATTCTGCGCAGCCTGAATCATCGTTTGCATGCGCACGAGCGCCTGATCAACGGCCGACTCCGTCGCACCGCTGGCCATCGCGGCGCGAACGCTATCGGTCGCCGGCCCAATCAATGCCGCCGCGTTCCGCAGGTGTTCGGGTGGGATCGGTGCGGATGCAATGCGCGGTCCCGCGCGCAGCAGGTTGATCTCGTAGGTTCCCGTGCCCTGATAGAACTCGAAGACGATGTCGTGCCAGCCTTCGGTCAACTCGATGGAGCCTTCAAACGTCGTCGGATTCTGCCCGCGCCATTCATCGATGATGCGGTTTGCGTCGAGCGTCAGCCGCACGCCGTCATCCGCTGTGGTTCTAAAGACATAGCGCCCGGCCTTTGGCGCGAGCATCTGGCCTTTCCAGCGGATGCTGAAGTTCTCGCGCCCCAGATCGGGAAGCTCCTTGTTCTTCAACTCGAAGCGATTTTCGACGGTGCGCCGCACCAGCGTTTCGAAATTGCCGCCACGGTAATATTCCGCCGTCAGCCCCGGCGTGTACGCCCCGCGCGCGCTCCACCCCGCCGCGCCGACCAGGACCGGCGTGATCTTCTGCTGCCAATCGCGAATTTCCGCCGCCCGGTCTTCCAGCAGCATTGAGCCCGCGTAGCGCTGCCCAACGGTCGTCGCGTTATGCAGCAGCGCCAAGCGTTCCTCGACGAGCGGCGCCTGCGCGACGAGCGTCTCCAGACCGCGAGCAATCTCCGGCGACTCCTGCGACCGCGCGCGAATGGCTGCGCTGTCCAGCGGCCGCAGTTCGGAAGTCGCATAGCGCGTCAGCGCGCCGGAGAGCGCGGTCAGCAACGCGCGGAACGGCCCAGCCTCGGCGTCCGGCGCAACTTTGCCGAGCACCTCGGAGGCGTTTTGCGTCTGCCGCGCCACGCGCTGAATAGACTCGCCCAGCAGCAGCCGTTCAGCGGCCTGATAGCCGGTGTCTTCCGGCCGGAAGAGTTGCCGCATGTTGTTCACGTCTTTTTTCGTGGACGCCAGCAGCTTGCGCGCATTTGCGATGGAACTTTGCGCTTTCTCAAGCGCAGCGAGCACCGCCGCGGATGGCGCGCGCCGGCCGCTGCTCACGCGCATGCGCCGCTCATCGCTTTTGCCCACCGTTCCGGCCGTGTCGGTCGCTTCGACTCGGTACGTCACCGTGTCGCCATCGCGCAGAAACAGACCGGCCAGATCCCAAGGTTGAGCGACGAGCCATATCTTGTCGGCGTCCGCGGGCTTCTGGAGCGCCAGCGTAACGCTGTTGTTGGTCTGCTCGGAGCGCACGACCAGCCGCATGGACGTGATGCCGAAATCGTCCTCAGCGCGCGACTCCAGCGTCACCAGCCGCGCCGGATCGACCGTTTCATCGGAGACCGGCGTAATGACGGTGACCTGCGGCGGGCAATCGGGTATCGCGCGGATCGCGAACAGCGGCGCATCGGGATTGCAGACGCCTTCATCCGAGCGCAGTTGCACGCGGTACTGGCTGTCTTCGGTGACTTCAAAGCCGCCCTTCGCAACAGTTTTCTCGACGGCCATCGAGATCTTGCGCTCGTCGGAGAATTCGAGCACCGCGGCCGAAAGCGCCGTGCTGGATTTGAGGTTCAGCGACACGCGCGAGCCCTTCAACACGGACAGATCGCCAGTGAGCCGTTCGAAGGTCTCCGGCGGCATTTTCGTGTAAGCCGGATAGCGCACGGTGATGCTCAGCCCTGCGATCTCCGGCCGCGGCAGAACGGTGATGCGATATTCCGGCGAAAGTCCGTCGCCGGCTCGCACGCGGTAATCCAATCCCGCTCGCATCGGCCCCACTTTGAGCGTGAAGCGCTGCTCATGCTCGCCGCTGCGCTCCATGATCTGCGAGTTCCAGTCTTTCGCGCCTTTCTCGCGCGTTTCGACAAACACCGAATTGGCCGGCTGGCCGCTGAGCTGCGCTTCGACGTCGATCGCCGCGCCTTCCACCACGCGCGAATCGCCGGGCAGCACCGCCAGCCGTGTGTTGCTGGGCCGCTGAATGTGCCGCCACGGAACCAGCGCGCGCGCGTACAGCGTGGCCATGTGCAGAGATGGCAGGATGCACAGCGCCAGCATCGCTCCAAGCAGCGCCGCCGCGGCTTTTCCAGCGCGCAGCGCAGGCCGGCTCTCCGGCAGATCCTCGATCTTCAATCCTTGCACGAGCGCCGCCGCTTCGTCGGCGACGCGGCCGATCAGCGCGGTGGAAACGCCTTCGTTCCCCTCATCTGGATTCTTCGCGAGCGCCTGACTTCGTTCCGCAAGTTCGACCGTCGTGGAAATGCGCTCCTTTACGTCCCCGCCCGAAATGCGCGATTCCAGAACCAGCGCGATTTCCGCCGGCGTGCGCCGCCGCAGGGCTCGGAACAGAAGCGCACTGAGCAACCCCAGAACACAAACATACGCGAGCAGCGCCGAAGCGCGGCGCCCGGAGTCGTCGATAAGCTGGAAGCGGTCGGCCAGAGCAATCACCGTGAAGAGCAGCACCAGCGCCGCGATCGTCCACGCCGCGCTGGCCCACACCGCCAGACGCCGGGACGCATCGGCAAAGCGCCGCAGCGCAGTCGCGACAGGCACGGGCACTTCAAGGCGTTGAGCTGCGACGGCAGACGGCCGCAGCTTCTGAAGAAGAGTGGACTTGTCCTTGCGCAGAAGAACGGTGGACCCGTCTTTGCGTTCGTCCGCGCTCGGCTGTGGTTTCATATCCGGATTCCCAATCATCACACCAGCCCCAGGCGTTTCCGAAGCAGCCATTCTGTTACCAGTAACAGGACGACGAAAATCAGCGCGTAATACGACGACCACATCTCGAACGTGTCTTCCACCGTGCGTTGCCGGCTCTGACCGGCGAGGTCCTTGAACAACTGCGGCGCGTCGAGAAGATCGGCGTATCGGCCGCTGCCCGCTCCAGCAATCGTAGTCAGCCGCGATGCATCGCGCGAAAGCTCGACTCCTTCCTGGCCCGTGAGTTCGCGCGCGATCACCTGCAACTCTGTGACGATGCCTTCGAAGTCCGGCGAACTCACCGTGACGGCCACGCTGTGCACGCCCGCGCCGAGATTCTGCAGCGTGCCGCGGTAAAGCCCGCCGCTGTCGGCAACCGGCTGAAGCTGCACACGCTGCGGCCGTGAACGGTCGCCGAGTTCGGCGATGACGGTCGCGCCAGTGACCGCGTGCCCTTCCTTATCGCGCGGGCGAGCGATCACTTCCAGATTGTCGCCGGGCCGGATTTCGCGGCGGTCCACGCCGGCTTTCAGGCGCTCGCTGCCCGCCAGCCGGTTGCTCACGCCCCAGCGCACGGCTTGCGCCCAGAACACGGTATGAACCCGATCGCCGACCTTGTAGCGCCAGCGCCAGGTGTTGTCACTGCCGCAGTACAGCACTCGGCCAGCGCCGTAGTTGTGAATCGCCACCACCGCGTCCTTGCGCGCGTCGTCGGCGCACAGCAGGGTTGTCGCGCCAGGCTTGGCAAATGCAGGGCGAGCAATCCAGGGCAGCTCCGGCAGCGCCGGCCAAAGCTGTTCATTCAGCGCCGGGTCGCGCAACACTCGCACAATCTCGCTGTGGCTGCCTTCGGCCAGCTTTACGCGCGTCGCCGCCGGCTCGATACTTCCGGGCAGACCAATCGTCGCGCCCACGCCGAGCGGCATTTGCTGCCGAATCGGAAGCAGGTCTGCCAACGGCCCAGTTGCGTAGGCCCGCGGCATGGCTCTCGGCCCCGCAATGACCACCAGGAATCCACCCGCGTCCGCGACGTACTTTGCCAGCCGCTTCTGCGTTGCGTCGTCGAGGCGTTCGGCGGCGAGGTCGCCCAGCACGATAATGTCGTATTCTTCGAGCGATTTCTGTTCGTCGGGCAGAGCTTTCGCGCGCGGGTTGAGCACTTCGGTGGTCGTCAGCCAGCGTTCCGTCAGGTTCATCTTGCGCTCGCGGCGCAACATGCTGGCCACGTAGCGCATTTCCCAGCGCGGCATCTCATCGACGACCAGCACTTTCAGCTTGTCGTTCGCGACGTCCACAACCGCGCTGGCGCTGTTGTTTGTCGTCAGCGTCTCGTCCGGCAGCGGCACAATGGACGCGGTGAACGCGTTCGGCCCGGCCAGGTCGGCCGTAAGATCAAACGGTTGATGCAGCCAGCCGTCCTGCGAGATCGTGATCGCCCGGCGCTGCAGTTCCTTTTCACCGCGGCTCAGGACAAGGTCGCACTTCTTGCCTTTGCAGCCGACCGTCTTGATGTGCGCGGTCAGGCGAATCGTCTCTTCCAGAAAGACCGAGAGCGTTCCGTCCAGGCGCGCGACGCAGATATCCGGCGGTGGCTCGATGCTCCCGACTCCCAGCGTATGCACAGGCGTGCCGCGAGCGGCCATCGCACGCGCGGCGTCTTCTGGCGAAGGCCCGGTTGTATGGCGGCCATCGCTGCACAGCACCACCGCGGCGATCGTGTCCTGCGCGTGGCGTTCAGCCAATCGCAGCAGCGGTGTTGCCAGGTCCGTATCGGAATTGCGGAGATCCGACGTGAAAGCGCTGCGCTCGTCCGGCTTTTCAGCTTTTGCATCATCTGGAGGCAGTGCGCCCTTACGGCCGCGTGCCGGAACCGTGGCGGCCGTCTTCTCATCGTCTGGGTGCTCTCGGTCCGGGCTTCGCAAATCGGTGTCGATGTCGTACGCCACCACACGGCATTGCTCCCCGCTTGACGGTCCTGCCGCTTTTTCGAGCACCTGTTTGAGCAACGTAAAGCGATCCGTTTTGTCGAACCGATCGAGCGCGGCTTTCACGGCCGGCTTGCCGCTTTCGGCCAGCGCGCGATCCACGCGGTCCTGAAGCTGCTGTGCGGAGACCGCGAGTTTCGTCAGATCCTGTTTCAACATTTTTACCGACTGCGATTTGTCGAGCAGATAGCGTCGCGCGTCACTCGCACCCGTGGGTGTGTCGCCGAAATCCTTCTGCAGACATTGCGCCGTCTCGGCACATTTTGTCGCCAGCGTCCCGAGCTGCGGGCCATCTAGCGGCGCCGAAGCGAGGAATCCGCCGGCGCGTTGCACCGCGGCAGAAACCGTGCCAAGATTTCGCTTCACTTCACTCACTCGATCAGCGCTGGCGCCGCTTTCCTGAAGCTGCTGCAAAGCCTGACGCACGCCGCCGAGTGTGACTTCGGCCGTGTTCTGCGCTGCATTCAGTTCGCTTGCTGCCTGCGAAGCCTTCACGTCGCGCAGGCCGGCGTCCAGCCAGCCCAGCATGATCGCCGTCCGGATTTTCTTTTCCGCCGGTTCATGCTTGTCGTGAACGAACATGCTGGCCGAGCGGTCGCGCAGCACGACGACCACCGGCGGCTCGGTCTTCGCCGTCACACGCTGGATGATCGGCTGCGAAAGCAGCAGCGTCAGCGTCACGACGACACCAACACGTAGCATTCGCAGCCAGAAGCCGCGTTTACCGAACGCCAGCGTCTCGCGCAGATACAAGCGCGCGATCAACAGCGCCAGCAGCACCGCCAGCGGCACGATCAGCCACGCGGCATAGCCCGTCAGAATCAGCTTGAGTCCCATCGCTGGCGCGGCGTTCATGCCCACCTCCGCGTCAGGTAAATTTCAACGAAGCACAATGCCAACGCCGCGAAAATCAGGAACGCAGAAATCTCATAGCCGCCCGCGTCTAGTTGAATCAATCTCGCCAGCGCGGACCAGTCCGGCGCGAATCGGGCGCCCATATCGCGCTCCAGGCGCTGGCAATCGGCGGGGCTTAGATGACCGAGTTCAGATTCGGACCGGTCGGCCGTGACCGTGTAGAAGACGCGCTCCTCCGGCGGAGCGCCTTCCGCCAACACGGTGTAAAGCCCCGGCACGCGTGTGGTCTCCTGTGTGAAGATCGAAAGCTGTCCCTGCCGCTGCATGCGCATGACGGCCGGTTCATCGTTTGGCGGATACATGACGTGCGGCTTGAGCGCAGCCGAACCAGTGACGGCATGCGCGAGCGTTTGGCCGACCGGCAGATTGCGCGGAGGAATCACCGCGGAGGCGAGATCGAAAACAAGGTTCTGCATCAGCGGCACGTAGAACGGATGAATCGGTAGATCGGACCAGTCCAGATCCACGGCCGTTGTGAGGAGCAGAACCTTTCCTTCGCCGAGCTGCTTCTGCACCAGCGCGGCTTCGCCGTTGGAGTACGTCGCCAGCACGCGCACATTTTCGCCCGGCGCGCTGGTGGAGTAATGTGCGCGAATGCGCGCCTTCGACCAGTCCTGCCCCTTTTCAGGGCGGAAGAGATCGAGCGCGGGAACTTTGGAGTTGATGCTTGCCAAGTGAACAGCGGGCGACGCTTTCTTTTCCACTTCTGAGGCGACGAGGCGCGGCGCGGCAGTCGACGGTGCTTCCGCGATCTTCGTGATGCTTTTCAATGGAACGGGCAACAAGCCGGCGCCTTGGCGGAAGAGATCGCGATTGTAGACGGCTGCCTGCACGCGATCGCCGAGCGCGATCATCAGGCCTCCGCCGGCGACGACGAACCGTTCGATGTCCGAAACCGCGGTGGCCGGCAATGCGGCGACATTCGCCAGCGCGATCACGCGGAACTTCGATAGATCGGTGTACCGCAAATCGGTCGGCGCAATGATGGTAGTTTCGATGACGGTTCGCCACTGCGGATCGTCATTGTCCCTCGGCGAGAGCGCCATGCGCAGAAAATCGGTTTCGCTGCCGAGCGCTCGCTCTTTGCGGTCGCCATCGATCACTAGAACGGGCAGCCGATCGATTACCACGACGCTGTAGTAGAGATCATTGTCGTCGTCCAGCGCGTCGAGCATCGAGCGTGCTTTGCAGGAAATATAGTGCGAGCCCGGACGGTCGAACTTGTGCTCGAACTGCACAACTTCCCGCGCGCCGGGAGCGAGCGTGACGGTACGCGTGGCCTTGGGCGCGTTATCGACACTAAAGGAGACGCTCGCGTCCTTCAGCGGTTCGGGGCCTGTGTTGGCGACGGTGACGTTAAAGGCGACAGTGCTGAAACAATCGACAACCTGCCGCGATGGCTCCAGCCCCAGCAGCGCAATATTGTTGGGCCGCGCGTCGGGCGTACCGGCGATGACAATAGACGGCTTCACGCGGCTGGAGCGAACGGTGTTGGCCAGGAACGACCAGCGGGCGCCATCGCCCAGATCCCAACCGGCCGCCTGCATGTCCGTCAAAAGAACGAGTTCGCGCCGCGGGTTGTGCTGGCATTCAAGCTGCTGCAAGGCCGCGCCCAGCGCGCGCGGCAGATCGGCTTTGTCATGCTGCACTTTCGCCTGCTGGACGATGTCTTTGGCGTGTTCCAGATCGTACAGCGCCGCCGCCGTGGGCGCCTTTCCAGCGGATGAGGTGAACATCACGGCCACGTCGTCGCCGCGCTGCAGGGTGTTAATGTACTTGAGCGCTTCGTCTTTCGCTTCAGTCCAGCCGCTGCGGCCGCGGCCCGCGTTCATCGAATATGAATCATCGAGCAGCAGAACCGCGCTGGTCCGCACGTCTTTAGCTCGAACGCCCGCCGTGCGCGACTGCAAAGCCGGCCGCATCAACGCGAGCGCCAGGCAGCCCACGATCAGGGCTCGCACCAGGAGCAGAATAATCTCCTGCATGCGCAAACGGCGCGCGCGTTCGGCAAGCAACTCTTCGAGAAACATCATCGCGCCCCAATCGTGGGGCACCACGCGGCTGCGATGCAGCAAGTGGATGATGATCGGCGCGCTGACGGCGACCAGACCACCGGCGAGGATGAGGTTCAGGAAGACCATTTATCGCTCTCTGCGCCGCAGCAGGTACTCGCACAATGCGCGATCAAAGGGCTGGTCCGTCTGCAGCATCACGTGGTCGTAATGAAAACGGTGGCACGCTTCGCGAAGCAGCCGCACGAAACGCTCCAGCCGTTCCAGATAATGCTTGCGCACGCGTGGAGCATCCAACCGCAGCTTATGCGACGTGTTTTCCAGACTGCGGAACTCCGCAACGTTGTCGAACGGAAACGTGATTTCGTTCGGGTCGAGAATTTGCAGCAAGATGACTTCGTGGCGCTTGTGGTGGAAGTGGCCAAGCGCGTGCGTCAGATCCTCAATCGGAGCAAAACAGTCAGAGAGAATAATCACCAGGCCACGGCGCTTAAGCTGCGCGCTGAGATCCTGCAGAATCGGCGCAAGATTTGTCTCGCCTTTCGCGTCTGTCGCGGCGAGCGCCCCAAAAACCGTGTTGAGATGTCCGCTCGTCGAACGCGGCGGGATGTGCTGCCGAACTTGGGTGTCGAAGGTGGCCAGGCCAACGGAATCCTGCTGACTGACCATCAGGTAGGCGAGCGCCGCGGCGACTTTACGCGCGTAGTCGAACTTCGTCTCACCGGACCCGTGGTAAAGCATGCTGCCGCTGGCGTCCAGAACCAGCGTGGCGCGCAGATTCGTTTCCTCTTCGTATTGTTTGACGAACAGGCGGTCGGTTTTGCCGAAGACTTTCCAGTCGATGTGGCGCAGTTCATCGCCGCGCGTGTACTGACGGTGTTGAGCGAACTCGACGCTGAAGCCTTTGTAAACGCTTCGGTGTTGGCCGGTGATGAAGCTCTGCACCACCGTGCGCGCGACCAAGCGCAGGTGGGAGACCCGCTGCATGACGCGGTCGTCGATCAGTTCTCGCGCTTCGGTCATCTTGGGAAGTGCGAAGTACGAAGTGCGAAGTGCGAACGAGGCCTCGATTGGCAGCCTCCGTTCATCCTTCGCACTTCGTGCCTCGCTTCCTTTCCGCTATCAGAGCCACACTTCGAACTTGGACCTTCGCCCTTCGTACTTCGTGCTTCACTTCGCTGTCTTCTGACTCTGTTCCAACAAGCGTTCGATGATCAGATCAGTGGTCAAGCCTTCGCTTTCAGCGGCGAAGTTCAGAACCATGCGGTGGCGCAGCACGGGTTTGGCGATGGCGACGATGTCCTCGATCGTCGCGTGGAAACGGCCATGCAGCAGCGCGCGAGCCTTGGCGCCCAGCAGCAGATACTGTGACGCGCGCGGACCGGCGCCCCAGTCCAGCCAGCGCTTGACCTCTGGAGCGGCGTAGCCTTCCGACACGCGCGTGACGCGCACCAGGTCCACGGCGAATGCGTACACGTGATCGGCGACCGGAACTTTGCGCACGATTTCCTGCAGACCGAGCAGTTCGTCCCCGTTGAAAACGGGCTTGAGCTGCGCGCTGTAGGCGCTGGTGGTGCGCCGCATGATCTGCAATTCCTCGTTGCGGTCCGGATAGCCGACTTTCACCAGGAACATGAAACGGTCGAGCTGCGCCTCGGGCAGCGGATACGTTCCTTCCTGCTCGATGGGATTTTGCGTGGCGAGCACGAAGAACGGTTCGGGCAGCGAGTATGTCTTATTGCCAACCGTCACGCGATGTTCCTGCATGGCTTCGAGCAACGCGGCCTGCGTCTTCGGCGGCGTGCGATTGATCTCATCGGCGAGAATGATGTTGTTAAAAATGGGGCCGGGAAGGAACTCAGTGATGCGCCGGCCGCTATCCGGATCTTCCTGGACGATGTCGGTTCCCGTAATGTCGCTGGGCATCAAGTCCGGCGTGAACTGGACGCGGGAGAACTTCAGGCTGAGCGCTTTGCCAAGCGTGTTGACGATGGCGGTCTTGGCGAGGCCTGGCACGCCAACCATCAAGCAATGCCCGCGGCAAAATATCGCCAGCAGAAGCTGCTCGATCACTTCGTCCTGCCCGACGATCAGCTTGTGCACTTCTTCAGTGAGCACGTTGCGCGCAGCGGAAAGTTTCTCGGCCAGCGCCAGTTCGTCCTTCGTCGGCTGCTGAATGGGTTCGTTTACGATGACGCTCATCTGCCTCGCTCCGCTCGGGTAATTGGTGAGTGGTGGAGTGGCGAATGGTGCGCGGTGAGATGTCGGCCAAGCACCACTCACCAGTCACCAATAACCACTCACCAACCCTACCTTTCAAGTCGGAGCGTGTTGAAGCGGATTTCGTTTTTCTTCGGGCCGGCGACGCGCAAGCCGGCGAAGAAAGGTCCGCGCGGCTGCGGCACTGGACCGTCGTAGAAGATGGCGTTGTTGATGAGCACACGCGCGGCGGAACCCAGATACTCGATGCGCAGACGATAGAAGCGACCGCCGCCGCCGGTCTCGGGGCGCGATTGCAGCAGCGTGCGGCCGGGGCCATTCAGAACCAGGCTGTCGGCCGCGATTTCAAGCGCCAACGCCGAACGCGGCCGGCTGGAGGCATCCAGCGCGGGAGCGTCTTCGCCATTTCCGTCGGCAAGGAACACCATCGCGCTGGACAGCTCGCCCAGTTCGGGAACGTGCAGGTCCAGATCGAGCGCGAGCGCTGCGTCGGCGGCGAAGCCCTCCTTATAATATAGCGCGCCGCTCTCTTCGTTGCCGGCGGTGTGCAGGCCTTCGCTGCCCGCCAGCCAGTTCTGCTCGCCAGCCTTCTGCCAGCCGCGCGGCATCCCGTCCTGGAGTGAACTCTCGAACACGCTTTTCCCGGTCAGCTTTAGCCGCCGTTCTTCAGCCGGCGAGCGCTGCCATAGATAAAGTAGTGCCGCCACGCACACCACCCCGGCCACCAGCACCAGCAGCGCGCGCCGGGCCGCGCTGCGGCGGCCCAGATCGGCTTCCAGCAGAACCGTGCGGAAATGCGGCGGCGCGGCAGGAAGTTTGGCAATGACGGCTTGCCGAATCTTTGCGGTGAGCTCCGCGCTGGGGCCCGAAGACAGCCAATCAGCGGTCCCCGCCAACTCGCTGACGACGCCTTGCAGTTCGGCGCAGAAACGTTCCAGTTCCGGATCGCTCGCCGCCGCGGTCTGCAGCGACTGACGCGCCCTCTGGTCGCGGCCGGTGAGAGCGCGGACTATCAACTCCTGCAAAGTTACGTCTTCGGTATTCATCGCCCAGCGGCTCCCGGAAATTCGAAATCCGAAATCCGAAATCCGAAAGAAACGGAAAAGCAGCAAACGGAAAACAGCGAACCGGAGCAGCGCCTCGCTTTGCGTTTCGCCGTTTTCATTTTTGCTGTTTCCTTCGGATTTCGAGTTTCGAATTTGCCGTTTTGCTCAATCACACGTCTCCTTCTTTGATGCGGTCTCTCAGCCGCTTGAGCGCGTGGAACATCCGCGAGCGCAGGGTGCCCTCGGAGTCGCCCGTGATCGACGCAGCTTCCTCGTAGTTGAACCCGTTGTAGATTACCAGCACGATGATCTCGCGTTGCGGCGGAGGCAAAGATTCCAACGCGGCAAGCAGTTTCACGCGCTGCTCCTGGGACTGCATCCGCGCGCTGGGATCGGCCGATGTGCTTCTGGATTCAGTGCTGCTTGCAACGGCCGGCACCGCTTCCGAGAAGTCCGTCGAGACTTCCACTTCGGAGCGCAACCGGCGCCGCTGCAGCGAGTTGTAGGCGACATTCCGCGCAATCGTGAACAGCCACGGCCGGAATGCGGCGCCGGCGCGGAAGTCTCCCGCGTGCGTGAGCACGCGCATAAACGTCTCTTGCAGCAAGTCTTCGGGATCGCAACGGGCCGCAGTCAGCCGGGCCAGGAACGAGAGAACGACGGTGCTGTGCCGCGAGAAAAGCTCATCGAAAGCAGTCGGGTGCCCTTCGGCCATGGCGCGCAGAAGCTGTTCGTCGCTGGCCGCGCGCCAATTCGGCTCCGCACCCGCGCCGTTGCTTCCGGCCGTCTGCGCGCCGGTGGCAAGACCTTTGGACTGCTCCGCCACTTCCGCTTCTCCGCTGTTCGATAGAAATCCCGCAACAACATACCCCATGCCGGCAGGATTGCGGAATGCGGATTTCGGATTGCGGAGAAAGACGCGCGGGCAGCCAGCGTTTGCTCCGGCTGCCCGCGCAAGGGAATATTTCCGCCGCGCTATGGCAGCGGACCGAAGACAGCAGTGTTGTTGGTTTCGTTCGTCTCCAAGATGAGGTTTGTGTAATCCACCTTGGCGGTGACGTACTTCCCAGATGCGCTGACGCCAGTTGGGAGCTTGATGTTAAGCTTCAGGGTCTTGGTTTGTCCGGGCTTCAGCGCGCCGGTGCTGAGCTTCTTGATCAGCAGGTCGTTGGCCGACGGCGTGGGACTGAGGGACAGATAGATTCCGACCGCGGCGGCCTTTGACTTCGTTTTTCCGGCATTCTTGACAACCAGCGTTCCTGATAGCGCGAACCGCTGAGTCGTGCGAGCGGTCTTTGCCGTCTGCGTCAGACCGCCCCACGTGGCAGCGAGGTCAACGCTAGGCGGAGCGGCGTTTCCGGGTCCGCCTGGGCCGCCATGGCAGTCGAAGCAAGCGACCTGCGTGCCCGCTGGGAACTGCTTGGCGCCGCCTCCTTCCAGAACGAATGAACGGTCCGTGCGTGTGCGCGAAAGCACCGTGCCGCGAGAGTCGGTCCCGTGGCAGGGCTGGCACCCCGCCGTTCCGCCCTGAGCGAGATCTCCATGCGAGGAAACCCAGGTCTGTCCAATGGGGTGCATGCCGTGCGGGCCGCCCGTAACGGTCTGTATGTTCGATGCGTGACAGGTGCTGCATTCGGCGAGCGCGCCGCTGTAGCCCTGCAACGTCTGGCTTTGGACGTTGTCGCTGGCGTGCGACGAAGGGAACTCAGCGTGCGTGGAGCCGTGGCAGGCTTCGCAAGCCAAGCCGCCATGGCCGGTCGAGAAACGATAGAGCGATAAGCCTGCGGCGGGCGTATCGGGGTTGGTGGCAAATGTGGGATCGGTGGCGACGCGCGGCTGGCCGGTGCCGTCGAAGACGCTCGTAAACTGAATCTGTCCGGAATTGGAGGTCGCGGTTCCCGTGTGGCAGTTCTGGCAGTTGGGTTCCTGCAGCCAACCTTGACGGCCGGGCGCCCCAACCTGGCTCATGGTGCCGTGGCAGCTTTGGCACTGCATCAACATCGTGCCGTCGGGAGCCACGGCGTTGCCCATCACGCCACGCAGACAGCCGGTCGTCGAGCCCGGATGGCAGCGGTAGCAGGCCGCTCGATTGGACGAGTCGTCCAGTGTTTGGCCGGTTGTCGGATCGACGGCGTGAGCGTGCATGCCGTGTACCGACGTCGTCAGCGGCGGAATGCCTGACATGCCGGTGCCCGGCAGCGCGTTGGACGCGTGGCACTTGGCGCACAGGACCGACTTGCCGCCCTGCGCGGTAGGGTAAAGACCCAGCGCGTTGTATCCGGCATTGGCCAGAGCCGTTGCATAGGTTGCCGATCCGTTCTGCCTGCTATCGTGCAGCAACAGGATGTTCGTCTTGTAGTCCTTCAATGGATCGGCGAGGTTAGCCCAGCCGCCGGCGGGCTGCGTCGCGGTGCTTGAGTTGCTCGCGTGACAGCTTCGGCAATCCATTTCATCGGAAACAGGAAGAACAATGCTGGTGCTGGCCAGGAGCGTTCCTGACGCGTCGCGCGCAACCAGGCGCATCATCGGGTACGTGTTGCGCTGGCGATTGTCGTCATACGGCGTAAGCGGAATTCCTTCGCCGATGAACCAGGCTTTGGTGGCGTCGAAGAGCATGGGCTGAGGCACGTTGCCGGTGCCGGGCATCTTGTTTCCCGTCAAGCCGGTATCGACTGGCGCTTTGGAGCCGTAGAGGTCCAGTGCGTGGTCCCAGAAGTCTGTTTTGCCTTGAGACGTCGTGTTGATCGAGCCGCTCGCGTCGGCAACGGCCTCATAGGTGACTGTGACGCCGGTGGCGTCACGGACGAGCTTGCCGTTGCCATCGACAAGCTGCGCGTGAATGGTGTTGTACGGCGGCAGGATGGAGAACAGGGAATACTCGGAATCCATGCAGTGCATGCCGAGATTGTTCCAGCCCACCAGGACATAGCGCCCGTTGCCCCCTTGTGTGGGCAAGGCCAGAACGATTCCGCCGGCAATGGCAACAACTACGACCGCCAGTGCCGTACCCCAAGTGTACCGCGATGAAAAAGCTGTGCCCATGCCCATCCCCCTCCGCTTAAATGACGTGGCGATTTAGACCACTCTCCCAATATTTGACCGGATATTACGCAATGGTAATGCTGAAGTCTGGTCATTTATTCCCTTTCGCAACCCAAATGCCACGCATTTCCGCCAGTGGCAGGCGGTGAAAACATGAGTATGCTTCGGCGCAGAACCCCGGAGGGAGAACCCATGTATTCCAAAACCCTACTGCTTTGCAGCTTGGCGTGTGCGCTGGCGACCCTCGGCATTTGGGCTGCCGAGGGTGACGAGTCGCGCTTGATCTACAAAACACCGACGGGCACCGAGTCTGAAGTCACGGCCGAGGGGCTTTGCAGGATTAGCTTCGATGGGCGAGACCTGGCCAAAGGAAGCTGGTCTGCCTGGAATGCGGACGGCTGGTTCAAAGGCGCAGGACCGAACAAGGTCAAAGCCAGGACGATTCAGGAAAAAAGCATCACGGTTCTTGGCGCCGATCACGCGCGCGTGCGGCAGGTGAAGGACGATCTCCTCTGCACATTCGACTACAGCTTCTCCGGCGAAGACGTGACAATCAGCGCGCGCATCGAGAACAACAATCCAGACGAAGCAATGGGCGTGACGGGCTTTTCCGGTTTGAAGTTCACGTTCGGAAAGATCCCCACCGGGCTGATGATGAATCAGCACGTCTCCTATTTTCAGGCGCACGGCGTGGGTCTGTGTCATCCGGGGCACTGGTCGAAGATCGGCGGTAGCTACGCGACGGATGATGCGGTCGGCGTCGGGCTTTCGCCATGGAAGACCGGCCTGACGCGCACGCTGATTTTGTGGGACTACACGGACTGGAATCCCGACAAGCGCGAGAAACTCCCGGATCGCAATCCGATGTACTTCGTCGTCAGCACCATTCCGCCGCGTGGTGCGCAGACGTTTGATTTGAAGATGCGCGTGAGTCCTGATCGCGACTGGAAGCACTTGCTGGAACCGTATCGCGAACACTTTCAGAAGACTTTCGGAGCCGTTCAGTACAAGGCTGACAATCGCTGGATCAGCACCGATTATCTGAACCACAGCCAAGCTGCGATTTCGCCGACGAACCCGTACGGATTCCACGGCGGGCACCGGCGCATCGATACCACCGAAGGCACGAAACAGTTCTGTGATCTGCATATTGCAGCTCTAAAGGAGAACGGCGGGCAAGGCGTGATCGTCTGGGGCCAGGGCGGAGATGATCCGCGCGGCGGCATGTACCGCCCGGACTTCGATGTCATTCCACCGGAAGTCGAAGCCAACTGGCCGACGATCGCGCAGCGGCTGAAAGACGCGGGCCTGAGGCTTGGTGTGACGACGCGGCCGCGAGACATGGCCGTTCGCGACAACTGGAAGAGCGATTCAATCATCGACATCAATCCAGAGAACGAAGGCCATCGCGCGATGATCTGGAAACGCTTCAAGACGATGATGGACAAGGGTTGCACGCTTTTCTATCTCGACAGTTTCGGCAGTTCGTACGAAGACGTGATCCTGATGCGCTTTTTGCGCGGGAAGATGGGCCCCGACATTCTCACGTTCTGCGAACACCAGTGCGACGCGATTTTCCCGTACTCCGGCGGCTATTCGGAATGCACCCTGGACGCTCGCAACCCCGAGAAATGCACCTACGGCGTTTGGTCCGGCACGGAGAACTGGGAGATCTATCGCTGGCTGACACCCGGCGCGCAACTAGCCTCCCGCGTGTACGAAACCAAAGGCAAACCGCCGGCGAACGTAGAATCCCCGGACAAATTCTTCCTCAGCCATCACATTACGACGCTGCTCCCGGCCTTTGACAATAAACGCGCGCAGGCGCTGAAGGGGTTGGAGGGGGAGTTTTTGGATGAGAAGGGGCAGTGGAAGAATCAGTAAGCAGGAGGCAGGAACGACGAGGATGCGGATGGTACTTATCTAGCGGTGCGGCAAGAGGCGACTCATGACAAAACCGAGTGTCTACCTGGACACCAACATTGTTTCCGCTCTCGTTTATGACGGCCGCGATAGCGCTGCAATCGCGCGAACGCTGGCAACCTGGGAGTGGTGGGAGCATGAACGCCAGTTTTTCAATGTATACACGTCCAGTTTTGCGGAGGGGGAGTTGGAGCAGGGCAAGTTTCGCGGGCAGACCGCAGCGCTTAAGATCGTGCATCGGATCACGTACTTGCCGGGTACTGCGACGGTCAGAGACATCGCGAAACATTTTCTGGAGCATGGAATTGTCCCGTTATCGCAGCCCGGCGATGCCAATCATCTGGCGTTCGCGTGCGCTCACGGAATAGACTACCTTCTCAGTTGGAACCATTCGCACTTGGCAAACGATGTGACGCAGAGGAAACTGGAGATTGCGAACGAGCAGTTGGGATTGAGGACGCCGCTGCTGCGTTCGCCGTTGACCATTCCAAGGGCCACCTTGGGGCAAGTGATCAGGAGAGAAGTATGACCCGGAAGGAAGCTGACGCGCGACGGGCGGCGTTAATTTATGATGGTGAAGATGTCGAGCGTTGCCGTCAGGCGCGCCGCGACTTCGAAAAGCGCTTCAAGACCTTCGACGAGATGTTTGACTACTGTGAGCGGCTGCGCAAGAGACGTGGAGCAAAGACTGCAAGAGTACAGGCTTATCCCAAAACGCGCGCAGTAACGTCCCGCGCGAAGCAACCGCGAGCGTAAGGAAGCCGCTCGCTCAATCCGCAATCCAAATTCCGCAATCCGCAAGCGGCGACTCCGTGGTATGATGTTTTCGCCATGGAACCGATGCCGCTGAACGAATCCGATTGGGCTCTGGTGGAAGCTGCGCGCGAAGTGCTGCGGCGCACGTACCGGCCGCCGCACCATACGGTCGCAGCCGCGGTGCGGTGTGGGTCGGGGAAAATCTTTACTGGCGTGAACGTGGACGCGGCAGCGGGCTACGGTCCATGTGCGGAGCCCGTCGCGATCGGATCGGCCTTCGCGAATGGTGAGACCCAAGTGTTGGCGATTGTCGCGGTCTGCAAGCGCAGCGATGAACTGCCGGTGCTTTCACCGTGCGGAAATTGCCGGCAGCTACTCTTCGATTACGCGCCCGATGCGACGGTCATCTATTGCGAAAATGGAACGTGCGTCAAGACGGCTGCGCGCAACCTGCTCCCGGGCGCCTACGTGCGGAACAGCGTCTTTAACGGCGGTCAGTAGTCATTGGTGCGTTGCCGCGTGCATCGTTGGGCCGCGGACGACGCTCTTAACTCTTAGCTCTTGGATGCAACAAACCGAGTTCGCTTGCGCAGCTAAGAGCCAAGAGCTAACAGCCAAGAGCCATCCGTTACGCGTACGCTTCTTCGCCGTGCTGAGTGATGTCCATGCCCTGGAGTTCTTCGTCCTTGGTGGGGCGCAGGCCCATGGTCAGGTCGAGGACTTTCAGCAGGATGAAGCTGACGCCGCCGGCCAACACAATCGCGAAGATTACCGCTGTAGCTTGATTGACGAACTGGCTGCTGCCACCTTCGAGCGAGACGGCTTTGCCGTTGACTTGGTACGTGTCGAGAAGGGCTTTGTTGACTAACGGGGAGGCCAGCAGTCCGGTGAGCAGCGCGCCCATGATCCCGCCGATGCCGTGCACGCCGAAGGCGTCCAGCGAATCATCGTAGCCGAACAAGTTCTTCACTTTCGAGACGGCCAGGAAGCAGACGATTCCGGCGATGAACCCAATGAGCAACGCCGAGGGGATCGTCACGAAGCCGGAGGCCTGTGTCACCGTGGCCAAGCCAGCCACCATTCCGGAGGCGGCGCCCAGGGCGCTCGGGCGACCCTTGGTGACCCATTCGGCTCCCGCCCAGCTCAGGCCGGCCGCTGCGGCCGCGAAATGGGTCGCAGCAAAGGCGCTGTTGGCCAGGCTGCCCGCGCACAGTGCGCTGCCGGCATTGAAGCCGAACCAGCCGACCCACAGAAGTCCGGCGCCGGTGAGGCTGAGGACCAGATTATGCGGCATCATTGGCTGCTGCGGGTAGCCGACGCGTTTTCCGAGGACTAGAGCGCAGACCAGAGCGGTGACGCCAGAACTGATGTGGACGACGGTGCCGCCGGCGAAATCGAGGACCGGAATGCGGCCGCCGCCAGCCCAGTTGAAGAGGCCGCCTTTGCCCCAAAGCATGTGCGCCAAGGGGAAGTAGACGATCGTGGACCACAGAATCGTGAAGACGACCATCGTGCTGAACTTGATGCGTTCGGCGTAAGCGCCACTGATCAGAGCCGGCGTGATGATCGCGAACATCATCTGGTAGAGCATGAACGTCTGGTGCGGAATTGTCGGTGCATAGGCAAGATTGGGCTTCTCGGGCGAGACGCCATTCAGCATGAAATGCCGCAAGTCGCCGAAGTAGGCGTTCCCTTCGCCAAAGGCCATACTGTAGCCGTAGACGACCCACATGATGGAGACCAGCGCCATCAGGAACATGCTGTGCATCATGGTGGAGAGCACGTTCTTCTTGCGCACGAGGCCGCCGTAGAAGAGCGCCAGGCCCGGAGCGGTCATCATCAGCACCAGTGCGGCGCTGACCAGAACCCAGGCGTTGTCGCCGGGATTCACGCCGACTTTGCTGGAAATCCCGCACACGGCCGAGGAGTTCGAGAGCGCCTCGAGATCGGCGACGCGCTGCTCCAGGCTGGGTTCGGCCGGCTTCAGCGCTGGCGCGAGCGCCGGGGCGCCAGCCACCACGGTTTGCGGCAAAGCGGCAACGGGTTTCTCTTCGGAGGCGTTAGCAGCGAACGCGGCGAGCACAAGGATCATCGAAGAAAACGTCAGGATTATGCGGCGCAGCATGGTCTTCCTCGCAAATGGCAACGAAAGTCCGTTGAAGCAGTGGCGCTTCAATCGACCAAATGGCGACAAGGATCGGGGAAAACGTTAGCAACTTTCTAACCACATTGGGCGACTTTGACCAAAGTGCAGCGTAAGTGTGCTTCCACATAGAGCACATTGGTCAATCGGGGTCGGTTCGGCCGGCAAAAGGCCTAGAGGACGGGGGTGTTCGAAACGTCACAGACTGGTGGTTTTTGGCCAGAGAGGGTGTTTGATTTTGAGCGCATCGTCCTTCTTGCAGCAAGTAAGCAAGTTTGACATCAGAACGCACTAACTTGAGATTCGGGAATGCGACGACAGGAGGGGATCAGTTGTGCGAATCCGCGTAGTCCTGTCCGCCGTGGCATGGGCGCTTGCCGCAACGACGTGGGCGAGCACGCTTCCGGGCATTTTTCCCCCGGACAATCCATGGAACCGGGATGTTTCGGCCGATCCGGTTCATCCCGGATCGGACACGTTCATCAACGCGATCTTGACGGGCAACAACAAGTTCCTGCATGCCGATTTCGGCTCAAACCTGGACTATGGCATCCCTTACGTCGTGGTGCCGGGCAACCAGCCCAAGGTGGCCATCGCGTTCACGGATTACGGCGACGAAAGCGATCCGGGGCCTTATCCGGTGCCGAAAGATGCTCCGGTTGAGGGGAACGGAGCCGCCGGCGATCGCCACGTGTGTGTCCTCGATCGCGACAATGCCATCCTCTATGAGATGTACAACGCGCAGTATGTCGGGCCGGGCTGGAAGTGTTCGTCGGGCGCGATCTTTGACTTGAAGTCCAATGCGCTGCGGCCAGACGGCTGGACGTCCGCCGATGCCGCGGGCCTGCCGATCTTTCCGGGATTGGTGCGCTACGACGATGTCGCTGCCGGCGAGATCACGCATGCGCTGCGCTTCACCGTCCACGCAACTCAGGGCGCGTACATTCATCCGGCGACTCACAAGGGGTCGGTTGATGATCCGTCGTTCCCGCCAATGGGTTTGCGGCTGCGGCTGAAAGCGAACTTCGACCTGGCGTCTTACAAGGGCCAGGCGCTCGTGATTCTAAAGGCACTGAAGAAGTACGGCATGCTTGTCGCGGATAACGGCTCGGACTGGTTCATTAGCGGCGCGTCGGATACGCGTTTCAATGATGACGACCTGAATCAACTGAAGACTGTGCCCGGCAGCGCGTTTGAGGCCGTTGACACGGGGGCGATTTTGGGCGGCAGCAACAGTGGCTACTGGGGTAGTGGCGGTGGTGGAACGACGAGCGGCAGCGGTGACACGAACGGCGCAGGCGGAAACGCGCAGGCAACTTCAAACACTTTTACCGATACCGATAGCGACGGTTTTCCGGACGAACTGGAAGCCGCGCTAGGCACCGATTCTGCCGATCCTTCTTCAACGCCGTTTGGCAGCGCGCCCGTTACGCCGCTCGCGCTGCGGATTTCCAAGCTGAGCATCAAACTGAACTTTACGCGCACGGGCAGCGACAGCCTGACGCTGGCCGCGCTGCTGCCAGTCCCCTCCGGTTTCAGCGTTTCCGGGCAAAAGATCGTGGTGGACGTGGGCGGCTGCGTCTACCCGTTTGAGTTGGATGGAAAAGGCAGGCACAGCGGGCGCTTTGAAACCGCGCGACTGAGCATTAGGTCCGCGCACGGAAACGTTCCGCAGCAAGATGGGAAGTTCACGATGACACTGACCGGACACTCGCTGTGCAATGCGTTGCGGGACGAGGGACTGACCAACGACAACGTGGGCGATTCGCGCATCGTGCCGGTCATCATTCTCTTCAACCAGCAGATGTTCCGCGTGGATCAGAAGGAGTCCTATCGGGTGCGGGGAAATCGGGGCATGGCGCAGTAGGCTTCTGAAAATCTCAAATTCAAAATCCGAAATCCGAAATCCGAAAGAAGAGGAAAAACTGCAAAACAGAAAACAGCGAACCGGAACCCCGTCATTTGCGGTTTTCGCTGTTTTGCTTTTGCTGTTTCCTTCGAGTTTCGAGTTTCGAGTTTCGAGTTTCGAGTTTGCTGTTTTGCTTCATTCCTGATCGGTATCGCGGGCGCCGGACTTTCGCAGCAGGCGCGTGACCGCTGTTTGCTGAAGTTTCTTGGCCAGGTCCGCGGGTGTTTTTCCACCGATATTCAGCGCGTTCAAGTCGGCTTTCTTCTCAATGAGCAATTCAACCATCTTCACGTTGCCCCTGCGAGCGGCAATGTGCAGGGGCGTGTCGCCGGTGGATTCGTCATCGTCCGGCGACTCGGCTTTTGCGTTCACATCGGCCTTGTTTTCCAGGAGTATGGCCGCAGTCTCCAGGTCGCCACAGAACGTCGCCAGGTGCAGCGGCGTTTTGCCAGTGTAATTGCGCGCGTCTACTTCGGCTCCTTGCGAGAGCAGATACTTCGCGACGGCGGGCTGCTTGCAGCTTGCGGTCCAATGAAGGGGCGTGTCCTTCAATTGCGTTCGGGCGTTGACCAACTTCGGGTCGGCGCTGAGGAACTTTTTGACGGCTTCGAGATTTCCGGACTTCGCCGCTGCGTGTATGTCGGCCGGCGGAATGTCGGCTTCGGGTTCCTGCTTTTGCTCCGCCTTGGTCTCGGGCGCAGCGACGCTGGTCGCAACCTTGTTGTCCGGCGCCGGTTCTTCCGCCACGCAAAGCCCGCACAGACTTGCCGTTGCCGCAATCAGCCACACCGTTCGCATGCCGCGTTCTCTCCACCCGAGCAGACCGTCCCTGCTCATTCAACGTACATACAAAGCTAAGTTTGCGGGATTTCTGGCGGTTTTGTAGCGCAAACCTGCCGGATTGCGTTACTTAGCGCCGGCCGCTCATGCTGCGGCGAACGAGAAAATAGACGCCAATAAGAACGAAGAGGATCAGCGCGAGGCGGGCAATCGCCGAAATGCGCAGCAGCGTGCGCGAAAACTCCGCGGCACGATCGGACGTCTGCGCCCATGCGCTTAAGAACATGACCAAGAAGGCGCAGAACAAAGCCCCGACTACCGCCACCGTCAGAGCGCGGTTGCGTTTTTGCAGCAGCGCCTTGCGTTCTTCTTCGATTTTAGCGCAGTTCCAGCAGTCGCTGAATTGTGGCTCGATGGTCTCCCGGCAACGCGGGCAGACCCACGGGATGCCGGCCGCGCGCTGGCGTTTGGCGTTTTCAAATTCAGAGACGATTTGGGTGACGCGTTCCCAATCGACGTTTTCGGGGACAGAGACGGCAGGTTTGGCGGGCGGGATCTCGCCAAAGACGTTAGCCACCTCGGCGCCTTCGACGACAGCCGGAATGTCGTTGTCGGTCAGGAGCTGCTTCAGCAGTTCGGCTTCGGAGGTGTCGGAGGCACTGTAAACTTGTCTCACCGGGTGGCAATCTCGCGTTCGATGGCCACGCCCATTTCGGAGCACGAGACAATGCGATCGCCGGTGTGCGCCAGGTCGGCGGTGCGCAGACCGGCGTTCAAGGCTTTCTCCACGGCGTTGTCGATGGCGCGCGCTTCGGCATCGAGGTGGAAGCTGTGTTTGAGCATCATCGCGGCCGACAAGATCGTGGCGAGCGGGTTGGCTTTGCCGGTACCGGTAATGTCCGGCGCGGAGCCGTGCGAGGGCTCGTACATCGCCACTTTGCCGCCGATGCACGCAGAAGGGAACATGCCCAGAGAGCCGGTGAGCATGGACGCTTCGTCTGAGAGAATGTCGCCGAAAAGATTCGTCGTGACCAGCACATCAAACTGCTTCGGATCTTTGATTAGTTGCATGGCCGTGTTGTCAACGATCTGGTGCTCCAGTGTTACGTCGGGGTATTGCAGAGCCACGTCGCTGGCGACATCGTGCCAAAGGCGCGAAGACTCCAACACGTTGAACTTGTCAACGCTGGTGACTTTGAGCCGGCGGGTGCGAGCGAGTTCAAACGCCAGGCGGACGATGCGATCGACTTCGGAGGTGTGATAGACCTCCGTGTTCACGCCGTAGCGCTGAGCGCCCTCGCCGAAGATCCCGCGCGGCTCGCCAAAGTAGATGCCCGAGATCAATTCGCGCACGATGATCATGTCTGTGCCATGAATCACTTGGGGCTTCAACGTCGAGGCGTCTTTGAGCGCCTCATAGAGTTTGACCGGGCGGAGATTGGCGAAGAGCTCAAGCCCTTTGCGGAGATTGAGAATTCCGGCTTCCGGACGGTTGGGGTTGTCGAGTTTGTCCCAGCGCGGCCCGCCGAAGGGCCCTTTCAGCACGGCCTGAGCGCTCTGGCAAGCCTTCAACGTGTGTTCGGGAAGCGGCGTGCCGAACCGATCGATGGCGGCGCCGCCAGCCAGTTGCGTTTCATATTCGAAGCGGTGCCCGAACAATTCTCCGACGCGCGAGAGCACCCGTTGAGCTTCAGCGACAATCTCCGGGCCGATTCCGTCGCCCGGAATGACGACGATGTGAAAATTCATGCAGGCCTCAAATAGGGCGGGACGTTCATCCCAAAACCATCCAGCAATTCTTCTTGTACGCGATTTCCGCGCTTATCTCAAGAGGGGTGGCTATTGTCGCCGCCTTGGTGCCACGGATGCGTTCGCGCCGTCTGTTTGGCGCGAACTCATCCGTGCTGAGTGCGCGCCATGCACGGATGAGGCGGCGCAAGAAGCCGCGCCGCCACATCCGTGGCACCACTAGCGCTTCAACAAGACAATGAAATGAATTACGAGGATGGACAGCACCGCCATTCCGGTGAGCTTTGGCAACCAGCGAATGCCCGCGCGCCAGGAAATGTCCGGCAGCGGCTCGGGCGCGGAGTGCTGTTCATCGACGGGCGATTCCTCAACAATCTCCACAGGCGTTTCGACCGCTTCGGCGTCCGCGTCCGCGTCCGCCAGTTCGTCGCGGGTGGCTCGCACACGAGCGGCGGCAAGACCGATCAACACGGGCAATAGGATGAACACGTCGCGGCTCAGGAAGAAGCCGCCGATGTAAAATCCCACCAGCGAGTCGAACAAGGCAAGGGTCTGGCGATGCGCGCGGGTTCCCTGCCGCAAGCGCCTTAATGTCGAATGCAGTCCATACAGCGCGAAAAACCCCGCGCCCAGCCAAGGGACGTATCCGGCGAGGCCGTTTTCGGCGAAACAAATCACAAAGGAGTTGTGCGCAGTGATCTCGTGGTACTGAGTGAACTGATGCATGCCGACGCCGAGGACCGGATGTTGCTTGAACATCTGCAGTCCCGCAGCCCAGGCATTGATGCGGCCTTCGGTTGATGCGGTGTCCGACGCGCTTTCCTCACGCACGCGCGAAGGGCCGTAGGCCAATGCAACCATGGCCAGCGTACCGATCACCAGGGCCGCTCGCGAGATACCCCAGCGCCTGTAAGCAAAGATGGCGGCGATGCCGCCGGCGGCGAGCATGCCGCCACGAGAATTGGTGAGATAGATGCCGAGGAGGATCGGAACGCTGCAAAGATAGCCGGCGAGGCGCGAGACCGTGCTTCGACCGCTGCTGGCGAACTGCATCGCGAGTGGCAGCATCATGACGAAGAAGAGCGCGAGATCGTTAGGGTCGTTCAGGATGCCCACGTAGCGCGGGCGGCCGAAAATCATCTGTTCACCCGACCAACCGATGCCGCTATCGTCGTTGATGCCATCATACGCGGCGACCTGTTGAACGGCATGCACAACCAGGAGCAGAGTCATGGCTAAGAGGACGGCGAATAGAATATCCAACCGGCGCGAGGTTCGAACGAGGTTCGCCGCAAGAAAGTAAAGCGCCGCCCAGGGAAGATACGCGCGGCCAATGATCAGGGCTTGCTCCGGCCAGACGACGAGCGCATAGCCGGCGACCATCGCGATGAAGTACGCGGGGATGAACAGATCCGTCGCGAGCGAGAATTCTTTTCGTTCGAACAAAAGCCATAGCAGCACGAGTATCGGGACGACGATTTCGGCGATGGGAGCATTTTGCAGCGTCGGCCAAAAGTCATTCAAGCGCAGGACAAGGTTCGCAACGAACAGAACGAACAGGGTGTAGATCATGGGCTGTCTTTCAACAACGACCCGCCGGCATTTCTTACCGTATCACGGGCTTCCAGCCCGTGCGCATGGGCAAGATGCCCATGATACGCCGGAACCATGCCGGTCATGCCGAGTTCCAGCTTGCGAACAGCCTGCCACATCTCGTAAGCCGTCACGAAGTGCAGGCGCACGCCGTCGCTTTTCATATCGGTTAAGGCTTTGTACATCGTGCTGGCCTGCTGCCCGAGCACGCAGTCCTGAAGACGTTCCTGTGCGCCATGGGTGTGCACTTTGACGAAAATGTGGTTGGGCGCGCCTTGCACGCGAGCGCCTAATTTCAGCCAGGAACGGCAGCGCTGCGCATCAGCGGGAATTCCGCCGCTAATGTCTGCGTTTTCGATGCGGGGAATAAGACCGAACTTGCGGGAACGAAAGCTGAAACCCAGCGGTCCGGTGATCAGGCATAGTTCATCCTCTGCCGGCACGGCACCGACGCGAGCCATGCGGCCGCGGTCATGGGAACGAGGCCGCAGCGGGTCGTCTCGGCAGTAGTAGATGCAGTTGGCCATCGCTGGCTGCGTTTCGCTGGGGGCTGAAGGGAACGTGAAGTCGGCGTAACAGCCCAGCGAGCAAAGCAGGCTGATTTCGTTATTCAGGCCGCAATAGCGGCCATCTCTGCGCGAATTGTCCAGGCACCAATTGCCGTGGATGAAGCCGAAGCGGTGGCGGTCCGGGCGCCCCAGCAGAAAACCATGTCCTTGCAGCCGTCCGATAAACTCCTCCATCGTATCCACAAAGTGCTGTGCGGTGTCATTGTCGTGATGCAGGTGGATTTCGACATCCCCGTAACCGGACGCACAGATATTCCTCAGCAGGTCCAGGTATTCCGGGCGGTATTCCTCTCCGGGATAAAAGAACGAATGCTGCACCGGGCGACCGTCGGAATCACGGAAACTATCGGCCAGCGGCGGGTAGTGCTCCACCCAGCGCTGAACGCGTTCCAGTCCGGTCGTTGCATTCGCGCCCGCCCAGAGGGGCTCGTAGTGATCCACGAAACAGAAGTAGATGTGCAGAGGCTGGTTCGGGTCCGGAAGTTCGATACGCCGCCGCAACAGAGCGGGAAGCCACAGGTGAAGATTGCGCCGCCAAGCCAGCGCCGCTACGTAGCCGGCACCGAAGGCGGTGCAGAGTGCGCCAGCGACGAGCGGCCACATCAGGAGGCCTCCAAGGTCTGGAAGCCTCCGGAGTTGGGCTTAGCTTTACATCGATAGTGGATGCCGCAGACGTTATATTGAGAGGCCGGATATGGTTTGGTCCCGGTCAGACCTGTCAGCCAATAACCCAGCTCCGGAAGCAAAATAACTTCTCCCGCTCAGGCCGGCACGACGCCGGTCTGGCTCGGGGTTTCGACCCCGGCTAGCGCCATCTGGATCTGCTGCTTGAGCTCGCAGAGATCGCCGGACTTCACAACATATGCACGCGCAAACCACGTAATGAAGTCGTGGCTGGGAGAACTGTAGGCGGAATGGACGATGATCGGCAACTGGGGGTTGGCGGACAGCAAACTTTCCATGATCTCGATGCCGTTCATCCCCGGCAGGAGCATATCGACGACCACCAGATCGGGGCGATGACGAAGGTATAGCTCAAGGCCTTCCGTGCCCGTGGCCGCTGTCAACACTTCGTAGCCCTCGTCTGTCAGTTCCTCCTGGTAGAGTTGCCGTTGGTGCTCCTGGTCTTCAATGAGGAGAATCCGCGCCATGGGGCCCTCGCGAGTTGTTACTCACTTCCACACACGACGACGCCAAGTTGCACCGCGTGCTGGAGCGCTTCGTGTAAGGCAAAGCATTGGCCAGTTGCTTCACATAAGTGCTTACTGGTCCAGTTTCTTCGCCTCCCATATGTACAGAGCGACGAGATACTTCTTATTTTCTGGCAAAATGCCGCTGGAGGAGTTGCCTTTTTGACACGGAATGAATGTCCGTGACGAGATTTCACTCAGAAACACGCGCGCTTGGGGACGACTTGCCACGCTGTCCCACACATCCCCTCTCGGAAACCTTCCGCACAACTTCAGTGTATGGCTGGTGCTGCGAACGATACGCAAGCGCGGTCTCGCACAAAATCCGGTGCATGTGCTGCGCATTGTCCTCCCAGGAGACCACATGGGGGCATGCGGAAAGAGTGGCCGCATCATAGTGCGCGGACAGAACCTCTTCGAGGGCCGCCGCAAATGCCTGCGGATCGTGAGCAGGCGCCAGAGTCCCAAATTCCCGACCGGTGAGCAGTTCCGGGATGCCCCCAACACGCGTCGCCACGACCGGCCGACCACAGGCCAGCGCCTCGACCAGCACGTTGGGCAAACCTTCGTTGGCGCTCGAAAGTGCGACCACATCGCTGGCTGCCATCCACGTCGGAATTTCCTCGTGCCGGCAGCCACCCGCGAACAGCACCCTCGCGCTGATCCCCAGCCGAAGCGCCTGCTGTCGCAGATTCGGCAGCAGGGGTCCAGTCCCGACCAGAACCAGACGCAAATCGCGCTTATCGATCTCCTGCAACAGGCTGAAGGCTTGCAGCAGATCGCCGTGCGACTTGATGGGAAGCAGAGCCGCCACGCACAAGATAACTCGGCTGCCAGCCGGCAGGCCCAGTTTGCGCCGTGCGTCGGCCTTATCCGCGGGATGAAAGAGCGCGCGATCGAGACCGTTGTAGACGCAGTCGATTCTTTGCAGTGGAATTCCCGCTTGTGCGATCAAGTGCAGCAGTGAGTCTGAGACGGTCACAATTCGCTGGCTGCCGCTGAGCGCCTCCAGCACCTTGCTCTTGAGGTACGGAATGCTCCAATTCCGATGAATATCGCTCCCGAGGCATTTCACAACCACGGGCAAACCCCATTGCCGCCCCCAGATCGTTGCCGCCAGCCCGTCTGGATAGGCCCAGGGTGCGAGCAAAATGTCTGGCTGGAACTCCTGCACCATCTTCGTGACGTGGCGCTGCAGCGAGCGGCGATAGAACCAGCCATGCCACCTTAAGCCGAAACCCGGCGTGCGGAAGAAACGCGGATGACTCACCGGGATGCCGTCGTACTCACCGGCAGTCGGCACTTGGGCAAGACGCTGCTCGGTTTCCGAGAGCAGGGCGAGCCCCGGAAACCATTTGATCGGGGAGATCACCCGCACATCGTCAAGCCTGGCCAGTCGCTGGCAGGCCTGGGCGTTAAAGATTCCCCATGCCGGCTGAACTGGATTGGGGAACAGGGACGTAATCACCAGCACGCGCAAACGCCTCTGCTGCGCGTCTTCTGGGCCTGAGAAACTCGGTTCGATCATACGTGTCCCGTGGAACTACTCCCTTGAGCGTATTGCACTGTCCGTTTCAGGCCTTCGGCAAAGGACATCCGCGGCTGATAACCCAATAGCTTTTGGGCGAGGTCGATCGATGCCACCGAGTGCGGCACGTCGCCCGCGCGCGGCGCGGCGTAGATGGGCGTTAGCTCCGTGTTGAGAATACCGTTGAGGTCGGCGACCAGTTCGTTCAGCGAAGTGCGCCGGCCTGTGCCGATGTTCACGCAGCCGCCGTCGAACCGCGCGGAGGCGGTGAGCGCCAGCACATTGGCCTGCACAACATCCGCGACGTAGACGAAATCGCGCGTTTGAAAACCGTCGCCCAGGATCGTCGGGCGCTGGCCCTGTAGCATTTGAGTCATGAAGCGCGCGATCACGCCGGAGTACGGACTGGACGGATCCTGGCGTGGACCGAAGACGTTGAAGTAGCGCAACGAAAGGGCATCCAAGCCATAGCACGCGCTGAAAACTTTCAAGTAATGCTCGCTGGCCAGTTTCGCCGCCGCATACGGGCTGCAAGGTTTGGGAAGCATCAGTTCGTGTTTGGGCAGTTCAGGATCGTCGCCGTAGGCGCTGGACGACGCGGCGAAGACAACCCGGCGCACGTGATGCCGGCGCGCAGCGTCGAGCAGATTGACAGTGGCTGTTGCGCAGGCAGCGTGGGACTCCAGCGGGTTGTTGACTGAGCGCGGGACCGATGGAATGGCCGCTTCGTGCGCGATGGCATCGACTCCATGCACGACATCCATCGCGGTCTGCGGATCCGCCAGATCAGCTTCGATGAACTCGATTTTTTCGCGCACGGTTTCCAGATTCCGGAGGTTTCCCGTGCTCAGGTTATCGATCACGCGAACTGCATGACCCAAGCGGACCAGTTCCTCCACCAAGTGGCCGCCGATAAAGCCTGCTCCGCCTGTCACCAGAATCTGCATCACATCCTCCAACGCTGCCGACTACGAATCTCCGCCATGCTTAAGCAAGTCATCCGCCAAGCGCGCAGTCTCTGGCAGCAGAAATCAGAGACCTGAAGACACGAAGTGCGCGTAATTCTCGTACGTGTTACCCGAAAGTGATCCAGATTGGGACAGCGCACCGTTTGCGAAATCGGCTACACTGTCAGCATGGCGATGGAATTAACGCCACCATTCCCGAAATTGATGGGGATTCTCAATATTACCCCGGACAGCTTCTCGGATGGTGGACGATTTCAAGATCGACAGGCGGCGATTGATCACGCGCTGGAAATGGAAAGCCAGGGCGCGGACATCCTCGACATGGGCGCTGAATCCACGCGTCCCGGAAGCCGCAGCGTGCCCGCAGCGGAGCAACTCCAGCGTCTACTGCCGGTGCTCAGGACTTTTCGCAGAAAGAGCAAGCTGCCCGTCAGCATCGATACACAATCGGCAAAGGTCGCCGCGGCCTGCCTTGCTGAGGGCGCGGATATCATCAACGACATTTCGGCGTTGAGGCGCGACCGGAACATGCGCACGGTTCTGGCGCGCTCCAAGTGCCAGATCGTTCTGATGCACATGCAGGGCACGCCTCGAACGATGCAGGAGGCTCCGCATTACGAAAACGTTGTGGCCGATGTGCGAACGTTCTTTGAAAAGTGCCTGAGTGCCTGCGTGGAAGCCGGCATTTCCGCTGAGCGCATCTGGCTGGACCCCGGGATCGGCTTCGGCAAAACGATCGAGCACAACCTGGCACTGCTCCGAAATCCGCAGGAGCTTGCCGCGCTTGGACGCCCGCTTGTCGTAGGTCTTTCGAGGAAACGTTTTCTGGGCACGCTCACCGATGAACCGGCGGCCGAGCGGCGCGTGCTGGCATCCGTCGTCGCCGGAATGCTGGCCGCTCACCACGGCGCGGCCATCCTGCGCGTCCACGATGTGGCGGAGCACGCAAAGGCCAGGACGGTTTGGAACGCAGTGAGTTTCTGAGGAGCGCTGGGCGCCCTCGCCCGCCGCTTCCGGGCGAGGGCGCCCGGGGCTCCTCTCGACCACAAAATGGACGCGACTCCGCGGCGCGGCTTGCGCTATAATCCGGCTCGGCGGAGAGACGTGGTTTTAGAAAAATGGACGAAGCACTCAGGCGGATACAACCCATCGTCAGCGGGCGCGCGATCCTCGAGATCGTTTTACTCGCGGCGGTGCTTTACGTCGTGCTCGCGTTCCTGCGCGGCTCCCGTGGCGCAGGCGTGTTGCGCGGAATGCTGGTGCTGATCGGCCTGTCGATCGGTGTCGTCTTCATCGCGGCGAAGGCCTTCCAACTTGAGCACATTGTCTGGGTCTTCGAAAAGTTGGCGGCGCTGTCGATCATCGCGGGGGTGATCATCTTTCAGCCGGAACTGCGGCGCGGGCTGCTGCGGCTGGGGCTGAATCCGTGGGTCAGCAAATTTGTGCGCGCCGATTCGCCGGCCATCGATGAAATCGTCGAGGCTTGCGCCAGCATGAGCCACAGATCGGTGGGCGCGTTGATCGCGATCCAGCGGCGCGTTCCACTCGGTGATTTTGCCGAACGCGGGACAGTGCTGAACGCGGAGATTACGCGCGAGTTGCTTGAAACGATTTTCTTTAAGGGGAAGACCGGCGAGGGCACAATCCTGCACGACGCCGGCACGATTGTTATCGGCAACCGCATCGCGGGCGCGGGGTGCCTGTTTCCGCTCTCCGAGAATCCCGAGCTTTCGAAGTCGTTGGGGACGCGGCATCGCGCGGCGCTTGGGATTACCGAGGAGAGCGATGCGGTGGCGGTGGCCGTGAGTGAAGAGACGGGCCGCATCTCGCTGGCGTTCGAGGGCAAGTTCGTTCACGGCCTGACGCCCGAGGAACTGCGCGCAAAGCTGACGGAATTGTGCCTGGAGTCGGTCGAAGGCACCAGCACGCCGGCGGAGGTTGCGGGGTAGGGAAAGGCCGGGTATGGGGTATCGGGTATAGGGTATCGGGAATGGCTTGGAGGAGAGTCCGACACCATACCCGATACCCCATACCCCATACCCGATTTCGGCTCGCATTGGCGGCTACAAAGGGTTGAAGGTCGTCGAAAGGAAGAGGCGTTTGAGTTCAGTGCTGCGTTTCTTTTCGGTCCTCGTGCTTGGGGACGTGTGGCTCAAGCTAACCTGCCTGCTGCTTGCGGTGCTGATGTGGTTCTACATCGATGGCGAACTCACGGATCTGGGGGACTTCACGGTTAGTATGCGGCCGGCTGACGTGCAGGTGCCGGCGAACTGGGAACTCGCAGCCGATCAGCCGCTGCCGAAGTTTGTCGTAAGGCTGCGCGGGCCTCGGCGGCGGCTGGGGTTGCTGATCAGCGAGAATATTCTGTTTCGGAAGCAATCGGTGACCAGTCCGCAACCGGGCCGCAACGCCGTCACGATCAAGCCGGCGGACCTGGTGGTGCAGGGCTTTGAAGTGCTGAACGTCACACCGAAGGACGAAAAAGGCGCGGCGGTGTACCTGGTCACCAGCGCCAAACAGTTGAAACGCGTTCGAGTGAAGACTTCGGGCCGCGTGAAAGCAAAGTACGTCGCCGAACCAGCGACGGCGGATCCCGACCAGGTCAGCATTGAAGGCCCGGTGGACGATTTGGATAAGATCGAATACGTCTGGACCGAAGACGTGGACCTGGCCGATGCCGATCAGGATATCGTCCGCGAAGTGGGCATCGTGCCGTACTCAGACGTGAGCGGAAAACAGATTGCCTTCCGCTGCGCCACGACGGCGAAAGTGACCGTGCGCGTGCACCCGGAGCGCGTTGCGCGCAAGATGACGCTCGACGTGCGGCCGATCGCGATTTCGGGCGGATCGTTGAGCGTCGAGCCGAAGTCCGTCGAAGTCGAGGTGCAGGCCGAGGAGCAGGACTTTGCGGCGGCGGAATTCGCGTCGAGCATCCTGCTTTTTGTGGAATGGCCGCGCGCCTGGGGCGCGCCGAAGGATGCGGTAACGGTACTAGGGCCGCTGGCGGTTCAGGTCAAGGCCGCTCCACCGCCACGTGTGGAAGTGCACGGCGCGAATGGCGGGCCGCTGCCGACGGTTACTGTGCGTGGAGCGCTGTGCGGGCAATTGGGCAAGTAGATTCGGGGAATGCGAGGGAGCAGCAGAACTGGGGTATAGGGTATGGGGTATCGGGTATGGGGTATGGTGAAGGCTGAGACACGTCGCAGACCAGCCCTATACCCGATCCCATACCCCATACCCCATACCTCCGCTGCGTCTTCCCTGCGGTCGCGTAGTTCTGGAGAGATGAATATGGCCAAGTTGGGCGTCAACATCGATCACATTGCAACGCTGAGGCAGGCGCGGAAGACGTATGAACCTGACCCGGTGTGGGCGGCGGCGGAAGCGGAACTGGGCGGCGCGGACCAGATCACCGTTCACTTGCGCGAGGACCGCCGGCACATTCAGGAGCGCGATATCGAAGTGCTGCTGAAGACGGTGCAGACGCGAGTCAACATGGAACTGGCCGTCGCCTCCAACGTGGTGAAATTCGCGCTGAAGCACCGGCCGGCGTGCAGCTGCCTGGTGCCGGAGCGGCGCGTGGAAGTGACGACGGAAGGCGGATTGGATGTGGCCGGCAATCTCGCCAAAGTGAAAGAGACCACGAAGCGGCTCGTGGGCGCGGGCATCTGCGTCAGCCTGTTCATCGATCCGGAAGAGAAGCAGATTGAGGCGGCGGCGAAGACCGGCGCGCCGTTCATCGAGATTCACACCGGCACCTACGCCAACGCTCGCGAAGAAGAAGATGTTGCGCGCGTGCTGCAGCAGATTCAGCAGGGCGCAGTGCTGGCGCAATCGTTGGGCATCCGCGTGAACGCCGGCCACGGGTTGAACTACCGGAATGTTCAGCCCATCGCACGCATCCCTGGAATGAACGAATTGAACATCGGACATGCGATTGTTGCGCGAGCGGTGTTTACCGGGCTGCGGCAGGCGGTAAGGGAAATGAAGGCGTTAGTCTAGAGTCTAGAGTCAGAATCTCACCGCGGAGGGCGCAGAGGACGCAGAGGAGAGGAATTGGAAGAAGAAGTCTCTGCGTCCTTCGCGCCCTCTGCGTCTCTGCGTTGAATGAGCCGCGAGGGGAAATCATGTCCGATATCGAATCCCAGGTGAAGCAGTTCCAGCAGGATTTCGAGAAGCTGCGTGCGGGTGTGGCGCAAGTGATCGTAGGGCAGGAGGAGATTGTTGAGGGGGTGCTCGTCGCGGCGCTGGCGGGCGGACACGTGCTGCTTGAAGGGCTGCCGGGCCTCGGAAAAACGCAACTCGTCAAGACGCTGGCCGATATTCTCGATCTGAAGTTTTCGCGCATTCAGTGCACGCCGGATTTGATGCCGGCGGACATTCTGGGCACAACGATTCTCAGCGAAGACGAACATGGCAAGCGGCGCTTTGAGTTTCAGCAGGGGCCGATCTTCGGCAACATCGTTCTGACGGATGAAGTCAATCGCGCGACGCCGAAGACACAGTCGGCTCTGCTGCAGGCGATGCAGGAAGCGGCGGTGACGGCGGGGAACACGACCTATGCGCTGCGCCAGCCGTTCTTTGTGCTCGCGACGCAAAACCCAATCGAGCTCGAAGGCACGTACCCTCTGCCCGAGGCGCAGCTTGACCGGTTCATGTTCAAGTTGCTAATCCGTTCCAGCGGTCTGGATGCGCTGATGCGGATTCTCGAGCGCACGACGGCGGGCACACAACTCAAGCTTTCGCGCGTGATGAACGCGGAACAGATTCTGGCGGCGCGGACACTGGCGCTGAATGTGCCCGCGGCTCCGTCGGTGCTCCGGTATGCTGCGCGCGTGGTGCTGGCAACGCATCCGGCGGAGGCCAGCGCGCCGGCGGCGGTGCGTTCATACGTGAAATATGGTGCGTCGCCGCGCGGGGCGCAGTCGATGATCCTGGCCGCAAAAGTGATGGCGCTCGCGCAAGGACGCTATCATGTCGCGATCGAGGACGTGCGCCGCGTGGCTCAGGCGGCTCTGCGGCACCGACTAATTCTGAACTTTGAAGGCGAAGCGGCGGGCGTGCAGAGCGATGTAATCCTGGACGAGGTACTCAAAGCGGTGGCGGAGGCGTGAGGTGGTGCTTGGTGAGTGGTGCTTGGTGAGTGGTGAGTGGTGGAGTGGTGAGTGGTAGGAATGAAGGAAACGGGGAAAACAAGCGTGCGGCAGGCGCAGCAGGGATTTCTGAACGGGCGCGAGCCGCTGATTTCAGCGCGGGCGATCCGGCGCCGGCTGGATGAACTGGCGACGGCAATTCCACGGCGCATTCGGCAGCGCGAACGGCCGGTGGCGATTGTTGTCCTTCAAGGCGCATTTATTTTTGCCGCCGATTTGCTGCGCCGAATCACGCCTGGCTACGACATTGAGGTGGCATTCGTGCGCTGCCAGTCGTACGGCAACGACAGCGCTTCCAGCGGAAAGGTCGTTCTGACGCAGGATCTCGATGCGAATGTGGACCTGCGCGGGCGGACGGTGCTGCTGATTGACGATATTCTCGACAGTGGACTGACGATGAAGTTTCTGCTCGAACATCTGCGGCGGCGCGGGGCGAAACGCGTTCGCGTGTGCGTTCTGCTGCGGCGGAAAGGCCAGCCGCGCGACGGACGGCCGAAGGCGGATTTTGCGGGCTTCGACATCGGGCCGGAGTTCGTTTTCGGGTACGGCCTGGATTTGCGCGGCAGTTACCGGCATCTGGAGGATGTCTGGGCATTGCCACCCGAACGGACGGGGAGACGGGGGGACGGGGTGACGGGGCGAAAGAGCGACGCGGGGACGCGGAGACGCGGGGACGCGGAGAAACAGAACCGGAGCGCGGCACCGAGCGCTTACGACGAGAACGGCTTGTTATGAGCGAAAAACGCGGCGACTTGAAACACTTTTTTCATGCCTTACAGCGCTCCACGCGCGCGCGGGCCAATAGCGCGTTAACGCCCCTGCTGAAGCGCTGGCGGTATACGCAGAGCTCAGAATATGGGGACTTGCCGCTCAAACCCGGAACGGCGCGTTTTCTGGTGCGGTGCGGCTGCATGAACACCAGCGCGGATGCGGCGGCAATGCGGAAGGAGTACCACGAACTGCTGCTGCGGATTTCTCGCGCAACCGGAGATGCGCCGGGCGTTGTGGGCGCGTGGCTGGATTTGTTCTCCGAAGGCGAATACGGCGTGATGGAGGACGGCATCTGCGCGCCGCAGCCGCACTGCGAGCAATGCGGGTTGCAGGCCGAATGCCGCTATCTGGCGTCGGGCGGCAAGGACGCGCGGGTCTTCGGTCAAAGCCTTGCGCAGGACCTGCTGCTGGCCACGCGCGGCAGCGGCGATCTGCGCGTCGCGGACATGCTGGCGTTTGTCCTGACGGGTGAAAGAAGCAATGCGGTAGACATCGCTCGGGCGGAGGCGCTGCTGAAAGCCTGCCAGGGCCTGCGCGGACTGTTTCTTGCCAAGCCCGATGCTCTGCGCGAGATGGGCCTGGATGCTCTGGCCATCGCGCGCTTGCAGGCATTAGGGGAACTGTGCCGCGCATGGGCGGGAGAACGCGCGCAGAAAGGGCGGGCGTTCGCGCATGGAAAAGACTTTTATGAAGAGTTCCATCTTCAGTTGCGCGATCTGAAGAAAGAAGTGTTTATCGTCGTGGCACTCGATCAGAAGAACTGCATGCTGGCTCAGGAACAGGTCAGCGAAGGCAGCCTGACCGAGACGCTGGTGCATCCGCGGGAGGTTTTTGCGAACGCAATCGCCTTGCGAGCGGCGGCCGTGGCGCTGGTGCACAACCATCCGTCCGGCGATCCGGCGCCGAGTCCCGCGGACAAGGCTCTGACCAAGCGCCTGGCGGCGGTGGCCACCATCGTCGGCATTCGGTTGCTCGACCATGTCGTGGTGGGCGATGCGCGATACTTCAGCTTTGTTGAAGAAGGAATCATGGGATAAAAGCTCACCGCAGAGGACGCGGAGGACGCAGAGGTTTTTTTAACATCGATGAGATCACCAAAGGCAGTTTATTACGGACTTCGAAAGCACTTGCGGCGCGCCCTGGGGCTGTGCGGAGGGGATATGCGCAAGGTTCTGGCGCAAAGATATCTCCATGGCGAAGGCATCGAGATTGGCGCACTGCATCAGCCGCTGGCGCTGCCGCGAGGGGCTCACGCGCGCTACGTCGATCGGCACGACGTGGCCGGACTGCGCGCGAGCTACCCCGAGCTGGCCGGGTACAAACTCGTGAATGTGGACGTGATCGACGACGGGGAGAAGCTGGCGAAATTCGGCGACAGTTCGCTGGACTTCGTGATCGCGAATCATTTCCTCGAGCACGCGCAAGATCCGTTAGGCACGATCACCCATTTGCTGCGCGTGCTGAAGCCCGGCGGCGTCATCTACATGGCGGTGCCGGACAAACGCTGGACGTTTGACGCGCCTCGGCCGGTAACGCCACTGGAGCACATCTACCGCGATCACGCGGAAGGACCGGGTTGGTCGCGTGAGGAGCATTACCGCGAGTATGCGTCGTTGGTGGACAAAGTGCCGGCCGCGGAACTCGACAGTCACTGCCGCAAGCTGATGGAAGCCAACTACAGCATCCATTTCCATGTCTGGACACAGGACGCGCTCGCCGAAATGCTGGTCGAAAGCCGCCGCCAGCTTAGCCTGCGATTTGATCTCATCGCGCTGATGCTCAATCGCGAGCAGAACGAGAGCATCTGCATTCTGACGCGGATCTGACCGCGAAGACGCAAAGGCGCGGAGGAGCTGCCTTTTTCTTCGCACGGGAACGGAAGCGGGTATCTTGTCCGTTATGGATGTTGAAGACTCCGGCAACGACGATTCTGATTCTCAGCGACGCGAGCTCGCCAAAAGCACCGCGCCCCAACGTTCGCTGCTGTTCTGGTTTGTGCTGATTCTGGGGATCAACGTCGCCGGACTGTTGTGGCTGTCGGTTCGCGCGCAAAGCCCGGATTATCTGCGCGGCGTGTTGGACGCATTCTTTCACACTGCGGCCGGCGGCGCGGTGGCGTACTTTGCGTTTCGAGCACTGCTAAGATATCCGTACCGCTTTCCCGATCTGCTGATCATCGTGACGATTCTCTCGCTGGGCATGAAAGCGACCCTCCAGGTGCTCGCCAGTTTCGAGGCGCTGGGCGTTCTGCATGCAAGCACCGAGGCCGGCGTGCGCTATGGACAGATGTTTCAGATCTGCCTGCTGACCGGCAGCGTCCTGCTGGCCGGCGCGGCGCTGGGCTTGCACAACTGTCACACCCTGAAGATCAGTGCGACGGGCGTGCGGCTTATGTGCATAACGGCGGGCATGTTGGCGCTCCCCGCTGCGGCGGGCACAGCGGCTTTTCCGGTGCTGCTGGTCAGTGAATTCGCCGGGCGTGCGCGCGGAGATGTGGCACTGCTCTTTCTGCTGAGATGGGTGGGGTCGGTGGTGATTACCGTCATCAATATCAATTACTTCATTCGCTCGTTGATATTGAAGACGGAAGTGCAGGCGCAAGAGATGCTGACAGGGAGACGGGGAGACGGGGAGACGGGGAGAAACGGCAACAGCGGTAAGCCGTAGCCTGCGGCGGAACGAAAGCTATTTCCACACGCATTCGCCGGCCAGCTTCCATGCGCGCATCTTTTCGGGGTCGCAGCTCCAGGCGTTAATCGTTGCGCCTTCGGGCACATACCAGCTTGAGAGGATCTCCCATCCCGAGCGTGGGGCGTAGCCGATGTCGGAACGATATTCCGCTTCATCCATCCCAAGATCACCGACCGCAAAGGGCACCAGATGTCCATCGGGAGTTGCATAGGTCAACACGACCGAACGCGCTCGGCCGCGCGTGGGCGGATGCAGCGCCCAGCCGGAAATCATGCGCTTTCCTTGCGCATCCGAGCGCATCGACGCAAGGCGGCCGATGTCCGGTTCCGGCGCACAGATCGTCAATTCGCGAAAATCGCCGTGCAAGGGCCGGTCGCGGAAGAGGCCGAGATCGTCCAAGCGCTTCAAAAGCGAATGGAATTCGTCAATCGCCGGGAAAAGCTTCGAGGTAACATCTGACGTTTGCACGGTGCGCGCGCACAGCAGCGTGGCCTTCGAGGCGCGGCGTGCTTCGGACATTTGCACGAAGTTCTCGTAGCCTTTGACGTAAGAAATCATCAGCACGCTGCCCAAGACGATCGCGCATCCACGCAGATACAGCTTGCTGAGCCGGTGCGGGTTGGCTGTGCTCTGCACCTGTGTGCCAAAGAGCGGAAAGGCTGCGAGAACGAATGCGGGGAACACGAGAAAGAGCGACGGCGCAGCATAGCGTGCCGTCAATCCCGCTTCGTCGTTAATCGTTGCGCGTCCAAGCGCAGCCATGGCTCCGCTGCCCAACCCGGCGAGCGCCAGCATGAGCCAAGGCATGGCTTGCGCGCAGAACGGGCGATCGTTACGCCGGCGCCAAAGCTGCCACAGGCCCAGTGCGAGGAACGAGTAAACCAGTACAGCGATGAGACCGTGCAGCTTGCGCGAAAGGATGAGCCCGGAAGTGATGGGGCAAGCGGCGTAGCAGGCCATGAACTTGAGCAGCGCTACCGGGTGGCGCAGGGAGTGCGTCAACGGCGAATGCTGCTCCGGGTGCTGATAGCCCCAGAAGTAGGCCGTAATCGCAACGCATGCGAGGACGAACCACAGCACCAACGCACGCCAGTGCTCACGCAGAATTCCAGTGAAGGGATTGATCAACGTCATCGGCAGCAGCAGCCAGAGCAACAGGCCGTTGCCGAACGAATACTGCGACAGCAACGCCAGCAGAACATTCAGCGCGAACTTGATGCCGAAGCGCATGGCAGAGGTGTTGATCACGCAGGCCAGGCACAGGCATAGGCCCGGCACAAACATGGCCCATTGATCGCCCCAGAGCCAGTTTTCATATTGCAGCGGCGAGAAAACGAACGCGGAGGCGAAGATAGTCAGCGCAATCGCAGGCCAGTTACTTCTCCCGGCGTGTTTGCGGATCAACGATGCAAGAATGGTGAGCACCGTGGCGGCAATAAGGAACGAGACGGCCATTCCACGGCGCGTGTCCCATCTGCCATCGGCGGAGAGCAGCAACATGCCGGCTCGCAGCACGGGAATGCGGTGTTCGTTGGCTTGAGAAAACAGATGCTGCGGCGTCAGCGTGCCATCACGCGCATGTAGAAATGTGTAGCAGTGGCTCCATTCGTCCCAGAACGGGCAGTCCACAGCGTTACACAGCAAAAACCCACCGAGCAAGAGCGGAGGAGCGAAGGGAATCAGCCAAAGCAAACGTTTGAGCATTCAGTCGCCACAGTTCGAAAAGAATGAGCGCTTATACACACGGCAGAGCCGGCTGCAACAGACAAGATAAAAGCATAGCGAGAATTGCGCCGTGCTGAGCGCGGGATATCATCGAACGCCGAGAGAAACAGGAGAACAAGGGATGAAGACTAGGCAGCGTGAGACAGCCAGTTCGCCCGGCAAGGACAAACCAGCGCGTAAACGGCGAATCCGCGCGAAGCCAGTTCGCAGGAAAGTCCTTAGCGGATGGGACGCCATCGAAAAGCTGATCGGGACGGTACACGGGCCGGAGGATCTGGCGCAAGAGCATGATCACTATGCGCGCGGCACGCCCAAGAGAAATCAGGCGGGTCAGTCATGAACGGGGACCAATTCTTTCTCGATACATTCTTTGCGGCTGCGCTGTTGAATGGCCGGGATCGGCACCATGAACAAGCGTTAGCCTGGCTGCCTCGTGCGCGGAGAGCGCGTCGCCTCCTTACGACCGAGTGTGTGCTTATCGAGATCGCAAACACGCTGAGCGCAATCGACCGCACTGCAGCAGCGGAATACATCTGGAATCTTCGTCGCAGCTCGAACGTGCAGCTTGCTGAATCAAAAACAAGTTTGATCGACCGTGGCCTGGCCCTGTACGAGGCACGCCGGGACAAGGAGTGGGGCCTGACCGATTGCATCAGCTTCGTTGTTATGGAGGACGAGGGCCTGAAGGACGCGCTCACGGGCGACCGCCATTTTGAACAGGCGGGGTTTCGAGCGCTGCTGCTGGAGCAACCCCCGACGGCATAGGGCTTGCCGCTGTATCTACGAAATCTCTATCCGCAGCGTCGCGATCTCCCACGGTCGCATGGCGAAGCGAACTCGGCCAGCGTGGATTTCGAGCGGCTCGGGCTGGCGTTCGAGCAGATTCACTTTTGAAACGCGCGCGGCGCGCTCGGGAAGACGAACACTGACTTCCCCACCCTTGCCGCGATATTCCCACAGGCGCACGATCAGGTCGTCGTTGTGCTCCGCGCATTTCAGCGCGGAGATGCGGACGTGGTCGGATTCGCACTGCGGGGCTTGCGGAATCTCCGCGAGACCTTCGACCGCAATTAGCTCGGTGTTGTAGCTTTCAGAATCGTTGACGACGCTGCTTTCGGCGAAGGGCGCGTCGTAGGCGGTGATGGCGTATTCGAAGACGTGGTTGCCGGCGTCGCGCATGCCATCGTAGGCGGTCATCGAGTAGAAATTCGGTTCGTGGAGATAGGTCGGCACGGCGGGGCTGCGCAGGAGGGAGAGGAACATGTTCGTGCCGCCGGCGGGTGCGTTCTCCAGCCGGTACGACGGCAGTCCTTTATTGAGCAGCGCGACGGAGGAGTCCTTCGATTGCAGGCCGGCCCAGTTGATCGCAGGCCAGTCACCGTTGGCTCCGGTCCAGTCGTAGGTCGGCTTGTACGGCTTGCGTTCAAGCATGCCGTAGGGGATGCCATAGACGTGCTCGCCGCGCGCGGGGATGGGGAAGGCTGCGCGGAGGCGCGCGTTGTGGGTGTCCCAGTGCACGCGCGTCCAGAACTCCACCCGGTCGATGCCTTCGTGCAGCGACACCCACGTCCAGCCTTTCACAAGCCAGCCGCGTGCCCACGGTGCGTGCGGCATGTAGGGAAGATTGAACTCGAAACTCATCGTCCAACGCCCATCCAGAACGCCCGCATTCCTAAACTGAGTCCACGCGGCCATTCCCTGGCGCGAACAGTCGGGCTCCAGCGTCGCCCATGGTGAGCCGGTGTCGCGCTCCAGCACAAGCTCGCCGGGGCGATACGTGCCGCCTTCAAGAATGTTGCGGCGGTGCTTTTTGTCGTAGATCGCTGTCACGCCGTGCGCATCCGCCGTAACGCGGAAACGCTGGTTCTCGATGACAGGCCGGGCGGGTTGCATTCCCTCTTCAAGCCTGCCTTTCGAGGGCACGACAGTGAACGTGCGGGCTCCGAATGCCGGAACATCCTTCGCCAGAAAACTCACTTCGAGCATCTTCTTTGGGGCGTAAGGGACAGCGTGATACTGCGGAACGGTGTTACCGGCTTCATCTTTCACGCTTGCCGCGCGAGCGCTACTCTTCAGCATGATACTAACCACTCGCGTGGCCCTGCCGCCGGTCGTGTTGATCACCGAGATAGTGTTCTTTTTAGGCGCAACCAACGCCTTGGTCGCTTTGTTTCCAGCGAGCCCAGTTTGTCCGTCGATTTCATTCCACATCTCGCGCAGTTCGTCGTAGGCCGCATCCACATGCGTGGCGGTGATGGCGTCGTGAAACATGGTGAAGAGCAGCGTTTGCCAAGCGGCAGCGAGTTCCTTGCGTGGGTACTTGGAACCTTTCAGGCGAGCGAGCGCGGCGAGGGATTCGGCGCTGAGGAGCGCGTACTCCTGGCGACGGCATTCCTGCTTGAGCTTGATGCGCGTGACCCAGGTGCCGGAATTGTTGGGGTTGAGTTCGACGGCGTGGACGTCGCCGCGCGGCGGAGTGTCAACGCGCGCGATCATCTTTTGCAGCCAAGGTTGAGCGGCGAAGTCTTCTTCGATGGCGAAGCGGACGTCGAACGTTCTGCGGAGTTCGCGGGCTTTCTGGATGACATTGGGATTTGGGAGATTTTCCTCGTACTGCATCATCACGGCGCCGCAGCCGCGCTGGCGAAGGAGCTTGAGGTTGAGGTTCTCGGGGAAGACTGCGCGGCCGGCGTCGGAGTTGATTCCGCGGTCAGCACATTTGCGGCAGCCTTTGCCTTGGCAGTGTTCGCAGGGCGGATACTTGCGGGCTTCGGCGGCCCAGCCGATGGGCGGAACGGTGGCGGTGCAGATGCTCGAGCCGTCCAGGCCGCGCCAGTAGTTCTTCGGGCAGGGGCTGTAGCTGAAGCCGGTGACCCACGGGATTTCGCAGCCGCGGAAAATTTGCGGAAGCTGCGCGCTGTTGCCGAAGCCATCGTTTCGCACGCCAAGCTTGACCGGCACGCCGAGTGTGTCTTCGACCCATAACAGGCCGGTGACGAAATTGCGGACCAGGCTTTCGCCCAAAATCATGTTCGCATCGACGATGTTGTCGCCGGCGCCAGTGACGGCAAAACGTCTGGCCTTTGCGAGGCGGCGCAGTTCGGCAAGGCGCGCCGGGTGGCGCTGTAAGAACATGCGCGCGACGACGGTGCTTTCGGCTTCGAATTTGTATTCGGGATTTTTGCGCGCGATCGCGAGGTTGTCGGTGAGGTAGTAGTCCTCAAGTTCGGCGTACGAGACAAACGAGCGGCCGCGATCAGTGAAGCGGCGGTTCCAGCAGCGGCGCCACGTCGGGTCGAAGTGGTTGTTGGTGATGATGTAGAGGACGGGCTTTTTGGGCATGAGGGGATCCTTTGGAGTGATCAGCGGACTGTAGGGAGTTCCTGGGAAAGCGTCAAGCGGCGGCGGGATGGCAAGCGTCCCTTCGTGCTTGGATCTAGTGAGTTTTGGACAAGATTTTGAAGTTCGAAGAAATGATGAATGAGGAATGATGAATGATGAATGAGGAATTAGGTCTATGGCGTTGCCTCTTGCGCCGTTGCAGCCATATTCATCATTCCGCATTCATCATTCCTCATTTGGATGCAGGTTCGCATTTCGCCGTACCCCGCTTGTCCGGGCTAGGCAGGACTAACGCCGGGATGCGGGAAGACGGGAGAGGTTGGCACTGCATTTTCTTGCCAGCGCACGAAGGTCTGGGGTCGGGGGTTTCAATTTGGGGCAATCGCGCGTGAGCACCATGGGCGTTCCATCGGGGGTTGGAGCGGGGAAAACGCATTTCGCGGGCGCGCGCCTGCCAATGACAACGGCAGCGTGGGTGGGCGGCGCGGGGGCGTGGGTCTGGAAGTATCGCGTAAGGCTGTCCCTGGTAACGCTGTTCATCATCGCCGCGGGGTTCATGTGCGAGCGGTTGCGCGTGAACTCGCACGGGATGCTCTTTACCGGGGATGGGTTCGGGTACTACTCCTATCTGCCAAGCGTGGTGATCGATCACGACCTGGACTTGAGCAATCAATTAACGGCGAAACGTATCCCGACGGGCGAGCGTTCGCAGCTTTTCTATTTTGAAAATTCAACCGTCACGGGGCGGCGAATCAATCTTTTCCCGATTGGGCCGGCGATTGTCTGGTCGCCGTGGTTCGTGATGGCTCACGGGGCCGCGCTCGTCGCCCACAACTTTGACCCCGGGGTGCGCACCGATGGCTACGGTTGGCATTACGAAATTCCCGTCTATCTGGGCAGCCTGCTGAGCGTGCTGCTGGGGGTGTATTGGACCTATCTGCTGCTCAAGCGGCGCTTTGAGACGCCCTGGCCGGAAGTGGCGATGGCGGCGGCGGTGCTGGCGACGCCGTTCGTGGCGTTTCAGTTTTGTTTTTTGCATCAGGCTCACGGGTTGGGCGCAGCGTCGCTGGCGGGATACCTGGTGCTGTGCGATCGCGCGGCAGACGAGCCGGACCGAAGGCGCTCGTGGGCCTGGCTGGGCTTTGCGTGGGGGATGCTCTTTCTGATTCGCTGGCAGAGCATGCTGTATGGCGCGATTGGGGTGGCGTTGGTTGTCAGCCAGTGGCGCTCCACGGAATTCGAAATCCGAAATCAGAAATTCGAAGGAAACAGCAGACGGCAAAACAGCGAAACGGAAACAGGAGCATCGTGCTTCCGCAAGACGGTCGAACGGCTGCTGATTTATGGCGGCGTGGCGCTCGCCACTGTGACGCCGCAGTTCATTTCGTGGAAAATATTGTTCGGGAAGTTCATTCTCGTGCCGCAGAACGCATCCGTCGATCATCCGCACACGGCGGGGGATTTCTTCAGCCTGGCGAATCTGTTCAGCGGCAGGTTGGCGAAGATTTTCTTTGATCCAGGGCACGGGCTGCTGACACCCACGCCGCTGATTCTGCTGGCGCTCGCCGGGCTGATTCTCGCGCGCAAAAAGCTGCCGGTGATGGCGTGGCTGGCGGTAGGGCTGATTCTGCTGGAGACATACGTCGGTGCGATGGCGTACGACTGGTGGGGCGGCGAAGGCTGTTTCGCTCACCGGCGCATGGCCGACGCGATGCCGCTGTACGCTTTGGGGTTTGCGGGGCTGCTGTGGTGGGCGAGCGCTCAGCCGCGCAAGTGGCGCGTGAGCCTTAACGTCGTCTCCGTTTTTGCCGTGAGTTGGGGGATGATCAGCTTCGTGCGGTTCTTGCTGGAACGGGTGGCGGCACATTGAAACGAGTCATTGGTTCTTGGTCATTGGTCATTAACAGCAAACGCTCTGGTGCAATGACCAATGGCTAATGACCAATGACTCCCTCACGGTCGCGGGACTGATAACACACGCACTTGATGATTGGCCATCGGTACGGCGGAAACGTCGATGCTTTCGCCGGTGATTTCGTCTTTCAAGGTCTTCATCGATAGATCTGCGGGAAGTGTAAGTGCGGTCTTCACGGGTTCTGGATTGAAGCTAACCAAAACAATCGCCTTGTCCTTCTCCCAACTGCGCAGGCAGGCGAAGACGCCGCCAGTGGCCTGGACGGATTGATAATCGGCAGCGCCGCGGGAGAGCGCGGGGAGGCGTTTGCGGCAGGCGATGATTTTGGCAAGGTCATCGACGATCGAAGGGCCTTGGCCGCCGTAGAGCGCGGGGTTTTCTTCGCCTTGATAGATCATCGGAACGCCGTCGATGAGGCAGCAGAGCGCCAGCAACGCGCGGGAACGTTCGGCGCCGTAGGCTTTGATCGTGCGCTTAGCTTGGAAGGTCCAGGAGACCGTGTCGTGGTTGGCAGTCCAGCGCATCTTGATCGCACCGGGCGGAAGCGTAAGCGACTGGTCGTGCAGAAAGCGTTGCAGCGTAGCGGCCCACTCTTTGGGCGAAGCATTCGCGGCCTGTAGGTCGATCATGACGAGGAAAAGTTGCGCGTCGTAGGTGAGGTCGGCGACGCGATAGAAGACGCGCGCGCCCGTGTATTCTTCCGGCAGAATGACGACGTTCTGCTGCGCCTTCAAGAAGCCTTCGCGGATGGCTCGGCACATGCCCAGCCCGCCGCCGAGCGTGGAGAAACTTGGCCGCTGCCCCGGCTGCGGCTTCCAGTTCAATGGGCTGCCCGCGGCGCAGTCGATGCGCGCGCCGATGACGCCGTATTCTTTCGCGTTGAATTCGGACGCGCGGCGCATGTAGTCCTGCCAGCCGGGGTGCGCGTTGTCGAAGGCGAGCTGACCCCAGACATAGGTCGGCTTGCCGGACTCATCGAGGCACGTCCATTCGGGATGTTCTTTGGCCAGCGGTGTGATGTCGGGCGGGCCGTGCGGGACGAGGTCGAACATTAAGCGCATGCCGGCGGCTTTGGCGGTGTCGGAGAGATCCTTGAGTTCTTCGGGCGTGCCGTAGAGCGGGCTGATTTTGAAATGGTCGAAGGGCGAGTACAGGTTCCACTTCTTGCCGTCGCCGTGTTCGAAAATTGGAAGCAACCACAGGATGTCCACGCCCATTTTTTGCAGCGTGGGAATGTACGCTTTCAGAGCCTTGAAGCCGCCGTAGCCCACGAAGCCATGCTCCGGCATGCCGCCGGGGTGGGCGCAGTATATGATGGATTCGTTGAGGCGGGGCCAAGTGCTCTGCCGAGCCAGCACACCGTCCCGGCATAAACCAGCCTGGTAGAATGCCGAGTGTGCCGAGTCCAGCAGATTGTCGCGCGAACCGCGCGTAATCCAAACGTGCTGCGTGCCGAGCTTTGCTTTCTCGCCGGGCTTGAGCAGCGCGGTGACTTCCAGGCTGTGCGTGATCTTCGCGCCGCTTCCAGTGCTGGCGGCGAGGACTGGCGCATATTCTTCGTCGCTGGGGAGCCAGGCGCCGACGCCGCGTTTTGCCTCTTCGCTGAAGAGAAAGATCAGGCCGTCTTTTGGATCTGGCGCGGCGAAGCCGGGGCCGAGTTTCTCGAGCGGTTGATCTCCGACGCGGCGGGTATCGGGGAAAATGACTTTCGTGCTCGGGCCGGCGGAGAGTGCCGGCAGCGCGTATCCTGCGCCGCGCAGAACCTGAAATTTGTCGCTGGCGTTCTCAATTGTGAACGTGCGCGAGATCAGGCACCCTTCATACATGCGGTGGGGCTCAAGTTGGATCATCATAAATCGGTGCAACTCGTAGGCGGTATGCACACGCCACGCGCCGATGCTCATGTCCATTTCAAGCGTGCCATCGTCTCCTCGCTTCCCCTTCTTTGGAGCCTGGACACGATATGAGAGCAACTTCACCTCCGGTTCGACGAGCTTCAGCGCGGGGGCAAGGCCGAGGCGGACCGGTCCCACGATGCCGCCGTCGAAGGCCATGTTAATCACGCAGATGGCTAGCGTGTTGGGCTGGCCGAAGTGGATGAAATTGGCGGGGATGATGTAGCGGCGCGGGGTCTGCCAGGCTTGCGGAGTGCCGGAGGTCGTGTGGCCGATGCACTGGCCGTTGAACCAAGTTTCATCGAAGTCGTCGATGGCTCCGACGATGAGCGCGAGGTCTTTGCCGGCCCAGGCGGCGGGGACGTTTACCGTTGTGCGGTACCAGAAGCGGCCGATCTGGTTGTGCAGCTTGCGGTCGCCGACGTCGGGGCGGCTGGGGACGGGCGTCTTATCCCACGCGCTGTCGTCGAAGGCCGCCGCGGCAAACACAGGTGCGCCTTCGGGCGCGCCGTAAGCGCCTGTCTTCTTCGGTTCGCGCGCGAAACGCCACTCGCCTTCCAGGGCCAATGCCTGGCCTGCGGCGACAGCGGCGTCGAGGGCTTTCACATCCACGCGCGGAGCAACCAGGCCGGTCGGAATGCTGGCGGCGGGTTCGACGACCAGGTTGCCGGCGGATTTATCGAACAGGCCGGTCCACGCGCCGGTGTCGGGGCCGAACTCCAGGCGGACCGTGTCGCTTTCGAGGCGGATGGGTTCGGCAGCATGAACAGAAAGGCTGGCGCAGAGCAGCAGGATGGTGGCAATAAGAAGGAGCGGATGGAGCAGGTCGCAAATCATGGCGCGCCTCCGGAATTCAGTGGGTCTGCTGGCGGTCTGGCGAACGGTGGCGCTCGTCGAGAACTGGAGGTTCGGCGGCGCTGGCGCCTTCGGCCGGCACTACCGCCTGTTCTTCGCGCAAGATCTGTTCGGAGATAAGGAGATTGAGTTGCGAGGCCAACTCGCGGGCGTCGCGGCGGTCGCGGCGCGCGAGGCTGAGCTTGAGCAGGCCATGATCGCTGCCGGGGATGCCCTCAAGTGCGGCCATGCGGCGGGCCGTCAATGTGATCGACGCAAAAAAGCCGAACCAGCCGTTGCTGAAGTCGGCGCGTTCAAACTCGGCGATGGGCAGACGCTTTTCGCTGATTTGGCTTTTGAAGAAGTTGAAGACGTTGTCCTGGATCTGATACTCCAGGGCGATGGCGTTCTCTTCCAAACGCAGCAGGCCGTGGATCGTGCCCATGCCCAGCCAGGCACCTTCAGCGGTGAAGCGGACTTTTGGCGCGAAGTTCATGCGGGCAAAGCGTACGCGGGGCGAGCGGATGTGCAAGGGACTGGTGAGTGGTGGAGTGGTGAGTGGTACTTGATACTTGGTACTTGGTACTTGGTCATTGGCCCCCTCACCCCTAGCCCCTCTCCCTCGCGGGGGAGAGGGGAACCGGAGCGGCAGTGGAGGGACGCCCGCGCTACGCGGGGCGGAATAAAACAGCAATATGGAGGGCAAGGTGATGGTTTTTGACGGGTATTTTTGGTTTTAAGTTTTGATGCGGAGAAACTCGCGCCTACAATCTATCGGAATGATTGATGTCAAAGACCTCACGAAAATCTTCTACACGCATCAAGGCCAGGAACACAAGGCCGTCGATGGGATCAGCTTTCGCGTCGCGCGCGGGGAAATCTATGGGCTGCTGGGGCCCAATGGCGCGGGCAAAACCACGACGCTGCGGATGCTCGCGGGGTTGATGCAGCCGACGTCCGGCGAGGTGTGCATTTCGGGCGTTTCCGGGCATGCCGATCCGCTGGCGCTGAAGCAGCGCGCGGGGTTCCTGACGACGAATACGGGGCTGTACGCGCGGCTTTCACCGCGGGAGACGTTGCGGTACTTTGGGGAACTGCGCGGGATGCAGGGCCCCGAACTGGAGATCCAGATCGAGGATCTCGTGGGGCTGCTTGGGTTGGAACAGTTCGCCAACCGGCGTTGCGAAGGGCTGTCCAGCGGCGAGAAGCAGCGCGTGCAGATCGCGCGCACGCTGATGGGCAACCCGCCGGTGCTGGTGCTCGATGAGCCGACCACAGGGCTGGATGTGATCGCCAACCGGCTCGTCATCAACTTCATCCGCAAGGCCGGCGGCGATGGCCGCACGATTGTGCTTTCGACGCATCATTTGGATGAGATCGAGGATGTGTGCCAGCGCTTTGGCATTATTCATAAAGGAAGGCTGCTCGCCGAGGGGACTCTGGCGGAACTGCAGGAGCAGGCCGGGCGCAAACGGCTGAGCGACATCTTCTTTGCCATTATCGAGAAGGCTGATCCGGCGGAAGCGGTGGACTCCGGAGACAGCCTGGCCAGCGCGGGGCATTTGCCGGTGCTGGTGGAGGGTGGGACGGATTCGGAAACGACGCAATCCGGGAGGATTGCGCTACAGGCCGGCGCTACCACATCGGCTGAGGGGGTGACGCATGCTGCCCCCTAAAGTGCGCGCGGTGTTCATCAAGGAATTGCGTGATTCGTTGCGCGACCGGCGCACGGTGATGGCGACGGTGTTCATTCCACTGCTGCTCTGGCCGGTGATGCTGTTGCTGATGACCGAAGCGACCCAGATGGCCCGGACGCGGTTGCAGCATGAGACTCACATGGTGGCGGTGCCGGTTGGAAAAGCGGCGTTTTTCAATGAGATGGCGAAGCTGGCGCCGGACGAAGTCAAGACAGACGAACAGAACGGCGGGCTCGACCCCGAGATGAAAGCGAGTTTTTCGCGCGAGCAGATCGCGGCGCCCAAGACGACGCTGTATTTCCGCGAGATGAGCATTCCGGAAGCGGAGAAGGCGCTGGAGATAGGGGCGGTGCGGGCGTTTGTCGTGCTGCCGGACGATTTCCAGCAAAAGCTGGCCGCGCAAAAGCAGACGAGCATCGAGATCAAGTACGATCAGGCCGAGGAACGTTCGCGGGACGCTCAAACGCGGTTGCATGCTCTCTTCGAGCGCTACCGCCGCGAAGTGGTGGACAAGCGTCTGGTGGCGAAGAGCCTCACGCATGATGTTTTGCAGCCCTTCAACATTTCAAGCCTGAATGTGGCGCATGCGAAGAAAGTGGGCGGATCGATCATCGGCGCGTTTTTGCCGATGATGTTCATCATGATGATCATCGCCGGGTCGATTCATCCGGCGGTGGACATGACGGCGGGCGAGAAGGAGCGTTCCACGCTGGAGACGCTGGTCGGTTCGCCGGTGCGGTCGATCGAGATCATCGCGGGCAAGTTCCTGGCGGTCGCGACGCTGTCGCTGGGAAATGCGGGCGTGAACGTGGCCAGCTTTGCGGCGACGTTCATGATGCTGCCGATCGCCAAAGCCGCGGGTTTCGAATTTCCCTGGGCGGCTCTTCCGCTGACGCTGCTATTGCTGCTGCCGCTGGCGCTGTTCTTTTCCGGGCTGCTGCTGGCGGTCGCGAGTTTCGCGGCGAACCAGAAGGAGGCTCAGCTTTACTGCCTGCCGATCTACCTGCTGACGGTGCTGGGGATCATGACGGTGTCGATGCCAGGAATCGAGCTGGAAGGCCCGCTGCTGCTGGTGCCGGTGCTGAACACGGCGCTGCTGATCAAGTCGCTGTTTCTAGGTCATGGAACGGCTCAGCAGGTTGTGTTCGTTTTTGCGAGCACGTGTATGTACGCGGCCGGGGCGGTGGCGCTGGCGGCTCGGATTTTCGCGCGCGAAGAAGTGCTGTTCTCGGCTCAAGGCAGCGTGCGGCTGTTCCTCAGCCGGCGATTTTTCAAGCCGACGGAACATCCGCGAGCGGGAGATTCGCTGTTGCTGGCGGCGCTGCTCTTCCCGCTGTTCTTCTATTTTCAGTTGGGGCTCAGCAAACTGCTGCTGGATCCGGGCGGCGAGTTCAACGTGCGGCAGTTCATTCTGCTGGTGGGAATTCCACAGTATGCGGCCTTCCTGCTCGTGCCACTGGCGGTCGCGTGGTATCTGAAGACGGATTTGCGGAAGACGTTTTTGTGGCGGCCTGCGACGTTTCGCGCGGCGCTGGGGGCTCTGCTGCTGGGCAGCAGTTCGTGGGTTGTTGCGCATCAGTTGGCGGCGTGGCAGAGCGTCTTCTGGCCGTTCAGTCCGATGGACATGGAAGCGCTCGAAAAGCCTGTGAAAGAACTGTCGGGCACCGGCGGCGGACTGATGATGATCATCTTCCTGATGGCGATCACGCCGGCTATTTGTGAGGAAAGTTTCTTCCGCGGCTTTGTGCAGCGGGGGTTGACCAGTTCGAAGAAGTGGTCGAGCCTGATAATGGTCGGCATCATCTTTGGCGCGTACCATTTCCCGATCGTGCGCCAGCCAGTTGTGATGCTAATGGGCATCTCGCTGGCATACGTGGCGTATGAGACGGGCAGTTTGTGGCCGGGCGTGCTGTATCATTTCCTGCATAACACGCTGAGCATTTTTGTGCCGGACCTGGCGAACTGGCCGGCGTCGAACTTGCCGCCGGGGCAACTGCCGAACGTGCCGCTGATCTGGCTGCTGCCGGCAGTTGGGGTCTTCATCCTAGGGCTGATACTCGTACGCGGATCGAAGGTGAAGACGCCGGCGACGCCGGTTCTAATCGAAACGCCGGTGCTGACGTAGGCAGCTTCTTCTCAGAAAAGCGTTGCATTTCTGAGAATCGCACTATCCTACGCACATATTTCTTGGAGATTCCTCGACTATGCAGCAACTCAAAGCAGCGATGTATGTGCAAATATGCGCGCACTTCCAGTTGCCCGAAGGGAAGTTCTCTCACATTGAGACGCTGGCGCAGTCTGGCGAGACTCGCCGCATCCAGTACTACCTCCAGAACGAAACGATTGCGGAGCGCAATCCGGAGGCGGTGCAGCGCCAGTGCAACAAGGCGCTCCGCGCCATGCGTGAGTTGGAGCAGGGCGTGGAGCCGGACGATTTTTCGAGTCTCCTGGCGAACTTCGAATCCATCACCGGCCGTGCGTTTGTCCCGCCGGCATCTGTCAGCGCATTCTTTCAGAAGATCGAAGGGTAGGTCTTTTCGCTCTTGGCTCTTGGCTGCGCAAGCGGCACTCGGGCTGTCACTCCTAAACACTGATGCCACCTTCTCTCCCGCGTACTTGCGGTTCAGGTTTTGCTCACTTTAAGGCCAAAAGCAACCGCTCAGATGCCAGCGTGTCGCTGGCGGCGCGTTGCACAGGCAGAGAATCGAGCAAGGCGGCGATATGAACCAGATGGCGCGAGTTTTCGCTTCAGTGATATTGGCAGGCGGCGGCCTGCTGTTCCTGGGCGGCTGCTGTGACGAGTGCGACGATGGCGTCTCGTTTCACAGCAGCGACGACCATGAACGGACCGTATTCTTCAACAGGTCCGATAACCAAGCGGTCAACGTAAGCTATTCGGATTCGTCATGCAGTGACTGCGGCAAATGCAGTGACTGTGACAAGTGCAGTGATTGCAGCACGTGTAGCAATTGCGATTACTCCCGCGGGACATGGGAGCACAAGAGCGGGCACGTAGGCTCGTCCAATAACGGCTATTACAGCTATGAGTCGGAGCGCACGATCCCGACCTGCACCGGCTGCGACGATTGGCGGCAGGTCAGGCCGTTCAACGTGGAAGAATGAACTGATCGACGGGGCACGGAGAAGCACGGGCAGCCAACAGCAAACGGCGGCTGCCCGTGGCACAGGGTTCAGAAGGTTCAGGGCGCAGAGGGCTTTGCCACGGGGCCGAGTGGCAGGACGACTTTGCCGTAAACTTCGTTGAGCACCTGCGCCAAGCCGGTGTAGATTGCGGACGCGCCGCAGACGAGGCCTTCGTAGCCGGCGATTTGCATGGTGGCGGCTGAACCTGTTGCCTTCCCAGCGGCGAGAATAAAGAAGAGCACGGTCAGCGAGGCGAAGACGAATTGGAGCGCTCGGCTGAGGCGCAGCGTGCCGATAAAGAGCACTCCGGTGAAGATGCCCCACATAGTCAGGTACGCGGCCATGGAAAATGCTGTCGGCGCGGCGGCCAGGTTCATGCTTGGCAGTGTGAGCAACGCCACGAACGTCAGCCAGAAGAAGCCGTAGGATGTGAACGCGAGCGTTCCGAACGTGTTGTTCTTCTTCCATTCCATGTAGCCGGCTATGACTTGGGCCATTCCGCCGTAGAAGATTCCCATGGCCAGAATCATGCTGTCGATGCCGTAGAAACCGGCGTTGTGCAGGTTGAGCAGGACGGTGGTCATGCCGAATCCGAGCAGCCCTAATGGGGCAGGATTGGCGGTGGTGTCGGCGATTTTGACAGTGTCGGCCATGCGGTCTTCCTCCTAGAGGGGGGCCTCGGCTATGCGACGATTCGCGGAAAGCTTGTACACGGGGTGGGCGGGAGAATCAACGCAGCTTGTAAAGCGGCGCAGTTAGCCGAGAGGGGGAGGAACAGCGTTCAGCCGATCCAGTCAGTAAATGCTTTAGCCAAGTCACCCGTCAGCGCACCCTTGACGGCCAGCACGCGATCGCTTTCCGCACGAAAGATGGGTACGCCCAAAACGTATGACGCGGTTTCGAGTCCTGTGGCGGAAAAATCCGGATCGTCTTCACGAATCAACAAATGCTCACTTGGCCTGTAGAGATCCATCTTCGAAGAGATGGCAGCGAGCCGCAAACTGGTGCCTTCAACGGTCAAGATGACACATGGACGCGGGTAGTAAGCCTCACCGAGGCGCACGCGCACAATGCAAATCTGCAGCGGCGACAGCGAAGCCATACGTGGCTATTTCCGGGGTTCTTCCGACCAAAACGGGAAATCCAGATGCTGGGCATCATCAATATTGTAGACAGGGCGGCCTTTGTAATGTTCGACCGGCTTGGGAACGGGCACAAGCTTCACCATGTCTCCGTCAGGCCCAGTGACCACGATCTCTTCGTGTGAAGTTGAGACTTGCTCCGCCATTTCCCCGAAGGAATGCTGCTTGGCTTCAGCTATCGAGACGCGCACCATTTTAATGAACCTCCAAGCGCTATGTTACTCTGCGCCAGGACCACAGGGCAAGTCTTTTAGGAAACTCGCACCACGAAGAAGAGGATCGTGAGCCATTGCACTCGTCACCGCCACGCGTCACTCGTCACACGCGCCACCGCACGGGCAGCCGGCGGGCACGCGATGCAGGAGGATTCCGCTACAGGCTGTACCCTTCCCGATACGCCGGGTTGATCAGCGCATTGGCCTTATCGTTGTTCGTGAACTTCAAGTTCTCCGCGTCCCACATCAGCCGACCTGGCACGCGGAGCGCTATATTCCCCAGCAGCACGACTTCCGCCAGGTGCGCCGCGTGCTTCGAGAAATCGGAGCCTGCCGCCGGTCCGCCGCGGCAGGCAGCGAAGAATTCCTGCCAATGGCCCGGGGACCGTGCGAGGGTGCGCGGAGGCTTGCCAATCTCTCTCTGTTTCGTTTCCGGAATGATGCGGTGGCCGTAGATTTTGGCCTTGTCGCCAACAATGTACGTCCAGTCATTCTCGCCGAATTCGCGCTCGGGTTCGAGTTCCTCCGGCCGCTGCGGCCGCAGACCGCCGTCCCACCAGCAGAGGGTGAGGGCTTCGCGGTCGCCTTCCTTGGGGAAATACCAGCGCGTGATGGACGCGTTCGGGGCGCTCTCCAACGAGATTTCTTTGCCGAGCGGATGGTTCGATGAGCACGCCTCGACCCACGCCGGATTCCCGAGTTTGAGCGCCTTGAAGACTTTCGAGAACTCGTGGCACGCAATGTCTCCGAGACAGCCCGATCCAAAGTCCCACCAGCCGCGCCACGCGAACGGATGGTAGCAGGGATGATACGGCCGTTCCGGCGCGGGGCCCAGCCACAGGTTCCAGTCGAGATTGGCGGGAACGGGCGGTTTGTCCTTCGGACGAGCGATGCCGCGCGCCGAAATCGCAGGGATGCGGTTGGAGCCGCCGTGAATCTCGCGCACCGGGCCGGTGATGCCGGACTGTATGTACTCGCAAACCAGGCGCGCCTCTTCGCCCGCCTGGCCGAAGTTACCCATCTGCGTGGCAACCTTGGCTTCAGCGGCCGCTTTGCCAATCATGCGGGCTTCGTAGACGGAATGCGTCAGCGGCTTCTGGCAGTGGACGTGCTTGCCCATCTTCAGCGCGGCCATGGTCACCACGGCATGATTGTGGTCGGGCGTGGCGATGAAGACCACGTCAATATCCTTCTGTTCCTCGAACATCTTGCGCCAGTCGCGGAACTGCTTCGCGTTGGGGAACTGCTTCGCGTTCCGGTCCAGAGCGCTCTGATCCACATCGCACAGCGCCACGACATTTTCGCCGCCGCAACTGCGCGCGTCGCCGGAACCCATGCCGCCGATCCCGACGCCGGCGACGTTCAGTTTTTCGTTGGGGCCTTTCTGGCCGGGGCCGCCGAGGACGTGGCGGGGGAGAACCATAACCGTGGCGGCTGCGGCACCGACAGCGAGAATTTCACGACGCGAGATGTTGTTGGCAGGCTTCATGGGGGCTCCTTTCGAGGGGTGATATAGATGGATACACCGCGGACTTGAGTCTAGAGTCTGGAGTCTGGAGTCTACGGGGATTGCGGACTGCGGATTGGCGCTCGGTCAGTGCACAGGTGAACTGAATTATTGCGATTTCGGCACCTATGTGTTGACTAGGAGTTGGGGGCGGCTAAGCTGCCGGTGAACCGAACGAACAACTTGCGTGGCAACCAGCTTCGCGGAGCTCAAGAGCAGTCACTGTGGATAGCTACGTTTGCGGCTTGGGCAAAGCCGCCACGTGACTCTGCAGAAAATCGGATCTTCGCTGACCAAGACCGGCCGGCATCTGGAGGGGACCATGTTTACGAACCTGAGAAACATTCTGGCCGTTGCGCTGCTGGGCTGCGCGTTGCCGGCGCTGGCGGGGACAACGTACACGTCCGCTGCCAGTGGCGACTGGGCGGTCAGCACGAATTGGTCACCCAACGGCGTTCCGGGCGCGACGGACGACGCGGTCGTCCGGCATGCCATGAATTTGTCCGGCGGCGCAGACTGCAGCACGCTGATCTTTGACGCGAGCGCCGCCTCCATCTCGGGGGCGTTTCAGTTGACGATCCAAGCCGGGGCGATCAACGTCAGCGGGACGGGTAGTCACACGCTGGACTGCAACGTGGCCGCGTTTTCCAACCCACTGACGATCACTCAGAACAGCAGCGGCGTGTTTACGATCAACGGTGTGTACAGCGGTCCGATTGGGCTCATCAAGAACGGCAGCGGCGTGCTGCGCCTGGCCGGCAACAATACGTACCCGGGCGGAACGTCGCTGCACAACGGCGCCATCGAGATCGGCCACGACAACGCTCTGAGCAACGGCGCGTTGCAGGTGGATGCCGGTACGACGGTCGCTGCGTTCGGCGGCGCGCGGACGGTCAACGTGCCGCTCATCATGAACGGCGACTTTACAGTGAACGGATCGCAGAACCTGACGTTTGCTCAGCCGATCAATCTGGGCAACGCATCGCGCACGTTTACCGTGAATAACACATTGACGACGGCTGCGGCGGGCATTCGCTGCCCGGCGGCGCGCAGCGCACCGGTTTCGGGGATCAACAACGGGACCAGCCTGAATCTGAGCGCGCCGTTTCCCGGCGATCTGGGTTCACCAACGCAATACCGTTACGAACGGGCCGGTACGGGGTCGATCACCAGTTCAGGCACGGCGCTGACTTGCGATGCGGCAGGGTTCACTGGAGTGTTGCCGGGCGATCTGATCCGATCGGGCCCTGAGACGCAGGTCGTGCTGGCGGTGGGCGGCAGCATGAATCTGACCACGCTGCAGCCGTTTTCTTCGCCGCTGACCAACGCGAGTTTCGCGATCCAGAAGGTTGGCGCAGGGACGATCACGTCTTCGGGCACCAGCGTGACCGGCAATTCGACGACGTTTGGCAGTGACGTGTTCAGCGGCGACGTGCTGTATGAGATTTCGGCGGTGGCCGATTTCACCAAGGCGGGCACGGGCACGCTGGAACTGGGCGGTTTCAGCACGTTCACGGGCAGCACGATTGTCTCGGCCGGGACGTTGCGCGCGAAGGCAAGCGGCGTGTTTCCGGCCGGCTCCTTGCTGCAGGTGTTCTCCACCGCGACGTTTGACATGAACGGATTCGACCAGATGGTCCGGTCTCTGACCGACTCCGGCGCCGTCCTGCTGGGCAGTGGCACGCTCAGCGTGGGCAGTCTCAACGCCAACTACTCGTTTACCGGATCGATGAGCGGCAGTGGCGGTTTGGCTCTGTATGGCGGCGGAACGCTCGTTTTGGGTGGGGCGCAAAAAACGTTTACCGGGCCGGTCAACATTCATGGCGGAACGCTGCAGAACGGGAACTCTGGCGTGCTGCCAAATGCCACACAGATGACGATTGATAACGGCGGCACGTACTTGCTGGCTGACCATGACCAGATGATCGGTTCGTTGTCCGGGGATGGCATCGTGGATCTCGGTTCGGGTTCCACAACGGTACTGACCGTGGGAGATGCCAACAACACGACATTCAATGGGCAGATACAGGGGAACGGCGGAATCACCAAACAGGGTTCTGGCACGCTGACGCTGGGCGGAATGAACGGCATGTCTGGAGCCAGCAGCGTGGCGGCGGGAATATTGGAGATCACGCACTACGGGGCGATACAGAATTGCAGCACTGTGGCGGTGCAAAGCGGGGCGCGGCTGACAGTTTCAGGCGCGGCCATGGACGCAAGGCTATCGGGCGTCAATGTGCAAAACGGCGGGACGCTGGAACTGGCGGCCATGCAAGGCAGCACGACGAATGGCAGCGTTCCGAGTGCGCCGATACAGGGGACGCTGGAAGTCAACGCCATGGTCGGCGCAGAATTCAACGGTGTGCAGATGGCTGGCTCATCGACGATGAGATTGCTGATGGGCAGCGGGAATTATGGTGGCACGGTGACGCTGAATGGCGCGTGCACCTTCGATATGCCGACGGCGATCATGTTCCACTTTAACGGCGCAATCAGCGGCAGCGGCGGGATTACGAAGACGGGGCCGGGCGATCTGGAGTTTGCCGGCGCCAACTCATTTACCGGGCCGCTCACGGTAAGCGGCGGCACGGTTCACGCGGGCATAAATGGCGGCTTCAGCAGCTCAACCGCCCTGACCGTTGACAACGGGTGCACCTTTGATGCCAACATGTACGTCAGCTTGTTCAGCAGCCTGAACGGTCATGGAACGGTGACCTCGAGCAGCGGCGCAGATATTTCTGTGGGCTACAACGATTCCACATTCACCTTTTTTGGCAAACTGACCGGTGGCGGCGGGTTGAGCAAGGCCGGGAATGGAACGTTCACCCTCAATCCACAGCACGGTGCGAACGATTACTCGGGGCCGACGAACATTACGTTGGGCACACTGCAGAACGGCGCGGCAGATGCGCTCTCCGCCATCAGCGACGTGATCGTCCATAGCGGCGCGACCTATAATTTGAACGGTCTGACGCAGACGATCGGGGCGCTGGGGGACGGCGGGGCGGGCGATGCAGGAAGCGTGACTCTGGGGGCCGGGACACTGGCCATCGGCGGGAACGATGGCAACGGGACGTTTAACGGCGTGATCAGCGGCACGGGCGGGATCCAGAAGATCGGCGGAGGCATGCAGGAGTTTACCACCGGGCCGAGCACCTACAGTGGCGGCACCGTGCTCTCGGTAGGCGAACTGGACATATCGGGCACCAGCGGAGCGGGGTTTGGCCCCATCGGGACGGGCGTGCTGGTGATCGAGGGTGGTACACACATCACTGCTCCGTCGGTGAGCAGCACTCTCAACAATGCCGTCAAAATCACTGGCGACTTCAGCATGGGTTCGGGCGTGCCGCAGTTGAACCTTGCCGGGCCCGTAAGCCTGGAGGGAGCGACGCGGGTGATTTCCATTACGGGCACCAATCAGATTTCCGGAGTGATCTCTTCCGGCCCGATCCAGACGGCAACAGTGGCAAACATCACTGACGACGCAACGCTGGCAGTCGATGTAGCCTTCACACTCGACCTGCCGGGGGGGACGAAGTTCACGTTTGACCGGACATGCAGCGGGGCCGTGAGCAGTTCGGGCACGACGGTCAACGGGACATCAACGGCGTTTGCATCGGAACTGGCCGTCGGCGACACCCTTCGAGCGGCTGGACAAATCCGCACGGTCGCGGCCATCTCCAATGATCTGACGCTGAGCGTGGACAGTGCGTTCTCGCCGGCGTTGAGCGGCGCCAGCCTGGTCCGGGAGCGGTTGGCCACAGGGTCGATCAACAGCTCGGGGACGGAAGTGTATGGCACCGGAACGCTGTTGTCGACCGAGCTGGCCAATGGCGACGTCATTCATCCAAAAAGCGCGGGGCTAACGGTCCAAAGCGGCACACTGGTGCTGTCCGGCGCGAATACGTACAACGGGCACACCAGCATAGCTAGTACTGGCGCAATTCAGAACGGGGCGGACAACGTCATTCCCGACGAGAGTGACGTCCTGGTGGACTACAGTGCCACGTACGACACTAACGTATATAATGAGACGATCGGCTCGCTCAGCGGAAACGGCTATGTCTATCTCTCCACTGGCGCGGCAAACACTCTGACGATTGGCGCAAGCAATGAGAGCGGCGGCTTCTACGGCTCTATGGGCGGCACTGGGAACCTCGTCAAGATCGGCACGGGCACGCAAGAGCTCGGGATGCTTAGCGGTTCGTACACCGGTACGGCGACGATCAAAAGCGGCGTGCTGGCGATCAACGGGAACTTGTCGGCCAACCCGATAATCCTGGACGGCGGGACGCTGGGCGGGACCGGCTCGACGGGCGTCATCTCAGTGGCCTCCGGCGGGAAGGTGAGCCCTGGATCGCCTATAGCCAGTCCTGGCATCTTGACAGGCAACGACCTGGCGCTGAATTCTTCAGTCACCTTCAGCGTCAACCTGAACGGTGCGGTCACGGCGGGCACGGATTACGACCAGTTTGTGATGGGCACCGCTGGATCGCTTGATCTGGGCGGCAGCAACCTGGAAATAGTGGTCGCTAACGGCTACACACCAACAGCGGCCAACCCGGGCGACAGCTACGTGATCATCGATAATCCCATCGGCGATGCACCGGCGATTTCCACGTTCGGCAATCTGCCCAGCGAAGGCAGCCAGATGCTGGTGGTGCCCGTGGGAGGGACGCCGGGAGCCAACAGCATGGTCTTCCAGATATCATACGTTGCCGGATCGAGCTTCAAGGGGGTGGCCTTGACGCGGTGGTTGTCGGTGCCGACGATCACCAGCAGCCTGCTTCCACAGGTGGTGCAACCGGAGGCGAACTTCAACTATACGCTGACAGCCGATGTGCTGTGCGTGTTGACGGCGAAGTCTCTGCCAGCCTGGATGAGCTTCGATAGTGCCACCGGCGTGCTGAGCGGGCAACCCACAGCGGCCGACATCGGCGATTCCTACATCGAACTTAAGGCTGAGAACGCCGATGGAAACGACACGAAGTATATGACGGTGCACGTTCCACCGGGGAACGACAACTTCGCGAACGCGTATGTGCTCACGGGTTTCCCTGTCAGCACAACGGGAGTCAACATGGGCGCGACGCTAGAGGCCGGCGAGCCCGCCGCGTATGCCGGCGTTACGAACGGCGCGTCGGTCTGGTGGAAGTGGACCGCTCCGGCGAATCAAGATGTGATCGTTTCCACCTCCGGCAGCGATTTCGACACCCTGCTCTCGATCTTCACGGGTTCGGACGTCACGAGTTTGGCGCTTGTTGCCGACAACGACAATTTCGGGGCGGGTCAGCTCAGCGAGTTGACGTTCTCTGCTGTTGGCGGAACCACGTATATGATCGTGGTCGATGGCTCCTATGGCGCCACCGGGCCGATTTCGCTGGGGATCAGCGAAGCTGCGGCGCCGGTGATTACCAGTCCTCTGGTTGCCAGCTACGCTGCGCGGACCGACTTCACTTACACCATTACAGCCAGCAACGGTCCGATGGGTTTTGGTGCGCAGATGACGCTGACCGGCAGCGTGGACGCGATACCGACGCCCACCACGACCAGCTTTGCCTCCAGCACGCTGATGGGCGTCACCGGTTTAGCGGGCCACAATGTGACCTTTACCAGTGGCGTCAACAATGGCGCGAGCGTCTTTGTTTCGGATCTCAACCCTTCTTCGGGCGAGGTCATGCTGGGGGCGCAGCTAGCGGCTCCGCCGGCGGCGGGGGATACGTTCCAGTTTTCGGGGTTGCCCAGCGGATGGAGTTTGGACCCCGTAAAGGGCAACCTGTCGGGCAGCTACGGGGCGGAGGGAACGCTGTCCGTGTTCCTCAGCGCCGAGAATATCTCCGGATTCGGAAACGCGACCCTGACGCTCAAATTCCGGGGCGACCCGCCGACGATTTCGACGATCGCAGACCAGACGATTCCGCAGGACACCTCGACGGGCGGTTTGTCCTTTACGATTGGCGATACCGAAACGCCAGCGACGTCGTTGCAGGTCTCGGGGTTCGCGGCGGATTCCACGCTCGTGCCGCCGAGCGGCATCGTCTTCGGCGGTTCGGGGACCAATCGCACGATCACCATTACTCCGGCGCCAGGCATGGTCGGCACGACGATGGTGGACCTGCATGTTACCGACCAAGTCGATCAGGTCGCGGGGCTGCACTTCAACCTGACAGTCAACCCTGTGAATCATGCGCCGTCCTTCACGAAGGGGGCAGATCAGTCGGTGCAGCAAGGCTGCGGGCCTCAGACGGTCTCCAACTGGGCCACGAAGTTCGTGCCTGGGCCAGCGACGGAGTCTTCGCAGAAGGTGAAGGCGTACATCGTTTCGAACAACAACAGCGCTCTGTTCAAAGTGCAGCCCGCGGTTGCGCCGGATGGCACGCTGACGTATACGCCGGCCGATGACGCGAATGGTTCGGCGACGGTTTCGGTACAGGTGCAGGATGACGGCGGGACGGCCAATGGCGGCGTGGACACGTCGGCGGCGCAAACGTTCACGATCTCAGTCAGCGTGGGCGGAACGCTGGCGGTTATTACCAGTGCGGATACGGCCAGCGGGCAGGTTGGGGCGGATTTCCTCTACACCATCACGGCCACTGGCAGCCAGCCGATCAAGTTCAGTTGTTCAGCATTGCCGGCGGGGCTTTCGCTGGTGGGCGATACGATCACGGGCACACCGGAGGCGATCGGCGTTACGGACGTGATTCTGACGGCGGCGAACGGCTGGAAGCCGGACGGGACGCTGAAATTGACGATCAGCATTTCGACGGCGCCGCTGGCGATTACCAGCGCGCTGACGGCCAACGCGAAAGTGGGTTTGGGCTTCAGCTATGAGATCAAGGCTTCGGGGGATGGGCCGTTCACCTTCAGCGCAACGGGATTGCCGGACGGGCTGACCTTTGCCGGTGCGACGATTTCCGGTGTGCCGAAGAAAGTAGGGGACGTCAGGATCACGATCTCTGCCACCGGTCCTGACGGCGCGAAGGATACGCAAAGTCTGGCACTCAAGATTCTGGACAAGAACGCCAATCTGCCGCCGCTGGTGAGCGAGATCGTGGCCTGCCCGCTGCCGGCGGTCGTGGGCGACTCGATCGGCTTCTATGTGACGACCGAGGATCCGGAGGGTCATTCGGTGGCGCTGTCGTGGGACTTCGGCGATGGCGCGACGGCGACGGGGAGCGATCCGGAGCACACGTTTGCGGCGGCGGGGCAGTATACGGTGAGCCTGTCGGCCAGCGATGGAACGAACAAGACCACGCAGTCGTTGCAGGTGAGCGTGTACACGCTCGATCCGAATGCGCCGGACATTCGGAACGTGACGATCGCGCCCAACCCGGCGCTGAAGGGCGATCCCGTCACCTTTACGGCGCAGATTGTCGATCCGAACAATGTCACGGCGACGGCAAGCTGGAACTTTGGGGATGGGACGCCGGTGGTGACGGGCAACACGGTTCAGCACACCTTTGCGGACGTGGGTCATTACGCGATCACGCTGGGCGTGACGAACGCCAACGGGCTGGCCGGGCGGCCGGTGGGCATTCAGGCGTTCGTGATCGCGGCTCAAGGTTCAAAGAACGTGAACGACGGCACGACGACGGACAATCCGCTGAACGGGCTGAGCATTGGAATTGATAACAGCACGGACGGCATTGTGGCATTTGAGATCGATGTGGATGCGCTCAACCGGTCGGCCTTCGACGTGGATACCGACTTCGGGATCGCCGGACGCGGGCCGGTGCGCGGCACCCATCCGGTGGCGCAATATAAGAACGAAGGCATTTTCATCGCGACGACGACGGCGAAAGATATTGTGACTCACGAGAAGAAGGGCCGGGCGCGGAAGACGGTGCCGATTTCCGCACGCGAGATCGGCCAGCCGGGTGAAGCGAAGACCGATCCGCCGACGAAGACGATCATCGTCGATTCGATCAAGGGCAACTTCCTGTTCGGGCGGTCGGGCGGAGCGACTCTGGCCAAGCCGGACACCCTCAGCCTCACGGGCCGCATTGCGATTCCAGACGGCGTTGATTTCACGAAGCCGAAGCAGGTTCACTTTGCAGTCGGCAATGTTGTGGATAGCGCAGTGGTATCGGCAAAAGGCGACGCCGCGGGCAAGGTGTCGAAGATTCGCATCAAGCCGAAGAAGAACAAAGACAAGACCCGCAGTGCAACCTTCACGATCAAGCTCACGCAGACCGACCTGACGAACAAGGGCTTTGATACGGAAGGCGTGAACCCGAATCCGAAGAGTGCGGACTTGCGGATCCAGACGGCGATCGTGCTGGGCGGGAATGCGTACTCCGTGGATGTGCCGGTGAAACTTAAGATCGACAAAGACGGTGGGTCGGGGACGATCTTCGGGCGGACGGGCGGGGAGTAACAGACTTACGGGGAGACGGGGAGACGGGGCGACGGGGAGAAACGGCGGGGAGGCGGGAGGCAGGAACGGACGGGACGCGGAGACGCGAGGGCGGGGAGAACGCGGAACAGGCAGTTTGGGTTTGCAGCGGCGCGCTGAAATAGACGAGCCGCTGCAGACCCCGAACATTATCCGAAGATTTTGCGCAAGATTTCACCAAAGGTTACGGCAGAGAATAGAGGACTCCAAAGTGAGGGGAGTTATTGACCAAGCTTCTGCACATGTGCAGTTTTGGACGGATGTGGCTGTGATGCACGCTTGAGTTCGCGCAAGAAGCCGCGCGAACACAAACGTGCCACCACATGTGCAATTTTTTACGGCGAAAGAGGGCTGAACGAATGCGACGGATTGGGCTTCTCCTTTTAGTATGCGCTTGCGCGGCGGGGATTGGCGGGGAACTGGTTCCGTTTGCGCCGCCTTGGGATGATGGGGCGGCGGGGCCGATCAGTCTATCCCCCACCCTGCCCAAGCCGGCGGGCGCTCTGGGGCAGATTACCGTAAAGGACGGGCATCTGTTTGCCGGTGCTCAACGCGTGCGGCTGTTTGGCGTGAATTTGACGTCGGCGGCGTGCTTTCCGGACCACGAGTCGGCGGAGAAGATCGCGGCGCGGATGGCGAAGTTCGGGATCAACGCGGTGCGGTTTCATTTTCTGGACGCAACCTGGGGCAAGCCGCAGCTCATCAATTACGAGTCGGGATCGTGGACGAATTGGAACACGGACACGCTGGACAAGCTCGACTACTTCATCTCGAAACTGCGCGAGCAAGGGATTTATGCGGACCTGAACCTGCTGGTCGGGCGGCGCTTTGGCGTTGGCGACGGCGTCGATCCGTCGATCAACAAGCTGGATTGGAAGGCGGCTCACGCGGTGGGCTTTTTTCACGCGCCGCACCTGGAAGCGCAGAAGCAGTACGCGCGCAAGCTGCTCACGCACCGCAATCCGTACACGAAGCTGACCTACGCGGAAGACCCGGCGGTCGCGCTGGTGGAGATCAACAACGAGAACGGGCTGATCCACACGTGGTTCGGCGGTGCATTCGACGCGCTCCCGGATGTTTTCGCCAAAGATCTGCAGGCGCAGTGGAACGCGTGGCTGGCGGCGAAGTATCCGTCCACCGAGGCGCTGGCGAAGGCGTGGCATGCGCGAAACGAGCCGCTGAGCGCGGAGATGCTCGCCAATACTGATTTTTCACAGGAACTGAAAGGCTGGAACGTCGAGCGGCATGAGGGGGCGGCGGTTGACGTTCTCGTTGAGAACGGCACGGCGAATCTGCGCGTGTGCAAGACCGGCACGGCAGGCTGGCACATTCAGTTAAATCAGCCCAAGTTGAAGCTGACGAAGAGCGGGATCTACACGGCGACATTCAAGGCTTCCGCGGACAAGCCGCGCAAGATTTCAGTGAGCGTGATTCAGGCTCACGACCCCTGGCAAAACCTGGGGCTGTATGCGTCGATTGAACTGGACAGTAAGCCGAAGGAGTTCTCGTACACGTTTCTGGCTGGCGACAATGACGAGAATGCGCGCTTCGGGTTTGGTGATATGAACCAAGAAGGAGCGGAGTTCCGGTTTTCGAACGTATCGCTGAAGGCCGGCGGGCGCGTGGGGATGTTCGAAGGCGAGTCGCTCGAACAGAAGACGATGCGCGTGCCGAAGTCGGCGGATTCGCGGTCGATGTCGCCGGAAGGCAAGCAGGACTGGGTGAAATTCCTGTGGGAGACCGAGCGCAAACATTGGAACGAGATGCGGCGGTTCATTCACGAGGACTTGAACGTGAAGGCGCCGGTGACCGGTACCATCGTGGCGACAACCACGCCGCAATTGATGGCCGACATGGATGTCGTGGACACGCACGCGTATTGGCAGCATCCGCACTTTCCCGGCAAGCCGTGGGACCGCAACAACTGGTACGTGAAGAATATTTCGATGGTCGATTCGCTCGACGGCGCGACGGTGACGCATCTGGCGCTGCAGCGCGTGCTCGGCAAGCCGCACATGGTCACGGAGTACAATCATCCCGCGCCGAATACGCACGCGGGGGAAGGCCCGCTGTTTCTGGCGGCGTTTGGGTGCCTGCAGGATTGGGACGCGGTGTTCATGTACACGTATTCGCATGAGGAATCGCGGACGAAGGCAGGATGCATTCCGGACTTTTTCGATATCGGGCAGCATCCAACGATCATGGCGAACACGCTGGTGGCGTCGCTGATGTTTCGTCGAGGGGACGTCAGCGCGGCAAAAGAGCTCGTTACGCTGCCGCTTTCAAATGCGAGCGAAATTGAACTGATCGCCAAAAAAGGCCATGCGTGGGGCGTCCTGGCTCTGGACCGGCTTGGACTCGATCCGAAGAACGCGGTGCTGCATCGCGTGGCGCTCGACCTGGCGCCGAAGCAACCGGCGGCAGCGATCGTTGACGCGGCGGCGGGCAAGAAGGATCTCACGTCGGATACGGGCGAACTGAGCTGGCGCGTGCCGGAGAAAGACAGGGGAGTGCTTGAGCTGCGTTCGCCGCGCACGAAGGCAGTAATTGGGCATGTTGACGGGCAGAGCGTCGATCTGGGAAACGGCGTGCAGGTTTCAGTGAAGAAGACGCTGAACAACTGGTGCACGGTGGCGCTGACGGTGATGGATGGGGAGTCGTTCGAGAAACCGAAGCGCGCTCTACTCGTCGCGACAGGCTACACCGAGAACGTGGACATGGGTTGGAAAGACAAGGAAAAGACGACCGTCGGCACGAACTGGGGCAAGCCGCCGAGCATGGTTGAGCCGGTCAGCGCGGTGATCGCTCTGCCGAAAGCGGCGGGGAAGCCGACGGTGTATGCGCTCAACGACAAAGGCCAGCGAGGGGAGGCGATCCCGGCCAGCGAGCGCGAGGGGCGGATTGAGTTCGAGATTGGAGCGGCGGGAAAGACGCTGTGGTATGAGCTGGTTTGGTGAACAAAAACTGCAAACCACAGAGGACACGGAGGACACAGAGGAGAGAAAAGAAAGACCTGTTTCTCGGTGTCCTCTGTGGTGAGATGTTTATCCGCGGACGATGTCGCTGATATCGATCAGATAAAGCTGCCGGCCGTTGCCGCCGTGCGGGGAATCGATGACGACTTTTTTGCCGTCGGGGCTGAAGCGCGGATGCGTGTCGCAGCGCCATTCGCCGGCGTATTCTTTCGGCAGAAGGAAATGGCCGAGCGGGACGAAACGCTTTGTGGCGAGATGAAGCAGGTACGCGTTCTGGTTGCGTTGTTTGTCGGGATAGGTGTCGCAGAGCATCCACTGATTGCCGGGCAGGTATGTGCAGTGGCCGTCCACTTTCAACATGCCTTCGATCTCTTCGGCTTTGCCAGTTTTGTCTTCGAAGACCTGGAAGCGCCATTCTTTTTCGCCGAAGCCCGCGTACGCGGCGATGTGAGTTGGATCGCGCCAGATGAAGTGTGAAACCTTGCCGCTGGCGTTGATCAGGAAGAGGTCTTTGCCGTCGGCGTTGGCGGTGAACATGCGCGTCTTCCAGCCGCCACCTTCAGCGGCGCCGCGCCAGCGGTGGAGGAATTCGAAGCGCGCGCCATCGGGCGAAACGAGCAGGTGGTTGAACCAATGCTTCGCGCCCTTGGAGAATCCGCCAGCCTGCGCTACGGCGGCGACAGCGGCGAAGGAGAGCAGCAGTTTTTGTTCGCCGGTCTGCATGTCGATCTTCCAGATGCCGGCGTCTTCGGGCGCGAGGACGTCTTTGTTGGGATCGGGAATTCCCGCGTAGCCGTAGCCGGGTCGCATGTCGTTGAGGCGGCGGAAGTCGGGCGCGAGACCCCAGCGGCCGTCGGGGCTGAGCGTGTACACGGGATGCGGGATCGTGCGCTTCTTGCTGGTCTTCACGTCGAGAATATGGCAGACGAATTGGCCATCCTGACGGTCGTTCCACATGACTTCGGATTTTGTGCCGGGAATCCACTGCAGCATGCAGCCTTGCTGCCAGTTCCACGCGCTGCTTTCGCCGAGTTCGGTCCAGCGGTTGTTGTCGTTTAGGTCCACCATGCCGACGTTGATCTTGTCGTCGGCTTTGGGCGAGCGGTGCTCGAAGGAGACTTCGTTGGAGAGGACGTAACGGCCCGTCGGATCGAATTCCAACTTGTCGTAGTAGGCAAACCAATGGCACGCGGGGCCGGTGGTCAGCGCTTTCACGGGCGGGAGTTTTTCGTCGGCGGCGACGGCTCTGCCTTGCAGCAAAACAGAGCCGGCAGATGCGGCGGCAAGAGTTTTCAGAAAAGCGCGGCGCGTGGGCATGGCGGAGTTCCTTTGGGTTTCTCTGGAGAAACATACACCGGTGGTGAACGCGGCTCTCGTGCGGTCGCGGAAGCGATGCGCCCCTCACCCCTAACCCCTCTCCCGCGCGGGGAAGAGGGGAACCGGAGCGCTTACTCCAGCGCGGCGCGGAAGGCGCGGATGTGTTCGGGCGTTGTGCCGCAGCAACCGCCGATGATCGACACGCCGGCGGAGCGCAGGGCTCCGATGTGGGCGGCCATTTTTTCGGGGGTTTCATCGTAGACGGGGCTGGCCGGCACGGAGGCCGGCGCGGAGGCCGGCGCTACCATGCGCGGCAAGCCGGCGTTGGGTTTGACCAGCAGCGGGCGCGTGGTAAGGCCGCGCATCTCTCGCACCACTGCGACGATTTCCGCCATGCCGTTGCCGCAGTTGGTGCCGAGGACATCGGCGCCGGCGCGGTCGAGCGCGCGGGTGGCTTCCGCGACGCTGGTGCCCATCATCGTCTGAAATCCGCTCGGCGTTTTGTCGTACGTCATGCTGACCATGCAGAACAGATCCAGTTCCCGCGCGGCCTGGACGGCTAGCACAGCTTCGTTGAGCACGTACATTGTTTCGATGCAGACGCCTTGCACGCCACCTTCGCGGAGCGCTTGCATTTGTTCGCGGAAGGCGCTGAGCATCTCAGTGGATTTCAGCATTCCTTCGGGCTCGAGGTATTCGCCGGTCGGGCCGATGCTGGCGAGGACGACTTTGTTGAGTTCATTGGCTGCGGAGAGGCTCAACCGCGCGCCGGCGACGTTGATCTCGCGCATGCGGTCGGCCATGCCGTGGCGAACGAGGCGGTAGCGGTTTCCGCCGAAGGTGTTGGTCAGACAGAAGTCCGCTCCGGCCTGGAAATATTCGCGCGCGATGCCGGTGATCACGTCAGGGCGGCTGAGGTTCCACTCCTCCGGGCAGTCGCCGAGTTGCAGGCCGGCCTTCTGCATCTGCGTGCCCCACGCGCCGTCGCCGAGAAGGATTTCGCCGGTGGCGAGCCGTTGCTTGAAGCGTTCGAATGGATCAGACATACCTATAGAATATCGGTTGCGAGAGCGTTTTACATTGGGAATTCTGAACGGCAAGTAGTCAGTAGCCAGTATTCAGTAGCCGGCAGGTTGCGGCAAAAAAAGTCTACTGGATGCTGGCTACTGACTACTGGCTACTCAACATTTCGTAAGATGATGTTGTCGATGGCGCAAGCGGCTTCGCGGGCGCGGAAGGCGATGGTGCCGGTCAGTTTGGAGAGGCCGGGAATTTCCACTTTTCTCGGCGCGCCGCCGTTGAGACTCATCGTGAGCGTTTCGCCAGTGACGGACACATCCACGTGCGTCGGCGCGGGTTTCCACTCGGACTTCTCGTCGGTGGGGCCGTCGAGATTGGCGTGCAGCGTGAGGCCGGTGGAACTGAAGATGGCGGTCACGGTGCTCTGTTCGTTGCCGAGTTCAAAGGCGAAGAAGGATTTTGCGCCGGGATTGATAAGTTCGAAATCGAAACTGATGCGCGCATTTTTCGCGGGGAACGGGCCGCCGAGCACGGTCGTTTTGAGCGCCGTGTCGCCGCCTTCGGCGCTTTCCAGCACGTAGCGATCGTTCTGCGTGGACCAGCTTCCGGAGATCGCTTCCCAATCGGTCTGGTGCTGCCAGCGGCTGAAATCGTAGATGCGCAGGTTCTTCTGGTTGGGGAGCAGGCTGACCAGGCGCAGGGCCGCCGCGGCTTGATCGGGGATTGTCAGCGCGCGCTCCAGTTCCGACTGCGCGGCGTTGGGACGGTTGAGCAGCACGTACAGATACGCCAAGGCCGCGTGGTTTTCGGTGATGCCGAGGCTTTGCAGCAGCGTCTGCAGTTCTGTCACGGGGACATCTTTCAGCAGAACTGGCGTGGCGACGGTTCCGGCTTTTACTTCGAGGGAGAGGCCATTGACCTTGGTGAGAATACCCGTGAGTTTGCGGCTCGCGAACGAGACGGCGACGGCCTTGCCGGCCGCTTCGCGCTTGGCGCGTTCGGTTTCGATCTGGCGCAGCACGGAGCCAGCCATGAGGAGCTGCAACTGTTCGGACGAAACCTGTTCGGCCCATTTGGTGCCGCCGAGTTCGTCGAGGGCTTGCTCGATCATCTGCCGCGCCTTGTCGATCTGGCCGGCTTCGAGTTGCGTCACGAGTTCCTTTTGCACTTCGTTGAAGCGAGCTTCGGCGCCGGTGTCCACGCTGGTCATGATTTCTTTAGCCTTGGCGCCGGACTTTCCGTCGGGATCGGCCGAGAGAAGCTTTGTGCAGAGCTGAGTCACGCTGCGGTACTTCTTGGCGTCGAAGGCCTTCTGCGCTTCGCCGAGCAACGTTTCCAGCGCAACGTCGATCAGCTTCTCGGTATCTTTCAGTTCCTGCTGAACACGCGCGGCCGGTTGGCCGGAAGGGTGCTTTGTCAGAAAAGCGTTCAGGGCGGCCTTTGCGCCGGAGAAGTTTCCGCTGGCCATTGCGCGGTCGCGTTCGGCCAGAGCGTTGGTCATCGCGGCTTGAGCATCGGGATCAACGGGCTTGGGCATGATGATCGGGTCGATCTTCTGCGGCTCTTTCTTTGGCGGAATAGGATCGGGGTTGTTGGCGACGACGACCGGCTTTTTCTCGGGCGGAATGGGCTGCACCGGCGGCGTGGGGGGCGTGTTATTGCCCGTTCCGTGCGTGCCACGGTCCATGCGGCTGACAACGATCGACACCGTGGTCAGAACTACGACCAGCAGACCGCACGCGACCAGAAGTCCCTTGTGCGACGGCGCGGGCGTCTCCACATTCACGGGACGTCGCGAGGCGGTCGGCGCGACTTCCGGCACGTCGTCTTGCGCTTCGCGAACACCGCTGGACGGTTTGCGCTTGCCGCTGATCGGACGAGTGGCCAACGCGGGCGTGATTTTCTTTTTCGACTCAACGGCTGGCGAAGGTTTCGGTGGCGCGCTGATCGCGGCCAGGACGGCCCCGACATCTCCGGGCGCGAATTTCTTTTCTTCCTGAAGCGCAAGCGGGTCTTCGCCCGGCGGCGGGTTGTGGTAGACGACGGTGTGTTCGCCGATGACGATTTTGTTGCCGTGGCTGAGCACGAAGCGGGTGACTTTGTTGCCGTCGATCTTGGTGCCGTTGGAACTGCCCAGGTCTTCGACAACGATGTCGCCTTTTTCGGGGAAGAAACGGCAGTGCTTGCGCGAAGCTTTTTCCTCATTGATGTGGATGTCGTTGGCTGGATGGCGGCCCAACGTCATCTCGCGCGTGACTTCGTATTCGCGCGGAACGCCGCTCGGTCCAGTGACAATCAACTTGGGCATTTCGACCTCTGCACAACGTGAATTTGCGGGGCACAAGTAGAGCAAATTTCGGCTGACAGTCAAGGTGGCACGTTTGTGTTCCCGCGGTTTTTTGCGCGAACTCAAGCGTGCCGGGGACGCGGCGGGATCGCACGCATGAGATTGGCGCCAAAAGAACGGCGCCAATCACATGCGTGCCACTTGTGACTTTGCCAAGCGACCAATAAGTATTGAAAGCCAAAACATAAATGAGTAGTGTGGCTTTCACGCGAATCGTGCCTTTGGCCGCAGACAGGCTGCGCCGGCGCCGGAAACATATAAGGAGAGTCCTATGCCAAGTCCCAAGCCCCCCGTTCATGTCACTGTCACTGGAGCCGCCGGCCAAATCGGCTACGCGCTGCTCTTCCGCATCGCTTCCGGCCAGATGCTCGGCCCCGACCAGCCCGTGGTGCTGCGCCTGCTGGAGATCGAGCCCGCTCTGCCCGCGTTGAACGGCGTGGCGATGGAGCTCGACGACTGCGCCTTCCCGCTGCTGGCCGGCATCGAGACGACTTCCGATTTGAAGACGGCTTTTGACGGCACGTCGTGGGCGCTGCTGGTCGGCGCGTTCCCGCGAAAAGAAGGCATGGAACGCCGCGATCTGATGGCGACGAACGGAAAGATCTTCAAGCCGCAGGGAGAGGCGATCGCCAAGTACGCGGCCAAGGACGTGCGCGTCGTGGTCGTCGGAAATCCGTGCAACACGAACTGCTTGATCGCGCGCAGCAACGCTCGCGAAGTGCCGGCCGAGCGCTGGTTCGCGATGACGCGCTTGGACCAGAACCGCGCGCAGACGCAGCTCGCCAAGAAGGCGGGCGTGGCGGTGTCGCAGGTGACCAACGTCGCGATCTGGGGCAATCATTCGGCGACGCAATTCCCCGACGCGAAGAACGCGAAGATCGGCGGCAAGCCGGCGTATGACGTGATTCAGGATCACGCGTGGCTGGAAGGCGCGTTCATCACGACGGTGCAGAAACGCGGAGCGGCGATCATCGCCGCGCGGAAGCTCTCGTCGGCCGCATCGGCCGCCAATGCGCTGATCGATTCGGTCGTGAGCATTCGCACCGCGACGCCGGCCGGCGATTGGGTCAGCCTGGCGGTGTGCAGCAAGGGCGAGTACGGCATTCCGGAAGGCTTGCAGTTCGGCTTCCCGATCCGCAGCGACGGGCAGAAGTGGAGCGTCGTGCCGAACGTGCCGTGGACTGATTTCGCCAAGCAGAAGATCAAGGTTACGACGGACGAGTTGATCGCCGAACGCGCAGACGTGGCGGACTTGATTAAGTAGCTGCCGCTGGAAGAAAGAAGGGTATCGGGTATAGGGTCTCGGGTATGGGGGCGGCTTGCGACAAGCAATCCCGATACCCCATACCCTATACCCGATACCCCGTTTGTTAGAGAAGTCCGCTCAGATCGAAGGCCGCGCCGCCCATTCCGGCGGGTGGTTCGACCCCTTGAAGTTTCAGCACGGTCTTGGCGACGCTGCGGATGTGCAGGCCGCTGCGCTGGCCGGGGCCACGCGCGCCGGACTTCATTCTCGCTTTCGTCGAAAGAATAAAGATGCCATCTTCGGCGTGGTTGGCGTCGTCGGGGCCGCTGTCGTTTTCGAAGGTGTGAATCTGCGGATTCGGGCCGCCGACGCTGCCGACGGAGCGCCAGTACAGGCCGCCGAAATACACGATCAAATCCGGCGCGATGCCGTTAACCTGGTCGTAAAGATCTTCCGGCCGCAGAACTTTCGTGTCCTGGATCAGTTTGCCTTTGTCGTCGCAGAGCGCTTTGATCTTGGCGCTCAATTCCTGTTTGAAGGATTCGACCTGTTCGGGCGGGATGACGCCTTGCGGTTCGCGGCCCTTGATGTTGAGGAAGAGGCGCCCGTAGTAGCCGCCGTCGCCCCAGGCGCGGGTCTTGGCCCAATCGATGTCGCACTTCCCGATGGGCGTCTGCTTCTCCGGACGGGTTTTCAGGACCAGGTAGCCTTGCTGGATCAGCCATTCGTTGAAGGCGATGCCGCCGACCATGCTCTTGATGCCATGATCGCTGACGACAGCGACCCACGCGTCGTCGGGAATGTCTTCAAGAATTTTGCCGAGCGACGCGTCCACGTGGCGGTAGTAATCCTGCATGCAACTTTTGAGCTGCGGGTTGGCTTCGTAGCGCGGGTGCGTTGTGTCGAAGTATTTCCAGAAGCCGTGGTGGATGCGGTCCACGCCCATCTCGACCATCATGAAGAAATCCCAGGGCTTGTTCTTCAGCAGCCATTTTACTTGAGCGGTGTGGCTGTCGGTCATTTCGTAAACGCGCTTGAGCAGGCTGACTTTGTCGTTCGTGCGGAAGCCGGGGACGTCCGGCACGTACGGGCCCGTTGCTTTCGTCATTTCATCTCTGAGGGACATCGGGAACGTGTAGTTGCTGTCCTGGCCTGGCGTGAGGAAACAGCCGACCTGGCAGCCGTTGAGCGGCTTGGGCGGGAAGGTCAACGGCACGGCGTAGGTGATGCACTTGCGGTTCACGCGGGAGAGAACATCCCACACGGTCTCGTGCTTGATCCAGCTCGACGTGGCGATGCCGAGGCCGCCGTAGCTGTGATCGGTGCGGTTGCGGAAGCCGTAGATGCCCAGTTCGCCGGGCGACGTGCCGGTGACCATCACCATCCATGCCGGGCACGTGATCGGCGGATCGGTGCTGCGCAGGCGACCCCACATTCCGCTGTCCATCAACTTGCTGAGCACGGGCAACTGCGGGCGAAATTGTTCAAAAACGAGCTTCGGGTCGGCGCAATCCAAGCCGAGCACGGCTACTTTCTGGGGCATCGTTCACTCCTTTTAGGGTTCAGGGTCCAGGGTTCGGAGTTCGGGGTTCCGACCCGGATCTCGTAACCGTCCAGTCCTTTTGCGGATCGTTCTGTCGCCCCTCCGGGGCTTGCGTCAACCCCAATCCGCGCATTCCCACGGCTTACGCCGTGGGCTACCCGTGTACCGCCGCTCCGCGGCTACGAACAGCGCTGCACGGTAGCACAAGGCAAAGATGGTGTCGCTCGCACGGGCCGAATTTCCAAAAGCCATCACTGAACCCTGACCCCTGAACCCTAGACCCTGTGTTGTGCCGCGCGGAACTCACTCGCTTTCTCGGCCAGACCTTTCTTCAGCGCTTCTTCTTCGGAGACGCCGATTTGCTGCGCGTAGGCGCGGACATCCTCGGTGATTTTCATCGCGCAGAAATGCGGGCCGCACATGCTGCAGAAGTGCGCGGTCTTGGCGCCTTCCTGCGGCAGCGTCTGGTCGTGGTAGGCTCGGGCAGTGTCGGGGTCGAGCGAGAGATTGAATTGATCGTCCCAGCGGAATTCGAAGCGCGCTTGCGAAATCGCGTCGTCGCGGGCTTGAGCGTTCGGGAAACCCTTCGCCAGATCGGCGGCGTGAGCGGCGATGCGATAGGCGATCACGCCGGCTTTGACGTCTTCGCGGTTGGGCAGGCCGAGATGTTCCTTCGGCGTGACGTAGCAGAGCATGGCGCAGCCGTACCAGCCGATGTTCGCGGCGCCGATGGCGCTGGTGATGTGGTCGTAACCGGGAGCGATGTCGGTCGTCAGCGGGCCGAGCGTGTAGAACGGCGCCTCGTAGCACTCGCGCAGTTCCTTGTCCATATTTTCTTTGATGAGCTGCAGGGGAACGTGGCCGGGGCCTTCGATCATCACTTGCACGTCATGCTTCCACGCGACTTGGGTGAGTTCGCCCAGCGTTTGGAGTTCGCCGAACTGCGCTTCGTCGTTCGCGTCGGAGATCGAACCGGGGCGCAGGCCGTCGCCGAGGCTGAAGCCGACATCGTAGGCCTTCAGGATCTCGCAGATGTCTTCGAAGTGCGTGTAGAGGAAATTTTCCTGGTGGTGAGCCAGACACCACTTGGCCAGAATCGAGCCGCCGCGCGAGACGATTCCGCAGCGGCGACGCGCGGTGAGCGGCACGTGGCGCAGCAGCAGGCCGGCGTGAACGGTGAAGTAATCGACTCCTTGCTCGGCCTGTTCGATGAGCGTGTCGCGGTAGATTTCCCAGGTCAGCTCTTCGGCCTTGCCGTCCACTTTTTCGAGCGCCTGATAAATCGGCACGGTTCCGATTGGCACGGGCGCGTTGCGGATGAGCCACTCGCGCGTCTCGTGGATGTTCTTGCCGGTGGAAAGATCCATCACCGTGTCGGCGCCCCAGCGGATGCCCCAGACCATCTTTTCGACTTCTTCTTCGATGGAACTGGCGACGGCCGAGTTGCCGATGTTGGCGTTGATCTTCACCAGGAAGTTGCGGCCGATGATCATCGGTTCAACTTCCGGGTGGTTGATGTTTGCGGGGATGAGCGCGCGGCCGGCGGCGACTTCATCGCGGACAAACTCGGGCGTGATCACTTCGGGAATTTGCGCGCCCCAGGAAAAGCCTGGGTGGTGCCGGCCTCCGTGCCGGCCGTTCAGATTCGTCGCCTCTATGCCGGCAGGGACGCCGGCGCCACCTAACTGCTCGCGGATGGTTTCGCGACGCTGGTTTTCGCGGATGGCGATGTATTCCATTTCGGGCGTGACGAGGCCCTTGCGGGCGTAGTGCAGTTGCGTCAGGTTGCGGCCGGGTTTCGCTCGCAGCGGCGGGCGCAGGTTGGGGAAGCGCACTTCATCGAGGCGTTTATCGGCGAGGCGCTGCTGGCCGAAGGCGCTGCTGGGCTTTTCAAGCTGCTGGCAATCGCCGCGCGACGCGATCCAGTCCGTTCGAAGCGCAGGGACGCCGCGGCGGATATCGAGCGCAAAGCCTTCTTCGGTGTACGGGCCGGATGTGTCGTAAACGACCGCCGGCGCATTCTGGAGGTCGGGCTTGCCGGGAACGTGCGACTTCGTTGGCGTGAGCAAAATCTCGCGCATGGGGACGCGCACGCCGGGGTGCATCTCACCGCTGACGTAGATTTTTCGCGACGCGGGGAACGGGCCGGTCGTTATTTTCCTGCTCATTATTTCATTCCTCGAACGGCTTCTTGCTTCAACGCAGAGACGCAGAGACGCAGAGGGCGCGAGGGGCGCAGAGAACGGAAGTAAGAGGAGTGTGCGTGAAAACGGCTGACGCGAGCCGCATGAATGCGGCGCGCTGCGTGTGTTCCGCGCACTTGCCTCCGCCAGTCTTACCTGGGTCAGGTTCGAAGGGTTCTGCAGTCTCAGGCCCGGCGCAGCCTATGCGCCAATTTTACTTTCAGGGCCGCCCCTAGTGCCTCGGCTATTCAGTTGTCCAAAACGTTTCGGTCTGGGCCTCCATGCACGGCAGATATGGTGCAGGGGCGAGGAGCGGAAGTAAAGAAAAAAGCGCAAAGCAGCCGCGGATGAATGCGGATCACACCCATTGCCGGCGAACCAGCAAAGCCTTGACGCCTTGACAGATCAAGCAATAGCAGAGCAGAGTCGCTGCCAAGAGAGGCCAGTAGAGGGGCGGGAGCGGCGTGAAGCCAATGTATGCGCCCAAGGATGACGAGGAGAGCGCGATCCCGGTTCCAATGATCACGGCGGTCGTCACCATGAGCGGCCAGCTCGCTCGGCTTTGGAGGAACGGAATCTTGTTGGTGCGGATGATGTGGACGATCAGTGTTTGCGTTGCGAGGGACTCGACGAACCAGCCGGTCTGGAAGAGCGATTCGTAATGGCGGCTGATTTCCGAGTCCGGATGGGCCGAATCAAACAGGTAGCACTTGAAGACATAGAGCATCATGAAGTAGGTCGTGTAGTCGAAAATCGAACTGATCGGGCCGATGAAAACGATGAAGCGAGTCAACTCCTTCATGCTCCACGGGCGGGGCTTGGCGACGAATTCATCATCGACGCTATCGGTGGGGATCGAGACCTGCGAGAAATCATAGAGCAGGTTGTTGGTCAGCACTTGAACGGGTTTCATGGGCAGGAAGGGCAAGAAGGCGCTTCCGCCGATGACGCTGAACATGTTGCCGAAGTTCGAACTGGCGCCCATCTTGATGTATTTGAGAATGTTCGCGAAGACTTTGCGACCTTCGATGACGCCGTGTTCCAGCACCAGCAGGCTTTTCTCGAGCAAGATGAGATCCGCGGCTTCACGGGCAATATCGACGGCCGTGTCCACCGAGATTCCGACGTCGGCGGCGCGCAGAGCGGGCGCATCGTTGATGCCGTCGCCCATGTAGCCGACGACGTGTTTGCGGCTCTTGAGCGCCAGGATGATGCGCCGCTTGTGAGCGGGCGAGAGCCGGGCGAAAATCGTTGCTGTTTCGGCGGTGTCCGCCAACTGCTCGTCGTTCATCTTTTCGACGTCGCCGCCCAAGACGATGCGTTCGACGTTCAGGCCGACTTCCTGGCAGATTTTCCGGGTGACGAGTTCGTTGTCGCCGGTCAGCACTTTCACCTGCACGCCGTGTTTTTGCAGCGCGGCGAGAGCTTCGGCCGAGGAATCTTTGGGCGGATCGAAGAAGGCGATATAGCCGCTCAAAATAAGTTCGGACTCGTCGGCTCGGGAGTACGCGGTTTTCTTCTCAACGTCTTTATAGGCGATCGCGAGGACACGGAATCCGTCCGCGCTGAGGTCGTAGTATTCCTCTCTTAAGTCCGCGAAGAGCACGGGGTCCACGGGATGGAGTTTCCCGTTGAGTTCAAAGCGCGTGCAGCGCTTCATGATCTCCTCGGGGGCACCCTTGGCAATCAGACGCCACGCGCCGCCGTTGCCGACCACGACGGACATCACTTTTCGGCCGAAATCGAACGGAATCTCGTCGATCTTGTGATTCGTGCCGACCTCCACCTCGTCCTCATGAGCCAGGATGGCGCGATCGAGAACGTTCTTCAGCCCGGTTTGGAAAAAACTGTTCAGGTAGGCCATGCGCAGGACTTCGACGCTCTCGTTCTTCACCACGTCGCAATGTTTTTCAAGAATGACGCGATCGAGAGTCAGTGTGCCGGTCTTGTCCGTGCAAAGCACGTCCATGGCGCCGAAGTTCTGGATCGAATTCAGACGCTTCACGATGACCTTCATCCGCGACATCGACAGGGCGCCTTTGGAGAGGCACACCGTGACGATCATCGGCAGCATTTCGGGCGTCAACCCGACGGCGACCGCGAGCGCGAACATGAAGGCTTCAAACCAGACTCCTTTTGTGAGCCAGTTAATGAAGAAGACCGTCGGCGCCATGAAACACATGAAGCCGATCATCAGCCATGTGAATCGCCGCACGCCCTGGTCGAAACTGGTTTGAGCCTGCTGGCCGACGATGCTCTTGGCCATGCCGCCGAAGTAGGTCTGCTGGCCGGTCGCGACGACGACGGCCGTTGCAGTGCCGCTTTCGACATTCGTTCCCATGAAGCAGATGTTGGTCAGTTCCAGCGGCTGGACGCCCGTGCGGGTTTCGCGCAGTTCGAACTTCTCCGTCGGGAACGACTCGCCGGTCAGGCTGGCCTGGCTGATGAACAAGTCCTTGGCTGAGATCAAGCGCACGTCGGCCGGGATCATGTCGCCGGCGGCGAGCAGCACCAGGTCGCCGGGGACGAGTTGCGCGAGGGGCACTTCCTGGCGTTTGCCATCACGCTGCACCGTCGCGGTGATGTGGATCATCTCCTTCAGCTTGGCCGCGGCCGCGTCGGCTTTCGATTCTTGTATGAATCGCAACAGCATGCTGAGCACGACCATCGCACCGATCACGATGGCCGAACGCAGGTCATCACTGAGGTAGGAGGCGATCGCCAAGACCGTCAACAGAATACTGAGCGGATCGTGATAGTACGTGCGCACCAAGCGGAGCGGCCAGGAGACTCGCCTCTCTTGGGCCACGTTGTTCGGACCGTACTGTTCCAGACGCGCTTCGACCTCTTCCTGCTTAAGGCCGGCGGCGGCGCTCTTCGTCATCTCGAAGACCGCATCCTTTTCCTTGTAGGCGCAGTCGAGCAACAAAGGAGAGATGGTGGGCGCTGAAAGGGCCATGAAGTCAGACCATCCTCTGCATCAAGGTCACTGAAACAGCCCGCGCGGTCAGAGAATCACAACTGCGGCGGACTATTTCTTCCTGAAAACGTTGGGAAAACAACACTACGTCACATGAACAACGGAGTCGTTGAATCTATGCAGCGCCCGAGCGAAGTCTACTTATTTTCGGGCAGAAACTTTCTTTTAATATTTTTTAACATTCTCCCACAGTTCCACCATGCGGTCCACGGTTGCGCTGGCTTGAGCGGTCGCGTCGGCCGCGGCCGGGTGCGCGTCCAGCCAGGCCAGGCAGCGGCGCATGCCTTCCTCAAATGAAACGGTTGCGCGGAAGCCGGGAACGAAAATCTTGATTTTGGTGTTGTCCAGCACCTGCGAGAACATCTTGTCGCCGCGCAGGCTGTCGTAGTAGCTGGGGCAACCGATCTTCACGAATTCCACCGGCACGTGTTCGAGCTTCGGCTGAACGCCGACAACGCGTCCCATTGTTTCGAAGATCTGGTCCCAGGTCAGCACTTCGTCGGTCGTGATATGGAAGGCTTCGCCGATCGCGCTGCGGTTGCCGAACAGCCCGAACAGTCCCTGCGCGAAGTCAGCGTTGAAGGTCATCTGCCAGAGCGATTGGCCGTCGCTGTGCACGACCAGCGGCTTGCCGGCCCGGATGCGCACGAAGTTCTGGAAGTTGAGTTTGAACAGCCCGGGCACTTGGAATGGCGCGTAGGTGTAACCGGGGCGCACGATGGTGACCGGAAAATCGCGCTCGCGCCACGCATGCAGCGCCGCTTCTTCCATCGCGATCTTGTCGCGGCTGTACTGCCAGAACGGATTGCGCAGAGGAGTGCTTTCGGTGATCAGGTAGTGGCTGGGCGGCTTCTGGTAGGCGCTGGCCGAACTGATCAGGATGTACTGCGCGGTTCGGCCGGTGAAGAGTTCGACATCCGCCGCGAGATCGTTCGGTCCGTACGCGATAAAATTCGCGACGACATCGAAGCCGCGATTCCCGAGCGCCTGCCGCACGGCGGAGCGATCATTGATATCGGCGACGATGCTCTCGGTCCGGCCGCTCAGCGGGTTGGGCCGCTGACCTCGGTTGAGTAGAAACACGCGGTGGCCATGCTCAAGACAAACTTCCGCGACGGCGGTGCTGATGGTCCCGGTTCCGCCGACTAATAGAATGTTCATGCGTTTCTCCTTCACTCACACCACTAACACGAACGCGCGACGATTTCCAGACGGTCACGGTTTCTATTCTCAATCCGGCGGAGTTCTTAGCTCTTAGCTCTTAGCTCTTGGCTCTTGGCTCTTGGCTCTTGGCTGCGCAAGCGAAATTCGGGCTGTTTCTCCCAAGAGCAAAGAGGTTTCCGGGCGCTTTCCTCTTGCGGCATGAACGCGGGGTATGCAGAAGAGTCAGCTAAGCTCACATTGAGGAGGATTGCATGCCTGGATTGTTTGAGCCGGACTTTACGCGGTTTCGGAAAGTGTTGATGCGGCAAGGCGAACCGGACCGCGTTCCATTCTACGAATTGTTCGCTGACGTGGAGATTATGAGCGCGGTGCTGGGGCGGCCGGTGCAAACGCCGGAAGATCAGATCGCGTACCAGGTGAAGCTTGGGTACGACTACGCGGTGGCTCGAGCGGGGAAATTGGATTTTCCCACGACAGGGCAGCAGTCGGCGGCGGACACGGCGGAGTTGGCTCGCGCCAAGCGGACCTTCAACGTCGGCGGGCAAGGCGTGATCAAATCCTGGGAGGATTTCGAAAAGTATCCGTGGCCCGATCCTCAGAAGGCGGATTACTCGCAATTCGAGCAGATGGCCCGCGCGATGCCGGACGGGATGAAGCTGGTTTCGCTCGCCGGGCACGTGCTCGAAATGCCGATGGCGATCATGGGCTACGACGCTCTGTGCGCGCTTTCGTGCGACGAGCCCGATCTGATCGCGGCGGTTTTCCAGCGCGTCGGCGAGACATACATTTCGTACTACAAAACGCTCGCGTCGATGGATTGCGTGGGCGCTCTGATCATCAGCGACGATCTGGGATTTAAGACTCAGCCGTTGATGTCGCCGGCGTTTCTCAAGCAGCATGTTTTCCCCTGGTACAAGCGGTACTGCGACATTTGCCACGCGGCGAACAAGCCGGTGATTCTGCATTCGTGCGGCTGTCTGGAACTGGTGATGGACGAGATCATCGCGTGCGGGATCGACGCGAAGCATTCCTATGAGGACGTCATTCTGCCGGTCGAACAAGCGAAGAAGCGCTACGGCGACCGCGTGGCGATTCTCGGCGGGTTGGATGTGGATTTCTTGTGCCGTTCGACGCCGGAACAAGTCCGCGTTCGGACGCGCGAGGTTCTGGAAAAGTGCATGCCCGGCGGCGGGTACGCGTTGGGAACGGGGAACACGGTGGCGAACTATATTCCGGTGGAAAACTTTTTGGCGATGATCGAGGTGGGGAGGAAGGTGGGGGTTTACGGACGGTAAACGCGCATTTCGCGTGTCGAAGACTGCACCTGTGTTCAGTACCTACGGCGTCCTCGCGTGCCTGTAAAAAACTGCACGTGTGGTGGATGCCGTTTCCGCTGTTCTTACTTGAAGACCCAGTCATTCTTCCTGTAAGAAAATGCACATGTGGTAGTGTGCAGGTGTTCCGCCGCGTCCCTGTCTTCCTTGGGCTGCGTTCTCGCTCTCTGTAAAAAACTGCACGTGTGCGCATTCCGTGCGTCTTCGTTCGTGCCCGTCGATGTCGTCCAGCTACACTCCATCTCGTCCAGAAGTGCACCTGTGCTCGCTATCGCAAGCGTCCTCGCCGGCCTGTAAAAAATTGCACGTGTGCGTCCGTCTTCGTCCGTGCGTGTCCATGTCGTCCACCTGCACGCGGCCTCCGTCCAGGAGTGCACAATGTGCCTTCGCCCCCTAGAACCAGGTTTTTTTCCTTGCCAGTCAATTTGTCAAAGAGCTTCCGCCCGGGCAGAGTATCCCACTCCACCTCAAATATAGTGACGTTTCAGACTCCAAAATATTACATCTATTTTATATTTTTCTTTGGGTAATTTGAAATTCAGTGCCCCGCCATATCCGAGAGCCTGAACTCCCGCCCCAGGATCGCTTTCTTCTTCCGCTCGTCATACTCGACGGTCATCCACGCTTCGCTTTGCAGGTACAGGATCAACACCTTCCCGTAAGCGCGGTGCTCCGTCTCGACCTTCGGCAACTGCGTCTCCTGGTCATAGCGCTCTTTCGGATCGGCCAGCAGAACGTTATCGTCAATAAGTCTCTGGAAGCGTGCCGCGCTGGCGTCTGGCGAAGCAGCTTTCGAGTACACCTTCCGGGCGACTGTTCGATTTTGGTTTTCGCGTCGCCAGGTCAGGCAAGTCGTCTGGGAACCCAAGCAAACTCTTGTACTGTGCAGGGTCATTCTCCACGCTTTGAAGCACCTTCATCCACCGCAGCCTGAACGCAACCATTCGCGGATGATTCAGGCGGATGACTTCTTCAAGGCGCCTTCCATTGGCATCGAGTGCGGTAACTCTCCCGTCAACCTCCACGCGCAGCGACGCTCCGTAAGCAGTCTTACATGGATCCGGCACCGTAATGCCGCGCTTCTGCCCGTTGCAGAATTGGCACGCGAAGACAAGGTTGTCGTACTCAGCGACCAAGTGGGGCGCCAAATGCTGCGGAATCAGGTGGTCGATAGTCCAAATGTCTGTAGGTGCCCAAACGACGCGCTTAAGGCAATAGACGCAACGAAACGAAAACTCGTCCTCCAGCCACGGCCGGTACTCCTCGTAATTCACATAGCCGGCAGGCCCGTGCCTGCGCTGGTGCGGTTTTTCCGAGTATGAGAAGGCTACTCTTTCCATAATCCGCGCCGCTTCAGGTCCTCGATAACATCGCCCAAACGTCCCCCTTCGTCCGGTTTGACGAGATTCACGCGCGCATCTGCGAGGAACTGCAGCCGATCAAGCTCCGCCGCTTCGGCTTTGGAGAGATCCGCCTCACAGTCCATGAGTTCTGCTCGGCGAAGGTTTGTCGCCGCCCACTCACCCGTGATGGCCAGAAGATCGCTGAGCCGCTGCAGGTCCGTGAAGTCTTTGGGAAAGTATTCGGATTGTTCAAACGGCACACCGCGGCGCCGAACACCCGTAAACAGGTCTAGAACTTGCCGCTCCAGGTTGGCTGGAAGGCTATACAGTCGCAAAACTTCGGCATCGATGCGCCAATGCAGGAACTTCAACTGCTCCAGTTCCGACTCTCTAGGTTGCGCCGTGGTCGTTTTTGGCGATTGATCGTCAAACAAACCAGGTTGCTGCTGTCCGGTCCCGCGCACGGATGGTCGCTGCTGTACTGTTCCCTTGAAGTTCCGTGCCGCAGAGAGGTATCTTGAGACTGCGCGTTCCAGGCCCGCAAGATCAGCCCCCGCAAAATCGGGAACGGGCATCCTGCGCATGTCGCCCGCAAGAACATCACGTTTGCCGGATGTGCAGTAGGCGTAGGCGTTAGCTACGGGGGAATTGCAAACTGCCCACAAGACGTTTAGCGAAATAGCACCATAGGGCCGCACCACTAGGAAGCGGCTCGTAACCGGGTGTCCCTCCTCGTCGATCAGGGCCTTCAGCCGCCATGCTTCGCGGCTAACGCGTCCGTAGTTCAGCAGCAACTGGCTTATCCCAATGTCGGTGCCACTTCGCGCGGTTGCAATTGTTTCCGCGATTAGACACAAGCGGAATGCGGGAGGTAGCTGATGCGTTAGCTGCTGTTTATCCCATCTGGCGAACCCTCGAACAAGCTCGACTTCCTTCAGTGGAATCCAGTCGGCTTCAGTAAACTGTGGACATTCGCTCTCAGGTACTGACAGCCAGTCAGCGATTACCCAATCCGGTAGCGTTATGTCTTCACGGCTCTTGTGATCGAACCCTTTTGCGATGTGCGCGAAGCGCTCAAAATGCGGAAGACCGGATAATGCCGCCCACACTTGGTCCAGGTCCGGTATCAAGAAAGACGCGTTTGGAGGAGCGCCAAGTCGATTCTGCGGAAGCTCCACGTAACTTCCCGGCACATACGTCTTACTGAACTCGCCGATCTGCCCTTCGCGAATGCGCTGGTAGCGTAACGGCAGTCCTTTGTCGGGGTGGCGCTGTCTGCGGCCAATGAGCACTACCGATTCGGGCTCGCCGCGCTCAAACACCTTGTCTGCAAACAAGCTGATTTCCGCGATTTCATAATCGCGCGCGAGGGCCTCACGCACCGAGACCGCTTGCGTACTGTTCAGAAATGTTTGTGGCAGGACAAAGCCAAATACACCGCCTTGCGGCAGGTGCTCGACGACGCGCCGAAACGTTTCGGCGGCTTTATTGGATAGCCAACCTCGTCGTCGTGCGCTGGTTGGGAAGTTTTCAAACGGCGGATTGCCGAGAACAATGTTCGCGTCGGCAACCCCCTTCTCCAACTCTCCGCTGGTAAACATGTCCGCTTCCGTCAGCGCCCAACCGTTAGGATTCGGTACGTCGGCGAGCGTGAGTGAGAGTCGTGCAATCTCAAGTGCGAACGAATCAAGTTCAAGGCCATGCAAGCGTTGCCGTAAGTACTCACGGCGCGTCTGAGGATGATTCTTTGGCAGCAGTTCACTCAGGAGCCGCATGGCCGAGATCAAGAATGCGGCGTGTCCACATGCGGGCTCGAAGACGCATCGTTCACCAACGCTGATCTCGTTAATCCACGGGCGCAATCTCCCGACGATGTACTCGACAAGCCATGAAGGAGTGCTATGCGTCCCCAACTTCTGGCGAGTGGTCCTGTCAATCAGTGCGCTCTCATATACGTAGCCCAACGCCTCCGTGCTCACCGAGCCGCAGTGGGGGAACGCCTGAATCTGCTCCGCCGCAACCGTCAGCGCGTCACGCCGCGCACGGTTACCCACCTGAACTGCTCTGGACGAATAGTGCTTTGCGAGGCGGGCATAGACGGTATCCAGCTCGGCAAGGCTGAGTTGCGAAAACCCCCGCACGCCTTTGTCTTTCAGAATCTTCGCAGCCAGAAGCCAGAACGATGACTTCAGAAGCCATTGCCCGTCTGCCAGAGTGACCTTTTGCCAACCGAGAGACTCCTTGATCCCGAAAACACTTCGCTCAACGAGTTCCGTCAATTTGCGTCCCGATTCTTTTTCGATAAGCGGCCACAATCCGGCGTCCACGAAGTCCAATTGATATGCTTGATCGAGCCGGCCCCACGCCTTTGCGCGGTAAATTGCCTCGGGTGAGAATTCCACTCGGCGCCGATCGAAAAACTCCGGCAGCTCGCGCGGCGCGATATTCTCGCGGCAGGTTGGGCGGTCAGCGCCTTGACACCAGACTTGATAACGGTCAGGCAACTGTGCGAACACGATTGGAGCGCCCAACGGGCGGACCGCCAGAATATCCCGTGCCTCCAAGACGTTGCCTGAAAGCACTACAACCAACGCAGTTCGCGAGTCAAAGGGACGGTCTGCATAAGCAACTATCGGTATAATCCGGTCACCAGCCGGGCTCGGCACATTGTCTCGGATGCAATCTTGGCGGAACCCCGCTCTGAGCAGGTTCTGTCTTATCGGCAGTGTTTCACTCGTCATGTCGATGCCATCGCCGTGAGTTGCGATAAGTTAGCGCCGCGAGCCAGCATCGCCAAGCGCTTTCCGAGGGGACGTCTCGCGGACACCTGAAACCCCCGTGCCGCACAGCACCCGGTGCTTTTTTCTCTTCACGCCTTCGCGTCTTTGCGGTCCGCCGCTCGTCAGAAATACCAAACCCCTCGCAAATAGACAGAGCAGGTCGCCCGATTTCCGTCCACCGCTCCACCACTCCACTACTCACCACTCACCAACCCTCACCAATTCCGCTTCAGCACGGCGCGGTTTCGGACGATTCTAGATCAAACGCTTCCGTCAGCGGGCCGGTCGCCGTTGCGGTTGCCGTTGCAATCAACACAAGATGGGGGGGTAGCCGATCGTGGCACGGGAGTGTCACGCGGCGAGCAGGAACATTATCGTCCTGCCGCGGCCACGGTCCTGCCGGAGGGGAACACGATGGGCGTGTGGAAAGATGACAAGGTGGCCACCGAGGTGCTCGGTAGCCGTAGACGATTGCACCGCCCCAAAAATCGGCCGCTGGTGCTCGGAATTCTGGTCGCCTTCGTTCTCGGCGCTGGAGTGTACGTGTTCTATCGCCGCCCCGTCGGACTGACGACGATCTCGCGACAGGTTCCAGTGACTCGAACGGCCGAAACCGAAAAAGTTTTGCCGGCCAAGGCCTCTGCAGGTGAGGCGATTGCAGGTCGTACCGCCGGCGTCCCGCCGGCCCGTGCTGATGCCGGCGAGACGCCGGCGGTACGAACAACCGACGCCGCCAAGCGGACGGCTGAATTCCTGGAAGCGCCAAAGGTCCAGGTCTTCGTCATGCCTCGAACGACGTTGGGCGAGAAGCTGGCGCCCGCGTCCAGCGTCGCGGCGCGAACATCAAGCGTTGCTCTTCCACAAAAAACGACGCGTTTTTCCGCCGCGTACAGCGCTCTGAATGCGAACAAGCCCGAAGCGGCTCTGGCGGCTTTGAAAAGCGCGGAGACTTCTGCCGGAACGCCGGACGCGAAGGAAGCGGCGGTGCTGGAAGGCCGCGCTCTGCTGGCTCTGGGCAAAGTCGAAGACGCTCGCAAAAAGTTCGAACCGCTCGCGTTCGCATCGGTGGATACGGCCGTGGGAGCTGACGCGCTGTTCGGGAATTTCCTCTGCCAAGCCGGCATGCTGCAGCGCTGCCGCGACAGCGAACTGGACCAGGTTCGCGTCGGCGCGCCGTCGTGGGGCTCGGCCATGGCCGCGTTGGAGGAGGCTCGGCGCGCGGAGAAGGACGCCAACGGCGAAGTGGCCGCTCTGGAAAAAGCGCGCGCGTTGTACCAGCAGGCGATCGACGCCGGCAAGCTGGATGAGCAGAGCGAGAGCGAGTGCCTCGCGCGGCTGAGAGAACTGACGGACAAGCTGGTGCTCGATCCGAAAGCGCGGTGCACTGCTCCGAAGGCTGTGTTCCATCAAGTCGAACCCGGCGACGGCGTGGAGAAGATCGCGCGCAAGTACAAGGTGAACCAGGGCCAGATCAAGCGCATCAATCATCTGAACGACAAGCTGACCGTTCGCTACGGCGAAACGCTGAAGATGCTGCCTGGCGATGTGGTCTACAAAGTCAACCACACGCGGCTGACCGGCACGCTGTACATCGACGGCGTCTTCATCCGCCGCTATCCGGTTGGCGTGGGCGCGGGCAACGCGACGCCGCTCGGTTCGTACGCGGTCGAACGCAAGGTCACCAATCCGGACTGGTACTATGACGGCAAGAAGATTCCGTTCGGAGACGCGGGAAATATTTTGGGCACGCGCTGGATGGGTTTTGCCGGCACGGACACTCACGGCGCGGGGCTGGGGATTCACGGCACGTCGGTTCCCAGCAGCGTCCCCGGGCGCGAAAGCAAAGGCTGCGTCCGCATGCTCAACGATGACGTTGAAGAACTGTATGACCTAATGCCGCAAGGCGGGAAAGTTGAGATCGTGGAGTAACGACGAACAGAAGTGCTGAGTGTTGAGTTCTGAGTGCTGAGTAACGCCGCGCTGGCGTCATTACTCAGCATTTCCTATTTGAAAGGCTGCCACATGGCCGATGGTTCCCCCACCCCGTCCGGCATGGCCTGGTTCTGGTTTGCGCTGGCATCGGCGGTGTTCGCGGCGTTGACGAACATCTTCGGCAAAATCGGCGTCGCCACGATTCCGTCGAACATGGCGATGTGGATTCGCGTGATCGTGATCTTCTTCGTGACGACGGCGTTCGTGATCGGCCGCAGCGAGTGGATTCCGCCGGCGGACATCCCGCGCAAGACCGTGCTGTTCCTGATCCTTTCGGGAATCGCGACGGGACTGTCGTGGCTGTGCTATTTCCGAGCGCTGCAACTCGGGCAAGCGGCGCAGGTCGGCCCGGTGGATAAGCTCAGCGTCGTGCTGGTCATGATCTTCGCCGTGGCGTTCCTCGGCGAAAGCCTGAACTGGCGCCAATGGCTGGGCGGAGCGCTGATCGTCGCGGGAGTGATTTTGATTGCATTGCCGGCGCAGAAGAAAGAAGTCCCGGAGACTCTTGAGAAAGCGCAGGCGACGGGGAAGGTAACTACTTGAGCAGGACGTTGAAACCTTCTTGCGCGAAATGCTCGTCATTGGTCAGTACATCAGTGATGCCGATACGCCGCATCGTCGTCATGCTGATGCAATCCACGAGGGAAAAGCCCTTGTCGTGCCTGGCGTCGTACAGGATGAGCCCCGAGTCAAAAGTAGCCCTTGATTGCGGAAGAACGCGAACACTCGACTCCCTCCTGAGATTATGGACGAGCGCACATGCCAGCCGCCGCAGATACACCCCACGCGCGCAGAACGCATTCAGGACTTCTGTAAGAATTTCGTCCGTGGTCACGAGCGACGCAGTGCCCATGCGCAATTTTACGTCCCGAGCGACGGCATTCCATCTGTCATGAGTATCTACGATCGCGATCCAATAATGGGTATCAGCGAAGACTTGGATCATGGGCATCGCTTGAGGCGAACCGGCTTCTTTGGGCTGCCATACAAGTAGTGGTCGAGGTTTTCGTTGAAATCTTCGGGCAGCCGCGCCCACTCTTCCGCTGGCACCTGGCTGGCCAATTGGAGCAGTTCGTCTTCAAGAGCTAAAGGATTTGCACGGCCTGTGTGGGCGGTTCGCCGCTTCCGACGTTGAAGCTTCGGCTGTGATGCTGGTTCAGAAGTCTTTGTTTTCGTGCTCATCTCATGCGTCCTCGGCAAGAGCCGATGATAGCGCGAACGCGCGGCGCCGCTATCGGCTTTTGTTATCCCGTCCTTCAGCGTTTTTCCGGCGTCACCTTCAAATCCACTTGCTTGCCTTCGCGCAAGACAGACACATCCGTCTCAGTCCCCGCCGTGAGTTGCCGCAGCGCGTTCATGTAGTCCTCAATATTCTCGACGTTCTTGCCGCCCAGTTTGACGACGGTGTCGCCAGCCTTGATCCCGGCCTTGTCCGCGGGGCCTTTGTCGCGCACGCCGCCGACGCGCAGGCCTTTGCCCTCGTACGCGTAGTCGGGCATGAGCGACAGCACCACGCCGAAGCCGCTGCTGCTCATTTTCGGCGCTTCGACCTTCACGTACTTCGGCCGCTCCGGCGCATTGATCAACTCCGCCGCGCAGTTGTAAACGAACGCCGTGATCGTCGCTTGATCGGCCGCGTTGATCTTATCGACTGTGTCGCTGGGCTTGTGGTAATCCGAGTGCGATCCCGTGAAGAAAAACAGCACCGGCACGCCCGCGGAGACGAAGCACGTCTGGTCCGAACCGCCGAAGCCGTCGGCAGTCGTTTTGATGCTCAGGCCAAGCTTGCTGTTCGCCGACTCGATCACCTTGTCGAAGCCGGTTCCCGTCGCGGCGCCGTAAACCATCAGCTTCTTGTCTTTGCAGCGCCCGACCATGTCCAGATTCAGCATGGCCGCGGCGCGCGTGATCGAAAACTCAGGCGGCGGCGACGCGACGAAATTCGCCGAGCCCAGCGTGCCGAGTTCCTCGCCGCCGAAGAGCATCAGCCACACGGTCCGCTTGAGCGCCAAACGATTTTTGTGGAGCGCCTCCGCAAGCTGCAGCACCGACGCATCGCCGGACGCGTTATCGTCCGCGCCGCCGTGAAGCTTTCCCATCTCGCTCTTGTCCGCGAGCGAGAACTCGTTGCCATGTCCCAAGTGATCGTAGTGCGCGCCGATGACGATGAACTCGTCCTTCAGCTTCGGGTCGGTGCCTGGCAGGACAACCGCCAGGTTCTCATCCGTGCCGCGAACCTTCACCACGTCCACGTGCAGATTCAGCGAAACGCCGGGCAGTTCGAAGCTCTGCGGCTTCAGCTCGGCGTCGATCGCTTTCTGCAGCGAAGCCGAATCTTTGCCGCCGGCCTGCAGCCACTGGTCGGCGACATCCGGCAGCACTTGGACGAACGGGATGCCGCAGTCCGAATGCCCGCCGACGTGCTTGAAGTCTTCCAACGCGCCGCGAGCTTCCGGCTTCATCGAGCGTGCGCCATTGACGAAGATCAACGCCGCCGCGCCCTTGTCGCGCGCGGTCGCCGCCTTGTAAAAGAAGTCGCTGTACATGCTGAAGCCATGATGCGGATTGGCGGGTGCGTTGCCGATGTGCTTGCCGTCCGGCGTCTCGGGTTCGTGGCGCAGGACGAGCACGATCTTGCCTTTCACGTCCAGGTCTTTGTAGTCGTCGTACCCTTTGTCCGGCGCACTGATCCCGTAGCCCGCGAAAACGACTTTGCTCGCGTCGATGCTCGCGGGCCGGCTGAAGCGCATCGGGCGGAAATCTTTGTCGAGACCGTATTCCTTCGACGTGCCGGCGGCGAAGCTCGCCTTCATCACATTGCCGGAGCCCAATTTCATGTCCGCGACGAACTCGAACGGCAAGCGCCGCACCTCGTCATATCCCATGTCGCGCAGCCGCTTGATCAGAAACTCGCGCGCCTTGGCCTCGCCCGGCGACCCCGCCTCGCGCCCAGCGCACTCTTCGGATGCGAGATACGCAATGTCGTCGTAAAGCTTCTTCGATTTGAACGTGAAGCTTTTCGGGAAGCCTTCCGGCTGAGCTTCGACCTTGTTCTCGGCAGGAGCTTCAGACGCGCGCGCCAGGACCGGAACGAAGAAGAGAGTGAGCAAGAGGGAGTAGAGCGGACGAAACGACGAGCGGCGAGTTTGCATCAGGTTACCTTTTCGATTGCGGGTTGCGAAGAACTTCTCACCACAGAGGACACGGAGGACACAAAGTTTCTTGCTATAAAAGCTTTTCTTCCTCTGTGTCCTCCGTGTCCTCTGTGGTTAGCTGTTTTACGGACTCCAGACTTTTCGTACTCACATGTTATCAGGTGCTGCCAGAATTTCCCGCGCCGCTCGAGCAGCCTTCAGCCCCAGGACAATTCGCAGCGCCAATCCCAGCGCGCCTGCCACCAACAAGGGAACTGCCCACGACTCCAGCTTCGGGCCGACCAACCCCATGCGCGCCTTGCGGCCGTAATGAAGGCCGAGGCCCGCCAGCAACATCGCGGGAGCGGCCAGCGTGTACCAGTTGGCCGCCAGCAGCCAGACTCGACGCCCGGGCTCCTCTATCTGAAGGACGGCCGCTTGAGCCAGCCCCTTCACGGTTCCGTAGAGAACCCATCCCAGGACCAGCAGCGCCATTGCCCAGCCCAATATCCCAAGCGCATGGAAGCCGGCGGTGGTCAGCAACATGCCCTCGATATTCCCGAGAAACGCGATGATCACGCACCATTCCAGCAGCGAACACTGCATCCGCTGGAAGAGAAGCCGGCCGAAGTAAACGCACAACTCCACGCCGCAGAACAGCGCGATGATATCGAATCTTGCTTGCATCCATGCGGGCGCAAAGGGCAGTGTGCCGGCAACCATGCCAAGAACCACGAGGGCGGCGAGTACCGTATTCAACCGGCGCACCCAGCCCTGATCGAACTCCGGATCGACCGCGGCCTGCTTTGGCCAGCGCTTCGGCAGCCCGAGCACAAACCGGATCATTCGGCGGTCCCATTCGAACAAACGATAGAACAGGAACCGCCGCCATGCTGATGATTGCGGGTCGCTCATTTCTTCTTCCCCGCTTCCATCGGCTTCGGCGGCGTACGCGTCATGGGCGGAATGCAGAACACGGTATCGTCCACGCCTTCACTATAGAAGCGCGCGAGATCCTTCTTGTAACCCTTGTCGTCCTGACCGTTCGGCCCAAACGCGTAAACGCGCAACGTGCCGGAATCGCGGACCGTGGCGACGCCCTTCCCATCCTGTTCAATCACGCCCTCGCTATCGACGCGCAATATCAGCGGCACATCCGCAAAGACTCCGTGCGGAAGCGCCTGCAAAAACTCTGGGACCAATTCGTCCAGCGTTTTCGGATCGCGCCCGCGAGCCAGCCTGAATTGCAGCACCGCCAATCCAACATCGGTCACGCGCGCCTGTTCTTCGCTGGCGCAAAAAGAACTCTTCGCACGATCGAGAACGGGAATAAGCAGGCCCGCCAATATCGCCGGTCCGACCTGGTGGCGCTCAATAATCGCTCTGAAGTCTCGCGTTCTCTGCGGCGTCTGAAGAGGATCGTTGACAAGCTCATCCATCACGCTCACGTAGCACTTGCGCTCCGATCCATACCACACCGGCCCGCCCGGAATGTTTGCCAGACCCATCGCCGTCACCGCCGCCGGGTTCAATCTTCCCGAAAACATGCAGTCGATCGTATACAGCCCGATCGTTTTCTCCCCATGCATCACCTTCACAAACCGGCCGGCTGGATCGCGCTTCTGCCAGACGGCCTTTCGATATGCCGCGACCTCTTCGACCTTCGTGGGCATGTCCCAGGCCAGGATCGATTCCACAGCCCCGTCGGCAATCGCGCACATGGCGATACCGACCAGGCCGGATATCAACATCGGGTCGCTTTCCACGTGCGGCACCATCTTGTAGATCGCCGCGATGTTCTTGGCCGCCGTCGCGTGATCGCCCAGATGAGCCGACAATCTCGCGCTGCCGGCCAGCATGCGGGCGTTATCGCGCATTTGTCCAAGCTGAGGCATGTTCATCGAGAGGCCCGGCAGATAATTCAGGCCGAAGTTGCAGCGTTCCTTGGAAGCGCCCTGCAGGATCGCCGCGATTGCGCCTGCGTTGGCCGCGTAAATGGCGCGAAACGAGGGATCGTCGTAACACTCGCTGGATTTGAAGATCGAGTTCGCCGGCGACTCCAGACTGGCCGGTGCGTTCTGCGGCCGGACGTATCCGACCTTGAGCGCTTGTGCAGTCGCATAGTCCGTAGCGGCGTTTTCGGTATTCGGTATGGACGGCGGCGCAAGCGCGAGCAACTCCGCCCGGCTGCGGACCAGATTCGCCTCCGGATCCTCCGCCGTCCCGCGCAGCAGGATCATCCCGATCAGAAACAGCAGCCCGCCGGTCAGCGGAAGATTCCACATCGCTCGGTGAGCCCGGTGCAGATACCAGGAGGCGATCTGTTCGCGGCGCCGTTCGGAAGGCGTTTTCTCGGAAGACAGCACAACGCTAGTTGTAAATTCAAAACGCGAAACTCAAACTGCAAATCTGGCTGCGACTGTTCGCGGAGCGGCCTAGCGCGCCAGAAGCTGCGCTTCCAGGTGCTTCAGAACGGAAACCCAGACGACGGCAACGGCGTTCAGACCAGCGGACGAAAGTTCGCCCTTATCGAACGGGCCGGTAACGCCTTTGAGCATCACACCGGCTTCGACAAGCGGCGCTCCTTTGCTCGCGCAGAAAGTCTTGATGTTGTTGACCGATTGCTCAAGCGCCGGACGGTCGGGAAGGTCCGCCGTCAGCGGCGGCGCTCCAACAATCGGTATCGATCCAACGGCCAGCGTGCGGTCCATGATCAGGCGCAGCGATTCGTCCGGGCGAGCGCCGGAGCGCAGATCGGCGTAGCTGAGGCTGAGCAGCACGAACTGCGGCTGCACGCGCTCAAGAATCGACGGCAAGAGCGTGCGCATATCCGCAAGGCCGCCGACAGGCTGATCGTCCGGCGCGGTCGCGGCGACGAAGGAATAACCGGCGAGTTTTCCTGCGGTGGCCGCGGCGGTGAGGTGCTTGACGAGAGTGGCGCCATCTTCCGGGCGCGGCGGAACAACGAGAACGCTCTTGGGCTTCACGCGCGAACGGGCGGTCTTCAGCGCACTGCGGAGCGCCTCAATGTAATTTGAAGTGCAGACGAAACCGTCCGTCGCCGTCGTGCGTTCCATTTCCTGAGTTTTCTTGCGGGCCATCGTGAGCAGCGGAAGGACATCCGCCCACTTGTGAACCCCCACCGTCACCACGACATTGTCGATGTAGACTTTGCGGAAGGCGGTCGCATCGTGCGGACGAAACATGAAGCTCAGTTCGGTGAGATTGTCCGTCTGTTCAAGATGGCCTCCCCGCCCCCCGACATCAGAAAGGCGGAAAGTGACGGGCGTCCAGGTCTTGGCCAGAACATGCTGCTTGGGAGTTTCCTTGGGCGCTTTTTCGCCGGGGAAGGCGAGCGTCAAATCGCCGGGCTCTTCCGCCCAGCAGACGCAGAAAATTGCGAGGTCGCTGATTCTGTGCCCGCCAGGAAGTTTGAGCTTCGTGTTAGCCAGGCCGATGTCGCCCTTCTCCCATTTCAGCATCGTCCCGCTGACGTTGGCTTCCGCGAGCAACATCGCTTTTCCATCGGCCAAGGGAGGCGCGGACGAGACCGCCGGCACATGAGGATCAGGGCCCGCCTTTGGCGCATCGGGGATCGAGCTGACTGTGCCTGCCTTCACGAAGCTGGTGTCGCCGTTGAAGTTCTCGTCCCACAGCACGGATTGAAGCTGCGGGTACGGCCGCCACGTGCTCGGAGGTTCCGGCGGTGCCGGCGTGCCGGCCAGGAGCGCGCCGGAGGCGAGAATCAGGCATACAGCGAGGGCGGAAAGTGATCGGGTACGCATGCCCAGCACCTCACTCATCCTGAGCTTCTTTCTTCGTTTTTGCGCCGTCGGATCCGCCCGGCTTGCGATCGCAGATGTGCCGGGCGACCAGTTCGAGACTTTGCGCAATGCGCGGGGTCAACGTGGCGGCCGGATTCGGATCGAACATCGGGCACTTGACCTGTTCGCTGGCAAAGACGATCTCGCGGCGCAGTTCGTCGAGCGGGCCGAACGCCGGCGGGATGGTCAGCACCGGGACGGCGCCCATGCGCAGGCAGAGGCGCGCGAGATCCTCCCAGTTGAAGCGTTCGTCGCGCGAGAGCTGCCGCGGCGCAGTGTCGGCCACGAGAAAAACAATCTCGGGATTGCTCCTGGCCAGAAAAGCCGGCAGCGAGACGAGCAGCGCATCGGGCGTCAGTTTCTCCCCCGCGACACCTTTGGGCGCAGGCACGAGCGTCCAGCCTTTGCACTGCTTCGGATCGAATGCCGCAACCGGCGCACCCGGCCCGACAAGCGCGTAGGTATTGGCCGTTGCACCAGCGTGTCTGGCGGTTCGAGTAGCCACGGCGATGTCGGAGCTGAACAACACGCCGTCCGTTTCGAGAATCTTCTTCGGCGCCTGCGTAGCCGATTCAGGCATCGGCGGTCGCGGAGGCGCGTTCGGATTACTGGGAGCATTCGGCTGCTGCCCGCCGGCTACGGCTCCACCGGGGCCATCGATCTCGACCTTCAAATCATCGAAGAATGCCTCAGCCGTAACGAGTGCCACGCGCAGGCAAATCGTGACACCTTCGGCGGTCATTGGAATCGGCGCGGAGACATTTGCCTGCTGCCACTCGCGGACGTCGGGGTTGGGACGGCAGAGCATCAGTTGGTTCGCACCGCCTGGAGATCGAATCAGCACGCCCAGTTGCGGAAAGCCGCCCTTATCCGCCAGAGGCACAAAGGGGACTGGGCACTTGATGAGCGCACTGGCCCGCACGGTTTTGCCGCGCACCTTGGCAATGTCCACGGCAATGTTCAGCGCCGCCTCGCCAGCGTCTTTGTGAACGATACGGAGCGATTTGCCTTTATCGGTGGGAGCGATCGAGACCTCTCCCGGCGTCACGACGGAGCAGTTGGGCGGAAGCTTGGTCAGATCGACGTTCTCGAAGTCTTCGGTAAGAAGGACTTCACCTGCTTGAACAGCCGCAATAAGGAGAGGCAGCGCGACACAGGCAGGCCATCGATGACGCATGTTATTCGCCTCCGTTACCGAACATTAACGGCTCTGAAGATTGGGAAGTCAAGCACGAACAGAATAGACGGGGTGACGGGGAGACGGGGAGAAACAGCGATGGAGCGGAGCACGCGACGTTTAAGATTTCGCTTTGGGTTCTCCAGTGCTTGGGGGCTTGACGTCTGCGGCGCCACCGGTCTCCGCCGAAGTTTGAGGAATATCTTTGATGTTGCGGCAGTCGGGATATCCGCTGCAGCCCCAGAAATCCCCCCGCCGTCCAGTGCGTCGAATCATCGGCTTGCCGCATTTTTCGCACGGCGGTCCGACCGGTTCGCCAGGCGCGGGCTTGGCGTTGCGGCAAACGGGAAACGCCGTGCACGCCATAAAGCGCCCGTTGCGGCCGGCACGAATGACCATCGCGGCGCCGCATTTGTCGCACTTCTCGTCTGTGGGCTCGGGCGGAGGTTTCGGAGTCTGCTCGGCCCCCGCCTGTGCTGGCTGACGCGCCGGAAAGCGGCTCGTGACCTGCTCCAGTTGCGCATTGAAGGCGAGCACAATCTGATGCCAGTTAAGCTGCCCTTCGGCAACCTTGTCGAGGTCTTCTTCCATGTGCGCGGTGAATTGGTACTCCATCCACGTCTGCTTGAAATGGCGCATCAGCAGATTGACGAGGGACTCGCCCACCGGCTGCGCATAGAACACGCGCTTCTGCTCCCGGATGTACCCGCGCCGCCGAATGTTCTCCATGATCGCTGCGTACGTGCTCGGCCGCCCGATGCCCATTTTTTCCATCGCGCGAATCAGCGTTGCTTCCGTGTAACGGCTAGGCGCCTGCGTTTTGTGCTGCGAAGGTTTGATCTCGTGCAACTTGAGCGGCTGGCCTTGCGCGACTTCGGGCAGCAGCGCGGCATCCTGATCTTCTTCGTCCCAATCCCCGCCTTCCTTGTCCTTGGTGGTCTGCGAGCTGGATCCGGTCAGCTTCGTCCAGCCATCGAAGAGCATCTGGCGGCCGCGTGCGCGGAACAAACCGGTGGGGCCGGCGTCCCTGCCGGCCGGCACGGAGGCCGGCGCTGCCTCGACATCGATAGTCGTGACGTGGAAGCGCGCCGACGACATCTGGCAAGCGACGAACTGAGTCCAGATCAGTTTGTAAAGGCGCTGCTCATCATCGTTCAGGCCCTCGATGTTTTGCGGCGTGTGTTCGACGTGCGTGGGCCGGATGCATTCGTGAGCTTCCTGCGCGTTGGTCGCTTTGGCTTTGTAGACGTTCGGCTTTGCCGGCAGGTACGGCGGAGCGAAGTTCTTGGCGATGTAATCGCGCGCCATCTTCACGGCCTCGTCCGAAATCGCCGGCGAATCCGTGCGCATGTAGGTGATCGCGCCGTGGCTTTCATACAAAGACTGCGCCACCAGCATCGTTTTCTGCGCACCCCACTTCAGCCGCACACTCGCGGCCTGCTGCAAGGTGCTCGTGATATACGGCGGGAACGGCGACTTCTCCTGCGTCTTTTGCGTCAGCGAACTGACCGTCCACGTGCCGGCCTTGAATTCATCGACGAGCTTCGTCGCTTCCGCCTGGCTGGGAATGACGATCTGCTTGGTCGCCTCGGCAGCCTCGATTTTCGAGACCACGTCTTTGCCGTCGAGCTTCTGCAATTCGGCCCAGAACGCCGCGTCGGCCTTGTCTTGCGGCGAGAGCTTTGCCTTGATTTTCCAGTATTCGTGCGGCTTGAAGTTGCGGATCTCGCGCTCGCGTTCCACGACCAGCCGCACCGCGACCGACTGCACGCGGCCGGCGCTCGAGCCCGCATTCCTCGCGGCCCAGACCACCGGCGAGACCTTGAATCCCACGAGGCGATCGACGGCTCGCCGCGCCTGCTGCGCGTTGACGAGATTCGCATCCACGCGCCGCGGATTGGCCACTGCGTCGAGCACCGCCTTCTTCGTAATTTCGGTGAACGCGATGCGCTTGATCTTCGGCCAGTTGGGTTCTTCAAGCAGCATGCCGACGTGCCACGCGATGGCCTCGCCTTCGCGGTCCATGTCCATCGCGAGGAAGATTTCTTCGGAGCTGTCGGCAGCCGTCTTGAGTTGCTTGATCGTGCGTTCTTTATCGGGATTGTTGACGTAGCGCAGCGCCACCTTGTCCGTTCCGATGCGCACGCCCAGCTCCTTTTTCGGCAGATCGCGCACGTGGCCCACCGACGCCATGACGGCCCAACCCGTTCCCAGGAAGGAACGGATCTTCTTGATCTTGCCCGGGCTTTCGACGATCAGCAGCTTCACGGATGCTCCGAACTAATCCTAGCCGTGCTTCTTCGGACGAGCGCGCTCGTCATCGATCGACATCGCCGGCGAACCGAAAATGATGAATTGCAGAACCTGTCCGGCATCGGCATCCAGCGAATGCGCCATTCCCGCCGGAATTACCGCCGCCGCTCCCGGCCGAAGCACAAATTTCTGCGAGCCGATCGTAATCTGGCCTGTTCCGGAAAGGACGTAGTAAACTTCGTCGTACCCGCTGTGCAGGTGCGGCGAGCCCTTCGTGACGCTGACGACATGCACGTTCGCAACGCCGCCATCACCGCCAGTGATCACGCGGCGCACATGGCCGTAAGGGCATTCAATGGACGCGGCCTGGTCCAGGTAGCGCACCAGCGGTTCCTTTGGAGACGATTTCTGCGGCATGCTCTCTCCTTCATGCAGTCCCATGCCACATTAGCGAGGTTTGCCGATGCTGCAACAAATTGAAAATCAGTGTTTGAAAAACAATCTTCTATTTCATCAGCGGTCCCGCCGGTGCGAGCGAAATCTTCAGCGCGTAGAGCAGGAGCACGATCGCCGGCGCGAGCGCAATCGCCGGAAGGAGATTCGCAACTCGCGGACGCTTGATGTCCAACAGCAGCAGCCCCGTGCCCACCAGCAGAATGCCGCCAGCGGCAGTCATCTCGCCGATCATCGCGCCACCCAAAGGCAGAAGTTGCGTCCCGGCCGAAATGGTTTTGCCCGCGAGGAAACCTCCCGCGCTTTGACTGAGCAGACTGGAACAAACGGACAGTCCGCCTTGCAGAACAGCAATGGTGAGAATCGACAGCCCCACGCCCCAACCCAACGTTGTCGCGAGCGTCAGCGATGTGATCAGATCCAGAAACGATTTGATCGCCAGCAGTTGATAGTCGCCGCTCAGGCCGTCCTGAATCGAACCGAGAATCGTGATCGGCCCCACACAGAAAATCAGGCTGGCCGTCACGAACGCCGCGGCAACTTTGGACTCTTGCGTGGTAGCGCCGGCCTCCGTGCCGGCCGGCAGAGGCGCAGGCCCTATGCCGCCCGCCTTCTGCTCCAGCCACCGCCCGAGCGCCTGCAGCCCATCGTCGATCCGGCAGACTTCCCCGATAATCCCGCCGAGAACGACCGCAACAAGCATCACCAGAAAGTTGTGTGTCTCCGCCGCCATCTTGAAGCCGAGAGCAAGCGTCACCATGCCGTTGACGGCCATCGTCGTTTCTTTGAAGCGCGCCGGCAACGTGCGCCCGACCAGCAGACCGACCGTGGTACCGGCCAGAACGCAGCCGATGTTGATAAGTGTGCCCAGCGGCCAGTGCATGCAGATGCAGAACTCCTTGGAGTCAGACAGTAGAAACGCAGCAGGCATTCGGCGCAAGTTTAAGCGCGCGGGCTCGGTGTACTCAGCAGTATCGCGCAATCGACCGGAGAAGCTTATGTTCATTCGCCTGCCCATCCTCTTCTTCCTTGCTGCCGCAGCCGTCTTTGCCGCCGAGACGAACTACGACGTCGTTGTCTATGGCGGCACGCCCGGCGGAGTGGCTGCAGCGGTGGCCGCCGCGCGCGAAGGAGCGAGCGTGATTCTGCTGGAAGAGAAGCAGCACGTTGGCGGCCTGACGACCAGCGGCCTGTGCAACTCGGAAGTCGTGCACATGCAGGCCTGGACGTTCAGCGGCATCAGCGGCGAGTTCTACCAGCGGCTGGCGAAGGCGTACGGCAAGCCGGGCCTGCTTCACACGTGGGAGAGCAAGGTCGCCCAGAAAGTTTTCGACGAGATGCTTGCCGAAGCCAAAGTCACGATCCGATACAAGCAGCGCATCGACAAAGCCGAGAAGAACGGCGCGCGCATTGTTCGCATCACGCTGACGGACGGTTCGCAGATTGCCGGAAAAGTATTCATCGATTGTTCGTACGAAGGCGACCTGATGGCGCGCGCCGGCGTAAGCTCCACTTTCGGGCGCGAAAGCAAAGAGCAATACGGTGAGGAACTCGCCGGCGTGCGCCTGTCCGACAAGCCCGTGCGCGCAAAAACTCGCGACGAAAAAGGCCAGTTGCTGCCGGGAATCATCGCGACGGCCGACCAGCTCAAGGCTAGCGCTGCCGATCCGCTTGTGCAGAACTACAACTTCCGGCTGACGATGACGAAAGATCCGCAGAACAAAGTTCCGTTTCCAAAGCCGAAGAGCTACGACCCGCAGCGCTACACGCTGCTGGCCAATTATCTCGTCGAACACCCCCACACGAAGTTCTCGGACATCGTGGCGTACTGGCCGATCGCGCCGGGGAAGTTCGAGGCGAACAACCATCAGGCCGCGGTGATTTCACTCGGCCATTTTGGCGGCCAGCGCGGCTACCCCGAGGGCGACTATGCGGCGCGCGACCGCATCTATCAGGATCATGTGGATTACACGCAGGGCCTGTTCTGGTTCACGCAGCACGATCCACGATCCACGGAGGCGCTCCGCAAACAGACCGCGGAATGGGGTCTGGCCAAAGATGAATTCGTTGATAACGACAACTGGCCCTACTACCTCTACATCCGCGAAGCGCGGCGCATGCTCGGCGCATACGTGATGACACAGAAGGACGTGCAGACCGACCGCAAGAAGCCGGACTCCATCGGCCTCGGCTCGCATTACATCGACTGCCATCACGTTCAGCGCGTCGCCGTCAGCGACACTGAATTCTGCAACGAAGGCCGCCTGTGGGTTGTGGGCAAAGTGTACGAAATTCCGTACCGAGCCCTCACGCCCAAGCCAACGGAATGCGAGAATCTGCTCGTGCCGGTCGCGGCATCCTTCTCCCACGTGGCGTTCTGCCCATACCGGCTCGAACCGACGTGGATGGCAGCCGGCCACGCGAGCGGCGTTGCGGCGACAATCGCCGCCAAAGCAAACAGCGCCATTCAGAACGTGGAGATGGCGGCACTGCAGGCGAAGCTGGCCGCTCAAGGACAGTTGCTGCGGCTGAAAGACGGCGACGAAGGAAAGTAATCAACCGTGGTGCCACGGATGTGCCCGCCGGCTTCTTGGCGGGCTCATCCGTGCTTTTTCACCGCACCTCGGCAGTCAGCCGGCCAAGCTTGTCCGCCGCACCAATTTCCTTGCCGTCGCACAGCACGCGCAGGCCTTTGCCTTTGCCATAGCGTGCGCCGGTTTTGTCGTAGAGGATCGTCAGCGTGCGGCCATGATAGCTGACGTTGTCGAGGCAGAAATACTCCCAGCCATCGGGCACGAGCGGGTTTACTTCGACCGTCTGGTCGGATCGCGGGCGCAGGCCGATGAGTCCGTTAATGATCAGATCGCAGTACGTGGAATGGTTGTAGTCTTTGCCGCGCTCCTCGCCGCCTTTGCCGGCATCCCACGTTCCGTTCTTCCAGCTTTTCAGGCGCGTGCGCGAAATCCAATCGCCAGTCTGAGGGTTCAGGTTCTCGTCAATCCACGGAACGACTTTACCGTCTTCGCGCTTCAACCGGTGAGACTTCGTGTAGATTTTCAGAGTATCGAAATAGTCCTTACGGCTGATTGACTCCTGCGTGGGACCATTGAGCACGTTAGCCAACCCCGTCAGCGTTACGGCCGTCGCAAATGGCCAGCTCGGGCCGTTCCATTGGCACTCGTGGCCCTGGTATGAAAGTGCGAACTTCGGATGCCGCTGCTCCGCCGTCGTCGGGCCGAACGGCGCATAGAAGCCTTGCGGATCCATCAGTTGCTTCCACGCAACCACGTACTGCGCGTCAGGCAGATTGAAGTACCACGGCGTAAAGCCGTGCTGCTCGCGCGCGTCGGAGAGAGCCTCTTTTCCGCGCGGCATGACTTTGAAGAACTGCGCGCCGGAGTCCCAGAGTTTTTCCTGGACGAGTTGTTTCAGCTTCGAGGCCTTCTCGCGAAATTCCTTCGCGACGTCGGCCTTGCCGGCTAATTCAGCGAGGTTCGCGATGGCCAGCGCGTCGCCATACAGGTAGCTGTTGATGGTCGCGCGATAGCCCTGATGTTTCGGATCGAGCGCACCGCTGATCGAGACTTCCATTCCGTCGCGGTCATCCACTTGCCAGAACAGGCCATTCGGGTCGAGGTGCTCCTTTTCCCAACCCTGATAGTTGGCGATCAAGTCCGGCAACAGATCCAACGCCTGCGTGCGCTCGCCGGTGACCGCGTAGCGCTGCCAGATGGAATCGGCAATCCAAAACGAATAGGCGCGCACAGCGCCGCCCTTGCGCAGCCAGAAGAGACAATAGTCATCGACAAATTTCCGGTCGCGCAACCAGCGGCCTTCGCGAATGTGATGTCCCGCCGCACAGTTGATCGTGTTGTGCTTGCCCGCCCAGCCGACTTTCGGAAGGAACTCGCTGAAGACAAAGCCATCGGGCGTCTCTTTGATGTGCTTTCGAAGCGTCCACCAGCGAAAGTAGTAGACCTCCTCAATCTCTTTGTCGGAACAGTCCAGCAGCGGAACGTTTCGTGACAGGAAATCCCAAGCGCCGGCGTTTTTGATGTACTGCGGGAAGAGCTCGCGATCGTTCTGGTTGAAGCCTTCCACATACGGCTTGAACGTGTCCGCCTTCAGCACGGCGGGCCCGCCTGTCTCTTCCGCGAATGAAACACTCGCAAGCAATCCCGCGAGGACCAGCCATCCAAGATCGAATTTCATACTTCCTCCAGCCCGCAACTCCCGCCACCTGCATACCGCCTACTGACTACTGCCGTCAACTGGCCACCCATTTGCGGTTCCCCGGATGACCATGAACAGGGGGGAGACATGATCAAGGTTCGACATGCGCGCTATGCCATCTACCGAGTGGTTCCCGATGAGAAAGAATGGCTGATCCGCAGTGAATGTGGACGCGTCGTAAGCCGTCACAGAAGCAGGGAAAGCGCGCTTGAACGAGCCAAGGAACGCGCGCGTGCAGTCTCGCACGCCGTGATCAACGTCTTCGGTAAAGACGGCAAACTCCACACACACTACCAATACGGAGCCAGCCTGGACTAAGCACGCCCTGCGGAAAAACTGCACAAGCTGGCTGCCGATCTTGCACATTGTACGCGCTCGGCGGACAAGATTGACACGTCTAGGCCGCGCCGTATTTCTTCATCCAGGCGGTCAGTTCGGCCTCCTGTTCGATCTTGTGCGTGCCGATCAGGATGATGCCTTCGCCGGTGCCGAGTTGATTGACGAGCGCATCGAGCTCCCGCGGACCACCGTAGATCTGAATCCGCTTTCCCGCTTTGCGAATCTTCCGGTAGACCTCTGGCCAGTTCGTGATGTCCGGCGCGCCGTCCCCCGGCACCCACTGAACGCCGTTCAGTTCCTTGATGCTCAGCAGCGAGTCGAGATGCGGCAACTCGCCTTTGCCGTCCAGATGATAGAACGCGTTCGTTAATCGCTGGCAGGACGCGGCCAGTTCCGGCCGCACAAATTCGTCAAACATTTTCGGCCCGATCATGTAACAGAAATCGCACTGCAGCATGTAATACGGCGATTCCGAATAGATCGGGCACCACGCCGTGTAGCCTGGGTTCACGGGTTGAAGCGCACGGTTGAGTTCTCGGAAATAACGCCACCACATCTCGTGAGCTTCCCACGTCACGCGCTTCACGTCCGCGGGCTGATCGTAGAGCGCCAACAGAAGCTGCTCGCTCGGCAGAAAGCTGGAGAGAATATCCAGGTTTCCGCCCAAGTCGGTCATGCCGACTTGCACCAAACCGTGCCAGCGTTCCATCGCCAGCCGCGAAAGCTCCGCGATACGCTGAAACCACTGCGCCTGCGGGTCGAACTCAAAGTGGATTTCCTCCGGCTTCAGTTCGCGCGCCGGATGAAACCAGACTGTGTTTTCGTCGCTCTCGCCGACTCCGCCCAGGAACGCCGCAACGCATCCCGGCCCGAAATTCGGCCAGATAGAAGGAAATCCGTCGCCGATAAATTTCTGCTGTGAAAGCTCGTAATCCCAGCGATTGACAATAGCCGCAGACGGAACTTCGAAGCCGTAGTGCGCCGTAAAGTGCCGCATCGGCAGCTTGGGCTCAGCCCGGCCCGGGTCGCGCCCGCACAAGCTGAACTGGATGAGCGGCCGTTTCAAGTCGCCCGCCCACCAGCGGCGATAGTTCTCACGTACCTCTTGCCAGCGGTCAGCGCTGAAGTCGATGGGCATTCAACCTCCAGTCTGGAATCTGGAGTCTTGGAGTCTAGCAGCCCGGAGCGGTCGCCGTTGACTCCAGACTTCCAGACTCACGACTCCAGACTCTCTTACTTCTCTTCCTTCAACCGAATGTCCTTAAACGAAATTTTCATCGGTGAGCCAGCGTGAATCTGCAAGCCGACCAAGCCCGACATCGCACGGTTCTTCTCGTCGTTGTCGGTCACGTCGATCGCGACGACGCCGTTCAGCTTCTGGATGAGATGATTGCCTTTGGCGATGATCACGCACTCATTCCAATCGCCTTTCTTCTCGAGGCCTTTCAGCTTTTCGGCTTCGGGCAGCGGCTCAACTTTCTTGTCAGCCTCCGCGCCTTTTTTCCCTTCCGCCGGCGGTTTCATACCGTTCACGACGACCTTCTGTCCGCCCATGGCAATGCGGCCACGCGGGCCGCGCTCCTCGTACAGCTTGCACATGTGTTCTGGGCCGGAGTTGATGTCGCATTGATAGCCGCCCATCACGAAATTGCCGAGGTCCTTGCTGCGGTACTGCACGCCGGAGTTGTTGTTGCCCTCCAGCTTGAACGAGCAGCGCAGTTCGAAATCCTTGACTTCGCCTCCGCGCCAGATCAGGAACGTGTTGCCCTTGGCCGGGTTCTCTTTCGTCGTCTCGCCGACGATCGCGCCGTCCTGCACGGACCAGAGCTTGGCATTGCCTTCCCATCCGGCCAGATCCTTGCCGTTAAAGATGGGCTTGAAGCCGTCCTCATCAGCGGCGCGAGCTTTCACAACACAAATGGCCGCCAGAAGCAGAACAAACAGAACTCGTTTTCGCATGAGCATTCTCCAATGAAGCCTTAACCCGCCTCGTATGCTATACACCGCGACTGCAAGTATGGGGCACTGGTCATTCGCCAGGATTCGCGGCGGGCAAGCTGCCACACACCAAGAGCCTATTTCGGTAAGCAGCGGGCGCGCCTGCTTGCGACGACGGCGCATCCGCATCCCTTGCCTGCCGAAATAGGCTCTATGAACGAATCATCACCAGCAGCATCTTGAAGCGTTTGCGCGCCTGAACCGCATGCGGCTTGCCGGCCGGCAGCATGATTAGTTCACCGGCGGAAACGTTGTGCGCTTTGTCTTCGATCGTGATTTCGCCTTCGCCATCGGCGATGTAAATCAGCGCGTCGAACGGCGCCGTGTGTTCGCTCAAGCCCTGCCCCGCCGCGAACGCGAAGAGCGTCACGGTCCCCGTCTTCTTCTTGATGATCGTGCGGCTGACGATCGACTCTTTCTGGTATGCGACCAATCCGGCAAGCTTCTCGGCTTTGATCGACAGGGATGCGAGGATTGCGTCGTCTTTGGGAACAGACATGAATCAAACCCCTCCGAACAACATTGTGGTCTTGACGAAATGACAGGTCACCAGACAACCGGAACCAATCCGCTTTTTACAATTGCGTCGTCTTGCGTCAGAAGCGCGGCACTACGGCCTTGGCCGATGATAGCCTGCACGGTCGCGACAATTTGTCTATCGTGCATCTCAAGGCCGGGAGGAAAACTGAGCGTGGCGGCGACAATGTCGCGGGTCAGCGACGCAATAGATACGCGCGGGTCGGCGTCTACGGCCTGTAGAACATCGTTGGCGTGGACTCCGAGAACGCGTTTCTTGGTTAGTACCCAGCACGCCTCCGCTAGAGCGATCGCGGGTAATACCAATACGCTTTTCGGGTCTTCCATCACGCGGCGCGCTTCAGGCCCCAGACGTGCGCCCCCAGCATGAAAGAAAATAAGCGCATGCGCATCGATGACATACTCAGTTGCCACGATTCGCACGCTCCCATTTCTCTAACGCCTTCGTCTCGTTGAACTCCGCACTTTTGAAATCTTCATCTGTGATCGCCTGCAACCCTGGGAACATCCCAAACGTCATCATCTTGCCTTTTGGCTTTTCTGGTTGCTTCTGTTCCGGCTCCATAAATGTCACCATCACCTGTGCGCTCTCGACGTTAGGCGCGGGCTCGAGTAACTCGACCTTTCCTGCTTTGTAGACGCCTTTTACCGTTGTCAGCATAAGCGTGCTCCTTCTGCAACTAACAGCAGTTTACTGCATCAGCGTCGAATTCGCTATGGGCATGAGTCGATGACAAAGAAACTGGTCCCACCCGTTCTTCGCGGGTGGGACCAGAAACCAGACCACCAGACACCAGCCCACCAGCCCTACATCTTCACCGGCTTGCCGCCCTTGGAGCTTTCGACGGCCGCTTCGATAAACTTCATGTGCTTGACGCCGTCTTGAACGGTTGCGTAGCGGCTGCCGTCGGCCTTGAACGGCTTTCCGTCGTTATAGGCGCGCACGTCCTGTTCGAAGAAGCGGTGCAGGCGCGCGAACGCGTCGTGGAAGGCTTCGACGTGGCCGCTGGGGATCGTCGTCTCGCCCAGCAGATCGGCGGGGACCTTGCCCAAAACATCGTCTTCAGCCGGCACAGCCGCGCGCCAGTACAGGCGTTCGGTGTTGTTCGGCAGGCGCAGCGTGACCAGTTCGGCGTCTTCCTGCTTCCAGACCAGGCTGCCCTTCTCGCAGTTCACTTCAATGCCCAGATCGTTCTTGTGGCCGATGCAGATCTGGCTGGCGCGGACCAGCGCCTTTCCGCCGTTGGACAGTTCGCAGTAGGTCGTGAAGTGATCGTCAAGCTGGCGGCCCTTCAGGAACGTTTCAACGATGCCGCGAACGCTCGTCACTTCAAGGCCTGTCACGAAGCGAAGCTGCATGAACGCGTGCGTGCCGATGTCGCCGCCGCAGCAGCTTGCGCCGGCCTTCTTCGGGTCCGTGCGCCAGGACGCCTGCTGCTGCCCGCTGGTCTCCAGCCGCGTCGCCAGCCAGCCCTGCAGGTAGTAGCTGTCGGCCCAGCGCACTTCGCCCAGCTTGCCGCTGGTAATGATCCAGCGCGCGAAGCGGCTGGTCCAGTGCCCGATGTAGGTATGCGCGATGCCGAACGGAACCTTGGCCTTTTCGACGGCCTTGGCCAGTTCTTCGGACTGAGCGGCCGTGATCGTCAGCGGCTTTTCGCAGAAGACGGGGATGCCGGCCTTGATCAGCTTCATCGCCGGATCGAAGTGCACGAAGTTCGGCGTCACAATGAGCGCGTAATCGATGCGTTCGCCGACCGGCTTCTTCTTCTCTTCGGCGATCATCTCGTCGTAACTCTTGTAGCCCTTGATCGGATACGCCCAGTTCTCGGCATATTCCATGGCCTTGGCCGGATCTTCGTGCAAAGCGCCGCACGTCACCCGCCGGGTGCCGTCAAAGTGGATCGCTTTCTGGTGCGGGTTCACGATGAACGCTCCGCCACCGCCACCCACCAAGCCGACGTTCAAAACTCGTTTCGCCATAGTTCGCTGCCTCCCAAAAGCTCTTGCTCGCCGCGGTCAGTCCCGCGGTGGCGAAGCCACAAAAGGCCCCGCTCGCCCATTGAACCCACTCGCTACCACTGACGGAAGTCTGACTGTAACGATACACCACGATCTGTCAAACTGACCTCTGCTTACGTAACTCTCCTGCGCTTGCTCACAGTATCGATGAGCACCGCAATCAGCAGCGTTGCCCCGCTCACGAGCATGTTCCATCTCGCATCGACCCCGACCATGTTCAGCGAACTGATCAGGATGCCCATCAGCAGCGAACCGAGAAACGCGCCAAAGACGGTCCCTTCCCCGCCCTGCAAGCTCGCCCCGCCAATCACCACCGCCGTGATCACGCGCAGTTCCAGGTCTTTGCCAGCCGTGTTGGACGCGGACCCAAGCCGCGCCGTCATGACGATCCCAGCCAGAGCCGCCAGACATCCCGTCAGCGCGTAGTTGAAGATCTTGATGCGATTGACAGCGATCCCCGAGAGCGCCGCGGCGCGTTCGTTGCCGCCGATGTAGTAGCTCTGTCGGAAAAACCGCGACTTGCGCAGCAGGAAATCGCCAGTGAGCACCAAGAACAGCGCAATGAAGATCGGAAATTGAATTCCAAAGGCGTTGCCCTGGCCGATCACCTTGAACGATTCCGGCAGGCCGACAATGCTGCCGGAGCCCATCATCACGTGCAGAATACCCCGCACGATGCTCATCATCGCCAGCGTCGTGATGAATGCATTGATGCCGATCTTCGCGATGAACACGCCGTTGATCAGCCCGATCAGAGCGCCGGTGGCCATGCCGATCACGATCGCCAGTGGCACCGGCACACCATGCGTCATACAGGAAGCCGTCACCGCACCAGTCATGGCAAACGTGGAACCGACCGATAGATCGAACCCGCCGCTGACCAGCAGGATCGTCATGCCGATCGCGACGATGCTCTCCACCGAAAGGCTGAGCAACACGTTAAGCAGATTCTCCCGGGTCAGAAACAACCTGGGATCATAGAGGCTCATCCCGACGCAAACGGCCACGATCACCGCCGCAATAGTGAACTCGCGGAAACTCGTCAGCCGCAGCAGCAGGTTCGCAATCTGCGCGGGCGCGGTTGGCCTGACCGCCTCGGCGACCTGCTTGTCAGATGACTGTGGTGCCGGCTCGTTCACATCGATACTCCCAATAGTCCCCTCTGCTTGCGCCTGCGTCCTGCGTCCCCGTCACCCCGTCGCCCCGTGCACTCCGACTCCAGTTGCGGCGGCGATGATCCGCTCTTCAGTCGCCTCCCCGCGTGCAAACTCGCCCGCCAGACGGCCCTCGCGCAACACCAGCACGCGGTCGCTCATCCCCAGAATTTCTTCCAGTTCAGAAGAAATCATGATGATGCCGACGCCGCTGGACGCAAGCTGTCGCAGCAACCGGTAAATCTCAGCCTTTGCGCCAATGTCCACCCCCCGCGTGGGCTCGTCAACGATCAACACCTTCGGCGGGATGCCCAGCCACATCGACAGCAACACCTTCTGCTGATTGCCGCCCGAAAGATTTCCCACACGTTGCTGGACGCTTGGCGCCACAATGTTGAACGCCGCCCGGTTGTCCTCGGCGAACTTCGTGACCGCGCTCTCCTTTATGAAGCCAAGGCCGTCGGTGAAGTGCGTGAGATGCGCCGCGATGCAGTTCTCTCGAATGGGCATGCCCAAGAACAATCCCTGCAACTTGCGGTCTTCAGTCAGGTACGCGATGCCGCTCGCAATCGCCTCCGCCGGACTGCGCGTCCGCACAGCCTTCCCATCCAGCAACATCGCGCCGCTGTCGAACGGCTCCGCGCCGAACATTCCGCACGCCAGTTCAGTTCGACCGGCGCCAACAAGTCCGGCAAAACCGAGAATTTCGCCGCGCCGCAGATTAAAGCTGATATCGTGGAAGGCCTTGCCGCGCGAGACGGATTCGACGCGGAAATACTCTTCGCCCATCAGCACCTGCGGATTGCCGTAAACGTTCTTCAGCTCACGGCCAACCATGCGCTTGACCAGAGACTCTTCGGTCACGTCTTTGATCTCGCTGGTATCGATGTACTTGCCGTCGCGCAAAACCGTCACGCGGTCGGCAATCTCGAAAATCTCGCGCAAGTGATGTGAAATGTAGATGAACGCCGTGCCGTTGGCCTGAAGCCGGCGAATGTTCTGAAAGAGGAATTCGGTTTCGATGGCTGTCAGCGATGAGGTCGGTTCGTCGAGAATCAGCACGCGCGGATCCCGCGACATGGCTTTTAGAATCTCGACAACCTGCTGCTGAGCGACGGAGAGAAACTTGACCGGCAGATCGGACCTGATGTCGAGCGCAAACAGTTTCAACAGCTCACGCGCGCGGTCGTGCATCATCTTCTTGTCGATAAAATCGAAAAATGCGAGCGGCTGGCGGTTAGCGAAAATGTTCTCCGCCACGCTGAGCCCCTGGACCAGGCTCAATTCCTGAAAGACGACGCTGATCCCGCGCTGCGAAGCCTGGAAGGGATTGGCAAACGTGACCGGCTGCCCATCGAGTTCGATCGTGCCGCTGTCGGGACGGTGTACGCCGCCGAGAATCCCCATCAGCGTGCTTTTGCCGGCCCCGTTCTCACCGACCAGCGCGTGAACCTCGCCGGCCTTGAGCTCAAAATGCACCCCGTCCAGCGCCCGCACCGCCGGGAAGGTTTTGACGATGTCGCTCAGTTCGAGGACCGTCTCGGACACTTGCAAATCTCCTCTTCACCGCAGAGACGCGGAGGCGCGAAGACCAGACTAAGATCAAAATCAAAAACGCAAAAGGAAAAACACCGTTATCACGCGTGCTTCTTCCATAGACTCCATACTTGAGGCTCGTAGACTCCAAGTTCACACACAAGAGGCCTAAGCATGTCGTCCAGCCGCCGCAAAGCTGATCGTACGCGCCGACGCAGCTTGCCACTCGTCTGGCTTTTCGCGTCGGTGTTGATCCTGGTTTGTGGCCTGTGGCTGGTCATGCAGCGCCCGGCCTTGGCTCCGCACAACGTCGCCCCGCCACTCCCCACTCAGTACTCAGCACTCAGCACTTCCTCCCCGTTCCTCCCTCCCGTCAAAGCGGAGGAGGGGTTCGGCGGCGCCGTCTACGATCAGACCGGCAACTTTCGCTGGCAGCAGGGCAAAAAGACAGATCCCAACGAGAAGATCACTGCAAAGGCCACGCGGCTGGAGCGAACCTGGAGCAAGGAACTAAAAGGTCACTACGATTCCGATTATCCCGCCGGCACGATTAAGCGCGAAGCGTCGATGCAGCTCAGCGGCTGGCCCGCTCTCGGCCATGAAGATTACCTAATCCCCACAGGCGCCAAGGCTGAAAAACGCTGGGACTACAACCAGATCTCGCTTCCGGACGGTTCGACGCTCATCGGCAATTCACTGTGCTGCCAGGCCGGAAATCGCAACTTCTCGCCGTGGAGCTTCCTCAATCTCTACGGCAAGTTTCCCGGCGGCACCAAGGAAGAGCCACTGTTCAAGCCAGCCATTTGCATCTCAGCGAACAGCTTCGATGGAAAAGGCTGGGCGTCGAGCGAACTGGTCTTCGAACGCCCCGTCTCGGCGACCGCAACCATGCGCTTCTTCGTGCGAATCAAGCGCGTCGCCGGCGATCCGTTCCTTCACATGCTCGTCTTGATCGACCCGGCAGGCGCTGCCGTTGAAAGCCTCGATATCCACGGCTATCCCAACAGCCCCCACCCTATCGTTTACGGCCTCGTGCCGCAGTTCCCGTACAACTGCACTTTCGTCGAACGCGAGCGCTGGGTCTGGCTCGCCGGCACCGACCTGAACCTGCACGACAAACAGAAGCACGTCGTCGATCTGGCATCCGGTTCCCCTCTCCCCCGCGAGGGAGAGGGGTTAGGGGTGAGGGGGCCGCAGACCGGCGCCTTCTGGTACAACCGCCTCAACAGTGAAACCGGCGGCATGCAGATGGTTTTTCTGCCGGAAGAAATATCGTCCGCGCGAGCGGATGGCACGTACAGTGTCAGCGTACGCCTGAATCTGAAAGCCAAGGCCGTCCGACTCAGCTTGCTTGACTGGTCGGACTGGAAAGGCTGGGAAGCCGCGCGGCAGACTTTCATCGCTGACCTGCCCGCACGCATGAAGACGCTGCGGGAACTGTCCTTCGCCTGGCCCATCGAAGACGCGCTGTCCAATTCTCTGCGCGCTCAAACCGAAGCGCTCTTGAAGTCCTCGTCGCTTCCCGAGAGCGGTCGAAATGCGCTGCGCACCGCTCTGGACCAGTACGCCGTCGCGCTGAGCAAACTTCGCCAGATACCCGTCAAAGACACCGCCGACCGGTTCGCTGCCGAAGGCGAAGTGCTCGTTCTGAAAGGAAAAGTCGAAGACGCCATCAAGCCGCTGCTGAGCGCATGGGTAAAGGCTGGAGGACAGTGGCAGTAGGCAGCAGCAGTAAGCAGGAGGGGCGACGCCACTGTTGACTGCCTGCTGCTGCTGCCAACTGCCTACTGTGTCGGGAGGGGAAAATGCGCGTGCCTTACAAATTGCTCACCCTCGTCGCCATCGCACCGATTTTGGGAGTGGCCGCCGCGCCGCGCACTATCTCCCTCTACGATGTTCAGCGCACCGATTCGCCGCCAACCATCGACGGCAAACTCGACGACGCCTGCTGGAAAAACCGCCCCGTGATCACCAACATGGTATTGCGCGGTGAATCAACTCGTGTGCCTGCGCAGGTGCAGACGAAGACGACGCTCCTTTATGATGACAAAGCGCTCTACATCGCCATCGAATTTCTCGAGCCCAACCCGCAAGGCTTGAAAAAGTCGATCGTCCGCTACGACGGCGATCTATGGTGGGACGATTCGGTGGAACTCTACATTGAGCCCGGCTCATCGCATCAGGAGTACTTTAAGCTGATGTCTAATCCCGTGGCCACGCGCGCGGACTGGCGCGGCAAGAACACGCCGATGGGCTTCAAGATGTTCGATTGGGGCACCGGCGCTGAATGGACCGTCGGCGCGGCCATCGGCGAAAGAAACTGGACGCTCGAATTCCGAGTGCCGTGGAGCGACCTCGAAGTCAATCCGCCGAAAGCCGGCGACGTGTGGACATTTGAGATCGTCCGTTTCCGGTATGCCGATAGCGTCGACCTCCCTGCCGGCGAGAGCAAGCACGAGTACAGTTCCTGGAACGTCGGCGCCACTCACGACAAGCCCGAGAATTTCGGCTGCATCGTCTTCTCGGGCAACACTTCCGAGATGGAGCGCATCATGGCCGAGAAGTTGAAGCCAGTCTTCGGCGGTGCGATCCGCGTTTACGGCCGCGACGGTGAAATCCGCTACACCGATTACGCCACGCTGCACCAGCAGCGTGTTTCCGCCGGCCGTGAGCTCTTCAAGACCCTCCGCACAAAACTCGAAAACGTCAGCCCAAATCTCGAACAGAAGACCCGCGAGACCATCCAGTCGCAAGTCGCCGACCGCGAGAAGAAACTCGACGCCCTGGCCGCAAAGGATCCGTCCGCCGCCACGGCCGAGGCGCTCGACAAGCTGCTTGAAGAGAGCGGTTCTGTTCTTTGGACACTTAGGTACCACGAACTGAATGCGAGCCTTTCAGAACCGCGACCGTAACGTGTGGCACGGGCAGCCTCTGTTTGCTGTTGGCTGCCCGTGCGTAGGATCTTTGGCTCTGACGGAGCGGCGCTCCGGTCCCCCTCTCCCCCGCGAGGGAGAGGGGTTAGGGGTGAGGGGGATTCATGTGCCACTTCCATAATTCGCATCCGCAGTCACTGCTGCTTACTGCCTTCTGCTACTGCCTACTGCTGTATCCTGCCTGCGGCGAAGATTGGATCAAACAAGAGTACACCATGGAAGCCGGCGACCTCGACACGCCGACGACCAAGTGGGGTGGCGAGAAGTACGCGCGCGGTCGCCTGGCGGTTCTGATCTTCCAGAGCGAACACATTCACGAACAGGACTGCCGCCAGCCGATGGAACTCAAGCGCGCCTTTGATTTCGATGTCGAATACGTCTACGCCCCCTACGGCGGCGACTGCGTCGTTGACAACGACCGCGCACGCGAACTGCTCGACGCACGCCGGTGGGACGTGATCGTCTTTTGGGGCACCGAATCCTGGCACAACGATTACGCTCGCTGCGCCGACGACGTGAAGTTCCGAATCCTCTCCCAAACCGCTGCTGGCACCGGTCTGGTCTTCACCAACACCGCTCCGCCCGAAGTCTGCCGCAAAGACCGCCAAGTCCCCACGCCAATCGCCGCGCTTTACGGTGGCCTCGGCCTGACCGGCCGCAGCGCTCGCGACGACAAGTACTGGGACCGCTGGCAAGGCAAGTGGCACCCGAAGACGGAAGAGGAACTGCGCGCAAAGTTCTTCACCACCTATCAGGTCGGCAAAGGCTTGATCGTCTGCTTTCCCGCATCGCCCAATCCCGGCATTGCCGTTTCGCAAGACGGACAATGGACGTGGAGCGAGGCGCTGCCCTGGCAATTCGACAACCGCACCGACCACGAATACATGCTCGCCGAAATCGGCCGCGCGATTCTGGTCGCCTCCGGTAAGCCGCCGGAGGTGGAGTTCGTCGCTGAGCCGCCGGCACTGTGGAAAGTGCCGCTGGGCAAGACAAAAGGGGAGACGGCCAAGTGGACGCTCGATGTTAAGGGTGAAAAGCGCGAGATCGCTGTGACTTGGCGGCTGCGCAACGTGCTTGGCGCCGTGCTGAAGCAAGCGACGACCAAATTCCCGGATGCAAATGGCAAGGTCGAATGCCAGGCAGCACTTCCCTGGATTGGCGCGGGTCGCTACTACCTCGACCTCTTTGCCGATAGTCCGCGCGGCCGTGAAACCTATGGTTACAGCGGCATTGAGGTGCCCGCGTCCTTTAACATCACCATCGAGCGCGAAAAGAATGCCGTGGAAGCTGGGCAACCGGTGAAGGGCATGCTGACCGTCGCGCCGGTGCAGCCACCGCAGCCCACCATAACAACGACCCCAGAAGGAGATCAGATTGGCGCCGGGCCTGTCCAGCCAAGCGTCCTGCTGAAGCTGATCGATAACTGCGACCGCGTGATTGACATGAAGCGCCTCAACGCCGTGCCCGGCGAAAAGACGCCGTTCTCCTTCGACACCGACCCGCAGGCACCGATGCAGCTTTCTGTCCGCGCGGAGATAGGATCGAGTGACCGAGTTGAAGCCAGCGCAACTGTCCCCGTCAACATCCTCCAGCGTCGCCACGACCGGTTCAACGTCGTGCTGTGGGGAAACGTCAACGGCCCCTACGCGCACGCGGCGCAGCGCAAGCTCTGGCGCACGGGCGTCACCTCCTGCATGGCCACCGGCGTCGAACACGCCAACATGAATCGCACGCCCTTCATCGTCTGTTGGGGCGGATGGAAAGGCGAAGTGAACGGCAAGAAGTTCGACGGCCTTTCTGTCGAACCGAAGCCGGACGAAGCCGGCACGCCGGTCATGAATCCCTGCTGCTGGAACGACAAAGAGAACTTTGAGAAGATGCTCGATTTTCAGGACAAACACTGGAAGGCGGGCCTCGAAAGCGCCGCTTACGTCTACAATATGTACGATGAGGGCCCGCACGCCGGTTGCTGCCTCCACCCCGCCTGCCTGACGGCCTATCGCGAGTGGCTCAAAGAAGAGTACGGCGGAAAACTCGACGCGCTCAATCGGGAGTGGGGCAGCCAGTACGCGTCGTGGGATGACGTCAACGTTCTCGAAAACAACGACAACCTGGAAACCAAGGCGCGAGAGAAAGGAAACTTCGCGCGCTGGTCCGACCGCAAGCATTTCTCCGAAGTAAATTTCTGCCGCACGATTTTGCGCGGCCAAATGCGGCGCGCCAAACTCATCGACCCGCAGGCGCGCGTGGGATTCGAAGGCTCCGGCGAATTCGGCATGGACTTCGACGAGTTGCTCGCCCCTGAAAACACCGGCTTCTGGTGCCCGTACGACGGCATCACGACCGAAATGGTCCGCAGCTTGAAGCAGCCCGGCTACATCCACAGTTTTTGGATCGGTTATCAGAAGGACGCCGACCCTCTGATCGCCGGAGCCTGGCGCATGGTGATGAACGGCGCGCCGTCGATTTGGTGGTGGATGCTCAAAGGCCGGGGCACGTTCCACGGCTGGCTGGCGTCGAACAACATGCCTTATCCCGAAAACCAGAAACTGCTCGACGATTGCATCCTGCCCCTCCGCCGCGGTCTGGGCGATCTGCTTATGCGCCTGGACATGCCACACGACGGCATCGCGCTCTACTATTCGACCGCGGCAGCGTCAGCCGGCGAAATCGGCGACAGCGCCACGTTCAACTCCGCCGTCGGCGCGCATGAGAACTTCGTGCGGCTGATCGAGGACACCGGCTTTCAGTGGGTCTACACGACGAAGAAGCGCGTGCTCGCCGGCGATCTGGAACAGCGCGGCATCAAGCTCCTGATCCTTGCGTTTCATCAGGCGCTCGGCGATGACGAAGTTGCCGCGCTGCAAAAGTTCGTCGAAGCCGGCGGCACGATCCTCGCCGACCTGCGCCCCGGCGTGCTTTCCGGCCATTGCCGCCCCGTGGAGCACAGCTCTGCCGAGAAACTCTTCGGCATCGAACGCACCGGCAAAGGCAAAGCCGCGAAACTCGATGGCGAACTGAAGGCAACGTTCAAAGGCCAAAGCATTCCGCTTTCGATCCACAACAACCGCGCTGACGGCGAGATCAAGGCCGTGGGGCAGGCTGTCAGCCTGCCGGACAGCAAGGTCCCGGTGTTCATCACGCAGCCGCTCGGCAAAGGCCAGACGCTTCTGCTCAACTTTCACGTCACGCAATACATCGGTGAGCGCGAAATGAAGAAGGGTCAGGCGCAGCGCGATTTCTTCCGCGCGTTCACCTCGGCCATCGGCCTTCAGCCCCGTTTGGCGCGCACCGATGGCAAAGGCGGCGAGTTGATTCGCACGGAAACCGTCACGTGGCAGAAAGGTGGCGTCACGCTTCACGCCCTATACCGTGATGGCGGCGACAGTTCGCTCGCTGAAATCGTCTTTCCACAGAAGCGCTTCGTCTTCGATTTGCGCAGCGGAGAAAAAGGCGAGACCGACCGTCTCCGCATCGATCTGCTCCGCCCCGGTTACGCCGATTTTTTCGCCGCGTATCCCTACGATCCCGGCCAGCCGACGGTGCAGGTGGACAAGCCCACCGTCAGCGGCGGACAAACCGCTACGTTTAACATTTGCATGTCCGGCGTGCCTGAAAACGAGACAGGCACGTTCAGCTACGAAACGCGCCTGCTCAATCCGAAGGGCGAGTGGATCGACTGCATCCCATGGTCCGCTCAAGGCGCCGGCGGAAGAGTCGCAATTCCGGTTCGCTTCGCCTACAACGATGCGGCCGGCAAATGGACGCTCTCCGTGCGCGAAGTCACCACCGGACGAAAGGCAGAAGCTATTGTGGAGTGGGTCGCGAAGTGAGAGCATCTCACCGCAGAGGACGCGGAGGACGCAGAGGAGAGATGGAACAAGAAACGTGGACGAACCGTAAACGATTGCTGGCTGCGTTGAACTGCGAAGTCCCCGACCGCGTCCCGGTCAGCACTTACGAACTGGTCGGCTACAACAGCCATGCATGGGAGAACCAGCAACCCAGCTACAAGCGCTTGATGGACCGCATTCGCGCCGACGTCGATTGCATCGCCATGTGGAACCCATCGAACAACGGAACATTCTTGTGCTCCGCCGCGCCTGTCGATATCGAGCGCCACGAAGAACGCCAGGGCAGCACCACGCGAACCACGCTCACGCTGCACACGCCCAAAGGCGAATTGCGGCACGTTTCGCAGATCGACGACAACGTCAACACAACTTGGGTCACCGAACACTGGTGCAAAACTCCGGCCGACGTGGACAAGGCGCTCAGCATCCCCTACGTTCCGCCGACGTACGATGCCAGCGATTTCGTGCGCATCAAAAACGAGGTCGGCGAGTGCGGCATTATCATGCCTTCGCTCTCCGATCCGGCGTACATCGCTGCCGACCTGATGAAATTTCAGGATTGCCTAATGTGGGCGTTCGAGGAGCCTGAGCACTACTCCCGAACCGTCGAGATTCTGTCAGAACGTGTCCTGGAGAATCTGCGGCGCGAACTCTCCGTCTGCGTCGCCGACCTCTACCGCATTTGCGGCCCTGAATACATGACTCCGCCCTACACTCCCCCGGAGATGTTCAAGCGCTACATGGTGCCGTGGTGCACGAAGATGACGCGGGTGATTCACGAACATGGCGCGAAAGTCCGCCTGCACTGTCACGGCAAAATCGCACGCGTGCTCGACATGATCCTCGACATGGGCTGCGATGGCATCGATCCCTGCGAACCTCCGCCCGACGGCGACATCGAACTGGACGAGGTCAAACGCAGGTGCGCCGCCCGCAAGGTCTGCGTCTTCGGAAACATGGAACTGAAGATTCTCGAAAACGAGACGCATCACCAGGTGCGCGAGCACGTCAAACGCATGATGGCGCAGGCCAAAGACGGCGGCGGCTACGTCTTGATGCCCACCGCCGCGCCGATCAACATCCCTCTTGCGCCGGCGACTGAAGCCAATTACATGGCCTACATTGACGCAGGGCTGGAATTCGGAGGTTACTGAACAGCTCACCACAGGACACAGAGTGCACAGAGGATGATTGACATTCTTCCGCCTCTGTGTCCTCCGTGTCCTCTGTGGTTTGCCGTTGCAGCCTTCGAGTTTCTGATTTTTCTTTTTTCGTTGTTTTATCGAACCGGTTCGATTGTATATACCTCTGTACGGATTTCAGATCAACAGGAGACCGGCGGATGCACAAGGCGGCCCAGCGCAACGTCACCCTCCAGGGCATCGCCCGCCGCTGCCGCGTCGCGAAGTCCACGGTTTCGCTCGCACTCCGCGGAGATTCCCGCGTCGATGAACGCACCGCCGCGCGCATTCGGCGAGCCGCTGAAAAGCTGGGCTACAACGGCAGCGCGCACGAATCCGCCCGCCGGCTGGCGCTTCGCAAGTACGGCGCACGAGCCGTCAGCAAGGTCATCGGCTTTCTCTGCCCGGCCGTTTCCTACAGCTTCCCCTTCTACGCGCGCATGCTGCAAGGCCTGCTCGAAGGCCTCGCACCGCAGGGCTTCAACCTGGTCGCCGGCACGTTCGTGCGGGATGCCTCCGGCGAGATCAGCGTCCACACCTCGCTGGAACATCTCATCCGCCGCGAGGATCTCGACGGGCTGATCTTCTATTCCGACACGCAAAGCTTCCTGCCCGTGCTGCGCCACCTGCGCCGCGACGGCGGACTGGCTGATCGGCCCGTGCTGTCGCTGATGTTCCGGTCGCCAGGGTGCTGCAGCGTGCTGGTGGATGAAGAAAATGGAGGCTTGGCCGCCGCTCGGCATCTGCTCGACGAAGGCCATCGCCAGTTCGTGCAGTTTTGTACGCTGGATCCGGCAAACGGCCAGCCGCTCACGCCCGATCGCTGGCGCGGTGTTCGCCGCGCGCTGGTCGAGCGCGGACTGGTTCCCGAGAAGAGTCTCCAAGTGCTGCAGGCTCCGCGGCCATGGGTCGATCCCGTCGCGGTCCCGCATGCAGTGGGCGAGATTTCCAGCGCCTTGGTCACGCCCGACGGTTCGCGCCTGGTTGAGCACCTCCGCGCGAATCCGAAGGTCACAGCAATCCTGGCTCAAAATGATTCGTCCGCGTTGCACGCCTGGCACACGCTGTATCGCGCCGGTATACGCGTTCCCGAGGACATCAGCATCACCGGTTTCGACGACACCGACCCGATGGTGGATGAAGGCGGCCGCAATCTATTGACGACGGTTCGCCTGCCACTGGCGCAAGTCGGCCAGCAAGCCGCCAAGCTGATCATGTGCCGCGTCCTTGGCGAAGCCAAACGCGACCAGGAACTGACGCTGCCGGTGCAGTTCATCCCCAGAGCATCAACTGCGAGAGTGAAAGCGGTTGGACATTTGGAACGTGGGGTATCGGGTATCGGGCCTCGGGTATAGTGACGGACTTCCATGTCGCCGGCCACCCCGATACCCCATACCCGATACCCGAAAAGGAGGGTCGTCGCATGAAGGTGAAACAACTCACGTGGGCCGCCGGACTGCTGTTCGTCTGCACCCTGGCCCAAGCCGAAACCAAACTGCAGGTGGCCCTGCCGCAGGGTCGCACGGCTTTTCAGACCAACGAACTGATCGACTTCGCCGTCACGCGCAGCGACACCGCCGCACTACCCGCCGAACAGCTCTCGCTCGCCCTTGCCGGAGACGACGGCACGAAGATAAACTTCGCTTTCGCGCTCCCGGCTGTGGCGGTCGAAGGCCCCGATGCCCGGCGTACGGAGCACGTTCATCTCAACGGCTGGTTACTTCGGCCCGGACATTACACGCTCGAAATCAGAGTGGGGCCGGCGTCTCTGCCGGCCGGCACGGAGGCTGGCGCCACCACTGCGGCCGCGGTCAGCACGCCTTTTGACCTCTATTCGCACGTGCGAAAGAGCTCCTACAAGCTCATCGACTGGGGCCGAGCGAACAAGGCGCCGGACCAGCTTGTGCTGGGCGAAGAAAGCATCGGCTTCAACCTGATCTACGGCGGCTACATGAGCGACGCGGAGGCTAACTTCATCCGCGCGGGCATCGATTTCATGTCCTGCTGTACCATGGGCGGCGCGCACCAGATGGACATCCGCAGCGAATGCGACTGGTCCGACCCGTACTCGCTGCGCGGCGGCACGGCGCGCGTCACGCGCCGCTCGTTCGTCGATCGCACGCGGCCGAATGTGTGGGGCGTGCACTTCTACGATGAACCCGGCCTGACGTGGGGCAAGGATCCTGCGACGGGACAGATGACTGCGCACATGGTTCCTTCGCAGCATCGCTCCTTTAAGAGCGCTTTTGGGGAAGAGCCGCTGAAGTACAGCGAAGTCAAAGCCGACGACCCAGCGCACCTGGACCGCTGGCGAAACTGGGCTCGCTGGAAACTCGGCTTCATGGACGCCGCATGGAAAGATGCGCAATTCGGCGTCAGCTACGTCCGGCCTGATTACCTGTCGGTCAACCAGAGCCAGTACGGCTTCAGCGCGTTTACCGACGGCTATTACTTCAACGTCGTGCGCTGTATGCCGATCGTCAGCGGCCATGGCGGCTATGACGACTACGGCTTGGCCTGCTTCAACCCGTCGTATTTCCTGGAAATCGCCCGCGCGCGGGATTTCACGCGTCCGTGCTGGTACCTGCCGACGTGGTATGGCAACACACCGACCGAGCGGTTTCGATTGGAGCAGTACCTTTCGTTCATGACCAACGTTCAAGGCATGATTTCACCGCCCGACATCGACCCATATCAGCCATTCACAAAGGTCTCCGCCGAAGGCGTCGTCGAATCCAATCAGCTCATGAGCCGGCTCGGAACAGTCTTCACCACCATGCCGGTCACCAAACCACCCGTCGCGCTGCTGTACTCGATCTCCAATCTGATCGAAGAGCAAGCCAGAGATACGAAAAAGTGCTACGCGCATGACACGATGCACGGCCGCAACCTGAACATCACTTATCTGGCGGGAAAACTGCTGCAGCAACAATTCCTGACAGTGGTGGATGAAGATATCGTGGATGGGACGCTCGCGGCGAATCACAAAGCCGTCGTTCTGACCTCCATCAATTACCTCGACCCGCGCACGCTGAAGGCGCTGGAAGCGTTTGCCGCGAAAGGCGGCTTAGTCATGCTGACTTCCGACTGCAAAGTGAAAGTCGCGGGTGGCGTGGACATTGGCAACACACCTGCGCTGCCGGAGAACGATAAGATCAACCGGCTTATGGACGAGAAGAAGTACCAGGAAATGCAGCCACTGGTGACCTTTCCTAAGTACGTCCAAGGCGCGCAGGTCACCGCCAAAGCAATCAAAACGCAGCTCGACAAAGCCGGCATCAAGCCCATCTTTGAGTGTGACAACCCGCTGATCACCGCCACTCGCCAGGCTGCCGGCGACATTGAATACCTTTTCGCGGTAAACATGGCTTTCGATCCCGACGGGAAGTACGCTGGCCCGAACCCCACCCAAAAGGCAACCTCCGCCACGGTTGCGCTGGTGGCGCAGGTCTCCGTGCCGGCCGGCAGGGACGCCGGCGCTACCATCTACGACGCCGTGCGCGGCGGCCCGGCGGCGGAGTTCAAGGACAACAAAGCCGCGTTGCGCTTCGGCCCCGGCGAACTGCGCGTCTTCGCTCGCACCGCAAAGCCGGTTGGCGGCGTGAAAGTCGGCACGCCGGTCGTTCAGCGCGACTACGTCGCCGCCGCTGACCCGCTGAAGGTCGATATCAGCGCGTGCGTGGTCGATAATGCCGGCGCCGTGCTCAGCGGCTCGGCGCCGCTGGAAATCCGCGTCACGGATCCACTCGGCAACGTGCGCTATCTGTTGCACCGCGCGACCCGGCAAGGCGCATTCTCGACCTCGCTGCCGCTGGCGCTGAATGATCCGTCCGGCGATTGGAAAGTCAGCGTGCGCGAGTTGCTCGCGGGCACCGAAGGCACGGCGACCTTCAAGCTGGAGGCCGTTCCACAGTGCGCCGCTCTGGCCGGCAAGACTTGGCGCGCGATTTTCCTGCCTGACGACCGCAACAATGTCTTTCGCTTCTTCCGCGTGCATCAGGACGTCACCATTGCGACTGGTTCGGGAGCCTACAACACCGCCGCGGCGGAGCGGCTCGCCGAGAGCCTGAAGCCTTGGGACGTGCGCTGCAAAATCGTCCCTGCCGCCGAGGTCGGCAAGCGCCGCGAACTTCCTGAAGAAGCCAAGACCACATGGTGTGGCCTGGAGCCCGGCAGATGCACCGACACGCTTAATGCTAAGTACGGACCCGCGCAGGCCGGCTTTGCCGTTCAGGGCCCCGTGGTCCTGCTCGGCACGCCGGAAGACAACCCGATCATCAAGTTCGCGCAAGACGCAAAATTCCTACCTTACAAGCCTGCCAAGGACGCCTTCCCCGGCCGGGGACAAGGGTATGTAGCCTGGCAGCGCGGCTGCGTCGGCGTGCTGCAGGAATCCATCGCGCTCATCGCTTACGATGCGGCTGGCATGTCCGAAGCGGTCGGCACAGTGTACGAACTCGTCGCCGGCATGGAGCCGCTCACGCCACTGTCGCAGCCGGAAACCAACGCCATCACAGCCGTCTCAAAAGCCACACCCGTTCCTGAATGCCCCATCGCATGGCAAGCACTGCTTCCCGATCGCGCCGTCTCCGTTACGGCTGAAAACGACAAAGTTGTCGTGACGACGTATGACGGTTCCGCACACACCTTCGACACCGCCGGAAAGTCCACTTCGCAGGACGCCAACGTTCCGACCGCCCTGCCCAAGCTCACGCCGCCGAAGTTGCCGGACGCGCTGAAAGGCAAGCTGCCGGCGACGCGCGTGGCCAAGTTCATCGTCGATACCGGCGGTCCGATCGCCGTCGGCCATTGGGGTGGCACCCTTCAGGTCTTCGATGCGGGCGGTGTCCTGAAGACCCAGCAGTTCCTCGGCCAGGACATCAACGGCATGGTCTGGGCCGGCGGGAAACTCGTCGTCGCGTTAGCGGACGGGAGGGTGGTAGCCGTCAGCGTAAAGTAGCCTCATCAACAACGCGGAGTCGGGAAGTCAAGGAGTCGAGGAGTCTGTGGATTGCAGCGAATGGCCGCGACCATCCGCAGCAGGCCATCGACTTCTAGACTTCTCGACATCTGGACTGCTAGACTCTTACTTCATCCTCACATATTCGCGCGCGCCGGGCGGCTGCACAAAGCATTCCGCCGGGATGTCTTCGAACTCCGTCTTTCCTGGCGGCTTCCAGGTGAGTTTGACGTGCGAGTACTCGCCGCGGTGCGCCGTATAGCTGACTTGAAGTTTCTCGACTTGCGTGGTGCTCAGGTTGAGCGGCGCGGTGTCGCCGAAGGTCGGGCGCGTGTCGGCTTTTGCCGTTCGCGGTGCGGGCAACGGCACTTTGATCACGGACAGGTCGCGCAATTTCAATTCCGCGGACAAGTCCGCGTCTAGACGGAAGACGTAAGGCCCGTTCGCTGGCACTTTCAGGCCCGCGGTCCAGCGGCCCCAAAATCCGCCCGCGGTGACCTCGCCACTCGGCGTGCCGCTGTGGAAGTCATGAAAAAGACGGCCTTCCAGCCGCTTGCACAGAGCCGGCTTGTTCAGGCCGTACTCCGCGAGCATGCCGCAGTTGATGTGTGCAATGTCTTTGTCGCCGGACTTCACGGACTCCGGAATCGTTCCGTTCAGGATGCGCAGCGGCATATCCGGCGACTTCCACTTTACGACCAGGTGCGCGTAATCGTCGTACTGCCGGTACTCGATGCGGACCGAATAGTGCTTGCCGCCTTTGAGCGTGATCGGGGGCAAGTCCATCGCCGCCTCCGGCCCGCGCGTATTCAAGCCCTCCAGAATCAACACGTCATCCAGGAAGAACAGGATGTTGTCGTCGTACCACACGTTGAACGTGTAAGCGCCGTCGGCCGGCGGCGTGATCCATCCGCTGTATTTCGCCCAGAATTTCGAGCGCGGGATATCCGGGTGTGGAGAACCCGAATGCCAGTCCCAACCCGCCTGCAGTTCGCGGCGCGACAGGATGGCTTTGCCGGAAGCCCAGGAGCCATATTCGACGAAGAAGCCGTCCGGCGGCAGAGCTTCATCCGGCACGCCCGTCCCGACTGCTGGCACCAGCGCGTTGCTGATGGCTTTCGATGACCAGCGCAGACTGCAGGAGGCGTAGTCATCATACTGGTGGTAATCGACCTTCATCAGATAGCGCTTGCCTTTTTCCAGCCGCAGCGGAGCGGACACGTACTTGCCGGCCCGAAGATTTGCGAAGTCCAGAATGAGCATTTCGTTGATGAACAGCCGCGCCCCATCATCGGAATCAAGTGTGAACGTGTAGTCGTCAGTCTCCGGCGGCACAACCAGGCCGGCCCACGTGCCCCAGAACTTCGCGCGCGGCACCTCGATCGCTGGTGAGGAGGTGTGCCAATCCCAGCAGATGAATGGCTCGGTTCGTTTGACCAGAGCCTCCTTGTCCCACGGCCCATACTCAGCGTGCCAACCGCCGGTCAGATGACCCAGCAGTTTCTCATCCTTCACGCTTTCGGGGCCGTCGGCGCTGACCGGTACCATTGGACCGCCCACTGGTCCCCACTTCAATGCGGCGACCGTGGCATAGTCGCTGCCTTTGTTGCGCACCTCAAACTTGACGGCGTACTTCTTCTTCGCGGTGAGATTCACCGGAAAACTCTTGCCGATATTTCCCTTGCCGCTCCAACTATCGAAGATCGGCTGGCCATCCAAATACAGCCGCGAACCTGCATGGCTGGTCACGTCAAACACGTATGTTCCGGTTTCAACCGGTTCCACCAGGCCCGTCCAGCGCACGGAGATGCCCGCCTCGATCTTCAGATCGGGGATTCCTTTGCTCCATTTGAAATCGATGGCCGTATCGTTCTGCGATGTGATCAACGTCTCAAAACTCTGGCCCTGGAAGTACTCGCCCAAGAAACCGCTGCCCTGCACCCCGACCGCCGGTGCGGGCCTGGGCGCCTCGGTCTTCTCTGGAACCACAGCTTTCACATCCGGAACCGGTTTAGGGTCGGCATCCTTCTTGGCCGGAGCTTTCACGTCCGGGTCGCTTTTCGGCTCGATTTCCTTTTTTGCCAAAGCCGTGTCGCCGGACTTGTTTTCAGCGGTAGCCTGTTTCGTGGCCGGCTTCTCAACGGTTTCGGTGCCCGGCGTCTCGCTCGCCCGGTCTATAATAATGTCCACGGCCGCATTCACGTCGCCTACGAATTTGGGGGCGGCTTTCGTCGTTGCCTTGGGTTGTGCCGTCTTGAGAGGAGGCGGCGGCACTTTGAGCTGCGGCTGGCCAGCCTTGGGTTCCACCGAAGCCGACTTCGGTTCGCCGGGAATGGCCTTTGTGCCCGTCGCGGCAGAATCTTTCTTGGATTCGGTCTGGGCCTTTGCATCGGCGACTCGTTCGTCGGGCTTCTTGCCTTGCATGATGACGAATGCCGCCGCCGCGCCGATCAGCAGCATGGCCAGCGCGACCACCGCCAACTTCCCACCGCCCGAAGGCTGCGTTGGAGCCTCGCGGCGACGCGCGGACATCGTGCCTGCGACCGGCCGGCGCGGACCGGTCGTGCTATCGCGCAGGATTTCACCGCGTAGCACCTTTTCGATTTCAGAGAGCAACTCGGCCGGAGTCTGCACCCGCTGTTCGCGCTTTTTCTGCATCATGCGCTCGACTAGCCGGCTAAAGCCTTCGCTGAGCGCTGGGTTGGCCTGGCGCGCTTTTGGCACCGGCTCCGTCAAGTGTTTGGACATGATGACCGCGGAGGTCTCGCCATCATACGGCGGGCGCCCCGTGGCCATTTGAAAGAGCGTCGCCCCAAGCGCATAGATGTCGGTCCGAATGTCGATCTCATCGCTCTTGCCGCGAACCTGCTCCGGCGCCATGTAGAATGGCGTGCCAATCGCCTGACCCGACTGCGTGACGCCTGCATCGTCGTGCGTCTGCTTGGCCAGGCCCAGATCGGCCAGTTTGGTTTCGCCTTGAGCGCTGATCAGAATGTTGTCGGGCTTGATGTCGCGATGCACGATCCCCGCACCCCAACTGCACTCCAGCGCTCGGGCCACATCGCGACCAATCGACAGCACCTGTTCTTCCGGCAAAACCCTTTGCTGCTTCAAAACGGCGGCGACATTCGGGCCGTCGATGTACTCCATTGCGAAGTACCACAGCCCGGTACTCGGATCCAATCCGACGTCGATGCCTTGAACGATGTTGGGATGGTTCAGCTTGGCGGAGGCGCGGGCCTCGCGCTGGAAACGTTCGATAAACTTCTGATCTTTGGCGATGGAGGGCGGAAGAACCTTGAGCGCAACCACGCGGTCCAGCGATTTTTGCTGGGCACGGAAGACGGTCCCCATCCCGCCCTGCCCGATTTTGTTCAACAGCTCAAATCCGGCGATCTCCTTCAGGCGCACAGGCTGGCCTGCGGGCGTAGTTCCCCCGTTCGCACCGACAGCCGGTCGGTCCGCCGAGGAAGAGCCTCTCTGCCCATCTTGGCCTTGCACGCGCGACCTCCAGAGCGGCCGATGCAAGCGTTAGGTACCCATATATTTATACCGCCAGATGACGGGAATGTTGTAGAAAGAAGGAAAATTGCCCGTGTTGAATTTGTTCTTGTCTTGTGCCCGAAGCTGCGGAATGCTGGTGTCAACGAGCGGTAACATCCGGAACAGGTCTTCACTTCATGCCGGACCAACAGGCCAATACGCCAACTCCTTTCGACGCGACACCTCCTGCGGATGCCGATTTCGTTGCGGCTGCGATGGCCAAACCGGCCACGTGGGTACTCAAGCGCTCACGCCACACCGAAGACCTGCTCCTTGACCCGCTGCTGCATGGCCTTCCACGGACCGAAGTGGATGGCCATGCCGTGCCGGTACTCGGTTCCGTCCCTCTGCTGGCCAAGCTCGGAGCCGGCGGGATGGGTGCCGTGTATTACGGGATTCATCCGAATCTGCTGATCGAGGTCGCGATCAAGCTGCTGTATCCCTCGGTGGCCGAACAGCGCCCGGAATCCATCGACCGATTGATCCGTGAGGCTCAGGTCTGCGCCCGCATCAAGTCGCCCAACCTGGTCGGCGTGCTTGACGTCAGCCATACTGGGCCGCTTTATTATCTCATCATGGAGTACGTTCCCGGAGTCTCCGCGGAAGAATACCTTGCCGAGGTTTCCGCAACCGGGTCCACCATCAGCGAAGCGAACGCGCTGCGGATCATCATCGCCGCGGCGACTGGATTGGAGGCCGCGCACCGGGAGAGCGTCATTCATCGCGACATAAAACCAGCCAACGTTCTCATTCCAAAGCGTGAGGCAACCCTGCTCTTCTCCGAAACAAAGCTGGCGGACCTGGGACTGGCGCGCCTGGAAGGAACCAGCCTGGACCTGACGCACGACGACATGTCTTTCGGCACTCCCGGCTACGTCGCTCCCGAACAGGTTCATGACAGCCACACCGCCAGCAAGCCATCGGACGTCTTCTCGCTTGGGGCGACTTTCTACGCGCTGCTCGCAGGGCACGCTCCATTCCATGGAACCTCCGCCTGGGCGGTGCTCAAGGCCGCGGAAAGCGAACCGCACGAACCCATCCGCAAAGTGCGACCCGATTGCAGCGCCGCCACCGAAATGGTGCTCGATACCTGCCTGGCCAAGAAACCGGGCAATCGCTACGCGGACGCTTCGGCTCTCCTCCAGGTGCTCAACGCCTGTTACGCGCACGTGGCCAACGGCTCCTGCGCGTCTGCCGCGATCCCGGTGCCGAGTTCCATAGAGCCTGCAAAGACGGTTACCTTGCCACCCAAGCAGGAGATGAAGCCCGACGTGGCCGTCACTGCGGATCTGCGCCGGGAGCATCGCCGCGCGCGGGCGATGCTTAAGAAACTCCTCGCATGCAGCGCGACGATCGAAGGGACGCCGGATTGCACGCTTTCACCGGAATTGTTCGCCATGTTCGCGGAAGCCAATGAATTTCTGCATATCACCATGCTCACCCACATGCGCAAGGAAAACGAAGTTTTGTTTCCGGCGCTCCTCAGCAGCATTCCCTGGCCCGACCCCATGACCAAGGAAGCCCACCGGCACGAGGAAATTCTCGTCGTCATCGAGGATTTCGACAAAGCGCTGCACGCCTGCGCACCGGGAATGGACGCCTCCGCCCTTCTGGCGTGCACCCGCCAGCTCGACGCCGCTTTGCGCGATGATTTCCTCCAGGAGGAAACCGTCCTGTTCGAACGCGCCGACAGCACCCTGATCGGCGCCCGCGCCCGCCAACTTCGCCGCGCCATGAAGAGCCTGGCGCGACAATCGCAGTAGGTTGCTTGTTCCGCACGTCCTTGACGGCACGCCTGAAAAAGCCCACACTCCAGAATCTTAGAACTCGTCACATCAGGAGATTGAAATGCGAACTTGCCTTGTGCTATTCGGAGTCCTCGCCATGTCCGCACTCGCTCACGCCGCGGGTCTCGTCACGCCCGAAGAGTTGGCGACTAAAGAAAACTGGATCAACGCCACTCTGGAAACCCCCGGCCCCGCCGCTCTGCCGCCGGGCCTGAATGTCATCGCGAACCATGATTCCGTCAGCAAGAACGCGCGTGGGAAAGGCCCGCTGACGATCGTGGATAAGCAATACACGCGCGGGCTGTTCTGCCATGCGGTGAGCAAGATTGCCGTGCAACTCCCCGGGCCAGGAAAGACCTTCAGCGCGATCGTCGGCGTGGATAGCAACGAACAAACGAAGCCCGGCCGCGGCAGCGTTGTTTTCTCCGTGAGCGCCGCCAGGAAAGAGCTCTTTAAATCACCGGTCATGCGCGAAGGCATGGCCGGCGTGCCGGTCAACGTGGATCTCAACGGCGCGACATCCGTCATGCTCGATGTCAGCGACGCCGGCGACGGCATCTCGTGCGACCAGTCCGATTGGGCCGAAGCGAAGTTTTCACTCGTGGATGGAAAAGAAGTCTGGCTTGCCGATTTGCCGCTCGTTGAAACGACTCCTGGCGGTCTGCCGTTTTCGTTTACTTACGGGGGAAAGTCCTCTGCGGAGCTCCTGTCTCAGTGGGAACGCAAAGCGGAGAGCAAGAAACTCGACGAGAATCGCACGCAAAGAACGATTTCCTGGACCGATGCGCAGACCGGTCTGCTCGTGCGCTGCGTCGCAATCGAGTACCTCGACTTCCCAACTGTTGAATGGACGCTCTACTTCAAGAACGCCGGGCAGGCGGACACGCCGATTCTAGAGAACATCCTGGCGCTGGACGTCGGTCTTTCCGGCAAAAAGAACACGATCCTCCATCATCATGCCGGCAGCCAGGCCACTCCGGAGGACTATCGTCCCCTCCAGACTCAGCTTCAGCCAAACACAAACACTCGCTTCGCCTCCTCTGGCGGCCGAGGCAGCGACGGCGTGTGGCCGTACTTCAACATCGACTGGGGCAATAAAGGCGTGATCGCCGTCGTCGGCTGGCCGGGCCAGTGGACCGGCAGCTTCAAGCGCGATGCCGCCAGCGGTCTGCAGATTCGAGCAGGCCAGGAGCAGTGTCATTTCAAGCTGCTGCCCGGCGAAGAAGTGCGCTCGCCGCTGATCGTCCTGCAATTCTGGGAAGGCAATGCGGAGGCCGGCACCGCCGGATGGATTAAAGCCCAGAATGTCTGGCGCCGTTGGATGCTCGCCTACAATCTGCCGCGGTTGAGCGGCAAGCTTCCGCCGCCGCTGTTCCCGTGCGGCAGCAGCAACCAGATGAACGAAATGCAGAACGCGACCGAGGAGAACCAGAAGCAATTCATCGATGGCTACGTTCAAAACGGCGTGCAGCTTAGCTTCTGGTGGATGGACGCGGGCTGGTACACCTTTAAGGAGGGCTGGTGGAACGTCGGCACGTGGGAAGTGGATAAGAAGCGTTTTCCCAACGGCCTGCGCGCCGTTAGCGATCACGCGCACAAACTCGGCGTCAAGACGCTGCTGTGGTGGGAACCCGAGCGCGTCACGCCCGGCACGCGGCTGTATGAAGAGCATCCCGATTGGCTGCTCGGCAAGAACGGCGAACAGAAACTGCTCGACCTGGGCAATAAGCAAGCGCGGGAATGGATCACCGACTACATCGACAAATTCATGCAGGCCGAAGGCATCGACATCTACCGGCAGGATTTTAATTTTGCGCCGCTCGGTTACTGGCGCGGCAAAGACGCACCCGACCGCCAAGGCATCGCCGAAATCCAGCACGTCACCGGCTACCTGGCCTTCTGGGACGAACTGCGCCGCCGCCATCCCGATCTGCTCATCGATACCTGCGCCTCCGGCGGCCGGCGCAACGATCTCGAAACGCTGCGCCGCTCCGTTCCGCTGCACAAAAGCGACATGGAGTACAGCAATCTCACCTCGAAGCAGACGCAGCTTTACGGCTTGGCCTTCTGGGAGCCTTATTTCGGCGCGCCGATCTATCCCGCTGACCGCGTAGACGTCTACGGTTTCCGCTCCGGCTTCGCGCCGATGACCGGCGCCGGATACGACACGCGCCGCAAGAACCTGGATTATCCGCTCATGAAGAAGCTGTTCCTCGAATGGAAGGATCTTGCGCCGAACTTTTTCGGCGACTTCTACCCACTGACATCGTGGAGTTTCGAATCCGACGTGTGGATGGCCTGGCAGTTCGACCGTCCTGAAGGTGGCGCCGGCGTCCCTGCCGGCGGCATGGTGGAAGCCTTCCGCCGCCCGCAAAGCCTCTACGAAGCCGCGCGCTTCAAACTGCGTGGACTGAAACCCGACGCGCGCTACAGTCTGAAAAACCTGGACATCGAAGAGGAAACCGAGGCGCTCGGCAGCGAACTGATGGAGAAAGGACTACTCATTAACATCGGCACGCAGCCGGGAGCGGTGATCATCAAGTACGAACAAAAGTGACGGGTGACGGGTGGCGAGTGGTTTGGATGATAAGATCTCGCAAAGTCTGAAGCTTCATCCATTCCACCCGTCACTCGCCACTCGTCACCCGTCACGCCATCCAACGGGGCGGCTGAACTGCGAACTCAGACTTGGAGGTTCGGAGAATGCGTTACGCCATTTTCACCGTCAGTTGCCCCGATTTCACGCCCGAAGAAGCCCTCGATATTCTGTCGAAGCTCGGCTACGAAGGCATCGAATGGCGCGTCGTGGATCAGAAACCCTCGCCCGAAGGCACGATCGGTTTCTGGCAAGGCAACCGCTGCACTTGGCCGCTGAACAGCTTCCTTGACGATGCGCCGCGCATCCGCGCGATCACCGAGAAGGCCGGCATGGTGATCCCGAACATCGGCACGTACGTGGGCTGCGATGACCTGCCGGGCGTCGAACGCGCGATGCAGGCAACCGTCAAGGTCGGCGCGCCGCAGCTTCGCATCACCGTTCCCGGATACGACGGCAAGAGCAGCTATCTGAAGATCGTCGATCGAGCCATCGGCCAGTACCGTGATGTCGAAGCGCTCGCCAAGAAGTCTAGCCTGCGCGCGATGATTGAAATCCACATGGGCAACATCGTTCCCAGCGCCAGCGCCGCCGCCGCCTTCGCGCGGCACTTCGATCCGAAGTACGTCGGTATCATTCACGACGCCGGCAACATGGTCTACGAGGGCTATGAGAACTACCGCCTCGGCTGCGAAGTCCTCGGCCCGTATCTCGGCTATGTTCACGTCAAAAGCGCGGCGTGGAAACCAGTGGCTGTGCGCCCCGATGGCTCGGCCGAATGGCGCTGCGACTCCAGTCCGATCACCAAAGGCACCGTGGACATGACCGCGCTGCTGCGCGCGCTGAAGTCCGTGGGCTACGACGGCTGGCTCTCGTTCGAGGACTTCTCAACCGACGAGCCGCTGTCCGTCCGCGTGCGCGAGAACATCGCGTATCTGAAAAAGGTCGCAGCCCAAGTCGCCAGCGAGTGATTAGAGCTCACCGCAGAGGACGCGTAGGACGCAGAGGAAAACTTTTGGAACTGTCCTCTCTCCTCTGTGTCCTCAGTGTCCTCCGTGGTGAGATGTTGAAAGGGCCCATCGTGCGAAAAACGCTCCTTCTTTTCCTTGCAGCGCTCGTCTTCGCAGTCACTGCGGCCGAGAAGCTTCCGCCGCCGGCGCCCATCCTCATCGAGAAGCGCCACGAAGTTCCTGTTAATCCGACTCCGGGACTCGCTGCTTCGCTCGCCTTCCGCACGCGCCTGCTGAGGGAGCGCAACAACCCCGATGCGCCGGACTGGAACGCGGGCAAAGCCGAAAGTGCTCTGAAGGAACTGCTCGCCATCGCCGAAGACATGCAGCGCCTTGAAGCCGGCAACCCGACGCTGCTGACTGGCCGCACGATGCTGATGGCGTATCACTCGGAGCTCGACGAAAGCAACCAGCCCTACAGCCTCTACATTCCCGACGAATACGACGGCAGCAAGCCGTTCCCGCTCATTGTCTTTCTGCACGGCCAGGGAATGTTCAATCCAATCCAGTGCAATGCGCCGCAACTTGGGAAGAACATTGTTGTCGCTCCGCAAGGCCGCGGAGGAATGGATTATCTTTATGTCGCCGAAGGCGACGTGCTACGCGTCATCGATGAAGTCCAAAGCTATCTCAAGATCGACCCCGACCGCGTCGTGCTCGCCGGCGCGTCCATGGGCGGAGCAGGCTCGTGGCATTTGAGCACGCTCTTTCCCGACCGCTTCGCCGGCATCATGCCCGTCTGCGGCAAGACGAACCTCCGCGTTTTCGAAGAACTCTGGTACTGGCGCACGCCGCAGGATTCGCCGGTCGCGAACGTCCGCCAGTTCCTGCGCGAAAACACGACGGCGCTGCCCTACGCAGGCAATCTCAGCAATCTCAAAATCATTTCGCTGCACGGCGACAGCGACAACATCGTCGATCAGCTTCACGGCCGCTACATGGAAGCCGCGTTGAAGGACGCCGGCCACCCCGACGCGAAGTTCCACTTCCTGCCTTTTGTCATGCATGGGCTCTCTGTCGATTACGCAAAGGCCGTCGAAGGTTTCGTTCGCGACCCCAAGCCCAAACACGTCCACTACACGACCGGATGGCTGAAGTATCCCGGCGCGTATTGGCTTAAAATCACCGGCATCTCAAAGCGCCTGCAGCACGCGACTATCGACGGCGTCTGCAATCCCGACGAAAAGACGATCGAGATTAAGACGACGAATGTCTCCGCGCTCGAAATCGATCGCGAGCGTCTTCCTTTCCAGGGCGCGCCCAGCCGCATCAGCATCGACGGCAGTGTCGTGGAAGCCGGCCCAAAAGCACCGCACCAAGGCGCCGGCACGCGCATGGGCAAACGCTTCGACACTGCTCCGCCGCAGAACATCTCCTGGAAATACGTCAAGAGTTCCGGTGGCGCGTGGGAGCGCCCGTCTGCGCCCGTTGCGACCGAGACCCCGAGTTTCCCCACGCGCAAGAACGCCGTCATCGAAGGTCCCGTCGAACACGCCTTCATGTCTCGCTTCCTGATCGTGTCCGGCGCCGGTACGCGCGCCACGCTGTACGCCGATCCGCCGCCGCCCGACGAGATGTCGCTCGCGATCCAGCATTCGGTCGATGATTTCGTGAACCTCTGGAAGTACCGCTACGGAGTTCCGTGCCGTGTGCAAGCGCCCGTGCTCGTGACCGAACAGGACGTTGCCGACTCCAATCTGATCCTCTTCGGCAAGCCCGAAGACAACGGGCTTCTGGCAAACATCGTCAAGCAGTTGCCGGTCTCATTCGAGCCCGATTGCATCAAGCTCGGCGACAAAACCTACAACGGTCAGAACCTCGGCGCGATCTTCTGCTATCCCAATCCGCTAAACCCGCAGCGCTACGTCGTCGTCATCGCCGGCACGACGCCGCAAAGCTATACCGATATCCACGCGCGCTTCGGCAACTGGTTCGACTGGGTCGGTGCCGACTACAAGCGCCACTACGACTTCGCGATCTTCGACGACAAAACGCTCGGCCGTTTCCCCGAGACATTCCTCGCCTGGGGCTTTTTTGGCGACGACTGGAAGCTCTCGCCGGAACTCACCTTCCCCGCCGCGCCCGCGTTCCGCGACCGCTTCGGCCCGCGCGCGATTCCGGCAATCGAATACGGCAAACTCGATCCGCTGCCGGAAACGCTCTACCTCGACGAACTTCCTGCACGCGGCCAGAACCTGATCAAGGAATACCTCGAACGCAACCGAAACTTCTTCGGCCAGCCGCTGGCGCTGAATGGCAAAAAGTTTTCGCGCGGCCTCTGCGCGCGCTTCCCGCACTCTGTTACCTTCGACTGCCGCGGCTACTCGCGCTTCAAGTGCAGCGCCGGCGTCTGGTGGGACTGCACGACCGAAGTCCCCGAAGACCGCAAGCGCATGGAAAAAGTGACGTTGACCGTTCAAGCCGACGGCAAAGAAATCCTCAAAGCCACTGAACGCAGTTACTCGAGCGACGCCTGCGAAATTGACGTGGAGCTCAATGGCGCCCGAACCATTACGCTCTCGGCCAGCGGCGGTTTCCCGTGGCTCAACGGCAGCTTCGTCTGGGCCGACGCGCGGCTCGAAGGCCCAGTGCCTCTGACTGAAAAGAAAGACAACAAGCCGCGCAAGTCGAAAGATTAGGAGCGCGGCTCAGACGTTCGTCACGATTTTCTGCTTCGCCTTCAGCCAGCGCCGCTTGGCGTCGAGCGCCTCGCGCTCATCCAGCTTCGTCGGCTTCTGTGTTTCGATCGTCTGCTCTTCCTTCTGTAGATCGGCCTTGTTGATTTCCTCGCGGCCCGCCGACTCGGGCGTCAGCACCGTCACGTTATCGTGATTGACCTGCAAAAATCCGCCGCGCACGGCCAGGTGCTTCGTCTGGCCATCGGGCAAGCCCACGCGCACTTCGCCGGTGCCCAGCATCGCCAGCATCGCCGCGTGTCCTGGCAGCACGCCCATCTCGCCGTCGAACGCCGGCACGACGACGGACTTGGCCTCGCCGGAAAACACCGACCGCGAGGGGCTGACAACTGCGAGCTTCAAAAGTTTTTCGGACATCGGAACCTCGATTCACTTCGATCAACGTATAGACAAGTACTCCAACCGGTTCTCAAAGTCGCTGGTTTCGTAAACCTTAGCCATCAACTCCAGTTCGTTCACGCACTGGCCGATGGTTAGTGCCAGTTGATGGCTGTAGATGACGCCGCCGAAGCCTCGGCCCTCCCGCTGGCGCGCAGTGGACTCCTGGAGGAGATCCTCGTCCTGGCAAAACAACACTCTTCCAAGCGCGGTTGCGCGGTCAAGCAGCAGCGGATCTGGCTTGTGACGCATCCCGTCTTCCTGTGCGGTCAGCACATCCACGCCGCGTGTCCGCAAGCCCTCCGTAATAGCTAGAGGGACATGCTCGTCCATGTACAACTTCAGGCTCAAGGCAGGAGCCCCTGAGCGTGCAGCTTCGCTCTGAGGGGAGAATTCAGGTTCGCCTTCCGAAGTTCTTCATACTCCCTGTAGCTGCGCTCAATCCCCGCATCCATCGCCGCCTGGTGTTCGTAATAATAGGCGAACGCGGCGTGAATTTGAGCCAGTGACAGATCACCGTAGTGCTGGCGCCTTATTTCCTCAGGGCTCCATCCGTGCGCCAAGTTGTCGAGCACAATTTCGACGACTTTCGTCGTCGTGCCCGCGATGCGCGCGACGCCTTTTTCGTCCACATCAATGGAATTGATCGCTGCAACCGCCATGCCTGCGCCTCCTGACACCTGCAAATATACCGCAGATGCCATATGCTGTCACCGCCTTGCCGCAAAACGCCTGTTCCTCCAGGGCCGCTAAGTACTTCTTTTGTCGTTCTCAGTTCCCTGCTCGACAAGTGCAGTTCGCAGAAGCTATCTTCACAAGGCTTAAAGGTGTCGCGATGATTGCGATCGCCCAGTACTCCTCGCACAGTTTTTTCGTAGTTCGATTGTTGAACCCGCGCCGTTTCTCCCCGTCCCCGCGTCTCCCCGTCCAGTCGTTACCCGCCCGCCTTCAGCTTCTCCGCCTTCGCAATCGCCTCTTCGATCGTGCCCACGTACATGAACGCCTGCTCGGGCAGATGGTCGTACTCGCCGGCGACCAGTCCCTTGAAACTGCGGACCGTGTCGGCGATCGAAACGTACTTGCCTTCCATGCCCGTGAACTGCTGGGCAACGAAGAACGGCTGCGAGAGGAACTTCTCGATCTTTCGCGCGCGAGCGACCACGACCTTGTCGTCTTCGCTCAGTTCGTCCACGCCCAGAATCGCGATGATGTCCTGCAGATCCTTGTAGCGCTGCAGAACCGTGACCACGCTGCGCGCCACGTCGTAGTGCTCTTGCCCGATGAACTGCGGATCCATGATGCGGCTGCTGGAAGAGAGCGGATCGACTGCCGGATAGATGCCCTTTTCCGCGATGCTGCGCGACAGATTCGTCGTCGCATCCAAGTGCGTGAACGCCGTCGCCGGCGCCGGATCGGTGTAGTCGTCGGCCGGAACGTAAATGGCCTGGATCGACGTGATCGAACCACGCTTGGTCGAGGTGATGCGCTCCTGCAAACCGCCCATTTCCGTCGCCAAAGTCGGCTGGTAACCGACGGCCGACGGCATGCGTCCCAAGAGCGCCGACACTTCCGAACCGGCCTGCGTGAAGCGGAATATGTTGTCGATGAACAGCAGCACGTCCTTGCCTTCCTGGTCGCGGAAGGACTCGGCCACGGTCAGAGCCGATAGCGCCACGCGCAGACGCGCGCCCGGCGGCTCATTCATCTGTCCGTAGATTAACGCGCAACGGCTTTGCGTCGGATCCTTCTCGTTGATGACGCCGCTTTCGCGCATCTCCAGCCACAAATCGTTTCCTTCGCGCGTTCGTTCGCCGACGCCCGCAAACACCGAATACCCGCCGTGCTTCATGGCGATGTTGTGGATCAGTTCCATGATGATGACGGTCTTTCCCACGCCGGCGCCGCCGAACAGGCCGGTCTTGCCGCCCTTCACGTACGGCTCCAACAGATCGACGACCTTGATGCCGGTTTCGAACATTTCCGTGTTCGGGTTGAGCTCGTTGAACGGCGGAGCTTCGCGATGAATGGGCATGCGCGTGCTTTCGGGAATCGGCCCCCAGTTGTCCACCGGTTCACCGAGCAGATTCAAAATCCGGCCGAGCGCCGCCTTGCCGACCGGCATGCTGATCGGTTGGCCGGTGTCGAGGATCTGCGTGCCGCGCACCACGCCGTCGGTGCTGGCCATGGCGACCGCGCGAACGCGGTTGCGGCCGAGGTGCTGTTCGACCTCGCACACCAGCGTCTTGCCGGTCGCGGGGTTCTGCACCTCTAGCGCGTTGTAAATTCGCGGCAGGTGGTCTTGCTCGAACTCGGCGTCCAGTGTGGACCCGATCACCTGCACGACTTTCCCCATGTTCGTCATGACGCCCGATCCCGCTGCTTTCTGAGTCATCTGCTAGTCCCTGGCTTCCGTCTCGCCTGTAAAAAATTGCACCGTGTGGCGTTTCAGCTCCAATTCAGCCTTCCACGCCGTATTCTCCTGTCCAAAACTGCACCGTGCGTTGTTTCAGTCCCGTCTTAAGCCGCATTCTTCTGTCCAGAACTGCACCTCGTGCTCTTCCCACCACCAGTCCTGTCCAAAAGTGCACCTGTGCAGCTACTCAATCTCCGAAAGCACCCATCGCGGATCGCGCTTGCGCAGCTTCTTCGTCCGACAATCAACAACAAGATCCAAGACCTCCAGAACGATGGCTCCAATTAATGCAGTGTCGCGAGCGGGTTCGACGAGGGCTCTAAACGTGCCGTGCCGCCCCAAAATCTCAACGCGGGCCTCCTCCACGATTGCCCGCGTCGCCGTGCGATGATCCGCGTAGCGCACTTTCGCCGTGCCCGCCTCTTGAAGCCCCAACTGCTTCACTACGCTTTTCGGCAACACCAAGTCTGCCGCGCCCGAATCCACAACGCCCTGGATTCGGACGCTACGAACTTGGTCAGCGCTCAGCGTGCCGTCCGCGGCCGAGTGCACATCGTGGTTGTTTGTAACCAGTATCTCGACCGAAAACCGCCCCATCTTGCCTTTCCGTTCCATTTTCACTGCCTCCATGGCCCGGCCTTGACTCAATCCTACCATGAAGCATCTCGCAACCAACCCTGAACCCCGAACCCTGCCGTTAAGCCAGCGCGTTCGCACCGCCCACGATCTCGGCGATCTCCTGCGTGATCTTGCCCTGCCGAGCCCGGTTGTACACGCGCGTCAGGTACTTGATCATCTCGTCCGCGCTATCCGTCGCGTTCTTCATGGCCACACGGCGAGCCGCGTGTTCGCTGGCCGTGTTTTCCAGCATCGCTGTGAACAGCGACATCTTCACCACCAGCGGCAACACTTGAGCCAGAATCGTCTGCGGATCGGGATGGAACAAATATCCCGCGCCCGTAGCTGACTTCGGCTTCAGCGCCCCACCCGGCTGCGGTCCCAGCTTTTCGGCCGCCTCGTCCCCCTTCAGCCCCGCCAGCGGAAGGACGATCTCCGCCTTGGGCGCCTGGCTGCCCGCGCCGCGGAAGCTGGAGTACACGACGTAAACTTCGTCCAAATCCGCTCTGCAGTACCGCTCGATCAGCTTATCCGCCATCGCTTCCGCGCGCGCGTAGGAAGGCTTGTCCGAGACGCCCACCAGCCGCTCGGCAATCGGCAGCCCCATGTACTTCAACGCCCCGATGCCCTTCTTGCCTTGAGCGATAAACTCCAGTTCCCGGCCCTTGGCTTTCAATTCCGCGATCAGCGTCTTCGCCGCCCGGATCACGTTGGCATTGAACGCACCGCACAGACCGCGGTCGGATGTCAGCACAATGATGAGCGCCTTGCGAGGCTGAGCGCGCTTCTGCAGCAGCGGATGCTGAATCTCCGTGCTCGCCGCCGCGACCTGCCCGACGATCTCGCGCAGCTTGCTGGCGTACGGCCGAGCCGCAAGGGCCGCCGCTTGAGCCTTCGCCAGCTTGGCGGTGGAGATCTTCTCCATCGTCTTGGTGATTTTGCGCGTGTTGCGGACCGACTTGCGCCGCCTCACCAGCACTCGTGTATTTGCCATGGACAACTACCTTTTCTCTAACCGCAATGACGCGAAGACGCAAAGAAGGCCTTTTCCATCTTTATTCCTTAGCGCCTTTGCGCCTTCGCGGTTCAAAATCTCCGCCTTACTGCTTCAGCCCCGCCAGTGCGTCCGTCACATCAACTTCAAAACCCTTCAACAGTTTTGACGCTGCCTTCTGCCCCTTGCTGAACGATCCATGAAGTTTGTACGACTTCCCGCCGTTCAATGTCAGCACCTTAATCTGTTTCAACGCCGGATCGACGATCCAGTACTCGGAAATTCCGGCCTTCGCGTACTCGCGGCGTTTCGCAAAATAGTCACGGTTGCGATCTTTCCCGGAAGGACTGACGACCTCCATGACAAGGTCTGCACGGTTATAGCAATCCTCGTCAAAGTCGCTCTTGTGTTCGCGCGAGACAAAGACGATGTCAGGCAACCGTATCAACCCATTCCAAAGTCGCACCTTCAGCCCTGAATCGGAAACGAAACCCAATTTTCGGCCGTGTACGAATGCAAGGAGCGCCTGAAACAAAAACAATTCAACGAGCTTGTGCGCAACCTTGGGCATGGGCAAAAACTCCAGGCAGCCATCGGCCAACTCGATCCGCCGATCAGTCTCGAGTGTCAGATACTCTTCCTCCGTCCATTTCCCCTGTGGCGGGAAAAGTGCGGCAATCTCCCAAACGGGCTCAGCCTTGTTCTGAAACCAAGCGCGGGCACGCGACATGGCATTAGAGTCTCGTGGTCTCTGTGTGGTCGTCGGCATCGCGGTTTCTCCTTTACCTTCCCCTATTCTCTCCCGCGCCCGCCCAAGCCTCAACCGAAAACGAGTAAGCCGTTGCTCCACTCGGATTCCTCAACATTTCTTACAGTTCCTCAAAGTAAGCGCGTATCTTCTGGGCCATCAATTTCCTCCGGGCGGTTAGAAAAACGGGGTACTCCGCGAAGGACATCTCTTCAGTTCCTTCAGGAATACAGTTCATTCGCAAGTTCCCGCTCAACTCATCAGAATCAGTAATATTTCCGTACTTCTTCTTGCCACCGCTGCACTGCTTGAGCAGGTCTGAAAAATAAACCTGTGGCTCTTTGTTGCCGATGGCGATGTTTATCTCGCTCTGAGCGACGACGTAGTTGGCAATCTGGTTGTATTGCCCGCGATTTAGCCCCTGCTTCTTCAAATAAGCGCGGGGAAAAACGTGATGTACATCGGATTTCACCTCAATCAACTCGCGCACACTGAAATCGCGCGAAAGAAAACCCTTGTCATTCATTTTGATCTGCGCCGCCTGAAAAATGCGGAAGTAAGGACTCGATGCGACCGACGTATCCATTGCCTGAGGCAAACCGGATTCCCAGAACGCGTCGGAAAGTGCACCCCGCAGAACGCTATCGGAGTAGACCGCGATGCCAAGGAGATGAATCTGGCGAATGTCGTAGTCAATGGTGGATTCTGGCGAGCCCGAGTAACGACCGGTCAGCACGGACATGACGAACCACCGGCGCACAAAGCGCTCAATCTCTCCATCTGCCATCTTTTGATCGCGCAGGGTTAGATACAGAATATAGGCGAAGTTGAGCGCATTTTGCGACCCAATCATTGACGCGTCGACGAAACCTGCCGAGCGAATGATCATCAGGAAACGCTTGAAGTGCGTCTCGTTCATGAAGCGCAACACGGCCGCTTTTAGGCGCGTAAACGAGTCTTCAATGATGGCTTCTTCAAACTGCTTTGTCTCAAAGTTACGCCCCGAAAGCAGGGCAACAAGATCCTGAAGCTTGCCACGCCGAAACTCCGTGGTAAAGGCAACGCGAAGCATATCTGTGTAAGCTGGGTCGTAGATGTCGTCGTTCTCCTTCCGTAACCAGGACATCTGCGTGAAGTAGTCTGTCTTGGCGAAGGCTGAGTCGTTCTTCTGCAGCACAGCGTGGAAGTCGGGCGCAACGGCCAAGTGACAGAAGTAGTCGATTGCTTTCCGCAGCACGTTGCCGCCATAAGTCTCATTGACAGAGATCTTCGACATAGCGAAGTCTGCCTGGCTCAGTTCAGAGCCGGCGGAGTTCACGCGGATGAAAATCTCTGCGACGGTTTCGATGTCCAAGTCTTCCGCCAGTTCGATCATCCCTACGTGGTTGTTGACGATTTTGCGCAGTTTCTCAAGCGTGCCGAAGAGCACGTCTTGATCTACATCCGGGTTGGCGGAAGCGTAGGCTTTTGTGATCTGCAACAGTTTCGCGGCGGGCGAAAAAAGATCGGACACGTCCGCGATCCACGCAACATCCTTCCGGATGGCAGGATTCGATACCTCAAACTTTTCCTCCAACGGGTGAAAGGCGATACGAATTCTAACGGTTTCGTACTCGCGTGTCAGAACCTCTCGCCCAAGCAATGCGGCCATAAGTGCGGTGACCCGTTGCTGGCCATCGATCAGGATGCGTTTGCCCGCAGAGGGGCTGCCGTCCTTCAGCTTTACCGTGGGATTGCGCCATGCAATCAGGTAGCCAACTGGGTATCCTTGATAGAGCGAGTCTAACAGGTTTCGGACTTGGGTGGCATCCCAAACGAATGGACGTTGGATCTCAGGTATCGCGATCTCACCGGATTTTACCCAAGTCAGCAAGGTTTCGATCGGGTGCGGCGTTACCGAATAGCGTTGTGTAGACAAAAGCTAATCTCCTTCCCCCGCACCTACTGCTTCAGCCCCGCCAGTGCGTCCGTCACATCAACTTCAAAACCCTTCAACAGTTTTGACGCTGCCTTCTGCCCCTTACTGAACACGCCGTATACCTTGTATGACTTCCCTCCATTCAGCGTGAGCACCTTGATCTGTTTCAACCCCGGATCGACGATCCAGTACTCGGCAATCCCAGCTTTTGCATAGTTTGCGCGCTTCTCCAACAAGTCGCGTTTTCGGTCCTTAGGACTGCCACTGACCACTTCCATCACCAGATCGGCGGCCGCCGCGTACTCTTCCGTGTCCGCGTCCTGATGCGCACTGAACGCGAACAGAATGTCCGGCAGACGCATCTCGCCTTCCCACAGCCGCGACTTTCTGCCCGAAAAAAACACCTCGCCCAAGTTTCGCGCCCGATTGAACTCAAACAGCGCCACAAAAAGAAACTTCACGATCCGTTCGTGCATCCGCGTGGGCATCGGGAGAAACTCCAGATAGCCGTTCACCAGCTCAATCTGCCGCTGGTTCTCGATGGCGGCATCCAGTGCCAAGTAGTCCGACTCGCTCCAATGCCCCTGAAGCGGGAAACATTGCGCAAGGCCATACGCGGGGGTTCCTCGCCGGCCACTTGGCTGCGCCGCTCTCCTCTGTGCAGTCGTTGGCATAGTTGTTCCGCCTTCCCCTCGCTGCACCCCTCACAACCCCAAACCCTGACCCCTGAACCCCGAACCCTAAACCCTACTTTTTGAACCGCCGCTTAAACTCCCCAATCGCCACTTCCAGTTTCTTCTCGATTTCCTTCCACGCCGCCTTGAACTCGCTGTCGCTCATCGTCTTGCTGTCGTCCAGCAGCTTGATGATCTCCTTATGAGCGTCCCGCACTTCGCCGACGGCGCCCGCTTCGAACTCCGACACCTTGTTCAGCGGAATATCGTCCAGGTAGCCCTTCGTCGCCGAATAGATCGAGATGACTTGGTCCACGACGTTCATCGGCTTGTACTGCCGCTGCTTGAGCAGTTCGACCAGCCGGTAACCGCGATCGACCTGCCGCTGCGTCACAGGGTCCAGTTCGGTGCCCAACTGAGCGAACGCTTCCAGTTCGCGGAAGTTCGCCAGATCCAGTCGCAAGGTGCCGGCGATCTTTTTCATCGCCTTGATTTGAGCGTTTCCGCCCACGCGGCTGACCGAAATGCCCACGTCCACCGCAGGACGCACGCCCGCGTTGAACAAATCCGGCAGCAGGTAAATCTGCCCGTCGGTGATCGAAATCACGTTCGTCGGAATGTACGCGCTGACTTCGCCTTCCTGCGTCTCGATGATCGGCAGCGCCGTCAAACTGCCGCCTGTACTGGTAACGCGCGCAACCTTGTTTCCAGTCCCCAGCGCCTTCATTTCATGCTGCGCTTCTTCGAGGCCCTTCTCTGCCAGGTACGATTTGCCGTTCACCGCATCGGCTTCGACAATGTTCCCTTCCTTGCTCGCCGGCACGATTACATGCTTCTCCGCCAGTTTCGCGCTGCGTTCCAGCAAGCGGCTGTGCAGATAGAACACGTCGCCCGGAAATGCTTCGCGCCCCGGCGGCCGGCGCAGCAGCAGCGACAGTTCGCGGTACGCCGCCGCCTGCTTGCTCAAGTCGTCGTACACGCACAGCGTGTCGCGGCCTTCCTTGTACATGAAGTACTCGGCCATCGCGCAGCCGGCGTAAGGAGCGATATACTGCAGCGGCGCCGGGTCCGACGCGCCGGCCGAAACGACGATCGTATAGTCCATCGCCCCAGCCTGCTGCAAGCGCTGCACCACGCCCGCCACCGTCGATTCCTTCTGCCCGATCGCGACGTACACGCAGATGACGCCCGAGTCCTTCTGGTTGATGATCGCATCGACTGCAATGGCCGTCTTGCCGGTCTTGCGGTCGCCGATGATCAGTTCGCGCTGCCCCCGGCCGATCGGGATCATCGCATCGATGGCCTTCAGCCCCGTCTGCAGCGGCACCTTCACCGGCTGGCGCAACGCGATGCCGGGAGCCTGCGACTCGACCGGCCAGGACTTGTCCGTGACGATGTCGGCCTTGCCGTCCAGCGCCCGGCCCACCGGGTCCACCACGCGGCCGATCAGAGCCTGTCCGCAGGGAACCTGCAGCACGCGCCCCGTCCGCTTCACCTGGTCGCCTTCCTTCAGGTGAGAAAAAGCGCCCATGATCGCGCAGCCGACGTTGTCCTCTTCCAGGTTCAGCGCCAGGCCGTAAATGCGCGAGCCCGTCGGATCCTGCGGGAACTCGATCATCTCGCCGGCCATGCAGTTGGTCAGGCCATAGATGCGAGCGATTCCGTCGCCGACCTCAACGATGGTCCCCACCTCTTCCACGGCTAGAGCGGCATCGTACTCCTTGATCTGCCGCTTCAGGATGTGGATCATCTCATCGACTTGAATGCGCATGTGTCTTCAGATCTCCACCGTCTGTAGTGCGGGCGCCGAAGCCCGCTGCTGTTCGTACCGCAGGCCTCCGGCCTGCCTTCCATCCGTAGTGCGGGCGTCTCGCCCGCTGCTCCGGTCCCCCTCTCCCCCGCGAGGGAGAGGGGTTAGGGGTGAGGGGGCATTCGCCCCTATCTCGCCCCCTTGCTCATCCGTACCGCAAGCCCATGGCCTGCCTTGCGACGCGGCGCCGCCGCGCAATCCGCAATCACTCCGTTACGTTTGCCGTTGTGTTCTTCGATGCTTCCATGCTGTGCACCAACCGCTGCAGCCGATGCGCCAGCGATGTGTCCCACTGCCAGCCTTTGTGATGCAGCACCAGACCGCCCAGCAATTTCGGCTCAACGCCGGTCCGCAGCGAAATCTTCCGCTTGAACCGTCCGTTCAGCAGTTCCTTCAACTGCTCGGCTTCGTCCGGCAGAAGTTCCCGCGCACTCTTCACATCGAATTCCGCGATCCCCGCCCCTTCGTTGGCCCGCTCGTGGAACGCATCGACCATGCCCTCGATCTGGCTCACACGTTCGCGCTGGATCACCAGGTACAGGAAATTGCGCAGCGGCTGCGAAAACTGCGCCAGCGCGCTCTCCAGCACTTTCCGCTTCTCTGAAAATGCAATCGTTGGCGTCTCGAGGAACAGATGTACCTGCGGGTCTTTGCGGATCAGGTCCGCTAAAGCCAGCAGTTCCTCTTCGACCTGCATTACATTCCCATCTTCCAGCGCCACGCCGTAAAGCGCTTCCGCATAGATGAATGCAACACTCGATTGTTGAGCCGCCATGTTTGCCCTTCTGGTACTCGGTAATTGGTACTTGGTGAGTGCTGAGTGGCACTCAGTCACTCAATGCCAATTTGTTGAACCACAAACCCTGAACCCTGGCCCCTGAACCCTATCCGTTCATCGCGCGAATCTGGTCGATTGACTCCTGAATGAAGCGCCGGTGATCGTCCGGCTTGACTTCCCGCGCCACGACCTTCTCCGCCATTTCTGCGGCCAACTCGACGACCTTGTCGCGGATCTCCTGCACCGCCGTCTGCTTGGCCAAAGTGATCTCGTGCTTGGCCCGCTCCAGCGTCTTCTCCGATTCCTTGTTGGCTTCCGCCAGAATCTCCGCCTTCAGTTTCTCGACATCGCGCTTGCCTTCCGCGATGATCTCCGCCGCGTCGTCCTTGGCCGCATTGATCTTCCTCTCGTACTCCGCCATCCTGGCCAGAGCTTCCTGGTGCTTCTTCTCCGCCTCATCGATCCGGTTCTGGATGCCCTTCTCGCGAGCTTCCAGCGCATGCATCAGCGGCCCCCAGGCGAACTTCCATAGCACGCCCAAAAGCCCAAAAAAGACCACGATCGACCAGATCAAAACCTGCCATTGTGGATTCGACAGATCAGGCACCGCTCACCTCCAACTCCGAACTCCCATCCGCCTTCAGGCGGCTTCATGCCGTTGCTAGACCCCTGCTTTAGCTGGGGTTCTCCGGCACCCGCCCATTCTGACAGCCGGGTTTAGCCGGCTTCTGGCCGTTGCTTGCCACCAGCTTTAGCTGGTGGTGGGCGGCCTATATTACTCTGCTCAGCCGGCTTCAGCCGGGCTTGCAACTCACCACTCAGGACTCAGCACTTCTTCTCTCGACAGAGCACCGTGTGCCACTGCTGGCTTGGCCGGCAGTGGCACACTCCTTGCCTCAGACCTTGCCCACGCCCATGAACGCGATGATGAGCGCGAAGAACGTAAACCCTTCGATCAGCGCCGCGAGAATAATCGCCGTGCCGCGAATGTTGCCCGCCGCTTCCGGCTGCCGAGCGATCGATTCCACCGACGCCGCGGCCAACTTGCCGATCCCCAGCGCCGCGCCAAACACCACCAACCCAATGCCCAACCCAATCCCGATCAAGCCCACTCCTGGAACCATAACCGCTTCTCCTTCCGTCCGCCCCGTCAGGGGCACTCTCTATCCGGCCATCTCAATGAATGGCCCCGGCTCTTCTACCCGCCGCGGCGGCATCTGCTGCGCCGCCGACTTACGCAGTGAGGCGCACGCTCCCAGGAGCGCCGCCAGCCTTGTACTGCCAGTAGGTAGTAAGCAGCCGCAGTAAGCAGTCAACGCTTGCCGTTCCTGCCTCCGCCTTCCTGCTCCTGCCTGCTGCCACTACCAACTGCCTACTAATGTTCCGGGTGCACCGCCGCGCCAATGAAGACGACGGCCAGCATCGTGAACACGTACGCTTGCAGGAAGCAAACCAGAATTTCCAGCAAGCCAATTCCAAACGCCAGCGGCACGCCCACGCCGATCATCAACCAGCCCATGCCGCCTGCCAGCGTCGTCAGTCCCAGGATCGTCCCGATAATCAGATGCCCCGCGATCATGTTCGCAAACAACCGCACGCTCAGCACAAAACACTTGATGATCGGTCCGGTTATTTCGAGCACAAACAGGAGCGGCCACAGGAGCAGCGGCGTGCCCGGCGGCACCAGATGCATGATGTACTTGATCGGCCCCTGGTTATACATGCCCAGCGTCCAGATCAGCAGGTATACCGATAGAGCCAGCCCGAACGTCACGAAGAAGTTCCCTGTCGCCGTCCCCGCTTCGGGGATCATGCCGATCAGATTCGCGATGAGGATGAACAGGAAATACGTGATGAACAACGGCGTGTAATGGCCCAGGTGATGCCCGCCCACCGGCACCACGATCTCATCGCGAATGAACACGACCACCGCTTCGAACGCGTTGGCCAGCGCCCCCTTCGGCGCTTTGTTCATCCGCAAGCCCGCAACGACTCGTTGCGACACCGCCATCGCCAGAGCAAAGAAAACCCCTGCGACCACCGTCACGTCCAGCATGTGCTTGGTAAACTCAAGCTTCACCGGGCCGAGCTGCTGCGGAGCGTATCCGGCCACCAGCACATGGCTGCCACCGTGATCGCCGTAGGGCTTCCACACCACGTTGCCATCGGCGCTCAGGCCAAACATGACTTTGTCGGCGATGTGAGACATCGCGTCCGGCGGCCCCTTGCTCTCGCCATGTCCTTCGGCGTGGCCGCCGTCGTGCTCGCCGGCATGTTCACCGCCGTGCTCGACTTCGTGTTCTGCTTTTGGTTGTTCTTCAGCCATGCCCCGCTGTCCCGTTCTTCAGCAATCTTCTGTAAAGCCAAATGCTTTCACTGAACATCCCTGCCAGATACACCACAGCCAGTGCCAGCAGCGCCCCAGTGGTGCCACGGATGTGCTCGCCCCGTCCGTTTGGGGCGAGCTCATCCGTGCCGGTGAACATCACCATCAGCGCCGCCGCCAGCACGCCCAACAACGCCAGTCTAAGGAGCATCCCGCCGCCCCACCATTTCCAGAACGCCGGATCCTGCGCCGGAATGCGCGCCAGCTTCAGCACAACCGCAAACCCGGCCACGCTCAGCAGAATCCCGCCCAGCCCGCCGGCGTAAACCGCCCCGCGCAGCCCCGCGTCCACTCGCCCGGCCGCCTCGGCGCCCAGCGCCGTCAACCCGCTCAGCGCGGCCAGTCCCAGCAAACCAATTCCTGCTTCCCGTCCGCTCACGATGCGTCTTTCACAAACTGGTACAGCCCGGCGCTGATGCCCAACATCCCAGCTATTAACACTCCCCACGGCGACCAGCCGAAGCGGTTGTCCAACCACCACCCCACCGCCACGAACACCGCCACCGTCCCCGCCAACTGCACGCCCAGGTTCAGCAACCGCCACAAACTCGCGTCATTTTCTTTGCGTGTCGAGGGCTTTGGCTCTTCTTCCCGGCGGCCGCCCATTCCCAATCCCAAAATCCAAACTTCTGAATCCAAAATCCAAAATCTAATATCCAAAATCCAAAATCAAAAGCGCCATCAGCGCGCCTGCCGCGTTGCCGTGTGTGGGGCTAAAAGTTTCTCGGATCGAACCAGAAGACGTGTTGCCCGGAAGTCGCGCAGAAACGCTCCGGGCCTGTGATCCGCCCGGAAACCCCCTCCAGCACCTCGTTCAATCCTGCAGTACAACTTAAAATTCGCACGCAACTTCCCCGCAGCGTCCCCCAACGCCGGGAAGTTGAACTTCCTTTTTCATAGAGCATTCCGGAGCCGGTGTCAACAACTGCCCACACATTCTTGGAACTCCATTTTTGTTGAATCTGGCGCAATATTAGCATCGTGATCTAACGTAAATGATATGCCCCGTTTCTGATTGGGGTTCCTTTACGGCGTTTGGAGGAATTGCCTATGTCGCGATGCCCAGCATGCAAAACACCCGGCGCCTACATTGGTTTTACCACTGTGGAGTGCCAAAATCCCGAGTGCAAACACTTTGTCCCTATTGAAAAACGCATCTGCCCCTGCTGCGGAATCGTCGGGCACGTCCCCGACGCAGGTACCAGTCAGGACACCCTCGACACGACGCCGCAAGGCACCGTCGATGATGCGGATTCGTCAAGCGAGGAAACCGCCTGCCCCTGAAAATTCAGCGTTTCCTCGCCCGTTCATTTTGCCAAATTGACATTGCACACTCCAACACCGCCACGCTTCTGAATTGACTTCTTCACTCGCGCTTGTCAAAATTGTTCCTCCGTAGCTGCTGCCGTTCCATTCACATGGATTCGCACTCGACTGCTGATGCAACCCCGAGCGACTCCAACCACAAGGAGGGAAGTAAAATGCTTTTGAAGTATCGTCTGTTGCTGGCCGTTCTATGCACTCTGGTCGCGGCCGCCTATTCCGCCGACGTTGAACACCCATTCAAGAAAGCCAACATTGGCGACTGGGTCGAATACAAAACGAGCAACGACATGGGTGGCATGAAGACCGAAATGGGCATGAAGCAGACGCTGATTGCCAAGACCGAAGAAGAAGCCACCATGGAAATCACCACGAAGATGATGGGCCGCGACATGAAACAAGAAGTAAAAATCAAGCTCAACGAAAAATACGACCCCATCAAGCAGATGGCCCAGGGCGACGTCAAGCCTAAGCTCCTCGGCGAGGGCGATGAAAGCATCACCGTCGGCGGCAAGACCTTTAAGGCACACTGGACCCAGTACGAGATCGACATGAAGACCCCGCAGATGCAGATGACCATGAAATCCAAGGTGTGGGTCGCCCCCGCCGAAGTCCCCCTCGGCGGCATGGTCAAGACCGAAACCCAGATGGGCGAGATGGGCAAAAGCACGACCGAACTCAAAGACTTCGGCAAAGGCAAGTAATGCGCGATTGCGGTTTGCGGATTGCGGATTGCGGATTGATCTCCGCAGTCCGCAATCCCCCCGTCTCCCCGTCCCCCCGTCTCCCCGTCCCCAAACGGGCTGTGCTCACGCTTTGTTTTCTGCTCGCGTCTTACCCGGTGCTCGCCGACACCGTCTTCCTCAAAAATGGCAAGACCCTCGAAGGCGAAGTCATCAAGGACGACGCCGACGGCGTCATCCTCAAAGTCCCCGCCGGCCAGGTCAAACTTCAGCGTTCCGAAGTGGAGGCGATTGAACGCCAGGCACCCTGCGACTACCGCCTCGCTCTCGGCCGCCGCCTCCTTCAAGGCGAACGCTTCGAGAGCGCCATTGAAGCCTTTGAAGAGGCTTGCAAGGCCGATCCGAGCTCCAACGAAGCCCGGCGCATGCTCGGCACCGCGCTCTGGCTTCAAGGCAAGAAGTACCGCACCGTCGGCCGCCTCGCTGAAGCCAAAACCGCCCTCGAACAACTCCTCAAGCTCGACCCCAAAGCCGAACTGGTCTCCCACGCCGCCGCCGACGCGTTGAAGGAACTTCACGCGCAGGAAGCCGAAGTCACCGATTCCGTCGAACTCGCCCGCAAATTCGCTTCCGACAACCGCCTTGAACAGGCCGTCAAGACCTTCGAGTACATCCTGACCGTCTCGCCCGACATGCGCGCCGCCATCGCGCCGGACATGGCTCAATGCCACCTCAAGCTCGCGCTCCGCTTCGGAGATTCCGGCCAGCGCCTGAACGCCGTCGGCCAGCTTGAAGCCGCCATGCGCCTGGACCCCAAACTCGGCGACCAGTTGGAAAACCTCTATTGCGCCTGCTCACTTCCGGGAATTCTCGACTGCCTGGCGCGCGGCGATATCGCTTCCGCGCAAACCGACCTCAAGCGTGCGCTCGAATTCGCCCCTAACAGCAAGCATGCCCTTTATGTGGCCGGCCGCGTCGAAGAAGAACTCAAACGAATACCATCTGCCGCCGACTTCTACGCGCGAGCCCTCGGGACGCGCGTCGCCAACCCCACGCCCGATTACCTCGCCGATCTGCGCAGGCGCCTCGAAGCTGAAATCAAGTTCACCGGCAAGCTGCACATCGACACCACCGCCGCGGACCTGACCGGCTACGCGATCAGCAGCGCCGGCCCCGCTCAGAAGTTCGAATCCGAGAATTTCGTCTTCTTCCACTACAACGAAGCGCTCGCCCGCGAAGCATCCCTCCGCGCTGAAGCCGCGCGCACCCGCGTCATGTCCGATCTGGGACTGCGATCTTGGCAGGGCAAAGCCAAGATCTACCTCCACCGCACGCAGGCCGAATACACCGCGCGCACCGGTCAGCCCGAATGGACCGGCGGCGTCTCGCGAGCGACCAAGCAAGGCCTTCACTGCGTGGACCTGCAGATTCACTCCTGGCAGACCGCGCCGCGCCTGCTGACCTCCGTCCTCACCCACGAGATCACGCATCTGCTCGTCAACGAGAACCTGCGCGAGATCGCATGGCTTCCTAAGGCCCTGCATGAAGGCTTCGCGGTCATGATGGAACCCCGCTTCCGCCACGAATACTTCATGAACTTCATCAACCTGCGCCTGAAAAGCCAGAACTTCATCCCACTTTCCGAATTGCTGACCCTCACCGACTACCCTCGAGACCCCGAATTTTTCTACGCCGAAGGCTACGCTCTGCTCGCCTACCTCACCCAATCCAAAAGCCTCGCCGACGCCGCCGCCATGCTCAAATCCACCCGCTCCGACACCAAAGCCCCCGACGAACTCCTCCGCCTCTCCGGCGCCGCCACCCTCGACGCCCTCGAATCCGACTGGAAAGCCTGGCTCCTCAAACCAGCCGGAAAACAATAAACGCCCATCAGAACCGTGACCATAGCTGTGTGGCACGGGCAGGCCACGCCGCGCAACTCGCGTAGATATCATGGACCAGTGCCGTTCGCGGCGTGGATTGCCCGTGCAGCGCACCAGATTCTGTGCCGGAGCTCCGTTTGCCGTTGGTTGCCCGCGCTCACTACTACTATGTAGTAGATGCGGGCACAACGCTCCCATTTTTCCCTTGCCTCCGCCCCACTTCGCTGCAACGTTCTTCTTACTCATAAGGAACGTGCACATGGACTGGCTCTTCGACATGCTCTTCGCCCCGATCTTGCCGTCCGACGAAGTGATTAGCTGGCTGTTCGAGACCTACTGCTGGCTGCTTCAGGAAAAAGGGCCGCAAGCGCTCTCCGCCACCCGCCTCATCACGCCGACCGACGACAACTTCCCGATCCGGAGCACCGAAGGCGACCCACTCGGCCAGGAGGTCTTCGCTCTCGTCAAGCAGCACGCAGGCATGCAGGACTGGCCTTGCCGAGCCGAACTCGTTGAAGTGAAGGAAAATCCTATCGACAAAATGGGCGCTCTGATCGGCCACCATTCCAGTTCAGGGGCCGCCGGAACGTTTCATATTTCAGAAGCCGAGCAACAAGCCGTGATCCGCTTCTCCAGCGATCAACTCGAAGACGTGCATTCGCTCATCGGCACGTTCGCACACGAACTCAGCCACTTCTACCTGTCCGTCGTGACCACCGAACCGCCCGGCGGGCGCGTCGCCGAAGAACCCGCCACCGACATCACAGCCATCTTTCTCGGCTTCGGGATTTTCATCACAAATTCAGCATTCAAGTTCGAACACACCTCCGGCGTCTCAACCAGCGGTTTTCGCACATCGCAACAAGGCTATCTGGGGGAACCCACGCTGGCCTTTGCTCTGGCCATCTACTCGGAACTGAAGCAAATCCCGCCAAAACTCGTGCAGCGGCATCTGAAAACAAACCCGCGCGCCTATCACCGCCACGCCTTGAAAGACATCAAGCGCAGATGGGGCGCACAGATGAACGCGCTAAAAGCTACGGCGGCCCGGTGAATTCCAGAAACTTGTTCACGTAATCCAGAATGCCTTCTTCTGTCGGCTGCTGTCCATACCAGGACGTCATATCCTCCCCAGGCCGTTCCTGCGGAGCTTCAGGATTCCGCGCGAACGTGAACGTGTGGACAATCTTGCCCGTGTCCACATCCACAACATTCAGTGTGCATCCCCCGCGATAGATGTTTGAAACGATCGTTCTCAACTCGTCTTTTGTCACATACGTCCCGCTTTGCTCGTACCACCAGTCCAGCACAATCAGCGAATGAACGTCTTCCGCACGATAGGCGCGGATCCTGTCGGGAAGCGCCGCATAGAAGCTCGCGAGGACGTGCGGCGTTGTCCCTCGATGCGTTTCCCCACGTGGCGTCAAAACCACCGGCAAACACTTGCCTCGAAGCTGCGTCGCTTTTCCCGGCGCTTTCTCCTCGGCCCACGCCAGTGCCAGCAGCCGCGCGAACCGCCCGTCCAGTTCGGCCTGATGCTGCTGCCGCTTCCACGTGCTCCACGTGAACAGCGCCAGCCCCACGCCCACCACGCCGCCAACAATCGTCAGCGTGCGAGGTCGATAGCGGTTCTGTCGCAGCAGCCAGATCCACGCCGTCGCCAGCGCAACCCCGCCGCCCAGCGCACTGAGTGCCGACATGCTTTGCTTTGCCAGCAGCCACTTGCATGCGAACACCAGCAGCACGCACGCAATCGGAAACAGACAACCCCACGCCGCCGCCCGCGCCATGATCGATTGCGAAATCGGAGTGATCTGAAACTCTTCGGAAATTTTGGGAGCAAAAATCTTCCCGCATTGGCGGCACGCGACCGGCACGCCGTCCTCATCCGACGCGATCAGCGTCTCGCCACAAGCACACAAAAATTCCGTCGCCATATCTTCCGGCGAAGCGTAATCCGCCTGCTGCGAGCGTCAACCAGTTTGGTGCCACGCTTGTGTTCGCGCCTCGGCGCGGACTCAAGCGTGCTCCGGTTCCCCTCTCCCCCGCGAGGGAGAGGGGTTAGGGGTGAGGGGGCCTCTCCCCGTAAGAAAGCCGGACTCTCACGTTGGGTTGCCACGGACCGACGCGTCCGTTTGCGCCGGTCCGTGCCCAATTGCCTCACATCTCCCGTCGCATCCGTGCACCGCGATTGCCGCAAAATCATCCGTCAAGAAGCTGTTTGGCCTGAAGGGCCTTAATATGAAAGCCCAAGGCAAGAGCCGCATCGCGGCCCGCCGCCCTGGGTCGCTACACCCCTTGGATTTTCGTCGCCCTGAAAGGGCAGAATAATAACCAGACTACCAGACCACCCTACCCCTCGTTCGTCAACTTCACCAACTTCTCCAGCGCCGCATTCGCGCGCCCCGAATCAATACTCTCCCGCGCCAGTTCCAGCGCTGCCTTCCAGTCGCTCGCCTTCTCCGCAACCAATCCCGCCGCCGCCGCGTTGAGCACCACGATATCCCGCGCCGGACCTTCTTTCCCGCTCAACACCCCGCGCACAATCTCCGCGCTTGCGTTCGTGTCGGCCGCGCAAAGCGCATCGGCCGCCGGCACCGGAATCCCAAAATCCTTCGCGTTAATGTCCTCGCTGCTCAACTTTCCGTCTTTGATCCGAGCCACATGCGTCGGCCCAAACGTGGACATCTCGTCCAGACATCCCGTGCCGCCCGGCCCCGCGCCGCAGATCACCATCGCACTGCGGCTCCCCAGCGACATCAGCACGCGCGCGAACTTCTCGCAAAGCGACGGCTCGCACACACCCAGAAGTTGCATCGCCGCACCCGCCGGATTCGAGAGCGGCCCGATCAGGTTAAAAATCGTCCGCACGCCCAATTCCTTGCGCACGGGAGCCACATGTTTCATCGCCGGATGATGCGCCGGCGCGAACAAAAACCCGATCCCCGCCTCGCTGATGCAGCGTTCCACGCACGACGGCGAAACTTCGATCTTCACGCCCAACGCCGTCAACACGTCCGCTGACCCGCTCTTGCTGCTGGCCGACCGCCCGCCATGTTTCGCGACGTGAATCCCCATTCCCGCCGCCACCAGCGCCGTCGCCGTCGAAATATTAAACGTCCCGCTCGCGTCCCCGCCCGTCCCGCACGTGTCCAGCGTGTCCACCGGCACTTTCACATGCACTGCGCGCTCGCGCATCACGCTCGCAAACGCCGCCAATTCCTCGACGCTTTCCCCCTTCGCCCGCAACGCAATCGCAATCCCCGCAATGCTCGCCCCACCCGCCCGCCCCTCGACGATGGCCGTCATCAGTTCGGTAGCTTCTTCGCGGCTCAGGTCGCGTCGGGAGAGTAGAATTTCGAGTTGTCGCGAAATGGGGAATGACATCGGGATTTGCGGGGAGGCAAGTGGTTGCAGCACCTCTGCTCCTAGAAATTCCAAAACTTCGGTGCGCACGTCTTCAAGCTTCAGGCCCAGCTTCATGAGCACTTCCGCGCCTCGACATTTCGGCTCGCGCAGCAATCCGAGTAGCAAGTGTTCGGTGCCGACATACTGATGATCGAGCGCGCGAGCTTCGTCGATGGTGAACTCAAGGGCTCTTTTGCAGTGATGTGTGAACGGTAGTTTGTCTTTGGTGAAATCGCCAGGAGTCGGCTTGGCAACTTTCGCAACCTGCAACCGCGCCGCTTCGAGGTCAACGCCCATGTTCTCAAGCACATTGGCCGCAACGCCGCTACCTTCCATAAGCAAGCCCAGGAGGACGTGCTCGGTGCCAATGTAGTTATGCTTTAGCCTTTCTGCTTCCTTCCGCGCGTAGGAGAACACTTTTCGCGCGCGGTCCGTAAACCGGTCAAACATGTCCAGCCCCTCACAGCCAGCAGGTCAGAGCCAAAGAAACTCTGTGACCTCTGCGTCCTCTGTGTCTCTGTGTTGAGGTCGTGACTTAGCCCACCGTGTCCGGCCGCAGCTTCGTCCTCAGCTTGTCCAGCAAACCGTTGACGAACGCGCCCGCCTCGTCCGACGAATAACACTTCGCCAGTTCGACGGCCTCATTCAGGATGATCTTGTGCGAGGTATCCGGGTGCACGGTCATCTCGGCCAGGCCGAGCCGCAGAATATTCCGGTCCACCGCCGCCATGCGAGCGATATTCCAGTTCGTCGCGACGTCAGCGATGTCCTTGTCGAGCTCCTCGCGATGGCCCAGCACGCTCTCGACCATCTTGCGCGCAAACATGACGCTCTCATTGTCCGGCACCGGCTGCTGGTGGCTGAGATACACGTCGAAACCCGGAACGTCCTTGCCTTCAAGAACGTCGAACATGTACAGGTACTGCAGGGCGAGTTCACGCCCAATGCTGCGCGGATGAGTCATTCGATTGCGGATTGCGGATTGCGGATTGCGGGTTCAAAAGACCCCCACAGCCCGCCCGCGATCTCCGACCTTTCATTCTCAGAACTTCATTCCTCACACAAAGGCCACAGAGAAAAACTCCAAAAAACCTCTGTGCCCCTCGGTGTTCTCTGTGTCTCTGTGGTGAAGTCGTTAGTCCGTTTACTTTGCGATTTTTCCGAACAAATCCGCCATTTCAATGGCGCTCATCGCGGCTTCCCAGCCTTTGTTGCCGCTCTTCGCGCCGGCGCGTTCCAGCGCCTGCTCTAGATTATCACAGGTTAGCAAACCGAATGCTATCGGGATTCCAGCCGTCAACGCGATCTGAGCGACCCCTTTGCTCGCCTCGCCGGCGACATAATCGAAATGCGGCGTGCCGCCACGAATCACGCACCCCAGCGCGATAATGGCCGTGTACGATTTCGTCGCGCACACCTGCTGCACCGCCGCCGGCAACTCGAACGCTCCCGGCACGCGAACCACCGTCACATTGTTCGAGTCGCCGCCATGGCGCGCCAGACAATCCACCGCGCCGTCCACCAGCCGCTCGGTGATCAAGCTGTTAAAGCGCGAAACCACAATGGCAAACCGCGCGCCCTTGCGAACTGCAAGCTGCCCTTCAATCGTCGTCGGCATATCTGTCCCTCTGATTTCAACCGCACGGAAGTTTAGCACGGGGATGAGAGCGCCTCAAGCTAAACGCTGAACCAGGGTTCGGGGTTCGGGGTTCAGGGTTCAGGGTTTCGCCACAGATGCAATGGCGAACTACGAACCATGAACCATGAACTACGAACCATCTACCACTCACCACTCCACCAAGTACCGCTCACCAAGTACCACTCACCACTCCACCAAGTACCACTCACCAAGTACCACTCACCAAGTACCAATCCCGTAGTTCCGAAAATACTCCAGCGTCCGCTGCATCCCCGTTTCCGCATTCACCACCGGCCGGTACCCAAAATCACGCCGCGCCTTCTCAATGTTGTAATAGTGCGAACAGCTCAGCGCCCGAGCCAGGAAGCGCGTCATCTGTGGTTCATCGTATCGCTTGCGCCACGCATACCAGCTCTCCAGCAAATACCCGCCGGCATAGGCGACCCGCGTCGAGACATGTTTCGTTGCCGGAGCGATGCTCAGCCGTTTCAGCAAATTGTTGATCCATTCCCAGAGCACCACGGGCCGTCCGTCCGAAATGAAATACGCCTGCCCCGCCGCGCGCCCAGTACGGATGGCATCACCGGCCAGCAGATGCGCCATCGCGGCATTCTCGACATACGTCAAATCCACGCTGTTCTGCCCTTTGCCGACAATGCGCAGCTTGCGTTTGCGCGCGCGGTCGATCAGCCGCGGGATCAGATGGTTGTCGCGCGGCCCCCAAAGCAGGTGCGGCCGCAGTGAACACGTCAGCAGCCCGTCCTGCCCGCTGGCCTTCAGCACCTCCTGCTCCGCCCGCGCCTTCGTCTCAGAATACGGATTGAAAAACCGCTCCGGATACGGAGCGCTCTCGTCAATCCCGCACTCGTCTTTCATATCGAAGACGACGCTCGGCGAACTGGTGTAAATCAGCTTCGGCACGCCCCGCCGCTTGCAAGCCGCAATAATGTTTCGAGTCCCCTGAACGTTGATCGACTCAAATGTCTGGATATTCCCCCAGATCCCCGGCAGCGCCGCCGTGTGAAACACAATGTCCTGCCCCATGCACGCCTGCACGCAGGAATCAACATCGCGGATGTCGCCCATGACGCTTTCGGCGCCGAGTTTGGCGATGTCCGGATACCGGCTTCGCGCCAGAATGCGAACGCGATCCCCGCGGCTGAGCAGCATCTCAACGATCGCCCGCCCCAAAAACCCGCCGCCGCCCGTTACAAGTACCTTCATTTTTCGTCAGCCACAGAGGTAACAGAGAGCACAGAGATGAATTAGGATACACGCGACCGTCAAATTTGAAATTTTCAATTTTCATCAGAACCGCGACCATCAGGGAGCGGCGCTCCGGGTCCCCTCTCCCCCGCGAGGGAGAGGGGCTAGGGGTGAGGGGGCTAGGCGTGCAGCCGCTTTTCTGCCCATTTTGAGAGCTGCTCGCGATTAATCTTTGCGTTGTGGCGGACGTCAACGGGAAATGGCCCCTCCCAATGCAGGACGTGCTTTACGTCGCTCTTCCAGGGCGAGTTCTCGAACCACCGCGTGAATTCGGGCATATCCATGAAGTCCATTGGGGTGTCGTTGATGTCGAGCATCGCATCATGAAGCTCGTCCGTGAACTCAACGACAATAACTGCCGTGTGTTGCCCAGGTTGGCCAACGCCGGCCAAAGCTGCGCGAACAGTTTTCTGCTTGCTCCATTTTGGCACGGCCGCCGCAAGCGCTTCCTCAAACACCGCCTCCACGCACACGCTATACAGCACCTTCCCGTTCGCCAGCACCACCCGGTGAGCCTTCCTTCCGCAAAACCAGAGCCTCCCCTTTTCGTCGAAATACCCCATGTCCCCCATGCGATGCCAAACAGCAGGGTTCAGGGTTCGGGGTTCAGGGTTCAGGGTTTCGGCATTCGGATCACTCGGAGCAAACTCGTAGATCTTCGCCGCCCGGGTCTGCTCCGGCATTCCATAGTATTCCTGCGTGACGACCGGACCTTTGACAACGATTTCGCCGATCTGTCCAGGCGGAAGAACGCAGCCATTATCCCAGACTTCCGCCTCTCCAGTCTCTGGTCCGCAATCCGCAACCCGCAGTGGTTCCGGCCGGATGATCCTTACTGTCATGCCCGGCACCGGCCGCCCGACGCAGTGTCCCTTCCCCTGCCGCGTGAGCGCCCACGTTTCATTCAGCACTTCCGACCCGCGAATCGTGCTCACCGGCAGCGACTCGGTCGCTCCGTACGGAATGAACGTGTCCGCATCTTCGCTGAGAATCTTCGCAAACGGCGCCAGCACTTCCCCGCGCACCGGAGCCCCCGCCATCAGGATGCGCTTGAGATGCGGCAACTTGATCTTGTTCTCAAGGCAATACGGCCCGACGCGTTTCCAGATCGCCGGCGACCCAAACGAATACGTCACGCGCTGTTCTTGCAGGGCTTTAACAATCTTCGCCGGATCGCACTGAGCGGGCCGCGTGGGGTCCATATCCGGAATGACGCACGTCACGCCCAGCGCCGTCGAAAATAGCGCGAACAGCGCAAACGCCGGCAGATCGATCTCCCCCGGCTGGATTCCAAATTGCTCGCGAATAATCTCCACCTGAGCCCCAAACATGCCATGCGTGTATAGCACTCCTTTGGGAATCCCCGTGCTGCCGCTGGTGAAAAGAATCGCCGCCGGAGTCTCCCGTGTCGTCGCCGCCATCACCCCGGCCTCTGCCGTTCCTGCATCCTGCCTGCTGCCGCTGCCTACTTTCTGTTTCCCCGCGTCTCCCCGTCCCCCCGTCCCCCCGTCAATCCGTACCTGCTCCAGCGTCATCCCGCCCCAAAACCAGCGCCGCCCCACCGTCACTAACAGCTTCACGCCTGAAAACGCATCGCCGCCAGCAAGCACGCGCAGCGCGTGAGCCAACGGAATCCCGATGAACGCTTCGGGCTTGGACTGCCGCACGCAATCGAGCAAGTTCTTGCGCCCCATGCCCGGATCGATCAGTACGGGAACCGTGCCGGCCTTGAACAGCCCGAACGTCAAACTGATCAGTTCCAACCCCGGCCGCACCATCAGCAGCACGCGCGCGCCCGCTTGGAGCCCGCTGTTCCTCAGCCCAAGCGCGATCTGGTCGCTCTCCGCATCAAGTTGTGCAAACGTCAAACTGTGACGCCCCAACCCGTCTGCCCGGTGAGAGCAGATGATCGCCGGCCGCTCCGGAAACAACCGCGCCTGCTGCGGCAGGAACTGAGCAATGTTGAACGTTTCATATGTCACGAACTGCGTTCCTGGGGTAATCAATCTTGTTTGCCGTAGGGCGGGCCTCTGTGCCCGCCAGACGGAATGTACGGGCGCAACCCAAAACTGGAAAGACAAGATGGAGGTTTTTCATGTCTGCTCGAAGTCTGATGGTGATTCTCTCGCTGTTCGCAATAAGCGCTGCGGGCGCGGATTGGCCCCAGTACCGCGGTCCCAATCACGACGGCACCACGCCTGAAGCCATCGCCACCAAGTGGCCAGAAGGCGGCCCGAAGGTCGTTTGGAAAGCGACGCTCGGCGACAGCTTCGGCTCCTGGGCCGTGGCCGGCGGGAAAGCGTTCGCCTTCATCGAACGCAAAGGTGACGAAGTCTGCGTCGCGTTCAACGACGCCGACGGCAAAGAACTCTGGGCCACGCCCATCGACAAAACCACCTTCGACAAATCCGGCGGCCCCGGCCCGCGTTCCACGCCCACGGTGGACGGCGACCGCGTCTATCTGCTCGGAACATACCTGAAGCTCTTCTGTCTGAACGCCGCCGACGGCAAAGTCGTCTGGCAGCACGACTGCCCCAAGGAATTTGGCGCAACGCAGGCTCAAGCCCCCGGCATCGGCAACTGGGGCTCAGCCGCGTCGCCGGTCCTGGATGGAAATCTGATCTTCGCGCACTGCGGCGGCAAAGGCTCCGCGCTGATGGCCTTCAACAAGAAGGACGGCAGCGTCGCCTGGAAGACTGGCGACGATCTGCTCACGCATTCCACGCCCGTGCCTGCAACGATCCTCGGCGTGCGCCAGATTGTCTTCCTGACGCAAACGGGGCTGGTTTCATGTGCCACGGAAGACGGCAAAATCCTCTGGCGCCAAGCCTTCCCGTTCAAGGTCTCAACCGCCAGCACGCCGATCGTCTCCGGCGATATCGTGTACGCCTCCGCGGGTTATGGAGTGGGCTCAGGCGCGTACAGGATTTCAAAGGCCGACGCCGGCTTCGCCTCGAAGGAACTCTGGTTCAGCAAGACGCTCTTCAACCATTGGACCACACCCGTGTGCAAGGACGGTTACCTCTACGGCATCTATGGATTCAAACAATATGCCGCTTCCGGCAAAGGCGCGCCGCTGAAGTGCATCGAAGTCGCCACCGGAAAGGAAATGTGGTCGCAGGATAACTTTGGTTCCGGCGGCGGGACGATCATCGCAAACGATCACGTGCTGGTCCAGGCCGACAATGGCCCGCTGGTTCTCGTGGAAGCCAATTCGAAAGCCTACACCGAAAAAGCCCGCTGCCAGCCGATTCAGGGAGGCAAGTTCTGGACCATGCCCGTTGTCGCCAACGGCCGCATCTACGCCCGCAACCAAAAGGAAGGCATCTGCCTCGACGCTGCTGCAAAATAAACACATCTCACCACAAAGGACGCGGAGGACACAGAGGTTCCTTTTAACAATTCCTTCCTCTGCGCCCTCCGCGTCCTCTGCGGTGAGCTTTTGCCGTTGACTCCAGACCCTAGACTCCAGACTCCAGACTCTTCCGCCCCGACTCCCCCTTCAACCGCGCCGGCACGCCCATCACGGTCGCATGATCCGGAACGTCATGCGTGACGACCGCTCCCGCGCCGATCATCGCCCCTTCGCCGATCGTCACGCCCGCCAAAATTGTCGCGTGGCTGCCGATCGACGCGCGCCGCTTGACCCGTATTGGCACGACTTTCCAGTCGGCTTCCGTTTGCAGGCTGCCGTCTTCGTTGGTTGCGTGGGGATGCAGATCATTGATAAACACCACGCCGTGCCCGACAAAAACCTCTTCCTCAATCGTCACGCCTTCGCAGATGAACGTGTGCGATGAAATCTTGCAGCGCGCACCGATCTGAGCGTTCTTTTGTATCTCAACGAACGCCCCGACCTTCGTCCCATCGCCAATTTTGCAGCCATACAGATTCACCAGCGTCGGCTGAAAAATGACAACCCCTTTCCCAAGCTGCACGTCTGCCGATACCGGCATAGATACCTCCGATCACGGGCTGAATCCGCGAAGTCGCCTGAACTGACCAATGACTAATTCTACTGTGACCTTTTCAGCCGCTCCCACCGAATTTCGCTTGCGCGGCCAAGAGCTGAGAGCCCAGAGCCCAGCCGGATTGAATAAACAGAAACGGTGACAGTGGAACTAGCGACCCATGCTAACGCCGTTCGCCGTCCTCGGTTTCCTCCGCCGTCACTCGCCCGCTCAGGAGATAGAAGGGCAGCCCCAGCAAGCGGAAGACAAAGCTCAGCACGTGGAACGCCAGCGCCAGGGATGCGCCACCGCGAATGTTCAACAGACGTCTGAACAATTCGTCAAAGCCCCATTCGCCAACGCCAAATCCGCCCGCAAATCCAAAGGCATTCACGAATAACGCCAGCGGCACGACGATGGCGCCTTCCAGCGGAGCGATCCGCATCCCCAACCCACGCGCGAGCACCAGCACCGACGCGCACACAATGGCCTGATTGACCACGGACAGCCCCAGCATCAGCAGCAAGATTTTCGGTTGCCGCCGCAGTCCGACCAACCCCTGGTAGACGCGTTCCAGCCGTTCGTGCAGCGGCAACATCGAAACAAGCTTCTGCCGCCACGAGCTTTCCGCGACGTGCGGCGAAACGGCGATGAGGAACGCGATCATCCCGCCACCACAGACCAGGCTCAGCAACCACGTCATCCCGCGCAGCCGCGCGTTCGCGTCGATCGTGTGCCCGCCGGCCAGGCACACCATCAGCGCCAGGCAGAACAACCCGAAAATCCCCAGCACGCGGTCCAGCATCACACTCAGTATCGCCAGGCTGCGCCGTCCTTTGCCGTACGCTCTGACCGCATACACCGCTTTGATCAGGTCGCCGCCCGTCGCCGATGGCATCACCATGTCAAAAAACATGCCGATCATCGTCCAAGAGAACGCCTGCCCGTACCCGCACGGAAGCCCCAGCCCGTTGAGCGCCAGTTGATAGCGCCAGGATACCACCGGCAACGAGAGCAGCAGTACCGCCGTCGATCCCAGCACAAGCAGCCAAGAAACATTTGGCCCGCTAAGCAGGCTCAGGTCCAATCGTCCGCTGAAATATAGCCAGAGAAGAATGCCGATGGCCAACGCCAGCTTCGCCGCAGTGCCCAGCCACCCGCGGCGCGCTGGCGGCGTGGGTTCCGTATCGAGCGAAGCGGGGGGCTGTGTCGGCTCAGTTTCGGGCATCGTCATAGAATAGCTTTAACGATGTCGTGGTTGGTGTCAAACTACTCGCTGGTCGTCTGGTGTCTTGTAGTCTGGTCGCCAGGTAGCTAAAACCAGACACCAGACGACCAGACACCAGCCACAAGGAGTTCCCTCTCATGCCCGACTCCCTTGAAGCCTGCCTGAACGACCTGGAGCACCGCCTGGACGACGTGCAGGAGCAGGTGAACCTCGCCGCCTGGCAACGCTTCTGCGACGGGTCCATCGACGAGCCCATTTTCGTGCCGCCGGCACGCCGCCCCGCGCGCCCATTCGCTCAGTGGCCTGACATTCACATCAACGACGCTCAGGACGACATCGAACAGATGGTCTTCAGCCAGTTCAAGTCCGTCTCCGATGAAGCGGCCGCCGGCAGCAACATGCGCTTCTGTGTGCGCTGCAATTACGGAACCGGAATTCTGCCGTCTCTCTTCGGCTGCGAACTCTTCCGCATGCCGCGCGAAACCTGCACGCTTCCCACAGCCATGCCACATCATTCGCGCGAGAAAATGAGGGAACTCGTGGCCAACGGCCCGCCCGATATCCGTTCCGGCTTAGGCGCCCGCGTGTTCGACTGCGCAGAACGCTTCCTCGAAATCTTCAAAGAACACCCCAAACTCGCGCGGCACGTATGGCTGTTTCATCCCGACATGCAGGGCCCCATCGACGCCGCCGAAGTGATCTGGGGCAGCGACATCTTCCTGGCTTTCTACGACGAACCCGAACTGTTAATGAGCCTGCTGGATCTGATCACCGACACGTACATCGCCTTCATGCGCCAGTGGTACGCGGTAGCGCCGGCCTCCGTGCCGGCCGTTTCAACCGCCGCCGCCGGCCCCTACAGCGTCCACTGGGGCCTTCTGCACAAAGGCCGCTTGATGATCCGCAACGATTCACTGATGAATCTCTCGCCGGAACTGTACGTGGAATTCGTCCAACCGCACGACCAGAGACTTCTCGATGAGTTCGGCGGCGGCGCAATCCACTTCTGCGGCCGAGGATCGCACTACATCCCCGCCATAAGCCACACGCGCGGCCTGTTCGCGATCAACCTCAGCCAGCCGCACCTCAACGACATGGAAGCGATTTTCGCCAGCACTATCGACAAAGGCATCCGCATCCTCGACCTCGACCGCGGCGCCGCGCAAGCCGCCCTGGACTCCGGCCGAGCCCTCCGCGGCCACGTGCATTGCCGCAAGTAACGCCACGACAGGAGACCCGACCGCGATGGGCGAACTTTGGCACAAGAAAGGCCTGATCTATTTCTGGTGCTTGAACGATAAGTGCGACCTGCGTTCTGCGGAAAAGCAGATCGACGCCTTCGCCGCCGGAAACGTCGCCGCGGTGTGCTTGCACCCGCGCGCGGGCCTGCTGCTGCCCTACGGCGGCGACGATTGGTTCAGCTTCATCCGCCACGTCGTTGATTGTTGCGCTCGGCGCAACCTCGATGTGTGGCTCTACGACGAAGATCCCTTCCCCAGCGGCGGAGCCGGCGGCCGCATCACCGCCGAAAACCCCGAGTACGCCGCGCGCGCCATTGAACAGTTCCACGCCTCGGCCCCGGACACAGACGGCCTGTTCTGCTTCCCGGCGGGAAAACTGCTCTGGTGTGCCGTCGTGGACGCGCACGATGAGACCATCGCCGATTTGACGGGCAATGTGGGCATGGTGCGGCGTAAGTGGACCGTGCTCGACCCCTGGGACAGCCGTTGGTACTACCCCGCTACTCCTCTATACAACTGCCCGCGCGCATGGACGGGCAGTCCGGAATTTGCCGTTCGAGTGCCGGCGCTGCGACGCGGCGAAAGGGTTGTCTCGTTTGTAGCGCGCCCGTGCGAAACCGGCGGCGACTGGGGCGGAGTGCCAGATACGCTCAATCCGGAGGTCACTCGCCTGTTCATCAAACTGACGCACGAACGCTACGCCGCCGAATTGAAGCCGCATTTCGGGAAAACCATCAAAGCCATCTTCACCGATGAACCGAAATACTTCGGCCAGCGGCCCTGGACGCCAGACTTGTTCGCAGACTTCGCGCGCCAGAATGGCTACGACCTGCGTCCGCGGTTGGTAAACCTGTTCTCCGCGGACGACACCGCGCGCTCGCTTCAGACCCGGCTGGACTATCGCCATTGGTGCGGCCAGCGTTTTGCCAACGCATGGCTGAAACCGGTTGCCGAGTGGTGCCATCAGCACGAATTGCATTTGGTCGGGCATATCAGTCCCGAAGATGACCCGGTCCAGCAAAGCGCTTCGCTGACGAACCTGTTTCCCCTCTTCCAATTCTTCGACATCCCCGGCCTTGATCTGATCATCCCCGCCGTCGGCGATCACGCGCACCCTCTGCTCAACATCGGCGTCATCGCCGCGCGCTCCGCCGCAGACCAGCAAGGCAAGCCGGGCGTGATGAGCGAGGATCTCGGCTGCTCTGGCCTGGAGATGACCGCGCAACACGCAGAGAGGATTCTGCTTTGGCACGCGCTGATGGGCGTCACCACGCCCGTCATTCATGGCGCGTTCAGTTCCAGCGAAGGCAATCGCCTGATCGAAGCTCCTCCGGACTTTGGTCCGCAGAGCGCTCGCTGGAAGGGCATGTGCGAACTCAGCGCCGGGCTGGAGGAAGTTCAGGAAGTCGTTCGCGGCAGCCAGCAAGTCGCACCCGTGGCGTGTCTATGGCCGATTCGCAGCTTCAATGCTCAAAACGTGAACTGGCAACCCGAACCCGGTGGCATGCGCGGGAATCTCACCGACCTGCTAACCGCCTGCCTCGACAACCAGGTCGGCGTGCATCTGCTCGATGAAGCGGACCTCTGGCACGCGCAGATCTTCGGACCAAGCCTGAGAGTCGGCCGAGCGGAATACACGCACGTGCTCATCCCCAGCACGTTGCTGCTGCATCAGCGCACGCTCCAGAAACTTGACGCCGCGCAAAAGAGCGGCATCGCTGTGATACGAGTCGGCGACGCTTTCCGCTGGATTCACACCGATTCCGCCGTGGTCGAGAACACCGATCAGTGTTCCCCGCCAAAACCAATCGAGGAGGCAACCGCAGAGTTGCCAAAACTCCTGGAACTGCGCGGTGAAGGAGCCGACGTGCGCTGCACGGCCTGGAGCCGCGATGGCAAGACAACCAGGCTGCTGATGAACCTGCGCCAGGAGCCCACGACCTTGAGCGTGAACGGAGAGCTCGTACAACTCTTGCCCGGAAAAGTCGTGATTTTGCGCGCCTAACGCAGCCTATTTTGCCGGCGGAACCTGCGTCGCATCCTGAGACGTGATCCACGGCTTGATCACCCGGCACCCGATCTGCCCCAGGACTCTCTGCAACTCGGCGTACATCGCTTCGTCGCGGTACGCGCCCACGATCGCCCCGCCCGATCCCGCGAACTTCGCCGACGCCCCGGTCTTCCGCGCGACTTCCACCATCTCGATTTGAGCCGCCGGGAGCTGGTAGATCGAACGCCGCGTGTCGAAATTCTCATTCATCAAGGCGGAGAGCCTGACTGCATCGCGCGTCAAAATCGCCCGCCGAGCTTCGAACGCCAGCGCGGCGAACTTCTGCATCGCTTCCACGACTTTCGCTTCGCCGCGGTTGAATCGCGCGCGAATATCGTTGTGAAAAACCTCCGTCGGTTCGCTGACATCCGCCTTGTAAGCGATGTAGATAGGCGGCAGCAGCGCGGGGTCCATCACTTCGTACACGCCGTGCCGGTAGCCGCAGCGCACCTGCATGCGTTCCTTCGAAAAATCCATGTACACCAGGCCTTCGTAAACTTCAATGACCCGGTCCTGCAGCCCCGCCGCGATCCCAAGCTCCTCCGTCTCCACTGCCAACGCCAGCGAGGGCTGAACCTCGAGCGGGATCTCGACGTGGTAGAACTCCATCAGACAACGCAGCGTCGCGACAATAATCGCCGTCGAACCCGCCAACCCGACCTGCCTTGGAATGTCGCTGGTGTAGCGAATCGAAAAGTTTCGCGTGTGGAGTTTCTCGCCCTGCCGATCGCAATGCTCCACGAACTTCTTAATCGTCGCCTTGATCAGGCGCAACCCGCCGTAATAACCGTGCAGCTTGACGTCGCGAGCCAGTTCCCGAATAGACGCGAACCGGCTATGGTCTTCGTCGCTCGGCACCAGTTCCAGTTCGTCCCATTCGTAAAGCACAACTTCCGCGCAAAAATTGCGGATGATGATCGAGATCGTCTTCCCGTTGTACCCGTCGGAAGGATTCCCAACGAGGCCGGCGCGAGCGAAACAGTAATTGCGGATGAGTTGCACAGTTCTTCCGTTAATGACCAATGACTAATGACCAATGACTTGCGCCTACTGACCAATCAATTTCCGCATGTATTCCCGCAAACCCGGACCGTACTTCGGATCGGCAAGCGCGAACTCGCAGAACGCCTGAAAGTAACTTTCGAAGTTGCCGATGTCGAACCGCCGCTCGCCGGCCGGCAAACGCATGCCCATCACTTTGCCGCCTTTGCGAATCCACAAGCGAATGGCATCGGTCAGTTGAATCTCTCCGCCTTTTCCCGGCTTCGTCTCATGCAGAAGCTCGAAAATCCCCGGCCCAAAAACGTACCGGGCCGCGACCGCCATGTTGCTCGGAGCCTCCGCCACGCTCGGCTTTTCGACAATGTCAGCCAGCTCGAAGACAGCCCCGGGCGTGGCGCGCGGCTTGGCAATGCCGTATTGAACGACTTCTTCGCGCGGAACTTCTTCGAAGGCGATCACCACGTCCGCCTTGGCACTCTCGAACTGCTCGACCATCCGCGCAACAATCTTGGACTCCGCGTTCATGCCAATGATCGAATCGCCCAGCGCCACCACGAAGCACTGATTATCCACCAGCGGCCGCGCGCAAAGCACCGCGTGTCCCAGCCCAAGCTGTTTGCGCTGGCGCGTGTAAAAATACTCGAGCCCCATGCGCTCAAAATCCAGCTCTTCAAGGAGATCCTCTTTGTGCGTCTCACGCAAAAAGGCGATCAGTTCCGCATTGATGTCGAAATGATTTTCAATCGACGTCTTGCCCGCGCCCGTGACGAACAGCAGCCGCCGCACGCCCGAACGCGCCAGTTCTTCGACAACGTACTGCACCACTGGCTTGCGCCCGACCGGCAGCATTTCCTTCGGCTGGCTTTTGGTTGACGGCAGCAACCGAGTCCCTTGGCCGGCCACCGGCACAACGGCAAGATCGATCATTCTTCGCACTCCCGATGAAGAAGCCGTATTATGTTGAACTGCGCCGTCCACGCCAGCCGAATTCCGCAAGCGTGGTGTGCGGGGGTGCACGTCGCTGGATGTTGTGGTTACGCGGCGATGCGTGCCCAGTTGAGACCGTAAGCGCGGTAGGGTTGGGGGAGTTGCCAGAGAGCTGCGGCGCGGCCATCTTGGCTTATGCATGCGGCCCGGACTTGCGCGAC
>DASXUX010000096.1:0-6410 GCA_036504595.1 Planctomycetota bacterium | reverse complement strand
GCGCGGCAGCATCGGTGGATCAGTCGTTTACTGTGGCTCAGGCTGCGCAGACGATCACCTTCGGCGTTCTGGCCAACAAGACCTACGGTGATGCGCCGTTTACCGTCAGCGCGACCGGCGGAGCATCCGGCAATCCGGTCACGTTCGCCATCGCCAGCGGTCCGGCGACCATCAACGGAAACGAAGTCACCATCACCGGCGCGGGGTTGGTAACCGTGACGGTCTCGCAAGCTGGAACCGCGAACTACAGCGCCGCAGCGGACGTGGATCAGTCGTTCATCGTGGCCCAAGCGACGCCGACGATCACCTTCGGCGCGCTCTCCGGCAAGACCTACGGCGATGCACCGTTTACGGTCAGCGCGACCGGCGGAGCGTCTGGCAACCCCGTCACTTTCGAAGTAAGCGGTCCGGCGACGATCAACGGAAACGAAGTCACCATCACCGGCGCGGGCTTGGTGACCGTCACGGCCTCGCAAGCTGGAAACGCGAACTACAGCGCCGCAGCGGACGTGGATCAGTCGTTCATCGTGGCCCAAGCGACGCAGACAATCACCTTCGGCGCGCTCTCCGGCAAGACCTACGGCGATGCACCGTTTACGGTCAACGCTACGGGCGGAGCATCCGGCAATCCGGTCACATTCGCCATCGCCAGCGGCCCGGCGACGGCAACCGGCACAAACGGCAGCACAATCACCATCACGGGCGCGGGATTGGTGACGGTCCGCGCTTCACAGGCCGGCACCGCGAACTACAGCGCCGCGGCAGACGTGGACCAGCCGTTCACTGTGGCCCAGGCCGCGCAGACAATCACCTTCGGCGCGCTCTCCGGCAAGACCTACGGCGATACACCGTTTACGGTCAGCGCGACCGGCGGAGCGTCGGGCAACCCCGTCACCTTCGAAGTAAGCGGTCCGGCAACGATCAACGGAAACGAAGTCACCATCACCGGCGCGGGGTTGGTAACCGTCACGGCCTCGCAAGCTGGTAACGCGAACTACAGCGCCGCAGCGGACGTGGATCAGTCGTTCATCGTGGCCCAAGCGACGCAGACAATCACCTTCGGCACGCTCTCCGGCAAGACCTACGGCGACGCGCCGTTTACCGTCAGCGCGACCGGCGGAGCATCCGGCAATCCGGTCACGTTCGCCATCGCCAGCGGCCCGGCGACGGCAACCGGCACGAACGGCAGCACAATCACCATCACGGGCGCGGGATTGGTGACCGTACGGGCGTCGCAGGCCGGATTCGCGAACTATAGCGCCGCGCCATACGTGGACCAATCCTTCAACGTAGCGAAGGCCAGTGCCATGGTGACGCTGAGCGGCCTCAGCCAGACCTACGACGGTTCGGCGAAGAGCGCGACGGTAACGACGACGCCTTCAGGGCTTGCCGTGGTTCTTAAGTACAACGACTTACCCACGGCGCCCAAAGATCTCGGAAGCTATCCTGTGACAGCAACCATCGCGGATGCAAACTACCAGGGGAGCGCGGACGGAGTGCTCATCATCGCCGCTCCAAACTCGGCACCGGCGATTGACTCCCCGCCGACCATCAGCCCCAGCCAGCCCAAGGCTGGCGAGAGCGTGGCGTTCTCGACCAGCGCCAGCGACAGCAACAACGACACTCTGACGTACACGTGGGACTTCGGCGACAACACCACCGGTATGGGCGCGGGAGTGAGCCACATCTATTCCGCGGCCGGAAGCTACACCGTTACCCTCACCGTGAGCGACGGAAAAACATCCACCAGCAGCAGCGTGAATGCGTATGTCGCTGCGGCGCAGTCCGGCGGAGGCGGACCGGTTCTGCCGCCATCTCAGGATTCCGACGGCGACGGGTTCTCGGACCAGATCGAGACGGCGTTGGGTTCAAATCCAAATAGCGCGTCTACCACTCCCGGCGGCGCGGCCAAGCCGACAGCGTCCGGCAAGCTGTCAGTCTCCAGGCTGAGCATCAAGCTGAACTTCTCCAAACCACAAGGCAACGACAGCATCGGCCTGTCGGGCCTGCTGTTGATCCCCGAAGGCTTCAGCATTTCCGGGCAAACGGCAATCGTTGACATCGGCGGCGTGGTGAAGGCCTTCACGCTCGACCCCAAGGGCAAGTCGCCCAAGGGCAATGACTCGCTTGCGGTAGGCGTGAAGTCAGGCAAGACCGGCACGTCGCTGCAGATCGCCAAGTTCGCCGTGAAGCTGAGCAAAGGTTCATATGCGGTGGCGCTGGCCGATGACGGCTTGATCAACGCGACCACATCGGCGCGGGTCAGCGTGCCGGTGACGGTGATCTTCAACGGCGACGTGCTGGAAAAGGCGGTGACGCAGGCCTACAAGGCCACGCGAGACAAAGCAGGGGCGACTAAGTAGCACCTGCCGACATCCCAAAAATGGAACGGGACCGGCAGCGCACACGGGTCGCCGGTCTGTTCACGGCCAATGTGGCTGCCCGGCGGGTTCTGGGGGGCATCACGCCGCCGCGATCAGCCGTGCAACGGCAGGCTCCAAACCGAACGCCTCCCTCATAAAAAGTTCAATTGGTGTCCAGTCGCCCCGAGTTTTCAAACGACTTACAGGAACGTAGCACGAAAGCGCAGCGAAGTAGCACCGCTGCGCAGTTTGAAGCACATCCCCACACACCCCAACAACTTATCCCTCCTCAGCCTGTGCAGCCCGGCAGCAATTCGGTGCAGGTCGGGAGCAGCCCCACGCATCCAAAATGTGTAACCGGTGTGTACTGCTCCGACTGTGATATGGTTGAGGTCGCCAGTGCATGGCCAGCCCTGTCAAAACGAGCCAGAGCTCAAATTCTGGCAATTGTGCGTGCCACCTTGCCAGGGCAGGAAACAACCAAATCGCTGTGAAAGGATCACCAGTCATGAACGCAACTCAACGAAGAACGCCCGTACTTAATGGCCGCCTGCATTCCAGCCAGTTCCTCCGGCAGCAGTTCGACTGGAGCCGACGATTCGTCGCTCGGGGCTGGGATCCAAAGCACCTTTGGACAATCGCCTGGGATTCAGAAATATTCTCCGCTGCTGCAATCACGGCCATGTGGCATGGCCAACAACTAAGTTTGCCAATGCAATCGTATGCTGCAGTCGTCTATCGGCAGACAGGTCTCATTCTTTTTCGCAGCATCGATCCGGGTGAGTGGGCACCTCCGTTCCTTCGTGCAATTTGCATCAACGCTCTCTGCCACGCCCGCAACAATCAGGGCGGCTCCTGGCAGAGCAGAATGATCGTCACCATCAAACGCGCACGGGAAAGACCCCGTTGCGAACTGCTGGCGGAGTTTCTGTCGGCGATGGTACGCCGCGAGAGAGCCCCGGAACCAGGCAAAGCTGCCATTGACAACTGGTGCGACCTCGTGGCCTCTGGAACTACCTCACGGGAAGATTATAAAGATGCTGCAGATAGAATTTTGAACTGCAGGATCCGACAGGGAGAACTGCCAAGAGACATGATTTGGGCCAATATCGTCGTTGTATAGAACAAGCGCCAGCGCGCACATGCCCGCTCGGAACCGGCTTCGCGCCTCAGCCTGCTGTGATGGCACTGGTGAACCCATCGACCACGTTGCCGGCGGGCCACCTCTCGCACCAGTCTCGCCAAGCCCTCACCATTACCGGACCGGTAAATCCGGTGTCCGCTGGGACCTGGCCGATGCTGGTCTATATTTGTAACCAGCGTCCTTGCTTTACACTTCCCTGCCGCTGATCGTTCTCCTGTTAAAGACTTCGGGCCGTGGAACGATCCATTGACCACCCTTTTTTGCGCATGTGATTCGATGGGGCAGTTACCTGACGGATATCTGAGTTCTCTCCGTTAACAATCCCCTTCGATCTTCACCAGTACCATACCTGATTTGCAGAACGCGGAACGCACTCACGGTACGCGTGCTTTGATCCATAGCCGTAAGCGCACTGATCGGTTACATTTTACGGATACGTCACGCGTGCCGAATTATTTTGCGGGACCCGGAGGCTCCGAGCAGGTTCGCAGTCGGCGCCGATCACGTGCACGGATCATTCAGATTCGGAACAGGTGAAGCACGCCACCGGGAAGGATCGCGGATTTGCGCTGACCGGGAAAAAATATGCAGGGGAACCGTTAGAGACCCTCCTCGAAAAGAAGTCCGGCATCTTTCGTTTGTTCGCCTTAACACACCCTTGGCCCGTTTAAGGCACGCGGGCGAACCGGAACGGTGTGTCCAACCAATCAATTCGGCCGGGAAATGAATTCGCTGACACTGGTTTTCATCGCGGGTTACTGTATGGAGGTGCCGTGATTGCTGCTGCACGAAGAAAACGAAAGGTCGCGAAATGATGATTGCACGACTCCTCCTCACCGCCCTGCTGCTGATTGGCGCTCAAACGGCATGCGCAGCAAACATCCCCGGCGGCGGCACGGGAACAGGGCCGAACGTGGCCGTCACCGACAATCAGGACGGTACGGTGACGATGTCCAATGGCATCGTTTCCATTGTCATCGTCAAGAACACCGGGCGGCTCAACTCGGTGGCGTACACCTATGATTGTGAGGGCACGCGCACGACCAGTGAAACGTTAAGCGGAAAAGGGCAGTACTACTACGGCGGGTTTATGCTGGGGAGGGGGACGACTCGGCGGTGGTATTGCGCCGCGAGCTTCAGCAATGAGGCATGCAGCTTCCGGTTGTTCCCCGCAACAGCCATCAATTGAATGTTGGGGCGAGCGTCCGCCAAAGCCTTGACCACGCTATCCAAATCACCGAGGCCGCAGCCGCCGCCCGTCACCAGAAGGGTCGGCGCATCTGGGCGCAAACAGGTCACCTCCGCAGTGAGGTTGTTGAAGTTCCATTTTTTGCTGACCTTTGTGCACCGCAGTGTCAATCCAGTTTGTACTTCTTGATCTTTAAGTGCAGCGTGCTGAGGGCTATTCCTAAGACTTTCGCCGCGCGCGTTCTGTTGCCATCCTGCTGTCGCAGGACTCTAGCGATGTGCCGCCGCTCCACGTCCTCAAGATGCTGCGAAGGCGATTCGGCGTGTCTCAACTCGATATCCTCTGGCGCAATCTCAGCCGCTGCGCATAGAACGGTCGTGGCCTGGACCACCTTCTCTAGCTCGCGGACATTGCCAGGCCATGCGTACTCCAACAGCCTCTTTTCGGCGGCCGGGGACAACCGTTTATCGGTGCCGCCATATTTGAGCAGGAAGTGCCGGGCCAGCGGGACGATGTCGTCGCGTCGTTCCCGCAGTGGTGGAATCCGCACGTCAATGCCGTTGATGCGGTGGTAGAAGTCTTTTCGCAGTTTACGAGGCTTCTGACTCGTGGCGAAGAGTAGCCTGACGTCTACAGGCAAGTCTACGTCCGCGCCGACAGGCCGCACGGAATGGGTTGAGAGCGCCCGCAGCAGCTTCACCTGCAAGTGCGCGGGCAGGTCGCCAACCTCGTCCAGGAACAGCGTGCCGCCGATGGCGCGCTCGAACGCACCGGCGCGGTAGCCAATTGCCCCCGTAAAGGCCCCTTTGACATGACCGAACATCTCGGACTCGAACAGACTGTCGGAAAATCCGGAGACGTTGATTGCCTCAAAAGGCTTGCCTCGCCGCGCCGACTGTTCGTGGATGAACTTTGCGAGCATCTCCTTTCCCACGCCGGTCTCGCCGAGGATGAGCACTGGGACATCGCTTGCGGCAATGCGTCGTGCGCGTTCCAGCACTTGCCGCATGGCGAGAGACTCGGCCACCATGCCTGCTGAGTCGCGCACGGAACGCGCCAATCGTGTGACGCGCTCCTCAAGTTGGGCTCGCAGGCTGAGATTGGCTGCGATGAGTCTGTAGTAGTATGCCAGCCATACCAAGAACTCCGCCGCCCGAACACTGTGAGTTCCCTTGTCGAGGAAGTGATCGACGTACAAGATGGCCTTCACGCGATCACGCTCGTCGAGTATGGGAACACAGGCTGCCACCGCGTATCGCGCCAGTGGGTTGGGATTCTCTGCCTGCCCAGGCTGCGGCTTCAGGCCCGAGGCGAACACGAGTTCCCGCGTTTCCAGGCAGCGGTCAATGACCTCACGGCAGGACTCCGCCAAAGCTGCCTCGTCCGAAGCGAAGCGCAGCTTGGCCGACAGAACCAACTCCCTGTCATTCAGCACTTCCGCCAGGAAACCCCGCGCGCCCTCGACACAGTATGCAGCCATGGCGACAGTCTTCTGGCGCAATGTCGGGAGGTTCTCCGCCTTGAGAAGCTCGGCCAGTTTGACAACCGTTTCTGCTGCGGACTCGTCTCGGTCTGGGCCCGTATTCGAACCCAGGACCTCGGCATTTGTAACGCGCCCGTCCTCTGGGGCCAGAGCGATAACGCGGAACTCGGTCTGTCCCAGCCAGAAGGAGACTCCAGGGAGAACAACCGCTTCGCTAACAAGTCTCCCGGC